>NZ_SDMQ01000010.1 GCF_004324755.1 Propioniciclava sinopodophylli
GGCGGCCAGCCCTGCCAGCCCCACGGCCACTGCTCCACGCTCCACGGAGCGTCGCTGGTGCTCAGCACCCTGTCGCGTCTGCCTCGGCCCAGTCACACGGCCATCATGCCTCGGCCGGTCATGCCGCGATGAGCGACTGACGGTCAGTGTTGGCTTGCACCCAGTCTCTCGCGGCGTTCTCGTTGATGGGCCTACCCTGTTGGTGTCTCTTCTGGCTGACGCCCCCAATTCCGAGGAGCCGACCGTGGTCCGCTGTGCAGTGCGTCTGTTCGTCCGGCGGGTGTTGCTGTGAGTCGCCAGAGGTGGACTCCGGACGAGCTTGCCCTCTTGGACGGCCCTGCGAGTGATGTCGAGGTGGCCGAGCTGGTGGGCCGGTCGGTGCATGCGGTGGTGATGAAGCGGTGGCGACGCCGGAACCCTGCTGCGGTCGCTCAGGACCGTGTGTATGCGGAGGAGAACCGGGACCGGAACAAGCGTCGCGCGGTGATCTACAGCCACACGCAGCGGGACAAGATCAACGCTGCTGCTCGAGCTGCCGCGGCAGCGGATCGTGTGGCTGCGACCCGATCGGGACCCTTCACCCCGGAAGAGGATGCGCTGGTGTTGCGTCCCGACCTGACGGCTCGACAGGTGGCCCAGCTGTTGGGTCGAGGCCATGCCAAGGAGCAGGACATGCCTCAGGGCCTGACGGACGCCCACACCGACACGGACGGCAACGTCTGGCGGCTGGGCCACGGGCTGTCCTACTAGGCTGCCCGCATGGCTCGGCTGGACGCGTGGTTGTGGTCCGTGCGCCTCTACCGGACGCGTTCGGACGCGACGGCGGGCGTCCGCGGAGGTCACGTGCGTGTGAACGACAAGCCCGCCAAGGCCGCCCAGCCCGTCGCGACCGGCGACACCATCCGCGTGCGCCGGGGCGACGAGGAGCGCATCGTCGAGGTCGTCGACCCCTTCCTCACCAAGCGGGTGGGGGCCTCGCTGGCGACCCAGGCCTACCTCGACCACACGCCCGCCAAGCCCCCGCCCATCCCCGAGATGGCCGGCAAGGTCGCCGTCCGCGACCGGGGCACGGGGCGTCCGACCAAGAAGGAGCGCCGCGTGATGGATGCGTTCCGCGGCCGACCGTGAGGGAGCGCCCCATGCGCATCGTCTGTGCCCCGGACTCGTTCAAGCACTCGCTGACGGCCGCGGAAGCGGCCGCCGCGATGGCGCGCGGGGTCCGCGCCGTGTGGCCGGACGCCGAGGCCGTCGAGGTGCCGCTGTCGGACGGGGGCGAGGGCTTCACCGACGCGATCGCGGACGCCCTCGGCGCGCGCGTGGTCGACGTCCCCGTGCAGGACGCCCGGGGCCGCCCCGCGACCGGCCGCCTCGCCCTGGCCGGCGACGTCGCCGCCTTCGAGATGGCCAGCGCCTCCGGGCTGGAGGCCATCGCCGACGACGACCGCGACATCCTGGCCTCCGACACCCGCGGGGTCGGGCAGCTCGTCCGTGCCGCGCTGGACGCCGGCGCGACCACCCTGGTCATCGGCCTGGGCGGCTCGGCCACCAACGACGGCGGCGCCGGCATGCTGGCCGAGCTCGGCGTCCGGTTCCTCGACGCCGGCGGCAGGGTGCTGGCGACCACCCCAGCCGGGTTGGCCGACCTGGCCTCCGTGGATGCAACGGGCCTCGACCCGCGCCTCGTGGACGCCCGCGTCAGGGTCGCGTGCGACGTGGACAACCCGCTGCTCGGTGAGCGCGGGGCCTCGGCAGTGTTCGGCCCGCAGAAGGGCGCCACGACCCCGGAGCTGGTGACCAGACTCGACGCGACCTTGGCCCGGCTCGCCGAGCTGTCCGGGCACGCGGCGGTGGCGGACGCCCCGGGCGCCGGTGCCGCGGGCGGGCTGGGCTTCGCGCTGCTGGCCTTCGCCGGCGCCGAGCTGGTGCCGGGCATCGAACTCGTCTGCGACACGGTGGGGTTCCACGACACCGTCGCAGGCGCCGACCTCGTGCTGTCCGGCGAGGGGTCCATCGATGCCCAGACGCTGTCGGGCAAGACGCCTGCCGGGGTCGCGGACGTGGCCGGGGCGCAGGGCGTCCCGGTGGTGCTGTTCGGCGGGCGGGTGGCCCCGGACGCCGACGCGCTGCGCGCCGACGGGCGCGTCGCCGCGATCGTCGGCATCACGCCCGACGGCCAGTCGCTGCCCCAGGCCCTCGCGAACGCCGCGGCGAACCTGGAGCGCGCCGTGGCCGACCACCTCGCAAACCGCCCGCGCCGCACGGCGTCAGGAGAACCCGCGGAGTGGCCGCAGGCGTGACCCGGTAGAATCCACAGGTCCGTCCGTCGCCTGCCTGACCGGAGAACATCATGGCCATCCCGTCCTTCGTCGACCGCGCGACCCTGCGCGTGTCCGGTGGCAACGGCGGCCACGGCTGCACGTCGGTGCACCGCGAGAAGTTCAAGCCGCTGGGCGGCCCCGACGGGGGCAACGGTGGCAACGGCGGGTCGGTCGTCCTGCGGGTCGACCCGGGACTGACCACGCTCGTCGACTACCACCGCCAGTCGCAGCGCCGCGCCACCAACGGCCAGCCCGGCGAGGGGGACCACAAGCAGGGCGCGAACGGCGGCGACATCATCCTGGCCGTGCCTGAGGGCACTGTGGTCTCGGACGCCGACACCGGCGAGGTGCTGGCGGACTTGGTCGGCGAGGGCGACGAGATCGTGGTCGCCGCGGGCGGCAAGGGCGGCCTCGGCAATGCCGCGCTGGCAACTTCGGCGCGCAAGGCGCCCGGCTTCGCCCTGCTGGGCGAGGAGGGCGAGCAGCGCACGATCCTGCTCGAGCTCAAGGTGCTGGCCGACGTCGGGCTGGTGGGCTTCCCCAGCGCCGGCAAGTCGTCGCTGATCGCCGCGATCTCGCGCGCGCGGCCGAAGATCGCCGACTACCCGTTCACCACGCTGGTGCCGAACCTGGGCGTCGTCGTGGCGGGGGAGACCACCTACACCGTGGCCGACGTGCCCGGCCTCATCGAGGGAGCGTCCGAGGGCCGCGGGCTGGGCTTCGACTTCCTGCGCCACATCGAGCGCTGCCAGGCCATCGTCCACGTCATCGACTGCGCCACCTACGAGCCCGGCCGCGACCCGGTCACCGACCTCGACATCATCGAGGGCGAGCTCGCCGCGCACGGCGGCCTGGAGGACCGCCCGCGCCTGGTCGCCCTCAACAAGGTCGACATCCCCGACGCCGCCGACCTGGCCGACATCGTCGCCCCCGAGATCGAGGCCCGCGGGCTGAAGGTCTTCCGCACCTCCACCAAGTCGTCCGAGGGCCTGCAGGCCCTCACGTTCGCGATGGCCGAACTCGTCCGCGAGCGCCGCGCCGCCCAGCCGAAGGCCGAGGCGCAGCGCATCGTCATCCGGCCGGCGCCCGTGGCCGGCACCGGCCGTGAGTTCACCATCCGCCGCATGGGGGATGGACAGGGCGGCTTCGTGTGGCGCGTCGAGGGCGCCAAGCCCGAGCGCTGGGTCAAGCAGACCGACTTCACCAACCCCGAGGCCGTCGGCTACCTGGCCGACCGCTTCACCCGCCTCGGCATCGAGGACGAGCTGCTGCGCATCGGCGCGCGCGAGGGCGACGCGGTCGCCATCGGCGCCGGCGACGACCCCGTCGTGTTCGACTTCGCGCCGCAGATGCAGTCCGGCGCCGAGCTGCTCACGCGCCGGGGCGACGACGATCGCCTCCACAGCGAGCGCGCATCGGTCACCCGACGCCGTGAACTGGACGCCGAGTACCACGCGGCCAAGGCCGCCGCCGAGGGCCTGCCGCGCGACCCGAAGCAGAGCTGGCGCGTGGACTTCAACGAGGAGGACTGACGGTGGGTGCCGCCATCCGGCGGTCCGTCGCGGAGGCGCGGCGGATCGTGGTGAAGGTCGGCAGCTCGTCGCTGACCGACGCGCACGGGCGCATCGACATGGCGCACATGAACGCGCTGGTGGACGCCATCGCCGCGGCCCGCGCGTCCGACCGGGAGGTCATCGTGGTCTCCTCGGGAGCCGTGGCCGCCGGGCTGGACCCCCTCGGCATGCGCGCCAAGCCGCGCGACCTCGCCACCCGGCAGGCGGCCGCGTCGGTGGGGCAGGGCCTGCTGCTGGCCCGCTACACGTCCCTGTTCGCCGCTCACCGGCTGACCGTCGGGCAGGTGCTGCTCACCGTCGAGGACATCTCACGCCAGGCGTCCTACTCCAACGCCCTGCGCACCTTCACCCGGCTGCTCGAACTGGGCGCCGTGCCGATCGTGAACGAGAACGACACCGTCGCCACCAACGAGCTGCGCTTCGGCGACAACGACCGCCTCGCCGCGTTGGTCGCCCACGTAGTGCAGGCCGACGCGCTCTTCCTGCTCTCCGACGTGGACGCCCTGTACAGCGACCACCCCTCGCGTCCGGGCGCCAGGCGCATCACCGACGTGACCGAGGTGGACGACCTCGTCGTCGACACGAGCAAGGGGGGCTCGAGCGTGGGCACCGGCGGCATGGCCACCAAGCTGGAGGCCGCCCGCATCGCCACCCACGCCGGGGTGACGACGGTGCTGGCGTCCGCGACCGACGTGGCCGCCGCCCTGGCCGGCGAGCCGGTCGGCACCCTGTTCCACTCGTCCGGGCGCCGCCGCTCCCGCAAGATGCTCTGGCTGGCGTACGCGTCCAAGGTCGAGGGCGTCCTGACTCTGGACGCCGGGGCCGTGCGCGCCGTCGTCGAGCGCGGGGCGTCCCTGCTGCCCGCCGGCGTGACCGGGTTCGCCGGGGACTTCCACGCCAGCGACCCCGTCCGCCTCGACGGACCCGACGGCGAGCTGATCGGCCACGGTCTGGTCAACTACGCCGCCACTGACCTGCCCACCATGATGGGACGCTCGACGCGGCAGCTGGCGGCCGAGCGCGGCCCCGAGTTCGAGCGCGAGCTCGTGCACCGCGACGCTCTTATCCTGCGCAAGAGGTTCCGGGGCTGAGGACTCGTCGGGAGCGTCCGCTCCGGCGGCCGTCACGTTCGGCGTCCGAGGCCCGGCGATACGATGGCGCCCATGACTTTCGACAGAAGGGCCCGCGCAGCCAAGGGGGCGGCGCGCACGCTCGCCACGGCGTCCCGGGCCACCAAGGACGCCGCGCTGCACGCCATGGCGGTGCGCCTCCTCGACGCCCAGGAGGCGATCCTCGCCGCGAACGCCGCCGACGTGGCCGCGGCCGAGGCGTCCGGAACGACCCGCGCCCTGATCGACCGCCTGCGCCTCACGCCCGAGCGCTTGGGCGCCATGGCCGACGGCCTGCGCCAGCTCGCCGGGCTGCCCGACCCCGTCGGCGACGTCGTGCGCGGTTGGACGAACCCCAACGGGGTGAGCGTCCGCCAGGTGCGGGTGCCGTTCGGCGTGGTCGGCATCATCTACGAGGCGCGCCCCAACGTCACCGCCGACGCCGCGGGCATCGCGCTGAAGTCCGGCAACGCCGCCCTGCTCCGCGGCTCCAGTTCCACGCTGGCGTCCAACCGGGCGATCATGGTCGCCCTCCGCGAGGGCGTCGCGGACGCCGGCCTGCCCGAGGACGCCGTTCAGCTCGTCGAGGGCGACCGCTCGGTCACAGCCGAGATGATGGCGGCCCGCGGCCTGGTCGACGTGCTCATCCCGCGCGGCGGCGCCGGCCTGATCAACGCGGTCGTCGAGGGCTCCAAGGTGCCCGTCATCGAGACCGGCACCGGCAACTGCCACCTGTTCGTCGACGCGTCCGCCGACCAGGACATGGCCCTCGACATCCTGCTCAACGCCAAGGTCCAGCGGCCCAGCGTCTGCAACGCGCTGGAGACCCTGCTCGTGCACGCGGACGCCGCCCCGACGTTCCTGCCCAGGGCGCTCGCCGCGCTGGCGGACGCCGGCGTGACCGTCCACGGCACGGACGCCGTGCGCAGCTATTCCGACGCGGTCCTGCCCGCCCGCGAGGACGAGTTCGACGAGGAGTACCTCAGCCTCGACCTCGCCGCGGCCGTCGTCGACGACCTGGACGCCGCGATCGAGCACATCCGCGAGCACACCACCGGCCACTCCGAGACGATCGTCACCTCCGACCTCGTCGCGGCCGACCGGTTCGTTGCCGAGGTGGACGCCGCGGCCGTGCTGGTCAACGCGTCCAGCCGGTTCGTGGACGGGGGCGAGTTCGGCTTCGGCGCCGAGATCGGCATCTCCACCCAGAAGCTCCACGCCCGCGGCCCCATGGCCCTGCCGGAGATGACCTCCACCAAGTACGTGGTGACGGGACGGGGCCAGACGCGCGCGTGAGGTGCGGCGTCCGGCCCCTGTCCGGTCGGGCCCGGGCCCGGTCGATCCGGGCGACGGCTTGGGCACCATCAGCGAGGACCACTCGCGGTCGTAGGCCACCAGCTCCCGGCCTGCTCCCGCTTCTCTGCTCTCCCGAAGGTGTGCGCCGTGCGGGGGGCCGGAGCGTCTTTCGCTATGCTCCCCTCCATGACCCTCCTGCTCGAAGCCGCCGGTCACGGTGACCCAACCGGCGCCATCATCACCGGCATCGTCGTCTTCCTTGGCCTGGCCAGTCTGCTCGGCATCGTCCTGGGCTTCGGCTCAGCCCGTCCCCACGCCGTCGCCGAGCGCGAATGACCTCGACCGGCCTGGCCGACGGAGTCGGCCGGCCCGCGTGGCGCCTGGGCGTCATGGGTGGCACCTTCGACCCCATCCACCACGGCCACCTCGTGGCCGCCAGTGAGGTCGCCGCACGCTTCGACCTCGACGAGGTCGTCTTCGTCCCCACCGGGCAGCCGTGGCAGAAGGCGCACAAGAAGGTTTCCCCGGCCGAGGACCGTTACCTGATGACGGTCATCGCCACGGCCTCCAACCCTCAGTTCTCCGTCAGCCGCGTGGACGTCGACCGTCCCGGCGACACCTACACCGTCGACACCCTCCGCGACCTGCGGCGCGTGCGCGGCCCCGAGACCCAGCTGTACTTCATCACCGGTGCGGACGCCCTGAGCCAGATCCTCACGTGGCGCGGCGCTGAGGAGTTGTTCGAGCTCGCCCACTTCGTCGGCGTCTCGCGCCCGGGTGTCGAGCTCGACGAGAAGGACATCGCGCATCTGCCGGCCGACAAGGTCACGCTCATCGAGATCCCCGCGCTGTCGATCAGCTCGACCGCGTGCCGCGAGCGCACGGCGTCCGGCCTGCCCACCTGGTACTTGGTGCCGGACGGTATCGTCCAGTACATCAGCAAGCGGGGCCTCTACCGCGAAGGCCCCGGTGACAAGGAGATTCATGGCGGCGACTGACCACGCGCTCCACCTCACCCAGCTGGCCGCCCAGGCGGCCGCGAACAAGCAGGCCACCGACCTGGTGGCCTTCGACGTGTCGGAGCGACTGGCCCTCACCGACGTCTTCCTCATCGTGACCGCCGCCAACGAGCGGCAGGTCGGTGCCGTCGCCGACGGCATCGAGGAGGCGCTGCACAAGGACGGCTCGAAGGTGCTGCGCCGCGAGGGCGAGGGCGAGAACCGCTGGGTGCTGCTCGACTTCGGCGACCTCGTCGCCCACATCCAGCACGCCGAGGAGCGCCAGCTGTACTCGCTGGAGCGCCTGTGGCGCGACTGCCCGGCAATCGAGCTGCGCGTCGACGAGGCCGCAGCGGTCGACGCCTCCTGACGTGGACGCGACGCCGCGCACCAAGCTGGTGCTCGTCCGCCACGGCCAGACCGACTCCAATGCCGCCGGGCGCTTCCAGGGGCAACAGGACGTGCCCCTCAACCGCATCGGGCGCTCGCAGGCGGACGCTCTCGCCGAGCGCCTCGTCCGTCTGAAGGCCGCCCGCATCGTCACGTCCGACCTGCTGCGGGCGCGTGCGACCGCGGACGCCATCGCCACGGCATCCGGCGTGGGGGTGTCGGTGGACGAACGCCTGCGGGAGATCGACGTCGGGTCGTGGCAGGGCCGCACGTCGGTCGAGGTCGCCGCCGAGAACCCCTGGTTCGAGGAGGCGCTGCACTCTGGCCGCGACTTCCGCCGCTCCGAGACCGGCGAGACTGCCGCCGAGGCGGGGGAGCGCGTCGCCGCGGTGCTGCACGAGCTTGCGGAGGCGCACCCGCGCGAGACGACTTTCGTCGTCGGGCACGGCCTCGCGCTGCGCGTGGGGATGTGCCTGTTCCTCGGCCTGGGCCTGGACGCCTCGTTCGCGATCAGCGGCCTGTGGAACTGCTCCTGGACGATCCTCGACCACAACGAACGCTGGCGCCTCCAGAGCTACAACAACGTCGTGGTGGGCCACAGCGGCCCGCTGGCGTCGCCCTCTTCGCGCTGACGCGCCACCGCCGCGTCAGGCCAGCAGCGCGGCCGCGGCGATGCGGACGGAGTTCGCATACAGGGTCTCGCGCTGCTCGCTGGTCATGTCCTGCGACCCGTCGAACAGATGGTCGCTGACAGTCAGCACCGTCAGGGCCTCGCCGCCCTCGGCTGCCGCGCACGCGTACAGGCCGGCCGACTCCATCTCGACGCCCAGGGTGCCGTACTTGGCCAGCCCGCCGATGATGTCAGGGTTGGCGAAGTAGAAGTGGTCGGAGCAGTAGACCGGGCCGGTGTGCACGGTCGCGTCGGTGAGGGTGGCCGCGGCGTCCATGGCCCCGCGCAGCAGCGGGTAGGACGCCGTCCACGACAGGGAGATGCCGGGCACGAACAGCGTCGACAGGGATGCGTTGGTGTGGGCGGCCGTGGCGACGATCGTGTCGCCGACGGCGACCTTGTCGGACATGCCGCCGCAGGTGCCGACGCGGACGATGCGCTGCACGCCGTAGAACCGGAACAGCTCGGTGGCGTAGATCGACACCGAAGGGACGCCCATGCCCGAGGCCATCACGCTCATCGGGGTGCCCTGCCAGGTGCCCGTCCAGCAGCCGATGCCGCGGACGTCGGAGACCAGCTCGGCGCCCTCGAGATGCTCGGCGGCGATGCGCGCAGCGCGCTTGGGGTCGCCCGGCATGAGGACGAGCGGGGCGATCTGGCCGGGCTCGGCGGCGATGTGCGGTGTGGCCATGGGGCTCTCCTTGACGGTACGTGCTGACAACGTGAAATCCCGCCCAGCCGGGGGCTGGACGGGATTCTCGGTGGAGCTAAGGGGATTCGAACCCCTGGCCTCTTCCATGCCATGGAAGCGCGCTACCAACTGCGCCATAGCCCCAATGTCCCGGTGCGGAACGAAGAGGAACTTTACCCCCGAATCGGGATTGCGCCAAATCGGGCCGCACCGCGGACGTCGCTCAGGCGTTCTCCAGTCGGCCGCGGACGACGAAGCCCGCCTCGGCGAGGTCGGCCTCAAGTTCGGCCGTGTCGGGGGTGTTGATGCCGAGGACCACGTCCGAGGTCTCGCCCGAGCCGCGGTAGACCGCCAGGTGCTGGATGTTGGCCCCGTGCTTGCCAGTGACCGCACCCAGGCGGGCCAGCGCGCCGGGGACGTCCGGGGCGCCGATCACCAGCCGGGCGCCGTGGTCGCGGAAGCCCATGATCTCGATGAAGGCGTCCAGCACGTCGGACTCGGTGATGACGCCGACGAGGCGTCCGTCGTCGACCACGGGAAGCATCTCGATCTTCGCCTCGCGCATCACCACGGCCGCCTGCTCCAGCAGGGCGTCGGAGCCGATGGTGATCGGGTCACGGGACATCACCTTGGCCACGCTCAGCTTGTTGATCAGGTAGGTGACCTCGTTGACCGACAGGGAGGTCGCCTTCGACGGCAGGTTGGCGTCGATGTCGCCCGCGGAGATGACCCCGACGACGCGGCCGGCGTCCATCACCGGCAGGTGCCGGACGTGGCGGTCCTTCATCGTGGCGATCGCCTCGGGGATCGTGGCGTCGGCCCGGACCGTCCACGGGTTGGCGGTCATCTTGTTCTTCACGAACATGCTCATCCTCCGAGGTAGGCGCGCTTGACTTCGTCGGTGCTGGTGAGCTCGGCAGCGGTGCCGGCCAGCACGATCTTGCCGGTCTCCAGGACGTAGCCGCGGTGGGCGATCTGGAGGGCCATGTTGGCATTCTGCTCCACCAGCAGCACCGTCGTGCCACCGGCGTTGATCTCGCTGACGATCGAGAAGATCTCCTGCACCAGCAGGGGGGCCAGGCCCATCGACGGCTCGTCCAGCAGGAGGATCTGCGGCCGGCTCATCAGCGCGCGGCCGATGGCCAGCATCTGCTGCTCGCCGCCCGAGAGGGTGCCGGCGTGCTGCTTGCGACGGTCCGCCAGGCGGGGGAACCGGGCGAACACGTCGTCCAGGTCGGAGGCCACGGACTTGGCGTCCTTGCGCAGGTAGGCGCCCAGTTCGAGGTTCTCCAGCACCGACATCTGCGGGAAGACGCGGCGCCCCTCGGGCACCTGCACCAAGCCACGCTTCACGCGGGCCTGGGCGGACAGGCGGGTCACGTCCTGGCCGTCGACCAGGATCTTGCCCGCCCGGGGCCTCACGAGCCCCGACACGGTGCGCAGGGTGGTGGTCTTGCCTGCGCCGTTGGCGCCGATGAGCGTGACGATCTCGCCTTCGGCCACCGACAGGGAGATGCCCTTCAGCGCCGTGATGCCGCCGAAACCCACCTCCAGGTCCTTGATCTCAAGCATGGTCGACCTCCTCGCCCAGGTAGGCCTCGATCACCTTGGGGTCGGAGCGCACCTCGTCCGGCGTGCCGGACGCGATCACGATGCCGTGGTCGAGGACGTAGATGCGCTCGCAGATCTGCATGACCAGGCTCATGTCGTGCTCGATGAGCAGGATGGTGAGCCCGAAGTCCTGGCGGATCTGGGTGATGAGCCGGGTCAGGTTCGCCGTCTCGGTCGGGTTCATGCCGGCGGCCGGCTCGTCCAGCAGGAGCAGCGTGGGCCGGGTGGCCAACGCGCGGGCGATCTCCAGGTGGCGCTGCTCGCCGTAGGAGAGGTTGACCGCGTACTCCTCGGCCTTGTGGCCCAGGTGCATGACCTCGAGCAACTCGCGCGCACCGTCGCGGATCTCGTCCTCCGCCCTGCCGAAGCCCGGCAGGCGCAGCAGCGAGGTCGGCAGGGGGTAGCGCTGGTTCTGCTGGAAGGCGATCATCACGTTCTCCAGCACCGTGAGCTCCTTGAAGAGCCGGATGTTCTGGAACGTGCGACCGATCCCGGCGCGGCAGATGGCGTAGGGGGCCTTGCCGCCGATCGAGGTGGTCTGGCCGTGCGCGCTGAACACGATCGTGCCCGAGCTCGGCGGGTAGACGCCAGTCAGCAGGTTGAACACGGTGGTCTTGCCGGCGCCGTTGGGGCCGATCAGGCCGACGAGCTCGCCCTGGTCGAGGGTGAGGTCGACGTGGGAGACCGCGGTGAGGCCACCGAAGCTGCGGGTGAGCTGCTTCACGTCGAGGATGCTCATGCCGCCTCCGTTCCGGCGTCGTCCCGTCGTCGCTTCCTGAGCCCGGGCAGTAACCGCAGCGACAGTTCGCGGTTGCCGAGCAGGCCCTGGGGACGGAAGATCATGATCACGATCAGCAACAGGGCGTACAGGATCATCCGGACTCCGGGGAACGGCTGCAGCAGCGTGGAGATGATCGCCAGCAGGAATGCGGCGATGACCGAGCCCGACAGGGAGCCCAGACCGCCCAGCACCACGATGACGAGGATGTCGATCGACTTCAGGAAGCCGAACTGCTCGGGCTTGATCACGTAGAAGTACGAGGCGTACATGCCGCCCGCGACGCCGCCGAAGAAGGCGCCGATCGTGAAGGCGAGCACCTTCGAGCGGGTGGTGTTGACGCCGATGGACTCGGCGGCGATCTCGTCCTCGCGGACGGCGATGGCGTCGCGGCCCTGGCGGGAGCGGACGAAGTTGCGGATCAGCATGACCGAGCCGACGGTCAGGACGAAGAACCACGTCCAGTCCATGTATTGCGGCACCGGGGACAGCCCCGCGGCGCCGTTGGTGAACTCGAAGTTCTGCAGCAGGATGCGGATGATCTCGGCCATGCCGAGGGTGGCGATGGCGATGTAGTCGCCGCGCAGGCGCAGCGTCGGGAGGCCGATCAGGAAGCCGACCAGCGCGGCGATGATGCCGCCCAGCAGCAGGCCGCCGATGAAGCCCACGATGGAGTCGAAGCGCATCGTGACCAGCGCTGTCGCGTACGCGCCGATGGCCATGAAGCCGGCGTGGCCGAGGGAGAACTGGCCGGTGAACCCCGTGATGAGGTTGAGGGAGACGGCCAGCACGATGTTGATGCAGATGGTGGCGATCGTGACCTGCATGTAGGCGTCGACCACGCCGGCCTGCACGAGCAGCAGCACGATGACGTAGGTGAGGACCAGCGGCACCCACAGGGTGAGCGCCTGGCGGACGAGGGGGTTCTTCATCACACCTTCTCCCGGACGTTGGAGCCCAGCAGGCCGGTCGGCTTGAAGATCAGCACCAGGATCAGGATGCCGAACACCACCGCGTCGGTGTAGAGGCTCGACCAGTAGCCGGAGACGAGCGTCTCGGCGGCGCCGATGAAGTAGCCGCCGAGCAGCGCGCCGGGGATCAGGCCGATGCCGCCGAACACGGCGGCGATGAACGCCTTGAGGCCGGGCAGCACGCCCATGAGGGGATTGATCGCGTTGTAGTAGACGCCGACCAGCACGCCGGCCGCGCCGGCCAGTGCGGAGCCCAGCGCGAACGTGAAGGAGATCGTGTTGTCGACGCTGATGCCCATCAGGCGAGCCGCGTCGGCGTCCTGAGAGACGGCGCGCATGGCCTTACCGACCTTGGTGCGCCGCACGATGTACTGCAGGACGACCATGAGGAGCACCGAGACGCCGATGATGATGATCTGCTTCATGGTGATGAGGACGCCGCCGACGTTGAAGCTCTGCTCCATGAACGGGGGCAGGACGCCGTAGGTGCGGGTGTCGGCGCCGACGAAGAACATCATCGTGTACTCGAGCAGCAGCGAGACACCGATCGCGGTGATCAGCACCGCGATGCGGGTCGACTTGCGCAGGGGTTTGTACGCCACCCGCTCGATGACCACGCCCAGCACGGTGCACACGGCCATGGCGATGACCAGCGACTCCACGAAGCCCAGGTTCAGGTGGACCATGCAGAAGTAGCCGACGTAGGCGCCGACCATGTACACGTCGCCGTGGGCGAAGTTGATGAGCTGGATGATGCCGTAGACCATCGTGTAGCCCAGCGCGATGAGGGCGTAGATGCTCCCCAGCGCGAGGCCGTTGACGAGCTGTTGTGCCAGTTGCTCCACGGGTGTCGAGTCTCCCCCCGGATCGGGCGAGGAGTGGGGCGGACGCGCCGCCCCACTCCTCGTCGAGGTGTCCTGTGTGAGCGGTCAGCCCTTCTCGGAGAAGAGCTTCCCGTCCTTGTCGTAGCCGATGAACACGACCGCCTTGACCGGGTTGTGGTTCTCGTCCACGTCGAAGGTGCCGGTGACGCCGGCGAAGCCCTTGGTCTCGGCCAGGGCCCTTTGGACGCCCTCACCGGTCTTCTCGGTGGCGCGGGAGACGCCGTCGGCGACGAACTTCAAGGTGTCGTAGCCCAGGGCGTTGAACGCGTTCGGCTCGGCGGAGTACTTCGCCTCGAAGGCCTTGATGAAGTCCTGGACCTTCGGGTCCTGGTCGGCCGAGCTGTAGTGGTTGGTGAAGTACACGTCCTTCAGCTGCGCGCCGGCCTGCTCGGCGAGCACGGGGGAGTCGAAGCCGTCGCCACCGAGGATCGGCTGGGTGACGCCGAGGTCGCGGGCCTGCTTGATGGCCTTCCCGGCCTCGGTGTAGTAGCCGGGCAGGTAGATGACGTCGAACTGCTGGCCCTTGAACTTGGTCATGACCGCGTTGAAGTTGTCCGCGCCCTTGGCGTAGGCATCCTCCGACACGATCTCGCCGCCACCGGCGGTGAAGGTCTCGCGGAAGGCGTCCGCCAGGCCCTTGGAGTAGTCGCTGGAGCTGTCGCGAAGGATGACGGCCTTCTTGGCGCTGAACTTCTTCACCGCGTAGTTGGCGGCGGCGGTGCCCTGGAAGGAGTCGTTGAAGCAGGTGCGGAACGCGAACTGCTTGACGCCGTTGCCGTCCACCGTCACGTCGTCGGCGGTCGCGGAGCCGGAGACCACCGGGACCTTCTGGCGCTCGGCCACGGGGATCGTGGCCTTCATGCCGCCGGAGGTGGCCGGGCCGATGACCGTGATGACCTTGTCCTGCGTCATGAGCTTGGTGGCCAGCGTGGTGGCCTCGGCGGCGTCCGACTTGGTGTCGTACTTGACGAGCTCGATCTTCTTGCCGTCGATGCCGCCGGCGGCGTTGACCTCCTCGGCCGCCAGCTCGATGCCCTGAACGCTCGCCTCACCGTAGGTGGCGACGTCGCCGGACAGCTCGTAGTTCAAGCCGATCTTGATGGTGTCGCCCTGCGGTGCCTGGGCCGTGCCCGCGCCGCCCGAGCAGCCGGCGAGCATGGCGAGGCCAACCGTCGCGGCCGCGAGGCCGGTGAGGATGCGCTTCATGTGTCTTCTCCTGGTCGACCGCCCTGGGAAGCGAGCGGATGTCAGCGCATGCTACAAACGGTCGGCCCCGGCCGGGGCCCGGTCTCACGCAGCGTGAGGGGTCGGGCCCGGCCGGGGCCGGAATCGTGATCGGTTCGTTATGTGCGACGGACGTCGGTGCTCAGGCCGAGGTCGACGCATCAACCCGGGATCGGGAGAGCCGACATCTGCCGGCCCTGAGCGGTGGTGAGGATCAGGGTCGCGTCGCCCTGCGGCAGCTGCAGGAACAGGTGGCCCTCGATGGACTGGCCGGCCGTCAGCGTGCCGGAGCCGATCTCCGGCTCGGGCGCGCCGGAGCCCGGCTCGTACACGTCGGTGCCCGTGTTGGAGAACGCCACGAACCCGTAGCTGACGCGGCCGGAGTCGGCGGTCACCCGGACGCGCACGATGACGCCGTCGCTGGTCCACGTGTGCTCGATCATCTCCCACCGGCCGTGGCTCTGCGTGCTGCCGGGCATCGTGAAGGGCATGCCGGGCCCGGCGGCGGCCTCGGCCGCCGGGGTGGTCGCCGTCGGAGAGGGAGGGTCAGTGCGCTGGGCCGGCGGGCGCAGGAACAGGGCCGCGAGGACGGCGCCGACCGCGACGAGACCGATGAGGGCGAACCACCAGCCGCCGCCGGAACGCTTCGGGGGCGCGTAGGCGTCGATGTCGACAGGACGCCGCTGGTACGGGTCCTGCTGCCACGGCTGGGTCATGGGAGCGAGCGTACCGGGAGGGGTGTGGACAGCCAACGGCGCGCAGGGGGGGGCCTGTGGACAACCGGAACACGGTGACGGGATCGCGCCCGGACCGCCTCTTGTCGGTGCATGACGGACACATCCCACCCCCAGACGCTGCGCTCCCTGACCGACCTCGTGGAGGTCGTGCCCACCTTCTTGGGCTTCCACCCCACCGAGTCGGTGGTGGTCATCTCCATCGAGGCGGGCTCGGTCGTGCTGACCGCCCGCGTCGACCTCGACCTGCCCGGCGGCCACGGAACGGCGGCGGCCCTCCGCGCCGTGTGGCGAAAGGTGCCACACGGCGATCACATCGTCATCGCCTACAGCGACGACCCCGACCGCGCGTGGTGGGCCCTCGATGATGTCGCCGACGCGATGCCCGGGCACTGCGGGCGCACCCTGCTGCACGCCGACGGCGAGCGGTGGTACGAGGACCCTCACGACAGCGGGACGCCGTACGACCGGCTCGGCAGCGTCCATCTCGCCCGCGCCGCCTACGACGGACGCCCGGTGCGCCACTCCCGCGCCGAGCTGGCCCGGCTGGTGGAGCCGGCCCGGACACCGGCCGAGGTGACGGCGTCGCTGGAGCGGGTCGCCGAGAGCTTCGCCACCCTGGGCTGCCTCGTCGCCGAGGCGCGCGCCCTGGTGGCGGGTCACGACGACGCGCCCGGTGACCTGGACATCGACGAGGCGACGGTCCTGTGCCTGGCCACGCACGAGGCCGCCTTCCTGGACGAGGCGCTGCTGTTGACCACAAGCGACAACGCCGACGCACGGATCGGGTTGTGGGCCCAGGTGGTGCAGTCCGGCGTCCCGAACTGCGCGGGCGGTGCGCTGGTGGCCCTCGCGTTGGCGGGCTGGGTGGCGGGCGAGGGGGCGATCGCGTCGATCTGCCTCGAGGCGCTGGAGGGCCGGCCCGGGCCGGGGGAGTGGATCGAGATGCTGGAGGCGGTCATCGCCGACGCTGTCCACCCCCACATGTGGGAGGAGGTTCGCGCCCGGCAGTTGGCGCTGCGCGTCCCGGAAGCGTCCTGAGGGGCCTAGCATGCGGGTCATGCGACGAATCGTGGTGTGCGGCGAGTCCCTCATCGACCTCGTGCCGACAGCTCCGGCCGGTGACACGCGGGCGTCCGGCTGGCGGGCGTTGTCGGCCGGCGGGCCGATGAACACGGCCATCGGGCTGGCCCGCCTGGGCAACCCCGTGGAGTTCCTCGGGCGCCTCGGCGACGACGCGTTCGCCGGGCAGTTGCGCCGCCACCTGGCCGCCAACGGCGTGGGCACCGCCCTGGCCGTGGACGCCCCGCAGCCGACCTCGCTGGCCGTGGTCAGCCTCGACGAGGCGGGCAAGGCGTCCTACACCTTCCACTTCGCGGGCACGGCCAACTTCGGCTGGCGCGCGGACGAACTCCCGGAGCTGGGGGCCGACGACTGGCTGCACGTCGCCTCGCTGGTGACGGTGGTCGGCCCCGGCCGCACCGCCCTGCTGGATTGGGTGCGCGCCGGGTCGGGGCCCCTGTCGCTGGACGTGAACGTCCGGCCCACCGTCCTGCCCGACCTGGCGGCGTACTGGGCGCTGGTCGAGCCGTGGCTCGTCGCGGTCGGGCAGCGGGGTGGCCTGGTCAAGGGCTCGGACGAAGACTTCGAGCTGTTGGCGGGGGCGTCCGGCCTGCCCACCGACCCCGAGGCACTGGTGGTGGCGCTGAGGGAGCGCTACGGCGCGACGTGGGCCGTGGTCACCCGGGGGCCCGACGGCGCGGTGGCGGCGGGTCCCGAGGGCGTGGCGTCCGTGCCGAGCCCGTCGGTGGCCCTGGTCGACACGATCGGGGCTGGCGACACGTTCATGGCCGGGATGCTGGACGCCCTCGTCGTGGCGGGCCTGCCGCTGGCGGACGCCCTGCGCCGCGGGGCCGCGGCCGCGGCGCTGGTGTGCGAGCGCGAGGGGGCCGACCCGCCGACCCGCGCCGAGCTGGACGCGGCGCTGGGCTGAAGGGTCGGGTGGTCTATGCTGGCGCGCATGGAGCGCACCACGAGCCAGCGACTTCTTGGCTAGCCGCGCACCCCACCCGGTGACGCGGCGCCCCTGACATGCCCAACCGGCACGCAGGGGCTTTTTCATGCCAAGAGTCGAGATCCGTCCACGAGGAGAACCACCACCATGGAGTCCGCCCGCACGTATGACGCAGCCGCCGCGCAGGAGCGCTGGCAGAAGTTCTGGGAGGCCGACGGCACGTTCGTCGCCCGGGACGACGGCTCCGCGGAGCGCCGCTACGTGCTCGACATGTTCCCCTACCCCTCGGGCGACCTCCACATGGGGCACGCGGAGGCGTTCGTCATGGGCGACATCGCGGGCCGCTACTGGCTGATGCGCGGCTACGACGTCATGCACCCGATCGGCTGGGATTCCTTCGGGCTGCCTGCCGAGAACGCTGCCATCGCCCGCAACGCGCACCCCGCCGAGTGGACGTACGCCAACATCGAGACCCAGGCGGCCTCGTTCAAGCGGTACGGCCTGAGCTTCGACTGGACGCGCCGCCTGCACACCTCCGACCCGGAGTACTACCGCTGGACGCAGTGGCTGTTCCAGCTGTCCCACTCGCGCGGGCTGGCCTACCGCAAGAGCTCGCCGGTGAACTGGTGCCCCAACGACCAGACCGTGCTGGCCAACGAGCAGGTCGTCCAGGGCGCCTGCGAGCGCTGCGGCACCGCCGTCACCAAGCGCAACCTGACGCAGTGGTACTTCAAGATCACCGACTACGCCCAGCGCCTGCTGGACGACATGAAGGCGCTGGAGGGCAACTGGCCCGACCGCGTGCTGGCCATGCAGCGCAACTGGATCGGTCGCTCCGAGGGCGCCTTCGTCGACTTCGTCGTCGAGGGCCGCGACGAGCCGGTGACCGTCTTCACCACGCGCCCCGACACGCTGTACGGCGCCACCTTCTTCGTCGTCGCGCCGGACGCCGCCCTGGCGTCCGAGATCGTCGCCGACTCCCAGCGGGCCGAGTTCGAGGCGTACCTGGAGAAGACGCGCGCGGCATCCGAGATCGAGCGCCAGTCGACCGACCGCCCCAAGACGGGCGTGTTCCTGGGCCGGTACGCCACCAACCCCGTCAACGGCGAGAAGCTGCCGGTCTACGCGGCGGACTACGTGCTGGCCGACTACGGCACCGGTGCCGTCATGGCGGTGCCCGCGCACGATCAGCGCGACCTGGACTTCGCCAAGGCCCTCGGCCTGCCGGTTCGCCGGGTGATCGACACCGGCGAGCCGAACCCGGAGGAGACCTACGTCGCCACGTCCGGCGACGGCACCTACGTGAACTCAGGCGACCTGGACGGGCTGACGGACAAGGTCTCGGGCGTGGCCCGCATCACCGAGCGGCTGGCCGAGGCCGGCACGGGCAAGCCGGCCATCACGTTCCGCCTGCGCGACTGGCTGCTGAGCCGCCAGCGCTTCTGGGGCTGCCCGATCCCGGTCATCCACTGTGCCGCGTGCGGCGAGGTGCCGGTGCCCGAGGACCAGCTGCCGGTGACGCTGCCCAACCTGAAGGGCGCCGACCTGGCCCCGAAGGGGACCTCGCCGCTGGCGTCCGAGGCGGCGCGCGCGTGGCGCGAGGTGGCCTGCCCGAGCTGTGGTGGCCCGGCCGAGCGCGACACCGACACGATGGACACGTTCGTCGACTCGTCCTGGTACTACTTCCGCTACTGCTCGCCGAACGACGAGAGAGCGGCGTTCGACGTGGACGCCGTGAAGCGCTGGGCGCCGGTCGACCAGTACGTCGGTGGCGTCGAACACGCCATCCTGCACCTGCTGTACAGCCGGTTCTTCACCAAGGTCATCCACGACGCCGGGCTGATCGACTTCACCGAGCCCTTCACGCGCCTGATGAACCAGGGCCAGGTCACCAACGGCGGCAAGGCGATGTCCAAGTCGCTGGGCAACGGCGTCGACCTGGGCGAGCAGATCGACCTGCACGGCGTGGACGCCATCCGCACGGCGATCGTGTTCGCCGGGCCGCCGGAGGACGACATCGACTGGACGGCCATGTCCCCGTCCTCCACGAGCAAGTTCCTGGCCCGGGCGTACCGGGTGGCCGCCGACGTGTCCTCGGAGGTCGGGGTCGACCCGGCGACCGGTGACGCGGGCGTCCGCAAGGGGACGCACGCCTCCATGGCTGCCATCAGCGAGGCCGTCGAGGACCAGCGCTACAACGTTCTGGTCGCCCGCATCATGGAGCTGGTCAACCACACCCGCAAGGCCATCGACGCCGGCCCGGGTGCGTCGGACCCGGCCGTCCGCGAGGCCGCCGAGTTCATCGCGCAGGCGCTGAGCCTGGTCGCGCCCTACCTGGGCGAGGAGATGTGGGAGATGTTGGGGCATGCCCCCTCGGTCGCCCGCTCCACGTGGCCGGACGCCGACCCCGCCCTGCTGGTGCAGGAGTCGGTCACGGTCGTCGTGCAGGTCGCCGGCAAGGTGCGCGGCAAGCTCGAGCTGCCCGCCGACGTGTCGGAGGAGGACGCGACCGCTGCGGCGCTGGCCAACGAAGGCGTCCAGCGCGCCCTGGCGGGCCGGGAGGTTGCCAAGGTCATCGTGCGCCTGCCCAAGATGGTGAGCATCGTCCCGGCCTGACCCGGGGCGTCATCCCACCACGTCGTTGGCCTGTGGATGGCGGGGCAGGGTGGGGCGAGTTGTCCACAGCCGCCGAATCGGGTGACCGGGACGGAGCCCCGCCGCCCATCGTCGGGGTATGCGCCCGCTGAGTCCCCGTCCCGGCCAAGGCGACGTCGTGCGCGCCCGGCTGGCGGCCCTGGCCGCCGAGCTGGGCCCGGCACCGTCGCCCGACGGGGTGCCACCCGCCGAGGTTCCCGGGGACGGATCCGCCGAGGGCTTGCCTCCGACGGTCCCTGAGGCGGCGCCCGCCCGTGCGATCGACCGGGGCTCAGTGCTGCGCCGTGGGGTGGAGTTCGGCCGGGCGCACGCGGCGGTCATCGGCGTGATCGGGCTGGTCGCGCTGCTCGGCGCGGTCTGGGGCATTACGCAGGCGCGGACCGTGCCGGTGGCCGTGGCTGCGGCTACGCCCGTGCCGGCCTCAGTGGCGCCCACGCCGACGCCGACGTCCACCCCCGAGCCGCTCCGAGTCCACGTGCTCGGGGAAGTGGCGCGACCCGGCGTCGTCCGGCTGCCGCCCGGCTCGCGGGTCGAGGACGCGATTGCGGCGGCGGGCGGGCTGCTGCCCGACGCGCGTCCCGGCGACCTCAACCTCGCCGCCGTGGTGGCGGACGGCGCCCAGGTCTGGGTCGGGGGGCGGGCCGAACCGGGCGGCGAGGTGCGCGGGTCGCAGCCCTCGGGTGCCGCGTCGGCGGGCGGCGGCGGGCCGGGCTCTGACCGCCTCGACCTCAATACCGCGACTCTCGACCAGCTGGACGCCCTCCCCGGTGTCGGCCCGGTGACCGCGCAGGCGATCCTCGCCCGGCGCGGGGACGGGCGTTTCACCCGGGTGGAGGAGTTGCTGGAAGTGGACGGCATCGGCCAGAAGACGTTCGAGCGGATCGAGCCGCATGTCCGGGTCTGAACCGGAGCCGGATGACCGGGGCGCCGGCCGCATGCTGGCGCTCGGGGCCACCGCATGGGCGGCGATGGGGTTCGCGACGGCCGACGACCCGCGCGTGTTGGGCGTGGTGGCCGCGGTGACGGGACTGGTGGCGATCGCGGCGTGGCGGCGGACGAACTGGTTCCTCGCATCAATGGCGACGGTGGCGGCCGTCTGCGTGGTGGTGGGAGGCGCCCGGGCCGCCGCGGTGGCATCCGACCCGGTGACGGAGCTCACAGCGCAGCGCGCCACGGGTGTGGTGGAGGTGCGGGTCTCGGGCGCCGGTCGGTGGTGGGCCCCGGCGGGTCCGCGCCCGGGGATGTGGCGCGGGACGGCCGAGCTGGTCTCGGTCGATGCCCGCGGCGGGGCGTGGCGGAGCGGTGCTCCGGTGCAGGTGGTCGCGACGGGCGAGGTGGGGCTGGCCTGGGCGGCGGTCCCGATGGGAGCTACGGTGCGGGCGACCGTGCGGTTCGGCGCAGCCGACGCGGGCTCGGGCCTGTTCGCGGAGCTGCGCGCCCGGGAGTCTCCTGTGGTGGTCGCGGAGCCGGACGTGTTGAACCACATGGTCGGGTCGCTGCGGCGTGGGCTGGTGGAGGCCTGCACGCCGCTGTGGCCGGACGCCCGCGCCCTCGTGCCGGCGCTCGTCGTGGGGGACACGTCCGCGATGCCGGACGACCTGCGCGAGCGGTTCGTGGTCACCGGTCTCACCCACCTGACCGCCGTCAGCGGCTCGAACCTCACGTTGCTCCTGGGCTTCCTCCGAGCGTTCGCCGTGGGCTGCGGCGTACGCGGGCGCTGGCTGCTCGGCCTGCAGGTGGGCGGCGTGGCCGGGTTCGTGCTTCTCTGCCTGGGCGAACCCAGCGTGCTGCGGGCCGCGGCCATGGGGCTGGTCGGCCTGGCGGCGCTCGGCCGGGCTGGCCGGGGGCGACACGGGCTGCGCTTCCTGGGCGTGGCGGTGCTGGCGGTCGTGCTGGCGGAGCCGGCGATGTCCCGGTCGCTGGGGTTCGCGCTGTCGGTCCTGGCCACGTTCGGCCTGCTGCGGTGGGCGGGCGCGTGGGCGGACCTGCTGGCCCGCTGGCTGCCGCGCTGGTGCGCCGAGACGCTGGCCGTCCCGCTGGCCGCCCAGGTCGCCACCGAGCCGGTCGTGGTGGTCCTGTCGGGGCAGGTCAGCGTCGTGTCCGTGCTGGCCAACCTGGTGGCGGGCCCGATGGTGGGCCCCGCGACCGTGCTCGGCCTGATCACCACGTTGGTCGCCCCGGTGGTCGGGTCCCTCGCGGTGGCTCCTGCCTGGGCGGCTGGCTGGTTCGCCCAGGGCATCGCCTGGACGGCACGGCTCGGGGAGGCCCTCCCCGGTGCGGCCGTGCCGTGGCCGGCCTCGGCGGTGGCGGTCGGCGTCGTGGTGCTCGGGTGCGGGGTGCTGGTGCTGCTGGCGCCGGTGGTGCTGCCCCGGCGCTGGCTCTTCCTCGGGCTGGCGGGGCTGGTCCTGCTTGGGCTGGGGCGGACGCCCACGCCGCCGGGCTGGCCGCCGCGGGGTTGGGCGGTTGCCTCCTGTGACGTGGGGCAGGGGGACGCCACCGTGCTGGCGGCGGGCCCCGGCCAGGCGGTCGTGGTGGACACCGGCCCCGATCCGGCGCCGCTCTCCCGGTGCCTGGCCCAGCTCGGGGTCTCCCGGGTGCCGGTGGTGGTGCTGACACACCTGCACGCCGACCACGTCGGCGGTGCGGACGCCCTCGCGGGCCTCGGGGTGGACCTGCTGGTGACCTCGGGCGTCCGGACCCCGGAGGCCGCCCACGCCCGCGCCGTCGCGGTCCTCGCCCCGGCCCAGCACGTGGAGGCCGGGCCCGGCTCGGCCTGGCAGATCGGTGACGTGCGACTGGAAGTGCTGGCCGCCCCGGCGCTGGGCCGCGACCTGGGCGGGGAGGGGGAGTCCTCGGCGGAGAACGACGCGTCGCTGTTGCTGCGCGCCGACGTGGCGGGCGTCTCGGTGTTGCTGGCGGGCGACGCGGAGGAGGGCGCGCAGACCCGCCACCTGGGGCTGCGCGGGGCGCTCGACGTAGATGTCCTGCTGGTGCCGCACCACGGGTCGGGGCGGCACAGCCCGGCGTTCGTGGCCGCCTCCCGCCCGGACGTGGCGCTGGTCAGCGTGGGGGAGGGCAACGACTACGGGCACCCGGCGGCTCGGACGCTGGCGTCCGTCAACGCGACGGGGGCGGCCACCTTCCGCACCGATGAGCGCGGGTCGATCACCGTGGCGCGCGCTCCGGACGGCGGGCTGGCCGTCACCACCCAGCGGTGAGGCTCAGCCGCGCGCCGCCCAGAACAGGCGCGAGCCGTCGAGGTCGGCCCAGGAGCCGCTGAACTCGATGCCGGCCACCGTGGCGGTGGGATAGTGGTGCAGCACGGACGCCGCGGCGTGCGGGTCGGGGTCCGGCCCGGCGAGCTCGTCGACCAGGGCGGGGACGCCCGGGGCGTGCGCCACGAGTGCGGCCACCTCGACGGCGTCCTCGAGGTCGGCGACGACGCTGAGCAGCCCCATCGTGCCGGCGTTGTAGAGCTCCTCGACCGGACGCAGGTCGGCGGACAGCCCCATGCCCTGGGCGGTCTGCGTCGCCCGGTCGGCCGTTGAGTGCAGCACCACGGTGATGTGGGCGTCCGCGAGCAGTTCGCCGAGGTGGCGTGCCTGCGCGTGGCCCTCGTCGGTGAGGACGCGGCCGTGGTCGCCGCGCCCACGGCCCATGAACTCGGCCTCGGCGTGCCGGATGAGGTAGAGCCTCTTCATGGGCACACCTTAGGGGCGTGGCGTCGTATCGTCCCCGCATGAGCAACGAGACCCCCGCCTGCGTCGAGGACGTGCACGCCGCAGCCCTCGCGATGCCCCACGTGACCGTCGAGCGTCCGGGGACGGCCCACCCCGTCTACCGGGTCGGCAGCAAGTCGTTCGTGTTCTTCCGGACGCCGCGTCCCGACGCCGTCGATCCCACCACCGGCGAGCGGTGGGACGACGTGATCGTCCTGTGGGTCGCCGGCGCTGCCGAGAAGGAGGCGTTGGTGCAGTCGGACGGCCCCTTCTTCAGCACGCCCCACTTCGACGGGCACGCGTCGGTGCTGGTTCGCGCCAGCAGGCTGGGGGAGACGAGCCGGGGCCACATCATCGAACTCGTCGAGGACGCCTGGCTGGCGCAGGCCTCGAAGCGGCGGGGCCAGCAGTGGCTGGCGTCCCAGGGGCAGGCGGGGTGAACTGTCGGCGCGGGCTGGCAGGATGGGCCCCGTGACTGGAACTTCCCCCGCGGGCGAACCCCTCTTCGGGCGCGTGGTGCTCGTCAGCGGGCCCGAGGCGCTCCTGGCCGAGCGATCCGTGGAGCGCCTCACCAGCCAGGCGCTCGCCGAGCGGCCCGCGGCGTCCGTCACCAAGGCGGAGGGCGGCGACCTCGACGCGGGCGGGCTCGCGGAGGTGACCGGCGGCTCGCTGTTCGCCGAGGAGTCCGTGGTGGTCATCACCGCGATCTCCGACCTCGACCCGGGGCTGTTTGACGCCGTGCTGGCCTTCGCGCAGTCGCCGTCGGACGACCTGGCGCTCATCCTCGTGCACCCCGGCGGCAACAAGGGCAAGGGGCTGCTCGACAAGCTCAAGAAGGCCAAGGTCGTCACGGTCGACTGCCCGAGCATCAAGGCGTGGGAGCTCCCCGGCTTCGCCGTGAACGAGGCCCGCCTGCTGGGCGGTCGCCTCGACAAGGCTGTCGCCGATCGGCTCGTCGAGGCGCTGGGCGCCGACGTCCGGGCCGTGGCCGGGGCGATCCGCCAGCTGCTCGCCGACGCCGACGACCGGGTGATCACCGAGGCGGCCGTGCGCCGCTACTTCGCCGGCCGTGCCGACGTGACCAGCTTCACCGTCGCCGACCACGTCATGGCCGGCCGCCGCGACGAGGCCCTCGGCGCCCTGCGCTGGGCGCTGGAGACCGGGGTGGCGACCGTGCTCGTCACCTCCGCGCTGGCCAACGCGCTACGCAGCCAGGGCAAGTACACCGACCTCGCCTCGGCCCGCCTGCGCGACGGCGACCTGGCCCGCGAGTTGGGCGTCCCCCCGTTCAAGGTCAAGGAGATCGTGGCGCGCTCCCGCGACTGGACGCCGCGCGGGCTGGCGTCCGCCCTGCAGCTCGTCGCCCAGGCGGACGCCGCGGTCAAGGGCCAGTCGGCCGACGCGGCCTTCGCGCTGGAAAGCCTGGTCATCGGCGTGACGGGCCTGCGCGGGCGGCGACCGGACTCCGGCATGGGGCGATGAGGCCGATTTTGGCCGCCCGGGGAGGGCTGGTAAGCTGTTCAATCGCGCCCAGCGTGGGCGCACACCTCATTCATCAACCTGAACTGAAGGCTTAGCCCGTGGCGAACATCAAGTCCCAGAAGAAGCGAATCCTCACGAACGAGAAGGCGCGCTTGCGCAACAAGGCCGTGAAGTCCGCTCTCAAGACGCACATTCGCAGGTTCCGCGAGGCCGCCGCCGAGGGTGACGTGGAGAAGGCCCAGCAGGCTGCCAAGGTCGCGTGCCGCGCGCTCGACAAGGCTGCCAGCAAGGGCGTCATCCACAAGAACCAGGCTGCGAACCGCAAGTCGGCCGTCGCGTCGGCTGCTGCTGCTCTCTGACGAACTTCTGCGACGTCGCCCCGCACCGAGAGTGTGCCGGGGCGACGTCGTGCCGTACCCGCACACCGTCTCCCATGGCGGTGTCATGACGAGAGGTGAGCCGTGACCACGCCGCAGCCGGGCAGCACGAAGCCGGAGATCATCCGGAACTTCTGCATCATCGCCCACATCGACCACGGGAAGTCGACCCTGGCCGACCGCATGCTGCAGCTGACCGGCGTCGTCGATGACCGCTCCATGCGCGCCCAGTACCTCGACCGCATGGACATCGAGCGCGAGCGCGGCATCACCATCAAGAGCCAGGCCGTCCGCATGCCGTGGCAGGTGGACGGCACCGACTACGTGCTCAACATGATCGACACCCCCGGGCACGTCGACTTCACCTATGAGGTCTCCCGGTCGCTGGCCGCCTGCGAGGGCGCGATCCTGCTGGTGGACGCCGCCCAGGGCATCGAGGCCCAGACGCTGGCCAACCTCTACCTCGCCATGGGCGCAGACCTCCACATCATCCCGGTTCTCAACAAGATCGACCTGCCGGGCGCCCAGCCCGAGAAGTACGCCGAGGAGATCGCCAACCTCGTGGGCTGCGACCCCGAGGACGTCTTCAAGGTCTCCGGCAAGACCGGCGTCGGCGTCCCCGAGCTGCTCGACGCCGTGGTTGCCCAGGTGCCCGCCCCGACCGGTGACGCGGACGCCCCGGCGCGCGCCATGATCTTCGACTCCGTCTACGACACCTACCGCGGCGTCGTCACCTACGTCCGCGTGATCGACGGCGAGCTGAGCCACCGCGAGCGCATCCTGATGATGTCCACCAAGGCCACCCATGAGGTGCTCGAGGTGGGCGTGATCAGCCCCGAGCCGACCCCGTCCAAGGCGCTCGGCGTCGGCGAGGTGGGCTACCTCATCACCGGCGTGAAGGACGTCCGCCAGTCGCGCGTCGGTGACACGATCACCGTGCAGCACAAGGCGGCCACCAAGGCGCTGGGTGGCTACAAGCATCCCAACCCGATGGTGTACGCGGGCCTCTACCCGATCGACGGGGCTGACTTCCCCGAGCTGCGCGAGGCGCTGGAGAAGCTCCAGCTCAACGACGCGGCGCTGACGTATGAGCCCGAGACGTCCGGCGCGCTCGGGTTCGGCTTCCGCATCGGATTCCTCGGGCTGCTGCACATGGAGATCGTCCGCGAGCGGCTCGAGCGCGAGTTCAACCTCGACCTGATCTCGACCGCGCCCAACGTCGTCTACCGCGTCGTGATGGAGGACGGGTCGGAACACACCGTCACCAACCCGAGCGAGTACCCCGAGGGCAAGATCGCCGAGGTGTGGGAGCCGGTGGTCAAGGCCACGATCCTCACCCCGACTGATTACATCGGCACGATCCTTGAGCTGTGCCAGCAGCGCCGGGGGACGCAGACGGGCATGGACTACATCTCCTCCGACCGCGTCGAGATCCGCTACACGCTGCCGCTGGCCGAGATCGTCTTCGACTTCTTCGACGCCCTGAAGTCGCGCACCAAGGGGTACGCGAGCCTCGACTACGACGAGGCCGGCGAGCAGGCGGCGAAGCTGGTCAAGGTCGACATCCTGCTGCACGGCGAGCCGGTGGACGCCTTCAGCTCCATCGTGCACACCGACGCCGCCTACTCCTACGGCGTGGCGATGGCGAAGAAGCTCAAGGAGCTCATCCCGCGCCAGCAGTTCGAGGTGCCGATCCAGGCCGCCGTCGGCGCGCGCGTGATCGCCCGCGAGACCGTCCGCGCCATTCGCAAGGACGTGCTGGCCAAGTGCTACGGCGGCGACATCAGCCGCAAGCGCAAGCTGCTCGAGAAGCAGAAGGAGGGCAAGAAGCGCATGAAGATGGTCGGACGCGTGGAGGTGCCCCAGGAGGCGTTCGTGGCCGCGCTGTCGACCGGCGAGTCCCGCGACCCCAAGTAGGATCGCGCGACGCCACGTGGGTCAGCGCCGCCGCAGCCACCACGCGGCGAGCACGCCACCGACGGCGCCGCCGAGGTGTCCCTGCCAGCTCACCCCGGGCAGGGTCGGGAACACGCCCCACAGCATGCCGCCGAAGAAGCCGAACACCGCGGCGCTGATCAGGATCTGCTTCCAGTTGCCGTTCATCAGGCCGCGGACGAGCAGGAACGTCAGCCAGCCGAAGATCAGGCCGGACGCCCCGGCCGTGACGGTGTTGGGCGCCGAGAGCAGCCAGGAGAACAGGCCGGAGGCGACGATGGACCCCAGCGTCGCGACCCAGAACGCACCGAGTCCGGCCAGGCGCGTCAGCACACCCAGGACGAGGAACGGGAGCGAGTTGGCCATCAGGTGCTCGAAGCCGAAGTGCAGGAACGGGGCGGTGAGCACCTGCGGCAGCTCGGCCACGTCGCGCGGGCTGACACCGAAGCCGTCGAGGGCGCCGAGGAGGACGAGGTCGAGCACCTCGAGGATCCACAGCAGCACGAGCCAGCCGCCCACGAACACGACAGACGCCCCGATCGTGGGGCGCGCGGGGGCGTTGGGCTGCGGCGCAGGGACGGCCACGCGTCCGTGGCTGGGCGGGGGCGGGGTCCATCCGTACTGCTGGGACATGACCCCAGTGTGCCCAGCCGACCCAAGGCATTCCGGGTGGACGACCCTAGGATGGCCGCCATGGACAACGTGCTGGTCGTGAACTACACCTACATCGCCGACCCCGACGCGATCGCCGAGCACCGACCGGCCCACCGCGACTTCCTGCGCGGGCTGGCCGACGAGGGGCTGCTGGTGCTCTCCGGGCCGCTGGCGCCCGGGGTGGGCCAGCCGGACGCCGGCTTGCTCGTTTTCCGCTCCGACAGCCCCGAGGCCGTGCTCGCGAAGCTCGCAGACGATCCCTTCCAGCGCCAAGGCATCGTCGCGCACGTCGAGGTGCGCGGCTGGACGCCCGTGCTCGGCGCGTGGCTCGACAAGGTCTCCGACTAGGCCTTCCGCTCCCAGCGGGCGACCATCACGTCGTAGAGGCCGGCCTCCACGGGTGGGGCGTCCGGCGGCAGTTGCTCTAGGGCCGAGGCGGGCACGACGTTGCACATCGTCATGGCGGCGTGGTCGTCGGTCAGGTCCAGCGCGATCGTCCAGCCCCACTCCTCGGCGTAGGTGGCGGCGAGTTCGACGCGGTCCTCCTCCTCGCGGCCCAGCAGGATCATCAGCCCGGGCTGCTGGTGCCAGGTGTCGAACCAGGCGGCCTCGACGCGTCCCTGCTCGTCGGGCGCCCCGACGACCAGGCCGCCCCGCTGCTCGCCGTCGAGCGGATGGGTCCAGGTGTAGGCGAGCGAGGCGCCGCCGCCCAGCGGCGCGACGGCGGCCGTGGAGGGGGCGTCCGCCAACGTGTCGGAGGGCATCAGGCGGAAGGCGCAGGTGCCGGACAGGGGCGTCGCGAGGTCATCCATGCAGCACAGTGTGCCCATTAGGCTGGCGCGCATGCAGGCTGACATCGGCATCATCGGCGGCTCGGGCTTCTACTCCTTCTTCGAGGACGCGACCCGCGTCGAGGTCGACACCCCGTTCGGTGCGCCGTCGGGGCCGCTCACGGTCGGTGAGGTGGCCGGACGCCGGGTGGCGTTCCTGCCCCGCCACGGCGAGCAGCACCAGTACGCCCCCCACAAGGTCAACTACCGGGCGAACCTGTGGGCGCTCAAGGCCTTGGGCGTCTCGCAGGTGCTGGGTCCCTGCGCCGTCGGGTCGCTGCAGCCAGAACTCACGCCCGGCACGTTCGTCGTGCCCGACCAGGTCGTCGACCGCACCTACCGCCCGGGCCACACGGTCTGGGAGGCCGAGGGCCCGGTGGTCCACGTCCCGTTCGCCGACCCCTACTGTGCGCGCGGACGTGCCGCTGTGCTGGGGCAGGCCTCCGACGACACCCCGTTGGTGGACGGCGGGACGCTCGTGGTGATCAACGGCCCGCGGTTCTCCTCGCGCGCGGAGTCGCGGTGGCACTCTGCGGCCGGCTGGTCGGTCGTGGGCATGACGGGGATGCCCGAGGCGTCCTGCGCCCGCGAGCTGGCGATGTGCTTCACGTCGGTGGCGTGCGTGACCGACATGGACGCCGGCCTCGAGGGCGAGGAGGGCGTCACGCACGCCGACGTGTTGGAGGTCTTCGCCGGCAACGTCGAGCGCCTCAAGGCGCTGCTGTGGCGCACGATCGAGCACCTGCCGACCGGCGAGTGCTCCTGCCACCGCGTGCTGGACGGCCTGCCGCTGCCGTTCCCGTTGCCCACCCCAGCCAACTGAGGTGCCCCAGGTCCCTGAGGTGCGAGCGAAGCGAGCCTCGAAGGGCCGGACGCCCTCAGTTCCCGAAACGGACAATACCTACCCCCACCTGGACAACACCTCCCAACCAGAATTGTCGGTGCGTTCGATTAATCTGTTCGTATGAGTTCAGTTCAGTTGGCGGGTGTGGCGGACGCCCTGGCCGCGGTCGCCGAGGGCACCGCGATGGTGGTGGCGGGCGAGGTCACCCAGGTGCTGGGCATCGCGTCCGCGTGCGACCTGCACCGGGTCGACGAGAACGTGATCGTGGCCGGTGCTGAGCGATGGGTGCCCGGCGGCGCTGACGGGACGCCGGACATCGGCGAGTTCGTGGCCGCCGAGCTCGGTCTCGCGCTGGGGGTCTCGCCCGCTTCGGCGATGTGCCGGATCGCGGACGTGTTGAACGTGCGCCATCGTCATCCCGGCCTGTGGGGGGCCGTGCTGGCCGGCCGCGTGCGGTTCTTTGAGGCCGCCCGCGTCGCGCAGGCGTGCGTCGACGCCGGTATCGACCAGACCGCGTGCGGCGTCGTGGATCGGCACTGCGTGGTGGCGCTGGCCCTGCAGCCGTGGTCCCGGGTGCGGGGTCGCATCGAGGGCTGGATCCTGCTTGCCGACCCGGCTGCCGCCGCCGAGCGCGAGGCCAAGGCGGCGCTGGCCCGTCGGGTGGAGGTGGGTGCGGTCAAGGCTGGCCACTGCGACCTGTGGGGCCGACTGGACGCCGCCGACGGCATCGCGTTAGACCACGCGCTGACCAGCATCGCCAAGACCCTGCCCACCGACCACGACCTCGACGTGCGCCGGGCGGCCGCGGTGGGCGTCTTGGCCCGGCAGGCGCTGGGGCAGGCCGAGCTCCCGCGCGCCGCCGAGGTCATCGTCCACCTTGACGCCACCCCGACCGCCGACGGAGCGGACCTCGCCGACGCAGCGCAGGTGCAGGGGTGGGGCGCCGTGCTCACCGACCGGCTCGGCCACGTCCTCGCGGGCTGCCAGGTGACCGTGCGCCCCCTCCTGGACGCGCGCAGCATGGCCCCGACCGACGCCTACGAGCTCCCCGCGTCCATGCGGCGCGTCCTGGAGGGTCGCTGGCCCGCCGACGCCTTCCCCCACGGCAGCCGGGCCTCGGCTTCCTGCCAGGCCGACCACACGGCCGCGTTCGACCACGATGCTCCCGCCGGACACGGCCAGACGCACCCCGACCTGATGGCACCCCTCTCGCCGTTCGCGCACCGCGTGAAGACCCACGGTGGCTGGGGGTGTGCCCAGCCCGAGCCGGGCCTGCTGGTCTGGACCACCCCCCACGGCTGGCAGGTGGTCACCACACCTGCCGGGACGATCGTGATCCAGCGTCCCGAACCCCGCGAGCACGCGTGGTGGCACCGGGAACCACCCGACTGGCTCGACGACCCGCCCGAGGAGGTGGATGGCCCCGATCCCGGACCGGCCCAGCCGCCCCTCGCCCTGGCCTACGCATTCACCGCCTGAACTGGGGCTTCGACAAGCTCAGCCACCGTGCAGCCCTCCGGCACACACCACCGTGCAGCCCTCCGGCACACACCACCGTGCAGCCCTCCGGCACGCCGCCGCGAGGGCCACAGGCGCGCGCCCAGGCATGGGTCGGACGGGGCGTGCTCGGTGCGTGGCGCTCGCCTACAGTGCGTGCGTGACTCCTTCCGCGCTGCCCGACGGCGAACCGGCCCCCGACGATGGGGCCCTGCCGGCGTCCGCCCTCGCCGAGGTCGGGACGCGCGGGCTGTCGGCGTACGTGCACGTGCCCTTCTGCGCGACCCGCTGCGGCTACTGCGACTTCAACACCTACACCGCGGCCGAGCTCGGGTCCGCGCCGGGGGCGTCCCGGGAGGCCTACCTCGAGGCGGTGGCCCGGGAGGTCGCGCTGGCCCGCGGCGTGCTGGGCGACCCACCCCCTTTCGCCACGGTCTTCTTCGGCGGGGGCACGCCAACCCTGCTCGAACCTGCGGAACAGGGCGGGATCCTGGCCCGGCTCCGCGAGGACTTCCGCCTCGACCCGGACGCCGAGGTGACGACCGAGGCCAACCCCGATTCGGTGACCCCCGCCTCGTTGGCTGCCCTCGTCGAGGCCGGGTTCACGCGCATCTCCTTCGGCATGCAGTCCTCGGCGCCGCACGTGCTGCGGATGCTGGAGCGCACCCACACCCCGGGCCGCGCCCTCGACGCCGTGCGCTGGGCCCGCGAGGCCGGCTTCTCCTCGGTCAGCCTCGACCTGATCTACGGCACCCCGACCGAATCGCTCGACGACTGGCGCGCCACCGTCGAGGACGCCCTGACCGCCGACCCCGACCACGTGAGCGCCTACTCGCTCATCGTCGAGGACGGCACGCGCTTCGCCGCACGGGTCCGCCGGGGCGAGGTGCCCCTGCCCGACGAGGACGACCTCGCCGACAAGTACGAGGTGGCCGACTCCCTGCTGCGGCAGGCCGGGCTCGAGTGGTACGAGGTGTCGAACTGGGCGCGCCCCGGCCACGCCTGCCGCCACAACCTCGCCTACTGGCGTGGCGACGACTGGTGGGGCTTCGGCCCCGGGGCGCACAGCCATGTGGGCGGCGTCCGGTTCTGGAACGTCAAGCACCCCCGCACCTACGCCGGACGCCTCGCCGACGGTCTCTCGCCGGCGGCGGGCCGCGAGCGCCTCACCGCCGAGGACCGGCGCATCGAGCGCGTCCTGCTGGAGCTGCGCCTGCGCGAGGGCGTCCCGATCGAGGTGCTGACCGAGAGTGAGCGGGCGCGGCTGCCGGAGCTGGTCGCGCGCGGCTTCCTCCAGGAGGACGGGGATCGCGTGTCCGTCAGCGACCCCGGTCGTCTGCTCGCGGACGCGGCCGTGCGCGAGCTCCTCGACTGAGTTCGGGTCAGCCGACGCGCAGCTCCACGACCTGCTCGCCGGTGTCGATGGTGACCACGTCGCCCTCGGCGAGCTGGCGGCCGCGCCGCAGGTCCACCTCTCCGTTCACGCTGACGAGCCCCGCCGCGATGAGCTCCCGGGACATGCCGCCGGTGTCGGCGACGTTCGCCAGCTTGAGGAACTGTCCGAGCCGAATGTTCCCGCCCACCTCGATGGTCTCGATCTGCGCCATGCCACGATGGTGGCACAGGTTCTGTCCCCGGCCCCGCGTAGGGTGTTCGCCGTGGATCGATACGCGCGCGATGTCCTGACCCCGGGCTGGCAGAAGGCCAACCGTCTCAGCGCGGTCAAGACCCCCGTCGAGCGCGACATGGTGCTCGAGGAGCCCACCTCGGGGTTCGTCGGTGCGGTGGTCGGGTGGGAGAACGGCGTCGTCGTCCTCGAGGACCGCAAGGGCAAGCGCCGCAGCTTCCCGTTCGGCCCGAACTTCTGGCTCGACGGCAGGCCCGTCGACCTCGCAGCCCCCGCCCGCCCGGCCCCGACCGCCCGCGACAGATCCCAGCAGTACAACCGGACGCACACGGCGTCCGGCTCGCGCGTTGGCCCGGCCGAGAAGGCCAAGGTCGCGCTGCCCAGCCGCATCTACGTCGAGGGCCGTCACGACGCCGAGCTGGTCGAGAAGGTCTGGGGCGCCGACCTGCGGCACGTGGGCGTCGTGGTCGAGTTCCTGGGCGGCATCGACGACCTGCCCGCCATCGTTGCGGAGTTCGCGCCGACGAAGGGGCGCCGCCTGGGCGTGCTGGTCGACCACCTCGTGCCCGGCACGAAGGAGTGGCGCATCGTCGAGCAGGTCTCGGGCGAGCACGTGTTCGTGACCGGCCACGAGTACATCGACATCTGGGCCGCCATCAAGCCGGCCCGCGTCGGGCTGACGCGTTGGCCCGACATTCCGCGCGGCACCGACTGGAAGAAGGGCACGCTCGCCGCCCTCGGCTGGCCGCACGCCGACCAGACCGACGTCGCGCAGGGCTGGAAGCGGATCCTCGGGCAGGTGAGCGGCTGGAAGGACCTCGACCCCACCCTGCTCACCGAGGTCGAGAAGCTCATCGACTTCGTCACCGACGACCACATCGACCGGGAGTCCTGATGGACACCGAGGCCGTCGCCGACCTCGTCAAGGACGTCTGCGCGCGTGTCATCCTGCCCCGCTTCCGGACGCTGGCCGACCACGAGGTCATTTTCAAGCGCCCGGGGGACGTCGTCACGGTGGCCGACCGCGAGGCCGAGGCCGAGCTCACCGCCGCCCTGGCGGCAGCGACCCCCGGCGCCCGCGTGGTGGGGGAGGAGGCCGCCTTCGCCGACCCCCGCCTGGTCGACGGGCTCGCCACGGCCGAACACGCGTGGGTCATCGACCCCGTCGACGGCACCCGCAACTTCGCGGCGGGCAAGGTGGACTTCGGCGTCATGGTGGCCGAGGTGCGGGGCGGGGTGACCGTCCGCGGCTGGATCTGGCAGCCCCTCCACGACGCCCTCCACGTGGCCGAGCGTGGCGCCGGCGCCACCCGCAACGGGACGCCCCTGCCATGGCTCGCCGCCACCGAGGCTCCCTGGGAGGTCGCCGTCTGGCCCCGGCTGGCCCGGCAGCGCGCCCGGGGCCTGCGGCTGCGCCCGACGCGGGGCTCCTGCGCGATCGACTACCCGGCTCTGGCGCGCGGCGAACTGGACGGTCTGGCGTACCGGTCGGTCCACCCCTGGGACCACCTCGCCGGCACCCTGCTGGTCGCCGAGGTCGGCGGCACCGTGCGCGTCGACGGCCGCCCCTACGGCCCGGGCGGGTACGGGCGGATGCTCTCGGTCGGGCGCAGCGACGCGGTCGTCGACGCGATCGCGGGCGAGCTCGACCCCTGACGCGCGCCGGGCTCAGCTGCCCAGCAGCGGTAGCGTCGGACGCCGGCGTGGCCGACCGGCTTCCCTCATGCGGAGGATGGCCTGCGCCACGAACCGCTCGGCGGGCTCCTGCGGCCACGGCCAGTCGGAGGCCCATGCGCCCGCGGCTCCCTTGCCCGCGTCGTACAACGACTGGGCCCGCTCGTGCAGCCACTGCATCTCGCCGCGCTGGGTGCCGGCGCCGTCCATGTCGAGCGCCGGCCCGTGGCCGGGCACGATCACGCAGTCGCGTGGCAGCATGCCGGCCACCCAGTCCAGCGAGGCGCCCCACTCGCCGGGCCACGAGTCCGGGCCGGCGGACGGCTCGGCGGAGGTCTCCATCAGGTCGCCCAGGAAGGCCACCTTCCGCCCGGGCACCACCGCGACGACGTCGTGGTCGGTGTGCCCGCGCCCGAAGTGCGCCAGCTCGACGTGGCAGTCGCCCAGGTTCACCGCGGACGCCATCGCGAAGGCCCGCGACACCGCTGGCGTCCCCTCGGCGCACGCGCGCCCCAGGTGCTCGTGGCCGAGGGTGACGAGGTCGCCGAAGGCAGCCAGCCCGCCGACGTGGTCGTCGTGCGCGTGGGTGACGACGACGTGGGTCAGCGGGACGCCACCGGTGACACCCTCGGCGGCGGCCCGGATGGCCCGGCCCTGGTCGGGCGAGCTGCCGGTGTCGACCAGCAGGGCCCCGCTCGACCCCACCACGACGCCGACGTTCACCCCCTCGGGCTCGGCCACCGCGACGAGCACGCGGTCGGCGACGGGCACGAACGGTCCCAAGCTGTACTCCACCCGGCCACCCTAGCGAGGGCGTCCGCCCCATGGCGTAGACTGGCACTCTGTCAGGTCGAGTGCCAAGGAGGTGGAGCGTGCTGGACGACCGGAAGCTGGCCATCCTGCGCGCCATCGTCTCCGACTACGTCTCCAGCCAGGAGCCCGTCGGCTCCCGCGCGCTGGTTGAGCGGCACAACCTCAACGTCTCCTCGGCCACCGTCCGCAACGACATGGCGGTGCTGGAGGAGGAGGGCTACATCACCCAGCCACACACGTCCGCCGGCCGCATCCCCACCGACAAGGGCTACCGCCTGTTCGTCGACCGCCTCTCGACGGTCAAGCCGCTCTCGGCGGCCGAGAGGCGCGCCATCAGCGCGTTCATGGCCGGCGCCCTCGACGTCGACGACGTCGTGCGCCGCACGGTGCAACTGCTCGCCCAGATCACCCGGCAGGTCGCGATCGTCCAGTACCCGGTGCTGTCGTCGCTGGTGATCCGCCACGTCGAGGTCCTGCGGCTGGGCCCCGACCGGGGCCTGGTGATGTGCGTGTCGACGACCGGCACGGTCGAGCAGCGCATCGTCTCGCTCCCGCCCGACGCCGACGACGACGACGACCTCAACCTCGTCCGCGGCAAGCTCGCGGAGTTGCTCGTGGGCGCCTCCCCGCGCGAGGCCATCGACCGGCTGGCCGCGTTCGCCGACCAGGTGCCACCCTCGGTGTCCGCCCTCTCCTCGACCGTGGTCGCCGCCCTTCTCGACATCGTCTCCGACGACCCGGGGGCCCGCGTGGCCGTGGCCGGCGTACCGAATCTGACCCGGTTCGGCGACCAGTTCGAGACCACCGTGAGGCCCGTGCTGGAGGCCCTCGAGGAGCAGGTGGTGCTGCTGCACCTGCTCGGGGAGGCGACCTCCACCAGCGACGTGACCGTCCGCATCGGGCAGGAGAACCCGTACGAGCCCCTCCAGGAGACGTCGGTGGTGGCGTCCGGCTACGGTGCGGACGAGCGTGCCTGGGCCACCCTGGGCATCGTGGGCCCCACCCGCATGGACTACCCGTCGGCCATCGCGTCCGTGCGCGCCGTCGCACGCTACGTCGGCCGATTTCTTGCCGAAGGTTGATCCGCACAGCCTCGCCGAAGGTTGACCGCACAGAAGGAATGAGTTGAGCGACTACTACGAGGTCCTGGGCGTGCCCCGCGACGCCACCGGCGACCAGATCAAGAAGGCGTACCGAAAGCTGGCAATGAAGTACCACCCGGACGTGGCCGGCGACCCGGCCTCGGCGGAGAAGTTCAAGGAGATCGGCGAGGCCTACGCCGTCCTGAGCGACGACAAGAAGCGCCAGATGTACGACCTCGGCGGCGACCCCATGCGCGGCGGCGCGGGCGGCTTCGGCCCCGGCGGCTTCGGCGGGTTCCCCGGCGGCGCGCAGGGCTTCGACGTCGGAGGCCTCTTCGACGCGATGTTCGGCGGCCAGGGCTCGCGCGGGCCGCGCAGCCGCGTCCGCAAGGGGCAGGACGCCCTCGTCCGGCTCAACCTCACGCTCTCGGAGGCGGCGTTCGGCGCCACCAAGCCGATCCGCGTCGACACCGCCGTGATCTGCCCGACGTGCTCGGGCAGGGGCGCGGCGGACGGCACCGAGCCGGTCACCTGCACCACCTGCCACGGCGCCGGCGACGTCCAGACGGTGCAGCGTTCGTTCCTGGGTGACATCCGCACCGTCCAGCCCTGCCCGACCTGCCGGGGCTACGGCACCGTGATCGAGCACCCGTGCGGCGAGTGCACCGGCGAGGGCCGCGTCCGCTCCACCCGCACCATCAACGTGAAGATCCCCGCCGGCGTGAGCACGGGCAACCGCGTCCACCTCGACTCCCAGGGCGAGGTCGGCCCCGGCGGCGGCCCCTCCGGTGATTTGTATGTCGAGCTCTCGGTGAGCCCGCACGACGTCTTCAAGCGCGACGGCGACAACCTCGAGATGGTCGCCAAGCTGCCCATGACTGCGGCGGCGCTGGGCACCGAGGTGTGGATCGACACGCTCGAGGCCGACGTCGAGGGCACGGTGCCCGAGGAGTTCCGGGTGAAGCTGGACGTGCCGCCCGGCACCCAGTCCGGCACCCGGCTCGTCGTGCCGGCGCGCGGCGTGCCGCGCCTGCGTGGCACGGGTCGCGGCGACCTCGGCGTTACGCTGTTGGTGCAGACACCGCAGTCGCTGGACGACTCGCAGCGCGACCTCCTCCGCCAGTTGGCCGAGGCCCGCGGCGAGACCCGGCCCGCGGCGACGGTGTCGCGCGGCGCAGCGCACAAGGGTTTCTTCAGCAAGCTGAAGGACGCCTTCAGCGACTGAGCCGCACCCGACGCGACGAACCAAGGCGAGGAGTCATGACCGAAGCCCTCTTCCTGTCCGACCTGCACGCCCCGCAGGTGGGGGACACCTTCACGCTCGACGGTGACGAGGGCCGCCACGCGGCCACCGTCCGCCGGATCCGGGTGGGGGAGACCATCACCGTCGCCGACGGCGCCGGCACCGGCATCCGGGGGCCGGTGGTGTCCACCGACAAGGCGTCGGTGACCCTGGAGGTGGCAGAGTTGCTGACCGCGGGCATCCCGCCGATCCGCTACCACGCCGTCCAGGCGCTCGCCAAGGGCGATCGCTCGGAGCTGGCGGTCGAGATGCTCACCGAGATCGGCGTCGACCGGATCATCCCGTGGCAGTCCAGCCGGTCCGTGGTGAAGTGGACCCACGACCGCCAGGAGCGCCAGCTCGGGAGGTGGCGGACGACCGCGCGCGAGGCCACCAAGCAGAGCCGCCGCCTGCGCGTCCCGATCGTGACCGCGGCCATGCCGACCTCGGAGCTGCTGGAGCTCATCCCGAGCATGGCGATCGCGTTCGTGCTGCACGAGACCGCAGAGATGACGCTGCGCCGCTTCGACCTGCCCACCCAGGGCGACGTCCTCATCATCATCGGCCCCGAGGGCGGGCTCACCGACCAGGAGGTGGCCGACTTCGTGGCCGCCGGCGCCCACCCGCTGCTCATCAGCGACGGCGTCCTGCGCACCTCGACCGCCGGGGTGGTGGCGCTTGCGCAGCTCCAGGCCTTCCAGCACCGCGTCAGCAAGGCCAAGTGAGCGGCCCGGACGCCGACGCGCCCTTCGGCCTCACCCCCGGCACGGTCCTGCCCAACGGGCGGGGCCGCACCGGGGTGATCACCACGCCCCACGGCGAGATCGCCACGCCCGCCTTCATCGCGGTGGGTACCAAGGCCACGGTGAAGGCCGTGACCCCCGAGGCCGTGGCAGGCCTGGGCGCCCAGGCTGTGCTCGCCAACGCCTACCACCTCTACCTGCAGCCCGGCTCGGACCTCATCGACGCCGCCGGCGGGCTGGGCCGCTTCATGAACTGGCCCGGGCCCACCTTCACCGACTCGGGTGGCTTCCAGGTGATGAGCTTGGGCGTGGGTTTCCGCAAGGTGCTGGCGATGGACGCCGCGGGCGTGGCCGACGACGACGTCATCGCCGAGGGCAAGGAGCGCCTGGCCCACGTCGACGAGGACGGCGTGACGTTCAAGAGCCACCTCAACGGCGACCTGCACCGGTTCACGCCCGAGGTGAGCATGCGCGTCCAGCACGAGATCGGCGCCGACATCATGTTCGCCTTCGACGAACTGACCACCCTCAAGAACACCCGCGGCTACCAGGAGGAGTCCGTCGAGCGGACCCACCGCTGGGCCGCGCGCTGCCTGGCCGCCCACCGAGCCCTGACCGACGAGCGGGTCGGCAAGCCGTACCAGGCGCTGTTCGGCGTCGTGCAGGGCGCCCAGTACGAGGACCTGCGCCGCAAGGCCGCCAGCGGGCTCGCCGCGTTGGAGGTCGACGGTCAGCGGTTCGACGGGTTCGGCATCGGGGGAGCCCTGGAGAAGGAGAACCTGGGCACGATCGTCGGCTGGGTGGCCGACGAGCTGCCGTTCGACAAGCCGCGGCACCTGCTCGGCATCTCCGAGCCCGACGACTTGTTCGCCGCCATCGAGAACGGCGCGGACACCTTCGACTGCGTGAACCCCTCCCGCGTGGCCCGTAACTCGGCGGTCTACACCGCCGACGGCCGCTACAACCTGCTGACCGCCGCGAACCGCCGCCACCTCGGCCCCATCGAGGACGACTGCGACTGTTACACGTGCGCCCACTACAGCCGTGCCTACCTGCACCACCTGTTCAAGGCCAAGGAGATGCTGTCGGCAACGCTGGCCACGATCCACAACGAGCGGTTCACGGTGCGGCTGGTCGACCACATCCGCGCCTCGATCGAGCAGGGTCGTTTCGACGCCTTCCGCGCCGCGTTCCTCGGCCGCTTCTACGCCCGCCGCTGAGGGGGAGCACTCCCCGTTCCACCCGATCGGCTCGTGGAGTGTCGGTGCCCGCAGCTATGCTCGGCTGAGCGCCGGCACCCCCGTTCGGCGCCGGAGGAGGGGTCGGAGTGCGCATGCTGACCGTCACCAGCGGGCATCGCAGTGACGTGGGGCGCGTGCGCCACCACAACGAGGACAGTGTGCTCGTCGGCCAACGCCTCTGGGCGGTCGCCGACGGCATGGGCGGCCACGCGGCCGGCGACATCGCCAGCGCGCTCGTCATCGAGGGCCTGCGCCCCCTCGACGAGAAGGACGACCTGCGCCCCGCCGACCTCGTCGACGCGCTGCACGCGGTCAACGACCGCATCCTCGCCCACGGCCACGACAACCCCGCCGTCCGCGGCCTGGGTAGCACCGTCACCGGGCTCGCGCTCGTCGCCGTCGCGGGCGCGGCGCACTGGGCCGTGTTCAACGTGGGCGACAGCCGCGTCTACCGCGAGGCGGACGGCGCTCTCGCGCGCGCCACCGTCGACCACAGCGAGGCCGAGGAACTGCTCCTGGAGGGCGTCATCACCGCCGAGCAGGCCCGCACCCACCGCGCCCGCAACATCGTCACCCGCAGCCTCGGCCAGCCAGACACCCCCCAGGTCGACCTGTGGCTGCTGCCGCAGACCCACGGCGAGCGGTTCCTGATCTGCTCCGACGGCCTCAACGGCGAGCTCACCGACGACGCCATTCACGCCCTCCTCGCCGCCCACCCCGATCCGGACCAGGCCGCCGCGCGCCTCGTCGCCGCCGCACTCGAGGGGGGCGGGCGCGACAACGTCACCGCCATCGTCCTCAACGTCGAAGGAGCCGCGTCCGACCCGGGCAACACCAACCCGCGCCCCACGGAGGTGCCCGCATGACCACGTGGCCGTTCTCGTACAGCCCCGGCACGCTGGTCGGCTTCGCCACCGCCGACCTGGTCGCCCTCGTCGACCTGCCCACCGACGACGAACTCGTCGCCCGCATCGCCACCGTCGTCGCCGGCGAGGCGCCGACGCTGGACGCGGTGCTCGACATCCTGGTCAGCCGCGGCCTGCGCTCCGTCGACACCTTCGGCCTGGCCGCCCGCACCGGACGCGGCCTGCGTGTGCTCGTCCGCGGCGCCTGCCGCGCGGTGGCCGACGACCACTGCGCGGAGAGCGCCGAGGGCCTGTGGGCCGAGAGCGTCTGGGAGGGGGTGACGCAGGCCCAGCTCGTGACCGAGGACGCCAGCGCCCGCTCCCTGCCCCTGGCCGGCGGCGTCGTGCTCGCCTCCGCCCTCGGGTTCGGCACCCCCGGCGTGGCTGTGCCGGAGGCGTCCGCCCCGGTGGCGGCACCCGATCCGGACGAGCAGCCGGGCGAAGCGCCGGAGGGCGACGTCGCGGACGATCCGGACGACCTCGCGGGCGAGCTGGCCGAGCCGGCCGAGCCGGTGGCGGAGCCGGCGACGGAGCCCTCCGCGGAACCGGTCGCCCTCGAAGACCCCGACCTTGTCCTGGCCGTGGCGCCCGACTACGACACCCACCTGGACGCGATCCCGCCGGAGCCGGCCGCACCCTCCGAACCCACCCCGGAGCCGGCCCACGCCACCCTCGCCTCCCCGCTCACGGGCCCGCCCCCGGGCGCCGAGGGAGAGCCGACCGACGACGACCCCGCCGGCAAGGCCGATCCCGAGCCCCTTGCCGTGCCCGCGGCGTCCGACGGCTTCATCGCCGCCATGCCGTGGTCGCTGGAGGACGCCTTCGCCGCCCCGCCCGCCCCCTCGCCGCCGGCGGAGGTCGCGGACGCCGGCCACACCGTCGACGGCCCCGCCCTGCGGGCCGCACAGGCGGCCCAGGCGGGCCGCGAGCCACTGGTCGTCGCCGTCCTCTGCCCGCAGGACCACCCCAACCCGGTGCACGCCACCGCCTGCCGCGTCTGCGGCCAGCCGCTCTCGGCCCAGCAGCCCGTGGAGGTGCCGCGGCCGAGCCTCGGCGTCCTCAAGCTGGCCAACGGTGACGTGGTCGCGCTCGAGCGCGGTGCCGTCCTGGGCCGCAACCCGCGCCTGCCGCAGGGCTGGACGGGGGAGCAGCCCCACCTCGTCCGCATCGATGATCCCGAGCGGGACGTGTCGGGCCAGCACCTCGAGGTGCGCCTGGACGCCTGGCACGTGCTGGTGCGTGACCTCGGCTCGACCAACGGCACCGAGGTGGCCCTTCCCGGCAGCGAGCCCGTCCTGCTGCGCGCCCACGAGCAGCTCTCCATCGAGCCGGGCACCCGCATCGTGCTGGCCGGGGTCTTCGAAGTCACCTACATGGCAGGCGCGTGAACGCCGTCTCGGGCGCACCCCTCATCCCGGGCCTGGAGCACGTTCGACGCCTCGGGTCGGGCGGGTACGCCGACGTCTACCTGTACGAACAGCGGATGCCCGCGCGTCGGGTGGCCGTCAAGGTGATGAAGGCCGCGGCGCTCAGTAGCGCCGACGCCCAGCGGTTCGCCGCGGAGGCGAACGCGATGGCGCTGCTGGAGCACCCGCACATCGTCCCGGTGTACGCCGCGGGCGCGACGGCCGACGGCCGCCCCTACCTCGTGATGATGTACTACCCGCAGGCGTCGTTGGCCGAGCGGGCCAAGCGCGAGCGGTTCAGTGTGGCCGAGGTGCTGCGCATCGGCATCCAGATCAGCTCGGCCGTCGAGACGGCCCACCGGGCCGGGCTGCTGCACCGCGACATCAAGCCGGCGAACATCCTGACCAGCCAGTACGGCACGCCCGGGCTCACCGACTTCGGCATCGCCTCCCACATGAGCGAGGCCGCCGACGACGACGCGGGCGTCTCCGTGCCATGGTCGCCGGTCGAGACGCTCTACGCCTCCGGCCCCGCCACCGTCCGCTCCGACGTGTACTCGCTGGCCGCGACGCTGTGGCACCTGCTGGTGGGACGGTCGCCGTTCGAGGAGGTCGGCGGCGACAATTCCACCTACGCGCTGATGCGTCGCATCCGCGACGTGCCGCCCCCCTCCACGGGGCGCTCCGACGTGCCCGCCTCGCTCGACCGGTTGCTGCGGGCCGCCCTGGCCAAGGACCCGGGCGTCCGGCCGGCGTCGGCCCTCTTGCTGGCGCGGTCGTTGCAGGCCATCGAGCAGGAACTGCGCCTGACGCGCACCGAGATCATCCTCGCCGCCGAGGACAGGACCATGCGGGTCGCCGACGCACTGCCGTCCCCGGAGGAGACCCGGCTCAAGCCGCAGCAGGTCGTCGCGGCACCCGCGCCCGGCGGCTCGACCGTTGTTCGCCCCCCGGGGGCGGGCGAGCGGCCCCGGGCCACCGGGCCCGTCGAGGGGCGCATCCGCGAGGCCACGCAGTTGCGCTCCGACCTGACCTCGCCGCGCGCGGTGGGCGGAGCGCCGGACGACGCCACGCACCTGCGATCCCGCGCGGCGCTGGCTGACTCGCCCGACGAGGCCGCGCCCGCGCGACCGGGCCGGGGGATCGTCATGGGCGCGGCCGCCCTGGCGGTCGTCGCCGTCGCCGTGGGGGCGTTCCAAGTGGTCGCGCGGGGCACCCCGACCGTGCCCGAGCCGGGGCTTACCGCCTCGGTACCGCCGCCCGAGCTCACCCGCGTGGTGCCCGACCCGGGCCCGGCGACCGTCACGGCCACGCGGTCGGGCGGGCAGGTCGACTTCGCCTGGACGTACGACCACGCGCTGCCCGACGACCAGTTCCTGGTGGTCGTGGACGGCGGCCAGCCCCAGCCGGTGGGCCGCCCCGAGCTGACTGTCGACGCCGCCGACCGGGCCTGCGCGGCCGTGCGGGTCATGCGCGCCGACGGGAGCGGCTACCAAGCCGAGTACTCACAGGAGGCCTGCGCATGACCCACCCCCTCACCGTCGACTTCCTCGGCGAGCGCTACCACCCCAGCCGCGACGTCCCGTTCACCATCGGCCGGGACGCCGCCCTCGTCATCGACGACGACAACGGCTTCCTTCACCGACAGTTCCTGTCCATCACGTTCGCCAGCGGGCTGTGGTGGCTGAGCAACGTGGGCACCCAGCTCACCGCGACGGTCAGCCACGACGAGGGCCGCGTGCAGGCGTGGCTGGCCCCCGAGGCGTCCCTGCCGCTGGTGTTCGAGCACTCCGTGGTGTGGTTCACCGCTGGGGCGACGACGTACGATTTCGAACTGCACCTCACCGACAGCCTGCTGACCCCGATGACGGCGGAGCTCAACCCCGACGGGTCCGCGACCATGGGCCGGGTCACCCTCACCCCCGACCAGAGGCTGCTGGTGGTCGCCCTCTGTGAGCACGTGCTGCGCCGCGGCGACCGCGGGGCCGCTGCGGTGCCCCAGTCGGCGGCTGCCGCCGCCCGCCTGGGGTGGCCCGTCACCAAGTTCAACCGCAAGCTGGACGCCGTGTGCAGCAAGCTCGCCGACACGGGCGTGCGGGGGCTCCACGGGGGGCCCAGCAAGCTGGCCTCGTCGCGCAAGGCACGGCTCGTGGAGTACGCCATGGCGGCCCGGATCGTGACGGCGGATGACCTCGAGCTCCTGCCCCCGGTAGTCTGACAAGGAGTTTCTCACCCCACCATGAAGGCACCCACCCTGATGCGACGCACCCCCGCCCTCCTCCCGGGCGCCCTCGTGACGCTCGCCCTCGCGGTGCTCATGGTGTTCGCCGCGATCGCGCCCGGGTTTCCGGTGCGCAAGCTTCACCTCAACGACTCCGGCATCTGGGTCACCAACGACGCCGAAGCGTTGTTCGGGCGGCTGAACAAGTCGGCCGAGTCGCTCGACGGCCTGCTCGGCCCCGCCGGCGGCGCGCAGGGTGCCACCAGCTTCGCCCTGGACATCACCCAGGACGCCTCCGCGGTGATCGCCCGCGACATGCGCTCCGGCCGCGTCACGTCGCTCGACGTGGCCGGGGTCGCCCACCGCACCGACCGTGGCGGAACCATCGACCCGGCGTTCCCCCTCGACCTGCGGGCCGGCAGCGCGGCGGTGCTCGACCCCGCCAGCGGCAAGGTGTGGGCCGTCCGGTACGACCCGGACGCCCCCTCCATCGACGTCCCGCGACTCGAGGCGAGCCAGAAGCCCGTCGCGGACGTGGGCCGCGCGCCCGACGGCGTCGTCGCCGGCCAGGCGGGCGACCTTTCCATCGGCCTCGACGGCGTGATCCACGTCGTCTCCACCAGCGGCAAGACGGCCATCATCCGCCCGGACGAGGACGGCTTCGCCGAGCCCGAGTACCGCGACGGCCCCGAGCGCGCGTCGGTCCAGGTGGCCGCCGTGGGCGCCGACCACGCGGTCCTGGACGCGCAGGCCGGCCTCCTTACGCTGCCCAACGGCCAGGAGCACGACCTCGGCAGCGACCCGCAGGCGCGCCTCCAGGGCGCCTCGGCCGCTACGCCGACGGTCGCCGTGGCCACCAGCCAGGTGCTGCTCGGCATCGGGCGCGAGGCCACCCAGCTCGCCGTCGGCAACGGGGCGGCGCCGGCGCGCCCCGCGGTGCTGGCCGGCTGCACCTTTGCCGCGTGGCCGGGGGAGCCCGGCACCGTCGTCCGCTCGTGCGACGGCGTCCCGGCCAGCGCGGAGCCGGGTGCCGAAGGTATGGCGCTGAAGACGCCCGCCTTTCGGACCAACCACGGCCAGATCGTCCTGAACGACACCAGCGACGGCAAGATCTACTCCTTCGAGGAGCAGCGCTACGTCCAGAACTGGGACGAGACGCAGCCGCAGGAGAGCTCCGACCAGGGCGACCCCAACAAGGAGAGCCGCGCCCGCGACGACCTCCCGCCCCACGCCGCGCCCGACGTCGTCGGCGCCCGCCCCGGGCGCACCACCGTCGCGCACGTGCTCGACAATGACGCCGACCAGGTCGGCCGCATCCTCGCCGTGGTCGACGTGACCCAGCCCGGCGGGGGAGCGTCGGCGTCCATCGCGCCCGATGGCCAGACCGTGCTCGTCACCCTGCCCGAGGGCGCCCAGGACACGTCGTTCCACTACACGATCAGCAACGGCTCCGGCACCGCCACCGCCCGCGTCGACGTCGACGTCCGGTCGAACTCCGAGAACAGCGCGCCCCGCCTGCGCGACGGCGCCGAGCCGCGCACGTTCTCGGTCGCCTCGTGGGGCACCCTCGTCCTGCCCGCGCTGGGCGACTGGCGCGACGACGACGGCGACCCGGTCGCGATCGACACCGTGACGGCCACGGGCCACAAGGTCGGCACCACGACCGACGGGCGCCTGACCTTCACCGCGCCCCGCGTCTCAGAGCCGACGATCGTGCCGCTTGCTCACGAGGTGTCCGACGGCCGCTCCCCGGCGCAGCAGGCGACGATGAACGTCAAGGTGCTCGCCTTCGACGCCACCAACGGCGACGCGCCCATCACCGAGCCGGACGCCGTGCGCGGCGAGGTGGGGCGCCCCATCCTCGTCCGGCCGCTGGGCAACGACATTCCCGGCGCCGACCCGCTGAACCCGCGCGCCACCCTCGAGCTCGCCTCCCGCATCCAGGCGGTGGACGGGCTGGAGGTCGAGACCGACCTCAAGTCCGGCGAGGTGCTGGTCACAGCCCGCGAGGCGCGCACCTACTTCCTCGAGTACACCGCCAAGTTCGGCGCCGCCAAGTTCGCCCAGGGCAGCATCCGCGTCGACGTGGCCGAGGCGGGACCGACGACACCCACAGCGTCTCCCGACCACGTGACGGTGCGCGGCACGGCGCCGGCCATGGTCGACGTGCTCGCCAACGACGCCGACCCGTCGGGCCACATGCTCGTGGTGCAGTCCGCCGTCGAGGCGGACGCCGGCGACGACGGCGGCCAGCTGCAGGTGGCGGTGCTCAGGGGCCGCTGGGTGCGGATCATCCCGCGCACCGACCGTCTGGACCCCAACCCCAAGGTGATCCGGTACACGATCACCAACGGCCTGTCCGCGCCCGTCGAGGGCACGATCACGGTGACGCAGCTGCCCGACCCACGGGTCGACGAGGCGATCATCCACGACGATTTCGGCACCGTCCGGGCCGGCGACACCGTGCTGGTCGACGTGCTCGCCAACGACACCTCCACCTCGGGGCAGGAACTGGTCATCGACCGCAACACCCCGGGCCTGCCCGCGGGCCAGCTGCGGGTGATCGATCCGAACCTACCCGTGGGGCAGGATCCGCCAGACATGGGCCAGGCCTACGTCGTGGACGACCAGGTGCGCTATGTCGCGCCCCAGACGGTGGCCGGGCCCCAGGAGCTCCGCGTCGAGTATCAGGCGTCGGTGGCCGGCGGCACGCCGCAGACCGGCGTGGTCACGATCACGGTGAACCCTCTGCCCACCGAGGAATCGCCCAACCGGGCTCCGGCGCCGCAGAACCTCGAGGCGCGCGCCAGCTCGGGCCAGACCATCGAGATCCCGATCCAGCCGTGGGGCCAGGACCCTGACGGCGACACCGTCACCGTCCTGGGACTCGCCTCACCGCCGACGAAGGGCCGCGTGCTGGGCTTCACGCCGAACGCGATCACCTACCAGGCCTACCCGCACCACGACAACGGCGGCACCGACAGCTTCCGCTATGTGGTGACGGACGCCTTCGGCGCCACCGAGTCCGGCGTGGTCCGCGTGGCGATCGCCGCTCCGGGCGACGTGCAGCCGCCCGTGGCGGTCGCGGACGTGGTCACGGCCGAGCCGAACACCGACGTGCAGCTGTTCCCCATCACCAACGACCTGGTCGACGACACCGACCGCGCCACGATCGTCCCCTTCGAGCAGATGGGCAACGGCGTGCCCGCAGGTATCGAACTGGGCGGCGCCCGCGGCCCCATCACCGCCCGGACGCCCGCGCGCGACGGCGCGCCGGTCCAGTTCGCCTACGCGCTGGAGTCCTCCGGCGGCGTCGGGCCCGCCGCCCAGGTGACGATCCGCTCGCAGCCGGGCTACCTCAACCCGCCGCGCCTCTACGACACGGTCGCCGAGGCCTCCGGAACCACGGCGTCGGCCGACGTCCTGGAGCGGGCGTGGGATCCGGACGGCCCCAATTCCGAGCTGCGCATCAGCCGGGTCAGCCACCCGGAGGCCACGGTCACGGGCGCCCGCATCGCGGTGCCGCTGGCCGAGCGCGCGCAGGTCATCTCCTTCGAGGTGACCGACGCGACAGGCGCCACCTCCTCCGCGGTCATGTTCGTGCCGGCCGCCGGCGCTGGGCTGCCGTTCCTCAAGCCCGGCGGCCTCATCGAGATGGCGCCGAACAGCACCCACAGCTTCAACCTGGCCGACTACGTCGAATCGCCCCGCAAGGCGCCGGTGCGGATCACGGTCGCCGAATCGCTCGGCGCGTCGCCGGCCCAACTCACGGTCGCCGCCGAGAGCGTCGACCGGCTCACGTTGACCTCCACCGACAACTACTCGGGCCCGGCCTCGGTCACCTTCGAGGTCATCGACGGCGAGCCCGACGAGCCCGGCATCCGCCCGACGCTGATCTCCATCCCGGTGCAGGTCGGCGCGGACACGCCGGTGCTGCGCTGCCCGCCGAGCACGCAACGCCTCGTGCAGGGCGGCGCCCCCATCAACCTTCGTGTGGACGCCATCTGCAGCGTCTGGACGCCGACGCCCGGGGCGGCGGCCACCCTGCCGTACAGCGCCCAGCTGTCCGGCGGGCTTCCCGACGTGCAGGCCAGCGGCGGCGAGGGCGTCGTCAGCATCGTCGCCGGCTCCAACGCGGTGCCCGGCACGACCGGCGTGCTGCGCATCGGCGTGGAGGGCACCCAGGCCATCCCGCAGGAGATCAACGTCCAGGTCGTCGCCGCGCCGCGGCCGAGCCTGGTGGTGCGCGACATCACCGACGTGAAGCAGGGCACCGAGGTCTCCCAACAGATCCAGCTCAGCTCCCCGCTGCGCAACCCGCGCCCGCGCGTGGTCAGCATCGAGCAGGTCGGCGGCATGCCGGCGACCGCCCGCGCCGACGGGGCCCGCTTCACGATCACGCCCGGCGGAGACACCTCCGGCGTCCTGACGTTCCGCGTGGTGGCCACCGACGTCGAGGACGTGCGACGGACCGACCGGCACGTCACCGCCAACCTCAGCGTCACCGTCTACGGCGTGCCCGACAGGCCTACGCCCCCGCAGCCGCTCATGCAGCTACGCAGCAAGTCCGCCTCGGTGTCCTGGACGCCGGGGGCGGACAACGGCGCGCCCATCACCCGCTTCGAGGTGGAGGGCGGTGGCCGGACGGTCGACTGCGGCCGCGCCACTCGCTGCGACATCACCGGCTTGGAGAACGGCACGCCGGTCAACTTCCGGGTGCGCGCGGAGAACAAGGCCGGTTGGTCCGAGTGGAGCGACGCCGGGCCCAGCGTGACCCCCGACGAGATCCCCGGGCGCGTGCCGTCGTTCAGCGCGGGCACCCCGAGTGACGGGTCGCTCGTGCTGAACTGGGCCCCGGCGATCAACGAGGGCTCGGCCGTCCAGCGTTACCTGATCACCTACGGCGGCCAGACCATCGAGGCCCCGGGCACGGCGACATCCGCGACCGTGCGCGGGCTCAACAACAACGCCACCTACACGTTCACGATCGTGGCCCGCAACGCGGCCGGCGTCAGCCAGCAGCCGACGAGCACGACCGGCCAGTCATCCGGGCGCCCCCGGATGTCCTCGCTCAACGTGGCCGCCAGCGACCTCGGCTCGTCGGCGCAGGTGACGGTGTCGTGGGTGGCCGCCGACCCGCAGGGCCCGCGCCCGGTCACGTACACGCTGACCCGTTCGGGCGGCTCGGCCGGGTCGCGCACCTGGAGCGGGTTGACCGGCACCTCGGTGGCCGACAGTGTGACCTACGACGGGTCGACCTACACCTACGCGGTGACCGCGACCAACGCCACCGGCGGGCCGTCGCACACCTCGACGGCGGTCAACAGGACGTTCCGGGCCACAGGCAAGCCCGCCGCCTGGGGCAGCTGGACGGCCAGGCCGACCGGCTCCAACGGCCAGCTGTCCCTGACCTACACCGTCCCGCCGTCGCGCGGCGGCTCGTCCACGGTCACGCTGATCGGCGCGGGAGGGACGCGGACGATGGCCGCGGGCAGCGGTACGCAGCCGACCAGCTTCTCCGGCGTGCTGATCGGCGGGTTGTCCAACGGACAGGCCTACGGCATGCAGCTGCGCGTCTGCAACGAGGGCGGGGCCTGCAGCACCTCCTCGACGGTGACCGCGACCCCGTACGGGCCGCTGGGCGACCCGACGTTGACGGCCAGCGCGTCCGGCGACAGGTTCACCTGGTCGGCGTCCGGCAACGGCAACGGCCGGACGGCGACCCTGTCGGTCAACGACTCGGTCGGTACCCCGAGCACCCAGGGCGCGGGCAACCTCGCCCTGGGCCCGACCACCCGTACGGTGGGCCACAGCAGGACCGTCACCATCACCGCGCGCCTGTCCGACCCGGCAGGCGGACGCACGGCCACGTCGGCGTCCCGGACGGTGACGACCGACCCGCCGCCGCCCCCGCCCCCGCCGCCACCCCCGCCGCCGAAGACCGTGTCGGTGTGGAAGGGCGCACGGGCGACCGGCGAGGACTGCGCTTACTACGGGGGCGGGGCCTGCTACTACATCGGCATCACGACGTCGGGGTTCGGGGGCCAGAGCTACTCCTGCACCGTCTCCTACCCCGGCTACACGTGGGCCTCACCCGAGCGCTACACCGGCAATGTGCGTGACCAGACCAGGAAGTTCCTGGGACACGACACCACCGTCACCGTCGATTGCGGCGAAGCGAAGGGATCGGCCAAGTGGTGACCCGCACGACAACGAGAGGAACACGATGAGCATTTCCCCCGACCAGGCCACCTGGTTCTCCTCCACGTTCGACCAGCTGGTCGCGAACGTGGGCCTGGCCATCCGTGGCAAGGAGAAGGTGATCCGACTCGCGCTGACCTGCATGCTGTCCGAGGGCCACCTCCTGCTGGAGGACAACCCCGGCACAGGCAAGACCGTGCTGGCCAAGGCGCTGGCGGCGACCGTGCAGGGCACGCACCACCGCATCCAGTTCACGCCCGACCTGCTGCCCAGCGACCTGATCGGCGTCACGGTCTACGACCAGCACAAGCAGACGTTCGAGTTCCACAAGGGCCCGATCTTCGCCACCGTCGTGCTGGCCGACGAGATCAACCGCGCCTCGCCGAAGACCCAGTCGGCGCTGCTGGAGGTCATGGAGGAGTCGCGGGTCACCGTCGACGGCGAACCGCACCCGGTGGGCCGCCCGTTCATGGTCATCGCCACCCAGAACCCCATCGAGCAGGCCGGCACGTACCGCCTGCCGGAGGCGCAGCTGGACCGCTTCCTGATGAAGACGTCGGTGGGCTACCCCGACCTGGCCGTGGCGGTGGAGCTGATGGCCCAGGCGGCGAACCGCGACCGGGCCGCCGACGTGCGGCCGGTGATCGCCGCGCAGGCCGTCTCGCAGATGGCGTCGTTTGCCAACCAGGTGCACGTCGATGAGGCCGTCCTGCAGTATGTGGGCACGCTGGCCGAGGAGTCGCGCCGCCACACGCACGTGAAGCTCGGCCTGTCGATGCGTGGCTGCCTGGCGTTCATCCGCGCCGCCAAGACATGGGCGCTGTCGCAGGGCCGCGAGTACGTCATCCCCGACGACATCAAGGAACTGGCCATCCCCGTCATGGGCCACCGGCTGATCCTGAACGCCGAGGCGCAGTTCTCCGGCGTGTCCGCGGAGCGCGTCATCGACGACCTGCTCGCCTCCATCGCGGCCCCGGCGGATCGCGTCCGTTGAGTTCCACCGCCGCCGCCCCACGCTTCGTCACCGTCCGCCGCTGGTGGGCGTGGCTCGGCGACCTCGTACGCCCTGCCTCGGACGCCGTCCGTGCGGGGACCGAATGCGTGTCGACGCTGGGCTGGACGGTCGCCGTGTTCGGCGTGGTCGCGCTGGTCGCGGGCTGGGTGCTGGGGTGGCAGGAGTTCCGGATCGTCGGTGCGGCCCTGCTGTTGTTGCTGCTGCTGTCCCTGCTGTTCCTCATCGGGCGCACCCAGCTGGAGGTCGACCTCGAGCTGGAGCCGGCGCGGCTGGTGGCCGGCGAGTCGGCGGCCGGGCACGTGGCGGTCACCAACGTCGCCCGGACGCCGCTGCTGCCGCTCGGCCTCGAGGTGCCGGTGGGGGACGTCGCCGCGCGCTTCACGCTGCCCGCGCTGGCCCCGCAGGGCGGTTTCGAGGAGGTGCTGGTGATCCCCACGCAGGCGCGCGGGGTGATCCCGGTCGGCCCGGTGCGCACGCAGCGCGGCGACCCGTTCGGGCTGGTGCGACGCGAGCTCGAGTGGAGCGAGGGGCTGGAGCTCTTCGTGCACCCGCGCACGATCGCGCTGGAAACCCTCGGGGCCGGCCTGCTGCGAGACCTGGAGGGCGTCACCAGCAACGACGTGTCCATGAGCGATCTCGCCTTCCACACCCTGCGCGAGTACGAGCCGGGCGACGACCGTCGCTACATCCACTGGCGCAGTTCGGCGAAGGTGTCGGGCTCGTCGGGGCAGGGCACCTTCCTCGTCCGCCAGTTCCTCGACACGCGCCGCTCGCACGTCGCGGTCATCGTGGACGTTGACGAGGCGTCCTACACGCACCCCGACGAGTTCGAGCTGGCGCTGTCCTGCGGGGCGTCGGTGACGCTGCGCGCCCTCGCCGACGAGATGGAGACCACCGTCGTGTGCGGCGAGCAGGCCGCCGTGCAGCCGGCCGCGCACACCGCGCTGGACACTTACAGCCGCGCCGCCTTTGGCCCCTGGCCGTTGCCCGCCGCCACCTCGCGGCTGGGCACGCTGGCCCCCGACGTCAGCGCCGTGGTGCTCGTGACCGGCCCCCTGACCACCTTCGAGGTGCTGCAGCGCGCCCGCGCCTACTTGGCGCCCCAGGTGCGTCTCGTCGCCGTCCAGGTGGTCCCCGGCAGCGCGCTGTCGTACAAGGAGGGCGCCGGCATCGTCGTCGTCACCCTCGGTGAGCTCGCCGAACTGCCGCTGGTCCTGGCGGGGGGTGTGACCGCATGAGGGTCGTCCAGCCGCGCAGGACCGAGGCGAACACGGCCTCCTCGTTCACCGGGACGTTGCAGCTGCTGCGCCCCTCGTCCGCCGACCTCACCGACGCCGCCTTCGTGCTGCTGCTCGGCCTGGTGGCGCTCGCCGTCTGGGGCACGACTTTCAGCACCAGCACCTTCCTCGCCGTGGGCGGGTTGGGGGTTCTGCTCGGCGTGCTCGTCGCCCACCTGACCACGGTCGTGCGCTGGCACTGGCTCGCCGCCGTCGGCCTCACACTGGCCGTGTACGCGCTCCTGGGCGGGGCGGTCGCTCTGCGCGAGGACACGGTCGCCGGTTTCGTCCCGACGCCCGCCACCCTCGGCGGCCTCGCCCTGGGGGCGGTGCAGGGCTGGAAGGACCTGTTGACGACCCTGCCGCCCGTGCCGGGCGAGTCGGCGTTCCTGGTGCTGCCGTGGCTGGTCGGGCTCGCCTTCGGCTGCGGCGCCCACCTGCTCGCGCGACGCAGCCGCAGCTCCTGGGGGCCGCCCGCTCTAGGCCTGGGGCTGCTGGGCGTGCTCATCCTGCTCGGCGCTCACGAGGCCGGCGTCCCCGTCGCCGTCGGCGCCGTCGGGACCGTGGCCGCCTTCGCTTGGCTGTTCGTCCGGCACACGCGCCGGCGCTCGCTGGCCGGCACCGGCCTGGGCCGGGCCACGCGCTGGACGGTCGGCTCCCTGCTGCTGGCCGTCGCCGTGGCGGGTGGGGTCGGCGTGTCTGCGGCCATGCCCGGCCCGGAGCGGACGCCGCGCACCGTGCTCCGCACGTGGGTGCAGCCGCCGTTCGACGTCGACCGCTACCCCTCGCCCCTGGCCGGCTTCCGCAAGTACTCCTCGGACTCCCAGGCGCTGTACGAGCAGCCGCTGCTGCGGGTCGCCGGCGCGAGCTCCGGCAGCTTCCTCCGGCTGGCCGTCCTGGACGAGTGGAACGGCACCGCGTGGAGCGCCTCCGGCGGCGTGGTCGGCGACCCCCGCACCGGGTTCCAGCGCGTCGGCGCCACGATCCCGGGCACGCCCGAGGGGCAGACCACCACCGTCCGCATCACCGTTGAGCCCGCGTATGCGGCCACCCGCGAGCTGGCCGTGTGGCTGCCCGCACCCGGCCCGGCCACGCAGATCCGCTTCACCGGTGAGAACGCGCGGGCGCACGCGGACGTCGTCCGGTACAACATCGGCACCGGGCAGGGACTCGTCCCCGACTTCCTCCGGGCCGGCGACAGCATCGAGGTCACGTCGGTGACCTTGCCCTCTGCCTCCGGCGAGCTGCCCCGACCCGCCGGGCCCGTGCTGGTGGCCGACGGTGTGACCGCCCAGCTGGCGCCCACCTTCGACACGATGGCGGCAGCGGCCGGCGACCCTTGGGGCCGCGCCGAGGAGATCGCTCGCGTGATGCGGGAGAACGGGTCCTGGAGCAACGGCACCAAGCCCGGCCAGCAGCAGTACCTGCCCGGCCACGGGCTCAAGCGCCTCCTCACGTTCGGCACCGAGATCGTCGGCAGCGACGAGCACTACGCCGCCACGTACGCGCTGGCGCTGAACCGGCTGGGCTACCCGGCCCGCGTCGTGATGGGGGCCATGGTGCCCGGCGACGGCGTTGTCAGGGGTCAGCACGTGCAGGCGTGGGTCGAGGTCAGCCTGGAGGGCCAGGGGTGGGTCACCATCCCGACCGAGACCTTCATGCCCGACCGCAACAAGGAACCCAACAACGTCCCGCCCCGTAGCCTCGAGCAGCGCAACGCGCCCAACGTGCCGCCGCCGAACCCGGTGCGCCCACCCGGCTCGTTCGACTCCCTGTTCAACACCCACGGGGTCGGTGACCAGATGGAGAAGCCGGCCAGGCCGTTCGACTGGTGGAAGGCGGTGCTCGGCGTCCTGCGCGTCGTCGGCCCCCCGCTGGGGCTCGTCGGCGCGGTCGTCGCGTTCCTGCTGGGCGCCAAGGCCGTCCGCCGCTTCCGCCGCCGCACGCGTGGCGCTGAGTCCACCCGCGTCGCGAATGGCTGGGCCGAGTTCCTCGACCGCGCCCGCGACCTGGGTCGTCCGGTGCCCGCTCAAGCGACGCGCCTGGAACAGGCCGCTGCCATTGGCGGGACGGAGGCGCTCGATCTGGCGCGCGACGCCAACCGGGCCGTCTTCGGTGCGGGGGACGTGGACGCCACGGCGTCCGGTGGGTACTGGGCGAGCGTCATGGCCGCGCGCAAGGCTGTCGTGGCCGGCCTGCCGTGGTGGAGGCGGTGGGCGGTGGCGCTCAACCCGCGCTCGCTGGTGCCGCTGGCCAAGGACCGTTCGGCCGGTGGGCGTCCGGTCAGCCGTAGTCGGGCTCGCGGCGCTTCACGGCCGCGATGACACGGTAGGTGACGGGCAGCAGCAGCACCTCGACGAGCACCTTGTAGACAAACCCCACGACGATGTAGTTCGCCAACTGCGGCAGCGGGATCGAGCCGCCGCCCAGGAACGCGCCCAGCGGGCCGAACGCGACCGTGCAGAAGATCCAGGTGTCCACGAACTCGCCGACCACGGTGGAGGTGACCAGCCGCACCCACAGCGAGCGCTCGCCGAAGTGGCGCTTGAGCCGCACCAGCACCCACGCGTTCAGCAGCTGCCCGGCGAGGTAGCCGAGCAGGCTGGCCAGCACGATGCGGGGCACGAAACCCAGGACTGTCACCCAGGCCTCCTGGTTCGGCCAGTCGGACGCCGCGGGCGCGGCCCCGACCGCCAGGAACGTGACGCTCATCAGGGCCGACAGCACGAACCCGACCGCGATGGCACGATGCGCCTTCCGCAGCCCGTAGACCTCGGCCAGCACGTCGCCGAGCACGTAGGTGAGCGGGAACAGGAACGCGCCACCGTCGGTGATGACCGGCAGGACGGGGAAGCCGCCGACCTCCCAGTCGGGGCCGAACTCGATGAGCTTGGTGGCCCCGACGTTGGAGATGAGCAGGAGCCCGACGAAGACCGCCACGACCACGTCGTAGTTGCCCCGACCGCCCGTGGCGGCGGCTGCGTCGTCTGGGGGTGTGGTCACGGTCAGGGATGCTAGCCGGTCCGCGAATGGCGGCGACGTGTGGTGTCACGCCTTTCCTCGCGCGGGTGATCGGGAGGTGGCAGGATCGGGGCATGAGCGAGAACGGATACGAGGACCAGTCCTTCGACGGCGAGGACAACGTCGAGCAGCTGCAGGAGTCGGACACGCTCATCGACCGCGGGGTCGAGGACGTGCTCGACGAGGGCTACATCGCACCCGACCACTGGTCGCCGGCCCAGGGCTACGGCAACACGCCTGAGGAGATGCGGCAGGGCGAGACCCTCGACATGAGGGTCAAGCAGGAGGAGCCGGAGGCCACGGCCCCCGACGACTCGCCGTGGAATCCCGATGGGGAGTCCCGCGAGGTGGGTTCAGTTCGGGCCGGACGCCTCGTCGACGCCAACGGCGGCCTCGGTGGCACGGACACCACGGACGAGGCGGTCGCGTTCTCCGTCGGCATCGCCGGGGGAGCGGCATCGGCGGAGGAGGCCGCGATGCACATCATCGAGCCCGAGGACGACGACGTCGAGTGACGGACTGATCAGCCCGCCGCGTACACTGGCCAGCACGCCCGGCGGCCCTCCCGGACCGCCCGAACACTGGAGGCACGACCCTGTCGACCGAGTCCCGTCCCACCGCGACCCGACGCGTGACGATCCCCGCGTCCATCCCCATGGTGAACATCGTCGGGCCGCGTGACGGTTTCCTCCGCATCCTCGAGCGCACGTTGGACGCCGATGTGCACGTCCGCGGCAACGAGATCACGCTGGACGGCACCCCCGAAGGCGTTACCCAGGGCGCCGAGGTGCTCACCGAGATGGTGACCATCGTCCGCACCGGCCAGGGCCTCACCGAGGACGCCGTCGAGCGCATCGTCGGCATGACCGGCCAGGTCGGCGAACTGCACCCGGCCGAGGTGCTGACCCAGAGCATCTTGTCGTCGCGGGGGAGGACGATCCGGCCCAAGACCCTGAACCAGAAGCGGTACGTGGACGCCATCGACGCCCACACCGTCGTGTTCGGCATCGGCCCGGCCGGCACCGGCAAGACCTACCTCGCCATGGCGAAGGCCGTCCAGGCGCTGCAGGCCAAGGAGATCAACCGGATCATCCTGACCCGGCCGGCCATCGAGGCCGGCGAGCGGCTCGGCTTCCTGCCCGGCACGCTGAACGACAAGATCGACCCCTACCTGCGGCCGTTGTACGACGCCCTGCACGACATGGTCGACGCCGAGTCGGTGCCCAAGCTCCTCACCGCCGGCACCATCGAGGTGGCGCCACTGGCCTACATGCGGGGCCGCAGCCTCAACGACGCGTTCATCATCCTTGACGAGGCCCAGAACACGTCGATGGAGCAGATGAAGATGTTCCTGACCCGCCTGGGTTTCAACTCCAAGATGGTCGTGACGGGTGACGTCACGCAGGTCGACCTTCCCGGCGGCACGAAGTCGGGCCTGCGCGAGGTGCAGTCGATCCTCGACGGCGTGGACGACATCGCCTTCTGCCAGCTCACCAACCAGGACGTCGTCCGCCACCGGCTGGTCGGCAAGATCGTCGCCGCCTACGACCGCTACGACGCCTCCCAGCCCACGCCGCACCGGCGAGAGCGCCAGGACAGGAAGGACCACGCATGATCGACCTCAACAACGAGTCCGGCGTCGAGGTCGACGAGAAGCGCCTCGTCCAGCTCGCCCTCTTCGCGATGGAGGAGCTGCGGATCCACCCGCAGGCCGAGCTGTCGATCCTGCTGGTCGACGAGAAGACCATGGCCGACTACCACCTGCGCTTCATGGACCTGCCCGGCCCCACCGACGTGCTCAGCTTCCCGATGGACGAGCTGCGACCGCCCTCCGACGACGAGGAGCCCCCGCTGGGGCTGCTGGGCGACATCGTCCTGTGCCCGACCGTGACGGCCGCCCAGGCGGCCGAGAACGGGCGGACGCCGGAGTCGGAGGCCGACTACCTGCTGGTGCACGGGCTGCTGCACCTGCTCGGCTTCGACCACGCCGAGCCCGACGAGCACAAGGTGATGTTCGGGCTCAACGACCGGATCATCGCCGCCTGGGACGCCTCGCGCGCGTAACTCATGGGGTCGCCGTGCCAGGCACGGCGACCCCACGCGCCAGCTGTGGCCGGGGTGTTGAGCACGTTGTCGAGCAGCAGCGTGAGGACAGGTCTGTACTTCTGCAGCCCGAGGCACGTGAGCGGGGCCGGGCCCCGCCCACTGCCGACGGGCGTGTCCCCGCTAGACTGGCGGCCGTCGCCTACGAGGAGTCGTGATTTCAAGCGTTGACAGAGACTGAGTGGATCCTGCTCGGGGTCGCCCTCGCGTGCGTTCTGGTGGCGGGGTTCGTCACGACGATGGAGACCGCCCTCCAGTCGTTCAGCAAGTCCCGCGCGGAGGGGCACGTCAAGAGGGGCGCCCGCAACGGTGAGCGCCTCCTGGAGGTCATGCAGGACCCGGCTCCCTTCCTGAACACCGCCCTGTTCCTGCGGATGGTCCTCGAGGTGACCGCGATCGTGCTCGTGGGCGTCGTCGTCTTCGGCCGGTTCGACGCCCTGTGGGAGCGCCTGCTGTGGACGATCCTGCCCATGACGATCGTCTCCTTCGTTCTGCTCGGCGTGGCCGCGCGCACGCTGGGGCGCCAGCACGCCGACGCGATCGCCCTGCGCACCGTCGGCCTGATCTCCACCCTGACGACGGTGGTCGGGCCCATCCCGCAGGTGCTGATCATCCTCGGCAACCTGGTCACGCCCGGCAGGGGGTTCACCGACGGCCCGTTCACCTCCGAGGCCGAACTGCGCGAGATGGTCGACATGGCCGAGGCGTCCGACCTCATCGAGGCGGGTGAACGCCGCATGATCCACCAGGTCTTCGAACTCGGCGACACCATCGTCAAGGAGCTCATGGTGCCCCGCACCGAGATGGTGTGGATCGAGGCCGACAAGACGCTGCGCCAGGGCCTCAGCCTCGCGCTGCGCAGCGGCTACTCGCGCATCCCCGTCATCGGCAACGATGTCGACGACGTTCTGGGCATCCTCTACCTCAAGGACCTCATCCGCCGCTCCTACGACAACCCGACCTCGCAGTCGAGTGAGACCGTGGCGTCGCTGATGCGCCCGCCGACGTTCTGCCCCGACTCCAAGCCCGTGGACGGCCTCCTCAGGGAGATGCAGCTCACGCGCAGCCACGTCGTGATCGTCGTGGACGAGTTCGGCGGCACCGCCGGCCTGGCCACCATCGAGGACATCCTGGAGGAGATCGTCGGCGAGATCGTCGACGAGTACGACGAGGAGATCCCGCCGTACGTCCGCCTCGCCGACGGTCGCTTCCGGGTATCCAGCCGCCTGCCCGTCGACGAGCTGGGTGAGCTGTTCGGTCTGCGCGTGGACGACGAGGACGTCGACACCGTGCTCGGCCTGATGGCCAAGCAGCTGAACAAGATCCCGATCCCCGGCTCGGTCGTCGAGTGGGAGGGTATCGAGCTGGTGGCGGAGCGGGCGTCCGGTCGCCGCCACGCCATCCAGACCGTGGTCGCCGGCCTGATCGACGAGTCCGCCGACTCCGAGGTGGCCGTGGACGCCACCGTCGAGTTGGCGGCCGCCTCCGCCCACGAGTCCGGACGCCGTCGCCTCGACGTGCGCTCCCCGGCCAGCCCGACCAAGGAGGACGCATGAGCGACCCCGACTACGACGCGAGCGGCCTGGACGCCGCCGAGCTGGCGCTGCTCAGGCAGGCCGGCGCGCCGGCCCCCGGGCCGATTCCCTTCAAGGAGGGCCACCGCTCCGGTTTCGCGTGCTTCGTCGGACGCCCCAACGCCGGCAAGTCGACCCTGACGAACGCGATCGTCGGGGAGAAGATCGCGATCACCTCCTCCAAGCCGCAGACCACCCGCCGCATCATCCGCGGCATCGTCAGCACCGAGGACGCCCAACTCGTCCTGGTCGACACCCCCGGCCTTCACCGGCCGCGCACCCTGCTCGGCGAGCGCCTCAACGACCTCGTCCACGAGACGTGGGGCACGGTGGACGTCATCGGCGTCTGCCTGCCCTGCAGCCAGCGCATCGGCCCCGGCGACGAGTACCTGCTCAAGGAGATCGCCTCCCTGCCGCGGCGTCCGAAGCTGGTGGCCCTGGCCACCAAGACCGACCTGGTCAGCCGCGAACGCATCGGCCAGCACCTGATGAAGATCGCCTCGCTGGAGGAGGAGCTCGGCATCCGTTGGGAGGCCGTGATCCCCGTCAGCGCGCTGACCGGCGACCAGGTGCAGATCGTCGTCGACGAGATCATGGCCCACCTGCCGCCCGGCCCGCCGCTGTTCCCGGACGGCGAGGTCACCGACGAGCCCGACGAGACGCGCATCGCCGAGTTCATCCGCGAGGCCGCGCTGGAGGGCGTCAGCGACGAGCTGCCGCACTCGATCGCCGTCGTCATCGACGAGATGAACCCGCGCGCCGACCGCCCAGCCGACAAGCCGATGATGGACATCTTCGCCAGCATCGTCGTCGAGCGGGAGTCCCAGAAGGGCATCCTCATCGGCCACCGCGGCGAGCGCCTCAAGCAGGTCGGCCAGGAGGCGCGCCTCCAGGCCAAGGAGCTGCTCGGCATGCCCGTGCACCTGTCGCTGCACGTCAAGGTGATGCCGGACTGGCAGCGCGACCCCAAGTACCTCAACCGCCTCGGCTTCTGAGGACCCTTGTGAGTCCTGACATACTGAGGCCCATGCCGCACGACCCATCGGAGCCTCCCAGTCAGCGACGTGACCGCGAACACTGGGGGGCTGGGCGATGACGCCGATCGTCTCCTTGGGCATCGGCGTCGTGGTGGTGCTGTTCATCACGGCCTTCACCGGCTACTTCGTCGCGCAGGAGTTCGCCTACGTGGCGGTCGACCGCTCCCGGCTCGCCAGCCGCGCGGCTGCCGGTGACGAGAGAGCCGTCAAGACCCTCGAGATAACGCGCCGCACGTCGTTCATGCTGTCCGGCGCCCAGCTCGGCATCACCGTCACCGGCCTGCTCGTCGGCTACGTGGCCGAGCCGCTGATCGGCCAGGCGCTCGGCTCCCTGGTCAGCGGTGGTGCCAGCACCGCCATCGCCGTCACCGTCGGCGGCATCGTCGCCATCGTGTTCTCCACGCTGGTACAGATGCTGTTCGGCGAACTCTTCCCCAAGAACTACGCGATCGCGAGGTCGGCGGAGGTGGCCGACGCGCTCACTCCGTCCACGCGCCTGTACCTGACGATCTTCGGCCCGCTGATCTGGATCTTCGACAAGTCCGCCGAGCTGCTGCTGCGCGCCCTGCGCATCGAGCCCGTCCACGACGTCGAGGACACGGCCTCGGCCACCGACCTCGAGCGCGTCGTGGACGCCTCGCGCCGCGACGGCACGCTGTCGGAGGAACTGGGCCTCATCATCGACCGGATCATCGACTTCCCGCGCCGCGACGTGCAGCACGCCATGGTGCCCCGGGTCGCGGTCGACACCGTGCGCGACACCGCGACGATCGCCGAGGTCCGCGCGCTGATGGCCACCGGCCACACCCGCTACCCGGTGCTCGACCCCGAGGAGGGCATCGTCGGCGTGGTCGCGCTCGTCGACGTGCTGGACGCCACCGACCGACCGGACGAGCCCGTCACCACCATCGCCCGCGAGGCGCTGATCCTGCCCGAGTTCATGTCGCTGCCGGACGCCCAGCAGGAGCTGCGCGACACCGGCCAGGAGATGGCCTGCGTCGTCGACGAGTTCGGCAGCTTCACCGGCGTCGTCACGCTGGAGGACCTGGTCGAGGAGATCGTCGGTGAGCTGACCGACGAGCACGACCCCGACGACCCCGACTACCTGCCGAGCGAGACCGACGGCGTGTGGGTCATGGCCGGCGACGTGCACGTCGACGAGGTCGAGCGCGCGCTCGGGCTCGACATGCCGCCCGGCGACCACGAGACCATCGCCGGCCTGATCATCGAGGTCCTCGGCGCCCTGCCTGAGGTGGGGGAACAGGTCACCCTCGACCTCGAACCGACCGCCGCCCAGCTCGCCCTTGACGGCGATGCCCGCGCCCGGCGGGTGCTCATCGAGGTGCTCGCCATCGAACGCCACGTGCCCTCGCGTGTGCGCGTGAGCCTCCCGGACGGAGACCCTGCATGACGCCCCTCGAGACCGGCATGGGCGGATGGGCCGTCGCCGGCTGGACCGCCCTGCTCATCGTGCTGAGCGCCTTCTTCGTGGCCGCCGAGTTCGCCCTGATGGCCGCGAAGCAGCACCGCCTCGAGGAGCGCGCGGGGTCGGCCGCCGGCCGAGCCGCGCTGCGCAACTCCGCCGAGCTGACGCTCGTGCTGGCCGGCTCCCAGCTCGGCATCACCGTCTGCACGCTGGCGCTGGGCGCCATCACCAAGCCCGCCGTGCACCATGCGCTGACGCCGCTGCTGGCGGCGTGGGGCATCCCGCTGGCCGTGGCCGACGTGGCCTCCTTCGTGCTCGCGCTGGTCTTCGTCACCTTCCTGCACCTGGTGGTCGGCGAGATGGCCCCCAAGTCGTGGGCGATCGCGCACCCCGAGCAGTCCTCGGTGCTGCTGGCCCTGCCGATGCGCGCCTTCATGTTCGTGATGCGCCCGGTGCTCGTCGCCATGAACTCCGCCGCCAACTGGCTGGTGCGCAAGGCGGGGGCCACCCCGGTCGACGAGCTGTCGGCCGGTCAGGACGCCGCCGGCCTGCGCCAGCTGGTCGAGCACTCCGCGAACGTGGGGGCCCTGGACGCGCGCTACCACCAGTCCCTGACCAGCGTGCTGACGCTGCGCGACCAGACGGTCGCCGACGTGCTCCCGCCGGGGCAGGAGCTGGCGTGGGTACCGGCCGACGCCACGCTGGCTGACGTCCAGGCCGCCACCCGGCAGCACCGCCACCTGCGCGTGCTGCTGCGCGAGGGGGGCCGCACGGTGGGTGTCGTGCACGTCCGCGACACCCTCGCCGAACCGGACCTGACCCGTCCGGCCCGCGAGATCGCCCGCGAGCCGGTCCTGCTGCCTCACGACACGCACCTGGCCGAGGCGCTCAAGCGCATCCGGCAGGCACGCACGCAGTTGGCCATCGTGACGCGCGGGGAGGACGAGCTGGGCGTCATCACGCTGCAGGACGTGCTGCCGGCCCTGATGCCGACCGCCATCCTGGAGGAGGAGACGGTCGCGACGACCGCGCACTGAGGTGGCGTCCGTCCGCGTGTCGGACGCCGTGGGCGCCCGCGGAGGTGGGTGTAAGGTGACGCCCATGGCTTGGGCGAACCTGCTTCTTGGTCGCCGCAGCGAGGCCTAGGGCTCCTCACCGTCGTCGGAGAGGGTGAGCCGGTCGGGCTTCCTCGTTGCGGAGAGTCTCCATGCGCCTGGCACCCCCATCCGCCTTTTTCGTGTGAGGAACCACCATGACCACCAGCACCACTTTCGGTACCCGTGTCCAGTCCGGTGTACCGGTCCAGCAGCCCAGCCCGATGCCGTTCCACCGCTACAAGGCCTTTGAGCCCGTGGACGTCCCCGACCGCACGTGGCCGTCCAAGAAGATCACCCAGGCGCCGCGCTGGCTGTCGACCGACCTGCGTGACGGCAACCAGGCCCTGATCGACCCGATGACCGTGGCCCGCAAGCTGAAGATGTTCGACCTGCTGGTCTCCATGGGCTACAAGGAGATCGAGGTCGGCTTCCCGTCGGCGTCCCAGACCGACTTCGACTTCGTCCGCCGCCTGGTCGTCGAGGACCGCATCCCCGACGACGTCCAGATCTCGGTGCTGACCCAGGCGCGCGAGGACCTGATCTCGCGCACCGCCGAGTCGCTGGTCGGCGTCAAGCGCGCCAACATCCACATGTACAACGCGACCGCGGAGATGTTCCGCCGCGTTGTTTTCGGCATCGACGAGGCCCAGTGCATCGCGATGGCCACCCGCGGCACCGAGATGGTCATGAAGTACGCCGAGCAGTTCCTGGGCGAGACCGAGTTCGGTTACCAGTACAGCCCGGAGATCTTCACCCAGACCCCGACCGACTTCGCCGTCGAGGTCTGCAACGCCGTCGCCGACGTGTGGCAGCCCGGCCCCGACCGCGAGATCATCTTCAACCTGCCCGCCACGGTCGAGATGAGCACTCCCAACACCTATGCCGACCAGATCGAGTACTTCATCCGCAACATCCGCAACCGCGAGTTCGTGGCCGTCTCCCTGCACCCGCACAACGACCGCGGCACCGCGGTGGCGGCGTCCGAGCTGGGGATGATGGCCGGCGCCGACCGCGTCGAGGGCTGCCTGTTCGGCCACGGCGAGCGCACCGGCAACGTGGACCTGGTCACCCTGGGCATGAACCTGTACAGCCAGGGCATCGACCCCAAGATCGACTTCTCCGACATGGACGAGATCCGCCGCACGGTCGAGTACTGCACCGGCCTGCCTGTCCACCCGCGCCACCCCTACGCCGGCGACCTGGTCTACACGGCCTTCTCCGGCTCGCACCAGGACGCGATCAAGAAGGGTCTGGAGGCCCTGGAGAAGAAGGCGGCCTCCGAGGGCGTCTCCCCTCACGAGATCGCGTGGGAGGCCCCCTACCTGCCCATCGACCCGTTCGACGTGGGCCGCACCTACGAGGCCGTCATCCGCGTGAACAGCCAGTCCGGCAAGGGCGGCATGGCCTACATCATGAAGAACGACCACAAGATGGACCTGCCGCGTCGCCTGCAGATCGAGTTCAGCCGGGTCGTCCAGCAGCACACCGACGCCGCCGGCGGCGAGGTCAGCCCCGAGCAGATGTGGCAGATCTTCGAGAAGGAGTACTTCGGCGACCACACGCCGCTGGAGCTGCTCCAGTACAAGTCGGAGGCCGACAACGGCCACTACTCCGTGGACGCGGTCGTGCGCGTCAACGGCGTCGAGCGCCCGGCGGGCGGCGAGGGCAACGGCCCGCTGTCCGCGTTCGTGGACGCCCTGGGCGCGGCCGGGTTCCCCGTGCGCGTCCTGGACTACTCCGAGCACGCGCTCAGCTCCGGCGGGGACGCCCTCGCGGCGGCCTACGTCGAGGTTGAGGTCGGGGACGGCGACGACGCCCGCGTGCTGTGGGGAGTGGGCCGGCACAGCTCGATCGTCACGGCGTCCATGAAGGCCGTGATCAGCGCGATCAACCGGGCCGACCGCAACTGACCTCAGGCCTCGGGGGGAGCGGATCCCATCGTGGGACGGCGGCCCGGCCCTGTGCAGCGACTCCTAGACTGCACACCGGCCGGGCCGCCGTCCGGCCGTTGCGTGAACCGAAGGAGACCCCATGGAACTCAGCCCCACCCTGCAGGAGGAGTTCGACATCGTCGTCCGCCGCAACCCCGGCGAGGCGGAGTTCCACCAGGCGGTTCGGGAGGTGCTGGAGTCCCTGGACCCGGTCGTCAAGAAGCGGCCCGAGTACGTCGAGTACGGCATCATCCCGCGGATCTGCGAGCCCAACCGCCAGATCATCTTCAAGGTCAACTGGCAGGACGACAAGGGCCGCGTGCACACCAACCGCGGCTTCCGCGTCCAGTTCAACTCGGCGCTCGGACCCTACAAAGGCGGCCTGCGCTTCCACCCGAGCGTGTACCTCGGCATCATCAAGTTCCTCGGCTTCGAGCAGATCTTCAAGAACGCCCTGACCGGTATGCCCATCGGCGGCGGCAAGGGCGGCTCGGACTTCGACCCCAAGGGCAAGTCCGACCACGAGATCATGCGGTTCTGCCAGGCGTTCATGACCGAGCTCTCGGGCCACATCGGCCACGACATCGACGTGCCCGCCGGTGACATCGGCGTCGGCGGCCGCGAGATCGGCTACATGTTCGGCCAGTACAAGCGCATGACCGGCCGCTACGAGTCCGGCGTGCTCACCGGCAAGGGCCTCACGTGGGGCGGCTCCCGCGCCCGCACCGAGGCCACCGGCTACGGCACGGTGTTCTTCGCCGACGAGATGCTCAAGCTGTCGAACGAGAGCTTCGAGGGCAAGAAGGTCGTCGTGTCCGGCTCGGGCAACGTGGCCATCTACGCCCTGGAGAAGCTGAACCAGCTCGGCGCGACCGTCGTGGCGATGTCCGACTCCGGCGGCTACATCGTCGACGAGGGCGGCATCGACCTGGCCCAGATGCAGGAGCTGAAGGAGGTCCGCCGCGGCCGCATCAGCGAGTACGCCGACGCCAACTCGTCGGCGCGGTTCGTCGAGGGCGGCCAGATCTGGGACGTCCCCTGCGACATCGCCCTGCCCTGCGCCACCCAGAACGAGCTGAGCATCGGCGGCGCCCGCGCCCTCATCAAGAACGGCTGCACGCTGGTCGCCGAGGGCGCCAACATGCCCTCGACGCCGGACGCGATCCGCGCCTTCCGCGATGGCGGCGTCCGCTTCGCCCCGGGCAAGGCGGCCAACGCCGGCGGTGTGGCGACCTCCGCCCTGGAGATGCAGCAGAACGCCTCCCGCGACTCCTGGAGCTTCGAGCACACCGAGGAGCGCCTTCAGGACATCATGGTCGGCATCCACGAGCGCTGCGCCGAGACGGCCGAGGAGTATGGCCGCCCGGGCGATTACGTGACGGGCGCCAACATCGCCGGCTTCATCCGCGTCGCCGACGCGATGATGGCCCTGGGCGTCATCTGAGCGGGCCGGACAGCGACGAGCAGGTCGGCGGGATCGATCCCGCCGACCTCGCCACGGCGCTGCGCGTCCTCGACGAGCTGGCCTCCCTCCCCGAGGACCATCCGCACGTCGTCACCGTCCAGCGCGCCTCCGGGCGTCTGCACAAGCTGCTGCGCAAGCAGCGCCGGGCCCAGGCCAAGCGGGCGGCCAGGGAGCCCCTGCTCGCCCACGACCGGGCGGTGCTGGACGCCACGGCCACCGGCAATCCGCTCCGCATCGACGACGAGACCAAGGGCATCCCGCTCACCTCGCCGGCACCGGGTGCCATCGCGGGCGAGCTGAGGATCCCGCGCGGCTGCTACATCTGCCACAGCAAGTACACGACCGTCGATGCGTTCTACCACTGGCTGTGCCCGGCCTGCGCGGCCTCATCGCACGCCCGACGCGACCAGGGGACCGACCTGACCGGACGCCGTGCGCTCCTGACGGGCGGCCGCGCCAAGATCGGCATGCACATCGCCCTGCGGTTGCTGCGCGACGGCGCCGACCTGACAATCACCACCCGGTTCCCCAAGGATGCCGCCCGCCGCTTCGCCGCGCTGGCGGACTCACCCGAGTGGCTCGACCGGCTCACCGTCGTCGGCATCGACCTGCGCGAACCCACGCAGGTCGTCGCGCTGGCCGGGGAGGTCGCCGCGCGGGGCCCGCTCGACATCCTGATCAACAACGCCTGCCAGACGGTGCGGCGCTCGCCGGGGGCGTACAGCCACCTCGTCGAGGGGGAGCGGACGCCGCTGGAGGCGGGGCCGACGCCCCGGATGCTGACCTTCGATAGGATCAGCGAGGCGCACCCCGCGGCGCTGGCCGGGACACTCCGGACGGGCGAGCACTCGCACGCGCTCGATGCCATCCGGGTCGACGTCGCGGCGCTGGCCCTGCAGGCCGGCTCGGCGTCGCTGGAGGCCTACCGGGCCGGCACCGCCATCGATGCCGGCGGGTTGCTGCCCGACCTGGCCAGCACGAACAGCTGGACGGCCCGGGTCGACGAGGTCGACGCTCTGGAGATGCTCGAGGTGCAGCTGTGCAACCAGATCGCGCCGTTCCTGCTCGTCAGCCGGCTGCGGCCCTCCTTGCGGGCGGCGGTGGAACGGGGTGCCCGGCGCGCCTACGTTGTCAACGTATCGGCGATGGAGGGCCAGTTCTCCCGGCGCTACAAGGGCCCGGGGCACCCGCACACGAACATGGCCAAGGCGGCGCTCAACATGCTGACCCGCACATCGGCGTCCGAGCTGTTCACGACCGACCAGATCCTGATGACGGCCGTGGACACCGGCTGGATCACCGACGAGCGGCCCCACCAGACCAAGCTGGACATCGCCGCCGAGGGCTGGCACGCCCCGCTCGACCTGGTCGACGGTGCGGCCCGCGTCTACGACCCGATCGTCCGCGGCGAGGCCGGCGAGGACCTGTACGGCGTCTTCCTCAAGGACTACGAACCGCACCCCTGGTGACGCACAGCACCCGCTGGCTGACCACGTCGGAGTAGAGCGCCAGGTCGTCGAACCGCGCCACGTGCACCACGGCGGCCAGGTGGGGGTCGGCGTCCGGCACCAGCTCCAGCAGCGCGTTCTCCCGGGCGGCCACCAGCGCCGGGTGGAACGTCACGCCCGGGCGGTCGTCGAAGACGGCGGCGTAGAAGATCCCGGTCTCCACGAGGTCCTGGAAGAAGTGCGACCCGTAGGACAGCTCGGGGCGGAAGTTGCCCGCGGCGTCCGTCGCCTCGACGAGCGCGGCCGCGTGGTTGATCTCGGCGAAGCGGACAGGCACGCCGAGCGACTCGGTCGTCGTGCCCCAACGGCCCGGGCCCAGCAGCAGGAAGCTGTCGTCCTTGAGCCGCCGGTTCACCTCCCCGACGAGCCGGGCGACGCCGTGCCGCTGCGGGGACCCCAGCCCGAGGTAGGGCGTGGCCCGCACCATCACGACCCAGTCGATCGGCAGGTTGACGTTGCCGCCCATGAACTCCCCGGGTGCGGCGAACAGGACTCCGTTGTCGTCCGCCACCTCGGGGATCGCCACCGACTGGCCGGGCCCGCGGGTCTGCAGCGGGCGGCACTGGACGATGCCGATGCGGGGCTCCCCGGCGCTGGTCATGTTGACGGTGAACTCGACGTCGACGGGGTAGTCGTAGGCGGCGGCGAGCGTGGCGAGGGCGTCCCGCATCAGGGTCGGGAAGGCGGTCTCGCCGAGCAGGCCCCGGAAGTCGGCCACCACCGGGGTGGCGCGGACGGCGGTCGGACGCCCACGCTCGCGTTCGCGCTCGCCCAGTCGGCGCAGCACCGCCGTATCGGGGCTGGTGAACAGCGACCAGTCGGCGCCGACGTCGGTGGCGACGAGTTCGGACAACGGGACCGCGGCCTGACGGCCGGCCGCGAGGTCGAGCACGTCCACCCGGCGCTGGCTGAAGGCCGAGAGGTCCTCCGGGTCGGACAGCCGGCCGTTCAGCGGGTCGGCCAACGCGACGATGCGGGCGTGGTCGCTGGTGGTGCGATCCACGGCCCGTGTGCCCAGGCCGAACACCAGCCGCAGCATGCCGGCCTCGGCGTCCACCGTCGCGTCCCACGTGTAGAGGTTCGAGGAGTTGGCCACCCCCGCGGCGTGCGGGAAGAAGAGCTGGCCGTGGTGGTCGCCCGAGACGCGCTGGATGAGGATGGCCATCTGCTCGTCCACCTCGGCGAGGTTGCGGGAGAGCCGGTAGCGCAGCGCCTCCTCGCTCATGGCCGACGCGTACACCGCGCGCACGGCGTCCAGCAGCGCCTCCAGCCGCTCCTCCGGCGACCCCTGATTGGTGAGGAAGAAGCTGTCGTACTTGCCGGCGAAGGCGTTGCCGAAGTTGTCCTCCAGCAGGGAGCTGGAACGGACGATGATCGGCGCCTGCCCGAAGTGCCCGAGCATGTCGAGGAGCTGCTCGCGCACCGAGGCCGGGAAGCGGCCCGTCGGCATCAGCTCGTGCAGCGTCGCGCCGGCGGACAGGAAGGTGCCGGGGTGGCTCTGGGCCAGCCGGTGCCCCCACCAGCCGTTGCTGACCAGGTAGTGGTAGAAGACGTCCGCGCCGAGGTGGAACGAGTCGTGCGGCTCGAGGTGGTCGACGAACCGCCCGTCGATGTCGTCGGCAAGGATCGCGCGGGCCGTCAGCATGCCGACCGCCTTGCCGCCGATGTGGCCGGTGCCCACGAGGCGCGTCGCGACGACGAGCAGGTCGTCCAGGCTCAGGTGGCGCCGGGCCAGCCCAGCCATCCGGCCGTCGTCGCGCCCGAGCAGCGCGTCGGCGAGCAGGGCGTGGGCGTCCCGCTGCTCGGCGACGCTGCCGTCCAGGGCATCGAAGGCATCGTCCACCAACCGCGTCCAGTGGTCCGGACGCCGGCGCATCCGCCCGCGCGTGGCGGCCAGCCGGGCCGAAGCCGCGGACGAGGTGACCGGGATGGCCCGCTCGCCGGCGATGAGGTGTGGGAAGAACATGGTCGCCGAGCTGCGGCCGTCCACCTTCAGGGGGTGCACGTACGTCTCGTCGCCGACCACCTGCAGGTCGAACAGCACCTGCGTGGTCTCCCGGATGCCGGCCACCGTCGCCGCGCTGACCTCGTCGCGCAGCAGCGGGAAGTAGGCCACGGTGTCGAGCTCGTAGAGGAAGGGACAGGTCACCTTGAAGAAGCTCGTCAGCAGCAGGTCGGAGTGCCAGGCGTCCAGCAGTGCGGCCAGGGAGTCGAACACGTAGAACGCCTCGCGCCCGGTCTCCTCGACCAGGTCGTGGACGGCGATCGCGAACGGCTCGAAACCTTCCGCCGGGTCGAGGCGGTGCACCTGCACGTCGTCGCCTCCCACCAGCGGGAGGTGGTCGGCGAAGCGGACGTAGACGAGGCGCCGCCGCTCGCGGCGGGCTCCGGCCACGTAGGGCTCCAGCATGCGCGCGAAGTCGTCCAGGTCCTCGCAGTGCCACACGACGTTGTCGCCGATCCGGAGCCCGTCGATGGCGGCATCCAACCCGCCGATGCCGGTGCTGACGCGTGCGGGATCCATGGTGGGGGCCTCTCCTTGGGACGGGTTCCACCGTAGCGGGGGCGGGACGGGGGACGGGCACGCGGGGATAGGATCGCCCCCATGTCCAAAGTCCTGATGAAGCTCCCGGTGGGGGAGAAGGTCGGTATCGCCTTCTCCGGTGGTCTCGACACGTCGGTCGCGGTCGCGTGGATGCGCGAGAAGGGCGCGATCCCGTACACCTACACCGCCGACATCGGGCAGTACGACGAGCCGGACATCGCCTCCGTCCCGGGTCGGGCGGGCGCGTACGGCGCCGAGGCTGCACGCCTGGTCGACTGCAGGGAAGAGCTGGTCAAGGAGGGCCTGGCCGCCCTGCAGTGCGGCGCCTTCCACATCCGCAACGCGGGCGTCCCGTACTTCAACACCACTCCGCTGGGCCGCGCGGTCACCGGCACGATGCTGGTCAACGCCATGTACGCCGATGGCGTCAACGTGTGGGGCGACGGATCGACCTACAAGGGCAACGACATCGAGCGGTTCTACCGCTACGGCCTGCTGGCCAACCCCGAGCTGCGCATCTACAAGCCGTGGCTGGACGAGGACTTCGTCACCGAGCTCGGCGGCCGCGACGAGATGTCGGCGTGGCTGACCCACCGCGACCTGCCGTACCGCGACAGCCAGGAGAAGGCGTACTCCACCGATGCCAACATCTGGGGCGCCACCCACGAGGCCAAGAAGCTCGAGTACCTCGGCACCGGAATGGACATCGTCGACCCGATCATGGGTGTGGCCCACTGGCGCGAGGACGTCGAGATCGCCGCCGAGGAGGTGTCGGTCACCTACGAGCAGGGCTGGCCGGTGGAGATCAACGGCGAGCGCCTCGACCCCGTCGCGCTGGTGCACAAGGCGAACGAGATCGGCGGACGCCACGGCCTGGGCATGAGCGACCAGATCGAGAACCGCATCATCGAGGCCAAGAGCCGCGGCATCTACGAAGCCCCCGGCATGGCCCTGCTGCACATCACCTACGAGCGGCTGGTCAACGCCATCCACAACGAGGACACGGTGGCCGCCTACCACAACGACGGACGCCGACTCGGCCGGCTGCTGTACGAGGGCCGCTGGCTCGATCCGCAGTCGCTCATGCTGCGCGAGTCGCTGCAGCGCTGGGTCGGCTCGGCCATCTCCGGCACCGTCACCGTCCGCCTGCGCCGTGGGTGGGACCACACGATCGTGGACACTCAGGGCCCGGCCCTGTCCTACCACCCGGAGAAGCTCTCCATGGAGCGCGTCGAGGACGCCGCCTTCGGGCCGGTCGACCGGATCGGCCAGCTCACCATGCGCAACCTCGACATCGCCGACACCCGCACGCGCCTGGAGCAGTACAGCTCGCTGGGCATCGTGGGCGGGCAGGTCGCCGACCTCGTCGGCCAGCTCGAGGCCGGCCTCGCCGACCGCTACCTCACCGCCGAGATGGCCGAGACCGACCCCGCCCAGGAGGAGTCGGTGAGCGTCCACGAGATGGAGGGTGGCTGGGGCTGACCCCGCGCCATGGAGCTCTCCGACCTCGAGTGGGGTGACGTCGTCTCCGACGACGACGGCGTGCTGGTCGTCCGCGCCGTGCTCGCGGGCGACCCGGTCGTGGTGAAGCGCTATGCCGAGCCCCGGATGGCGCGCGAGATCGCGCACTACCGGCTGCTGGAGCTGCTCGGCCTGCCCACCGTGCCCGTGCTGGGCGCCGGGGACGACTGGCTCGTGCTGGCCGACCTCGTCGACGCCGGCTACCGCCCCGGGACGCCCGAGGACCTGTACGACCCTGGCGTCGCCCGCCTGCTGGCGCGCTGGTACGACCAGCTGCACGCGGCGGGGGAGTCGGTCCCGGACGCCGCGCTGGCCGGAATGTACTCCGAACTCGACCTCGTGGACGCCGACGGGCTCGCCCTCGTGGCGGCCCGCTGGCCGGAGCTGTCCCTGCAGGTGGCGTGGGCGCAGGACCGGCTGCCCGAGTGGCGCCGCGTGCTGGCCGACCTGCCGCGGACACTGACCCACAACGACTTCTGGTACACCAACCTCGCCGTGGCCTGGGACGGGTCCTCGGCCCTGATGTACGACCTCAACCTGATGGGCGCGGGGCTGCGGGCAAGCGACGTCCGCAACGTCACCCTCGCGCTCTCGGACGAAGCGGCCGACGCGTTCCGCACCGAGTACGCGGCGCTGGCGGCGGGTCGGGGGGTGGAGCTGGGCGGCGCGGCGGAGCAGCTGGACGAGCCGCTCGGCCACCTGGCCGCGCTCGTGCTGGCCAGCCGGGCCGACGCGACCCCGGCGTGGGCCCAGGACTCGCTGGACTGGCTCCGTGGCCGCCCCTGAGCGCGGGCGGGCGCTGGACCGGGAGATCCTCACGCTCGCGGTCCCGGCGTTCGCGACGCTCATCGCGGAGCCGCTGCTGGTGCTGGCGGACACCTGGATCATCGGCCGGCTCGGCACGCCCCACCTGGGCGGGCTGACGCTGGCCTCCAGCGTGCTGACGCTCGTGGTGGGGCTGTCGGTGTTCCTGGCCTATGGGACGACGGCGACGGTCTCGCGGCGCCTGGGGACCGGGGACCGCCCTGGTGCGCTGTCCGGTGGCGTCGACGGGATGGTGCTCGGCGCCCTGATCGGGCTCGCCGTGGCGGTGCTGCTGGTGCCCGGTGCGCCGTGGGTGCTCGGCCTCTACGGTGCTGCCCCCGAGCCGACCGCGCTGGGGGCGTCCTACCTGCGGGTGGTGGCGTTCGGCCTGCCTGCCCAGCTCGTGATGCTGGCCGCCACCGGCGTGCTGCGCGGCCTGCAGGACACCCGGACGCCCCTCCGCGTCGTCGTCACCATCAACCTGCTCAACATCGCCCTCAACGTGGCGCTGGTCCTCGGGCTGGGGCTCGGGATGCCGGGCGCGGCCCTGGGCACCGTGGTGTCCCAATGGGTGGGGGCCTCGATCATGGGCTGGGTGGTGCTGCGCGCCGCGCAGCGCGAGGGCGTCCGGCTCGGGTTCGCGCCCGGGGGCGTGCTGGCCGCGGCCCGGCTGGGCGGATGGCTGGTCGTCCGCAACGGCACCCTGCAGGCCGCCCTGCTGCTGACCACCTTCACCGCCGCGAGCCTCGGCACTGCGTCGCTGGCCGCCCACCAGGTCGTGGCCACCGTGTGGTCGACGGTGGCGTTCGCGCTGGACGCCTTCGCGATCGCCGCCCAGGCCATGGTTGGCCTGCGGCTGGGCGCCGGGGACGAGGCGGGCGCCCGCGGCGTGCTCGGCCGGGTGATCGCCTGGGGCGTCGGGCTGGGTGTCGTGGTGGGGCTCGTCATCGTGGCGCTGCGCGGCCCGATCGCGGGGGCCTTCAGCCCCGACCCCGCGGTGCACGCGGTGGCGGCGGGAGCACTCCTGGTGCTGGCCGCGCTCGCCCCGGTCGGAGCGGTCGCGTTCCAGCTGGACGGGGTGTTGATCGGGGCTGGCGACGCCCGCTTCCTCGCCCTGGCCGGACTGGTGACCACGGCGGTGTACGCCCCCTTCGCGCTGGCGGTCTGGGCGACCGGCGCCGGTCTGGCCTGGCTGTGGGCCGCCTACGGGGTGTGGCTGCTCGCCCGCGGCGCCGTGCTGGGCCTGCGCACCCGCTCGTCCGCCTGGCTCCGCCTGGGCGCCTGACCCCCTCCGCCGAGAGCCCCGGGCTCTTGCGCCGACAGCCCCGGGTTCTTGCGCCGACAGCCCCGGGTTTGTGCGCCGACAGCCCGTCTTTTCGAGACTCGCTTCGCGCGCACCAAGGGGACCGTGCGCGGGTAGACTGGGGGACATCCCGCCACGGTGCAGTGGCTGTCACTCATCGAGGAGGGGGTCATGGCCACCACGTTGGACGCCAGAGGAAAGATCGTCGTCGGAACTGACCTGTCCGGTCGCGCCGGAGTCGCGGTCGACTGGGCGGCGGAGCGCGCCGCAAAGCGTGGGGTGCCGCTCCTGATCGTGATGGCGGTGCCGGAGGTGCCCATCCCGCGCCGCAGCCGGATGTTCGAGGCACTCTCCACCGGTGACTGGCCCAACCGCCTCACCGAGATGGCCAAGGACAAGATCAACGCCCTCAAGGACAAGGTCGCCGAGAGGCACCCCGGCCTGACCGTCGAGACCGCCGTCGCCACGGGCATCGCCTCGTACGTGCTCGCGCAGGCCTCCAAGACCGCCGACCTGGTGGTTGTCGGCGCGCGCGGCGAGCACGCGCCGCTCAAGGTACGCGCCCTCGGCGGCACCGCGGACGCCGTCGTGGCGCACGCGCACGGTCCCGTCGCGGTCGTCACCGACCACGGCATCGCAACCCCGGCCGGCCCAGTCGTGGTGGGCGTCGACGACTCGCCTGAGGCGGACGCCGCACTCAAGTTCGCGGCCGACGAGGCCGCGGCCAACGGCGTCCAACTGCGCGTGATCCACGCGTGGGACGTCGCCCCGTGGATGATGGGGCCGATGGGTGTCACGGCCATGCAGAGCCTGCCGCCGATCGAGACGCTCAAGGATGGTGTCGAGGTGTTCGTGGAGCCGGTGCGCGACAGCCACCCCGGGCTCGACATCGACGTCAAGGTGATCGAGGGACGCCCCTCGGCGGCCCTGGTCGAGGCGTCCGTCGGCGCCAGCGTGCTGGTCGTCGGATCGCGCGGCCTTGGTGGCTTCACGGGCCTGCTTCTCGGCTCGACCTCCAAGGAGGTCCTACGGGACGCCGAGGCCCCGGTCATCGTCACCCGCGCCGAAGGCGCCTGAGGCGTTGCGGCACCCGCGTCGACGTGTCGGCGCGGGTGCACGCGCGGTAGACCGATGTCGGATCGCAGCAGCCGCTGAGCCGGCGCTGACACACCGCCCACCGACGGGAAAAACCGGCTGGGCGCCACGCCTGCCCTGGTGCTGGACGGCGACGGCGGCCTGGCAGAGCAGAACCGCGCGGGGACAGGCGAAGGGCCGCTGGACGTATGAGGTTCAGCGGCCCTTCTGGGGTGACCGGCGCCTGGTGACCTGCCGATCGATGATCCCCGAGTACCGGGATCCGACCGGCCCGTCACCTGGCTGGTCCGACAGGTCGCCCCGTCGTAGGGATCCCCTTCCAGTGGATCATCAGCTGCCCCGAAGGGCGGCGTAGGACATTTGTATCCCGGGCCTACGAAGGGCGCAACCCCTGGTCACGAACTACTGGGATGGAATTCGTCACCCACAGGTTCACCCACAGTTCGTCCACGGAAACCTGACGTTCATCCACGTGATGTCCACAACCGCGGCCCGGGACGACCCTCAGGACGTGGGGGGCGAGACCTCGTTCGGCACCGCGCCGCCGTAGCGACGGTCGCGCTGGGCGTACAGCTGGATGGCGTGCCACAGGTCGCGCCGGTCGAAGTCGGGCCACAGCCGGTCGAGGAACACCATCTCGGCGTACGCCATCTGCCACAGCAGGAAGTTGGACGTGCGCTGCTCGCCCGAGGATCGGATGAACAGGTCGACGTCCGGCACCTCGGGGGCGTAAAGCCGCGCGCCGATCGACTTCTCGGTGATCCGGTCGGGGTCGATCCGTCCGGCAGCGGCGTCCGCGGCCAGGGCGCGCACGGCGTCCACGATTTCGGAGCGTCCGCCGTAGTTCACGCAGAACTGCAGCGTGAGCGTGGTGTTGTGGCGGCTCATCCGCTCGGCGACCCTGAGCTCGTTGATGACGCTCTTCCACAGGCGTGGCTCGCGCCCGGCCCACACGATGCGGACGCCGAGATCGTTCAGCTCGTCGCGGCGGCGGTGGATGACGTCGCGGTTGAACCCCATCAGCCAGCGCACCTCGTCGGGGGAGCGCTTCCAGTTCTCGGTGGAGAACGCGTAGGCCGACAGGTACTTCACGCCGATCTCCACCGCACCGTGGATGACGTCGAGCAGGGACGCCTCGCCGCGCGCGTGCCCGTCCGTGCGAGGGAGGTTGCGCTCCTTGGCCCAGCGGCCGTTGCCGTCCATGACGATGGCGACGTGCTCGGGGACGAACTTCTTCGGGATCGCCGGCGGCCGCGCGCCGCTCGGGTGTGGTGTCGGCGGGATCGGGCTCACACCGCGACCCTAGTGCTCCCGCGTCGGCCAGAATGGCAGGCATGCACGCGTGGTTCGACATCTCCGCCGGGGTCGCCGGTGACATGCTCCTGGGCGCCCTGCTGGACGCCGGCGCCGACGTCACCGCCGTGCAGGCGGCCATCGACGCGGTGGCGCCGGGGTCGGTGCGGCTCGAGTCCTCTGCGGTGACCCGGGGCGGCCAGCGGGCGACCAAGGCGCGCGTCCGTGTGCTGGTCGATGACCCGCCCCACCGCCAGTGGTCGTCGATTCGGGCCGCCCTGGCTGGGGCCGGGCTGGATGAGCGGGCACGGGAGTGGGCGTTGGCGGCCTTCGGCCGGTTGGCGGACGCCGAGGGTCGCGTCCACGGGGTGGACCCGGACACGGTGCACTTCCACGAGGTCGGCGCCCTCGACTCGATCGCCGACGTCGTCGGGACGTGCGCGGCGCTGGTGGCGCTGGGCGTCACGACGGTGTCCGCGTCCCCGGTGCGGTTGGGGTCCGGACGCGTGCGTGCGGCGCACGGCGACATCCCTGTGCCCGTGCCCGCCGTCGCCGAGTTGAGCATCGGGTGGCAGGTGTACCCGACGCCTGAGTCCGGGCGGGTGGTTGGGGCCGGCGAGGCCCACGCTCGGACGGGTGGGCCTGCCGGAGCCCACCACCATCACCAGCACGACGCGCCCGCGGAGACGACGACGCCGCAGGCGGCGGGGGAGCTCGCGACGCCCACCGGGCTCGCCGTGGTGCGAGCAGTGGCGTCGGCTTGCGAGCCCCTGCCGGGCATGACGGTGGCGTCCGTCGGGGTCGGCGCCGGCGGCAAGGACTTCGCGGGGTGGCCCAACGTGGTGCGCGTGGTGCTGGGTGAGGCGTCCGGAGTCGCCGAACGGGGAATGGTCGAGGTCCGGGCCAACGTCGACGACCTGGACCCGCGGATGTGGCCCGGCGTCCTCGACGCGCTGCTGGTGGCCGGTGCCGCCGACGCGTGGCTGGTGCCGATCCAGATGAAGAAGGGGCGCCCCGCGTTCACGGTTCACGCGCTGACGGGTGCCGGGGCCCGCGACGCCGTCGTGGAGGTGTTGCTGACACGGACGACGACGCTCGGGGTGCGTGAATCCGCCGTGGAGCGGACCATCCTCGACCGCACCTGGGTCGACGTCGACGTGCTGGGACACGCCGTGCCGGTCAAGGTGGGCTCACGCGCCGGGACGATCCTGCATGCGACACCCGAGTTCAGCGCGGTGGCCGAGGCGGCCCGGGCCTCGGGGCTGTCGGAAGCCGACGTGGCCCACCGCGCCCAGGCCGCGGCGTTGGCGTCCGGACTGGCGCCGGGCGCCCCCCTCCCGCCGGCCTGACGCACTCTCCGCCGAGAGCCCCGGCCAGAGGCTGTCGGCGCACAGACCTGGGGCTGTCGGCGCTCAAACTCGGGGCTGTCGGCGCTCAAACTCGGGGCTGTCGGCGCTCAAACTCGGGGCTGTCGGCGCTCAAACTCGGGGCTGTCGGCGCTCAAACCCGGGGCTGTCGGCGCTCAGACCCGGGGCTGTCGGCGGGGGCTAGACTCCGGCGGGTGACAGCTTTCGCGGACCTGCCGGATGCCGAGCGCGCCGATGCGGCCGCGGTGGCCGCGCTCATCGCCGGTGTCGGACGCCTCGGGGTCGCCTATTCCGGGGGTGTCGACTCCGCCGTCCTGCTCGCCGTCGCCACCCGGGCCCTCGGCCGTGAGAACGCCGTCGGGCTGCTGGCCGTCTCCGACTCCCTCGCCTCCGACGAGCACGCCCTGGCCCGCACGACCGCCGAGCAGATGGACGCCCGGCTGGTCGAGTTCGAGACCCACGAGGGCGACAACCCGGCCTATCGGGCCAACGACGCCGACCGGTGCTTCCACTGCAAGGACGAGCTGTTCACCCGCATCGCCGACGACATCGTGGTGGACCACCGCCTCGACGCCGTCGCCTACGGCGAGAACGCCGATGACGCCGTCCGGATCGACCGGCCCGGCGCCCGGGCCGCCACCGACCACGCCGTCCTGCGCCCACTGGCGGACGCCGGCCTGACCAAGCCCCGCGTCCGCGCCTTGGCCCGCGCCCTCGGCCTGGCCGTGGCCGACAAGCCCGCCGCGCCGTGCCTGGCCTCCCGCATCCCGCACGGCCAGGAGGTCACGCCCATCAAGCTCCGGCAGGTCGACGAGGCCGAGTCGGCCCTGCGCCGCCACGGCTTCACCGACTCCCGCGTCCGCCACCACGGAGACATCGCCCGCATCGAGGTGCCCGTGGCCGAGCTGGCCCGCTTCGCCGATGACGGCGTGCGCGCGGCTGTGCTGGCCGAGGTGCGCGCCGCCGGTTTCCCCTACGTCACGCTCGACCTGGCCGGCATCCAGTCCGGCGCGTTCACGCTGCAGGTGCTGCGCCATGGCTGACGACGACATCGCCGACCTGGACCTCGATCGCGGAGCGCGCCGCGGCGGGTTCCCCGAGGCCGTCTACTGCGAGGGGAAGTCGGTCGACCAGCTCCGCGAGATCGCCCGCCGCATCGGCGGGCGTCCCGACGTGGTCACCATCTTCACCAGGGCGGACGCCGACCGTGCGGCCGCCATCCACGAGGTGCTGCCGGACGCCCACCACGACCCGGTGGCGCGCCTGCTCGTCTGGCCGCCGCGCATGCCCGAGCCGACGGGCGAGCTCGTCGTCGTCGCGTGCGCCGGAACCTCCGACCTGCCGGTGGCCCGCGAGGCCCTGCTGACGGCCCGCCACCTCGGCCGCCGCGCCGAGTTGGTCGTCGACGTCGGGATCGCCGGCGTCCACCGCACGCTGTCCAAGGTCGACGTCTTCCGGCGGGCCGGCGCTGTGGTGGTTGTGGCTGGCATGGACGGCGCGCTGCCCGGCTTGATCGCCGGCCTCGTGGCCTGCCCCGTGGTGGCCGTGCCCACCTCGGTCGGCTACGGCGCGGCCTTCGGCGGCATCGCGCCGCTGCTGACGATGCTCAACGCGTGCGCGCCCGGGGTGGGTGTGGTCAACATCGACAACGGCTACGGTGGCGGCCACCTCGCAGCCCAGATCGCTGCACCGCGAACCTGACCGAGCGAACCCGAGCCGGGGGACAGCGAGGGCTGGTCAGCGCGCCACGTGCTCGATCGTGCGCAGGCCCCGCTCCAGGTGCCACGCCACGAACGCGGCGATCAGGCCCGACGCCTGGTTCCGGTTCGCCTCGTCGGCGTCCCTCGTGCCCGGCCAGTCGCCGCTGATCAGCGCCGACAGCAGCTGGAGGGTCTCGGGCCGCACCTGCGGCGTCCCCGGCGGGCGGCAGCGCACGCACACCAGGCCGCCGGCCGAGGGCGAGAACGCCTGGTGGGGGCCCCCGACGCCGCACGAGGCGCACGAATCGAGGCTGGGGGCGAAGCCGGCGGTCGCGACGGCGCGCAGCAGGTAGGAGTCCATGATGAGGGTGGCCGGACGGGGCCCGTCGGAGGTGCCGACGACCAGCGCATGCAGGGCCCCGGCGAGCAGCTGGTACTGCTGCAGCGAGGGCTCGTTCTCGATGCTGACCAGGCGGTCGGCCGTCTCCAGCATCACCTGGCCCACGGTGTAGCGCGGGTAGTCGGTGCACAGCGGCTCCGACCAGGGGTGCAGGGTGACGGCCTCGGTGATGACGTCGAGCGTCCGGCCCGTCGCGAACTGCAGGTCGACGTGGCTGAACGGCTCCAGGCGGGCCCCGAACCTGCTCGACGTGCGCCGGACGCCGCGGGCGACGGCCCGCACCTTCCCGTGCCGCCGGGACAGGAGCGTGATGATCCGGTCCGCCTCACCCAGCTTGTGGGTGCGGAGGACGACCGCCTCGTCCCGGTAGGTCGGCACGGCGGGCCTCAGCCGCCCAGCTGGGCGGGCTCGTAGAGGCCGGCGTCGAGGACGGCCTGGCGCACGGTGTCCTTGTCGAGGGCGACCGGCGTCGCCAGCAGGGCGGGGACGTGCTGGTCCAGCTCCTCCTCGGGGGTGTCCTCGCGGTCGGGCTGTCCGTCGTCATCGCGCAGCGCCGTCTGGGTGAGGCCCGGGTCGCGGCCGGACGCCAGCTCGGCGACCATCTCGGCCGTCCGCTCGGCGAGCACGTGCGTGTCGGCGAACGTGGTGGCGTACTGGACCCCCTCGGTGATCATGTGCACCGACTCGAGCTCGGCGCCCGAGCCCACGACCAGCGGCGGACGCGAGCCGGAGGCCTCCAGGTGGGCGGCCAGGGCCCGCGCGATGGCGTCGGTCGGCGCGATGACGCCCTCCAGCTCCGTGTCGGCCGTCTCGGTGGCGGCCAGCCGCTCGAGCCGCTTGACGGCGAAGTCGGGGTCGAACCGGGCCACCTCGAGGGAGTCGAAGTCGGTCTCCATCGAAGGGATGCGTACCGTGCCGTCCATCAGCAGCGGGTACAGCTCGTCCAGCGCCCCGCGCAGCATGTCCTTGGACGCCATCTCCACGCGGTCGCCGGCGAACAGTTCCACGTCCCACGGCTGCGGCACGCCTCGCTCGCGCAGGCCTTCCACGAGCGTCCTCGCCTGCAGGGCCCCCTCGGCGTGGGCGTCCACGGCCGCGAACTGGGTGAGGCCGTCCGAGAGCAGCGGCATGCGCTGGTAGCCGACGACCGGGATACCGGCCTCCTCTGCGCGGTCGAGGACGTCGGGGTAGGCCCGGGCGTCCACCGGCATGACCACGATCGCCTTCGCGCCGTTGTCGACCATCCACTCCAGGTCGCGGTACTGGACGGGCACGTCGTCGCCGGCCCAGCGCAGCTCCACGCGGAAGCCGGCCTCGGTCAGCTTCTCCTGCAGCAGCAGCCCGTCGCCGGCCGAGCGGGCGTCGTTCTTGTTGGGGAAGGAGACGCCGACCAGCGGCAGGTCGCTGCCGGGGTCGTTCGCGGGGGCGGAGCAGGCGGTGGCGCCCAGGGCCACGGCCGCGGCGAGCAGGCTGGCGGCCAGCTTGTGCATCAGGTTTCCTTCGGGGAGTCGGTGGCGGCGGCGCACGGCGCGCACAGCCCGTGCAGCTCGAACGAGTGGTCGACGTCGGTGAACCCGTGCTGAGCCGCCAGCGCCGCGATCAGCTCCTCGACCCCCTCGAACTCGACCTCGAGGGTGCGTCCGCACACACGGCAGATCAGGTGGTGGTGGTGGGCGTGGGTGGCCTCGCCGCACGCGCGGTAGGACGCCTGTCCGTCGGGGGTGCGCACGACGTCCACCTCGCCCGCCTCGGCCATCGCCTGCAGGTTGCGGTAGACGGTCGCCAGGCCCACGGAATCCCCGCGGCGGCGCAACAGGTCGTGGATGTCCTGGGCCGTGCGAAACTCCTCGAGCTCGGCGAGCACCTCGGCGATCGTGGCGCGCTGGCGCGTCCGCCGCTGGGGTGTGGTGGTCATGTGCTCGGCCCTCCTCGTCCGCCCCAGCCTACCGGCGGGCCGCTAGGCTGGCCCGCATGCTGGCTTTCAGTCGGTTCCGCGTCGCACCGGACGCCGAGGCGTCCTTCGTCGAGCGCGCCGAGGCCGCGGTGGCATTCTTCCGGTTCCGCCCCGGCAACGTCTCGGCCGACCTCGTCCGCAACCTGGACGAGCCCGACCTGTGGGCGATCCAGACCGTCTGGGAGAACGTCGGCTCCTACCGCCGGGCCTACAACGGCTACGAGGCCAAGATGGTTCTGGTCACCCTGATGAGCGAGGCGATCGACGAGCCGTCCGCCTACGACCGGCCGGACGCCGTGGGCGACAACATCCCGCGCGGGGAGTAGCGTTGCGGACGTGAGGCCTCTGACGAGGAGATTCATGGCCCTGGCTGTGGCGGGCGCCGTTGTGTTGGGCGGGTGCGCGGCGATCCCCGCCGACCCGGACGGGACGCTGGATCGAGTGCGCACCCAGGGTGTCCTGCGCGCGGGCGCGTCGCCCGGGGCCGATCGGATCGAAGTCGCCGGGGCCGACGTCAGCGGGCCCGAGGCGGCCGTGGTGCAGGACTTCGCCGCCTCCCTCGGGGCGCACGTCGCGTGGAGCGTCGGTGGGGAGGAGGAGCTGGTCGCCGCCATGGAACGCGGCGAGCTGGACCTCATCGCGGGCGGCCTCACCGACGCGTCGCCCTGGAGCGACCGCGTCGCCCTCACCCGGCCGTACATCACCAGCGCGTCGCCCGACGGCGAGCGCAAGCACGTGCTCGCGGTGCCGATGGGGGAGAACGCGCTGCTGTTCGCGCTGGAGTCCTGGCTCGATGGGCGGGCGCCGTGAGCGCCCCCGGCGAGGGTGCGGCCCGCTTCGGCGACACCGAGCTGCCGCGGGAGCAGCACGACGCCCTGCGGCGGGCCACGCGGCTGCAGTGGATCGGCATCGCCTACCTGCTCTCGTGCGTCGTTGTGGTGTTCGTCGTGATGGGCTCCAGCCAGGCCATGAAGGTCGCCTGGGTTGAGGACCTGCTGTCCCTCGTCCCGCCGCTGGTCTTTTTGGCGTCGCTTCGGAGCATCCGGCGGCCGCACAGCCCCGAGCGCCCCTACGGCCACCACCGCGCGATCGGGTCGGCCCACCTCGCCTCGGCGGTCGCCCTGTTCGGGATGGGCGCCTTCATGGTGTTCGACTCCGGGTCGGGCCTGTTGAAGGCCGAGCACCCACCGATCGGCACCTACCAGCTTCTAGGGCAGACCGTGTGGGCTGGCTGGGTGATGATCGCCGCGATGGTCTACACCGGGGCCGGGCCGGTGATCCTCGGCCACCTGAAGAAGCCGCTCGCCGAGACCCTCCACGACAAGGTGCTCTGGGCCGACGCCGACATGAACGCGGCGGACTGGCGCACCGCCGCGGCGGCCATACTCGGCATCCTCGGCATTGGTGTCGGCTGGTGGTGGGCGGACTCGGTCGCGGCCCTCATCATCGCCGCCAGCATCGTGAAGGACGGCGTCACCGGCATCAAGAACGCCCTGCGCGACCTCATGGACGGCGAGGCGCGCACCCACGACGACGAGCGCACCCACCCTCTGGTGGGCGCCATCCTCACCGCTGCCCGCGGCCCGGCCTGGGTGGCGGACGCCGCCGTGCGCGTCCGCGACCAGGGCCACCTCTTCCACGTCGAGGTGTTCGTGGTGCCGACCGCCACGGTCGCGGTGGCCGACCTGGAAGCGCTGGCAGCCCGCATCTCGGAGCTTGACTGGAAGCTGCACGACGTGGTTGTCGCGCCGGTCTCGCGGCTCCCGGACGCGGTGCGTTCCACCCCGGCGTCCGGATAGGGTGGCCCGGCAGTGGGGATGCCGGCCGGGCACCCCCAGCCGACAAGGAGGCAACCGGTCCCATGGCCAGCAAGCTCGACAACGTCATCAGCCTCACGAAGCGCCGCGGCTTCGTGTACCCCTGCGGGGAGATCTACGGCGGTACGCGAGCGGCGTGGGACTACGGACCCTACGGCGTGGAGCTCAAGGAGAACATCAAGCGCCAGTGGTGGAAGGCCGTGGTGCAGGGGCGTCCGGACGTGGTCGGCCTCGACTCTTCGATCATCCTGCCCAAGCAGGTCTGGGTCGCCTCGGGGCACGTCGGGGTGTTCTCCGACCCGCTGACCGAGTGCCTCTCCTGCCACAAGCGCTTCCGCGCCGACCAGTTGGAGGAGGCGTTCGAGTTCAAGAAGGGCCGCGCTCCCTCCGGGCTGGAGGAGATCAACTGCCCCGAGTGCGGCAATCTCGGCCAGTTCACCGAGCCGCGCGACTTCAACATGATGCTCAAGACCTACCTCGGCGTCATCGAGGACGAGTCGGGCCTGCACTACCTGCGCCCCGAGACCGCCCAGGGCATCTTCGTGAACTTCGCCAACGTGCAGACCACCAGCCGTATGAAGGTGCCCTTCGGCATTGGCCAGGTGGGCAAGAGCTTCCGCAACGAGATCACGCCCGGCAACTTCATCTTCCGCACCCGTGAGTTCGAGCAGATGGAGCTGGAGTTCTTCGTGGAGCCGGGCACCGACGAGGAGTGGCACCAGCACTGGATCGACGCCCGCCACGACTGGTACGTCGACCTGGGGGTCAACCCCGACCATCTGCGCAAGTACGAGCACCCCAAGGAGAAGCTGTCGCACTACTCCAAGCGCACCGTCGACCTGGAGTACGACTTCGGGTTCACCGGCGGCGACGGCTGGGGCGAGCTGGAGGGCATCGCCAACCGCACCGACTTCGACCTCGGCACCCACACCGAGCACTCGGGCCAGGACATGTCGTACTTCGACCAGGCCCAGAACCGCCGCTACACGCCGTACGTCATCGAGCCCTCCGCGGGCCTGACCCGGTCGCTGATGGCGTTCCTCGTCGAGGCCTACACCGAGGAGGAAGTGCCCAACGCCAAGGGCGGCACCGACACCCGCACCGTGCTCAAGCTCGACAAGCGCCTCGCCCCGGTCAAGGTCGCTGTCCTGCCGCTGTCCCGCAACGAGCAGCTTTCGCCGAAGGCCCGCGACCTCGCCGCCGAACTGCGCAAGCTGTGGAACGTCGAGTTCGACGACGCCCAGGCGATCGGACGCCGCTACCGCCGCCAGGACGAGATCGGCACCCCGTTCTGCGTCACCGTCGACTTCGACACCCTCGAGGACAACGCGGTCACCATCCGCGAGCGCGACACCATGGCGCAGGAGCGCGTGCCGCTCGACCAGGTCGCCTCCTGGCTGGGGGCGCGCCTGCTCGGTTGCTGAGCCGCCGTCCGGGAGCCGCCCGCGGTGTTCCACTGGGGCGCCGACCTGGGCGAGCTAGACGCCGAGGGCTTGTCCTCGCTGGCGGCCGCGACCGCCCCGGTGGTCGCGCCCTGCAGTCCGGACGCCCCCGTGCGCGTCTCGCTCGTGCCCGAGGCGTCCACCGGCTACACCGGACGCCCGGGGCTGACCGGCTCGCGTGCCGGTCGCGCCCGGTCCCCGCGATGGGTGGGGGCGCGGTCGAACCGGGCCGGCGCCTCCTCGAACGATCCTCGATGCTGAGCATGCGCCTGTGGGAGCACGAGCAGACGTTGACGCCCTGGTCGCTGCCCTCTTCGAGCACCGGCACTGCTGGCTGGCGACCTACTTGCGCGATCGGTCAGGCGACGCGGGGTGCGTACATGATCACGGTGATGCCGGCGAGGCAGACCAAGGCGCCAATCACGTCGTAGCGGTCCGGCCGGAATTCGTCGAACACCATGCCCCAGATCAGGGAACCGGCGACGAACACCCCTCCGTAGGCGGCGAGGATGCGACCGAAGTTGGCGTCGGGCTGCAGGGTGGCCACGAACCCGTAGAGACCGAGGGCGAGCATGCCGGCGCCCGCCCAGACCCACCCCCTATGTTCACGGACGCCTTGCCAGACCAGCCAGGCGCCGCCGATCTCGAGCACGGCCGCGATGGCGAACAGGGCGTCGCTACGTGCGATTTCCATGCGTGTGAGGCTAGACGCAGGAGCGGATCGCACACGACGTCGGTGTCGCTTCCCGCTGCGCAGCCACCTCCCGGGCCGAATCAGACCGGCGCCTGGGTGTGATGCGCCCGCCACCCGGTGTCGTCCATGGCGTAGACGAGGTTGTCGTCCCACGCGCCCCGGCACCAGTACGACCTGGGCGCGAGCGACTCGACGTGCATCCCCAGCTTCTCGAGCAGTCTCGCGGACCTGACGTTCTTCGGTGACAACTGGCCGTAGATGCGATGGCACCCGAGGCGCTCGACCAGGTCGGACACGACAGCGGACGCCGCCTCGAACGCGTACCCCTTCCCTTGGTGGTCCGCCTGCAGCGTGAAGCCGATCTCTGCGACGCCACCGTGCTCGTCGAGGTCGACGTAGAGGTCCCCGATGAGCTCGCCCTCACGTTCGATGCCGATTTGTCGCGGCTCTCCGGGGACGATGTCGATCCAGTTCGACTGGGCCTCGACGTGGCGTTCCACCCGCTCCCGCGTCACCGGGAGGTCCCAGTCCTGGTACTCCGCCACGACCGGGTCGTTGCGGTAGGCGAGGATCACGTCGACGTCGTCCCTGCGGAGTGGGCGCAGGACGAGACGTTCGGTGCTGCGGGGATAGGGGTTGGCCACGCGCCCAGCATGGCCGACCGGTGGGGCGCGGACAACGCCGCAGCATGACAGCGAGCTCGCAACGCGCGTTCTCCCTCCCAACGCGGATCATCTCCGCGTTACGAGGGAGCATCCGCGTTACGAACGCTCGGGTGAGCGGACGGGACGCCGGACGGAGCGGATAGTCCTCAACCCGACCCGAGGGAGATGTCCAGGACCTGGGCGGAACACGACCGAGCATGCCGCCATGCTGCCCTCAAGCGGCCGGCTCCGAAGGCGGGACGTGGAGGATCACGCCGTCGCGGGTGTCCTCGACCAGGGTGCCCTCGGGGTGCTCGGCCACCATCCGCAGGATCATCCAGTCCCCGATGCACCCCGACAGGTGGAACGCGGCCGGCAGCACGAGGTAGGGGCCCCACGGGAGGGTGAACACCAGGACGGCCAGCAGCGCGTTGACGACGAACGTGGGCATCATCGCCACCCACCAGAACTGCCGCCGCGTGTACCTGAAACCGGGCGATGTGGCGTACGCGTAGGGGACCGTGCCCTGCATCATCCCGACCCCGAACTGCGGCCGGGCGCCGTAGCGGGCCATCACCAACCCGTGGACGGCCTCGTGCAGCACCAATGCCGCGAGCGTGCCACCCACGAGCAGGCCCAGGAAGGGCAGCAGGTTCCACCAGCTGGAGAACGGGTCGTGCGCCACAGCCGGCCGGAGCGCCAGCGCGACGAAGATCACGCCGCCGAGCGCGAACCACACCAGGCTGCGGCGGGCCAGCGCCTCGGTGTCGAGCTGGTCCATCGTCCACGCGGTAGTGGCCCAGCCGTCGGCTGTGGGGTCGGTCATGCGGCTGATCCTAGGCCGACCACTCCCAAGCCTCGCCGTCGGAAGCGCGCACCTGCACACGCGGGACAGGCGCCAGCTCGAGACGGACGTCCACCCTGTCGTCGCTGTGGGTGACCGCGTACTCGATCCAGGCGTTCTCCTTGGCGACCACACTGAGGCGCCCCCGCGAGAGCCACGCGTGGCGACGGCGGAAGCCGATCAGGTCCTGGTAGACCCGCTGGAGCCACGCGCCGGCCGGTAGCAGGTCGGCGGGGGAGGCGGGCAGCGGCGGCCGGATCGGGTCGTCGGCGTACGCCCCCGTGCCCCGTTCGCCCGTGAAGCCCTGCTCGTCCCCGTAGTAGACGCTCGGCATGCCCGGCACGGTGAACAGCACGGAGGCCGCGAGCGCGGCCCCGTCGCTGCCGACGAGTGAGGCGATCCGGTCGACGTCGTGGTTGCCGACGAAGGTGTTGAGCACGTGGTGTGCCGAGAACGCCTGGTGCCGCTCCAGCGCGTGCGCCAGCTCCCAGCAGTTGGTGTCCTTGATGGAGCTCCAGGTGGCCTTCCAGAGCTCGTAGGCGGTGACCGAGTCGAGCGCGCCTGCGTCCGCGATCGCGCCGTAGTCACCGTGGATGACCTCGCCGAGGAACAGGGCGTCCGGGAACTCGTGGCGCACGCGTCCGGTCACCTCGCGCCAGAATGCGGGGGCGACCGCGTAGGCGACGTCGAGGCGCCAGCCGGCGATGCCGCGGCGGAGCCAGTGCAGCATGATGTCGGTGACCCAGTCGGCGACGTCGCCTCGGGTGTGGTCGAGCTCGACGAGATTGTCGTGCCCCTCCCACGTGTAGAGGTGGCCGTTCGAGCGGCGCAGCATGGGGGACTCCTCGGCGACCAGGCCGTGCTGGGTGCTCACGTGGTTGAACACGCCGTCCAGCATCAGGGACAGGCCGCGCTCGCGGCAGGCGGCGACGAGGGCGTCGAAATCGGCGTCGTCGCCCAGGCGGGGGTCGATCCGGAAGTGGTCCAGCGTGTCGTACCCGTGCGAGACGGACGCGAAGATGGGGCCGAGCAGCAGGCCCGAGCACCCCAGGGACACGGCGTGGTCGAGCCACGGTTCGAGCGCCCCGAGGCGGTGCACCACCTCGCCGCCACCCTCGTGGACGGGCGCGCCGAGCGCGCCGAGGGGGTAGACGTGGTACCAGATGGTGTGGTCCGCCAAGCTCATTGCAACTCCTGTTGAGTGTGGATCAATACACTGTTGACAGTAGCTCAATAGCCGCTAGCATGGCAAGCATGACGGCAACAGGACCCACCGTGCGGCGGCGCCTCGGCCCGGAGGAGCGCCGCGCCGTCATCCTCGCGGCAGCGCGTGCGGCCTTCGCCACTGCGTCCTACGCGGAAGTGGGCGTCCCCGAGGTGGCCCGCCGGGCCGGGGGGTCGCCGGCCATCGTCTTCCACTACTTCGGCTCGAAGGAGGGGCTCTACGCCGCCCTTTTGGAAGCTGACATGAACGACCTCGCCGAACGCCAACAGGCCGCCGACGCGGCGCTGCCACCCAACACGTCGGCGCGTGACCGCGTGCGGACGTGGGTGTTGGCGCACCTCGATCATGTCGCCGCACACGCCCGCGGCAGCTTGGCCCGAGAGGAGCCTGTAGCGACCGCCGCCATCAGGGACCGTGCGCGTGAGAAAGACCTGGCCTTCCTTGCCGAGATCCTGCAGCCGGCGGACGCCGTCCGTGACCGGTTCGCCCTGCTCGGCTTCCTCGGCTTCCTGGACGCCGTGGGTGCGGCGTGGGCGTCCGACGGCTGCCCGGAGGATGACCGCCACCCGCTGGTCGAGGCCGCCCTCGGCGCCCTGCAGGGGGGCCTGGGGGACTGGCGCCGCTGAGGCGCGTAGACTCGCACCTCGTGCCCTCCCACGAACCGCTCCGCCTGACCGCCCCCTCCGGGGGAACGGTCGAGGTCGCGACCCCCGTCGTGCTGGCGCCCATGGCCGGCATCACGAACCCCGCCTACCGGCAGCTGTGTCTCGAGCAGGGCGCCGGACTGTACGTGTGCGAGATGATCACCAGCCGCGGCATCGTCGAGAAGAACCCCAAGACGCTGGACATGCTGCGTTTCGCGCCCGGCGAGACCGTCCGGTCGGTGCAGCTCTACGGGGTGGACGCCGACGTCATGGCGAAGGCGGCCCACATCCTGTGTGACGAGCTGGGCGTCCACCACATCGACATCAACATGGGCTGCCCGGTGCCCAAGGTCACCCGCCGCGGCGGCGGCGGAGCGCTGCCGTGGAAGACCGACCGGCTGACCGAGATCCTGACGAAGACGGTGGCGGCAGCCGACGTCCACGGCGTCCCGGTGACGGTGAAGACCCGTATGGGCATCGACGACGACCACCAGACCTACCTCGACGCCGGACGCATCGCGCAGGACGCCGGGGCGGCGGCCATCGCGCTGCACGCGCGCACGGTCGCCCAGGCCTACTCCGGCCAGGCCCGCTGGGACGCCATTGCGACGCTGGTCGAGGCCGTCGACATCCCCGTGCTCGGCAACGGCGACATCTGGGAGGGCGTCGACGCGCTGCGCATGGTCGAGCAGACCGGGGCCGCGGGCGTCGTCATCGGCCGCGGCTGCCTCGGGCGGCCGTGGCTCTTCCGCGACCTGGCCGACGCCTTCGCCGGGCGCCCTGTGCAGCCGTACCCGACCCTCGGGGAGGTGACCGCGATGCTGCGGCGCCACGCCGTCCTGCTCGCCGAGATTCACGGCGAACGGTGGGGCCTGACTGACCTGCGCAAGCACATGGCGTGGTACTTCAAGGGCTTCCCGCTCGGCGGGGACCTGCGCCGCGAGTTCGCGATGGTCTCCAGCCTCGCCGAGCTCGACGCCCTCATCGCCCAGCTCGACCCGGACGCGACTTACCCCGTCCAGGAGCTGGGCACGCCGCGGGGTCGCCAAGGGACGCCCCGGGCGCACGTCACGCTGCCGTACGGGTGGCTGGACAGCCGGACGATCGGCGAGGAGGACCTCTCCGCCGCCGAGTCCGACGTGTCGGGCGGCTGACTCAGGCCAGCATCTGGGCGGCCGGCATCAGCCCGACCGCGAAGGCGATGAAGCCGACGATCGGTGCCAGGATGCCGAGGATGATGCCCCCGATGCCGAAGTTGCGGCCCCGGCGACGGGACACCGCGATGATGCTGACGATCCAGCCGGCGATGCCCGCGAGGGTGGCGAAGATGCCAGCAGTGGTGGAGCCGGCCACCTGCTGACCGAGCGCGATCACCATCGGGTCGTTCGGGTCGGGGTTCTGCATGGCGTCGATGCCGTAGTCGAGCATGAACTGGCCCACGTGAGCGCCCACGTTGTAGCCGACGACCGCGAGGATGATCGTGCACACCGCGACGATCCCCAGGCCGATGAGGCCGAGGGTCTTGCTCTGGGGCTGCGGCTCGGCCGGCCACTGCTGCTGGTAGCCCTGCGGGTACTGGCCGTAGGGCGCGGCCTGCTGGCCCTGCGGGTAGGCCGAGTACTGCTGCTGGCCGTACGCCTGCTGCCCGGAGGGCTGCTGGCCGTACGCCTGCTGCTGTGGGTACGACGCGTCATGGGCGGGCGGCTGCCCGTACTGCGGGGCCCCGTACGGCTGCTGCCCGTACTGCGGCGCATGGTACCCCTGCTGGCCGGCGCCCTGCTGCGACGACGGCTCGTCGTGGCGCGGCGGCTGGTAGCCCTGGTCGGGGGCCTGCGCCTCGTCGCGGCGATAGGGATCGGGGGTGGGGGTCTGGTCGCTCATGGCCATCCTTGTGCTCAGTCGGGTGGCCCCAGTCTATGAAGCACGCCAAGATTGGCGCATGACGGACGCGCTGAACCCCCGCACGGTCGCCTGGGCCCAGACCATGGCCGGCCACGCCGAGGGTGACGTCGTCCGCGCCCACCGGGACTCGCACGCGCACCTCCACCTGCCCGCGCCCATCGGCCGGGAGGCCCGCGAGGAGCGGGAGAGGCTCGTTCTGCGCCCCGGCGCCACCTTCAGCTCGGGCGCCGGCACCCGGGCTGTGGCGGAGGAGCCCGACGTCGAGCGCACTTGCTTCGAGCGCGACCGTGACCGTATCGTCCACTCGACCGCCTTCCGGCGGCTGGCCGGCAAGACGCAGGTCGTCGTCTACCCGACCGACCACCAGCGCACACGCCTCACCCACGCCATCGAGGTCGCGCAGGTCGCCACGTCGCTGGCCCGCGGTATCGGGGTGAACGTCGCCCTCGCGGACGCCATGGCACTGGGCCACGACTGCGGGCACGGACCCGGGGGGCACGCGTCCGAGGACGCCTTCGACGCCTTCCTCTCCGGCGGCTACGACCACGGGCCCTGGGGCGCCGACGTGGTCCTGACGCCGCTGAACCTGTGCGTCGAGACCCTCGACGGCATCCGGAACCACTCGTGGTCGCGCCCGGCACCGATGACGATCGAGGGCGAGCTGGTCAGCTGGGCCGACCGCATCGCCTACTGCGCCCACGATCTCGAGGACGCCATCCACGCCGGCATCGTGTCGCTGGACGACCTGCCGCGGGAGGTGGTCGCCATCGCGGGCGGGACGCGGCGAGAACAGTTGGCCGTCTTCATCCGCTCCATCATCACCACCGTCGCCGAGACCGGCGTCGTGGGGATGGACGCCGAGGTGGCGGCGGCCTTGGCGTCCCTGCGCGCGTTCAACTACGAGCGCATCTACACCCGGCCGGAGTCGGTCGCCCAGAGCAACGCCGTCATCGAGGTGCTGCGCGGGCTCGTCGAGTACTACTGCGAGCACCCCGGCGCCATGCCCACCGATTACCACGGGCCCGCCGAGGCGGACCGCGTCACAACCGCCGTCACCTACGTCGGCGGCATGACGGACCGCTACGCGTTCGACATGGCCGAGGAACGGCTCGGCTGGGACCACGACCGCCTGCCCCAGGGCATCGGCCGCGGCGACTGAGCCCCACGGGTCAGGGGCCGGGGGCCCACTGGCCGGAGTCGTCCGGGTCGCGCGGGGCGGTGGGCCTCGCGCGAGGAGCGGGTGCGAGGCTCGACCCGTCCGCCCCGTGGGCACCGGTAGTCGGGGCGGGACGCCGGAACGGCAGCCCCTGCCTGCGACGGGGGTAGCCGTGCACCGGGTCCGGCGGCTCGTCCCGCCGTCCGACCAGGGCGAGGGCCAGGCCCCGTACCGCCGCGACCAGCGCGAACCCCAGGCCGAGCCCGAGCGCGCCCGGCACGAGCCACCCCGGAACGCCCGGGGCCACGCGCAGCGTCACCCCCATCCCGCCGTCCTGCAGGTCGAGCAGGGAGCGCCAGCGCACCCGGTCGCCCACCACCTCGCCGCCCGACGCCGCGACGACCTCCGCGTCGGCGAACGTCGTGGTCAGGTCCAGGGTCGAGTCCGGCTCGATGGCCTGGAAGGCGTAGCTCGGCAGGGTCAGGAAGACGTGCCCGCCCGCCGTGCGGACGGTGACGTCGGGAACATTGCCGAGCTCATCCCGGGGGAGCTCCGCCGTGAGGCGGCAGTCGACCCGTCCGCCGGCCGACACGACGTCGGAGACGACCAACAGCGAGGTGTGGGCCCATCCGTCGCAGGGCGAGCCGCCGTCGGCGAACTCGGCGATCCCGTGGCTGACGCGCACGTCGAGGCTCACGGTCTCCGCGCCGACGACCACGTCGCCGGTGGCATCGCAGCCCGTGAGCGCCAAGGCGGCGAGGATCGCCCCCGCGGCCAGGGCGGCTCGTCGGCTCGTCGTGCGGCGCGGCTCAGCCATCGGGGGCCCACTCGGCGGGGTCGGCGGGCGGGGTGGGCTCGACCGGCGGTGCGGACGCCTCATGTGGAGTGGGCTGGGAGCGTACGCTCGGCGCGTCGTCGTCGCCCAACCAGCCGCGCAGCCACAGCAGCACCAGACCGAGCAGCGTGCCCCAGCCCAGGCCCGCCACCATCGGCACGACCCACGGCGGGGGGGCCGGGCGCGTCCACGCGGTCGCGGCGACGCCCTCGGCCAGGATCCGGTTCGGGTCGGTCAGGCGCACCGAGCGCCCCGTGACGTCGCCCCCGGCGGCGGCGACCACGTCGCCGGGGAAGTGGAGGGTGAGGTCCAGGTCGTCGGTGGGGGCGGGACGCTCGAGGAACCACGGCGGGTCCACCGCCACGAACAGGTGGTCGGACGCCCTCGCGACCGTGCCCAGGCTGGGGTCCTGCCCGGACTCCCGCGTGACGCCCGTGATGCGGCAGGCCCGCTGGCCCGGCGGTGCCGGTAGCGCGGTGGTCGTCAGGCCCCAGCGCTCGGCGGCCATGGCGCCGTCGCACAGGTCGAGCCCGCCGGCGAGGGACGCCGCAGCGTAGGTGAGGGCCACGTCGACCGTGACGGCGGCGTCCTCGTCGAAGCGCAGGTCGCCGCGCAGGGAACACCCGGCGAGCGGCACCATCAGGGCGACCGCCGCCAGCCGCCCGAGGCGCCGGGGCTTCATGGCGCGACCCTATCGGTGGTCCGGCGCCCAGGCGGAGGGTTCCTCGGGTAGGGGCGGAAGGGTCGGGCTCGCCGGCTCAGGTGCGGGACGGACGCTGCCGCCCTGCCTCCCGACAGCGGCGTCCGCCCCTGGTCGGGACGCCGTCAGACGTGCAGCTTCGGGCGCAGGTCGGCGGGCACGATCAGGCCGCGGCGGACGAACTCGGCCATCGCCGCGACGGTGCACGCCTGCCCGGCCATGATCGCCACGAGCACCAGCACCTGGGCCGCACCCGCCTGCAGCGGGGAGCCGCCGCCCAGCAGGACGCCGATGAACGCGCCCGGCAGGGTGACCAGCCCGACCGTCCGGGTCTGGTCGAGGTTGGGGATGAGCGCCTCGGGCACCACCCGATCGATCACCAGCCCGATCGCATCGCGGCGCAGCAGTCCCAGCGCGAGGGCGGCCTCGTACTCGCCCTGGCTCTCGCGCAACTCGCCGAACACGCGGCGTCCGGCCAGCGTGTGGGCGGTCATCATGTTGCCGGTCACGATGCCGCCCAGCGCGATCAGCGTGATGCCGTTGAAGGGGGACGCCCCGGTGCCGAACACGATGAGGAGGACCGGGACCAGGCCGGCCAGGAGGGCCACGGCCGTCCAGGGCCAGCAGTCGCGGACGGAAACGCGGCCGGTCGTCGTCCACAGCGCGACGCCGAACATGAGGGCCCAGAACGCGAACGCACCCCACAGCGTCTGGACGGCGGCGGCCAGCACCAGCGACACCACGGCCAGCTGCAGCACGGCGCGCACGGCGGCCACGACCTGCTGGCGGGCCAGGCCCATGCGTCCGGCCAGCGACGCCGCGACGCCGAGCGCCACGAGCAGCACCAGGCCGAGCGCTAGCCCCCATCCCTCGTTCACGGTCACGATCGACGACCCTACCCCCGGGCGCAGGGCGCGGGCGTCCGCGGCTACACTGCGGCGCATGGCCGGCCTGATCCACCCCGAGGACCTCGAGACGGTCCGCGAGCGGTCCCGGATCGACGACGTCGTCAGCTCCTTCGTGCAGCTGAAGCCGGCCGGCGGGGGAGCGCTGGTGGGCCTGTGCCCCTTCCACGACGAGAAGACGCCCAGCTTCCGGGTGACGCCCAGCAAGGGCTTCTACTACTGCTTCGGGTGCGGCGAGGGCGGCGACGTCATCAAGTTCGTCCAGCAGATCAACAACATGGGCTTCACCGAGGCCGTCGAGTTCCTGGCCGACCGGGTCGGCATCCAGCTGCGCTACACCGACGGCGACGGCGGGCCCCGCCACGAGCCCGGCCTGCGCATGCGCGTGCTGGAGGCCAACCAGCTGGCCGCCGAGTTCTTCGCCGCCCAGCTCGCCAGCCCGCACGCCGTCACCGGGCGGGTGTTCCTCGACGGTCGCGGCTTCACCCGCGAGCACGCCGAGCACTTCGGCATCGGCTTCGCCCCGCGCGGCGGGCGCGACCTGCTCAACCACCTGACCGCCAAGAAGTTCACCCGTGACGACCTGGTCAAGGCCGGGCTCGTGCGCGAGTCGGGTTGGGACTTCTTCCAGGGGCGACTCGTGTGGCCCATCCGGGACGCCGGCCGCTCCACGTTGGGCTTCGGCGCCCGGCGGCTGTTCGACGACGACCGGATGCCGGCGAAGTACCTCAACACCCCCGAGACGCTGGTCTACAAGAAGTCGCACGTCCTCTACGGGCTGGACCTGGCGCGCACCCACATCGGCAAGAAGAACCAGGCTGTCGTGGTCGAGGGCTACACCGACGTCATGGCCTGCCACATCGCCGGTGTCGACACCGCCGTTGCCTCGTGTGGCACGGCCTTCGGCGCGGACCACTCGCGGATGCTTTCGCGCCTCATGACGTCGGACGCGCTGGCCGGCGAGGTCGTCTTCACCTTCGACGGGGACGCCGCGGGCCAGGCCGCCGCCCTCAAGGTGTTCTCCTCGGACGCCACTTTCACCTCGCAGACCTACGTCGCCATCGAGCCGACCGGCCTGGACCCGTGCGACCTGCGCATCCAGGGCGGGGACGCCGCCGTGCGCGAGCTCGTTGCCCGGCGCGTTCCTCTGTACCGCTACGTGATGAAGAACACGCTCGAGAAGTACGACCTCGACCGGGCCGACGGGCGCCTGGCCGCGGTGCGCGCCGCCGCGCCGCTGGTGGCGTCGGTGCGGGACCGGTCCTTGGTCTCGGAGTACCTACGCGAGCTCGCGGGCATGGTCGGCATGGACACCGACACCGTGCGGGCCGAAGTGCAGCGGGCGAACAACCGCAAGGTCGCACCCGAGCCGGAGCGTGGGCTGCGGCAGGAGGCCCCGGCCGAGCCCGCGGCGTCCGGCCAGGTGGCGATGATGGAGCTGCCCGACCCGTCCGACCGGCGCATCGCGACCGAGCGGGGCGTGCTCAAGGTGATGGTGCAGCACCCCAGCCTCTTCCCGGAGGACTGGGGCGGCATCACCGCCGACGACTTCCAACACCCCAGCTACCGGCGCGTGTTCGAGGTGCTGACCGCCACCGACCGGAACGTCGGCGGGTTCGCCCAGGCGGTCGTCGACGGCATGGACGACCCGGTCGGGCAACAGCTCGTCGTGGCCCTGTCGGTGGAGCCGCTGCTCGCCGAGCCCACCGGCGCCTACGCCCGCGAGTACGCCGCGCGGCTGCGGCTGGCCCATGTGGTGCGGGACATCAACGACCTCAAGTCGCGCCTCCAGCGCACCAACCCGGTCGAGGACCAGGCGAACTACAACCGCATGTTCGCGCAGCTGCTCGAGCTCGAGACCCGGCGTCGGGCCCTCGAACAGCACGCCGTCGGGAGCTGACGCAAGGGGTTCCGGCCAACAGGTGTTGTCCGGATGCTGCCTGTGGGTCCTGGTTTTCGGCTTCCGCGGGGCGGGGCGGTCCAGCAGGGTCGAGGCCATGGACACCTTCACCCCCAGCGAGACCGTCCCCCTGCTCACCCGCGACGAGGAGGTCGCCCTCCTGCGCCGCATGGACGCCGGCACCATCGCGGACGCCGTGCTGGCCGGACGACACCGGTCCTCCTGCGCCGCCACGCACGGCGAGCTCCTGCGGCTCGTCGAGGACGGCGAGGCCGCCCGCCGACGCTTCGTGGCGGCCAACATCGGGCTGGTGCGCTACGTCGTCCGGGCGGTGGCCGAGCGGACGGGGCAGCCGCGCCGCGAGCTTTTCCAGGAGGGGATGGTGGGGCTGCTCGAGGCGCTCCCGCGCTTTGACCCGCGCCGCGGCAAGTTCGCCACGTGCGCGCTGCCGCAGATCCGCATGCGGGTGGGGGACGCCGCCGTCACCAACCAGGGGGCCCTCGGCCTGCCCGCCCGACGGGCGCGCCAGTGGCGCCGGGCCCGCGCGGCCGTCGGGGAGCTCACGTCGGCGCTCGCCCGGGAACCCCAGCTGGACGAGATCGCCGTCGCGACGGGGGAGACCTGCTCCGTCGTCCGCACCCTGCTGGCGTTCACGCCCGTCGTGCCGCTGGACCGGGACGATCCGCGCTGGCTGGACCTGTGCGCCGCGCCCGACGCCGACGACGAGCACGACCCGGCCCTGGTGCGCGGCCTGTTGCGGCGGCTGGATGACTTCGACCTGAACGTGGTGGCGCAGCTGTACGGCCTGGACGGTCCGGCCCGCACGCACGCCGAGGTCGCCGGGATCACCGGACGCAGCGAGTCGACCATCCGCCGGGCCGAGCGTCGGGCGCTCGCGCTGATGAGGGCGGGGGAGGCAATGCGGGCCGCCGCGTGAAGGTTGGCACAATGGGGGACGTGAAGCTCTTCTCCCGCAACGCCCTGCCCGCCGACGCCGCCGGCCACCTCGACGCCACGGTCGGACGCCGACGTCAAGTCCTCGCGTGGGCGCGTACCGAGGACGGCTACCTCATCGGGTTGCGCGACCGGCTCGTGCGCATCGCTTCCGAGGAGGTGACCGAGCTCGGGTGGCACGACATCCTGCGCGGGGGCTGGGACGACGAGAACAAGACCATGCGCTGGACCGTCATGTCGACGGGCGAGAAGGTCTCCGTGCCGCTGGTCGAGCCGCGGTCGTTCCCGGAGGTGTTCAAGGAGCGCGTCGAGGCCACGTTCCTGTTCCAGACGTCGGTGTACCCCAAGCCGGGCAAGACCGTCACCATCAGCGCCCGGCGCAACCTCATGGACGAGCACTCGCCTGTGTTGTGGACGGCCCACCCGGCCATGGGCGTGCGCATGGACGAGGAGACGATCGCCTTCACCGAGGCGGAGCTGGGGCGCCTCCGCGCCGAGTATGCGTTCTGACCAACTCTTTGGTAGTGTTCCTTCTCGCGCGCAGAGCGATCCCCTGTAGCTCAATTGGCAGAGCATCTGACTGTTAATCAGAGGGTTACTGGTTCGAGTCCAGTCGGGGGAGCCAGCCAAAACCGCTACCACAAGGGGAAACGACCCTGAGGGGTTGGTAGCGGGGGAGGATTGGGGGAGGATTTCAGCCCCCTTGGTCAAGGTGAGACGCCCGGAAGGGACCGCACGCCATGACCACCAACACCTGCACGAACACCCGCTGCGACCGACCGGCCACGCACGCCGTCGAGTTCCCGCGCTCGTCTCCGATTGACCCGACGCCGTTCACCCGGTTGCAGTGCGAGACGCACGCCCGGCGCAACGTTGAGCAGCTCGGGGCGACCATGACCGACCTGCCCGGCGTCGAGGCGGACGCCCGGCCGGTCGTCGAGGGTGACGCCTTCCTCGACGCGGCCCGCGCCTATGTGGCTCGCTGGCGCACCGTGTCCCGGTTCACCGGCGCCGAACCCGTCGGCGAGGCGGGTGCCGTCCGGGTCTGGTACGTCGGCCCGTCGGCCGCTCGGGCCCGTGACGGGCAGCCGATCGAGGCCGAGTTTTGTGAGGTCGTGGGCGCCTGGGAGCTGGCCCGCGAGCTGGCGCCCGAATCCGGCGGAGTCGAGGCGGTCGAGGTCGAGCCGGACTGGGCTGAACTGCTGCGCCTCACCCGTAACCGCCTGTTGGCCGAGCTCGTGAGCACCGATGTTGCTCGGGTCGGGCTGTCGGTCGAGCAGGCCGCAGAACGCGCCCGGATCGCTCCTGAGACGCTCGCGCGGCGTCTGGCGGGGGAGACCTTCACCATGCCCGAGTTGGGGGCGCTGGCGGACGTGTGCGGCGTCCGGGCGTCGACGTGGATCACGTCCGTAGACAACACGCTCGCCGACGCACGTAAGGTGGCCTCATGAGGCGCGTCGTGGCGGTCGGGTTGGCCCTGTTCGGGCTGCTCGCAGTCGTGTCGGTCGTCCTGCTCACCCTCGCCGTGCTGGCGTGGGAACGCATGTATCCGGGCTTCATCGGTTGAAACGCGAAGAACGCCCCCGCCCCCGAAGCAACGGGAGCGGGGGCGTTTCGCCTGGTCAGGCGTATCGGAGCTTCTGCCAAGTCGCGATGCCGACGAGACCGTCGGCTCTCAGCCCTACCCGGCGCTGGTACCACACGATCACGGCGTGCGACGCGTTGCCGAGGATGCCGTCGACGGACAGCGACGCCGGCACACCGGACGCGCCGCGCGCGCGGGCGTCCCTCATGGCGCGGTTCAGGAGCTCCTGAATCTTCGCGGGGGCGCTGCCGCGGCCGTTCGCGAAGTTCCTCGAACGCCACGAGCCGGTCGACCAGAGGCGGCCGTCGATGAGCTTGTCCGCCTTGCGGCCCTCACGATCCACTGCGCGTGCCCGGGTGGGGTCGTTCCTGCCCCAGACCCCGGACGTCTCGCCACAACTCGTGCCCGTCGGCCCGTCACCGCAGTAGATCGCGCGCGGGTAGACCTCGTTCCAGTTCATGTCAAAGTTCATTGCTTCCACCATCTTTCAGTTGTTTGGGCGGCACGTTCGCGCAGCCCTGTTGACCCGTTGCCCGGCCGGGCGACGGGAGTTCGAAGGGGGTTAGGCTCGGCCTGGTGACATACGCCGACGACGGGGGCGAATAGCGCGGGTACTCATGCCCTTCGGCGGACAAGGACGCCAAGCTGGCGCGTCGACTGATCGTGAAGACGGAGACGTCCCAACGCTGGGCGGCAACGGGCCGCCCAGGAACATTCACCCGGCCCGAGTACTCCAAACGGGGGAGAAGTGTCGCAGGCGTCGCGGGGGGTCTGGGTTCTGGCGCCGGCAGATTCCGCAGCTACTCCCCGACGCTGTTGGACCCTCCCCCCAGGGGGTCCCCCACCCCCCTCTAGCGGCGTCGTGCTTGGGCTCGTTGGGCTTCGGCTTGGGTCTTGATGTTGTGGCACGGCTCGCACATTGGTTGGCCGTTGGTGATGGGATCGTTGCTGCCACCTTCGGCAATCGGGATGACGTGATCGGCGACTGTCGCGGGTTGGCCGCAGTCGACGCAGCGCACGCCGGGACGGATGATCGCTGCCCGGAACGCGTGGCGTTCGGCTCGGGTGAGTTGCACGCGGCTGGGGCTGGGGTGGGACACCCAGCCGGGGGCGGGCTTGTGGGCGTCGCAGTACGTGCCGCGGGTTGGGGTTGAGCATCGGGCGCACAGTTTGGGGGCGCGTGGCATGGCGTGTCCTGTCTGTTCTTTGGGTGATCGGGCCGGGCGCCGTGGCGGAAAGGAGGCACCACGCGCGCCCGGCCGACCCTTCCGCCCGTCGCGCGCCGGGCGGGTTGCGGGCCGAATCGGCGGCCCGCAAGTCGAGGGGGTGTGGGCCCGGCCACCTACGAAGTAGCGCCCGCTACTCGTGGCGGCCGGGCCCGGTCCGGGTCGGGTCGACGGTCACCACGCGAACGGCACCGCACACGGCGCGCGCGTGGTGGGACTCTCGGCCCGGACTGCGGACGCCCCCCACCCACCCCTTGGGGGCGTCCGCGTGTCTCACAGGTTGTCGACGTCGGCGGCGGTGAGAGTGCCGACTGCGGCACGCTTGGCGATGCTGCTGCCCCGCGGGAGCTTGGCCGGCTCCGGTTCGGGGGTGCGGCGGGCATCTTCGACGCTGCGGAGGGCGGCGCCGGCCTGTCGCATGACGTGGGCACGGAACTGCCAGGGCGGCATGCTCCGGTAGACGTGCGCGTACTGGTTCAGCGTCTCGGCCTTCTGCGGGTTGGTGTACCAGCGGCGTGCACCGTAGCCGGGCCCTCGCTGGGCGTTGGTGACGTCGTCGCCGGGCAGGACGCCCCACGGGGTGGCGTGCCGCACGAACTCGGCGACGATGTCGCGGCGGGCGGCTTCGGCTTCGAGCGCGAACCACACGTCCGACAGGTTCGCGCGGGTGGCGTCCTCGAGGGTTCGCACCCCCGCCTCGGTCAGCTTGTCGGCGGCGTCCAGGTAAGCGGCCACGCTGTCGGCGTAGACGCGTTGGAGCTCGGCGAACGTGTGGGCGGCATGTGCGCGGAGGGCGGCCAGGGCGCCGGCTGCGGCCGCGAGGTGAGCACGGCCCCAGATTCGACCGCCGGCGGCGCGTTCGGTGTCGTTCGTCGCGCGAACGCTCGCGGACACGGTGCCGGCGGCGTCGTCGTAGTCGGTGGCGTCGCCGATCATGCGAGCGGCGGCGCGTTCGTCCAGAGTTGCGGACGCCTGCCATTTGGCGGCCCATGCTTCGATGCGCGCCGCCCGGTCGAGGGCGTCGACAACGTCGGCGTACGGTTCGGGGTCGAGGCCGAACACGTCGAGCAGGACGTCGAGGAACTGGCCGGTTTGGCTGTGCAGGTCGAACCTGTCAGCGCCGGCTGCACTGTGCGACACGGGCGAGAGTTCGCGCCGGATCGCGTCGGCGCTCATCGTGGCGAACCGGGAGGGGGTGCGGGTCGTGGCAGACATTGCCGTCACCACCCGAACGCGTCGCGCACCAGGTCGCGCGCGGTCGGCTCGGCGGGATTGTCCCGCTTCGGGGCGGGGCGTCCGAGCACGTCGGCGACGATCTGCGCGGCGTCCGGGTCGGGGGTGCTGTTGGTGTCGGGGGTGCTGTTGGTGTCGGGGGTGCTGTCACTGTCGGACATGGGGGGTTCCTTCGGTCAGTTGGTGGCCGGTGCGGCCGGCGAGGTGTTCACGGACGGCGCGAGCGGAGACGAGCCACCGGCCGCCCACGTTCCGGCCGCTGAGCTTGGCGGCCATGCGGCGGACGGTGCGGGGGGTGACGCCGAGAAGCTCGGCGGCCTCGCTGGTGGTCATGTGTTCATCGTGTCGGGCCGGTTCCGCGGTGGTGTCCGCGTGCGGTCGTGGGGACACGGACGCGGACGCGGCCGGCTCGAACGTGTGGGCCAACCGTTCTAGGTCCGGGTGTGCGGGGTGGCCCTCTAGCCGGCGCGTACGCCGTGCGGTGTGCACGGCGTACGCGAGGACTTCGAGGTCCCGCCCAGACACAATGAGGGCGTCACGGACGCGGGCGGCCGGGGTCACCGGGGGCCCTCGTTGTCGAGCGCGTCGAGGATGCCGCGCCAATCGGCGCCCGTGAGGTTGTCGCAACCCGCGAACGGGTCGAACTCCGGGGCGTCCTTGGCGTTGGTCCAGGCTTGGGGCCCGTACATGTCGAGGGCGGCGGCGTCGTAGGCGCGTGCCGCGTCTTCGGGCGTGTCGAACATGCCGAGATGGACGCGGGCGATCCGGGCGCGCCACCGGGTGCCGTGCTTCTGCACGCCCTTCCATCCGACGGTGTTGTCGCTGCGCATGCGGGCGCGTTGCACTTCGGCCGATGTGGCGCCGGGGCCGGGCCGGCGGCTCATCGGGTCTTCCCGTTCCGGCCGCGGCGGCGGGCGCGGTGCGCTCGATGTGTGGGCCACTTGTCCCCGGTGCGTGCGGGTGCGGAGTCGGCGTGCCCGAGTGCCAGCCTGATCCGGGCGTCCAAGGTGAGCGGCTGGGGTTGGTGGGCGGGCCCGGTGTTGCGGACCGTGGGTCGCGGAGCGGTCCGTTCGGTGCCCTGGGCGGCCTGTGGGGCGCGACCCCCGCCCCGGACGTCGGTACGGGCCGGGGCGTCCGCGCCGATCCTGCGGACGCCTGCGGCGTCCTGCGTGGAGTTCGGTGCCGTGCGCCCGCGGTAGCGTCCGACCGTGACGGGACGGCCGGCCCTCTGCGGGCCCTGGTCAGCCGCCCGCGGGTTGCGGCCCGTGGGTCGGGTCTGGGGCTGCTCGGTTGTCTGGCGGGCGCCTGCGGCCGCTGACGTGGTATCGCGGGTCGCTCCCCCGGTACGGGTGCGGGTGCGGGCGTGGTGCTCGGTCATCATGATTCCTTCCGGTGTTCGTGGTTGCGGGGGTTCTTGGGGCGCGGTGGCGCGAGGCGCGTCCCCGTGCGGTCGTGGCGCCGCCGGCGGGCGGTGAACGCGTGCCGGTGCTCGGGCGCGACTCGCGCGTTGAGCTCGGCGCACCGGTCGGCCGGCTGGTCGCACACTTCGCACCGGAGCGCGGGCGGCACCGGTTGGGCGTCGACGTCGTCGACGGCGGCCGGTGTGTTGAGGTTGCGCCAGTGCGGGCCGTCCAGGGCGATCACTGCGGGGGTGCGCTGGTCGACACGTGCGCACGCGCCGAGGAGTGCTTGCGCGACGTCGCACAGCGGACGATCCGACACGCGCGCGAGCGCTGCGCGGATGCCAGGCCTGTCCCAGTCGGGGCGAAGTTCGGCGCCGAGCATCGACAGGCGGTCGAGCCACGGGGTGGGGGTGACGGTCGGGCCGATCGGCCGGTTGTTCGTTGTCATTGCGAAGCCTCCATTGCATGCATCGTCGAGTTGCTGGGGGTCGGGTCGGCGGACGATGCATGCATGACGGAGCTACGCGAAGAAGAACGCGGAGCGGGTCCCGTGGGGGTCGTGCTGCGTCGCCGGGTGCGGTCGGTGCCGGGCCGGGTGCTGGCGGGTGCGGCCTGTTCGTGGTCGCCTAGAGAGTTAGATTCATAGAGGGCTTCCACATCACCCGTAGCCGGGGGCACGTCTCGGAACGTTTTCTGTTCCGGTGCGGAACACTTTTCGTTCCGTTCCCCGTCTTCACCGGAACGCCTTCTGTTCCGGTGCGGGTGCCGGTAGGCCGCGGGTCGGGCGCTTGTCGGGTGCGGCCGGTTCGGTGGCCGGGTCGAGTACCAGAACAGAAAGAGGGGGCTAAGCGTGAAACGCCACACCCAGCGTGGCATTCGGGTCGAAATGCCACGCTGGGTGTCGGTTCGTGGGGCGAAATGCCACGCTGGGTGTGGCGTTTCGCCCCCGCGCTCGGGCGTGTCGCGGCGAGGTCATCGGCCCTGCTTCTCGGCACGTTCCCGGTGCTCATGGTCGAGCGGGCACAGGCGCGGCGCCGCGAACATGTCGCCCTTGCGGATCGCGTTAGGCGGGACGATCAGGCACCGATGGAAGGAGCCAGGAGCTAGCCAGCCGTTCGCGACCGCGGCGTCGATTGCTCGCGCGACGTTCCGGTAGGTCGTCAGTTCGCCCGTGGTCGGGTCGATCCCGCCCAACACCAGGGACACCTGTCCGGAGCGGAACGGGGCGTGTCCGTTGTTCAGGTGCGACCCGTAGGCGAGCGCAGCAACTCGGAGCCAGGGCGGGAGGCGGGGGTCTCCTGCGCGCTCGGCCCACACGTCGAGGAAGTGACGCGCCCAGTGCCGGGCGTGCTCGGCGCTCACCGGACGCCCCCGGTCGCCGTGGTCGCCTCGCCCGACGCCCCCGCGGGGCGCGGGCCCGGCATCAGGCAACCCGTTCGATCAGGGCGTACACGTCGGCCGTCTTCAGGCGCAACACGCGCGCCGACCCGACGCGGTAGCAGGGGAGCCGGCCGTTCTGGGTCTCGCGCTTCAGGGTGCGCACGGATGCGCCGGTCAGTTCGGCGGCCTGGGGGTAGGTGATGAGTCGCCCGTACTCGTCGATCAGGGCGGCGAGTTCGGGGTTCATCGTGGTCTTCGGCATGGGTGTTTCCTTCCGCGTGAGGGCATGCGAAAGCCCGGGCGGCCTGTTGGCCGTCCGGGCTCGGATGTGTGGTCTATGCGGTTGTGTGTTCAGTTGTTCGCCAGAGGCGGTCTCAGGGGTGCAGGGGCATGCTTCGGCCCGCTGTCGCGTGGTGTTGGTTACCCGGTCCACGGCCCGGGGCGGGCAGCACAAGGCCCGTTCTCGCGTGCCGTTGGTGGCCCGGTTCACGTCCCGGGGTTCGGGGCACGCGTGAGCCGTGCTGGCTACTGCGGCCGATCCCTGACCTTCAGCCGGGGAGAGGGCGCGCTAGACGCCCTCGGTGGCCGAATGTACCCGACCGGGGGCGCCCGGTCCAGCCCCATCGGGCAACGCTCACCCGTTGCGGGTCTCGCCCGGTCGGGTCACGGTGGCCGACAGGACGCGCGCCAGGGTGGCGGCGTCGAGGTGCGGCACGGCCTCCGCCAGTTGCTCGTCGCTCATGGTCGCGAGCGTGCCGGCCAACTGTTCGGCGGTCATCGCGTTGAGCAGGCGCGGCGAGATGATCGCCGGCGTGTGCTTCGGCGCGACTGGTGGCGTCCACCCGGTGAGTTCTGAGCATCGGACCATGAACGGCCAAACGTGATCGAGGTCGAGGTGCGCGTACGTGCCGAGCACGCGCGGCAGTTCATGGCCCAACAACATTTCTGCCGACGCCGTGTCGAGTCCGGCGCGCGTCCACTGGCGGCGTGCCCAGTGCCGCAGGTCGTACAGGCGCAACTGTGGGCGGGCGACGGCCAGCCGGGCGGCGTTCCACCCGGTCGGCTTCTCGAACCGGGTGCCGGTCGGATACTTGCGGCGCTTCGGCGCGGTCCCTGCGACCTGCCCGACGGTGCAGAAGTCACGCGCCGGGTTAGAGCTCGGGAACAGCAGACCGTCGACGCCGGGGGCGGCGTGGGCGTCCAGATGGGCGGCAAGGTCGGGGGCAAGGTGCGGGGGCAGCAGGACGGCCCGGACACTGCCGGGTGTCTTCGGCGCCCCAGCGATCAGGGCCGGGCCACCCTCGGGGCCCTTGGTGACGGCCCGGAACACGTTCAGTCGTACTCGGGGCACGCCGTCGACCGTGGTGCGCTGGTCGACGTCTTGGCGGCGCAGCGCGAACGCCTCCCCAGGCCGGATGCCAGTCCAGGCGAGCAGCAGCACGAGGAACCGGTGCCGGGCGGGCATGGCGTCGGACATGGCGACGACGTCGGACGCGTCGAGCTCGGTCACGAGCCCCGCCCGAACCGCTTTCGGCGTGTTGGGGCTGATGCTGGCCGCGTTCTCAACTTGGCACGGGTTCGACAGGATGCGCCCACGTTTGACGGCGTCCGAAAGCACCGACTTCAGGAAGCTGTACGCGTGGTGACGATGGGTCGGTACACGGTCGTGTTCCTGCCACCATTCTTCGACCTTCTCGCGGGTGATCCCGTCGAGGGGGAGGGCGGCCAGCGGCGCCAGAATGTTGTCGAGGTAGCGGCCGTACTCGGCGACGGTGCGCGGCGCGAGAGGCGTCCCCGTGCGCGTGGTGCGGCTGGCAAGCCAGCGGCGGGCGTACGCGTCGACACGTTCGCTCGCGGCCGTCTGGGCCGCTTCGAGAGCTTGCAGGGCTGCGCGTCGATCGGCGGGCGGCGTCCACTCGCCCCGGTCGATCAGTCGTTGTTCGTCGATCAGCCAGTCGTCGGCGAGCTTGAACGTGGTGAAGGTTCGGCCGGGTGTGTGGGTCTGTCCGTTGCGGGCGTACCGCGCGCGGTAGCGGTCCCGGGCTTGGAACACTTCGCCCAACGTCGAACGCTTTCTAGGTGCCATTCTCGGGGGATTCCTCTCGGCTCAGGCCCCGCATGTGGGGGAGGATTGGGGGAGGATTTCGGTCCAGTGTAGCCCCTTCCGCCCGTTCTGCGCTATGCTGTCAAAACACAACAACACAGGGTGTCACGCCTAGCCAAAGCCGTATTGGCCCAAGTCAGACCGTGAATGGGTTCGGATTTCCGGCCGAAGCGGTGCGACTGGTTCGAGTCCAGTCGGGGGAGCCAAAACACCTGGTGAAACCACCATTGGGTTGGCTCCACAACTTCCGTTTCACCCCGGATTACCAACTTTGATACCAACTTTGCATTTTCGGCGACATCGTTGACCCCTTTTTGGACACCTGTGGACACCGGTCCCGGGTGGGGTTCTGCGGTCGGTCGGAGGCAGGTCACAGCACAGCTGCAAGCGCCGACTTGTCGCCCTCCAGGTCGCGGCCCAGGTAGACGCTCATCGTCATGGTGGGGTCGGCATGACCGAGTTGGTCGGCGATCGCCGCCAGAGGGATGCCGGCCTCGTGCAGCAGGGTGGCCGCCGTGCGGCGGAAGGTGTGCGGGATCGCCCAGGTGAAGCCGGCCTCGTCCAGGACCGCGCGCATCCAGTGCGCGAGGTTGGTGGAGTCGACAGCAGTGTTGGAGCCGGGGTAGACCAGCTGCCCGTCGGGTAGCGTCACCTCCTGGGGGCGGCCCATCGAGAACACGTACGGTTCGGGGTGGTCCCACGTGGACATCTCCTCCCAGCGTCGTTGGAGGCGGTCGACCAGCCAGTCGGGCAGGTTGTTCATCCGGTCCGACCCGGTGGTCTTGGTGCCGCGGACCCGGACCTTCTTGTTGGCCAGGTCGAGGTCGTCCCATGCGATCAGGCGTGCTTCACCGATCCGGCACCCGGTGCCTGCCATGAACGCGGTCACGTCGGCGGTCAACCGCCACTTGCGGATGGTGCGCGGGTTCGTGGCCTGCTCGGCCAGGTCATCAGCCTTCGCCAGCACCAGGTGCCGCTCCTCGCGCGTGAATGCACGCTTGCGGTCCCGGCCGGTGGTGGTCGGATTCAGCGAGGCGACCGTTCCGATGGCCTTGGCGACGTTGACCTTCACCACACCACGACGCAGGCACATGCCGAGGATTCCCGACAGGACGCTGCGGCACATCTTCGCCGTGGTGGTGCCCTTGGCATCCGCCACGCGCTGGAGGAACAGGATCATCCGCTGGGGGTCGTTGACCTGCGCGATCGTGCGCCCGCGCAAGGGAGAGCCGGGGCCGTTGATGTGGCGTTCATAGGTTCCCCGGTAGATGCGCAGGGTCTGTTGTGACAGGCCGCCACGAGCCAGGCGTGATTCGGGACGTTTGATCCACTCCAGCCATGCCTCGGCAGCGTCGGTGAACGGGGAGGCCAGGCTGAGCATCGAGTCGGTCTCCGCCACCGGGACCGCACTGTTGAGTTCGGCCAGTGCTTCCTCCACCGCAGCGATCGCCTGCCGCTGGGTCCGAGCCCAACGGGTGACGTCGATCCTCGATCCGTCTTGGGCCCGGTACTGGCAACGGGCACGCCATGTGGTCGCCTGCCGGCGGTTCTCTGCTCGAACCCTCCGCCCCTTCTCACCCTTCCGGTACGGCAACGCCTCGATGGGGGAGTTCTCACCCGGTTCCAGAGATGCGCGGACCATGCGCGGCGACCCCCCTCACTCGGAGTCGGGTCATGCCCGGGACTGAGCTGGACGCACGACACACATGAGCCGATCCACCTCGCCGGGCTCGACACGGATCAGGCGGGGACCGTAGCGGAAGGCGGGGAGGCGACCACTCGCCACCCAGCGTCGAAGAGTCTTGGTGGTGATCCCGGTCCGCTCGGCGGCTTGGGCGAGGGTTTCGTAAGTCTTGGGGTACATGGGTGTCTCCTCTCGTACCCCCACAAGCACCAATCTGGGCGTTGAGGGACAAGCAAACCTGCAGTTGTGGGGGGACGTTGAACTTCTGCTTGGCTCCGCCTGGGACGCAGCGCGGCGCGCCACTCGCTTCTTGAGACGCGCCGACTTCCCTTCACAAGCAGTTACGCTGTGAACAGATCCCACCCCCGGGACCGTTCATGGCACGCCCGACTCGACGTCGAAGTCGGCTGCCTTGGCATCCCCGGAAAATTCACACGGATTCGCGTGGCCTTCCAAGGGGGGTCCCATGCTTGTGGAGGTCAAGGAGGCCCGATGAACAACCGCACCACCAAGACACTCACCAGCGCCGCAGCAGCCGCGCTGGCTCTCGGGCTGGGCGGATGCATCAACCCCACCCTGCCCACTCCGAGCCCCACACCCATGCAGACCGTGGACCCCACCCCAACTCCGACGCCCTCACCCATCCTCTCCCTGTCCGCGGAGCAGCAAGCAGCCGCCGGCGCCGTTGTGAAGTTCTACGAGGTGACAGATCAGATCGCCACCAACGCAGAGGTCGATCTCAACTCCCTCTACGAAGTCTCGGGCGGGGAACTGGTGCAGCAGTACCTCAAGGACTTGCAGATGATGCGGGTGCAAGGCTGGCGTCAGACGGGCCTCACCGACGTAGAGGTCACCCAAGTCACAGGGGAGTCGGCGCCGTTCAAGGTTGAGGCTTGCGTCGACACAGGCGGCATCGATGTCACAGACGAGGAAGGCAAGTCTCTCGTAGCACCGGATGCGCAGCCGCGGGTCCTGTACAGCTTCGATGTGGTGACCCTCGGCAGCCCGACGCTGCGCGTTACGACAGCCGAGGTGGTGAGGACAACGTGCTAAAGAGGGCTTCTTGGCTCGGAATCCTCGCGGGGTTCTTCCTCGTCTACCTGCTGCCCTCCGTCGCTCAAGCAGAGACGGAGGTGTATTGCTCAAACGGAATTGTCGTGCGGGGCCTCTGCGTTCTGACAGTTGACCCACCGGCCCCGACGAATCCACCTCCCGGTACTCCTCTAGCGAGCCAACCGCGACAGTGTTTCGACGGCGGACGAGAGATCCCGTGCTTCCACGAACGCTTTGGGAGTTGGAGTGCGGCCCACAACTGCTACATGACCCCGACGAAGTTGCAGCCGACTCCGGGGCATCCGGTGTGGGAGACCCACACGGACGGGTTCATCTATGACTGCATTCACCCCTCGGATCCCGGTGTCGTTCGGTGGGTGTGGGGGCCGGCGTCTGACGCGGTTGATCCGCGGGCATTGGCCGAGCAGCTGCGCACGTCGATGCGCTTTGAGCCTGTGTCGATCGGGATCGTTCCCGAGCCCGGTCCGGACCGCATGGGACTGGTGGGCATGCCGACGTGGATGTGGGCCGCGAATCCTGGCCCAACCACGTTAGGCCCGCAGACGCGGAGCCTGTCGTCCGGCGGGGTATCGGTGACCTTGACCGCTGAGGTCATCTCCACGCGTTGGGAGATGGGCGATGGCGGGGTGGTGACCTGCCGCGGGCCGGGCACTGCCTACGAGGACCGCTACGGGGCGATCGATTCCCCGACGTGCGGCTACCGCTAGCGGCGGGGTTCAGTGGCCGTGCGGGCCGGATTCTTCGGGTGCTGGGGGGAGTCCGCCGAGGCGGCGCAGCTCGGCGATGTTGGCGTTGAGCGTGGCCATGGCTTGGGCGGCTCCGTCGGCGGTGCCGGGGGTGTGCGGCTGATCCGCGCGTCGGGTGGCGGGCGTGGCGGCGAGGCTGCCGACGTGGAGGAGCGCGATCGCGTGCCGGACGGCAGCATCGGTGGGGTTGGGGGCGGTGGTGAGGGTGTGGCTGATCGCGGCTTCGGTCTGTTGGTTGTTCCCGGTGAGGCTGCCGAGGATCCATTGGTGGACGGTGGGGATCTCGGTGGTGAGGTCGAAGTCGTCCACGGTGGGCTGGGGGAAGCGCGGGTGCTGGATGACGGCGCGGGCGTGGTCGTGGCCACGGGACAGGATGGCGTCGCACACGCCGACGGTGGCGGCTTGGAGGTAGACCGCGGCGAAGGCGGGCCGGGTGAGGACCTGGCGGGTGGCGTCCTGGCCGAGCGCGTCGGCGATGCCGTACTCGGTGGGTTGGGTGAGCCTGGTGGCCCAGCTTGTGCGGACGGTGGTGTAGATGTCGTGGCTGTCGAGCGAGTCGGTGGTCATGCGCGTGACCCCTTTCTGTTCTGTCTTAGGGGAGGGGGATGAGGGTGGCGGCGAGCCAGCCGAGGAGGAGCCAGGGGCCGTAGGCGTGGCGGCTGCCGGGCTGGCGGGGTCGGGTGAACGCCCACAGTGCTGCGGCGAGGGTGCCGAGGAGGAACGCCAGCCAGGTGGCTGAGGCGCTGAGGGGTGTGGTGGTGAGTCCGATGAGGCCGGCGAGGCGGACGTCGCCGTAGCCGAGCGCACCCCGACCGGCCTTGTGCAGGACCCAGAACAGGCCGTAGCTGAGCGCCCAGCCGAGTGCTGCGGCGGCTGCGAGCAGCCATGTTCGGGTCAGTGCTGCGGTGGCTACGACGCCGAGGACGCTGGCGAGGAGGGTGAGCATGGTGGTGCGGTAGGGCAGGCGGTGCACGTCGGCGTCGACGGCAACCAGCCACGGTGCGGCGATCGCGAGCGGGTACAGGTGGAGCAGGTGGACGGCTTCACCGGTGGCGGTGTAGCCCAAGGTGAGCGCCCCGAGGACACCAGCCAGGGCGAGGGGTACCCATCGGCGGGGGCTGGGCTCGGGCCAGGCCTGGGTGGTCTCCTCGGGGTAGCGGTAGGTGAGCGTGGTGAGCCGTCGGCGCTGGTACTCACCCAGCAGGACGCCACTGATGGTGGCGGCCGCCGTGGCGGTGAGGGTGGGGGCGTCCATGGGGTGTGCTCCTGTGCGGGGTTGGTCTGAGGGTAGGTCAGCGACCGCGTCCGCGCGGGTCGTGTCCGTGGCGGGTCGGGATGCGTTCGATGGTCGGTGTGGGGGCTTGGGGCCGGTCGGTGGGGGTTTCGTGGGTCTCTTCTGTGGGGGTGAGCCGCTGCTTGACGTCGTGGAGGCGGGCGAGCTGGCTGTCGGCGGCGCGGCGGGCGTTGGTGTTCCAGGCGCGGATGTGGTCTTTGAGGGTGCCGCGCAGGAAACCGGCGGGCAGGTCGAGCCGGTCGCCGAGGGCTTGGATGCCGTCCTCCCATTGTTGGGGGGGGTTGGGCGGCGAGCACTGCGAGGGCTCCGAGGGCGGCGTCGGGGGTGGGCAGGTTGCTGATCCGCTCGTTGATGAGCGCGTGGGCCAACGGTCCGGCCTGGGTGAGCGCGTGGTTGAGGGCGGCGGCTTGGCCGGTGGCCAGCAGTTCGGCGGGATCTGTGCCGGGGTTCAGGATGGCGTAGCGGGGGTCGAGGCCGTGGGGGGTGAGCATCCAGTAGTCGCGTTCGGCGGCGAGGCGTCCGGCGAGGTCGGCGTCGGTGGCGATGATCGGGGTGCGGTCGAGGTTGGCGAGTTGGGTGGCTTGCAGGTTGGTCAGGCTGGTGCCGAGGGGGGCCAGGCCGATGTAGCGGCCGTGGCTGGCGAGGGTGATGGCGTGGGCGTCCATGGGTCCTTCGGCCAGGACGGGGATGCGGGTGGGATCGGCGGTGAGGAGGTGGGTGGCGCCGTAGAGCTGGTTGCCCTTGTGGAACAGGGGCGTGTCGGGGGTGTTGAGGTACTTGGGGGCACGCTCGTCGGTGCTGGTGGGGTTGCGGCGTCCGACGAACCCGAGCACGCGGTGGTCGGGGTCGAGGATGGGCAGCATGACCCGGTCACGGAACCGGTCGATCAGGTTCCCGTTGCGGGCGGTGCTGGCGACGCCGGCGGTGAGCATCTCCTGGTTGGTGATGCCGTGGCCACGCAGGTGGTCGACCAGGTTGGTCCAGCCGGCCGGCGCGAGTCCGGGCCGCAGGTCGGGGTGGTCGTGGACGTCGACGCCGAACCGGTCGGTGAGGTACGCGCGCGCCCAACTGCGCGTGAACGTGTGCTGGTAGAAGCGGGCGGTGAGCTCGTTGACCAGTTCGAGCCGTTCCTGGCTGGTGGGGCTGTCGTGCCACTGGTCGGCCTGGTCGAGCAGCCGGATCGTGTCCGCGGGGTCGGCGTCGAGGCGTAGGCCGGTGCGGATGAGCGCTTCGACGGTGAGGTCGTCGCCGTCCCATTCCAGCGGGGGCTCGGACTCGTCGTCCGGCTCGCTGGCGGCCAGTTCTCCCGGGGCAGTCGGCTGTTCGTGGGGGTTGGCGACGAGGATCGGGTTGGCGGGCGTCCAGTCGTCCCACAGGTCGGCGGGCGGCGCCTCGGTCTCGAGGGCATCAGCGGGGGTGTCGTGGCTGTCGGCGAGCCGGGTGACGTCCTCGATGAGGGTCTGGATGTCGCCCACCTGGTGGGGGCTGATGAGGGCGTCCAGGGGCCAGCCGCGTTGCAGGCCGCGGTCCACGGCGTCCACGAGCGTGACCCACCACGGGCTGGCCTGCATCGCCGCGGCGTGCACCCCCAGCTGCTGGGTGAGTTCGGGCAGCCACTGGTCGGGGGTGCGCCGTTCGCCGGTGCGTTGGTCGTGGTCGAGTTGGCCGGCGATCCGCCACCACAACGCGGCAGCGGGGTGGTCATCGGGCAGCGGCTGCACGCTGGCGGCTTCCAGCAGGGGCCGCACCTGGGTGCCGTGGCTGGACAGGTAGCCGAGCTGGCGGGCCAGTTGGGGCAGGTACGGGTCGGCGGTGATGGTCGCGGACAGGTCGGCCAGCAGCGGTCCCCATTCGGCCAGCGCGGGGGAGTGGTCCTCACGCAGGCGGCGGTCCAAGCCGGTCTGGTAGCGGCGGATGGTGCTCTGGAACTGCGGGTCCCCAGTGGGCCGCAGGTCGGCGGCGTTGACACCGGTCGCGGCTCTGTACACCTCGACATCAGCCACCAGCGAGAGAGGCGGCGTCCAGCTGGAGGACCGCATCCACGCGGGCTGGCTCGCACCGTTGAGTGTGGCAGCGCGGACGTGGTCGGCGAGCGCGCCGACGAGGGTGCTGCGAGCACTCAGGTAGGGACCCCAGGTGGGGTGGTCGGCCAGTCGGGTCGGGATGCCGGGCAGCCACGGCAACGGTCCCCGGTCGCGGGTGCGCGTCTCGAGGCGGGCGACGAGGACGGACGCTTCGTCGCGGGCGTCGCCGAGCGGGCTGCTGGTGAGGGCGTGCTGGGTTTCTGCGAAGGGGTCGCGGCCGTCGGCGGCGATGAGGAGGAGCCGGTTGACCAGGGTGGGCCACGCGTCGCAGTCGGTGATGCCGGGCACCATCGCGTTGATGCGGCGGGTGAGGTGGCGGAGGAGGTCGGGGTCGGTGATCTGCGCGGCCGCTACGCCGATCGCGTCGGCGTAGCGGCGGGTGGCATCGGCCAGCTGGGTGGCCGGGTCGGCGGCGATCCGGGTCTGCGTGGTCGCTGAGACGGGGGTGTCGTCGCGGCCGAGGATCTTCTCCAGCATGTCGGTGGGGGTGAGCGGGCTGACCGTTTCTGGGGCGAAGGTGGTGTGTTCGTTGCCATCGGAGACCACGGCCAAGTAGGCGTGGTTGGCTTCGCGGCCGCGGGTCATCATCGTGTACAGCAGCTGGCGGGATTCGCCGCCGGACAGGACGCCGTGGGTGGTGTCGACCGAGATGCCCTGGGCGGTGTGGATGGTGGAGGCGTAGCCGAGCTCGACGTGCTCGGCGACGTAGTCGGCCGGCAGGGTGACCCGGCGTCCGGTACGGGTGTGGGCGACGTGCAGGCTGCCGTCGGCGCGGGCGTCGACCACCTGCCAGCGGTCACCGTTCTTCACGAAATCGGTTGCGCTGGTCAGCAGGCGACGATGGTTGCGGCGGGTGAGGATGGTGTCCCCGGCGCTGGCGGGCAGCCCGTCGGACAGCCACACTTCCCGGCCCGCGGGTGCGCCGTTGAGGCGTTGGTGGCGGGCGCGGGTGTTGAGTTCAGCGACCAGCTCGCGGGTGGGGGCGAGCATGATCGAATCCAGACCACGCTGCCGGTCGGTGCTCCAGGCGGTGAACACGTGGGTGGTCATGGTGGCCAGGTCGCCGACGTGGACACGCTTCTGGTCGAGGTAGAAGCCGAGTGCTTCGGGGCGTCCAGCTCGTAGGGCGAGGCTGGCCGCACCCTCGGCGGGATCACGGAATCGGACCAGTTCGTCCAGGCGGAGGACCCCGTGGGTGGTTTCGATGTCACGCAGGACGCCGCCGGCGCCGATCGCGGCGAGCTGCTGGTCATCGCCGATCAACCTGACGCTGCCCCCGGCTTCGAGGACGTGGCGGACCACTTGGTGCAGGCTCAATGTGTCGGCCATGCCCGCCTCGTCGATCAGCACGAGCGTGCCCTCATCGATGCGGGGCAGGTTCGGGTGGGTGGTGCCCTGGTCGAGGTGCCAGCACAACTTGGCCAGTGTGTCGGTGGGCGCACTGGTCTGGTCGCGCAGCTGCTCGGCCGCCGCCGCAGACGGGGCCAGACCGATCACGGTGCCACCCCCATCGGTCCACGCCTGGGTGAGGGCGCGCATCGCGGTCGTCTTGCCTGATCCGGCCGGCGCGATCGCGGCCTGCACGCGGGCCCCGCTGGTCGCCATCGCCGTAACCAGCGCGGCCTGTCCGTCGTTGAGGGTGACCCCGTTGGCGGCCGATTCAGCCAACGCGACCCCCACATGGGCCTCGGTCACCGCCCACCCGCCGGTGCGGCCGGCGGCCGCGACGAGGTACTCCTCAGCGGCCAACACCGGGCTGCTGGTGAACAACGTCGACCCCGCCACCGTGTACTGGCTCGTCCCGTCGGCTCGCCGCAGGGCAGCCGGCTCGGACGGTTCCACCACGCGCCCGTCCGGGCTGGCCAACGGACGCTCCAACGACACGCAGTGGGTGGCCAGCGCCTGCGCGACGACCTGGTCGGCAGTGGCCTCGACCAGCGCTCCGGCCACGTTCGCCGCCCGCAACTGGCGCAGCGCCTCGGCCCGCAGATGCCAGCCCTGCCACGTTGAACGGTGCCCCTGCACGATGCCAACCACCCGCCGTGCCGTGGCCTCCACCCACGCCGCATCGGGGATGAACGTCACCGCATCCGCACGCCCCACAGCGCTGGCAACCATCCGGGCCAGCGCGTCAGCAGACCCCAGCACCTCGAGTGCTTCAGCGCGCCACGTCGCCCGCTGCTGGGCCTCCGAACGAGCCGAATGCTTCGCATCCCGGGTCTCCAAGGTGGCCTGCTGCGCCAACCCGATCGCCTCGGTCGGGGTGGGCGGACGACCGTGGGCGGCTTGGAACTCGCGTGCCAAGACCGCACGACGGGCCTCGATCCGCTGCCGACGCGACGACCAACGCTCGTTCAACGCAGGCTCCACACCGACGATCTCTCGCACCGGACGCCTCCCATCCGGGCCGGGCCGGTCAGCGAACCGGACACCCAGCCGCTCGGTCAGATGCCGCTCCAACGCCGTGTTGTAGGTCTCCGAAATCGTCACGACCGCCTTCAACAACACGCGCCCGTCGATCGCGCACCAGCGGCCCGTTTCGGCTTCCTGCACCTTGTTCGCGATCGCCACGTGCGTGTGCAGGTCCGGGTCACCGGCACGCGAGTCACGGTGGGTGAACGCCGCCCCGATCAGCCCGCGCACATCAACCTGACGCACGCCGCCAGCACCCACACGCGTGTACAGCGCAGTGTCCTCGATGGCCCGCAGCGCGTCGGCCACCGCCTCCTGATGCGCCTGCTCGATCGCGGTAGCTAACGGCCGGTCGGCCAGCGCCCACAACGACGACACCGACTTCACCGGGCTGAACGTCACGTCGAACCCCGCCACCACCGCAGAAGCTGGACGCGACAGCCTGGCCACCTCACCGGCCAACTCGCGCGTGTCCTGCGGGGCACGCCCGTGACGCTCGGTGAACATCTCAACGGCCACCTCGGTACGGATCCGGGCTCGGAGGTTGGCGGCGATCGCCGCGCTCCGGGGAAGCCCGTGGGCGGTGTTGTAGGCCTCCAGTCGGCGGGCCACCTCGATCCGGAACGGGCTGACGCCGCCTGAGGTCACTTGGAACGGGGAGCCGAGGCGGCCTGCGCGTTCGACCTCGGCTGGGGTGGCGTCGGGGCGCGCGGCTGCCTCGTTCTGGAGCTGTTCGGCCAGCGGGTGGTAGCCGACCCCGAACAGGTTCCACATCTGCCCGGCGGTCACCTCATCACCCGCCGCGAGGCCGCCCATGCCGGCGAGGCCGCTGCCGACCCAGCGTCCGGGGGACTCGCCCTTCTCGGAGTAGTAGGCGGCCAGGCCGGGGCCGGCTTCGCTGGTGGCGTCCATGCGTGCGACCTGCCGGGTCAGGTACTCATACCCCGACCCGGCGGTGATCTTGGTGATGGATGCCGTCACACCCCCACAAGCAGCGAAATTGGGCCAGGCGGCCACGCGAGTTCCGGAGTGCAAGAGGTGTGTACGACATGAAGGCTTGGAAATCGATGGGGGGACATTGGCAGGGACGGTTACGGGTGGCGTGTCGGGATGCGTGGTCGGGGAGCGGTCGCGCGTCTTGTTCGGGTCGGGCGTGGCCTTCTGGAGCGATTCGCGTGCTTGTGGGGGTGAGAAGGAAAGCCGAGTTTCTGGAGTTTCGTGATGGTGGGTACCAGTGTGGTGCGGGCGGCGGCGCGGAGTGCTGCGGCGGCGACACGGGCACGCTTGAAGGCTGAGCAGGTGGAGCGGGAGCGGCTACGCGACAAGTTGGCTGAGGAGATCATGGTGCTGCTCGCGACCCGGGACGCCACGATCACCGACTGCGAGCGAAAGGCCGGCCAAGCCCTGGAGCGACTGGTGGGGGAGCTGGGTCTCTCAGCTACCGAGGCTGGCCAGTGGTGCGGCGGATTGTCGGCGCGGGAGATCAGCCGCATGCGGCAGCTCGCCCGCGAACCCGGAACGACCGAGTCATGACCCGCTGGCGAGCCCCCTACCTGAGCGCGCGGATCATCCCGCTGACCGTGAGCCTGGCAATCGGCCTGGTCACCAACGCGCTGCTCCCCGGGTTCGCCGTGGGCTGGCTGGGCGGCGGCACGGTAGCGATCCTGCTCCGCCTGCGCTGTGGCTGGTGGCGGGCCGGCGCCCGCCGGCCGACCCCGGACGAGGTCGCCATCCTGCGCAGCACGAGCGGTCTCATCCCCGCACTGCGGGGTCGGGGGGAACCGACTTGGTGGATCCGCCCGACGAGCGCATGCCCGGTATGGATGCCCAATCCGCGCAACGTCGTGGTGACGCAGAAGCTGATCGACGAGATGCGCCACGGGGCGGTCCACGATGAAAGTGGCGCACTCCTGCTAGCTGCTGCCATAGGCCGGCTGCCGGTGACCTGCTCGCCAATGGTGGGCGTCGTCGAATTCGTCTCCCTCCCCGCCCGCGTGCTGGCACGAGTCGTCCCTCGATCGATCCGCAGGCCTTGGCATCCGTACCTGGTCGTACTGGCTGTGCTCTCGCTGGTGGCCGTCGTACAACACGCCGGTGCCGGTCGCTGGGGCCTGATCATCGGACAGATGCTGCTCGCAGGGGCGCTCGTGCTGGCGCCGTGGTGGGAGGAACGCTGGCAAGCCGCCCTGCGCCAGCTCGACGCCGACGGAGCAACCGAAGCAGGGCTGCAGACCTTGGCCGCCTCGCCGACGTGAACCGTCAGGGGCGCTGGCTACGGTCAGGATTGTGTCCACACCGCGCAGCGTCCCGGCCCCCACGCTGGCCGCGCGCGTGAACCGAATGCGCAGCGAGTCCAAGCCGGCCGGCGACACCCACCCGGCCGAGCAGACCCAAGGCAAGCATGTGTGGGTACGCGGGACGACCGGGTGGTCGCCCGGACTGTTGGTCAGCTGGGCGCGAGCTGCAGATCGAACCTGGTGGGGCCACGTGGTCGTCATCGACCAGGACGGGGACCCCGCCATCATGCGGATCCGAGCTGATCACCTCCGACCCACGCCAGCACCCTCACCAACCGACTGAGAGCACACGGTGAACTCGTCGCCGGATCGGTGTCCCTCAAGATCGAGTTCGCCGCTTGTGGCAGGGGAACCAACCCCGCGGAAGGGATGCCATGAGCCAGCCAGCAGCCAACGACTCCCGATACATGATGATCGCCCTGGCACGCAGCGACGCCGCCGACCTCGCCCAAGCAGAGCAGGCCATCGACCGGATGGACCCGATCCGGTTCAACACGTGGGCCGCACAGTTCGCCACCGACCCGTCCCTGTTGCGAACCGCAGCACCGGTCGAGATCGCCATCCTGGTCCGCACGATCGAGTCACACCCCGGCTGGATCCACGACCCCACGACCCTGCACCAACTGCACCAGGTGATCGGGCAGCAGCTCGGCGACTTCAGCCACGACGTCGTCAACGGAAGTCGCGCGCACGCGGTCGACACCATCCGCCAAGCACAGAACCCCGAGCTGGCCGAGTTCCGCGCCGGTGTCCTGATCGCCTTGGACCGCGCCCACCAAGACGTAGCTCGCCATGGCGGCCCGATCCAGACCGCGTTCGCCAACCGGTTGGCCGAACGGAACCTGATCACCACCGACGCCGAACTCGGCGAACCGTTCGAGCGCATCCCCGTCTCGGACACCGGCCGCGGAATGCCGAACCGCCCACAGCCCACGATCGCGTTCGGCCCCACCACGCCCGGCGGGTTGCCCCGATGAACCATCCGATCAGCCAGGCCGGCTACGCCATGCTCACCCTCGTCCGCCAGGACTCGCGTGACCTCGAGGTCGCCGAACGCAAGGCCGACAGGCTGGAGCCCGACCACTACCTCCAGTGGGTCGCCGAGTTCGCCGACAACCACACCCTGCTGCGCCAAGCCCCACCCGCCGAGGTCGCCGCACTGATGCGATCCACCAACGCCCACCCCGAGTGGCTCGACGACACAGACCTGCTGCTCAAACTCCAAGCCGGCATCAAGTCCCAGCTCAGCAGCCTCGACACCGACACCGTCCTCGGAGACAACAGCTACGTCGTCGAAGCCGTCCGCCACGCCCAGCAACCCGAAGTGCTGGTCCTGCGCAACGCACTGCTGCAGGCCTTGGACCAAGCAGTCAACGACGCCCAGGTCTACTCGATCGATCTGGTTGAAGCGCTCCACGAACGGCTCGCCAAACGTGGCTTTGCCTCCCACCCCTACATCACCGCCGAGACGATTCCCCCGACGGTCGCGAGCGCCACGCCGCGGCCTGCACCGGGTGGGACCCAGGTCGAAGCCGGCAGGGGAGTGGCGCGATGACCAACCGGTTCACTCTCGCTCTCGGGCTGGTCCGCCAAGCCCGCACCAGCGGCGACATCACCGACGAGTTCCTCCAAGCTGCCCTCATCGACGCCGAAGTCGACCTCGAAGACCTCGCCCCCGCCGCCCCAGCCATCGGATCTCCGGCGCCCCTGAATACCCACGGCTGCATCGAGCAAGCCATCCAGCTGCTAGACGGGCAGCCAGCCACCAGCGACATCCGCACTTGGCTGCACAAGGTGCTGGCAGGACTCCCGTCATGACCGCCACCATCGGCGGCCTGCTCGACCGCCTGCACCTGCTCGCCTACCGCCTCGACCCCTCCGGGCCACCCCTCCCCGTCGAGACCGCGCACCTGGCCGCCGGCTGGGCCCAGGTCAGCCAGCGGCTGACCGCTGCCCTGAAAGCTCTTCCCTTCGAGTTCGATGGGACCGGCGAGGCCCAACGTGACTACCACCTGTCCCTGCTGCGCCCCCTCCGCGGCCCCACCGAGCACACCACACCCGCAGACCCACAACTGGAGGACGCAGCCCTCCTCTTCGGCGGCATCGCCGACATGCTCGTCGACCATCACCCTCGCTTCCAAGTCGACGCCCCACCCCGCTGGTTCTACCCGGGACTCCCACCCCGCAAACCCGTCTACGAGTGGCGTGACCGCAACGAGGCCGCCGCAACAGCGCTGCAGGACAACCTCTTGGCCGCCACCTACGCCATCGGCAACTGGACACTCCACCGACTCGGCACGAACGGCACCGACAGCACTCCCTTCGCACGCTCCCTCCGGCACCTGGTGAACACGTGCCACCAAGCAGCCCGGACCAATCCCGACCGCCGGCGAAGCAGCCTCGAACACCTCACCTCAACCCCCGTCGACGAACCCAGCCTCTATGGAGCACTGACCCGATGGGCAACCGAAGCCGAAAAAGCCCTGCACCGACGCTTGGTCACCAGCGGCACCTTCGCCATGCTCGCCTCCGACCTGACCATCCTCACCGCCGCCACCCACCACACCCTCACACCACGCATGCACAAGGAACTCGAAGATCTCCAGGAGGTCACCAAGACACTCACGGCTGCCCTCACCGGGTGGAAGCAGATTGCTGCATGGCCCACCAACATGCGCTTGGGAGGACCCCGCGCCCTCGACTACATCGCAGCCTCCCGTGAACTCCGGTCCTACATCGCAGCCGAGCTCACCGGACCAGACGGATGGCACACCGCGAGTCAACTCCAAGAACGGTTCACCACCGGGCAGCTCGACACCCTCACCCAAACCCTCGCCCAGCGTTCGGCCAGGATGGGAGACGCCCTCAGCAAGACCGTCCGCGACATGACGATCGGTCAGGGGCGCATGTGGGTCGACACCTCAACCGCCCGCACGGTCGATCCAGACCTCAGAAGGACACGCTGGATACTCCAAGCAGATGGAGCACCCCCAGTCGCAGCCCCCATCGACTGGCACATCAGCAGGAGACCGACGGATCGAGCCATCCAACTCGCAGACACAAGCCGAGAGGCAGCTAATCACTCCGAGCAGGCAGCTAGACGAATTCACCAGCTGTTGGGTTTCGGCCACAAGCTGACACCCGAAGTCGTCAGCAGAGTCACGCTCAGCCGGGCACGCATCCGAGTGAGGTATGGCCATCCAGGCCACCAGACCGGGACGATGCCTCCAACCTTTGGATGAAGAGGCCCGCGTCCGCCGTGGTGCTTGCCCCTGTCGCCGCAGACCTGCTGAGGATCGAGCGCGCCGTCGAGCTCGGAGCCGACCCAGCCGGCGACTGGTCCACCCGCCACGCCACCCGGGGACGCCTCGCTGCCGGACAACGAGTCCAACCGCGAGCTCACCAACCGGCTCACCCGCTCTTCCTACCCCCACGGCAATCGTCGCCAACAAAGAGGGGAGTGATTCCTGGACGAGGGTGCCGACCTCCGCAACTGCACCTACGCCAACGGTGGCGAGATCCTTTGCCAGCCCCACGGGATCGAGGGGGTCGCTGTAGTACGAGGTGGCGTCAGCGTCCTTGATTCGGCGTTGGGCGGGCCGGCCAAGAACCCGCTGAAGCCGCGCCCACGTGCCGCAATGCGGCGTGTGGGCGCGGCATTGTTGGACCCGGGCGTCGGGCGGGTGGCGGCAGGCACGCCGGGGGAGGATGGGGCTTCGGCCCCAGCTTCTTTGAACCGACTAGGCCAACCCGATGTTGCGGCCACCTCACCTGCAACCAGGCCCCACTCGGAGTGCTCGGTAGCCCGCGTTCGCCAAGGTCAGGTGCCTAGATGCCGACGTTCGAAGGCGCGCGCCGCCTCGCGAAGCTCGTGGTCTTCGGGTGTTTGCCCGCCGAACCCGCCGTGCGGCATGGCTTCGAATACGTGCAGTTCGGCTGGCACGCCAGCGGCTAGGAGGGCTCGGGGCATTCTGACCGTGTTCGAGAGGAAGAGGTCTCGGGTTCCAGTCTGAGGGAAGGTCGGAGGGAAGCCGCGCAAAATGGGACTGCTGCACGGATAGGTGACAGTTCCTAGTCACGCCGCCAGTGCGACGGTCGTACTCACGATGGTCTCGAACTCGATGGGCGTCAAACGGCCCAGTCGGGCTTGTCGGCGTCGCCGGTGGTACGTCCGCTCGATCCAGGTCACGATCGCGATGCGCAGCTGCTCGCGGGTGGTCCAGGAGCCCCGGGCGAGGACGTTCTTCTGCAGCAGCGCGAAGAAGCTTTCCATGGCGGCGTTGTCCCCGCTCGAGCCGACCCGGCCCATGGATCCGACCAGGCGATGAATGGCGAGGCGGGACTTCATCCTCGAGTCGATCCAGTACCCCACGATCTTGCCGGAGCAGGCGTCCTTGATGGCGCAGCAGTAAAGCTTGCCTTCCGCGGTCTTGTGCTCGGTGATGTCGATGAGCCAGAGCTGGTTCGGGGCGTCGGCGGCGAAGAGTGCCGGGTCCGGCCGTCCTCGTCGACGACCGCGCACAGGTCGTCGTGGACCAGCGGGCCCGGCTTCTTGCCGATCGCCATAGACTTGGGCAGCTTGCGCCTCGAGCGATCTTGATCGCGTGAAGCGGCATTCCCAATCGACGGTGGGTCGGCAACTGCGCGGGCTGAGCGTTGAGGAGCCTTGTCGTCGCGAGGATGTGGGTGTCGAGTCCAACCAGCGTCAACAAGGCTTACCTCAACGACGTCCTCCTGCCCGCCGGTCACGGTCGATTACCGATGTCCCCCTGCCCGTGCTGCGGGCCGGGCCTGAGTTCCGCACCTTCAGTGCCCTGTGAAGTCTGGGATTTGCCGAGGATGGCTGTGGCGCCGGCGTTTGAGGCGGGGTTCGGCCGGGCGCTCGACCAGGTGCTGCGCCGGCTCACCCACCTGACGGGTGGGGACGGGGTCAAGTCCCTGGACGTGGTTGTGGTCCGGCTGGCCCCGGTACCGCTGCGATGGTTGCGGGCGCGTGTGGCGGCATTCGCGGAGGACGGTTCCCCGACCGCGGTCGAAGCTGACCAGGGTCGCGGACGGGTGGGCCTTGTGCCAAGTCGTGCTTGATCGCGGCACCCAGCTCCTCATCGACCACCCGGGACGGCTCGCCGGCGTCGGGGTCGACGAACAGGGGCTACGCTCATGCAAGGCAACGGGGTGACAAGTGCGTCACCGTGATCATCGACCTCACCCGGCAACTCGTCGCGCAAGGCGTTCGCGGGCGACGAGTTGCCCATCTTGCATCCGCCGTCGGATCCACCGCCTTCGCCACCGTCCCGCCACCGATGCGAAGATGCAGTCGGGTGGACCACTGCGTCCCCCCGAACCGCCTCGGCGGTGGCTTCAACGAGGCGGTGATGGTGGCCCGCGCTCGGCGACCCTGCCAGGCAGGAGAATCTAACGTGAGCGCCATCAGTACTGCGGCGACATCCCGCCGGCTGAGCTCGAGGACCACTGCTACGCTCACTTACAGGCCCAGCCTACGGCTGAGCTCACGCACGAATGAAGTTGCCGGACACGCCCGGGGGTCGCTGCAGTTTGTCCCGCGCTCGTTGCAGCAGACGGTGGCCCCTTACGCTGGCAAGCGAGACCGGGAGAATTGATGATGATCTCCGATCGCACGCTTCAGCCCTGATCCACCGGTGTCGTGGCGGGTGTGGGCGTGGCATGGGGCGAGGTGACCGTTCTGAGCAGGGAGGATGGTAATTGCTGAAGTCGCCGTCCACCGCGTCGAAGGGTCACCTCGTAAGT
>NZ_SDMQ01000011.1 GCF_004324755.1 Propioniciclava sinopodophylli
ACAAGTTCGTTCGGTCTCGGTGGAACGCATCGGCCCCGTCACTGGCCGGATTCCCACCCACCTGCTGACCCAACTCGACGACGCCCTGCGCCTGCACCTCCACCTCTGACCACACGCTCGCAGCGGCAAGAGCGGATGTTGGTCGCTGCCCGACAGGATGGGGATATTGACCGACCCAGTGAGGCAAGTGACCATGGACACACTGGGGATGATGCGCGGCGTCGTTGACGCTCTGGCTCGTCTCTGGTCGTGAGGAGAGAAGATGGCACGCGGGGTCGTGGGCGCCTTGATCGGAGCAGGACTGTTGGCGTTGGTGGGTCTCGTTATTGGGTTGATCACCGGAATCCAGATCGGTGGTAACTACTTCTCGGACTTCGAGTTCGAAGGAGCGCGCGGGTACATCGCCACTGGGAACATCGGGGCGAGAGTCGGCGCAGTGATCGGCGGCTTGAGTGGAGCCATCCTCGGGTTCTGGCTGGCGCGCAAGAAGCCAGCCCACCGGGGCCACGTGGAGGCGTAGCCCGTGGACGTCGCCCATCGTGCGACGTTCTCCGGCCACAGGGCTGGCGGCAAGAGCGGGTGTGCGCCTTGGGTACCGGAAAGCCGACAGGCTACCCTCGCGCACAGCGGCAATACAGGATGTTCAACGGGAGGATCGAGACGCCGGCCGTGTGTCGCTTCCGACCCAACCGGTTCTCTCCTGTGGTTGGGCTGCCTGGGTCCGAACTTCTCCGCGACCACCAAGGCCTCCTTTAGGTCAGAGGATCGAGCCGACATCTGATCCTACGGTGGGGTAGGCGGCGGTCATCGATTTCAGTTGATGGGTTGTCAGTTCGAGCTTCATGGCGAGGCCGAAGAAGTTGACCAGTTCGCCGTACTCCGGGCCGAGCAGGTGTGCGCCGACGATCCGATCCGTGGATCGGTCGATGAGGATCTTGGTGGCCGCGGTGGTCTCACCGATGCGGTAGTTGGAGTACCAGCCGCTGGTGTCGCGGTAGCGGACGTCGACGTCGATGCCCTGGTCTCGGGCTTGTTGTTCGAGCATCCCAACTCGAGTGAGTTCGGGGATCGTGAACACCGCTGTGGGGATACCCGTGTAGTCGGGGACGGTCGTGGTGGCTTTGAGCATGTTGGAGGCCGCGACCTTGGCTTCGATCACTGCGACTGGGGTCAGTGGCATCCCGGGGGTGTAGGCCGCGTCGCCGGCGGCGTAGACCGCGGCGTTGCTGGTGCTCTGCAGGTGAGCCGCTACCCGCACTCCTTGTTCGTCCCACTCGACTCCGGCGGCGTCGAGGTCGAGGCCGGACAGTTCGGGGATCCGGCCCGCACCGTGCACGATGAGGTCGAACTCCACGTCCTCGGGTCGGCCGGATCGTGCCAAGCTGACCTGGTAACCGCCACCGGACTTCTCGATTGAGGTGATCGTGGTGGAGCGCCACAGCTCGATCCCGGCCTCGGCGCCGCGGTTGATGAGGAGCTCTACGAGGTCGGGGTCGAACGCCTTGAGCGGCCGCGGCCCGCGGTCGAGGATGACCGGGGTGCTGCCCGCCCGCGCCGCGATGTGAGCGAACTCGAACGAGATGAAGCCACCACCGACGAACAAGATCCTACGTGGCAGCGCTGGAAGGTCCATGAAGGCGGTGCTGTCGACCAGATGCTCGTGACCGGGAAAGTCCAGCGGCCGTGGACGGGCGCCCGCGGCGATCAGGAAGTGAGCTGCGTCGTAGGACCTGCCGTCAATCGCGATGGTGTGCGCGTTCGTGAACCGCGCCTGCCCGTGGAGCGTGTCCACACCGTTGCCCGAAAGGCTGTCCTCCATGTTTCGCGGGACCGGGTCGGTGAAGCCGTGCTTGTGCTTGATCAGATCGGCCCAGTTCATCGACAAGCCGGCGTCGTCGATTCCCTTGCCCCGCATCAGTCGGGCGCTGTCGATGATCTCGGCCCCGCGACGCAGGATCTTCTTCGGGTCGCACCCTCGAAGCGCACAGGTGCCGCCGTAGGGAAGCGCGTCGACGATCGCGACCCTCCAGCCCGCGGAAGCGCACTTGTTCGCCGCCGCGACGCCGGCCATGCCTGCACCGATCACGATCAAGTCATAGCTGCGCGTCATCAGGACAGCACCTCGGCCACGCCGAGCGCAGCCCGGAGTTCCTGCATCGTGGGCGCCCCCGCCAGCCCATCGGGTGTGCTGTAGAGCCGACAGGACAACCCGACCCCGTCGCCGGGTTTGGCGAAGATGTCGACGCCCTCGACCAGGATGCTCGGCGAGCCGTGGAACCCCAGCCGCTCCGCCTCCTCGAGCGTTTCGACGCGGAGTCGCGTCACCACGATATCGGGGCGTTCGTTGGCGATCGCTGCAAGTCGCTGGTCGGCGACCTTCCAGTTGGGGCAGTCATCGAAGTACAACAGAGAGACGTTCATGGTGCGACGCTAGACCTTGTACCGTGGTAGAAGGTCAAGCGTTAAGAGGGATGACATGTTGATCGGTGAGCTTGCCGACATTGCCGGGGTGACGTGCCAGACCGTGCGGTTCTATGAGCGCAGGGGCCTGTTGCCGGACGCCGAACGAGGCGCCAACGGGTACCGCGTCTACGACGAGGCCATGCTCGCCCGGTTGCGCTTCATCAACGTGGCCCAGGCCGCCGGGCTGACACTGTCCGAGATTCGCACCATCATCGCCCTTCGCGACGACGGGCACCTGCCCTGCGCGCACGTGGTTACGCTCATCGACACCAAGCTCGCTGACGTCCGTGCACGGATCAAACAACTTGCCGCGCTGCAAACCGAGCTCGAAGCACTCCGCGACCACAGTGAGCTGCTCGATCCCGCCGACTGCGAAGACGACGACATCTGCCACATACTCTCCTCAGCGAAGTAGGCCCTCGACGGGGACAAAGCACAGACGAGGCTCTCCAGCGAAGCCCAACGCTCGCTACGGCCGGTCCAGACATCCGCCATTCGGCATCAAGCACGTGCGTGCGGTCACGACCGTTGACCTCGACGTCCCCACATGGGCAGTTGAGTGAGATCACGACCATGAGGTGAGGGCTGTGGGTCATCGGGCTTCCGGGGGGCGTCCTCGGGACCGCCCGCCAAGCGGGTTGGTCATCAGCAGGCCCTCCTCACGGATTGTCAGACCAGCGGTGGAGTCTCTCGTCGGTAGGGTGGACTTCGGGAGGGTGATGTGACGATGGAGTTGGCTGGCGATTCCGCTGAGCTGCGGAAGGCGCGCGGCGCGTGCTTCACCCCCTCCGAGGTCACCCGCTTCCTGTGTGAGTGGGCGATCACGTCCCCCGAGCCGTCCCGCGGGCCGGAGTAGGCTTCTCGGACGTGTAAGCCTGCTTCAGCAACCGGGCGGCCTTGAGCACCTCGACCGCCTCCGCGTCCCGGCCGACCACGACCCGGCCCCATGAGCCGTCCGGCCTCGACTCCCGGCCGGCCAGGTGTCGACAGCGGGCCTTGACGAGCGCGGCACCGAGTACTGACCGGCCTCGGGGATGCTCCCTTCGCCTGCCTGCTCCACAGGGCAGGATGAACGAAGATTTCCGGAGGAGTGGCATGGTGAAGGCGAACGAGACCAACCTCGAGGGCATCCTCGAGGGGAAGCGGCAGTACCAGGTGCCGCTGTACCAGCGCGTGTACTCGTGGGGGCCCAAGCAGATCGACCAGTTGTGGGACGACCTGATCGAGATTGCCGAGGCACGTCGGGCCGGGGGGGGCGCCCACCCACTTCATCGGGTCGCTGGTACTGGCGGCCAGCCCCGACAACGGGGTGGTCGGCGTCCACAAGTTCCTGGTCGTCGACGGTCAGCAGCGGCTCACGACCTTGTCGATCCTGCTGGCCTCGATCCGCGATCATCTGTCAGAGTCCGACGGCCAGGAGCACCGCGACCGGATCGATGCCCAGTACCTCGTGAACACGTACGAGGCCGGCAAGCCTCCCAAGCTGGTGCCGACGCAGGCCGACCGATCGGCGTACCTGGCGATCGTGCGTGCGAGCGCGGAGGCAGGTGGCGAGGACGCCGTGGGTGCGGCGTACCGTCGTTTCCGCGTGAAGCTGGCCGAGATCGACGATCCCGAGGATCCCCACGACATCGCGGCCATCGAGAACGCCGTGCTCCGTGGACTCGCCCTGGTCGCGGTGACAGCGGAGGCGGGCGACAACGCGCACCGGATCTTCGAGTCGCTCAACAACACCGGACTGCGGCTCACCCAGTCGGATCTGCTGAAGAACCACCTGTTCATGCGTCTGGGTGATCGTGCGGAGGAGGTATACGAGGCGCTGTGGCGTCCCTTGGAGGACAAGCTCGGTTCGGAGAACCTGGAGTTGTTGTTCTGGCTGGATCTGGTGCAGAGCGACGAGAAGGCCAAGCAGTCGGACACCTACGTGGGGCAGCAACGCCGATTCGACACGCTGACCACGCCGGCGGAGGTCGAGGCGGAGATCCGGCGAATCGCCAGGCTCGGCGACGTGCTGGCGACCATCCTCAAGCCCGAACGCGAGCAGAACCAGGCCCTACGGAAGCGGCTCGAACGCATTCGGGCCTGGGGGTCCACGACCGCGTACCCGATTGTGATGCAGGTGCTGGCGCAGCGGGCCGCTGGGCGCGTCCCGGACGAGAAGGTCATCGCGACGCTCAGCTATCTGGAGTCGTATTTCGTGCGCAGGATCGTGATCGGCCGGGCGACCGCCGGTTTGAACCGGACGCTCTTGCAGGCGGTGGGCGCGATCAGCGGCGCGTCCGACGTCGAGGCGGCGTTGCGGGATAACCTGTCGGAGGGGCGCAAGCACTTCGCGACGGACGCCCAGGTGCGAGAGTCCGTGACAACCGTTCCGTTCTACTGGCAGGGGCGGGCGTCCCAGAAGAAGCTCATCCTGCTGTGGCTCGAGGAGTCCCTGCGTCCGAAGGAGCCGGTCGATGCCAGGCAGCTCACCATCGAGCACGTGTTGCCGCAAACCCTGACGGACGCCGTGCGCACCGAGTTCGGCGCAACCTTGCCAGCAGAAGCGGAGGTGGCGTTCGAGCACGAGCGCCTGGTCCACACGCTGGGGAACCTCACGCTGACCGGGTACAACAGCGAGCTGAGCAACCGGCCGTTCTCGGACAAGCGCACGATGCTTGCCAAAAGCGGCGTGCGGATGAACCAGACGATCGCGGAGCATCCGACGTGGGGTGCCAGCGAGATCACCGATCGCGGGCAGGCATTGGCGGAGCGCATCATCGACCTGTGGCCTGGCCCCAACGAAAAGCTCGTTGGGGTCCGTGACCGGGAGACGGAACTGCGTGTGGACGTCGCCACTGTGCTGGCGGGGATCCCGTCCGGGCGGTGGACCACCTATGGCGAAGTGGCGGTGGTGGTGGGCAGTCATCCTGTCCCGGTGGGATCCGCGATCGCGAACCATCCGATGCCCAATCCGTGGCGAGTGCTGCAGTCGGGAGGAACCGTCTGGGCGCAGTTCCGCTGGACCGACCAGCACCGCACAGATGACCCTCGTGACCTGCTCCGTGCGGAGGGGGTCGACGTCGACGTGGCGGGTCGTGCCGACCCGGAGCAGTTCATGGACGCCGTTGAACTGGCGGCCGGGATGGGGCTGGACATCGATGCGTCCACCTTGAGGAGGCGCCGCCGTCGGCAGGCACGAAAGACAACCACGGATCCAACAGCTCTGGGCGTCCAGCAGGTCGCGTTCTGGGAGTCGGTGCAGGAGTGGGGCCGCCAGCATGCCACGCACGCTTCCTTTCACCGATCGCCAGGTCGCCGACACTGGTATCCCGTCCACCCCGCTGTGCTCACCCCGGGGGTGAACCTCGTCGTCAACACCACGAAGAGCAGGGTGTACGTGGAGGCGTACATCGAAGGAGGCAAGGACCAGTTCCACGCGCTGCACAACCAGAGGCAGGAAATAGAGCGCGACCTCGGCTACGCCGTGGAGTGGCGGGAGCAACCAGACAAGAAGGCCAGCCGCATCATCCATGAGCGCCCCGGTGACTTCCGGGACCCGGAGCAGGCAGACCTGCTGGTGCAATGGCTCGTACGGACGGCCGATGACTTCGTTCGAGTCCTCCACGCACGCCACGCCTGATCGATGTGTAATTGACACAATTGGGCACGTGTTGGGCACGTGTTGGGAAACGAAATCCGCGGGAGTGGGCAACCATAACCCCCTGCCCTAGTGGGAGGGGGTTTTTCGTGGTGGGCCTAACTGGACTTGAACCAGTGACCTCTGCCTTATCAGGGCAGCGCTCTAACCGTCTGAGCTATAGGCCCGCTGTGCGGTGCACCGGGGAGACACTCTAGCGCCCGGGCGGCGGGCTGCTCAAATCGAGTCCCGCAACCCGATCGCCGCACGGAAGCAGGCTGTCGACGCAGCGAACACAGGCTGTCGGCGTCAGGCGCGCAGCGACTGGCGGTGGCGCTGGGCCTTGGTGATGTAGCCCAGCGCCGCGATGACGTGCAGCACCACCCCGACGACCAGGAGCACCTGGCCGATCACGTCCGCCGCCGGCCACACGGTGGCGCCCATGACGACCAGCAGCACGGCGACGAACAGGACGGCGGTGCGGGACTTGCCGATCCAGCTCACGCCCAGCGCACCGGCCCGGGCCGCCTTGGCCGCCGAAACAGCAACGATCATGTCGACGACCACGATGATGCCCAGCACCCACCAGCCGATGACACCCGAGATCGACAGCGTCAACGCCAGGCCCCAGATGCCGAGGCGGTCGGTGAAGGGGTCGAGCCACTCGCCGAGCTTCGAGCGCTGGTCGAGCAACCGGGCCAGCAGGCCGTCCACCCAGTCCGTCGAGGCCCACACCGCTAGCAGCACGACCGGGATCCACGAGCCTTGGGCCCCCGTCCAGATGAGCCAGCACACCGGGACGAGCAGCAGCAGGCGCAGCAGCGTCACCGCGTTCGGGATCGTCCACGGGCGCAACGGCTCGTCGGGCGTCAGTTGGGCCTTGGGCGTCCCGCCTTCGACAGGCTCGGGCATCCGGCTCAGTCCTCGGCGAGGGTGAGCTCCAGACCGCCCAGGATGCCAGCGGACAGGTTGTACAGGAACGCGAAGATCGTGCCCAGCGCGGTGAGGATGACGACGTTCACCACCGCGAACAGGGTGGTGAAGCCCATCACCTTGTTGGTGTTGACGAAGTCCTCCACGCGGAACGGGCTCTGGTCCTGGTCGTTGCTCAGGAGCGTGGTGAGCACGCCGTTGATGGCCTCGATCATCCCGGACGCCCCGATGAGCGTCCACAGCACGTAGACCGCGACCCACATCATGATCCCGGCGGCGATCGAGAACAGGAACGACGTCTTCATCACCGACCACGGGTCGACGCGCGAGATGCGCAGGCGGGCGCGGCGGGTGCGGGTGCTCGTCCGCGGACGCGTGTCACTGACCGGCGTACTGTCGGGCGCCGGCCCCAGCCTCATGCCGGACGCCGTCTCCCATTCCTGTCGCTGGGTGTCAGTCACCGGAGTCCTCCTCGCCCGGGACGCCATCCGTGGCGTCCGGTGCATCAACGGTAGCCGCTGCAGCGCCCTCCGTCGCGTCCGCCGCCTCGGCGACCTGCGCGTCGGCACCGGCCTCGGCCACCTCCGGCTCCTCCGGCTCCGGGTAGAGCGCGATGACGGTGACGGTGTCGTCACCAGTCAGGCCCACGAACTTGACGCCCATGGTGTCGCGACCCTTGGCCGGGACATCCGAGACGGACGACCGGATCACCTGCCCGGACTGCTTGATCGCTATCACCTCGTCGTCCTCGCTCACGACCAGGCCGCCGACCAGGGACCCGCGGTCCTCGTTCAGCTTCATGGCCTTGATGCCCAGCCCGCCACGGCCCTGCAGGCGGTACTCGGACACGGCCGTCCGCTTGGCGAAGCCGCCGTCGGTGACCGTGAAGACGAAGCGGTCGTCCTCGGGGGTGTCGGCGTCGATGACGGCCATCGACAGCAGTTCGTCGCCGCCGCGATCGTCTCCGGCGACGGAGTCGCCCGGGGCCTGACGGAACCGCATGCCCGTCACGCCGGAGGTCGCCCGGCCCATCGGCCGCAGCTGGCTGTCGTCGGCGCGGAACCGGATCGCCTGCCCCTTCTTCGACACCAGGAGCACGTCGTCCTCGATCGAGCAGATGGCCGCGCCGATGAGCTCGTCGTCCTCCTCACGGAAGTTCACGGCGATGAGGCCCGCCTGGCGCGAGCTGTCGTAGGCCGACAGGTCGGTCTTCTTGACCAGGCCGCGCTTGGTGGCCAGCAGCAGGTACGGCTTGTCCTCGTACGTCCGGATCGTCAGGACGGACGCGATGCGCTCGTCTGGCAGGAACGACAGCAGGCCGGCGACGTGGCCGCCCTTGGCGTCCCGGGACGCCTCGGGCAGCTGCCACACCTTGGTGCGGTAGACGCGTCCGAAGTTGGTGAAGAACAGTAGCCAGTGGTGCGACGAGGCCGTGAACAGGTGCTGCACCTCGTCCTCCGACCGCAGGGATGCCCCACGGACGCCCTTGCCGCCACGCCTCTGGACGCGGTACTGGTCCGAGCGCGTCCGCTTCACGTAGCCGCCGTAGGTGATGGTGACGACCATGTCCTCGTCGGGGATGAAGTCCTCGTCCGAGAGGTCGCCGTCGGCGGCGATGATGCGCGTGCGGCGCTCGTCGCCGTACTTGTCGGTGATCTCCTGCAGCTCGGTGGAGATGATCTCCCGCTGGCGCTCCGGCTTGGCGAGGATGTCCTTCAGGTCCTCGATCTGCCGCTCCATCTCGGCGAGGCGCTCGACGATCTTCTGGATCTCCATCGCCGCCAGGCGCCGCAGCTGCGTGTTCAGGATGTTGTTGGCCTGGTCGTCGTCGATGTCGAGCAGCGACTTCAGGCCCTCGCGGGCGTCCTCGGCGGTGCGGCTCGCGCGGATCAGCGCGATGACCTCGTCCAGCATGTTGAGGGCCTTGACCAGGCCGCGCAGCAGGTGGGCGTCCTGCTCGAGCTTCTCGAGGCGGAACTGCGTCCGGCGCTGGATGACCTGCACCTGGTGGCGGAGCCAGTAGCCCAGGAACTGGTCGATGCGCAGCGTCCGTGGCACCGAGTCGACCAGGGCGAGCATGTTGCAGCCGAACGTGTCCTGCAGCGGGGTGAACTTGTACAGGTTGTTCATCACCACGCGCGGCTGGGCGTCCCGCTTCAGCACGATCACGAGGCGCTGGCCGGTGCGCGCGGACGAGTCGTCGCGGATGTCGGCGATGCCCGTCAGGCGCCCCGAGTTCACGAGCTCGGCGATCTTGAGCGCCAGGTTGTCGGGGTTGCACATGTGCGGCAGCTCGGTGACGACGAGCGAGGTGCGACCCTTGCTGTCCTCCTCGATCTCGATGACCGCGCGCATGGTGACCAGGCCGCGACCCGTCCGGTAGGCGTCCTCGATGCCCTTGCGGCCCACGATGAGCGCCCCGTTGGGGAAGTCGGGCCCCTGGATGTGCTGCAAGCAGGCGGCGAGGTTCTCCTCCTTGGACGCCTCGGGGTGCGCCAGCATCCACTGCACGGCGCCGTTGACCTCGATGAGGTTGTGCGGCGGGATGTTGGTGGCCATGCCGACCGCGATGCCGGTCGAGCCGTTGACGAGCAGGTTCGGGAACCGGGCCGGCAGGACGGTCGGCTCGGTGTCCTTGTTGTCGTAGTTGGGCTGGAAGTCGACGGTGTTCTCGTCGATGTCGCGGACCATCTCCATGGCCAGCGGGTTCATCTTCGACTCCGTGTACCGCATGGCGGCCGCGCCGTCGTTGCCGGGCGAGCCGAAGTTGCCCTGGCCGTCGACCAGCTTGTGCCGCATCACCCACGGCTGCGCGAGGCGGACGAGGGTGTCGTAGATCGCAGTGTCGCCGTGCGGGTGGTACTTGCCCATGACGTCACCGACGATGCGGGAGCACTTGTTCCAGCCACGGTCGGGTCGGTAGCCGCCGTCGTACATCGTGTAGAGCACGCGGCGGTGGACCGGCTTGAGGCCGTCGCGCACGTCGGGCAGCGCGCGCCCGACGATGACGCTCATGGCGTAGTCGAGGTAGCTCTTCTGGATCTCCTCGTTGAGGTCGATCTCCTCGACCTTGCCACTCAACTCGACGATGGCGTCCTTGTCGGACGCGACGGCCGCGACCGGACGCTCACCCGGGTCGGGCGTGAACGCGTCGTGCTTGTCGAGCTGCTCGTTGATCGCGTCGCTGACCTCCGGCGGCGAGTCCGGGGACACCGGGGGGTCCTGGGCCTCCGGCTCGTTGGGCGTGCCGGGCGAGGTGGGCGTGTCACTCATGGTTTGTCTCTCCTTGTCCCTTCGACGAGCTCAGGGACCCGTTGGTCAGATGTCGAGGAACCGGACGTCCTTGGCGTTGCGCTGAATGAAGCTCCTGCGCTGCTCGACGTCCTCCCCCATCAGGATGCTGAACATGTCGGAGGCCGCCGCGGCGTCCTCGAGGGTCACCTGCGCGAGCGTGCGCTGGCTGGGGTCCATGGTCGTGTTCCACAGATCCTCGGCGTCCATTTCGCCCAGGCCCTTGTACCGCTGGATCGGGTTCACATTGGGCAGCTTCTTGCCTGCGGCCTGGCCGGCGTCGCGCAGGGCGTCCCGCTCCTCGTCGGAGTAGGCCAATTCGTGCGGCGCGTTGGTCCACCGGAGGCGGAACAGCGGCGGCTGGGCGAGGTACACGTGGCCCGCCGAGATCAGCGGTCGCAGGAAGCGGAACAGCAGCGTGAGCAGCAGGGTGCGGATGTGCGCGCCGTCGACGTCGGCGTCCGCCATCAGCACGATCTTGTGGTAGCGCAGGCGATCGATGTCGAAGTCGTCGGAGAAGCCGGTGCCGAGGGCGTTGAAGATCGCCTCGACCTCCTTGTTGGCCAGGATGCGGTCCAGGCGCGCCTTCTCGACGTTGAGGATCTTGCCGCGGATCGGCAGGATCGCCTGGGTGCGCGGGTCGCGCCCACCCTTGGCCGAACCGCCGGCGGAGTCACCCTCGACGATGAAGACCTCGCACTCGACCGGGTTGCGGCTCGAGCAGTCGGCCAGCTTGCCCGGCAGGGAGGTCGACCCGAGCAGCCCCTTGCGGCTGCGCGCCATGTCGCGCGCCTTGCGCGCGGCCAGGCGGGCGGCCGAGGCGGCCTGCGCCTTGCGGATGATGTCCTTCCCCTCGGAAGGGTTCTTCTCGAACCAGTCGCCGAGCAGGTCGTTGACGACCTTCTGCACGAAGCTCTTGGCCTCGGTGTTGCCCAGCTTGGTCTTGGTCTGGCCCTCGAACTGGGGCTCGCCCAGCTTGACCGAGATGATCGCGGTCAGGCCCTCGCGGATGTCGTCGCCGCTGGGCCGGTCCTCCTTCTTCTTGATCATCCCCCACGTCTCGCCCCACCGGTTCACGGTGTTGGTCAGCGCCGCACGGAAGCCCTCCTCGTGCGTGCCGCCCTCGTGGGTGTTGATGGTGTTGGCGAACGTGTGGACGCTCTCGGAGTACGAGCTGTTCCACTGCATGGCGACCTCGAGCGACAGCTTGTCGGCCGGGTTCTCGGCGTCGATCGCGATCACGGTCGGGTGGATCGTGTCCTTGTTGCCGGTCAGGTACTTCACGTAGTCGATGAGGCCGTCGTCGTAGTGGAAGACGATCTCCTCGTCGTGGCCGTCCACGTCGTCGACGAAGTCGGCGAGCTCGTCCTCGCCGTCGTTGGTCGGGGTCGGGCGCGCGTCGATGAGCTTGATGGTGAGGCCCTTGTTGAGGAAGGCCATCTCGCGGAACCGGGTGGCGAGCGTCTGCCAGTTGTAGTGCGTGGTCTCGAAGATCGTCGGCGACGCGTGGAACGTGACCGTGGTGCCGACCTCGTCGTCGTCGGCCAGCGGCTCGAGGCGCTGCAGGTCGTAGTCGGGGACGCCGAGGCTGAACTCCTGGCGCCAGTGGTAGCCGTCGCGGCGGACGTCGACCTGGAACGTGTCGCTCAGCGCGTTCACCACGGAGGCGCCCACGCCGTGCAGGCCGCCGGAGACCTTGTAGCCGCCGTCGCCGAACTTGCCGCCGGCGTGCAGCACGGTCAACGCCAACGTGACGGCCGGGATCTTCTCCTTGGGGTGGATGTCCACCGGGAAGCCACGGCCGTTGTCGGTGACCCGGACGCCGTCGCCCGGCAACAACTCGACCGTGATGAGGTCCGCGTACCCGGCCAGCGCCTCGTCGACAGAGTTGTCGACGATCTCGTAGACGAGGTGGTGCAGGCCGCGCTCACCGGTGGAACCGATGTACATGCCGGGGCGCTTGCGCACCGCCTCGAGGCCCTCGAGCACCGTGATGGCACTGGCGTCGTAGACGCCCGCCTCCACCGAGTGCGAGGAACCGTTGCGGGGCGTCGACTGGTTCGTGTCCGTCACAGACTTCACATCTCCTTGCACGCGGACGCCGCCCTCGACAGTGAGTGCGGGGCGGCGACCCTTGAACTCCACCATCCTACTAGGAAGGCCCGCAAAACCCGTGCTTCGTGAGCGGAAATTTGCCCGTGTGCGGCCTAAAACGGCCGTTTGGACGCCTCGGCCCCCCCATTTCCGACCCCCGGTATGGGTCCGGGGGGTCACGGGACGCCAGACGCTTTCCGCGTCCGGTCAGCCCTCCTCGCGCCGTTGCCGCGCCCGCCGGGCGGCGCGGTGGGCCGCGACAGGACGCAGCAGCCAGCCCAGCAGCGCCGCGAAGGCACCCGCGGCCATGACGCGGAGCCCCACCATGTCCAGGGCCAGGCTCGCCCAGGCCATCGCCACGATGAGGCTGATCGACGTGATGAGGATGATGGCCAGCGGCAGGCCGGTGTACGCCGGGGGCTGCTCGCGCCGCTCCCGTTCCAGACGGGTGAGGCACTCGACCTCATACGGTGGCAACGACGGCGAGGCCAACAGCTCCTCCAGCCAGGCCACCTGCTCCGCGATGGGGGGACGGGCCATCCCCAGCACCTCCCCCGTACGGCACGCCTGCCAGACGCCGGCGTCCACGAACACGGGCATGCCGGGGGCCCCGAGCGTGACCCCCCACGACAGGCGGTGCGACCAGATGCGCACCTCACCGATGTGCGTGCGGGCGCCGTACAGGCGGTCGCCCCAGCCGGGTGAGGTCATCTCCACCGGGTACCAGGCGTACCCGCGCTCGACCACCGCGCGGGCCAGGCGCCGCACCGGCTCGGGGGCGCGGGTCAAACCGTCGGGGACGCCCGTGGTCATCCCGCACTCCCGGCCGGGACGAGCAGGCCACCCGGCGACGTGTCGAACCCCGGCGGGTCGTCGAACACGTAGAGCCCACCCGGCGTCTGGGACATCCCCGCGGGCGGCTCTGGGACCAGCAGCGACGGGGCGGGCGGCTCCAGCAGCAGCGGCGAGGGGGCCGGCGGCGCGGTCGGTGCCGTCGGGACGGCCACGGGGGCCGTCGGGGTGACGGTCGGCGCCGGAGCGGTGACGACGGCCTCCGCGGCCTGGACCGCCGGGATGTCGGGCGCCTCGACCGCGGGAGCGGGCGCCGTGTTCGGCGTGTCGGGGCCACCGGAGTTGCCGAACACGTTGCTGGCCAGGTGGTCCACCCCACCGAAGACGCCGCCGAAGCCGACGCCCCAGAGGGCGGAGATGCCGATGTCCTGCCACGACGCCGGATCCCCGGTGATCCACCCGGTCAAGGCCGTCGACCCGGCGTTCGTCACGCCGCCGATGGCCGCACCCGAACCCACGCGGGCCCACACGTTCCCGCCGAAAGATCCCGGGATGAGCCCGGTGACGGCGGACAGGCCCAACGACAGCGGGTCGAACGGCTCACCGGAGAAGGACTGCTGGATGAGGTCCGCGCCCATGCTGCCGACCGAGCCGATCAGCATGGTGGCGACCAGGGGGGCCGCCGGACCGGCGGCGATCGTCAAGGCCACTGCTCCGGCCACGAGCAGGGCTCCCCCGACGAACATGGCCACGCTCTGCGCGTGCTGGGCGTCGTACGCCGTGATCCAGTCCGTGAGCTGCTGGTCGGTCAGCGGCGACAACCCGGTGGGGTCCAGGGCGTGGAGGGGGTTGTTGCCCGCGTAGCTGTACGGGTTTCCGCTCCAGCCGCTGCCGAAGACGGGGTCGAGCGGATCCCGGCTCAGGAAGCTGCGGGTGGCGGGATCGTGGACCCGCTTGCCCAGCCACTCCAGCCCGCCGAGCACCACCTCGCCAGCGGGACCCAGGGTCAGGCCGCCACCGAGGGCGTCCGCGCTGCCCGGTTCCCACGGGTCGGGGGCGTCGCCGCGCACGCCGCGCCACCCCGAGGGGAGCCACTGGTCGTGGCCGGCCACCGAGCCGGCCGCCCGCGTGACCGAATCCGAACCCACCTGGACGGGGGCTCCGGGCTGGCGTGCGGTGTCCCAGAAGACGTCGACGTCGTCGACCCGGGACAGCTCGCCAAGGGCGTCCACCAGCACCTCGCTGCGGCCCTGGGGGCCAGTGACCGAGGTGAGCCAGCCGAGGTCTCCCCAGGTGAACTCGATGCGCCCGTCGGGCCCGACCTCGCTGGTGCGGCGTCCGGCCCGGTCGTAGGTGTAGTGGGTGGCCACCCCGTCCGTCTCGCGCGTCGCCAGCTGCCCCGACGGCCCGTACGTGTAGGTGGTCGTCCGGCCCGCCGCGGTCTCGGCGACCAGGCGCCCCGCGGCGTCCCACGACCAGGTGTGCACGTCGTCGCCACTGCGGGCGGCGACGAGCTGTCCGGCCGCGTCGTGGGTGTACTCGGTGCGGACGCCGTCGCGCACGACCGCCGCCACCCGGCCGTCCTCGTCACGTTCGACCGTGGTGACGGCCTCGGCGCCCCTCGCGGTGCCGGTGTGTGAGACGACCAGGTTGCCCGTGTAGGCCCACTGCTGGGTACCGGCGGAGCTGGTCGCGGCGAGGACCCGCCCGGCGGCGTCCCGGCTGAACTCGAGGCGACCCGCGCCGTCCGCCTCGACCCAGGCCATCCGGCCAGCGGCGTCCCACCCGTAGGTGGTGCGCTCACCGTTGGGGCGCGTCATCGAGGAGCAGCGGCCGAGCACGTCGTAGGTCCACCGGACCGCGTGGGCGTCGCGGGCGCGCTCGACCAGACGACCCCGGGCGTCCCACCGCAGGCGGTGGGTGACCCGGGCGCCCGGATCCTTGTCGTCGAGGACGGTCAGGGTGCGGGACTCCCCGTCGCGCCGGAACGCGGCGACGGTCCGGCCCGGTGACCCCAGGGTGGCCAGCGTCCCGTCGGGCGCGTACCCGTACTCGACGCGCTCCCCCGTCGCCAGCACGTTGGCGACCACGCGGCCGGCGGCGTCGTACTCGGCACTGGCGGTGTTCCCCTCCGGGTCGGTCTGCGAGGTGCAGCGCCCGGCGGCGTTGAACGTGTGTGTCCACGTCGCTCCGTCGGGGTGGGTGATCCCCACCGTCCGTCCGAGCGCGTCATGGGTGAAGCGGGTGACCCCCCCGAGGGCGTTCGTGGCCGTGGCGACCTGCCCGGCTGCGTCGTAGGTGAAGCGGCGCAGTCCCCACATCCGGTCGCGCATCGCGACGACGCGCCCCGCGAGGTCATAGGTCCACCGGCGGGCGCCCTCGCCCGGGGCCTGGATGCTGGTCACCCTGCGGCAGGCGTCGTAGGTGTAGCGCGTCATGGCGCCGATGGGGTCGACCTCTTCGGTGGGGCGCCCGTCCGCGTCGTACACGAAGCGGTGCGTGGCCCCATCGGGCAGCGTCGTCGACGCGAGGCGTCCGGCCCCGTCGTAGGTGTAGCGGGTCACGGAGCCGTCCGGACGGCGCAGCGTCGTCGGCCGACCCGCCGCGTCGCGCTCCAGGGCGGTCAGGGAGCCGTCCGGCCCCAGGAATTCGATCGGGAGTCCGCGCAGGTCGTACCGGGTCAGGTAGGAACCGAAGCCGGCCCTCGAGAAGGACTCGATGCGCCCGATGCGATCGGTGACCAGCAGGTCGTCCGGCCGGGAACCGCCGGGGTGTGCGGTGGCCAGGGCGCGGCGGTCGACGCTGCGGTCGAGGCTGGTCGCCACACCGGTGGGGTCCGTCGCCCGGGTCACCTGGCCGTTGACGTCGTGCTCCCACGACCACTGGTGCCCCTCGGGGTCGGTGACGGCCACGAGCCGCGACAGCGCGTCGTGGGTGTACTGCCAGGTGGATCCGTCCGGAAGGCGCAGGGCGGCGAGGTTGCCGATGTCGTCGACCGCCTGGGTCGTGCGGCGGCCCAGCGGGTCGGTCGTGGTGATGGCGCGCGGGTCGTGCTCGATGACCGTGCGGGCACCGTAGGGGTCGATGGAGGCGACCATCCGACCGCCCACGCTGTACTCGAACCGCCACACCGCGCCGTCCGGGTCGCGGCGCTCGACCAGGTTCTCCCCCTCGTGGACGAACTCGGTGCGATGCCCCAGGGGCGTGACCGTGGCGGTGACCCTTCCCCCGGCGTCCCGCTCGATGACGGACCGGTTCCCCTCGCCGTCGACGAGCGCGACCACGTCGCCGTGATCGTCGTACTCCAGCGCGATCTCGCGGCCGGTGGGGTCGGTGATGCCCACCACCGACTGGCCGTCCCACCGCAGCTGAGTGACGTTCCCCTCACCGTCCCGGACGGCGGTCGGCGTCCGGTCGTCCCCCTCGTAGGTGTACTCGACCGTGGCGACGGCCTCGCCGTTCTCGAGGGTGAGCGCGACGAGCCGGTCGTGGGCGTCCCACGTGTGGTCGGTGCGGGCGCCCGTCGGGGAGACGCGGGCGGTCAGGCGCGAACGCTCGTCGTACCCCAGCAGGGTGGTGGAGCCGTCCCGCTCGGTGAACATCACGGGGTGGCCGTACTTGTCCCAGGCCGTCGACTGGCGCTCGCCGTGGGCGTCCACCACGCCGACCAGGCGGGCGTGCTGGTCGTGGATCCACGTGTTGGCGCGCGTGCCGTCGGGATCCTCGACGACCGTCACGCGCCCGGGCAGGTAGCGGTACCGGGATTCGCGACCGTGGGCGGAGACCTGGCTCGTCACCCGGCCGGTCGCATCGTAGGTGTTGGTGGCCTCATGGACGCCGTCGGCGTCCGTCACCTGGTCGAGCAGGCCCGCGGCGTCCCACCGGTAGCGTCGCGTCCCGGTCCCGGTCGTCACCGCGACGAGGCGGCCGGACTGGTCGTACGCGTAGCGGACGCCTCGGCCGTCGGAGGCCCGCAGTTCGACCACGCGGTCGGCTTCCCACACCAGCTCGATGCCCCGGCCGCGCTCGTGCGAGAGCCCCTGGAGGCGCCCGCCGCCCCAGTCGAGACGAACCGTCGTGCCCGCCCCGCGGTGCAGGGCCGTGAGCTGCCCGGCCGCGTCGAACTCCCAGGTGCCGCCGCCGTTGTCGGTGATGCGGTACCCGTCGCCCTCGCGACCGAGCCAGTACGCCTCGACGGTCGCCCGGTCCCAGGCCTCGCCCAGGCGGGGGAACACGACCAGGCGGCCGTCCTGCCGCGTCCACCGGGCCTGCTCGTCGGTGAAGGCCAGCCGGGTCTCGGTCCAGGACGACCATCCCGGGCCGAAGGCACCCACCCGGTCGTCCAAAGAGTTGTAGAGGCGGGTGAAAGCCAGGGTGGCCGCGCCGCCGGTGAAGCGCAGGTCGATCTCGGGCTCGACGAAGTTGCCTGTTGCGGCGTTGACGGGGTCGTCGGCGTACCCCGAGTTCGGCACGATGCCGTAGGCCTGCGGCCTCGTGATGACCAGGTCGTCACGGGTGGCGGCGACCCCGTTGGCCTGGAGGGCCGCCGTGATGCTCGCGTTGGGGATCGTCACGACGCCCTCGCCCCCGGCCTCCTCGAAGGCCGCGGCGACGGTGTTCGCCCAGAAGACGTCCTGCCCGTTGGCGGTGAGGTAGTTGTCGAAGGCCGTGAAGACGCCGGCGGCGCTGAGGGTTCCCCACCCGCACCCGCTGACGAAGTCGTCGTAGTGGCCGCGCAGGGTGCCCGGACGCCACGCGAGGGCATCGTTCGCGCCCTCGGAGTTGGAGGCGAAGGTGCGCAGGTGGGCCGGGCGGGCCGACGAGGTGCCCGATCCGCCCGAGCCGGTGAGAGGGTCGCGCGCCGGGGCAGGCGGGGTCGGGACGGACTGCGGCTCCTCGGGGTCCGGCGGCCCGAACGGCGGGCGCTCGCCGCCGGTGAAGAAGTCGACGATGTGCTCGCCCAGGTGGCGGTCCTCCTGGCGCTGCTTCCACTCGCGCGCGACCACCCGCCGCTCCTGCTCCTTGGTGGCGCACTCGGCCATGTAGTCGACCTTGGTGGCGACCTCGCGCAGGGCCGTGGCCAGGCGCTCGGCGTCCCCCGCCTGCGTCGTCCCATTCTGCTGGAACAGCTGGGAGTAGTAGCCGACGAAGTCGACCATGCCGTGGCTCACCCACGACGACCGAGACCCCGCCTGGCCATCGATCGCGTCGGCGGCGTTGCGACAGGAACGTGCGAGCGACTGCGCCGCCGAGTGGTCGAAGCGAACATCCGACTCGATGCCGTGCAGGGGGTCGACCATCGTGATGAGGTCCTCTCGGGGGTGGGACTCCGACGCTAGCAGCCGAGGTGTCGATCCTCCTTGTCGGGAGGTGGGGAGCACTCCCCGCACGGCAGAAGGGGCACACCGCAGGCCGCGACGCTGGGCAACATGACCGATTCTTGAGCGCACCTGCTGATGGGCGTGCAAGGGTCGGGGGCATGACGGACGACGACCTCGAGATCCACCTCATCGCGGATTCCACCGGCGAGACCGCGGCCCGCATCGCCCGGGCGGCGGTCGCCCAGTTCCCCTCTCGTGACTTCACCCTCGTCCGGCACCGCCGGGTGACCACCCCCGAGGCGCTCGTCACCGCGCTGGACGCCGTCCGCGCCCGGGAGGGGCGTCCCACCGCCGTCCTGTTCACCTTCGTGAGCGCCGACCGGGCCAAGGTCGCCGCGCAGGCGTGCGCGGAGATGGGCGTCCCGTACGCCGACCTGATGACGGACGCCGTGGCCGCCCTGCGCACCATCAGCGGCACCGAGCCGGACCGCGTCCCACTGCGACCCGTCGGCGTCGAGGTCGACTACTTCACGCGGATCGCGGCCATCGACTTCGCCGTCCGCAACGACGACGGCGTCGCGCCCTCGGCGCTGCACGAGGGCGACATCTGCCTCGTCGGGCCGTCGCGCTCGGGCAAGACGCCCCTGTCGATCTTCCTGGGCTACCTCGGCTACAAGGTCGTGAACGTTCCGATCGTGCCCGGCATCGACCCGCCGCCGGAGCTGTTCGGCGTCGACCGCTGGCGCCTGGTCGGCCTCACGATGGACGCCGAGAAGCTCCAGCAAGTCCGCGCCGAGCGGGTCAAGGGTCAGGGCTACGCCCGCATGAAGGACGGCTACACCAACCTGCTCGCCATCTACGACGAGCTGGACGCCATGAAGGCCCTGCACCGGAAGCTCGGCTGCGCGGTGCTGAACACCACCGACATGGCGTTGGAGGAATCCGCCGCGCGCGTGATCGACATCGTCACCGAACGCGCCAAGCGCTTCGGGTCCACCCTGCGGCGGCCGGCCAACATCACCAGCGAGCTGCCCGGCGAGTGATGCCGGGTCACTGAGGGGCGAGCGCCGGCGGGCCTCGATGGCCCACCCCCACCACACATGCTCCTCCAAAGTGAATCTGCACCCGCTCCAGCAGGTGCAGATTCACTTTCGAGGTGCAACTGTCGGACCTGCCGTTCCTGGTGGTCATGCTGGGCATGTGCGTCGGCGTCGGAGGGCCGGTGAAGCCTCAGCCGTAGGTGTCCCGCGGCCCGCGTCCCTTCACGGTGCGCGGGCCGTGGCGCCAGCTGGGCGCCTCCGGGCCGAGGATGCGCACGGCCTTCACTGTGCCGTCGCCCAGCGTGGCGTTCATCTTCGCGACGATCTGGGGAGCCATCAGCCGCAGCTGCGCCGCCCAGTTCGTCGAGGACGTCCGCACCACCACGACCCGGTCGACGTACGCCTCCGGCTTCGAGTGCTGTGCCACCGCGTCGCCGACGAGCTCGGGCCAGCGCCCCAGCAGCAGGTGCACGTTCACCTGGGTGCCCCAGCCGCGATTCTCGATCACGCTCTCCAGGGCCTCGCCCAGGCTGAGCGGATCCCCCTTCTCCTTGCCGGACGCCGTACGCCGCGGCGCCGGCCTCTTCCGCGGGGCCGGCTTCTGCGCCGGCGCGATCGAACGTCCGGCCGCCGCCGCGATCTGGCGGGCCAGGTCCAGCCCCGTCGGGTCGAACGGGACCTCGTCGGTCACCTCGTCGTCGGGATCACTCATCGTCGTCCAGCCTGACAGTCCCGGCGTCGATGAGCCAGCGCCTGCCGGCGAGCGAGGCCGGCACGTCCGAGGGGACGGCGGCGGTGATGATCACCTGCTCGGCACCGGCGATGCGCTCGGCCAAACGCTCGCGGCGTATCTCGTCCAGCTCGGCGAACACGTCGTCGAGGATCAGCACCGGCTCCACCCCGTCGCTGCGCAGCAGCGCGTAGGCGCCCAGCCGCAGCGACAGGGCGAACGACCACGACTCCCCGTGGCTGGCGTACCCCTTGGCGGGCAGCTGACCCAACGACAACAACAGGTCGTCGCGGTGCGGCCCCACCAGCGTGACGCCGCGGGCGATCTCCTCGTGGCGACGCTCCAGCATCCGCTGCTTCAGGTGCGTGGCGATCTCCTCGGGTGAGGCCTGCAGGATCGGGTGCTCCTCGGTCCCCCCCGGCGCCGGGTCCAACCCGAGCGAGCTCGACCGGTAGGACACGACGGCGTCGTTGTTGCTGGGCGCGATCGCGAGGTACGCCTCGGCGACGTGGGGCGCCATCTCGGCCAGCGTCTGCAGGCGGGCGGCGACGATCTCCCCGCCGAGGGCGGCGAGCTGGTCGTCCCAGACCTCCAGCGTCGCGGCGGCATCCGCGGAGGCCGACCCACGGCGTCCGGACAAGGACTTCAGCAGCATCGACCGCTGCCGCAACACGCGCTCGTAGTCGGAGCGGACGCCCACCAGGCGCGGCCAGCGCTGGGTCAGCAGGTCGTCGATGAAGCGCCGCCGGTCGGAGGGGTCTCCCTTGACGAGCGCGAGGTCCTCGGGCGAGAAGAGCACGACGCGCAGGGCGCCCAGGATGTCCCGGACGCGGCGCAGCGGGCCACGGTTGAGCGAGGCCTTGTTCGGACGCCCCGCGTGCAGCTCGACCTCGAGGGCGAGGGAGCGGGGGTCGTCGGCGCCGGCCTGGACGCGGGCCCGGACAATCGCGCGCGGCGCCCCGAACCGGATCAGCGGCGCCTCGGACGCCACCCGGTGCGACCCGAGGGTGGCCAGGTACTCGACGGCCTCGACCAGGTTGGTCTTGCCCTGCCCGTTGCGCCCGGTCAGCGTGGTGACGCCGGGTGCGAGCGTGAGTTCGGCGAACTCCCAGGAGCGGAAGTCCGCCAGGCTCAGGTGCGTGACGAACAAGTCACTGCGGCAGGCGCATCAGCATGATGACGTGCTTGTAGTCGGGCAACGGCTCTCCGTCGATCTCGACCAGCGGCGTCAGCAGGCAGGGCTTGCCGGGCGCGGTGAACGCGAAGTTCACGTAGGGGGTGTCGAGGGCGTTCAGGGCGTCCAGCAGGTAGTGGGGGTTGAAGCCGGCCGCGGTCATCGACAGGCCGTTGCCGGTCTCGTCCACGACGGTCGCCTCCACGGCCTCGACGGCCTGGGCCTGGTCGCCGGTGGCGGCCTCGAGCGTGATGTGGTCGTCGGCGATCACCATGCGCAGGGACGTGTTGCGCTCGGCGACCAGCGCAACGCGCTTCACGGCGGCGACGATCTCGCCCGTGTTTGCGCGGACGGTCACGCTCGGCTGCACGTTCATCAGGTGGCGCACCTTCGGGAACTCCCCGTCCAGCAGGCGGGTCGTGATCTGGCGGACGCCGTTGGTGCCCTCGCCCTCGAAGCCGATGAGGCCGTCGCCCCCGTCGCCTGCTGACAGGCTGAGGGAGATCTTCTCGCCGGCCGTCATGGACTTGGACGACTCGGCGAGCACCTTGGCGGGCACGAGCGCGGCGGCCTCGGTGTTGCGTGAGGTCGGGCTCCAGGGGAGCTCTTTGAGCGCCATGCGGTAGCGGTCGGTGGCCAGTAGCGAGAGGGTGTCGCCCTCGATCTCGAGGCGGACGCCGGTGAACACGGGCAGCAGCTCGTCGCGTCCGGCCGCCACGACCACCTGCGAGACGGCCTGAGCGAACGTCTCGGGGGTGATCGTGCCGGTGGAGACGGGCATCTCGGGCAGGTCGGGGTACTCACCCACCGGCAGGAGCTGCAGGGTGAAGCGCGCGGAGCCGCAGGTGATCTCCATCTTGGAGTTGTCGGCGACCAGGTCGACCGGCTTGGCGGGGAGGCTGCGGGCGATGTCGGCCAGCAGGCGGCCCGACACGAGCGCCACGCCCTCGTCGTGGACGTCGGCGGTCACGGCCACCTTCGCGGAGGTCTCGTAGTCAAAGCTCGACAGCAGCACCTGGTTGCCGGACGCCGCGATCCGAAGGCCCGCCAGGATCGGGACGCTCGGCCGGTTCGGCAGGCTGCGCGCCACCCACTGGACGGCGTCGGCCAGGACGTCACGCTCGACACGAATCTTCACTGATGCTCCCAGGTCGTTACGGCACGCACCCGTGGGTGCGCAGGCGGCTGCTGTCCGATCCTATCGTGATGGCCGACCGGCTTCCGGTTGCCCACACCCGGGCTGGTTCGTGAGGTTTAGGAGAAGGAGATGTCTAACTACTCTTCATCGTCATCACGGATGTGGATCAGGTGGACAACCACCATCCCCCGCTGTCACCTCGGCGTTTCGCCTCGGACGGGTGTGTGGGCAAGTCGAAACTACACGGGGAGGATTTGTGGAGCCCGATCCGGCCCGTTCTCCCTGTCCACACCTGACCCAACTTGTCCACAGGTTTGTTGGGGAGAACTTCCCCAGCCCCCCATCCGCCGAGAGCCCCGGCCTCACGCGCCGAGGGCCCCGGTTCCGTCCGCCCACAGCCCCTGACGGGGGCTGTCGACGCGCGAAGCAGGGGCCCTCGGCAGGAAGGACCGGGGCTGTCGGCGGAGAAGGTGGGGTAGGGCTATCAGCGGGCGGAGGCGGCCTGCTTGATGCGGTTGGTGAGCTCGGTGACCTGGTTGTAGATCGTGCGGCGCTCGGCCATCAGCTGGCGGATCTTCTTGTTCGCGTGCATGACCGTCGTGTGGTCGCGGCCGCCGAAGAGGCGTCCGATGGCGGGCAGCGAGAAGTCGGTGAGCTCGCGGCACAGGTACATCGCGATCTGTCGGGCCGTGACCAGGACGTGCGTGCGGGCCGGGCCGCACAGGTCGTCCACGGTGATGTTGAAGTAGTTCGCCGTCTGGCTCATGATCAGCGGCGGCGTGATCTGGGCCTCGACCCCCTCGGGGATGAGGTCCTTCAGCACTTCCTCGGCCAGGCGCATGTCGACCGGCTGGTGGTTCAGCGACGCGAACGCCGTGACACGGATCAACGCGCCCTCGAGCTCGCGGATGTTCGTCGCGATCTTGCCGGCGATGAACTCCAGCACCTCGGGCGTGGCCGACAGGTGCTCCGACGTCGCCTTCTTCCGCAGGATCGCGATGCGCGTCTCCAGGTCGGGCGGCTGGATGTCGGTGAGCAGGCCCCACTCGAACCGGCTCCGCAGGCGGGGCTCCAGGGCCTCCAGCGCCTTCGGCGGGCGGTCGGACGTCATCACGATCTGCTTCTGCGCGTTGTGCAGCGTGTTGAACGTGTGGAAGAACTCCTCCTGCGTCTGGATCTTGCTCTCCAGGAACTGGATGTCGTCGATCAGCAGGACGTCTATGTCGCGATACGTCTTCCGGAACTCCACCGTCCGGTTCTCCGAGATCGCGTTGATGAAGTCGTTCGTGAGCTCCTCGGTGGAGACGTACTTCACCCGCACCTGCGGGAAGTACTGGCGCACGTAGTGGCCGATGCCGTGCAGCAGGTGGGTCTTGCCCAACCCCGAGGGGCCGTAGATCATCAGCGGGTTGTAAGACTTGCCCGGCGCCTCCGCCACGGCCACCGCGGCCGCGTGGGCGAACCGGTTCGACGACCCGATGACGAAGTTCTCGAACGTGTACTTCGGGTTCAGCCGGTCGCCGTTCGAAGCGCCCGGCACGGGTGCGGCACCCATGCCGAGCGTGGGGGCGTCCAGCGGCAGCTCGGGGGACGCCGTGGCGTCCTCCAGGTCAGTCTCCAGCGACGGGTCGACGGAGACGGCGAGGTGGATCGGACGCCCGAAGTGGCCGGCCAGCGTCGACTCGATCCAGTCGCGGTGCCTGACGGCGACGCGCTCGCGGGAGAAGTCGTTCGGGACGGCGATCACCAGGGTCGACTCGTGCAGGGCCAGGGGCTTGGCGGCCTTCACCCAGGGCTTGATGGGAGTGCCGGCCAGCTCACACACCTGGTGCCATGCCCCCGTGAGGGCACCGGTGCCGTCCTGGGTCATGAATCACTTCCCTTGGTCGTTCGTCCACATCACTGTCCACACGGTGTGGACAACTATGCACGATGTGCGACGCGCCCCGACAGCGGGGGTGCACTGCGTCGGCCGTGGAGAGCCACGCTAGCCGCAAGCGGAGGGGCCCGGCAAATGCCCCGGCTCACGTCTTGGGAGTCATCGGCGTGTCGGCTCGACTCGGACGCCCCGAGGCGTCAGCTTGCCCCGATCCGGGTTCGCCGCGTATCGTTGGACAGTCGCCGCCCAGGGCGACGCCTGTGTCCACGTGGGCACAGCCGATCCGCACCCGTGGTCACAGAATGAGGAGATTGGCGTGAGCAAGCGCACTTTCCAGCCGAGCAACCGGCGTCGCAGCCGCACCCATGGTTTCCGCCTCCGCATGCGCACCCGCGCCGGTCGCGCGATCCTGGCGGCTCGCCGCCGCAAGGGTCGCGTCGAGCTCGCAGGCTGACTGACCCGCGATCGCGGTGTTGCCCGCCCCGCACCGACTGCGCGCCTCGGACGAGTTCCGCTCCGTGGTGCGCAGTGGCATCCGGGTGGGCAGGCCGACGCTCGTGCTGCACGCACGCACCAAGCAGGGCCCGCCGTCACGGGCGGGCTTTGTCGTGTCCAAGGCCGTCGGCAACGCCGTGACCCGCAACCGGGTCAAACGGCGCCTCCGGCACCTGGTCGCCGGCTCGCTCCCCTCGACCCCCGTCCCCCTGGACGTGGTCGTGCGCGCGCTCGCACCCGCGGCGTCCGGCCCCCTGGCCGACGACTTCGCCTCGGCGTGGGCGTCCGCGGTGGCCAAGCTCGGCCGCGCGTCGTGAGGGCGGCGGCATGAAACACGTGCTCATCGGCCTGCTGAAGATCTACCGCGCGGTCATCAGCCCCCTGTACGGCGACGTGTGCAAGTTCCACCCCACGTGCTCGGCCTACTCGCTGGACGCCATCCGCGCCCACGGGTCCATCAAGGGCACCTGGCTCACCCTGAGGCGCCTCGTGCGCTGCCATCCCTGGTCGCTCGGCGGTTACGACCCCGTGCCGGCCACCGACGCACAGAAGGTGCATCGTGCTTGAATTCCTCGACACGCTCATGCAGCCCATCTACTGGGTCATGTCGGGCATCCTCGTCGGCGCCCACCAGCTGTGGAGCCTCGTTCTCGACCCGAACTCGGGGTGGACGTGGGTCCTGTCGATCGTCTCGCTGACCGTCCTGGTGCGGACGCTGATGATCCCGCTGTTCGTGCGGCAGATCAACAGCTCCCGGGCCATGCAGCTGGTCGCCCCCAAGGCGCGCGCCCTCCAGGAGAAGTACGGCTCCGACCGCGAGCGGTACGGCCAGGAGGTCATGAAGCTGTACAAGGAGGAGGGGGTCAACCCCGCCGCGTCCTGCTTGCCGCTGCTGCTGCAGATGCCCGTCTTCCTCGGCCTGTTCTACGTGCTGAACGGCGCGGCGACCGGCTTGCCGAAGGGCCACTGGTTCGTGACGCGGCCCGACCTGGTCGATTCGCTGCGCGAGTCGACGATCTTCGGGGCCAAGATCTCGGCCACGCTGAGCCAGAACGGCTTCGTGATCGGCCCGACGCTGTTCGTCGCCGTGTTCCTCATCATCACCATGACCGCCTCGCTGTTCTTCATGCAGCTCATGCTGATGCGCAAGAACATGCCGCCGGAGGCGCTCGAGGGCCCCTTCGCCCAGCAGCAGAAGATGATGCTGTACCTCTTCCCGGCGATCTACCTGTTCACCGGTGTCGCGTTCCCCATCGGCGTGATGATCTACTGGCTCGCCTCGAACCTGTGGACGATCGGACAGCAGTACCTGCTCATCCACAACAACCCGACCCCGAACACCCCGGCCTTCATCGACTGGGAGGAGCGGATGCGCGCCAAGGGCAAGGACCCGGCCGAGATCATCCGTCAGCGCACCGCCAAGGTGCGCCGCAAGCGCACCGGCCCCGTGGCCGCCGGCGACCCGACCCAGGTCGCGCGCCAGGGCACCGGCGGCAGCACCGCCGCCCCCGCGTCCACCGAGAAGGCGGACGCCGACGGCTCGACCAACCAGCGCGTGAGGCGGCAGCAGCCCAACCGCCAGACGCGCGCCAACCGTAAGCAGGCCCGCCCCCGCCCGTCGGGGGAGCCCACGAAGGAGTGAAACCCATGAGCGAGGACACCCACGTCATCACGGCCGAGGCCACCGACGGCGTCGAGTCGAGCGAGCCCATCGTGGCCGCCGACGCCGCCGAGGAGCCGGCCGACGAGGCGACGGACGCCCCCCGCGTCAGCAAGCGCGAGGAGGCCCTGAACAACGAGGGCGAGATCGCCGCCGACTACCTCGAGGAGCTGCTCGACATCGCCGACCTCGACGGCGACATCGACACCTTCAACGAGGGCGGTCGTGCCCACGTCTCGATCATCACCGACTCGGATGCGCTGGTCGGCAAGGACGGCGAGGTGCTGGACGCCCTCCAGGAGCTCGCCCGCCTCGCCGTCATGACCGAGACCGGCCACCGCTCCCGGCTGATGCTGGACGTCGCCGGCTATCGCGACCGCCAGCGGGCCACCCTCCAGGACCTCGCCGGCGACGCCATCGCCGAGGTGCAGGAGAGCGGCGAGTCCGTCCGCCTCGCCCCCATGAACCCGTACCAGCGCAAGATCGTCCACGACGCGGTCGCCGCCGCCGGCCTCGCCAGCGAGTCGGAGGGCGAGGAGCCCAACCGCCGCGTGGTCGTCCTGCCCAAGGGCTGACACCCATGGGTCTTTCAGGGCCCGACGCACCTGACGCCGCGGCCCATCCGGCCGCGGCGTCCGTGTTCGGGGACGAGGCCGGCCGCGCGGACGTCTACGCGCGGCTGTTGGCGACCAAGGGCACCGAGTGGGGCCTGATGGGGCCCCGCGAGGTGGACCGCATCTGGGATCGCCACGTGCTCAACAGCGTCGCCGTCGGCGAGGCCATCCCGGCGTCGGCGCGCGTCGTGGACGTCGGCAGCGGCGCCGGCCTGCCGGGCATCCCGCTGGCGCTGGCCCGCCCGGACCTCCACGTGAGCCTGCTCGAACCGCTGCTGCGCCGGGCGACCTTCCTCACCGAGGTCGTCGCCGAACTGGGCCTGGGCGACCGGGTCGTCGTGGTGCGCGGACGCGCCGTCCCCGCCGGTGACAACGACCCGCTCGGCCACCACGACCGCTACGACGCCGTGACGAGCCGGGCGGTGGCCCCGCTCCCCCGCCTCCTGGGCTGGAGCGCGCCGTTGCTCCGCGAGCACGGCACCATCGTCGCGCTGAAGGGAGCCTCGGCTCCCGACGAGGTGGCGGCAGCCGCTGCCGACCTCAAGCGGCATCGGCTCACGGCGTCCGTGGCGTCGGTGACGACGCACGAGGGCGCCGACCCCACCTGGCTGGTCGTCGCGTCCCGCTGACCGGTGGCCTAGGGTCGGGGGCATGCCTTCTGTCGACCATGTCCTCCGCGTCTTCACCGATCCCGACGGCCGCTTCGGGGACTTCCTCGGCGTCTACCTCGACACCGCCGACTGGTCCGACGAGCTCTGCCAGGAGCGGGCCCGGGACCGCGGTTTCAGCGAGACCGTCTTCATCGACGACGTCGCTACCGGCCGCATCCGCATCTTCACCCCCGCCATGAAGGTGCGCTTCGCCGGCCACCCCGCCGTGGGGGCTGCGTGGCTGTTGGACGCGCTGGGCCACGAGGTGCACTCGCTGACCTGCGACGCGGGCACCATCCACGTCGTCGCGACCAGGCAGGGCGCCACCGTGCTGGGAGACCCGGCTTGGATTCCGGGCGTGGAACTGCGCCAGGTGGGCTCCCCTGCTGAGGTGGACGCCTATGCGCCCTGGGCGGACTCCCACCACTACGTCTGGGCGTGGCTGGACGAGGCCTCGGGCGTCGTCCGCGCCCGGGCCTTTTTGCAGGCGGCCGGCATCACCGAGGACGAGGCCACCGGGGGCGCGGCCATGCTGCTCGCCGCTGAGCTGAACCGCCCGGTGCGCATTCACCAGGGGGCAGGCTCCCGCCTCGCGGCGGGACCGACCCATCTCGGCAAGGCCGCTTTGAGTGGCGACGTAGTGATGGACCGATAAAGCGGCGAACACCTATATCGACAAACCGAGGAATAGCTAGATAGCTATATTCACCGTCGAGGGCTTGCCTACACAGCGCCGAGGGCTTGCCTACACAGCGCCGAGGGTTTGGGTTGGGTGCGCCGAGGTCACCGCTCCGGCGGCCGGGACGCTCAAGCTCCTGGTGTGCGGCGAGGGCTGGGTACAGCCTTGTGGCGGCCAGGTCGGCCACGATCGCGTCTCGCCTGCGGTGGAGTTGATCGCGCGCGCTCCAAGTCAGCACCCAGTGGCTTCGACCCAAGGACTCCCGCCGTCATTTGTTGCGGCTCTCGCAGGCGGGGCTCGCACTTTAGTCAGAACGACTCCGGTAGATTGAACGGGTTCGCGTGCGTCTCGGAAGGATGTTGTCTTGTGACCCACTCCCCCACGGCCCCGCGCCGGGCGGCCTTCGCTGTGCCAGAGCACGATGCCGGCGGGCCGGAGGCACCAGATGATCTCGCGGTTGGTGTTTCACGTGAAACACCCTCACTCCCCCAGCCAGGCTCACCGCGCATCATGGTCGTCGCCAACCAAAAGGGTGGCGTCGGCAAGACGACCACAGCGGTCAACATCGCGGCCGGACTCGCCCAGGGCGGCCTCAAGGTCATGGTGATCGACATCGACCCGCAAGGCAATGCCTCCACCGCGCTGGGCGTCGAGCACAGCGAAGGGACGGTCGGGACCTATGAGGTATTGGTCGACCAGCACCCCCTGATCGACGCGCTTGCCCGGTGCCCGGACCTCCCTGGGGTTTGGGTGCTTCCTGCCACGATCGATCTTGCAGGGGCCGAGATCGGCCTTGTCGCGACCGTTTCACGTGAAACCCGCCTCAAGACCGCGCTGGATGGGTTCTTTGACCACTACTACGTGGACTACGTCATCATCGACTGCCCGCCCTCGCTCGGCCTCCTCACCCTCAACGCCCTCGTAGCGGCGCATGAAATCATGATCCCGATCCAGTGCGAGTACTACGCGCTTGAGGGCGTCACCCAACTGCTCAAGACGATCAATTTGGTCAAAGGACGCCTGAACGACACCCTGGTGCTGTCCACCGTGCTCCTCACGATGTACGACGGACGCACCAACCTGTCCGCGCAGGTTGCCGACGAGGTCCGCAAGCACTTCGAGCGGGAGACGCTGAGGACGGTGATCCCGCGTTCCGTGCGTGTGGCCGAGGCGCCGTCCTACGGGCAGACCGTCGTCACCTATCAACTCAACTCCGTGGGCGCGCAGGCGTACGTCTCCGCCGCCCAGGAGATCGCCGAACGCGGCGCAACCGGCTTCTGACCGAGAGGAACACCATGGCAGCACCACGTCAGCGCAGCGGGCTGGGACGCGGGTTGGGCGACCTGATCCGCCCGACGACCCCCGAATCGACGCCGGACGACCCGGGGACGCCCACCGCGGCGGCGCACCAGAACAAGGAACTCGTCGAGGCACCCGCCGGAGCGGCCTTCGCGGAGATCGCCGTCGACCGCATCACAGCGAACCCGCGCCAGCCACGTCAGGTCTTCGACGAGGAAGACCTGCACGAGCTGGTTGAGTCCATCCGCGAGGTGGGGCTCCTGCAGCCGGTGGTCGTGCGTCGCGTGGGGAACGACTACGAGCTCGTGATGGGTGAGCGCCGCCTCCGGGCGACCCGCAAAGCAGGTTTGTCGACAATTCCCGCGATCATCCGCGACACCGCCGAGCACGACCTCCTCCGTGACGCCCTCCTGGAGAACCTCCACCGCGTGCAGCTCAACCCGCTCGAGGAGGCCGCGGCCTACCAGCAGATGCTCGATGACTTCGGCTGCACACAGGAGGAGTTGGCGTCCCGCATCAAGCGCTCCCGCCCGCAGATCTCCAACACCATCCGCCTTCTGCGCCTGCCGGCGCCCGTCCAGCGGAGGGTGGCGGCCGGCGTCCTCTCCGCGGGTCACGCCCGCGCGCTCCTCATGGTGCACGACCCTGTCCAGCAGGAGCGGCTGGCCCAGCGCATCGTGGCGGAGGGGCTCAGCGTCCGCAGCGTCGAGGAGATCGTGGCGATGGGGGAGCGGCCCGAGAAGGCGCGGCGCAGCCCCACCGTCCGGACGCCGTCCCCGCGGGCCAGCCAGCTGTCCGAAGTGCTCACCGACACCCTGGACACCCGGGTCAACGTGCAGATCGGGCGCAACAAGGGCCGCATCACCATCGAGTTCGCCGGCGAGGACGACCTCGAGCGGATTCTCACCGTCCTCAGGGACGGGGTGTCCACTGAGGTATAAATCGACAAATAGTCATACGGAGGAGTGGCCCCGGCGCACCGCGCGGGGCCACTCCGCCTTGTCAGGACGCGGCTGACGTCTCCCGGACGGTCCCGATCCGGGCGCGGACGTCCTGGGTGGCGTAGTGCTCGGCCACGAACGACAGGAACGGCACGGTGCCCGCGGCGGCGATCAGGATCAGCCGTAGCCAGGGCCACCGCACGCGCCGTCCGAGGTCGTAGGCAGTGATCAGCAGGACCATGTAGAGCCAGCCGTGGGGCACTCCGGTGGCGATCACCACGGCGTCGTTGCCGCCGAGGTACTTCAGGGGCATGCCGACCACGACCAGCACGACCAGAAGGACGCCAACCACCCACGCCATCACGCGGTAGCGCAGGAGCGCGCCGCGGATGCCGGGCAACTCCTCGACGTCGATGGGGCTGTCGTCGAGCGACATGCTCATGCGTGGTCCTTCCTGGTTTCCTTGAGCGCCGCCTCCGCGGCCTTGCGTTCCTTGACGCCCATCGCGTGGGCGATCTTGATGGCCATGCCCATCCCGAAGGCGGCGAACACCCACCATTGCAGGGCATAGCCACTGTTCTGGGCCGATCCTTCGCCGGTCGGCAAGCTGACGGGCGCCTGGGTGAGCCCTTGGGCGGCCGCGTCGGGGGCGTCCAGCGTCACGAAGCCGGGCACGAGCTGCTGCGGCCACAGTTGGGCCAGCGACGGCATGCGCACCGACGCCAGCTGGCCGTCCGGGGCGTCGACAAGGATGTTGCGCTCGTCCTTCACGTCACCCTCGCCGGGCAGGAACAGGCCGGTCTCGGTGACCTGGCCGCTGGGCGGGGGAGTGATGGACGCCTCGTCCGCGGCCACGCCACGCACCACGGGCAGGATCCGCCCGTCGTGCACCTCGAACGCCGCCAGGACGCGGTACCCGCCCTCAGCGGGGATCAAGACCTGCTGGTCGGGCACGTATTCGCCGGAGAAGGTCACCTTCTTGCCGTAGATGTCGCCCACGGCACCGGCCGAACCGAGGTGGTCCTCCAGCGGCACGGGGGCCTGGGCCGCCCGGTCCTGGACGGTCTTGTTGCCCTTGTCGACGAACACCTGCATCTGCCACAGGCCCAAGAAGACCATCCCGAGGGCCACGATCGCGGCGCCGACGATGATCAGGATCTGCTTCAGGCGCGTGCTCATGGCAGGTCGGTATCCCCCGAGCGCTGCCTGGCCACCCGGACCAAGGCAGCGCACACCTCGGCGAACGAGGCGTCCGAGGCCTCGATGGCGAGCGGCAGCAGCGATGTCTCCGTCATGCCGGGGGCAACGTTCACCTCGATGAACACGGGCTCGCCGTCGCGGACGATCAGGTCGGTGCGCGAGAGGTCGCGCAGGCCGAGGGCCTCGTGGGCCGCGAGGGCAAGCTCGGCGCAGCGGGCGGCCTCGGCGTCCGACAGGTCGGCCGGCGTGACGAAGCGGGTCTCGCCGGCGGTGTAGCGGGCCGTGTAGTCGTAGACCCCCGAGCGCGGGCGGATCTCGACCGCGGGCAGCGCGCGGGGGCCCCCGCCGGTGTCGATGACCGACACGGCCACCTCGACGCCTTCGATGAACTCCTCCACGATCGCGATGTCACCGTAGGCGAACGCGGCCACGATGGCGGCCGGCAGCTCGGACGCCTGCGTCACCTTCGTGCATCCCAGGGCCGACCCGCTGCGGGCGGGTTTGACCATCATCGGGAAGCCGATCTGCTCGCCGAGCGCGGCGATCAGGTTGGCGGCGCCCAGCTCGCGGAACATGTCGTGGGGCAGGGACGACTGCCGCGGCGTCCGGAAGCCGGCGGCGCGGGCGGCGACGACCGGCGTGCTCACGGCCTTGTCGAACGCGATGCGGGACGCCGGCCCGGTCGACCCCACATAACGGATGTCGAGCAGGTCGAACACCGAGCGGAGGGCGCCGTCCTCGCCGGCCCCGCCGTGGAGGACGGGGAAGACCACCGGGTCCGCCACGGCGGCGATGGTGTCCAGCAGGGAGGCGTTCACGTCAGCCTCGAGGACGGTGTGGCCGGTGTCGCGCAGGGCCTGGGCCACGCGGCGCCCGGAGCGCAGCGAGACGTCGCGCTCGTGGGAGAGCCCACCGGCGAGGACGATGACGTTGTCGGTCACGTGTGTTCCTTACGAGACGTCCGGCGCGGGGCCGAGGTTGCGGTCGGTGTGGCGATGCTCGCCGGTGTCGAGGCCGAAGGTGGCGTGCATCTCAAGCTCGTCGGCGATCGCCTTGCCGAGCCGGCGGGTGCCCTCGTAGATGCGCTCCGGTGTCGGGAAGCAGTACGACAGGCGCATGTTCCGGCTGCCGAACCCGTCGGCGTAGAACGCCGTGCCGGGGACGTACGCGACGCGCTCGTTGACCGCGCGGGGCAGCAGCGCCTGCGAGTCGAGCCCCTCGGGCAGGGTGACCCAGACGAAGAAGCCGCCGTTGGGGCTGGTCCACGTCGTGCCGGTGGGCATGTGGGCGCTGAGGCCGTCGAGCATGGCGTCGCGTCTTGCTTGGTACATGCTGCGGAACGTGGCGATCTGGCCGCGCCAGTCGAAGTTGTCGAGGTAGTTCGCGATGGCGAACTGGCTGAACACCGGCGGGGAGAGGACGGCTGCCTCCTGCGCGATGGTGAGGCGCTCGCGGACGGCGTGGGGCGCCAGCACCCAGCCCACCCGGAAGCCCGGCGCGAACGTCTTGGAGAAGGATCCGAGGTAGATGACCTCGGGATCCATCGAGCGCATCGCATCGATCGGCTCGCCCTCGATGGTCAGAAGGCCGTACGGGTTGTCCTCGACGACCAGGACGCCGAGCTCGCGGGCCACCGCCAGCACCTCGCGGCGCCGCTCCAGGGGCTGCGTGATGCCCGTGGGGTTGTTGAAGTTCGGGATCGTGTAGAGGAACTTCACCGCCTTGCCCGCGGCGCGCAGGGCGACCACGGCTTGGCGCAGGGCGTCCGGCAGGAGGCCGTCCTCGTCCATCTCCACGTGGTGGATCTGCGCCTGGTAGGCGTTGAACGTGCCCATGGCGCCGACGTAGCTGGGCGCCTCGGCGAGGATGACGTCGCCCGGGTCGATGAAGATGCGGGTGACCAGGTCGAGGGCCTGCTGCGAGCCGCACGTGATCACGACGTCGTCCGGGTTGGCGGTGATCGCCTCCTCGGCCATCACCTCGACGATCTTCTCGCGCATGAACAGCTCGCCCTGGCCCGAGCCGTACTGCATGGCCTGGACGCCCTTGGTCTGGATCAGCTGGTCGAAGGACGCTCCGAGGTCCGCGAGCGGCAGGTCGGCGATGTTGGGCATGCCGCCGGCCAGCGACACCACCTCGGGGCGGTTGGCGACGGCGAAGAGAGCTCGTACCGCCGACACCGTCATGGAACCGGTGCGATCTGCATACTGGTCGATGTAGGGATCCAGCCGCGTGTCGCGGCGGGACGGTTCGAGAGAGCTCACCCGGCCATTCTCCCACCTCGCGGGTGAAGCTCCCAAAGGAGGCGAACGGTGCGTTCACTGGTGGCACTCGACAGCGTCGACCTGCGCACCCTCGCCTGCCCGTGGTGCGGGCGCGTGCCGCAGGGCGCGACCTTCGGCTGGAAGGCGGTCCGCGACGGTGCGGTCGTGGGGGTGCTGGCCGCGGCGTCGGCGTCCGAGCTCGGTGGGCCCTACCCGCAGGGGGCCGTGGTGGTCGTCCAGGCCTGGGTGCGCCGCGAGGACGTGCGCGAGCTCATCGGCACCCAGCTCGTGCACCGCGCGGCCGCCGCGCTGACCACCCGCCGGGTGTCGTGCCTGGTCGCGCCCGGCACGTTCGGCGTCCCCGACTGCCGGCACCTGCCCGGTGCGTTCCTGGACAAGCTCGGCTTCACCGAGTCGGTCGCCGGGCGCCAGTGGCGCATGGACCTGCGCCGCACGCTCCGCGTGCCCGAGGCGGTCCGCGGCGTCGCCGACCTGGTGGGGCGATTGGTGCGGCCGGCCCGTCCGGCCCCGGCCAATCGTTCCGGACGCCCCGGGTCCTGACCGCTTCCACCCTGCTCCACAGAAGCTCGACGCCCCGCCCGACCATCTCCGGGGGCGTCGAGTGTCGTCCCTGCGGGTGCCCACAGGGTTGGCCGAGGGGGAACCCGCATGCAAGGTCTACAGTGTAGAAATACCGTGGTGCCCATGCTCAACGACGCTGTCTCCCACCCCGCCGCGCCCGTGGCGCCCACCCACGTCGCCCCGGTCGTCGGCCGCTACCGTCGCCCGTGGCTGTTCTTCGCCCTGGCCACTGCCATCCCGTGGGCGTTGTGGCTGCTCGCCGGCGCCCTCTCCCGGCAGGGCGATCACCCGGTGCTCGTCGCGCTGCTCGCCCTGGCCGGGCTGTGCGCGCCGATCGCCGTCGCGTTCGCGATGGTGTGGCCGGACGCCGTGCTGCGCGCCGACGTCTGGCGCCGGCTGACCAATGTGGGGGAGGTGCGCTGGTGGGCGTGGGCGGTCGCGGTCCTGGTGCTCCCGGGCGCGCTGCTGCTGGGCACCGGGATCTCGCTGCTGTTCGGGTACTCACCCGACCAGTTCCTGTTCCGCGACGGGTACAGCTTCACCGGCGGCGGCCTGGTCCCCGCGTGGCTGACGCTTGCGCTCGCCCCCGTCCTGGAGGAACTGGCCTGGCACTCGTACGGCACCGATGCACTGGCGTCCCGCTGGACGGTGCTGCGCAGCTCGCTGGTGTTCGGCGTCATCTGGTTCCTCTGGCACGTGCCGTTGGCGACGATCGAGGGCCTCTACCAGGCCGAGGTCGTCGAGACCGGCTGGCTGGCGTCGCTGAACTTCGGGCTGTCGGTGTTCCCGTTCGTCATCCTGATGAACTGGGTCTACTACCGCAGCGGGCGCAACATCCCGCTCACGATCCTGTTCCACCTGGTCGCGAACTTCGGCAACGAGCTGTGGCAGACGCACCCCGACACCAAGGTGATCCAGACGGCGATCCTGCTGGTAGTTTGCGTGGTCGTGGTGTGGCGCGACCGTGAGCTGTTCCTCACCCGCCCGGGGCGGGCGATCGGATGAGCCCTGCGCGTCCGCTGCTCTCGCGGGAGCAGATCGTGGCCGCCGCGATCGACCTGCTCGACCGCGACGGCCCGGACGCCTTCTCCATGCGCCGCCTCGGCGCCGCCCTCAAGGTCGACCCGATGGCCGTCTACCACCACCTGCCCAACAAGGCCGCCCTGTTCGACGCGGTGGTGGACACCGTCTGGGCGCGCACCGTCCTGGAGGAGCCGGACGCCGACGCCACCTGGCAGCAGGTCGTGACCTCGATCTTCCACGCGCTGCGGGGCGAGCTGCTGGCCCACCCGAAGCTCGTCTCCATCGTCGCCACGCGTCCGGTGGCGACGCCCCACATGCTGACGCTCGTCGAGCGGGCGCTCGGCTGGCTGGATTCCGCCGGCCTGCCGCCCGCCGAGGCCATGAAGCTGCTTGACTGCCTCGTCGGCTACACCGTCGGCAAGGTGGCCGGCGAGGTGCGCGAACCCGTGGGCGGCCCGGGCGTCCCGCCGGAACAGGTCCACGGGGCGCTCACGCCCGAGACGCATCCTCACGTGGTGACGGCGATGACGTCCGGGTACGGCTGGCAGCCCGACGAGGAGTTCACCCGCGGCCTGGACGCCATGGTCGCGGGATGGCGTGTCGGCCCGCTCAGCTGAACGCCCGGAGTGGGGCCAACCGGAACGCCAAGTGGCGCTTCAGGGGAACCCGCCCGGGAAAGCCGAAGGGGGCCGGCCTTGCGGCCAGCCCCCTCGCGGGTTCGTTGATCAGCGAGCGTCCATCGCGACGTAGTCGCGCTCGGTGTGACCGATGTAGATCTGGCGCGGACGGCCGATCTTGTTGGCCGGATCCTTGATCATCTCGCGCCACTGGGCGATCCAGCCGGGGAGGCGGCCGATCGCGAAGAGCACGGTGAACATGTCGGTGGGGAAGCCCATGGCGCGGTAGATCAGACCCGTGTAGAAGTCCACGTTCGGGTAGAGCTTGCGCTCGACGAAGTACGGGTCGCTCAGGGCGGCCTCTTCGAGCTCCAGGGCGATGTCGAGCAGCCGGTCGTTGCCGCCGGCGCGGTTGCGCAGGATGGCGTCCGCGTGCTTCTTGATGATGGCCGCGCGCGGGTCGTAGTTCTTGTACACGCGGTGCCCGAAGCCCATGAGGCGCTCGTTGGAGCTCTTGTCCTTGACCTTGTTGACGTAGTCCTTGACGGAGATGCCGCGGTCGGCGATGTCGTCCAGCATCTCGAGGACGGCCTGGTTGGCGCCGCCGTGCAGCGGACCGTACAGGGCGTTCACGCCCGACGAGACCGACTGGTACAGGTTCGTCTGGGCGGAGCCGACGAGGCGCACGGTCGAGGTGGAGCAGTTCTGCTCGTGGTCGGCGTGCAGGATCAGCAGGACCTCCATGGCCTTGACGACCTCGTCGTCCAGCTCGTACGGCTGGCTGACGGTGCCGAAGGACATGCGGAGGAAGTTCTCGACGTAGCTCAGGGAATAGTCGGGGTACAGAGTCGGCATGCCGATCGAGTTCTTGTACGAGTAGGCCGCGATCGTCGGCACCTTCGCCATGAGGCGGTGGGTGGCGGCGTCGATCCTGTCGTCGTCGAAGCCGATGGTGTCCTGCGAGAACAGGCCGAGGGCCGTCACGCCGGCGGACAGCACGGGCATCGGGTGCGAGCGGCGCGGGAAGATGCGGAACATCTCGCGGATGCGCTCGTCGATCACCATGTGGTTGGCGACCTTCTCCGTGAAGTCCTCCAGCTGCTCCTTGGTCGGGAGCTCGCCGTAGAGCACGAGGTAGGAGGTCTCGAGGAAGGTCGACTTCTCGGCCAGCTGCTCGATGGGGTAGCCCCGGTACTGCAGGACGCCGGCGTCACCGTCGATGTAGGTGATGGCCGACTTGCACACCGCAGTGTTGGCGAAGCCGATGTCGAACGTCGTGTCTCCGGTCTGCGCCATCAGCTTGCTGATGTCGTACCCGTTGTTGCCCTGGGTGGCTTGGACGAACGGCAATTCCAGGTTCTTGTCACCGGCGGTGAACGTGGCAGGGGTCGTCATTGAACTCCTCCTTGAGGCAGTCTCGTAGCTCAGGCGCCACACTACAGGGAGGGTCTGAGGCGAAGCCAAAATAGGATGTGGGCAAGTAGTTGACACTTCAAGCATCAGGTGGGTATGGTTGATCCTGCAAGCAAACGAGAGGACAAACATCATGTCGCAGCTCACCGAGCTCCAGGGGACCTACGTCCTCGACCCGTCGCACACCGCCATCGGCTTCGTGACCCGCCACGCGATGGTCACCAAGGTCCGCGGCTCCTTCGAGGAGTACACCGGCACCGCGACCATCGACGGCGCCAACCCGTCCGCGTCGACCCTGAACGTCGACATCAAGGCCGGCTCCATCAACACCCGCAACGCCGACCGCGACGCCCACGTCCGCTCCGGCGACTTCCTCGATGTCGAGACCTACCCGGAGATCACCTTCCGCGGCACGGACTTCGCCGTCAAGGGCGACGTCGTCGACGTGACCGGTGACCTCACCATCCGTGGCACCACCAAGTCCGTCACGATCCCGTTCGAGTTCCAGGGCGCCGCCAAGGATCCCTTCGGAAACGAGCGCATCGGCTTCGAGGGCTCCGCGGACATCTCCCGCGCCGACTTCGGCCTGACCTGGAACGCCGCGCTCGAGACCGGCGGCTTCCTGGTCGCCGACAAGGTCACCCTCGAGTTCGAGGTGTCGGCCATCAAGCAGGCCTGACCTGCCGTTCTGAGCCTCCGATCCGCGGCCCTGGGGGTGGGTGCCCCGATCGGACGCCTCGAGCCCCGTCCTTCTGGACGGGGCTCGCGTGCGTCCAGAGGTTGTCCACAGCGTTTCCCACATCTGGGGACAAATCACAGGGGTGTCATTCGGGCGCGCGATGGATGGTCGCAACCGCCACCGTGACCCAATCGGCGTTACGACCGTCTGGTTCTTGCCTGATCCATGGCCTCGGCCAGGCGGGCGAGCAAGTCGTCGCGCGCCTCCTCCAGGTACCGTCGGAGTTCTTCCGCCGCCGCGCCGCGGTCTCCGGCCTCAAGCGATTCGAGGATTCCTCGATTGCGGGCCACGTACGGAAGGTGGAAGTCGCGTTGCTCACCGATGGCATTGAACGCCAGCCACATCTCCGCCAAGCGTGTAGCGAACCAGCGTTGCGTGCGGGGGCTCTCCGTGAGCCCAACGATTTCGCGATGGAAGTCCTGATTCGCACTTCGCATGGCCCTGATATCACCCGCCTCGGCGGCAGCGCTGGCACGTTCACTGGCCCGCCGCATCCGCCCGAGACGTTCAGGCGTGAGCGTGCCCCAGAGCACGGCTGCTGGCTCGGTGAACAGACGAACCGCGTAGAGATCACGGACGAGTTCAGCGGTGGCCTCGGCGACGAACACGCCGCGATTGGCCCGGCGGACGACCAGCCCCTCCGATGCGAGGATCAAGAAGGCCTCTCGCACTGTGTTGCGCGACACGTCCAAGCGCTCCGCGACGAGTTCCTCGGTGAGCCGCACGCCCGAGGACAGGGCACCCTCGATGATCTGGTCCCGGAGCGCGTCCGCCACCCGCTCGGCGGCCGGCAAGGGGAGTTCGGTGTGGGCGGACGCCGAGTTGGTGAGAGTAGCCGTGGACATCGGTCCAGCCTAGCAATCAACCCTTGTCAAATTGTTCAACAATCCCCTAATGTCCAGGCATCGAAGCGCGACGGCGTCTTCGGCGACGGAATCGAGGGGAGCACATGGCTGGCGAAGTGTCGACTGGCTCAGCAACACGCAAGCCGCGCTCGGCCCTGTTGGGGGCAATGTTCCTGATGGCCACCAGCGCCATCGGCCCCGGGTTCATCACCCAGACGACTGCCTTCACGGCGCGGCTGGGTGCGGCGTTCGCGTTCGCGATTCTGGTGTCGATCCTGGTGGACATCGCGATCCAACAGAACGTGTGGCGCGTCTTGGGGGTGTCGGGCCTGCGCGCGAACGAACTGGGGAACGCGACTGCCAAGGGGTTGGGATGGGTCCTTTCCGTGCTCGTCGTGGTGGGCGGAATGGTCTTCAACATCGGGAACATCTCAGGAACCGGCTTGGGTGTTCAGGCGATGCTGGGGGGCCTTGATCCGCGGATCGGCGCCACCGTCTCTGCAGTGCTGGCGATTGTGCTCTTCATGATGAAGTCTGCGGGGCCGATGCTGGACCGGATCGTGGTCTTTCTCGGCATCGTGATGATCGTCATGACCGCGTGGATTGCGATCACCACGGCTCCACCGGTGGGGGAGGTTCTCATCAATTCGGTTGCGCCGAGCCAGATCGATGTCTTGGTCATCACCACCCTGATTGGAGGCACGGTCGGCGGCTACATCACCTACGCCGGCGCGCACCGACTCATTGACTCCGGTACAACAGGACCCTCCAACGCGCTAGCGATCGGGCGAAGCTCGATCACCGGGATCATCGTGACCGGGGTGATGCGGGTTGTGCTCTTCCTGGCAATCTTCGGCGTCGTCGCTTCCGGGGCTCAGCTGGATCCGAAGAACCCGGCTGCCTCAGCCTTCCAGCACGCGGCCGGCGACTTCGGGCAGGTGGTGTTCGGCGTCATCTTCTGGGCTGCGGCCATCACCTCTGTGATCGGGGCCTCGTACACGTCGGTCACCTTCCTCACCACCCAACGGACGCCCGAACGTACGCGCAACTTGCTGGTGGTCGCCTTCATCGCGCTTGGAACGATCCTCTATCTGGTTCTGGGACAGGCGCCTGTGCAGTTGCTGATCTTTGCCGGCGCGTTCAACGGCCTGATCCTGCCCATCGGCTTCACTGTGATCCTCTGGGTCGCCTGGCGGCGGCGCGACCTGCTTCAGGGTTACGTCTACCCCAAGTGGCTGCTGGTGGTCGGGGTGATCGCCTGGCTGTTGACGCTGTGGCTCGGGATCCAGTCCCTCTCGGGTCTGGCAGGTCTGTGGTCATGATGGCGATTGACCTCAACGCCGATCTCGGTGAGTCCCTGGGCGTTTGGACCATGGGTGATGACGACGCGATGTTGAGCCTCGTGACTTCCGCAAACGTGGCCTGCGGGTTCCACGCGGGAGATCCGTTGACCACGCAGGCGACCGTGGCGACCGCTGCCCGGCGGAATGTCGTGGTGGGTGCCCACCCCTCATACCGAGACCTCATTGGCTTTGGACGTCGCTTCATGGATGTTTCGCCTGCCGAGCTCACGGCCGACGTCGTGTATCAACTGGGTGCCCTTGACGCCCTTTGTCGGACAGCGGGCACGCGACTGGCTTACGTCAAGCCTCACGGGGCGCTCTACAACACGATCGTGCACCATGAGGAGCAGGCCAAGGCTGTGGTCGACGCCGTCCGAGCGTTCGACGACCGCCTCCCTGTGTTGGGCTTGCCGGGCTCTGTGTTTCTTGCGCTGGCCGACGCGGCGGGCTTGCCCACCAAGGAGGAGGCATTTGCCGATCGGGCTTACAACGCGGATGGCACCTTGGTCTCGCGGCGCCACCCGGGTGCGGTCCTCCATGATCCGGCAGTCGTGGCGGCCCGCATGGTCCGCCTGGTCGTGGAGGGACGGGTCGCTGCGATCGACGGTACGGACATCGAACTCCGCGCCGACTCCATTTGCATCCACGGCGACACACCGGGTGCGGTGAACGCTGCAGCCCAGGTGAGGTCAGCACTCCTGGCTGCGGGCGTCACCCTCGCCCCGTTCGCACCGTGACCACCTTTCGGGTGCTGGCCTGCGGGGAACGCGCGCTCCTCGTGGAGTTGGGCGACCTGGATGAAGTGTTGGCCCTGGACGCCAAGGTACGCACCCATGTGTTCGACTCCGACCTTCAGATCGAGGACGTCGTCCCAGCCGCACAGACGCTCCTTGTCGCAACGCGATCGCCCAAGACGCTGGCAGCCGTTCGACACCTTGTGGAGCGCCTTGTGACGACCCTGTCGGTGCCCGCTCCGGGCGATACGGCAGCCACCGCGGCCCCCATGATTGACATCGGTGTGCACTACGACGGGCCTGACCTCGAGGAGGTTGCACGTCTGGTGGGCCTCAGTTCGGCCGAAGTGATTGCCGCTCATACCGGCACACCCTGGCGTGTCGGGTTCGGAGGCTTTGCGCCCGGGTTCGCCTACCTGGTGGACGGAGATCCTCGACTGGACGTCCCGCGGCGCGACATCCCCCGCACGTCGGTGCCGGCGGGGGCCGTGGGACTGGCCGGATCGTTCTCCGGCATTTATCCACGCTCCTCCCCGGGTGGCTGGCAGATCCTGGGCCACACCACGGAAAGCCTGTGGGATATCAACCGCACCCCACCCGCCTTGCTCCAACCAGGAGCCACAGTTCGCTTCTTCGACGCAGGGCCGGCCATCCGGACCGAACGTCCGGGAGCAACGACTGAGGTCGACCTTGCTGAGGTTGACGAGCTCGATCCGGAGCGCTCGGTGACGGTTCTCGCAATCGGTGCTCTCACGCTCATTGAGGACTCCGGCCGGAGTGGATGGAAGCACGTCGGCGTCGGACGAGCAGGGGCAGCGGACCGCGCATCCGCGGCAATGGCCAACCGTCTGGTGGGAAACGAGCCTGAGGCGGCGCTGTTCGAGGTGGTGATGGGCGGCCTGAAGCTGCGACTCAACGCCCCTTCGGTCGTGGCAACGACCGGTGCGCTCGCACCCCTGACAGTGAACGGCAAGGTGGCAGCCCATGGACAGCGCCTGTACCTCTCGCCGGGAGACGAACTCGCCCTGGGCACACCGCTTGCGGGTTTGCGGACCTACGTCGCGATCTCCGGTGGGCTAACAGTCCCGCCCATCCTTGGTTCGCGCTCGGCGGACACTCTCGCGAAGATCGGCACCGGCAAGGTTACGGTCGGAGCCTGCCTCCCCTTGGGGCCTACCCCTCCACATCCCGAGGTACGGGGCGATCACCCCATCGTCACCCCGAGTTCGTCGGAGTTGACACTCGAAGTCATCCCTGGCCCGCGGGCCGACTGGTTCGGTGGGACCGAACAACTCCTCGCCAGCACCTGGCACGTCAGCGCCCAGTGTGACCGGATCGGTGTGCGGTTGGAGGGGCTGCCGCTCAGCCGAGCGCAAGGTTTCGAAGGGGTTGAACTGCCTAGCGAAGGCGTGATGCGCGGTTCCATCCAGATACCTCCCAGTGGTCAGCCCGTGGTGTTCGGAAGCGACCATCCCGTCACGGGTGGCTACCCAGTCATCGGGGTGCTCACCGAGACTGCCTCGGACCGCCTCGCCCAAGCTCGACCGGGCCAGGTCGTGCGATTCGTCCTGAAACGGAGAACCCCATGACGCAGAACTCGCCTGTGGCCCCGGCCAACCCGGGAGAACTGGCTCCTGCCCAGGCCCGACTCATGTTCCGAGGGGGTCTCCAAGTGCCCACGACCGGATGGGCAGCCGGATTCACCCAAGCCAATCTTCTGTGTGTCCCCAAGGACGACGCGTTCGATTTTCTCCTCTACGCGCAGCGCAATCCCAAGCCTTGCCCTGTACTGGATGTCCTGGAGCCAGGACAGTTCGACGGCCCCATCCTGGATGGCGACGTTCGCACCGACGCTCCCCAGTATCGCGTCTACCGAGAGGGCCGCCTGGTTGCCGAAGTTCCCGACGCGACCCCGTACTGGCGCGACGACCTGGTGTCCTTCCTGATCGGGTGCAGCTTCACGTTCGAGCACCCACTCGCGGCTGCGGGCGTCCCACTTCGCCACGCGGAAGCAAACCGGAACGTCCCGATGTACGTCACGTCAACGCGCTGCCGACCCGCCGGACGCTTCAGTGGCCCCCTGGTCGTGTCCATGCGCCCCATTCCGGCGAACAGGGTCGCCGATGCAGTTCGAATCACGTCCAGGTACCCGGCCGTGCATGGCGCCCCCGTCCACATCGGCAACCCCGCCGCTCTCGGCATCCGCCGGCTTGAGGAACCCGACTACGGCGACCCGCCCGTCATCCTCCCCGGCGACGTTCCGGTCTTTTGGGCGTGTGGGGTCACCCCCCAAGCCATGGTCATGGAGACGCGCCCTGAGCTCGCCATCACCCATGCGCCCGGTTTCATGCTCATCACCGATGCCCGGGACGACGAGTACCAGATCCCCTGACCAGTAACCAACGACTTCAGGGGGTCGAGCTCATCTGCCGGGTCCTGTGAGCGGCACCCCGGGGGTTCCTCACCTCCGGCGTCGGTCACCGCGCCGCCTCATCCGTGTGGATGTCTCAGACGTGACCCGCAGCGTCCGCGAAGGCGGCCAGGGTGTGCTCGATGACGGCGTCCAGGTCGGACAAGCTGATGACCAGCGGGGGTGCGAAGCGGATGGTGTGGCCGTGGGTGTCCTTGGCGAGCACCTCCTTCCCCAGCAGGCGGTAGCAGATGTCCTTGGCGGTGCCGAGGTCGGGGTTCACGTCGACGCCCAGCCACAGGCCGGCCTGGCGGACGGCGGTGGCCCAGCCCTTGTCGAGCAGCGGCTGCAGGCCGGCGCGGAACCTCTCGCCAAGCACGCAGGAGCGCTCCTGCATCTCGCCCGTGGCGAGCAGGTCGACCACGGCGGAGCCGATCGCGCAGGCCAGCGGGTTCCCGCCGAACGTGGAGCCGTGCTGGCCGGGCCGGAACAGCCCCAAGATGTCGCGGTTCGCCACGACCGCTGACAGCGGCATGATGCCGCCGCCCAGCGCCTTCCCGAGGACGTAGATGTCGGGGATGACCCCCTCGCGGTCGCAGGCGAACGTCGCGCCCGCACGGCCGAGGCCTGACTGGATCTCGTCGGCGATCATCAGGACGCCGTGGCGCGAGGTCACCTCGCGCACCTCGGTCAGGAAGCCCAGCGGCGGCACGATGACGCCGGCCTCGCCCTGGACCGGCTCGAGCAGCACGGCCACCGTGTCGTCGTCGGTGGCGGCCTCGATGGCGCCGGCGTCCCCGAAGGGCACGTGCACGAAGCCCGGGGTGTAGGGGGAGAAGGAGCGGCGGGCCTCCTCGTCGTTGCTGAAGGAGATCACGGTGGTCGTCCGGCCGTGGAAGTTACCCTCCATGACGATGATCTTCGCCCGGCCCTCGGGCACCCCCTTGGTCTCGTAGCCCCACTTGCGCGCGGTCTTGATGGCGGTCTCCACGGCCTCGACGCCGGTGTTCATCGGCAGCACCATGTCCTTGCCGCACAGCTCCGCGAGCGCCTTCACGAACGGGCCGAACGGCTCGGAGTAGAAGGCCCGCGACGTCAGGGTCACCTTGCCGAGCTGGGCCTGCGCGGCCGCCAGCAGGGCGGGGTGGCCGTGGCCGAAGTTCACCGCCGAGTACGCCGACAGGCAGTCGATGTAGCGGTTGCCGTCCACGTCGGTGACGTGCGCTCCCTCGGCCGAGGCGATCACGACGGGCAGCGGGGCGTAGTTGTGCGCGCTGAAGGTCTCGATCTCGTCGATGGCGGCGCGCTGGCGCTCGCTTCGCGGCTCAAGGGCCATGGGCTCCCCCTTGTCGGACGGCGGGCCGGCGGCCCGGCGGACAGTTGAGCATATCAATTGCGGAAATCTCGGCGGTGACCCGTCAAGATCCTGGCCGACTGCGCGATGCGCGCAAAGCCTTACCGATGGAGAGCCGCTTGTCGTAGGAGATCGAGCCCTGCCGGAACAGCCGGACGCCGAGCCACACCAAGGCGCTCGCGAACGCGAACAGGACCAGGGCGACGGCGACCCCCTGCCAGACCGGCAGCAAACCCAGGGCGTTGCGCAGCAGCGCCGTCACGGGCGCGGTGAGCGGGAACCAGGTCAGGAACTCCGAGACCACGCTGGTGGGGTCGTTGATCACCATCGTCGCGGTGTAGAGCGGCAGGAACATTGCCAGGATGACGGCGCCGAACGCCGAACCGGCGTCCTTGGCCGTTGGCATGATCGAGCCGATCGCCACCAGCAGGCCGGTGAACATCAGGAAACCTCCGGTGAAGATGAGGGCCGCGAGGACGATGCGCACCGGGTCGATGAGCACCTCGCCTCCCAGAGCCAGCGGCGGCATCTCGTCCGCGGGGAGGGTGTTGCCCGGCCCCGCGGTGGCGGCCCCCAACAGGCCGGGGAACAGCACCCCCACCAGCACCGCCGGCACGAGCAGCACCATCGCCTGCACGATGCCCACGGCGAAGACCGCGAGCACCTTGCCGACGATCAGCACCCGTGGGTCGAGGGTGGTCAGGATCATCTCCGTGACCCGGTTCTCCTTCTCCTCGACCGTGATGTTCAGCATCTGCTGGCCCAGCATCAGGACGCCCATGTACAGCAGCACCAGGAACAGGCCCGGCACCACCGCAGCCGCGAGGCCGGGGCTGCGGTGGCCGTCCTTCCACAGCTCGGCGTCGGTGCTGACACCCGTGAGCACGCCGACGAGCCGCGAGTCGCCGATGCGCTCGGACGCCGAGCGTTCCAGCAGGTCGCGGGCCAGGGCGTGCCACTGCCCGGACTGGATGAGCCCGACGTCCTCCGCGACGATGTGCACCGCCTCGCGCGTGGGGTCGGCGGGAATGTCGAGGTGCACCTCTGCGCGCCCCTCGCGCACCGCCTGGGCCGCGGCCGTGGCGTCCGCTGCCCGGGTGCCGCCCATCTCGGCGGCCACGGTAGGGGAGACCAGGCCCGAGGAGTCTGCGTACGTGAACGCCTGCTTCTCGCCGCGCTGGGTGTCGACCGAGGAGAGGGCCGACGAGTTCGACCAGAACATGAGCGCGAAGATCACGACCATGAGCAGCGGGATGCTCAGCGACGTCAGCCAGAAGGACGGCTTGGTCAGGGTGCGGCGCACCTCGAAGCCCAGCACCGTCCCGAGGTTGTGGAGCTTCATGCCGCCCCCTCACCGGGCTGGTGCCCGTAGATCTTGAGGAACACCTGCTCCATCGACGTCCGTGCGGCGTCGAAGCTGCGGACCGTCACGCCGGCGTCCACCAACTGCCGGAGCAGTGCTTGGGCGTCGGTGCCCTCGGCGAGTTCGATCTCGGCGTAGTTGCGCTCCAAGGTGAGCGGACGCCAACCCCGCGGCTCGGGCAGGGTGCCGGTGAAGTGCAGCCGGACGAGGCCGGCGCCGTAGGAGTCCTGCACCTCGGCGACGGTGCCGTACGCCTCGGCGCGGCCGTCCTTGAGGAGGAGCACGCGGTCACACAGCCGCTCCACCTCGTCCATCTGGTGGGTGATGATGACGACCGTCGCGCCCGCCGCGCGCTGGGCCTCGACGAGGTCGAGCAGCAGGCGCCGGTTGACGGGGTCGAACCCCTTGGTCGGCTCGTCGAGGATGAGGAGCGAGGGGTTGTCCATGATCGTGACGCCGAGCTGGACCTTCTGCTGCTGGCCGCCGGACAGGGTGGTCAGCTTGGCGTTGCCCTTGTCGCCGAGGCCGACGCGCTCGAGATAGTGCTGGCTCCACAGCGCGGCCCGCGACCGCTCCATGCCCTTGAGCTGCCCGAAGTACGTCATGACGTCGAGGACCTTCTCCTTGCGGTAGAGGCCGCGCTCCTCGGGCAGGTAGCCGAGGGAGTAGTCGCCGGCGGGATCGAACGGACGCCCGTGCACCAGCAGTTCGCCGGCGGTGGGGGTGTAGATGCCGAGCAGCGCCCGGACGGTGGTGGTCTTGCCCGAGCCGTTCGCGCCGAGCAGCCCGAACGTCTCGCCGGGGCGGACCTCGAAACCCAGGCCGTCCACGACGCGCTTGTCGCCGAACTCCATGGTGAAGTCCCGCACCTCCATGACGGGAGTGGTGTCACTCATGGATCCATCCCACCACGTCCGGCCGACAGAAGCCCCATTGATCAAGGTCGGTGGGGCTGTCGGCGGACGGGAGCGGGGCTGTCGGCGGAGAAGACCGGGGCTGTCGGCGGGTGGGGGACTACTTGAGGCCCGAACGTTCCACGCCCTGGACGAGCCAGCGCTGCAGGAAGAGGAAAACGACCAGGGCCGGCACGGTGGCGATGAGGGCGCCGGTGAACATCTCCGGGTACCGGATCCCCTGGCTGGTCATGAACTGGCTCAGCACCACCTGCACGGTGCGCATCGAGGGGTCCTGGGCGATGAGCAGCGGCCAGAGGAAGGCGTTCCAGGCCCCGATGAACGTGATGGTGCCGACCGCGGCGACGGTGCCCAGGGCGTTGGGCACGACGATGCGCCAGAAGGTCGCCCAGACGCTCGCGCCGTCGAGGGCGGCCGACTCCTCGAGCTCGCGGGGGAACTCCAGGAACTGCTGGCGGAACAGGAACGTGGCGAACGCCGAGAAGATCACCGGGATGATCAGGCCCCGGTACGTCGAGATCCAGCCCAGCGTGCTGACCATCACGAACGTCGGCACGAAGGTCACCATCGCGGGCACCATCAGCGTGAACACCGTCATCCCCAGGATCACCTTCGACGCCGGCGTCCGCCACCGCGACAGCGCGTAGCCGGCCATCAGCGAGATGACGACGGTCAGCACCGTCTGCGTGACGGCCACCACCGCGGACGTCCCCAGCGCTGGCAGGATGCCAAAGCCCGGGTTGGTCAGCACGTCGGTGAAGGTGCTGCCGCCCACGGCGTCCGGCAGCCAGTTCCACTGCGGGGAGACCAGGTGGCGCTGCGTGGAGAACGCGTTGCGGAAGATCACGTAGAACGGCAGCAGGAAGAAGACCGCCAACACGGACGCCACCACGTACGCGAGCGTCGTGCCCGGCTTCGAACGCCTCACCGGTCCGCCCCGATCGAGAGCAGGCGGTTCTGCAGGAACGAGAACACCAGGATCACCAGCGTCAGGATCATCGTGCCGGCCGAGCCGATGCCCAGGTCCTGCAGGCCGCCGCCGAAGGAGATCAGGTACAGGTAGACCAGGGGCGGCCGCGCGTACGGCGGGTAGCCGCCCACGGTGTTGAGCATGTTGTAGAACTCGTCGAACGCCTGGAACGCGTTGAACAGCAGCAGCATCGAGACCGCGACCGACGTCGGGCGCAGCAGCGGGAAGGTGATCGACCAGAACCGCCGCCACGCGCCCGCGCCGTCGAGCGAGGCCGCCTCGTACAGCTGCGGGTCGATCTGGTTCAGTCCGGCGATGAACAGGATCATGTAGAACCCGACCTGCAGCCACAGCCGCAGGCTGACCAGCGCCAGCCAGTACCAGGAGTTCTCCCCGCCCAGCCAGTTGATGGGCTCCAGCCCCAGCGAGGTCAGCAGCGTGTTGGCCAGGCCGAAGCGGGCGCCGTTGAAGAAGGTCATCCGCCAGACCATCGCGGCGATGACATAGCTGACCGCCGTCGGCAGGAAGAACGCCGAGCGGAAGAACGCGCGCAGCACCGTGATGCGCTGCAGCAGCAGCGCCAGGCCCAGCGAGCACGCGAACGTGAGCGGCACGATGAAGACCGCGAACGCGATGAACGTCACCATCGAGTCGACGAACAGGCGGTCGGCGAGCAGGTAGGTGTAGTTGCCCAACCCGACGAAGCGGTTCGGCGTCACCGTGTTCCGGGCGTCGAAGAACGACAGGCACAGGCTCCACAGCAGCGGCGCGTACACGAACACGAGCAGCCCCGCGAGGAACGGCGTGACGAACAGCCAGAACCAACGCCGGTTGCTCCGCGCCAACGTCGCCCCGGACCGGTGGGTGGCCCCCTCCGGCCGGGCCACCGGGCCCGGCGTCATGTCAGCCGGCGACGCGCTGCAGCTCGGCGGTCACCTTCTCGGCCGCCGAACCGAACTCGGCGGCGGCGTCCGCCCCGCTCTTGATGACGTTCGACACGGCCGTCGAGTACGCCTCGCTGGACGCGGGCGTCCAGTGCAGGGCGTTCGAGCGGCCGTGGTCGGTGACGAACTGCGCCGCGCTCGCGCCCGGCCCGTCCGCCACCTTGGTCGCCTGCGGGAACAGCTTCGGCTTGGCCGGGATGTGAGTGCCGAACGCGTTGCTGAACTCGACCTGCTTGTCCTCGGAGTCGATCCACAGCCACTTCACGAAGTTCTTCGCGGCGGTGACGTTGGCCGACTTCGACGACACGCAGGCGCTGAACGCGCCGAACGGCACGACCTGACGCCCGGAGCCGCCGATCGCGGGGAACGGCAACACGTCGAACGCGTCGCCGTGGGCCTCGATGACCTTCGGCAGGTCCCACATGCCGCCCCACTGCATGGCGGTCTCGCCGTTGATGAAGGGGGAGGCGTCCGACCAGTCGGCGGAGGCCGACTTGACCATGCCGGGGGAGTCGAACAGCTCCTTGTAGCCGCTGAGCGCGTCGTACAGGGCCGAGGTGTTGAACGCGGCCTGCGTCCTGGCCTCGTTCATCTCCTCGACGCCGGCGGCCCACATGAGCAGGAGTCCGAGGACGCCCACGCCACCGTCGTTGCCGGCGAAGAAGCCGCCGATGCTGCCGTCCGCGACCGTGTTCGCGGCGTGCGTGAGCTCGGCCAGCGTCTTCGGGGCGGTGAGGCCCTTCGCGTCGAAGAGGTCCTTGCGGTAGTAGAGCAGCTGCATGTCGACGGTCTGCGGGATGGCGTAGACCTTGTCCTGGTAGGTGACGCGCTCCAGCACCGACGGCGTGAAGTCGTCGCGCGCCCCACCGAGGGTGTCGGTCAGGTCCTCGACCTGGCCGGCCTTGATCATGTCGAGCGTGGGGCCGTTCGCGTACTCGAAGACGTCGGGGGCTGTGGGGGTCAGCAGGGCGGCCGAGAGGGTCTTCTCGTAGTCGGCCAGCACCCAGTTCACCGACACGTCGGCGCCGGGGTACTCGGCGGCCCACTTCTTGACGGCCTGCTCCACGCCGTCCTCGCCGTACTTGTGGTACCACTGCGCGAGTTCCGGACGCCCCGCGCTCGGGTCGGCGCTCGCGACGGGCGTGCCGGGGGCGGTGGACGGGGCGGGCGTGCGCCCGGTGTTGGAGCCACACGCGGCGAGGGCGGTCGTCGCGGCCAGTCCACCACTGAGGGTGAGGAGGGTGCGTCGTGTCAGGGCCATGTGTGGATCTTATGGAAAGTAGCGCTAATTCGACCCGGTGCCACGGTCACGCGCAGGTCACGGTTCCCCGGAGGCAAGCCCTCGGCGGTACGAAGGCAAGCCCTCGGCGGTACGAAGGCAAGCCCTCGGCGGGGTGGACTGCGCCGAGGGCTTGTGTTCATTCCCTTGGTGGGCGGGGGGCGTGCGGCTAGGTTGGACGCCATGGCAGACGTCACCAAGAACATCGAGGACCACCGCTTCGAGATCCGCGTCGGCGACGAGCTGGCGGGCTATCTCGACTACAACATCGGCGAGGGCGAGGCGATCACGCTCCCGCACACGTTCGTCGAGGAGAAGTTCGAGGGGCAGGGCCTGGCGGGCCAACTGGTGCGCGCCGCGCTGGACGACATCCGGTCCGAGGGCTACCTGGTGAACCCGGTCTGCCCGTACGTGAAGAACTGGATCGGCAAGAACCCCGAGTACGCCGACCTGGTGAGCGCTCCGGACGCCGACGCCGACGCCGACGACGCGGCCGAGGGCATGGAAGAGGTCACCGGCGTCGATCCGAGCAGCGACCCGCGCATCTGACCCTTCGCGGCAGGATGGGGGCATGATCCGTCCCGCCGAGCCCCGCGACGTCGCGGCGATCCACCAGTTCATCGTCGATCTCGCGGTCTACGAACGCGAGCCGGACGCCGTGACCGCCACGGCGTCCGACCTCGAGCGCGCCCTCTTCGCGGACAGCCCGGCCCTGTTCGCCGACGTCGCCGAGGTGGACGACCGGGTCGTGGGCATGGCGATCTGGTTCCTGAACTACTCCACGTGGGACGGCCGCCACGGTATCTACCTCGAGGACCTCTACGTCGACCCCGCCCACCGTGGGTCGGGGCTCGGCCGCGACCTGCTGATCACGCTCGCCCGCCGCTGCGTCGAGCGCGGCTACAGCCGGTTCCAGTGGTGGGTGCTCGACTGGAACGAGCCCTCGATCGAGTTCTACACGGCCATGGGCGCGGTCGCGATGGACGACTGGACGGTTTATCGCACCTCCGGTGAGGCGCTGCGCGCACTGGCGGCGCTCCCGCTGCGGACGGCCGGTGTGTCGGGCGGAGCCCAGCACTAGGGTGGTTCCCGCGCACGAAAGGTGGACCCCATGTCCTTGTTCTCCGATGTCCAGCAGGCACCCCCGGACGCCATCCTCGGCCTCACCGAGCAGTTCAAGGCCGACACCAACCCGCAGAAGGTGAACCTCGGCGTGGGCGTGTACCAGGACGCCTCCGGCAAGCTCCCCCTTCTGCGCTGCGTCGAGGCCGCGGAGAAGAAGCTCGCAGAGGCGGCCGCCGCGAAGGGCTACCTCCCCATCGACGGCCTGGCGACCTACGACGCCGACGTGAAGGACCTCGTCTTCGGCGAGGGTTCCGCAGTGCACGACCGGGTCGTCACCGTGCAGGCGCTGGGTGGCACCGGTGCGCTGAGGGTGGGTGCCGACTTCCTGCGCCAGGTCAATCCCGACGCGAAGGTGCTCATCTCGAACCCGAGCTGGGAGAACCACCAGGCGCTGTTCACGCGCGCCGGGTTCACCGTCGAGAAGTACGCCTACTACGACGCCGAGGCCAAGGGCGTCGACTTCGACGGCATGATCGCCGACCTCACGGCCGCCGCGCCGGGCACCGTGGTCGTGCTGCACGCGTGCTGCCACAACCCGACCGGCTACGACCTGACCGCCGACCAGTGGGACCAAGTGATCGAGACCGTCCTGGCCGGCGACCTCGTCGCGTTCCTCGACATGGCCTACCAGGGCTTCAGCGAGGGCCTGGAGGAGGACGGGGCGACCGTGCGGAAGTTCGCCGAGCGCGTCCCGTCGTTCTTCGTGTCGACCTCGTTCTCCAAGAGCCTGTCGCTGTACGGCGAGCGCGTCGGCGCCCTGTCGATCGTGTGCGCCGACGCCGAGGAGGCCAGGCGCGTCCTGTCGCAGGTCAAGATCGTGATCCGCACCAACTACTCCAACCCGCCGACCCACGGCGCCCAGCTCGCCGCGACCGTGCTGTCGGACGCCGACCTGCGGGCCCAGTGGGTGGCCGAACTCGGCGAGATGCGCGACCGCATCAAGGCGATGCGGGGCGCGCTCGTGGACGGTCTGAAGGCGGCGGGCGTCGACGGCGACTTCAGCTACATCACCGACCAGGTCGGCATGTTCTCCTTCTCGGGCCTGACCAAGGACCAGATGGTGCGCCTGCGCAACGAGTTCGGCGTCTACGGCACCGACACCGGCCGCATCTGCGTCGCCGCGCTCAACGACGACAACGTCGGCTACGTGAGCGAGTCCATCGCGGCGGTGCTCAAGGGCTGACGACGTGGGAGGCTGGGCGCATGACGCGTGAACCCGGTTCCCCGCTGACCCGTCCCTCGGCCGTCATGGTGGCGGAGGCGCGGGCATCCATCGAGAACATCACGGTGGCGGACGCCGCCGCGCTGCTCGAGCGTGACGACGTCCTCTTCGTCGACATCCGTGACCCGCGCGAGCTGGCGCGCCTCGGCACCATCCCCGGCTCGTTCCGCGCGCCGCGCGGCATGCTCGAGTTCTGGGTCGACCCCGCCAGCCCGTACTACAAGCCAGCGCTGGATTCGGGCCAGAAGCTCGTGCTGTTCTGCGGCTCGGGGTGGCGCTCGGCGCTCACGGCGAAGACGCTGCAGGAGATGGGCCTGGACAACGTCGCCCACCTCGACGGCGGCTTCACCGCGTGGCAGGAGGCCGGCCAGCCGGTGGAGACGGTCTGAGGACAGGGCCCTTCGCGGGTTCCAGCCCTTCGAGGATCGCTGGCGCTCCCACCTTGGGGACCTGGTGGCGAAGGGCCGCCCGATCAGACCGGGTGGTGCTGGGCGAGCCAGTCGACCGTGACCTCCCACGCCACCCGCGAGGCGCGCGGGTTGTGGAAACCCAGCTCGGGGGCCGGGTTGTCGAAGGCGTGGTTCGCGCCTTCCCACACGTGGAACTCGGCGCCGTCGCGCTCCACGACCTCGCGGATGTGTGCGACCTGGCCGGCGTCGATGAAGGCGTCCGAGTCGCCGAAGTGGTGGAGGCTCTCCACGTGCACGGGCGGGCCGTCGACGAGGCCGGGCAGGGCCGAGCCGTAGTAGCTCACGAGGGCGTCCGCCATGAACTCGCGCGGGCAGTCCTGCGAGGCGGCGTAGGCCAGGCCGCCACCGAAGCAGAACCCGACGAGGGCGACCGCCTCGTCGGAGTCCTCGTCGGCGCGCAGCCACGCCACGGCGTCCCGGACGTCGGCGATTGCCAGGTCCCAGTCGAGGCGCCCGGTGACGTCCATGGCCACCTGCAGGGCGTCCGGGCTGCCCTCGTCGATGACGTCCTCGCCGACCCGCCAGAACAACTGCGGCAGGACGACCGTGTAGCCGAGGTCGCACAGGTCGCGGGCCCGCGAGCGCATGTAGTCGCTGCGCCCGAAGATCTCCTGGACCAGGACGATGCCGCCGCCGGTGCCCGACTCGGGGCGCATCAGCGTCACGGGCATCTGCGACCCCTGGGCGCCGGGGTTGCGGACTTCGATGGTGGTTTCGGTGATCTCGGGCATGCGTGGCCTTCCTTGCCGGGGTCGGAGGATCCTACCGCCCCGGTGATTCGGGGATCCGGGGCGTCAGGCGGCAGGCTGCACCCGGAGCCAGCGGAACCCGTAGCCCTCCAGCGCGAGGTCGAGCGTGCCGTCGTGGGGGAGCACCGCGTCGCCGTTGAGGAGGTCCACGAGGGTGTCGCCGTCCGACAGCACGTCGGTCAACGTGATGCTGATCGGGTTCGCCCCGAGGTTGTGGGCCGCGATCACGCACGAGTCGTCGAGGGTGATCCGGTGAGCGAGCACGGCCCTCTCGGGCTGGTCGAGCACCTCGAACGCACCCCAGCCGAACTCGGGCCGCTGGCGGCGGACGCCGATCAGCTCGCGGATGAACGACCACAGCGAGTCGGGGTCGTGTTGCTGGTCGGCGAGGTTGATGTGCTCGGGGCCGTAGCCGTCCGGCGTCACGCGCCCGGCGCCCACGACGACGATGTCGGTGGTGGCGGCCATGCGGCAGGCTGGCACGTCAAGCGAGCCCGAGGTACTCCTCGAGGGTCAGGTTCGAGCCGGGCGCGAAGTGCTGCGACACCTCGGTGCCGACCCAGCGCAGGTGCCAGGACTCCCAGGCGTAGCCGGTGATGTGCGTCTTGTCCTGCGGGTAGCGGACGATGAAGCCGAACTCGTGGGCGTGCTGGGCCAGCCACGTCGCGTGCGGGGTGCGGGCGAAGGCGGTGCCGCGGTTCTTGCCGTCCCAGGCGTCGAGGGCGAGGCCTAGCTGGTGCTCGGACGCCCCGGCCTCGGCGAAGTAGAGGCGCGCGGTCTTCTCGTCGTACTGCTGGCGCGCGTTGGCGAAGCTGGCCTTCTGGGCGGCGAAGCTGCGGTACCCCGAGCGGATGCTGAAGCGCAGGCCGTCCGCCCTGGCAGCCGCCTGGAGCTTGGCGAAACCGGCGGTGGCGTCGGGGTGGAGGCCGTTCGGCTTGCCCGCCCACGGGGGCACGTAGGACGCCGAGAGCCGGTGGTCCTTGCTGACGACCGGGATGCCGTCGACCTCGAACGGGGTGTCCGTGATCGGGCCGGTGGCCTTGCCGGCCTTGGGGGAGTCGGTCGGTTTGATCGACGGGCTCGGGCTGGCGGTCGGGCTGGGGATGGGGGTCGGGGTCGGGGTAGCGCCGGGGCTGGGTGAGCCCGACAGCACCGGGCGGGGCGACTCGGCGGCGCGTCCGGCCGGGAGCTGGACGGTGGGGGCTGGGGTGCTGGACGCCGGCGTCCCGGCCCCGGGCGCGGTGCATCCCGCGACCACCACGGCGGCGGCCACGACGCCGACCAGGCCGCGGATCACATGCTTCATCACGTCCCAGCGTAAGCCGCAGGGCCGGATCCACCGAACCGCCGACAGCCCCGGTCTTGCGTGCCGACAGCCCCGGTGTTGCGTGCCGAAAGCCCCCGAGCGGGGCTCTCGACCCACAACACCGGGGCTGTCGGCGGGCGGGCCGGCAGGTGTCCTACGTCACGTCGTAGTACTCTCGGGCGCATGACTGACCTCGCAGCTCCGCCGCGTCACCCGGGTGGTCACCCCGGCGGCCACCCCCACGGCGCGCACCCGCACAGCGCCCCGTCGCGCCGGAACCTGGACTTCGACTCCGCCCCGTTCATCGCCATCTGGGAGACCACCCAGGCCTGCGACCTGGCCTGCCAGCACTGCCGGGCCATGGCCCAGCCCCTGCGCAACCCCGGCGAGCTGACCACCGACGAGGCGAAGGCGATGATGCGCCGCCTGCGCGAGTTCGGGCCCATCGTGTTCGTGTTCTCCGGGGGCGACTGCTTCAAGCGCCCCGACATCGTCGAGTTGGTCGAGTACGGCGCCAAGCTGGGCATGCGTATGGGCATCACGCCCGCGACGACCAGCCTGGCCACCAAGGAGTTGCTCCAGCACCTCAAGGACGTCGGCCTCACCCGCCTGGCCATCTCGCTGGACGGCTCCAACGCCGACATCCACGACGAGTTCCGCCGCGTGAACGGCTCGTTCGACCACGGGCTGCGCATCCTGCGCGAGGCACAGGAGGTCGGGCTGTCGACGCAGGTCAACACGGTGATCCGCAAGGCGAACATCGACGACATGGACGCCATGACCGAGCTCATGACCACGCTCGGCGTCGTGTTCTGGGAGGTCTTCTTCCTGGTCCCCATGGGTCGCGCCAAGGCCGACGACGTGGCGTCCGCCGAGGAGTTCGAGTCGGTGTTCCACCAGCTCTACGACCTGTCCAAGACCTCGCCCTTCGACATCAAGGCGACCGCCGCCCCGCAGTACTCGCGCGTCGTCATGCAGCGCAAGCGCGCCGAGGTGCGCGCGGGGGCGGACGAGGACGTGCACGAGGTGATGACCCGGGGCATGCACTACTCGCAGAGCGACGGCATCGGGCGGGCCCGCAACGTCAACGACGGCGACGGGTTCATCTTCATCAGCCACACCGGCGACGTGTACCCCTCCGGCTTCCTCCCCGTGAAGGCCGGCAACATCCGCGACGACGACATCATCGAGATCTACCGCAACGCGCCCGTCTTCAAGCAACTGCGCGACCGCACCCTGCTCAAGGGCAAGTGCGGCCTGTGCGGCTACCGGGACGCCTGCGGCGGCAGCCGGGCGCGCGCCTACGCCATGACGGGCGACTACCTCGCCGAAGAGCCGTTCTGCGCCCACGAGGTCACGCGTCGGGTGCCGTCGCGAGGATCCCGCTGAGGTAGTGCTGGCCCCCGGCCGGGGGTGCGACCTCGACGCGCGAGAGTTCGCGCAGATCCGACAGTGCGTAGCGGGTCAACGTGGCGGCAGCGTCGCCGGGCTGCGTGAGAACCAGCAACGCGTCGCCGGCCACCACGATCTGCCGCAGGGCGGGTCCGGCGTCGAGGGTGGTCCGCTCCCGGGTGGCCGGGTCGAAGAGCGTGACGTACCGGTACGCGTCCATGCTGCGGAACGTCGGATTCATGGACGTGTGGGCGAACACCAGGCCCCGCTCGGAGTCGGCGACGAGGCAGGGCGAGGCCGTGCCCAGGTCGAGCGTCTCCGGGGTGCCGGTGTCCAGGTCCACCACCTGCAGGGTGGACACCTCGCGCTCGTTGCCGTTCGCGTCGCCGACGGCCCCGGCCGGCAGGTACAGCTTGCCCGCGTGCACGAGTGTCGACACGGCGAGGCTGCGCGGCCCGAGCTCGAGGCGGCGCTGCTCAGCCAGGGTGGTGGCATCGAAGGTGACGAGGACGGTCTGCTCGTCGCCCGGGTCCCCGGTGGCTCCGACCGCATGCAGGCGATCCCCGTCCAGGGCGAGGCTGGAGAACACGGTGGCCGGCACGGCCACCTCGGCGGTGAGGGTGCCGTCCATGGTGCGGCGATGCACCTGGGCCTCGCCGTTGAGTGTGTTGGTCGTGTAGAACGCCTCATCGCTGGCCACCACGCTCCAGATGACCTGCTCCTGGACGGCGAAGGCCTGGGTGGAACAGTCGGCCTGCGACCAGCGCAGCACGTGCGTGGTGTCCCGGGTGGTATTGCCGTTGGCGGCCAGCCATGCCGTCTCCCCGGAACGGAAGGGCGCTTGGGCCGGGGCGGCGCGCAGGCCCTGGTGGGGCAGGGATCGGCTCGCCACGACCGCATCACCGCTGACGTAGTCCAACTGGCTCTGCGGTGCGGTCTCGGTCGACCAGACGATGGCCGCATCCCAGTCCGAGGGGCAGCCGGCCGACCCGACCGGGACGGGGCTGGGTGAAGGAGTGCCGCACCCGACGAGCAACAGGCAGGACACGAGGGACAGTCGACGGCGTGTGCTCGACATGGTGGGCACTCCTTCTTGGGGGTGTTCGGGTCAGGCCTTGCGCCAGATCAGGTAGGTCTTGTCGGTGCCGACGAGCTCCACCGGGAGACCCACCCGATCGGGCGACCGATATGACCGATCGGGCATCGAGCCCGCGTCAGGCCTGGGCGTCCGCCTTCTTGACTGCCTTCTTGAGGGTCTTCAGGGCCTTGGCCGCCTTCTTGTCGGACGCCACCACGTCGGCCAGGGTCTCGGCCGGGGCGACCGTCCCGGTGAGGGCGTCCACGGCGTCGTTGCGGGTCGCCTTCGCGGCCTTCTTCGGCTTGGTCGCGACCCGCTGCTTGAGCGATGCGCCGGGGCGGAAGGCCGGCACGTCGCGCGCCTGGGTGAGCATGGACTCACCGGTCTGTGGGTTGCGGACGGTACGGGCCGGGCGGTGCCGGCGCTCGAACGTGCCGAAGCCGACCAGCGTGACGTTCTCGCCGGCGGCCAGGGCGTCCTCGATGGCCCCGGTCACGGCGTCGAGGGCCCGCGCCGCGTCGGCACGGCTGGCGAAACGGGGGGCGATCGCGTCGATGAGTTGCGCCTTGTTCATTTCCGCAGGATAGGCGAATGCCCTTGCCATGGATACCCTGCGCCGGATGGAGCCCTCGGCGGATCAGCCGCAGGAGTAGCCCGCGGACATGCTGGAGACCCGCTCGTCGGCGTCCAGGTCGAAGGTGGCGCCGGTGGTGTCGCCGGCGAAGATCTCGAAGCGGCCCTCGAAGACGCCAGCGGAATCCCACTCGTCCTGGGTGAAGGTCGTCTCCAGCGTCGAGAGCGGCGTCCCGATCGTGATGCCCTTCGGGCCGGTGAACGGGGCGTCCACCCCCGGGCGTCCGTCGAGGGTCGGGTCGAACCGACGAAAGGTTCCACTCGCCACGCCGAGGATTGGTTGCCACTCCGCCGAGGACTCGTGCAACTACCGCCGAGGACTCATGGTCAGACCGACCACGAGTCCTCGGCGGGAAGCGGAGGGCAGTGGGGCGTCAGGGGATGGTGACGACGTCGGTGGGGGCCGAGAACGGGAACGGCGCCGACTTCGGGAAGCGGGCGCGAGCATCCTGGAGGTAGGGCACGAGGCCGGGGTTCGCGGCGAGGGCGTCCGACAGCACCGTCCACTTGCGCTGCTGCACCCCCAGGGTCGGGATGCCCATGATCGCCAGCGCGACGCCGACCGCCACGAGCGCGATCGGCCCGACGAAGCTGCCCCCGGGGTTGCCGACGTACATTGTGATGCCCATGATCGCGCCGAACAGCACGAGGCCGGCCGCGACGCCGAACACGGTGCCGGGGGTGACCAGTCCGCGGCTCGGGGCGGGCTCGAAGGCCAGGTCGAGAGGGGCCTTGCGGATCTCGCGGGTCGTGACGACGACGTCGCGGGCCAGCACGATCGCGAAGCCCAGCAGGACCACGCCGGAGATCAGCGCGACGGGGCGGAAGTTCATCAGCACCATCAGCGCGACCGCGCCCACGACCACGGCGACCAGGAGGAGGCGGGTCATCGTCGAGATCACGCCCCGCATGGTCGTGCGGTTGGCGATGTTCTCGACGTAGCTGCGGGCCTCCATGAGCCGGAGCCTAGCGCTGTCCAGTACGCGGGTGGGCCCGGGGCCTCACGGTGCGCGGGGTGCGGGGCGGAAGGTCCGGCCCCGCCGAGGACTCGGCTGGTGGTGACGACTACGAGTCCTCGGCGGTAGTTGCACGAGTCCTCGGCGGAGTGGGGTAGCTGACACCCTCCCCGCGAAGAGCACACAGGGGATGGGCGGCGGGTTGCCACGCTCATTAGTGTTGCTCCATGTTCGCCAAGATCCTGGTCGCCAACCGTGGCGAGATCGCCGTGCGCGCGTTCCGCGCCGCCACCGAACTCGGAGTGAAGACGGTCGCCGTGTTCCCGTACGAGGATCGCCTTGCCGAGTACCGGCTGAAGGCGGACGAGAGCTACGAGATCGGCGAGCGCGGCCACCCGGTGCGCGCCTACCTCGACATCGAGGGGATCGTGCGCGCGGCCAAGGAGGCCAACGCCGACGCGATCTACCCCGGCTACGGCTTCCTGAGCGAGAACGCCGGCCTGGCGCGCCGCTGCCGCGAGGAGGGCATCACCTTCATCGGCCCGGCCGCCGAGGTGCTCGACCTGACCGGCAACAAGGCCACCGCCATCGCGGCCGCCCGCGAGGCCGGCCTGCCCGTGCTGCGCGGCGCCGAGCCGTCCGACGACGTCGACACGCTCGTGGCCGCGGCGTCCGACATCGGCTACCCGGTGTTCGTGAAGGCCGTCGCGGGCGGCGGCGGGCGTGGCATGCGGCGCGTGGACGACGCCGAGCGCCTTCCGTCCGCGCTCGAGGAGGCCATGCGCGAGGCGGACGCCGCGTTCGGCGACGCGCGGGTCTACCTGGAGGAGGCCGTCGACCAGCCCCGCCACATCGAGGTGCAGATCCTCGCCGACGCGAGCGGGGAGGTCATCCACCTCTACGAGCGCGACTGCTCGGTGCAGCGCCGCCACCAGAAGGTCATCGAGCTGGCCCCGGCGCCCAACCTCGACCCCGACCTCCGCGACCGGATCTGTGCGGACGCCGTCCGCTTCGCCCGCCACATCAATTACGTGAACGCCGGAACCGTCGAGTTCCTGCTCGGCCAGGACGGCCGCTACGTGTTCATCGAGATGAACCCTCGCATCCAGGTGGAGCACACGGTCACCGAGGAGGTCACCGACGTCGACCTGGTCTCCTCGCAGATCCGCATCGCCGCCGGCGAGATGCTGGCCGACCTCGGCCTGGACCAGGACGCCATCCAGCTGCGCGGCGCCGCCCTGCAATGCCGCGTCACCACCGAGGACCCGGCCAACGGGTTCCGCCCCGACACTGGCAAGGTGAGCGTGTACCGGACGCCGGGCGGCTCGGGCATCCGGCTGGACGGCGGCACCGTGTTCGCCGGCGCCGAGATCGGCGCGCACTTCGACTCGATGATGGTGAAGCTGACCTGCCGCGGCCGCGACTTCGCCACGGCCGTCCGCCGCGCCCAGCGCGCGCTGGCCGAGTTCCGCATCCGGGGCGTGTCGACGAACATCGGGTTCCTGCGCGGCGTGCTCGCCGACCCGGACTTCCTCGCCGGGCGGGCCACCACGTCCTTCATCGACGAGCGCCCCGAGCTGCTGCGCCCCCACGAGTCGGCCGACCGCGCCACCAAGCTGCTGCAGTTCCTCGCCGAGCGGACCATCAACAAGCCGCACGGCCTGCCCCGGACGCCCGTGGTCGCCCGCACCAAGCTGCCGACCGTCGACCTCGCCGCCGAGCCGCCCGCCGGGTCGCGCCAGCGCCTGCTCGAACTCGGGCCGGCAGGCTTCGCCCGGGCGCTGCGCGAGCAGAAGGCCGTGGCCGTCACCGACACCACCTTCCGGGACGCCCACCAGTCGCTGCTGGCCACCCGCGTCCGCACCCGCGACCTGTCGAACGTCGCGCCCACCGTCGCCCGGACGCTGCCGCAACTGTTCTCGGTCGAGGCGTGGGGCGGCGCCACCTACGACGTGGCCCTCCGCTTCCTCAAGGAGGACCCGTGGGCCCGGCTCGCGACCCTGCATGAGCTGATGCCCAACCTGCCGATCCAGATGCTGCTGCGCGGACGGAACACCGTCGGCTACACGCCCTACCCGCTGGCCGTGACGGACGCCTTCGTCACCGAGGCGGCCCGCACCGGCGTCGACGTCTTCCGGATCTTCGACGCCCTCAACAATGTCGAGCAGATCCGCCCGGCCATCGAGGCCGTGCTGAAGACCGACCACGGCGTCGCCGAGGCCGCGCTCTGCTACACGGGCAACATGACCTCGCCGGGCGAGAAGCTCTACACGCTCGACTACTACCTGCGTCTGGCCGAGCAACTGGTCGAGGCGGGCGCGCACATCCTCGCCATCAAGGACATGGCGGGCCTGCTGCGGGCCCCGGCGGCGGCGAAGCTCGTCACCGCCTTGCGGGAGAACTTCGACCTGCCCGTCCACCTGCACACCCACGACACCGCCGGCGGACAGCTCGGCACCCTGCTCGCCGCCATCGACGCGGGCGTGGACGCCGTCGACGTCGCCAACGCCGCTTGGGCGGGCACGACCTCGCAGGTGTCGATGTCGGCCCTCATCGCGGCTACCGACGACACGGAACGCGCCACCGGGCTGAGCCTGCAGGCGGCTTCCGACCTCGAGCCCTACTTCGAGGCCGTCCGCGTGCTGTACGGCGAGTTCGAGTCGGGCCTGCCCGGGCCGACGGGGCGCGTGTATCACCACGAGATCCCCGGCGGGCAGCTGTCGAACCTGAGGCAGCAGGCGATGGCGCTCGGCCTGGGCGACCGGTTCGAGGCCATCGAGGACATGTACGCCGCCGCCAACACCATGCTCGGCAACATCGTGAAGGTGACGCCGTCGTCCAAGGTGGTCGGCGACCTGGCGCTGGCGCTCGTGGGCCAGAACATCGACCCGGTGGCGTTCGAGGCCGACCCGCAGAAGTACGACATCCCCGACTCGGTGATCGGCTTCCTCAACGGCGACCTCGGTGACCCGCCGGGCGGGTGGCCGGAGCCGTTCCGCACCAAGGCGCTGGCGGGCCGCCGGGTCCGTCCCGTCGAGACCGACCTGCCGGACGCCGACGCCGCGGCCCTGGCGTCCGACCCGCGCCGGACGCTCAACCGCCTGCTGTTCCCCGGCCCGACGAAGGACTTCGAGGAGGCCACCGAGCGGTACTCGGACCTCTCGGTGCTGACCACGCGCCAGTTCCTGCACGGGCTGGAGCCCGGCATCGAGCACGAGGTGCCCATCGAGCGCGGCAAGACGCTGCTGATGAGCCTGCAGGCCATCGGCGAGGCCGACGAGCGCGGCCTGCGGCCGGTGATGGCGACGGTCAACGGGCAGGTTCGGCAGGTGCTGGTGCGCGACCTGGGCGTGCAGTCGTCGGTCGTGGCCGCCGAGCGCGCCAACCCGGACGACCCCGGGCAGGTGCCGGCGCCGTTCTCGGGCGTGGTCACGCTGACCGTCGCGGCGGGTGACACCGTTGCGGTCGGCGACCAGGTGGCGACCATCGAGGCGATGAAGATGGAGGCGTCCATCACCTCGCCGGTCGCGGGCACGGTGCAGCGGGTGGCGCTGCAGCAGTCCCAGACGGTGGAAGGTGGCGACCTGCTGCTGGTGGTCACGCCGTCGTGATGACCTGATGGCGTCCGTACTGGAGTCGGTGTCGGTGGATCAGGTGGTCGGGCTCGGCTGCCCGGTGACGGTCGTGAACGGCCAGTACGACCAGATGCGGCTGGACGCCGTGGCCGAGGCGAGCCAGATGCACCTCGAAACGTGATTCGCACCTGCTGGAGGGGGCGCAGATTCACTTTCGAGGAGCGTTTGCGGGGCGCGTCCCGACGCCGCCAGCCAAGCCGAACACGGTGCCGGGGGAGAGGAGCCCGCGGCTGGGGGCGGGCTCGAACGCGAAGTCCAGCGGCTCACGGCGCAGATCGCGGCCCAGCACGACGGCGTCCCGAATGAGGACGAGGGAGGCGACCACGAGGACGCTGCCGATGATGAGCGCCGCCGGATAAGCCGCTGACGACGGCCAGCGTGACCCCACCCACCAGGGGGGCTCCACCCAAGAGGCGCGTCATGGTGACGACCACCCGGCGGGTCCCCGGGCGGTTGGCGATGTTCTCCAGGTAGCTGCCGGCCTCCATGAATGCCGAGCCCAGGTGATGAGCGACTCTCGACGCCCTGGTGAGAATTGTCGTTCCTGACCGTTGCACAGACTCCCGATGGGGTGCCATGCTGCGCAACGGGATACCTTGGTGCCGGCAGCCAACGCGGGTTGCGCAACCGCCTCGGGTGGCCCCCGAGCGCCGAGTCAACCCCCACTGGAGGTCGCATGTCAGCAAATGTCATTGTCGTGGTCGAGCAGGAGTTCGCCCACCCGCGGCCCCGCGTGTTTCGCGCCTGGACCGCACCCGAGGAGATGTCCCAGTGGCGGGGCAGCCCTGGGTGGCACGTCGAGCGGGAGAGCGTCACGTCGGACCTGCGGACCGGCGGCAAGCACCATCACGTGAAGGTGCGCGACGACGACCCGAGCGTCCGCGTGACCACGGACGCCGTCTTCACCGAGTACTTCGACCCGGACGTGTTCGTCGCGCGTCAGCGCATCACGGGCGACTCCGGCATCGACCCGAACGAGTCCCTCGAACTGCGCGTCGAGTTCACCGCCATGGGCGGCGACAGCACGCTCGTGCGCATCGTCCAGGGGCCGTACGACCCGGCCGTGGCGCAGTATCACGCCGCCGGCTGGGAGAAGGAATTGGCCCGCTTGGGCACCTACCTGGATGGAGGACAGGCATGAATACCGCAGGAGCGCCGACGACGTCGGCGGTCGTCCGCACGAAGCCCATCATGACCATGCCGCAGATCCTCCTGATGAACCTCGGGTTCTTCGGCATCCAGTACAGCTTCGGCATGCAGCAGACGGCCATCAATCCGATCTACACGTTCCTGGGCGCGTCACACGACCAATTGCCGCTGCTCAACCTGGCCGGTCCGGTCACGGGCCTGCTCATCCAACCCATCATCGGGGCCCTCTCAGACCGAACATGGGTGGAGAAGGGCTTCTTCCGCGGGCGCCGACGCCCCTTCTTCCTCATCGGTGCCATCGGCTGCGCGATCTGCCTGGCCCTGTTCCCGTTCGTGTGGGCGGTCTGGATGGCGGTTCTCCTGCTGTGGCTCCTGGACGCCTCCAACAACACCGCGATGGAGCCCTACCGCGCGTTCATCGCCGACCGGCTCCCCCCGGCCCAACTCGGCAAGGGCTTCCTTGCCCAGTCGTTCTTCACCGGCCTGGGGATCACGCTGGCCAACTTGAGCCTGATGTTCTTCCAGGGCGTCTTCGGCCTGGGTCAGTCCGTCGGCATCCCGCTGTGGGTCTACCCGGCGTTCCTCCTCGGCTCGGTCTGCTCGATCGCCACGGTGCTCATTTCGGTGCTGTCAACGCCCGAGCTCGAGCCGACGGAGAAAGAACTCGCCGAGCTCCGCGCCAGCAAGGGTGGCCCCGGCCACTTCATCGCCGAGATCAAGGACGCCATCGTCGACATGCCGGTCGAGATGCGGAAGCTGGCGTTGGTGTACCTCTTCCAGTGGTACGCCATGAACATCTATTGGCAATACGTGTCGCTGTCGGTGTCCCAGTCGCTCTACGGCACGACGGACGCCCACTCCGAGGGCTACCAGCTCGCCGTCGCGAACACAGGCGTCATTAACGGTGCCTACAACATCGTGACCTTCTGTGTCGCGTTCGGGCTGGTTGCCCTGGCCCGCCGCCTGGGCGCGAAGTGGGTGCACGCCATCGCCCTGTGGTGCGCCACGGTGGGTCTGCTCTTGTTCCCGCAAATGCCGACCCTGCCGCTCAAGGTCGTCGCGATCGTGGGCCTGGGCATCGCGTGGGCGTCCATCATGGGCGTGCCCTACATCATGATCGTGCGCATGGTTCCCTCGACCCGCTACGGCGTCTACATGGGCATCGTCAACATGATGATCGTCATCCCGATGCTCATCCAGACGCTGACGTTCGGCGCGATCTACAAGAACCTGCTGGGGGACAACCCCAACAACGCGATCATGGCCGCCGGCATCCTGCTGGGCATCGCCGGCTTGGTCATGCTCTGGGTCAAGGAGCCCCCGATCGTGCGCGACATCGAGCCGGTCGGCTCTGGCGACGAGACCGTCACCACGAAGGGAGCCTGAGATGGCACGCATGACTCCGTACGGATGCATCGTCGTCGGCACCGACGGCTCTGCCTTGTCAGACCCGACCGTCGCGAGGGCCTCGTTCTTGGCCGCTGCCGAGGAGGCCGACCTCGTCATCGTCTGCGCCTATTCGGGCATGACGATGCGCGAGGGTGCGAAGGCGACGGCCACCCTCGGTGATACCCGGACCTCCGTTGTGTTGGGACGCGAGGCGGCCAGCAACGCGTTGGCGACCGCGACATCCACGGCGTCCGGCCTGGGCGCGCAGGTCAAGGCGTCGCTGCTGGTGGAGGGCGAGGCTGCCTCCGCCCTCCTGAGAGCCGCGCAGCAGCACGAGGCGGACCTCATCGTGATCGGGGCGATCCGAGACACCAGTCTCGCCGGACGCCTGCTCGGGACGGTCGCGTCCGCCGTCGTGCGTGAAGCCCCGTGCGAGGTCCTGGTGGTGCGTCCCCCGGCGGCGTGGGGTGAAGTGACCGAGATCGAGGTGCCCGAGGACGTCTGAGCGCTGCGACGGCGCACCCTGCCCGCCGGCCGGGGGCGCCGAACGCAGGGTCAGCCTTGGCTGTCGAGGTCCGTGCCGTCCGCGGTGATGCGGAACGCCCGGGTCGCGAGGTCGGCCTCCAACCGTGCGGTGTGGCCCTCGCGCGACCACTCCAAGATCAACATCGAGCCTTCTCCGGACGCCGTCAGCTCGGCATCCCACCCGAACGCCGGGTGGGTGTTGCGGAACCGCAGCAGGTCGATCTGACGCTGCACAACGGGCCTCGCGAGGCCGGCTTCGAGGTCGTCGGCCGACAGGTTGGTGCGGTTGATCTCCTTGTGCCCGCCCGACCCCGCACGCTCGACGGCGGCCAGGTTGTTCTCGCCGGCGAAGAGGTCGAGGTACCACACCTGCGGCTTGCCCGGCATGAACAGGTGGATCGCCCGGGCCAGCAGCATCGATGCGTCGTCGCAGCCCAGAGCGCTGTAGTAGGTGGCGTTGACCTGATAGTAGGTCGCCTTCTGGCCGTGGAGATCCTTCACGTAGCCGCCGCGTCCGCGCACCGTGGCGATCACCGACTCGATCTCGTCGTCGCTGAGCAGGCCCTTGAGGTCGAGCAGCGGGATGCCGTCGTGGCAGCCCAGCATCGACACGGTCTTGATGCCCTTGGCCTGGATGTCGCCGATCCACGCGAGCAGGCGCTCGGCGGAGTGCGTCTCGAACGCGTGGATCAGCAGCCCGGGCAGGAAGAAGTCGTAGGTGAGGAACCCCTTGGCCGCAATCGTCTCGTGGATGCCCTCCTCGTAGCGGGCGTGGATCTCGGGCAGCAGCTTCACCCCGTGCCGGTCGGCCAACGCCTTCACCTGGTCGAGCAGATCCCACGTACCGGGGTCGTTCAGGAAGTTCTTCTCGCCTGGCTCCTTGGGGGCGTAGGCGAAAGCGTCCAGCCGGACGATCTCGGCGCCATAGCCCGCGAGCCTGGCCAGGGTGTCGGCGTAGAACGTCCACACCAGGTGCGACTTGATGTTGAGGTCCATCTGGCCCAGGTAGGTGCGCCGCGACTCCACCAGGTCGACCACGGCGTCCCGCCACGCCTCGAAGCCGGTGAAGTCAGCATTCCCGGGGCGTCCGCCGTCCGCGATGGTGGCGTTGACCCGGGTGGCCAACTCGTCGGCCGAGGCGTACTGCAGGCCGGCCGCCATCAGGTCCTGGGCGTCCACGCGGGGGTAGCGGACCTCCTGGTAGAAGGTGTTCCAGAACGGCTTCTCCGACCCGTCGGGCAGACGCACCATCAACAGCGGCAGGCCCGGCTTGCGGAAGAACATGTGCTCGATCAGGTCCGCGCGTGGCTGGATGTAGCCCTCCGGCGTCATCTCGCCGTGACCGGCCCAGAAGGCGTTCCAGTCGATGAAGAAGTCGTTGTAGGGAGACCTCTCGCCGCGGGCCAGGATGTCTTGGAACTGGGGCGACAGCACCGAGGCGTGGTTGAGGATGAAGTCGAACTTCAGGTCGAGCCCCGCAGCGGCCAGCGCCTCGAGGTCGGCGGGCTTCGCCAGAAGGTCGTTCAGCCCGTAGTCGATCACGCTGAAGCCGCGGTCGAGGTCGCTGTTGAACACGCTGGGGAGCAGGTACAGCGACCTGAACGCGCCGGCGACCTCGGGACGCTGCACGAACGCCGCCAGTCCTGCCAGGGTGCCGTCGAGGCTGTCGGGGTAGGCGTTCAGCATGACGCCATCGCGGGGGAGGTGGCGCCCCATCGCCTGCAGGTAGGCGTCGTAGGTGAGCAGTTCGCCCTCTTTCGACAGGATCAGGGACGCCTTGGGTGCCTGCGAGTCCAGCTTGGCCTGCTCCAATCCCAAGACGAGCGTCGTGAAGGGACTGTCGACCGCCCCGTCACGGGCGCGAGCGCGGCGGTGCGCCAGCGTCTGCGCCGGGGTGCTGTTGAGCAGGATGGGCACGTCCACGCCCTCGACGAAGTCGCTGTTGCCGTGGGTCCACTCGATGACGAGCACGCGGGTGCCCGAGACGTCGACCTGGTCATACCACTGGTCGGCCTCGGTGCGCCCCATGCGCTTGAGGGTCAGGGTGTCGGCGCCGCCCTTGAAGGCGGCGATGATCGCGTTCACCTCGGCGAAGTCGATCTCGTTCGGTGTCCCGAGGTACGCGGCGAGCGCCGTGGAGCCCGCGCGGAGGTAGGTCGGGAGCCAAGGGTGCTCGGCTGCGGCCGCCGGGTCGGCGTCCGTCCCCGCAGCCTGGAGGGAGGAGAGGGCGTCCCGGACGGACGCGTCGTAGGCCCCGGCGTCCACCAACCCGCGGACGCCCGCGTGGCGGAAGACGCGCAGGCGTTCGGCGTCGTTGACGGAGGGGATCCGGCGCGGGTAGTTGTCGCCCGACAGGATGTAGGCGCCGATGCCGTCCGCGTTGAGCGCGTGGCCGAGCAGCGATCCCAGCTCGGATTTGCCCACGCCCGAGCCGCCGTAGACGGCCACCACGGCGCGTCCTGCGGCCAGGACGGGGTCGAGCTGCTCGCGCAGGGCGGGGTACAGCGTGGCCGCAGCCGCCAGATGCCAATCGGTGATGTGCACCTTGTCCCCCGGCATGTCCCCGGTGGGGATCGAGCTGGGATCGGTGAGCGCGGGGAACAAGGGCACGAGGACTCCTTCGTCGTCTGGGGAACCGCGCCCATTATCCCACCGGGGGGTGTCCCGGTGGGTAGAGGACCCGTACGAACGGCTTGCGTTCCACACGGGCATTGTCGCGGGTTCACGGGCGACGCGTAGCGCCATGTGGACTACCAAGGAGATCGCCCGTCGGCACCCCAAAGCCTCTGACAAGGCCTTTCGTCTCACACCCCGCGATGCGACCCGGAGATTGGTAGTCCAACGGGCGCTACGTCGCACAGAATCCACGAGTTGTGGTTCCACCTCGGGAACCGGCACATCGTCGTCTGGCGGCGCCGACCATCGCCGCGGGCAGTCAAGGGGAACCTGCACCGAGCTCGGCATCAAGACCGTCGCCGTCTTCCCCTACGGGGAGCGCGGCAACCCGGTTCGCGCCTACCTCGACATCGAGGGGATCGTGCGCGCGGCGAAGGAGGCCCACGCGCACGCGATCTACCCCGGTCACGGCTTCCTCAGCGAGAACGCCGGCCTGGCTAGCCGCCACCAGAAGGTGGTCGAGCTGGCACCCGCCCCCAACCTCGACCCCGCACTGCGCGATCAGATCTGCGCGGACGCCGTCCGCTTCGCCCGCCACATCGGCTACTCCACCGCCGGGACGGTCGAGTTCCTGCTCGGTCAGGACGGCCGCTACGTCTTCATCGAGATGAACCCCCGCAGCCAGGTCGAGCACACCGTTACCGAGGAGGTCACCAACGTCGACCTGGTCTTCTCCCAGATGCGCATCGCCGCGGGTGAGACGCTCGCGAGCCAGATGCACCTCGAAACGTGAGTCGCACGTGCTGGAGGGGGCGCAGATTCACTTTCGAGGAGCGTTTGCGGGGCCCGGGCAACCCCGGCACACAATTCGTCGGTGTCGGGCGGCGACGGGTACCCTCGAAGCTGGTAACCAGGCAACGCGCGTCAGGTGGGGGATGCGCACCGAACCATCCGTACCCGGAGGACCGATGTCGACGCCTGAATCCACCTACTCCCTTCTCGTGCGCAACGCGAGCCTCGGCTGGCTCGCCAGCGCGTTCGTCGCGCGCCTGCCGTACTCGATGCTCACCCTCACCCTCGTGCTGTTCGGGCAGGAGCTCACCGGCTCGTTCGCGTTCGCCGGCCTGCTGGTCGCCGCGTTCAGCCTCGGCGGGGCGCTCGGCGCCCCCGTGGTCGGCCTGCTCGCCGACCGGTTCGGACGCCGTCGCGCGCTGCTCGCCATGACCGCGGCCGCCGCGGTGTCGATCGCGACGCTGGCGTCGCTGGCGTGGGTCGCTGTGCCGGTGTTCGTCCAGGCGGTCGTGTCCGGGCTGGTGGGGGCGACGAACGGCCAGGTGGGCGCGATGGCCCGTGCCGGCTGGTCGGCCGCCTTTGCCGGTGAGCCCGACGGACGCCGCAAGATCGAGGTCGCGATGAGCTACGAGACGGTCGCCGACGAGGTGTCGTTCGTGGCCGGACCCATCCTGGGGGCGACCTTGGCGGCGGCCGTGTCGCCGGTGTTCGCCGTCGGTGTGGCGTGGGTGCTGCTCGTCGTCGCCCAGACCTTCTTCGCCTTCAGGCTGCCGGCGGTCCGGACGCTGGCCGGCGGTATCACGCGCGGTCGCGTCCCGGCGCGGATGGTGGCGTGGCTCGTACTCTCCTCCGTCGTGGGCGCCGTGTTCGGCACCACCCAGACCGGCATCGCCGCCCTGTTCCAGGACACCCCCGACGAGGTCTGGACCGGCCTGGTCTACGGCGCGATGGGCGTGGGCAGCGCCGTGTCGGGCCTGTTCGCGCACCGTCTGCTGCGCCGCTGGAGCCTGCCGGTGCGCGTCATGGGCGCCGGGGCGCTGATGGTCGTGTTCGGTCTGGGGCTGGCCGCGACCGGCGTGCCGCTGCTGCTGGCCGTGGCGTGCTTCTCGCTCGGCCTGTGCGTCGCGCCGCTGCTGATCGCGGCGTCCACCGGCACCGAGCGTCTCGCGGACCCGGGCAACACCCTCGTCCTCACCCTGCTCTCGACAGCGGTGATGGTCGGCGTCGGGTCGGGTGCCTCCGCGGCCGGGTGGGTCATCGAGGCGTGGGGCGCCCAAGCCGCCTTGGCGATGCCCGCCGTGCTCGGGGTCGCCGCCGCCCTCACGGGCGTCTTGGCGAGCGCGTCGCGGGCGGACGCCCACGGCGTCCGCCCAACGCTGACCACCGCCGCCTGACCCCTCCGCCGAGAGCCCCGGGCTTTTGCGCCGACAGCCCCGGGTTTTTGCGCCGAGAGCCCCGGGGCTGTCGGCGGTCAGAGGAGTTCGATGGCCCCGGAGCTGCCGTCGATGCGGACGCGTTGGCCGTCGACCAGGCGGGTCGTCGCCGCGTGGACGCCCACGACCGCCGGGATGCCGTACTCCCGCGCCACGACCGATCCGTGGGTCATCAGCCCGCCCACCTCGGTGACCAGGCCCCCCGCGACGAGGAACAGCGGCGTCCAGGCCGGGTCGGTCCCGGGGCAAACGAGGATCTCCCCGGGCTTGAGAGGCGTCGTCCGCGGGTCGAGCACGACCCGGACGGGGCCCTCGGCGACACCCGGCGACACGCCCGCACCGCCGAGGGAGGCAGAACCGGCACCCAGCCCGTCGTAGAACGCCCGCCCATCCCCGACGAGCACGCGCGGGATCTGGCGCCGGCGCCCCTCGGCCTCGTACACGGCGCGCCGCCCCGCGACGACCTCGTGCCATTCCGCGGCGAACGCGCGCTCGAGCTCGTCCACGCGCAGGAACGCGATGTCGGGGACCGCGCCCAGCCGGCCGTTCTCGACCAGTTCGGCGGCCGAGGCGTCCAGCCCCTCGCGGATCAGCCCCAGGCACCGCACCAGCGTGAACTTCGGGGTCTCCCGCGCGCCCGCCAGGCCGCGGATCGCCTGCGCCGAACGCTTGATGCGCTGCGCGCGGGCCGGGGTCGAGGCGTCCATCAGCTTGCGGATCGAGCGTCCCGCCTCGTGCTGGCCCGCCTTGTGCACCGCGCGCGGCGACGCCCCGGCCGGCAGCGCCAGGTACGCCTTGAGGGTGTGCATGACCGGCGTGGGGTCGTCGCGCCACCGCCGTGCGCCCAGGTCGATCTCGGCGACGCCCCGCATGCCGTAGGACGCCAAGAAGTCGGCGATCGCCGACTGGGCCACGCGCGGGAGGCGTCCGGTCGTGAACTGCCGCGCGAGGTCGGACGCCGGCGTCTCGGCTACCCAGCCCCACGCGGTGGCGTCCCGCTTGATCGTGGCGGCGACGTCGGAGAGCACGAGGTCCATCTCGGTGGTGACGTTGCCCGGCAGCGCGCGCATCGCCGCCATGGCGAGGGCGTCCGCGTCGGGCAGCCGCGTCATGGCGGCGAGTTCGCGCAGCGTGCGCAGCTCCAGCAGGGTCGGCGCCATGATCGGCGCGAATACCGGCAACAGGGTCGGGAACGCGCGCCGGGCGAAGTCGTCCAGCACCCGGACCCGGGCGGTGAGCCGCTCCTGCGGCGTCCGGCCCTTCGCGGCGCGGTCCATCTCGCGGGCCACGTGGGCGACGAGGAGCTCGGTCGTTCGGTGGAGCGTGCGGCGGGCGCGCTCGGGGTTGGCCGACGCGGCTCGGATGCGCGGCAGGAGCCGCGGCACGAGGGTGGCGAACTTGGCGGCGATGCCCGCCGACGGGGACGTCCGCGCCGGGCGCAGGCCCGGCTCCTCGGCGAGCGTGGCGAGGATGGCGGCCGTCCCCGGCTCGACCAGCGGCAGGAATTCGGCCAGCAGCTTCCGTGTCGCCCGGATACGTATCAGCGAGTCGAGCCGGATCCACAGCCGCTCGCCGGCGGACTGGATGAAGCGGTTGGTGCGCCAGTCGACCCGGCGCCCGACCAGGCGCGCCCCGCCGGACAGCGCCATCCGGATCGCCTCCTGGCCGAGCGGGGTCATCGGCTCCAGCAGACCCTGGAACGCGCCGAAGCTGAACCAGACCTCGGGCTCGTCGTGGCGGGCGGGGTTGGGCGCCGGCAGCGGGTAGAGCGACGTGATCGGGCGGGCCTGCAGCACGTGGACGGCCCCGTCGGCGCGCGCCCACTCGACGTCCATCGGCTCGGCGTACAGCTCGACGATGCGGCGCCCCAGGGACAGCACCGACTGCAGGTCTGAGGGCGAGACGGACGCCTGCGCCCCCGCCAGCTGCTGCGAGCGCAGCGTCCCGGTCGCGGTCTCCAGGACGAAGGTGTCGGGCGTCACCCGGCCCGACACGAGGGCGTCCCCGAGCCCGGTGACGGCCTCGACGACCGACTCGTCGCGGCGTCCGGTGTGCGGGTTGGCCGTGAACAGGACGCCGGACGCGTCGGCGTCCACCATCTGCTGGACGACCACCGCCAGGGTCGCATCGTGCCCGATGCCGTTGCGGGTGCGGTAGGTGATGGCGCGCTCGGTCCACAGCGAGGACCAGCAGGCGACGATGCTGTCGACCACGGCGTCCATCCCGGTGACGGAGAGGCAGCTGTCCTGCTGGCCGGCGAACGAGAAGCCCGGCAGGTCCTCGGCGGTCGCGGACGAGCGGACGGCCAACGGCCCGGCGGGCTCGCCGCCGTCGAGCAGCGGGGCCAGCGCCTCGACGATCCGAGCGCGCTGCGCGGCGGTCGGGGTGGCCGCCGCAAACGCCGCGCGGATGGTGTCGGATGCCTCGGCCGCCGGGCGGCGCAGCGCCGCCGCGATGGGGGCGGCGAGGCCGTGGTCGGCGACGAAGGCGGCGTACTCGTCGGTCGTGATGACGACGAAGGCGGGGACGGGCAGGCCGGCGTCCCGCAGGCGGACGAGGTTGGCTCCCTTGCCGCCCTGTCGCGCGAGGTCGGCGGAGGGGCTCACGCACCCAGTATCCCACCGTCTACGACAGCCCCGGTTCCTCCGTCGACAGCCCCCGGCGGGGGCTTTCGGCGCGCAGAGCCGGGGCCGTCGGCGCTGAACACCGGGGCTGTCGGCGCTGAACACCGGGGCTGTCGGCGGAGAACACCGGGGCTGTCGGCGGAAGGGGGGTCAGCCGAACAGGTTGCCCAGGGTGCTGCCGCCGGGGTTTTCGCTGACGCCGGCCGAACGCAACCAGGCTTGGAGGGCGTCCGGGTTACGGGTCTGCAGCAGGATGCGTCCGGGGCCGGTGAAGTCGAACACGAACCCCTCGCCGGTCTTCACCGACTGGATGGTCCGGCCCGCGACGGCCCGGCGCATCCGGAAGGAGATGGACAGCTCGTACGCGACCACGTGCCCGGTGTCGACGGTCACCTGCTCGCCGGGCGCGAGATCCATGACGTCCAGGGCGCCGTACACCGACAGCACGACCTGGCCCCGCCCGGAGGCCTGCAGGCCGAAGCCGCCCTCGCCGCCGAACAGGTTCGCCATGCCGCCCCATTTGGGGGTGACCTCGGTGCCGTGGTCGTTCGCCAGCCAGCAACCGCGGGTGACGAAGTAGGGCCGGTCCGGGGACATCTCGAGCGTGATGATGTCGCCCGGCAGGACGGACGTGACGTCGATCCATCCACCCTGGGGGCCGCCGGTGGCGGTCGTCACGAAGAACGACTCTCCCGAGAGGATGGAGCGCTTGAGGCCGGCCATGAGGCCGCCTCCGGTGTTCGCGGCGAGCTGGACGCCGGCCGAGTGGGCCATCATCGCGCCCGACTCGATGCGAGCGGGCTCTCCCGGCGCCAGGTACAGGCGGGCGGCGGCGAAAGCGGGGTTGTGCCGAATCTGGGTTTGCATGGGTCCATGGTGGCCCCTCTGGGCCCCGGTTAGGGTGGGTCCCGTGGACATTGCGGGCTTCCGGAGAAGCTACGAACAGGGCGAGTTGGACGAGCGCGACACCACGGAGGTGCCCGTCCAGCTGTTCGACCGCTGGTTCACCGACGCGCGCCGCGTGAAAGGGCTGGAGCCCAACGCCATGACGCTCGCCACGGCGGACGCCGAGGGTCGCCCGTCGGCGCGCATCGTCCTGCTCAAGGGCTACGACGACGCCGGGCTGGTCTGGTACACGAACTACACCTCGCGCAAGGGCCACGAGCTGGACGCCAACCCGCGGGCCGCGCTGTTGTTCTACTGGGCGCCGCTGGAGCGGCAGGTCCGCGTCGAGGGCCCCGTCGAGCTGGTCACGCCCGAGGAGTCGGACGCCTACTACGCCGTCCGCCCCCTCGACTCGCGGATCGGCGCCTGGGCCTCGCCGCAGTCCGAAGTCATCGCGAACCGGGGCGTCCTCGTCGCGAACGCGGCGAAGGCCGCGGCAGAGCAGGGATTGCACCCGCGGCGTCCGGAGCACTGGGGTGGCTATCGCCTCGTGCCGGACGTGTGGGAGTTCTGGCAGGGGCGCACGTCGCGCCTCCACGACCGGGTGCGGTACCGCCGCGACGGCGGGGCGTGGGTCCGGGAGCGCCTGGCGCCGTAGCGCCCACCGGACCCACGGTGGGGGGAGTAGCCTTCTCCGCGTGCTCGGCTTTGCGCGGTGGCTGTCCCACCCCGGACGCATCGCCCCGGTCGCGTACCTGTTCGGGTGGGTGGTCGGGACGCTCGTGCTGATGTCCCCCGCCGCCACCGAGTCCGGGGAGTCCAGCGGGTTCTGGGTGGCTGCGTTCACGGCCATGTCGGCGCTGTGCATCACCGGTCTGGCGGTGGTCGACACCCCGAGCCACTGGAGCACCTTCGGTGAGCTCACCATCATGACCCTCATCCAGGTCGGTGGGCTGGGGATCATGACCCTGACCAGCCTGATCATCTTCTCGGTCACCCGGCGTGCTTCGCTGGCCCAACTGCACATCGCCCAGTCGGAGACGCGGGCGCGCACCAGACGGGGGCTGCGGTCGATCCCAGCCCGGATCCTGATGCTGTCACTGGCGTTCGAGCTCGTGTTCGCGGTCGTGCTGACGCTTCGGTTCCGGTCCTACCTCCCGGACTGGGGAGCGGCGGCCTACCACGGCATGTTCCACGCGGTGTCTGCGTTCAACAACGCCGGATTCGCGCTCTACCCCGACAATCTGGTGCGGTTCAACGCTGACCCCTTCGTCATGGTGCCGATCTGCTTGGCCATCGTGCTGGGTGGCCTCGGCTTCCCGGTCTACCTCGAGGTCGTCGAGCGCGTGCGCGGGCACCTGCCCCCCTTCTGGTCGGTGCACCTGCGCCTGACCCTGTACGGCACGGTGATCCTCCTCGTGCTCGGGTTCGCGACATTCGCCGCTTTCGAGTGGACCAACCCGGCCACCCTCGGCGGTCAAGGTCCGATGGGGAAGTTCCTGGGTGCGCTGGGTGGGTCGGTGTTCCCGCGCACGGCTGGGTTCAACTCGGTCGACTACGCCTTGGTCACCGACGAGACCCTCGCGGTCAACTTCGGCCTGATGATGATCGGTGGGGGTTCCGGCGGCACGGCGGGCGGCCTGAAGATCACCACGGTCGCCGTGCTCCTGCTCGCCGTCATCACCGAGGTGCGCGGCCATGAGAAGACGGTCCTCGGCAGCCGCAAGATCTCCTCTGCTGTGTCCCGTCAAGCGCTGGCAGTCGTCGTGCTGGGCACAGCGGCGGTGTTCGTCGGCATCCTCGCGATCTCCGCGGTCAGCGACGCGCCCCTGCGCGAGGACACGTTCGAGGCGATCTCGGCGTTCGGCACCGTCGGCCTGTCCATGAACCTGACCCCCACCCTGCCCCCCGCGGCGTGGGGCGTCCTGATGGGACTGATGTACTTGGGTCGCGTCGGACCGGTGTCCGTCGCGGCCGCCCTGGCGATGACCGCCCGGCACCGCCACTACGAACTGCCGAGGGAGGACCCCCTTGTTGGATAAGTTGTTCCGGCCCCGCCCCGCCGACGGCATGGTGCTCGTGCTCGGCCTGGGACGTTTCGGCATCGCCTGCGCGCGCCGCCTCCAAGAACTCGGCATGGACGTGCTCGGCGTGGACGCCGACCTCGACCTGGTCAACCGCTACGTCGACACGCTGCGGCACGTCGTCCGGATGGACTCCACCGACGCGGACGCCCTGCGCCAGCTTGGCCTGGAGAACGTCGGGATCGCGATCGTGTCGATGGCGCACCTGGAGTCGTCCATCATCACGGTCCTGACCCTGAAGGAGGAGGGTGTCCCCGAGGTCTGGGCCAAGGCGTCCTCCCGCAAGCACGGGGAGATCCTGAAGCGGATCGGCGCCGACCACATCGTCTACCCCGAGAGGTCGGCGGGGGAGCGCGTGGCCCACACCGTCGCCGGCCACATGATCGACTACTTCGAGTTCGAGGACGGCTTCGCCATGGCCCGGACGCTGGCGCCTTCCTTCGCGTGGGGCCGTTCCCTGGCCGAGTCGGCGATCCGCACTCGCCACGACGTCACGGTCGTCGGCCTCAAGCGGCCCGGGGAGGACTTCATCTACGCCGTGCCCGAGACCGTCGTCCTCGAGGGCGACCAATTGATCGTGTCCGGCAGCAAGCGCGACGTCGAGCGGTTCGCCCGCATCAGTTGACGCAACCCCGAATGGGAATCTGGGAACGTCTGCCCCAACACGGTGCACCCACTACCACGACCCTCACACCCCCGGTTCGTAGGGCAGGCGTCCGGCCTTGACGGCCGTCACCAGCACGGCGTGGTCGGCCTCGGTCTGGTCCGCGTACGCGCGGGCCCAGTCGACGAAGGCCTCGACCGCGGCGTCCTTCTTGCCGAGGTAGCCCGAGATGATGGACGCCCCGGACGTACGCGCGTGACCCTTGGCCAGCAGGTGGCCCACGATGCCGGAGTAGTCGACGAGCGCGCCGGGCGTCATCGCGTCGAGCGGGACGCCGCCCTTCATGTTGCGGTACTGGCGCACGTAGTACTGGTGCTCACCCACGGTGGTGTAGCCGAGCAGCGGGTCGGAGACCGTCTGTAGCTGCTGCTGGTACTCCACCACCCGCTGGCCCTGGTGGGCGTGCCAGGCGGTCTCGCCATGCACGAACGGGGCCAGCACCGAGCGCTGCGCCTGCTTGAGCTGCAGGAACAGCACGTCGTCGGGCCGCGACCCGGCCAGCAGCGCCACCCACGCGCGCATGCCGACCGACCCCACGCCGACGACCTTGTGCGCGATGTCGACCAGAGAGTAGCCGCCGACGATGCGCCGCCACTGGGGGGTCAGGGTGGGCAGGTATTCGTCCAGGCCGGCGGCGAGCGCCTCGAACTCGGCGTCGGAGGGGTGCGTCACCAGTGGCGGGTCGTCGACGATGCGCGCCGCGTCGGTGGAGCCGCCCGCGAGCTTGGGCAGCATGCGGTCGGACGTCCGCTTGCGGGCCGCCTTGGCCGCGCGGAAGATCTCTTCGCGCAGGCTCGACTCGGTCGCCGTCTCGTGCAGGGCGTTCACGTCGAGGTGGTTGTACGCGCGCCACAGCAGCGGCGTCTTGGACAGGAAGCTGACCTCGTCGCGGTAGGCGGCCACGCACGCGCGGACCGCGTCGGCGCACTGCCCCTCGGTGGCGCCGTTGTCGCGGCCGAGCACCCAGATGGACGCCGTGAGCCGGCGTAGGTCCCACTCCCAGGCGCCGGTGTGGGCCTCGTCGAAGTCGTTGAGGTCGATGACCTGGTTGCCCTCGGGGGAGCGGTAGAAGCCGATGTTGCCGATGTGGGCGTCGCCGCACGCGGTGGTGTGGACGCCGGTGGAGGGCAGGTTCGCCACGTCGTGGGCCATCAGGTTCGCGGTGCCGCGGAGGAAGCCGAAGGGCGAGGCGGCCATCCGGCCGATGCGGACGCCGAGCAGCCACGGCAGGCGTCCCTCGTGCGACTGCTGGATGATGCCGACCACATCGGGACGGTCGGGCGTCGGCGTCCATGCGCCGAGTGAGGCGTGTGGCGTGGCCGCGCGCAGGGTCTTGCCGTGCGCGACGCGCTCTGCGCGGTCGGTCGCGGGAATCCGGAACGACGTGAACGCGTCCGCGAAGTGCTGGGTCTTGCCCGCCGGTGTCATGGCGCCATTCTTCCGCGCGACGGGGCTCTCGGCGCACAAACCGGGGGCTGTCGGCGCACAAAGCCGGGGCTGTCGGCGGAGACCTGAGCGCCGAGAGCCCCGGTGTTTGCTGCCGAGAGCCCCGGTGCTTGCTGCCGAGAGCCCCCGATGTCGCGACGCCGAGAATCTCAACTATTTGAAGATTGGTTTATGATCGGGCCCGTGACCAACACTGCAACGACCTCGAACGGCAAGCTGAACTTCCTCCGCGTCGCCGCCCTGCTGGCCGCGATCGGGTCCCTGATCTCCCCGCTGCTGGCCACCGGCCCGCTCTCGGGCAGCGGCCCCCTGCACGCGATGCACGGCATGGTGGGCAACCTGAACTTCGTCCTGGCCCTGGTCGCCAGCATCGGCGGCATCCTGTGGGGCCGCGCGAGCGGCAACAAGGGCCTCATGTTCCACGCCCTGTCGCTCCCGTTGCTCGCCGTGATCCAGATCGCGCTGGGTCAGATGCACCTGACGATGGTCCACATCGTCCTCGGGTTCGCCTACCTGCTGGCCGCCGTGGCGCTGTTCACGCTGGCCCTGCGCAAGCCGCGCGCCTGACCCGTCCGCACCCCTTCAATCTGCCTCTCGGGGGCGTCCCTGTCAGCGGGGACGCCCCCGAGTTCGCCATACTGGGGCCCATAGCCCCGTTCCACGAGCGCTGAGGAGAATCGCGATGCCCCGTTCCGGTCTCGCCCTGACCATCGGGTTCGCCGCCGAGGCGGTCCGCGAGGGATCGCCCCTCATCCACTGCGTCGCCCCCCGCGCGGCCACGTCCTTCGTGGCCGAGGTGCTGCACGGCGCCGGCGCACGGTCTGTCGTGACCGGCACCTCGCCGGACGCCCTCGCCGCGGCGCTGTCGGCCGATGCGGTCATGCTCGACCTCGGCACCATCGTCTCCGAGTGGTCGGACGCCGTGAACCCGACCGCCGCCCAGCTCCGCGCGTCCGGGACGCCGTGGGTGCTGGACGCCACCCCGCTGGGCCGGGAGTCGCTGCGCCCCGACCGGGTCCGTGGCCTGCTCGGCCACCGCCCGAGCGTCGTCCGTGCCTCCGGCGCCGAGATCGACAACGTCCGCATCGAGGCGATCGACGGCGCGCTCGCGCTCGGCGAGGCCGAGATCCGCGTACTGGCCGGCGGCACCGAGGTGGCTGTCCTGCCCGGTTCGGAGATGCTCGCCCAGATCCCCGGCGTCCGTGCTGCCGTGTCGGCGCTGATGGCCGCGTGCGCCACCGCCACCGGTCCGCTCGAGGCCGCCCTCGCCGGTGCCGCCTGGCTGGCCCTGGCCGCCGAGCGTGCCGAGGGCGACAGCAAGGGGCCCGCGTCCTTCCGCATCGCCCTGGTCGACTCGCTGTGGACCGTCCGCGGCGACGAGATCGCCGAGTACCTGGACGTCTGATCCGGTTCGGCCCTTCGAGGCTCGCTCCGCTCGCACCTCAGGGACCTGGCGCTCGCACCTCAGGGACCTGTGTGTGGTTCGCTTTACGGCAGGACGCCTCCGGCCTAGGGTGACCGCGTGGCCATCACGCGACTCCAACCGCTGCTCTCGCACACCGTGTTCCGGTGGGCGTCCGGCCTCAGTGCCCTCGTGGCGCTGGCGCTCGGGGTCCTCGGCTCCCTGATGGGCGGCAACCCCGACCTGCGCCCCGTGCACGCGATCCTCGCCATGGTGTTCCTGGGGACGTCGCTGGTCTCGGCGCTGTCGGGCATGCGCTACGGCAAGCAGGCCAACAACCGCAGCGTCGCGCCGATCGGCTTCGGCGTGCTCGCCGTGGGTGCGGTCCAGTACGCGCTGGGTGAGCTGGCGGTGACGTGGCCGCACATGCTGCTCGGCCTGCTCGTGATCCTCGGCGCGGGCATCCTGTTCGTCCGCTCCCTGCAGCAGCCGGTCGTCGTGACCGCCGCAGGGCAGGACGCGGGCGACCCCGACGCCCGCTGATCTGGCACGCTTGGGGCGTGCCTGGTTTCAACGTGTCCCGTGACCACTCCGGCGACGCATGGTTCCGCCTCGGTCGCCTGGAGGTGACCACGACCGTCCTGCTCGTGCTCCTCGGTTCGATCGGGATGGTCCTGTCGGCGTTCGTGCCCGCCTTCCTGGAGGGGGGCGCGTTCGCCCCCGCCCAAGTCCTGCGCGGGGAGGTCTGGCGCATCGTGACGTGGCCGTTCGTGAGCGGGGTATCCCTGTGGGGCGTCCTCACCCTCGTCCTGCTGTGGTACTTCGGCCGCGACCTGGAGCGCCAGATCGGACGCCGCCCGATGGCGTCGCTGTACGTCGGCCTGTGGGCGACCCTCACGGTCGTGTCGCTCGTCGTGGGCCTCGTGCTGGGCGGCGGGGTGATGGCCGGTCTGGACGCCATCCAGTTCATCATCCTGCTGCTGTGGATCGCTGAGTACCCCAAGCGCCCGTTCTTCTTCGGCATCCCCGCGTGGGTGGTCGGTGCCGTGCTGGTCGCCATCCAGGTGCTGCAGCTGATCATGATCCGCAACGTGGCCGGCCTGGTCAGCCTCGTGCTCACCGGCATCGTCGCGATGTTCATCGCCCGCGCGTTCGGCCTGCTGTCCGAGCTCACGTTCCTGCCGGGCGGTCCCGGCGGACGCGGTGGGTCGCGGCCCGCGCCGGTGGTGCGTGCGGCGAAGCCCTCCCGGGCCCGGCAGAAGGCGGCCGCCCGGCAGGCGTCCGACCACGAACGCATGGACGCCCTGCTGGAGAAGATCTCCGAGCAGGGCATCCACAGCCTGACCCCCGCCGAGCGCAAGGAGCTCGAGGCGCTGCGCGAGCGGCGGCGCAAGGGGCGCTGACCTGACCCCAGGGTTGGGGTCGGAGGATCAGAGGAGGTTCTGCACGATGCTGGCACCCAGTACGCAGAACAGCAGGAACGACCACCCGCCGGTGAGGCGTCCGGCCTTCGTGTAGGGCTGCTCGATCGCGCCCGTCCGCGGCACCCCGAACAGCAGGAACAGCGGGATCGTCACGGGTGACAGCGGGCTCGAGATCGCCCAGAACCACGCCCAGCGGGTCGCGCGCAGGGTCTGGGGACCCGAGACGAGCAGGCCGAGGGTCAGCAGCGCGCCGAGCAGCCCGCCGATGCCGACCCACGCCGGGACCTTCCAGCCGTACAGCCACCACGTGGTGTTGCGGTAGTCCTGGATGTGGGTCACGTCGAGCGGCTGGCCGGCGTACTCCTGCAGGCGGTCCTCGATACGTCCCGTGATCGGGTAGGAGGGGCTCGTGGTGTTGATCGCGACCTGACCGGCGGGCTCGTCACCGGGGATCTCCTGCCGGACGGTGGTGAACCGGGGCAGGAAGCCGTCGTGCCAGCGGATCTCGGCGCTCGCCGTGCCGGTGGCGTTCTCGGGGAGGGCGTTGGCGATGACCACCTGGGTGACCCGGCCGGCGTTGATCGCCCGGCCGAGCTCGTTGAAGTCGGCCGGACGGGTGCCGAAGGCCAGCATGCCGATGCCCACCGTGGCGCAGAGGGCGAGCAGGGCGTAGCGGAACCACGCCACGGACCGGGGGACGGTCCACCCTGTCGGGCGGGCGCTCGCTGTGGGGGCGGAGGAGGTGGTGCTCATGTCGTCGAGCATGGCCCCACGTTACGCCGCCGGGGGTCGGCTCGCGGGTGGTTGCCGCTCAGCCCCGGGGATGATTCGTGCGGGTGCGGTCTCAGTCCAGCTCGCGGCGCGCGCCACCCTTGTCGGCGGACATTGCCAGCGAGGCGTAGATCTTCAGCGCGTTGCTGACCTGGCGCTCCCGGGCGACCGGACGCCAGCCGCGCTCGTCCTGCTCGGCGCGGCGGGTGGCCAGCTCCTCGTCGGACAGCTCGACGTCGATCGACCGCTCGGGGATGTTGATCGAGATGATGTCGCCGTCGCGGATCAGGCCGATCGGCCCACCGGAGGCCGCCTCGGGCGAGATGTGCCCCAGCGACAGGCCCGAGGAGCCACCCGAGAACCGGCCGTCCGTGATGAGCGCGCACTTCGGGCCGAGCCCGACGCCCTTGAGGTACGCGGTCGGGTACAACATCTCCTGCATGCCGGGGCCGCCCTTGGGGCCCTCGTAGCGCACGACGACGCAGTCGCCCTCGACGATCTTGCCGCCGAGGATCATCTCGACCGCCTCGTCCTGGCTCTCGGCGACCTTGGCCGGCCCGCGGAACACCCACTGGTGCTCGGGCACGCCCGCGGTCTTCACGATCGCGCCGTCCGGGGCGATGTTGCCCTTGAGGACGCCCAGGCCGCCGTCGGCGGTGTAGGCGTTCTCGACCGAGTGGATGCAGCCGTTCGCGGCGTCCGTGTCGAGGTCGACCCACCGGTTGGTCGAGGAGAAGGCCTCCGTGGTGCGGACGCCGCCGGGCGCGGCGTACCAGAGGTCGAGGGATTCCGGGGTGGCCTTGCCGCCGCGGATGTCCCAGTCGTCGAGCCACTGGGCGAGGCTGGGGGAGTGGACGGCGTGCACCGACTCCTCCAGCAGGCCGCCGCGGCGCAGCTCGCCGAGGATGGCCGGCATGCCGCCCGCGCGATGGACGTCCTCCATCCAGAACTCGGTGGAGTTCGGGGCCACCTTGGCCAGGCACGGGGTCACCCGCGAGAGGGCGTCGATGTCGTCCTGGGTGAAGTCGACGCCGGCCTCGGTGGCCGCGGCGAGGATGTGCAGCACCGTGTTCGTGGAGCCGCCCATCGCGATGTCGAGGCGCATGGCGTTGCTGAACGCCTCCTTGGTGGCGATGCTCTTGGGCAGGACAGACTCGTCGTCCTCCTGGTAGTACCGCTTGGCCAGGTCCACCACGAGGCGTCCGGCCCGCAGGAACAGGTCGCGACGGGCGGACGCCGTGGCCAGCGTCGAGCCGTTGCCCGGCAGGGACAGGCCGAGGGCCTCGGTGAGGCAGTTCATCGAGTTCGCGGTGAACATGCCCGAGCACGAGCCGCACGTCGGACAGGCGTTGGCCTCGATCTGCTCGATCTGCTCGTCGGAGACGGTCGAGTCGACGGCCTTGATCATCGCGTCGATGAGGTCGAGGCGCTGGTCAGTGCTGCCCTCGTCCGGGGCGCCGGAGACGACGCGCTCGCCGAGGACGCGGCCGGCCTCCATGGGGCCGCCGCTGACGAACACGGTCGGAATGTTCAGGCGCAGCGCGGCCAGCAGGTGACCGGGGGTGATCTTGTCGCAGTTGGAGATGCACACGAGCGCGTCGGCCTGGTGGGCGTTGACCATGTACTCGATCGAGTCGGCGATGACCTCGCGGCTCGGCAGGCTGTAGAGCATGCCCGAGTGACCCATCGCGATGCCGTCGTCGACGGCGATGGTGTTGAACTCGCGGCCCACGCCACCCGCCTCGGCGACGGCGCCCGCGACGAGCTGGCCCATGTCCTTGAGGTGGACGTGGCCGGGCACGAACTGCGTGAACGAGTTGGCGATCGCGACGATGGGCTTGCCGAAGTCGGCGTCCGTCATGCCGGTCGCCCGCCACAGCGCGCGGGCACCGGCCATGTTGCGGCCGTGGGTGGTGGTGCGTGAACGGAGCTGACCCATTGTTCGTCCTTCCTGCGGGTTCGGCTCAGGGTAGTCCGTTCGTCACTGCTTCCGCGGGGTGACCCAGATGGTGACGTCGCAGTGCACGGTCTCGACGCCCGCGGCGTCACCGTCACCCTCGCAGCCGGTCGCCACCCTGATCCTCGTGGCGGGGAGTGAGCCCGGTTGGGGGCGTCCGTAGGCTGGAGGCATGCTCTGGCCGGCCCTGCTCGCGATCCTCACCGTGGTAGCCCTCGTGGCGCGCATCGTCCTGGTGCGCGGCGAACAGGACGCCGTGGGCAACCAGACCGTCGCGGTCGCGTTCGCGCCACCGCGGGCCGTCACGCCCGGCCTCTCGGGGGCGTTGCGCCGGGAGGTGAAGCACTCCTCGATCGTGCCGTCCGAGATCCTCGACCTCGCCGTGCGCGGCGTGTGGCAGGTCGGCGTCGTCGGCGAGGGACGCGACAAGGTCTGGTTCGTCCAGCGCGACGGCATCACCGAGCCCGAGCTGCCCGAGGTGCCGTTGGCCGTGTACCGCGCCGTCTTCCCGCCCGGCTCCGCGCTGACGCGCGTCGAGCTGAGCCCCGACCCCGGCCGCACACACGCCTTCCAAGCGGCGACCGCCGAGGCGTACGCCGCCGTCGAGCGGCGCGGGTGGGTGGAGCACGGGGTGTCCACCCGGCTGCTGGCCGCCGGATGGGTCGGCCTCGGGCTGGCGGCCGTCGGCTTCATGACGCTGGCCGGGGGCGCGTCGGGGGCGGCCATCCCGCTGCTCGGCTTCACGATCGTGGGCGGTCTGGCCGCGCAGTTCATCAAGCCCAAGCCGTGGCGGTTGACCCAGGAGGGCCGCCGGATCAACGACGAGCTCGACGGCCTCAAGCTCTACATGACGATGGCCGAGGCCGACCGGCTGAAGGTGCTGCAGGCTCCCGACACGGCCGAGCGGCTGCCGGCTCTGGCCGGCCCGGACGGCACCGACAAGGGCGAGATCGCGAAGCTGCACGAGAGGCTGCTGCCCTACGCCGTCCTGTTCGGCATCCTCCCGCAGTGGTCGGAGGTTGTGAAGCACGCCTACGAGGAGGCCGAGTACGCCCCCGCCTGGCTGGCGCTCGACGTGGCGACCGACATCCTGCTGTGGTCGACGTTCCTGAACATGGGCGGCTTCGACGCCCTCGGCGAGTTGGGTGACTTCGGCGGCGACATGGGCGAGGCCACCGGCCTGGACGAGATCGGGGCCGGTGACGGCGGCGACTTCGGTGGCGACATGGGCGGTGGCGACGGTGGCGGCGGCTTCTTCGACGGCGGCGGCGACGGCGGCGGGTTCGACTTCGACTTCGACTTCTGAGGCCGGTTCCCTGAGCTGCCGAAGGGTCTGGTGCGGCGGCCCTTGGGAGGCCAAGCGCTGACGCCCCCTCCGCCGAGGGCTTGGGTTCAGACTGCCGAGGGCTTGGGTTCAGACTGCCGAGGGCTTGGGTTCAGACTGCCGAGGGCTTGGGTTCAGGGCGCAGAGCGCGCTCAACCCAAGCCCTTGGCGTCTACAACCCTAGCCCTCGGTGCTCCCCACCCAAGCCCTCGGCGGATGGGAGGATGGCGCCGTGACGGAGATGCAGACCTTGGCGGCGACCCTCACCGGCCCTGACCGCCCGGGCATCACCCAGGCATTGATGACCTCGATCGCCGGGCTCGGCACCGAGGTGCTCGACTTCGAGCAGGTCGTCGTGCGCGGGCAGGTGACCATCGCGGTGCTGCTCGGCAGCCTTCCCGATGACCTCGACACCCTCGAGGACCGCCTCGCCGGCACTTGCGCCCGCCTGGGCTACCGCCTGACGATCGACGAGGGCATCGGCGACAACCCACCGCGTCCGAAGCGAGTCGTTGTGACCATCCTCGGCCGCCCCCTACGCGCCACCCACCTGGCCGCGGTCGGCCGCGTCGTCGCCGAGCACGGCGGCAACATCGACCGGGTACGGCGGCTGTCGCGGACGCCGATGACGACGCTGGAGTTCATGGTCTCCAACGCCGAGGTGGCCTCGCTGCGTCCGGCGCTGGCGGCGACCGCGGCCGAGACGGGGTTCGACGTGTCGGTCTCCCCGGCCGGGCTGTCGAGGCAGGGCCGTCGGCTCGTCGTGATGGACGTCGACTCCACCCTCATCCGCGACGAGGTCATCGAGTTGCTCGCCCGCCGCGCCGGCCGCGAGGCCGAGGTGGCCGCGGTCACCGAGCGGGCGATGCGCGGCGAGCTCGACTTCGCCGCCTCGCTGCACGAGCGGGTCGCGACGCTGGCGGGCCTGCCGGAGAGCGTGTTCGAGGAGGTGCTGGAGTCCGTCCGGCTCACGCCCGGCGCGCGCACGCTCGTGGCCACGCTGCGCGATCTGGGCTTCGCGGTGGGCCTGGTCTCGGGCGGGTTCATCGAGGTGGTCGGCCCGCTGGCCGAGTCGCTGGGCATCCGGCACGTCCACGCCAACCGGCTCGAGGTGAGCGATGGCGTCCTCACGGGGCGTGTGCAGGGCGAGGTCGTCGACCGGGCGATGAAGGCGACAATGCTGAAAAAGTTCGCCGACGCCGAGGGCCTGCCCCTGTCACGGACCGTCGCGGTGGGCGACGGCGCCAACGACCTCGACATGCTGGCCGCGGCCGGACTGGGGGTGGCGTTCAACGCCAAGCCGGCGGTGCGGGCGTCCGCCCACACGGCCCTGAACCTGCCCTACCTGGACGCCGTCCTGCACCTGCTGGGCTTCAGCCGCGAGGAGGTCGAGGACGCCGCGGCCAACCGCCCGCCGCGCCCCTGACTACCTCGGCACAGCTACCCGGGGCTGTCGGCGCTGGAACCCGGGGCTCTCGGCGCAGGAACCCGGGGCTCCCGGCGCTGGAACCCGGGGCTGTCGGCGCTGGAACCCGGGGCTGTCGGCGCGGGGTGAGGGGCGCGCTCAGGCGCGGGCGGCCCGCGAGACCAGCAGCCAAGGCGTGATGGCGAGCAGCAGCATGATGCCGGTGAAGGCGAAGGCCCAGCCGAAGCCCAGCAGGTCGGCGATGGCCCCGGCGATCAGGGTTCCGAAGATCGAGCCCAGGTCGGTGGACATCGAGAACGCCGACAGCGCCGGGCCGCCGTTGCGATCGTTGCCGATGATGTCGGCCAGCAGCGCCTGGGAGGCAGGCTGGATCATCGCCGCCCCGACGCCGGTCAGCAGCGACAAGCCCAGGTACACCGGGATCGACATCGACCACCCGAACACGAGCGTGGTCAGTCCGGCCACGAGCAGGCCGGTCATCAGCACCGGGCGGCGCCCCACGGCGTCCACGAACCGCCCTGTGAACTGTTGGGCGATCACGTTGCCGACGGCCATCAGCGTCAGCGCGATGCCGGCCATGGGCGCACCGATGGTCGGGATGGCGGCCGCCATCAGCGGGACCAGCGCGATGCGGACGCCGAAGGTCGCGCCGCCGTTGGCGAAGCCGGTCACCAGCAGGGCGCGGAAGTCGGGGTTGCGCAGCGCCTCGGCCAGCGTGAGCCGGGGGCGCGCATCGGAGACGGACGTGCCTCGGGGCTGGTCGCGCAGGAACAGCAGCACCACCAGCAGCGCGAGCACGACCGCGCCGCCGTAGATCAGGAATGCGACCCGGAAGCCCAGGAACGCCAGGAACGTGCCCAGCACCGGGCCGATGACATTGCCCAGCAGGAACGCCGACCCGTACAGCGCCGACGTTCGCCCGCGCGCCTGGGGCGGGGAGAGCCGCACCATCAGGCCCATCGATGAGACCGTGAAGGTCACCGACCCGATGCCGCCCAGGCCGCGCGACAGCAGCAGGTCCCAGTAGCCGACGGCGATCGCGCACAGGAACGAGCTGGCCGCGACGACGGCGAGGCCGGCGATGTACATCCACCGCTCGCCGAACTTCCCGATCAGCGAACCGGCGGCGGGGGCGAAGGCCATCCGGGCCAGCGCGAACACCGTCACGATGGCGGACGCCGCGGTCAGGCCCACGTCGAAGCTGGCCGCGTACTGGGGCAGGATCGGCGCGACGATGCCGAAGCCGAGGGCGATGACGAAGGCCGCCACGACCATCACCCAGATCTCGCGGGGGATGGGCACGCGCTCCCGCACGGGGGCGTCCGTCATGCCGCCTCCGCCACCTGCGGGCGGGCGCGGGGGCGCAGGCGTCCGGACCGGCGCAGCAGCCACAGCGCCACGTTGAGCGCGCACACCAGCCCGATCACCGTGGCGCAGATCAGGATCGACAGGTCGCCGACCAGGAACGCCCACGACCACCACATCGCCTGGACGACGAGGGCCCCCACCACGAACACCGGCGAGACGCCGTCGATGTCGGGCGAGCTGACCAGGTCGCGCGTCTGCGCGCCGAAGCCGATGGCCAGCGGGAACACGGCGAACACCCCGAAACCGCCCTCAGGGGCGACGGCCACGACGAGCACGCCGAGCAGGCCGACCGCCAGCGGCAGCAGCCAGGTGCGCAGCACGGGCAGCCGCCGGTCGCGCTGGACGAGCAGGAGCACCAGGGCGGCGAGCAGCCCGCTCAGGGAGTTCGGGACGACCACGTTCGCGTGCCCCGACGCGAGACCGTGCGCCGTCCAGCCGATGCCGTTGGCGACGTTGAGCTGCCACAGCAGCGGGCTGACGCCGGCGCTCGTGCCCGTGGACAGCAGCCGCACCACCTGGGGCACGGACAGGGCCGTCCCCGCGACGGCGCAGGCCCAACCCCACAGCACGACGAGATCCACCCGAGCAGCGTACGTGCCCGGCGCCCGTGCACCCGCATCGGACGCCACCTGTTGCCGCGCGCACCGGCCCGGTAGCGTGGCGGCATGACCACCCTCGTGCTCACGGTGATCGGCGACGACCGGTCCGGCATCGTCAACGCGCTCGCGGAGGTCGCGGCCGCCCACGACGGCAACTGGGAGCGCAGCCAGATGGCCGAACTCGCCGGTGCCTTCGCCGGCATCGTCGTCGTGACGCTTCCCGACGACCGCGCGGACGCCTTCCGCGCCGGCCTGGACGCCCTCGACGGGCTCACCATCGTCGTCCACGACGCGGACGCACATGCTGCCGACGAGCCCGACAGCCGCCTCACGGTCGAGCTGCTCGGCAACGACCGCCCTGGCCTGGTCAAGGAGCTCTCCGCGGTCTTCACCGAGCACGGCCTCTCCATTGAGGAGCTCGAGACGGGTTCCTATGACGCTCCGATGGCCGGCGGTCGCCTCTTCGAGGCGCACATGGTCGTCCCCGTCACCGCCGGAACCGATGCGGACGCCCTGCGTTCTGCCCTCGAGCGCCTCGCCATGGAGCTGATGGTGGACATCACTGTCGAGGACCTGGGGGAGTGACCTCGGTCCGCGTCGTCCAGCCCGCCACCACGACGGTGGGCGGCGTCCCGATCCTGCGGCTGGTGCCCGCCGATGACGTCGCGGCAGTCGGACCGTGGACGTACGTCGACTGGTTCGGCCCGGCCGTCCTCCAGCAGCCGGCGCGCAGGCAGGCGAACACCCAGTCGCTGACCTGGCTGTTCTCCGGGCACCTGCGCCACACCGACTCCACCGGATCGGACACGACCTACGGCCCCGGCCAGGCGGTGGTCGTGACCGCAGGCGCCGGCGTCGAGGTCGCCCAGGCCTCCGTCGGCGGCGAGCCGGTCACCGGCGTGGCCCTGCGCCTGGCCGCGCCCGGGGCGTCCGACCTGACGCCGTCTGTGGAGGAGTTCTGGCCCGAGCCAGTCCGCGTCGGCGACCACGAGGTCGCCATCATCGTCGGCGAGTTTGGCTTCGAGGACTCGCCGGTCGCCACGCACCTGCCCGCGCTGGCCTGTGAGGTGCGGTTCGCCTCCGACGACCCGCTCGTCGTGCCGGTCGAGGACGGCTGGGAGTACGTCGTCATCGCCGAGGGCGCGGCGCTGCGCGTCGGCGACGTCGAGGTGCCCGCCGGCCGTGCGGCGATCGTCAGCGGCGAGTTCGCGGTCGGCGCGGCGGCGGACGCCGGTCACGTCGTGCGGGGCCTCCTGCTCGGCGGCGCCGCGCTCGCCGCCCCGTCCCGCTCTTCTGGTACTGAACCGGGTTAGGCTGGGCGCATGGCCAAGCCCGAGCGGCCCCTCGAGGGGAGCACCATGACGGAGGTCTCGCGCCTGGGTGACCAGGTGTTGCGCGAGGCCGGCCCGTGGACACCGACCATCCAGCGCCTGCTGGCCCACCTGCGCGACCAGGGCCTCGACTGGGTCCCCGAGCCCCAGGGGTGGACGAAGGACGGCCGCGAGGCGCTCTCCTACCTCAAGGGCAAGGTGCCCACCTACCCGCTGCCCGAGTGGGTCTACAGCGACGCCACCCTCAAGCGGTCGGCCAAGTGGCTCCGCAAGCTCCACGACGCCACCGAGGGCTACACCGACCCCGACCCGCACTGGCGCACCGCCCCGCACAAGCCCGCCGAGGTCATCTGCCACAACGACTTCGCGCCCTACAACATGGTGTTCCGCGACCAGGAACTCGTCGGCGTCATCGACTGGGACTTCGCCGCCCCCGGCCCGCGGCTGTGGGACCTGGCCTACCTCGCCTACCGCGCCGTGCCGCTGATGCGTCCCACCAACCCCGACGCCCCCGACCTGCCCATCGACCTCGGCTCCCGCCTGGAGCTGCTGCTGAGGTCCTACGGCACGGACGCCACCGTCCCCGAGCTGCTGTCGGTGATCGTGGAGCGGCTGGAGCACCTGGCCGCCTTCACCCACTCGCACGGTCTCGCCCGCAAGAACGACAAACTGCTGCTGGACGCGGAGAACTACTCCAAGGACGCCGCCTACCTGGCCGGCCTGCTGGGCTGAGGCCTCACCCGCGGCGGGCCGATGAGAAACCCCGCCCGTCGTCTCATGTGCTCCTCAGCAGGCGAACCTACGATGGGCGGCATGGAATGGGGGCAACAGGTCGGCGGTCGCTACCGCCTCACGGCCCCGCTGGGACGCGGGGCGATGGGCAAGGTCTACCGCGCCCGCGACGAGCGGCTGCGGCGCGACGTCGCGGTCAAGGTCGTCGACCTCACCCAGACCACGGACACCTCGGTCGCCGACCGCTTCCACCGTGAGGCGATCGCCACCGCCCAGCTCAACCACCGCAACATCGTCACCATCTTCGACGCCGGCTCGGACGCGCGCGAGGCCTGGCTCGTCATGGAGCTGCTCAGCGGCCAGGCCCTGTCAACGATCATCCGCGACTCCGGGCCGCTGCCTGAGGCGCGCGCCATCGCGATCGCCCGCCCGGTGGCCTCCGCCCTGGTCGCCACCCACGCCATCGGCGTCGTCCACCGCGACATCAAGCCCGCCAACATCATGGTCGACGGCGACGCGGTGAAGCTGCTCGACTTCGGCATCGCGCTCGTCCAGTTGGACGCCGAGGCCCACCTCACCGCCCCCGCCACCACGCTCGGCACCGCGGCCTACATGTCTCCGGAGCAGGCGCAGGGGCGGCGCGCGACGGCGGCGTCCGACGTGTACGCCCTGGGCGGCGTCCTGGTGGCGATGCTGACCGGACACCCCCCGTACGGCGGCGACAACCCGATCCAGGTGGCGCAGCGGCACGTGACCGAGCCGGCGGTGTCGGTGCGGTCGCGGCGTCCGGGCATCTCCCCGGCGCTGGACGACCTGGTCAGCCGCATGCTGGCCAAGGACCCCCTCGCCCGCCCCACCGCCGCCGTCGTCAGCCAGGCGCTGGCGCAGCTCGCCGAGGATCCGCGCAGCGCCCGCACGACGATCCTGCCCGCCGCTGTGGCCGCCGCGGGTGCCGCCGTCGTCGCGCCGGCGGCCACCGCGGTGCTGCCCGCCGCCACGTCCGCGCTCCCGGCCCCGACCCGCGCGGAGGCCATCCCCCCGCGCCGGGTACCCCCGTCGCGCCCGCCCGGCGACGGCTTCCGCACCGCTGCCCTGTGGCTCGGGGTGATCATCGTCGCGATCCTGGTGTTCATGGCCGCGTGGGCGATCGGTTCCCAGATGTTCCGCGGCGTTGCCGCCGCGACCCCCGCCTCGGCCGTGCCCGGGGCGTCCGCCCAGCCGACGCGGGACGCCGAGCCCACCACCGCGCCCCGCCGCCCGACCGCCCCCGCCACCGAACCGCCCGCCAGCCGGCCTCCGGTCGCGCTGCCGAGCCTGCCGATCACCCTGCCGACGCTCCCCTCGGGCGAGGAGGTCGCCCTCCGCACCGCCCTGGCCGGGGTGGACGCCGCACTCGCGGCCCTGCCGGCCGACTCCAAGGCGGCCAAGGCGCTCACCAAGGCGTGGGAGTCCAGCCGCGACGACGTCGCCGACGGCATCGATCCGGGCGCGGCCCTGGACCAGATGGCGGAGGAGATCGACAAGCAGCGCGAGAAGGGCGAGCTGAACCCCCTGGAGGCCGGCGCCATCCGGTTGGCCCTCTCGGCCGTCCGCGCCGCCCTCTGAGCCCTCGGCGGTAGGTTGGGCGCATGACGCTGCCTGCCACGAACCCGCTCGCGGAACGTTCGCACCTGCCCTACCAGCTCCCCGACTTCGCGAACCTGCGCCCCGAGCACTACCGCGAGGCGTTCGAGGCCGGCATGGCCGAGCAGCTGGAGAACCTGCGGGCGCTGGCGTCCGACCCCGAGCCGGCGACGGTCGAGAACGTCCTGCACGCGTGGGAGCGCTCGGGCGAGCTGCTCAACCGCGCCTACCTGCCCTTCGCGTCCGTGCTGTGGGCCGACACCAACGACGAGATCGACGCGATCTACGCCGACCTGGCCCCCAAGCACGCCACCCACACCGACGCGATCTTCCTCGACCGGGCGCTCTTCGATCGGCTCACCGAGCTCGCCACGCGCGAGGCCGCGGGCGAGGTCGAGCTGGACGCCGAGGACTCCTGGCTGCTCGGCGAGCTCCTGCGCCAGTTCAACCGCTCCGGCGTCTCCCTGGGGGAGGACGACCAGCAGCGCCTCCGCGCGCTCAACCAGCGCCTGGCCGAGCTCGGCACCGCCTTCGAGAAGGCCAACCGCGAGGGCCGCGTCGCCGGCGCCGTCGTCGTCACCGACCGAGCCGAGCTCGACGGGCTCACCGACGCCGAGGTCGACGGACTCGCCGCCGAGGACGGCACCTGGCGCATCGAGCTCGTCAACACCACCCAGCAGCCGCTGATGACCAAGCTGCACGACCGAGGCCTGCGGAAGCGGCTGTTCGAGGCGTCCGTGAACCGCGGTCTCGGCGGAGCGCACGACACCCGCCAGCTCATCGTCGACATCGCCCGCGCCCGCGCCGAGCGCGCGGCCCTGCTGGGCTACGAGCACCACGCCGCGCTGGTCGCCGAGTCGGCGTGCGCCAAGACGACGGACGCCGTCCTCGCGCTGGTGGCGCCGCTCGGCCCCGCCGCCGCCGCTCAGGCCCGCGCGGACGCCGACACCCTCGCCGCCAAGCTCGCCGAGAACGACCCTGATGCCACCCTCGAGCCCTGGGACTGGGAGTACCTCGCCGAGATCGTCCGCCGCGAGAGGTTCGCGTTCGAGGAGTCCGACGTGGAGGAGTTCCTCGACGTCAACGCCGTCCTCGAAGCCACGTACGCCGCGGCGAACGAGCTGTACGGCATCACGTTCACACACCGCACCGATCTGGTCGGCCACACCCCGGACGCCGACGTCTACGAGGTGCACGACGCCGACGGCACCCCCGTCGGCCTGTTCGTGATGGACTTCTGGGCCCGCCCCAACAAGAACGGCGGCGCCTGGATGACCAACCTCGTCGACGGCAACCACCTCACCCGCCAGCTGCCGGTCGTCACCAACAACTGCAACTACACGCGCTCCACGACCACCATCAGCTGGGACGGCGTCATCACGATGTTCCACGAGTTCGGCCACGCCCTGCACGGCCTGTTCGCCGACAGCCGCTACCCGAGCCGCGCTGGCACCTCGACGCCGCGCGACTTCGTCGAGTTCCCCTCGCAGGTCAACGAGCACTGGGCCTGGACGCCCGGGCGCGTCCTGCCCGAGGAGTGGATCACCAGGCTCAAGGACGCCTCGCGTTTCAACCAGGGCGCCGGGACGCTGGAGCTGATGGCCTCAACCCTGCTCGACCAGAGCTGGCACACCACCCCGCTGGGGTCGCTGCCGACCAGCGGCGACGAGGTCGAGGACTTCGAGGCGCGCGCGCTGGCGTCCTGGGGCGTCGACGAGGCGCTCGTGCCGCCGCGCTACCGCTCGACGTACTTCAGCCACATCTGGGGCGGCGGGTACGCGGCGGGCTACTACGGCTACAAGTGGTCCGAGGTGATGGACGCCGACGCGGTGGCCTGGTTCGAGGAGAACGGCGGGGGCACCCGGGAGAACGGCGACCACTTCCGCCGGACGCTGCTCGCGCCCGGCGGTTCGGTGGACCCGCTGGAGACCTACCGTTCCTTCCGCGGCCGCGACCCCGAGGTCGGCCCGCTGCTCGAGCGCCTCGGCCTGGCCGACTGAAGCGGCGGGCCGGGCTCAGAGCGCCAGCAGCGGCTCGATCGTCGGGAACGGCCGGATGGGCAGGCGCTCGGAGAGCTCCATCGGGTGGAAGGTGTTGCCCTCCTCGTCGGTCACCGCGCCGGCGATGATGAGCACAACCGTCCACGCCGTCATCGACCACTCGATGCCGTCGGGGGTGGTGTGCGTCGTCGTCTGCCCGGCCAGGAACTCCAGGGCCTCCCGGACGTGCAGCGCGTTGAACGCCCACCCGATCGTCTGGATGTCCATGCCCGGGCGCGCCACCAGGCCGTACGCCTGCAGCGCGGCCCGGTAGACCGGGATGTAGCGTTCCAGCACGTGCTGGCGGTACTGCCCCATCGCATTCCGCACGGGGGCGTAGTCGGGCCACAGCGCCTGCAGCGCCTCGGCCACCCGCACGGTCTTGGTGTTGTCGGAGAACGTGTACGCCTCGCGCGTGAACGAACGGACGAACTCGCCCAGCGGCGCGGCCGTCTTCTGGCCGATGTCCGCCACCAGGCCCTCGAACTTCGGGTCGAAGCGGGACGGGCGCATCACGTAGTTGATGACGTCGGTGTACCAGTCGGTGGCCAGCGGCCAGCGGCGCAGCATCTGGTGCTGGCTCATCTCGAGCACCGACTCAACGAACGGCTGGTGACCGAGCGCGCTGGAGAGGATGCGCGGCACGGAGTCGCGGCCATCCTTGGTGGGCCCCGCGTCGTCGATCAGCCGGTCGGCCAGGTGATTCGCCGCCCGGGAGAGCATGTACTGCGTCACGGGGTTGAGCGGGCCGTTGGCCCCGGTACGGGACGAGATCGAGGTGAGCACGCCGCCCAAGTCCTCGATCACGACATGGCCACGCAGGCGCAGTGGACCCCCACCCCTGTCCTGTACCCAGACAGCGGCCTCTTCGCCGGGGGTGCCCTCGATCAGCCGTTCCACGGTCCCCATGGTGCCGTATCAGAGGGGGTTTTGGTGAGGCCACGCTGGGGGAGGACTCCCCCTCAGCACTCGATGACGTTGACGGCGAGGCCGCCGAGGGCCGTTTCCTTGTACTTGGCCTTCATGTCAGCCCCGGTGTCGCGCATGGTCTTGATGACGTTGTCGAGGCTCACGATGTGCGACCCGTCGCCGCGCAGCGCCGTCCGGGCGGCCGCGATCGCCTTGACCGCCGCGATGGCGTTGCGCTCGATGCAGGGGATCTGCACGAGCCCGCCGACAGGGTCGCAGGTGAGGCCCAGATTGTGTTCCATGCCGATCTCGGCGGCGTTCTCCACCTGCTCCGGCGTGCCGCCCAGGATCGCGGCCAGACCGCCTGCTGCCATCGAGCAGGCCGACCCCACCTCGCCCTGGCAGCCCACCTCGGCGCCGGAGATGGACGCCGTGTTCTTGAAGATCATGCCGATGGCACCGGCGGTGAGCAGGAACTTCACCACCCCGGCGCCGTTCGCGCCCGGGATGAAGTTCCAGTAGTAGTGCAGGACGGCCGGGATGATGCCCGCGGCCCCGTTCGTCGGCGCCGTCACCACGCGCCCCCCGGCGGCGTTCTCCTCGTTCACGGCGAGTGCGTAGAAGGTGATCCAGTCCATGCCGCGGAGCGGGTCGTCCGAGACGCCCTCGCTGACGAGCTTGGTGTGCAGGGCCGGGGCGCGGCGCAGGACGCGCAGGCCGCCGGGGAGGCGTCCCTCGGTCGCGGCGCCGTTGCGAACGCACTCCTGCATGACCGCCCAGATCGCGAGCAGGCCCTCCTCGACCTCCTCCTTCGTGCGCCCCATGGCGAGCTCGTTCTCCAGCGCGACGCTCGCGATGGACAGCCCCGTGTGCTCGCAGATCGCGAGCAGGTCCTCGGCGGTGTGGTACGGATGCGGCACCTCGACGTCGTTGGGCACGACGGGGTCGGACGCCTCGGCGTCCCCCCGAACGACGAAGCCGCCGCCCACCGAGTAGAACGTCGACGCGGCCAGCAGTTCGCCGGCGGCGTCCCAGGCGCGCAGCTCCAGGCCGTTGGGGTGAGCGGGGAGCTCCTTGGAGCCGTCGAGGACGAGTTCGGTGACCGGGTCGAAGTCGATGCGGTGGCGTCCGGCCAGCTCCAGGTACCGCTCGTCCCAGGCTGTGCGGACGGTGGCGGCGACGCTGCGAGGGTCGACCGTCTCGGGGCGCTCGCCCAGCAGGCCGAGGATGATGGCGTTGTCGGTGCCGTGCCCGCGGCCCGTGGCGCCGAGCGAGCCGTACAGGTCGCAGCGCACGCGGGCCACCCTGGCGAGGTCGTCGCCGAGGTCGCCGAGGAACATGGCCGCGGCTCGCATCGGGCCGACCGTGTGGGACGACGAGGGCCCGATGCCGATCGAGAACAGGTCGAAGACGCTCAAGGCCATGCGCCAGACCCTACTGGCCGCTCCCGGACCCGGGTACCCCCTCGGGGGAATCACCCGGCCCGGCAGTCGGAGACGCCGGCAGCCCGCGAACCCACCTCGCCGTGGCTCAGCCGATGACCCGGCCCTTCTTGTCGAACTGCATCGTGGTCACGTCGTCGTAGACGCGGCGCTCGGTGCGCACCAGGTCGTACTCCGAATCCAGCACGGGGAACACGTAGACCGGGGTCAGTGTCAGCTCCGACCCGGTGGCCGTCTTCCTGAGATCCATCTGCAGGTGCCCGTAGTGCAGGCCCCCATCGGTCAGTTGCGGGACGCCGTTGGCGTCCGTCGTCCAGGTCTCCGGCACGTCGGCAGAGGCCGACCACTCCGAGCGGGTGTTGAAGCGGATCGGCTGCCACGTCCCGTCGGCTGCGCGCTCGTACTGCTCGCCGCGCAGGCCGTCCGAGGCCACGCCCACGTCGTAGCTCATGAAGCCGACGCCGTCGCCGTCGTCGTCCACGAACGAGCGCTCGAACATCTCGTCGTGGCCGGAGATGACCGCGGCCACCCCGTACTTCTCGAACAGCGGCGTGTAGACGCGCATCGCGACGCCCGACTGGTTGTCGGCGCTGGTGGCGCGGTTCGGCGGCGTGCCGTGGACGCCGTTGGAGTAGGCCGCGTGGTGGAACTGCACGATGACGACCTGGCCCTTGGCGCGGGCGTCCCGCAGCTGCTTCTCGGCCCACGCCCACTGCTCGGTGCCGGGGTTGAAGTTCGGCAGGTCGGAGTCGGCGGTGGTGCCGCCGAACTGCTCGACGAAGCCGGCGTCGTAGCTGTCCTCGGTGAACTCGCCCTGGGTGTCGGTGGTGATGTTCTCCGGCCCCATCGCCAGGTCGTTGCCGGAGAAGACCTCGCCGGACAGCATCTGGCCGACGCGCTCGTCGGGGATGCCGTTGGTCGAGTCGAGCGTGAGGATCGTCACGGGGCCGTGGTCGACCCGGTGGTAGGAGTCCTTGAACTGCGGGTTCTTCGGGTCGCCCCACGTGTCCATGTAGGCGTGGTAGCGGTTGCGGGAGATGACCGCCGGGGTGCGGTCGGCGTCCGTGCCGTAGCCGCCGTTGAGGGCGGCGTAGGTCTCCCAGTTGCCCAGCGCGGTGATGAGCGGGGTGGTGGACGCCAGCGTGCCGTGCTCGCCGGCGAAGTAGCGGAAGAACTCGTCCCAGCCCGGCTGGTAGCCCGAGCCCTGGGCGAGGTCGCCGGCCACCAGGATGAGGTCGGGGTCGGCGTTCGCGATGGTGGCCATGTTCTCGCGCATGGCGATGTCCTGGCTCAGCGGGTACTTCAGCGTGAACTGGCCGTAGCGCGCGGTGCTGCCGAACGTCTGGTGCCACAGCGAGCCCTGGCCGGGGCGGGCGTCGGAACCCTCGGTGTACGGGTTGACCTGGGAGAGCTCCCACTCGCGGTGCTCGATGCGGCCGTACGGCTCGGTCTCGGAGTCGGAGAACGCGATGATGCGGAGCTCGTCCCAGTCGTTGCTCTTCGGGGCGGTGGTGAAGTCGCCGTCGAAGGTGCGGCCGTCCTGGGTGACCGTGTACGCGTAGGTGGTGCCCGGCTTCAGCTGGTCGACCTGGATCGAGTGCTTGTGGTTCTCGTTGGCGAGCAGCCAGCTGCCCTGCTCGAGGCCGGCGATCGCCTGGGTGAGCTCCCTGTCGGAGTACTCCATGATCTCCTGGTAGACGGGCTCCGAGGTGAACGTGCGGGTCTGCTTCTTGCCCGGGGGCTTCTTGCCGTCGGGGCCTGCCTGCGGCGTGATCGCGAGCGTGCCGGGGGTGCCGAGCTCGGAGATCCAGTTGATGGTCATGGAGTCGCCGGCGGGCTTCTGCAGGTAGGGCAGGACGCGGAAGCCGGGCTGGGCCGCGCGGGCCGTGGCGGCGGGGGTCTCGGCCACGGCCGGGGTCACGAAGCAGGTGGACGCCAGCGCGACGGAGGCCACGGCGGCGATGAGGCGGGTGGGACGCATGTCACTCCTGAGGGGTCGGCCTGGGGAAGGGTGGTCCCCCCACCCTGTCCGAGCCGGGCGACCCGGAGGCGTCCGTCAGGCGACGCCCCGGTGAACGTCGTCAGGCGCCCAGGCAGGAGGTGGAGCGGGGCCGGATGCGGGCCAGAGTCGTTCGAGGGTGTCGACGGCGTCCACGGGGCCATCTCCCACCGGCGGCTCAGGCGGAGCCGAAGATCAGCGTCTCGTTGGCGCGGACGGCGTAGGCGAACAGTGCATCCGATTCCGCGAGGTCGCGGCCCAGCGTCTCGAACACGATCAGGTTCACCGCCCCGATCAGCCCCGTCCACGCCAGCAGGCCGTGCGTGAACAGCACGGGGGGCAGGGCGGGGCCGTCGGAGAGCACGGCGACGGCGGCCGCGGCCAGGACGTCCCCGTCGTCGCCCAAGGCGTCCGGGCCGGCGCCGGTGGCGGCGAGGTCGGCGCCGACCCGGGCCAGCACCGCGGCCGCGCGCTGGCCGGCGGGGTTGGTCTGGTCTCCGGGGGCGTCGTAGCCGGGGACGGGTGAGCCGAACAACAGTGCCCACTCGTGGGGGTGGGCGACCGCCCAGTCCCGGACGCCGTGGGCCAGGGCGCGCCACCTGCCGCGCAGGTCCGCGCGGGGCACGTCGCCCTCGACCTGTTCGACGAAGGCGCCCAACTCGTCGTAGGCGTCGACGATCAGGAGCGTGAGCAGCTCGTCGCGCGAGGCGATGTAGCGGAAGAGGGCCGAGGGGGCCATCCCCATGTCCCGGGCGACGGCGCGGACGGAGAGTGCGGCGGCGCCCACCTCGGCGAGCTGGCGGCGTCCGGCCTCGAGCAGGGACGCCGCCACCTGGGCGCGGTTACGCGCGCGGGCGCCGGGCTCGGTCATGGGAGGACCCTAGCAAGAAAGCGCGAACAGTGTTCTTGATTTCTGCGGTCGGCGGTGCTTCACTGGAGATAAGCGAACAGTGTTCGCACTTCTCGAGGAGGATCCCATGCACGCTCTCGTCGTCGGTGCGGGCGGAATCGGCCAGCACATCGCACTCCAGCTCGCCGAGGCGGGCCACACCGTCTCCCTTGCCTCGCGCCGGGGCGCCGGCCCCAGCGCGGAAGTGCTGGCGCAGGCCGCGCGTTCGGACGCCGCGTCTCGCGTGACGGCCGTCGTCGTCGATGCCGCCGACGCGGACGCCCTCGCGCAGGCCGCGGCCGGGGCGTCCGTCATCGTGAACGCCGTCAACCCGCCCTACACGACGTGGTCGACGGCCTGGCCCCCGATGGCCGCCGCGTTCCTCGGGGCGGCTGAGGCGTCCGGTGCCGGGCTTGTCACCATCGGCAACCTCTACGGTTACGGTCGCGTCGACGCGCCCATGGCCGAGTCCACGCCGGTGGCGCCGAACGGGGTCAAGGGCGAAGTGCGAGCCGGGATGTGGCGTGACGCGCTGGCGGCCCACACGGCCTTACGTGTGCGGGCCGTCGAGCTGCGCGCCTCCGACTACTTCGGGCCCGGCGCCGGTGCCGGGGTGAGCTTCCTGAACGAGTACGTGGTCAAGCCCGCGGCGTCCGGCAGGGTCGCCCGCCCACCCGTGGGGGACGCCGACGCACCCCACTCCTGGACCTACCTGCCCGACATCGCCGCCCTGGCGGTGGCGGTGGCGGAGGCCGATCAGGCCGGCCCCGACTGGGGGCGTGTGTGGCACGTGCCCACCTCGGAACCGCGGAGCCAGCGCGAGGTGGCGCGCGATGCCGCCGCGGCCGCCGGCGGGGCGGACGCCGTGGTGCGGCCCCTGCCCCGGTGGGTGATGGCCCTAGCCCGGGTCGTGCCGCTCGTCCGCGAGCTGGACGAGACCCGGCACCAGTTCGAGCGGCCCTTCGTGCTGGACTCCACGGCCGCGCAGGAGCGCTTCGGCCTCAGACCCACGGAGTGGACGGACGCGCTGCGGGCAACCGTCGACCCGGCCGGCGCGCGGCGGTTCAGCGGGTAGCGCAGCAGCAGGCCGAGCCCGCGTCCTCGTGAGGATGGGCGTGCCGGAGTCCTCAGCCGTTGTGCCGGACCGGCCGCGCACGGCGTCCCGGCTCGATAGCGTGGATGGGCCGGGCGCAGGGTGGCGTTCCGGGCTGAACACGAGGGGTTCCCATGAATGGTGTGCGCAGGACCGTGATCCTTGGCGCGGCGGGCCGCGACTTCCACAACTTCAACGTGCGGTACCGCGACGACGCGGCCCGTGAGGTGGTGGCGTTCACCGCCACCCAGATCCCCGACATCGCCGGACGCCGCTACCCGGCCGAGCTGGCCGGGGGGCGGTACCCCGAGGGCATCCCGATCGTGGACGAGGCCGACCTCGAGGAGCTCATCGCCCGCGAGCACGTCGACGAGTGCGTCTTCTCGTACTCCGACATCGCGCACGCCGACGTCATGCACCTGGCCAGCCGGTGCATCGCCGCCGGCGCCGACTTCGTGCTGCCGGGCGGGCCGACCTGGTCATCATCAACAAGTGCGACGTGGCCTCGGAGGACGCGATCGCCCAGGTCGAGGCGTCCGTGCGCGGGCTGAACCCCGACCGTACGCCGTGGCGTCGCTGGCGGCGACCTACGCGAAGTACCCCAACGCCCGCGGGATCCTGCCGGCGATGGGCTACGGCGACGCACAGATCCGCGACCTGGAGGCCACCATCGACGCGGCCGACGCCGACGCGGTCGTCTCGGGCACACCCATCGACCTCACCCGCGTGCTGTCGGTGAACAAGCCCATGACCCGGGCGCGCTACGAGCTGCGCGAGCAGCAGCCGGGTGTGCTGGCCGACGCGGTGCGCGCAGTGGCTGGTGGCTGATTGTCAGTCTTCTCAGCATTGATAGTCAATTGACTGTCAATTGCTGATTCATTGACAGTAGGGTGTTGGCATGGTGTCCCGTCCGAAGCAGCCCCCCGACCCGTGGCCCGCCTTGACGGGTCTGGACCCGCGCACGGTGGCGCAGGCCATGCGGGCGGCCTACCGGGAGGAGGAGTACCTTCCGTGGAACAAACTGCGGCACAAGACCCCTCCCGAGGGTCTTACGGTTGAGCAGTGGTGGGCTGTCACCAAGATGAGCCGGTTGGCGCAGGCCCGGGACCTCCCCCTGGTGGACCAAGAGGGACGCCCCTTCAACTACGTGCTCTCGGATGCCCTGCTCCGGGGGCTGGACGACGTCACGGCGCGTGCCAGCGGTCGCGTCGAGATGCCTGAGCTCGTGGTCAATGAGCGCACGCGGGACCGCTATCTCGTCAGTTCCCTGATGGAGGAAGCCATCACGTCATCCCAGCTGGAGGGTGCGGTCACCACGCAGAGGGTGGCGAAGGAGATGCTGCGCACGGGGCGCTCCCCCAGGTCCGTGAGTGAACGCATGATCGCGAACAACTACGTGGCCATGCAGTTCATCCGAGAACACGTCGACGACGACATCACCCCTTCGATGGTCAGTCGTGTGCACGCGATCCTGACCGAGGGCACGCTCGACGACCCGGAGGCCGCCGGTCGGCTCCAATTGCCGGGCGAGGTGCGGGTGGGGGTGTGGTCGGTGTCCTCCGACGAACCGCTGCACGAGCCTCCGCCGGCCGAGCAACTCCCGACCCGGTTGGCCGCGCTGTGCGACTTCGCCAACGGTCGCACCGGCACGGGGTGGTTGCATCCGATCCTGCGGGCCATCGTCACGCACTTCATGGTGGGGTACGACCACTACTTCGTCGACGGCAATGGCCGCACGGCGCGCGCCCTCTTCTACTGGGTGGCGCTCAAGCACGGCTACTGGCTGCTCGAATTCGTCGCGATCTCGCGGATCCTTCGCGATGCCCCGGCCCAGTACGCCAGGGCCTACCTCAACACCGAACAGGACGACGGTGATGTTACGTACTTCGCGCTGCACCACGTCGCTGTCATCCGTCGGGCGATCGACGAACTCCACCAGTACCTCGCGCGCAAGGGCCGGGACCTGCGCGTGGCGCGGGAGGCGGTGGGCGGGTTGGGCATCAACCATCGGCAGGCCTCCATCGTCGAGGGGGTGCTCCGGGGCAGCGCCACGAGGTTCACGGCGGCATCGCACGGGGCGAGTCACGATGTCGTGCTCGCCACGGCGCGAGCCGACCTTCGGCAGTTGGAGGATCTCGGGCTGCTGTCCAGTCGCCGGGAGGGGCGCCAGCAGGTCTGGGAGCCCGTCGCGGGCTTCGACCAGCGCCTCAGCGAACTGTCAAAATCACATACGTTGACAGTTGATTGACAGTTCAGCGGCGCAGCCGGACGCCCTTGGGTGTCTGGTGGAACCCCGCCGCCAGCAGCGCGTGCACGAACGGGTGGTCGGCGCCCAGTGAGGCGGCGCCGTCGACCTTCTCGACGGTGAGCGCGGCCACCCGGCCGCCCTGGATGAGCCCCGCCAGAGCTTCGGCGGCCCGGCGCAGCCGGTCGGGGTCCTCCGACCACGTGAGCGCCGTGCGCCCGCCGCGCTCGAGCCACGCGACCAAGTGCCCGTCGTCGAGGACCACCAGCGCCCCCGCCTTCCGGCTCGGCCGGTGGTCGCCTGACCCGGGCCACGGCAGGGCTGCGCCGAACGGGTTCGCCGGGTCGGACGCCGCGAGCACCAGTGCGCCCGCTGCCGCGCCCCGACCGACGCCGCGGAGTCGGTCGATCGCGCCCGTGGTGGCGAACTGGGCGGCACCCAAGCCCTCGACGAAGTAGCCGCGCCGGAGGCGTCCGGCGTCCTCGGCGGCGGAGTAGACCTTGTAGACCCCGGCGAAGCCGCCTTCGATCCCCTCGGCCTGGACGGCCCCGCGCGTGACGACGCCGTAACGGTCCAGGAGCAGTTCGGCGGTCAGCACGAGCCGCTCGCCGAGGGCTTGGGTCGAGGCCGCCGAGGGCTCCGCTTGCACCAGTGACCAGCGCCCACCGACCGACGGGGGAGCGGACGCCCGCGGCAGGCGGAGGCGGGGGCGTCCGTACCGTGTGCGGGGGGCGGCTGTGCGGGCGCGGTGCGTGGGCGACCCCCCGCCGAGCCGGGCGCGCACCGGGGCGAGGGTGTCGTTCGTGACCAGGCCCTTCCAGACCAGCGACCACAGCCCGTCGGACGCCGCGAGCCCGCCCGGGTCGCCCACGGCGTCCGCCAGCGGGCTGAAGAAGGACGCCCCGCCGGTGCCCAGCGCGTCCACCAAGGCGAGCTCGAGGTCGCCTTCGGGCTCGCCCAGCGCCGCGCCGAGCGGCCCGAGGTCGGTCGGCCACAGGGTGACCCAGCCGTCGGAAGCCGCCAGACCGCCCTGACCGCGCCAGCCGACCTCGCCGGCGGCGCACAGCTCGTCGAGCATCGCGGGGGCGTAGTCGCGCACGCGCGCGGGCAGGATCAGGGTCTCCACCGCCGAGGCGGCCAGTGACACCCCGGCCAGCTGCTCGATCACACGCAGCACGCCGTCGACGCCGCGGTAGCCTCCGCCGACACCCTGCCAGGCGGGGAGGAAGCGGGCGTAGTCCTCGGCGGGCACCGGTTCGACCTCGGCGCGCAGCGCGGCGACCGACCGCCGCCGGATCAGCCGCAGGACGCCCGGGTCGACGAACTCGCGCCCAGACGCCCCCGGCGTGAACTCGCCCTCGACGAGGCGTCCGGCCGCCTGGAGGCCGCGCAGGCTGGCCAGCGCGACGGCGGGGCCGATGCCCAGCCAGGCGGCGACGTCGTCGATGGCGAACGGCGGGTGGGTGCGGGCATAGCGGACGAGCAGGTCGCCCAGCGGGTCGGTCACCGGATCCGTGAACGCGTGCGGGAGGCCGGGGGGCAGGGCGGTGCCGAGGGCGTCGCGGAGGCGCCCGGCGTCCTCGGCGGCGGCCCACCGGTCGCCGACGCGGAAGATGCGCCGGGCCTCGTCGAGGCTGGCCAGCCAGCCGGCGACGGCCTCCGGGTCGGTCGAACGGGCCGCCAGGTCTGGCTCGGAGAGGGGGCCAAGTGCCCGCAGCAGATCGGTGACCTCGTCAGCGTCGCGCGCGCGGCGCCCCTCGGCGAGGTGCTGGAGCTCGTCGCGGGTGCGTTGGATGGCGGCCGGGTCCAGCAGGTCGCGGAGGCTGAGCCCCTCGGCGGTGCCGAGCAACTCTGCGAGCAGGTCGGGGTCGAGCGACAGCGCGGCCGCGCGACGCTCGGCCAGCGGGGAGTCCCCCTCGTAGAGGAACTGGGCCACGTACCCGAACAGCAACGACTGGGCGAACGGGCTCGGGCGTCCGGTGGAGACCTCGACGACCTGCACCCGCCGGTCGCGGATGCGCCCCATCAGGTCCACGAGGGCGGGCAGGTCGAAGACGTCCTGCAGGCACTCGCGCACGGCCTCCAGGACGATGGGGAACGCCGGGTAGTTCGACGCCACCTCCAGCAACGCCGCCGACCGCTGCCGCTGCTGCCACAGCGCCTGCCGGTGGCCGGGGCGCCGGTTGGGCAGCAGCAGTGCGCGACCCGCGCACTCGCGGAACCGGGAGGCGAACAGCGCCGAGCCGCCCACCAGTTCGGTGACGAGCGCGGTCACCTCCTCGGGGTCGAGGACGATGTGCTCCATGAGGTCGGGCGGAGCGGACGGGGCGCCCCACGAGTCGGCGTCGCCGGGGTCGGCGGTCGGGTCGGAGTAGCCCATGTCGGGCAGCCGCAGCACGATGCCGTCGTCGGCGTGCATCGCCTGCACGTCGACCCCGTAGCGCTCGCGCAGCCGGGCGGCGATGGCCAGCGACCACGGCGCGTGCACCCGCGCACCCCACGGCGAGTGGATCACGATGCGCCAGTCGCCCAGCTCGTCGGTGAACCGCTCGACCACGATCGTGCGGTCGGTGGGTACCTGACCGGTCTGCTCGCGCTGCTCGGCCACGTACGTGAGCAGGTTGGACGCCGCGAGTTCGTCGAGCCCCGAGGCGACCAGCCGTTCGGCCGCACCCACGGCGTCCGAGGTGGACAGCTCGCGCACGAACGAACCGAGCGCCTCGCCCAGCTCGGCGGGGCGCCCGATGGTGTCGCCCTTCCAGAACGGCAGGCGGCCCGGCTGCCCCGGCGCGGGCGAGACGAGGACCTGATCGTGGGTGATGTCCTCGATGCGCCAGGCGCTGGTGCCCAGCGTGATGACGTCGCCGACGCGCGACTCGTAGACCATCTCCTCGTCGAGCTCGCCGACGCGGCGGCCGGGACCGTCGCCGGCGATGAACACGCCGAACAGCCCCCGGTCGGGGATGGTGCCGCCGTTGGTGACCGCGATGCGTTGTGCGCCGCGACGGCCGGTGAGGGTGTCCGTGACGCGGTCCCAGACGAGGCGGGGGCGCAGCTCGGCGAACTCCTCGGCCGGGTAGCGGCCGGCCAGCATGTCGAGCACCGCGTCGAGGACGCCGCGGGTCAAGGTCGCGAACGGGGCGGCCCTCCGCACGAGCTCGAGGAGGTCGGGGACGGCCCACTCGTCGAGGGCCACCATCGCCACGACCTGCTGGGCGAGCACGTCGAGCGGGTTCGCCGGCACGTGCAGCTGCTCGATCGCCCCGGCGCGCATGCGGTCGACGATCACGCTCGTGGCGACGAGGTCGCCGCGGTACTTCGGGAAGAACACCCCCCGGCTGACTGCCCCGACCTGGTGGCCGGCGCGACCCACGCGTTGCAGGCCTGAGGCCACCGACGGGGGCGCCTCCACCTGGACGACGAGGTCGACCGCGCCCATGTCGATGCCCAGCTCGAGGCTGGAGGTGGCGACCACGGCGGGCAGGTGGCCTGCCTTGAGCGCCTCCTCGGTCTGCTTGCGCTGGTCGTGGGACACCGAGCCGTGGTGGGCCCGGGCAATCACGGGCTGCGCTCCCGCGGACGCCCCGGCCTGCCCCATCACCTGTGCGGGCGCCTGCGCCGAGGGCTTGGGTTGCGCCTGCCGAGGGCTTGGGTTCTCGTTGTCCAGGGCTTGGGCCTCGGCGCGCTCGGCGGCGATCTCGTTCAGCCTGCCGGTCAGCCGCTCGGCCAGCCGACGCGAGTTGGCGAACACCAGCGTCGAGCGGTGGGCCTCGACGAGGTCGACGATGCGCTCCTCGACGTGGGGCCAGATCGAGGGGACCTGCCGCGGCCCGTCCTCGTCCTCGGGGGGTGGCGCGGCCAGCGAGGCCATGTCCTCGACGGGGACGACGACCCGCAGGTCCCACTGCTTCTCGCTCGGCGGCTGCACCACCGACACTGGACGCCCCCCGGCCAGGAACCGCGCCACCTCCTCGATCGGCCGCACGGTCGCCGACAGCCCGATCCGCTGCGCAGGGGAGGGCAGAAGGGCGTCCAGCCGCTCGAGCGTCAGGGCCAGATGGGCGCCGCGCTTGGTGCCCGCCACCGCGTGCACCTCGTCGATGATCACGGTCTCGACGCCGCGCAACGCCTCGCGCGCCTGCGAGGTGAGCAGCAGGTACAGGGACTCGGGGGTGGTGATGAGGATGTCGTCGGGGTTGCGCGCGTACCGGCGGCGCTGGTCGGCCGGGGTGTCGCCCGAGCGGACGCCCACGGTCACCTCGGGCCGCGGCAGCCCCAGCCGGTCGGCCGCGTGCCCGATGCCGACCAGCGGTGAACGAAGGTTGCGCTCGACGTCGACCGCCAGCGCCTTCAGGGGGGAGATGTAGAGGACGCGTGTGGAGGGGGCTTCGACAGGCTCTGCCGCCCGGTTGGCTGAGCTCGTCGAAGCCGCCGCCAGCTTGTCGATGGCCCACAGGAACGCGGCGAGGGTCTTGCCCGAGCCCGTCGGAGCGACGACCAGCGTGTGCTCGCCCGCGCTGATGGCCGCCCACGCCCCGGCCTGGGCGGCTGTGGGCGCGGTGAAGCTGCTGGAGAACCACGCCCGCGTTGCGGTGGAGAAGCGTTCCAGCACCTCGGAGCCGGGACCAATTGTCATCGTGGGGACACTCTGCCACGGCCGACTGACGGTTTCCCGCCTCTCAATCGCCGCATGGGGCCCCGCGAGGTCAGTGTGACTGAGGTCCCGTCAGACTGAGAGGCGGCTGACCGTCAGAAGCCGGCGGTGTCCGGGTCGGAGCCGACGCGGTTGCCGGCGTCCAGGCCGTCGATGCGGGCCATGGTGTCGGCGTCGAGCTCGAAGTCGAACACGGCGAAGTTCTCCTCGATGCGGGCAGGGGTGACCGACTTGGGCAGCACAATCAGGCCGTGCTGGAGGTGCCAGCGGATGATCACCTGCGCCACCGAGCGCCCGTGGGCGGCGGCGATGTCGGCCAACTCGCCGTTGCCGAGGTCGGCGCCCGAGCCGAGCGGGCTCCACGACTCCACCTTGATGCCGCGCTCCTCGCAGAACGCCCGCAGGGGGATCTGGGCGAACGTCGGGTGCACCTCGATCTGGTTTATCGCCGGCACCTCCCCGGAGATCGCATCGAGGTGGTGGGCGTGGAAGTTGCTCACGCCGATGCTGGTGACCAGACCCTCGGCCTTGAACTCCTGGAGGGCGTCCCAAGCCTCGATGTAGGCGTCGCCGTGCTTCACGGTGGAGGGCCAGTGGATGAGGTACAGGTCCACGTGGTCGAGGCCGAGCTTCTCCAGGCTCGTCTCGATGGCGCGGCGGGCGTCGGCCTTCCGGTGGACGTCGTTCCACAGCTTGGTGGTGATGTAGAGGTCCTCGCGGGCAACGCCTCCCTGCGCGATGGCACGGCCCACGCCCGCCTCGTTGCCGTAGATGGCGGCGGTGTCGATGTGCCGGTAGCCGGTCTCGAGCGCGTGCAGGACGGCGGGTGTGACGTCGGCATCCGGCACCTGCCACGTGCCGAAGGCGAGCTGCGGGATCGTCGTGCCGTCGTGGAGCGTGATCTCGGGGACCAGGGTCATCGTGCTTCCTCTTCTCTCGTGAAGGAATTCATCATGCCGCGCAGCAGACCGTGCGCGTCGGGGTCGGACGCCGTGGGCCCGGCCAGCCAGCCGGGCGCGAACGGCGGGAGGGGACGCGTGGCGGCGTGGCCGGCCTTGCGCTGGGGGTGGTGGTCGGCGTACCCCGGCTCGCGCTGGGGCGGGGGACCGGGCTCGGGCGGCGGGTTCCAGCCCGGCAGCGGTTGCCGGCAGTGCGGGCAGCTGGGGGAGTCGGTCACCAGCGGCGTCCGTTCGCCTTGACGCACGCGGCGAGCAGGGCCTCGGCGGCGGGGCTGAGCTCGGGCTGAGGGTGGCCGGGGCAGCGGCGCAGCTCGGCGACGGTGGCCATCAGCAGCGCGCACCGGGCGGGGTGGTCGAGGCCGGGCCAGGGCTGCCCCTCCGTGGGCGTGCGCCCGCCGGCTGCCGCGTAGCCGCCCACGAAGGCGAACCAGCTCGCGTCGTCGAGTAGCCCGGCGCCCCACAGAGCGGCCGGCCCGGCGAGGTCCCAGGCGGCGTCCCCGACGCCGAGGGTGTGCGGGCCGGTGAGCAGCCAGGCTTCGGTGCCGGGTAGCCGGCCGAGGCGACCGAGGTCGAAGGTGCCGTGTACAACGGCCACCCGGGTAGGCACGGGCCAGGACTGGAGCAGGTGCAGCCCCAGCTCGCGCAGGACGTCGGTGGAACCGCCGGGGTGAAGGGCATCCGCCTCGGCGACGGCGGCGGCGAACTGCTGGCGTCCGCCGTGCTCGGGAAGGTCGTCGGGGACGGGGCAGGAGTGCAGCCGCGCCAGCAGGGCGCCTGCCTCGTGCCACGGAGGGGGCTCATCGTCGGGGATCGGGTGGGTGCGCGGGGCGAGGGTGACCAGCCGCCCGTCGGGCGCGGCGACCGGGATGGCGCTGAGGGGCGGCGCGAAGCTGCGGCGGACGGGATCGGTGGACGCGACGGCCAGACGCACGGCCAGGTCGTCCTCCATCGTGCCGGCCGGATGCTTGCTGACGATGACGTCGTCGACCACCTGCTGGCGCATGTCCTCCACTCTAGAGCGCCGGCCTCGGTGGGGCGGAGGTTCGGGGAGGCCGCCGTCCACAGGGTTGTGCACAGCTGGGGAAAACTACACCCGTGTAACTCGGGCTCAATCCCGGCCAGCGCCGAACGCCACGTGTCCGGCGGGTGCGATTCTGCGAGTAGCGCGCGGATTCTGCGAGTACGTGAGAGTGGCTCACGCTCAGGAGTCCGAGAAAATGCGTGAAACCTAGTGGGACTGACTACAACTCGCCATCAGTGCGGCTGGTCTTCTCCGGTGGACTCACCGAGAGCGACCCCCAAGGCTGGGTAGCGCGCCAGGACCCACCGTCGCTTGGCAAGCTCGGCCACTGCCTTGCGGCGATCGAGTTCGTGGAAGACATTCGAGAGCCGCTCGAGGGTGGCGACCTGGCGCAGGAGTTCGGCACGAGTCCTGTCGTATTGGCGTCGACACTGGTCGCTGCAGAACATCCTGGGACGACCCCGCCCTCCCCACTCGCACGTGTTGTGGCATCCCGGACGCATGCAGGGCTGAGTGCTGTCGATCGCGAATCGAGGGTCGGCGGCGAGCTCGAGCACGTCGCGCGCGGCAGGACGGTCCCCGAGACTCTTCAGCGCGGTGGAGAATAGTGCCACCTCTCGTCGGCTCCCTACCCCTTGTTCGCCCATTTACTACGCCTTTCATTGCTCGATTGCTTCCGATAACAGTGTGCATTGTTATCACTTGTTTGATGTTTTTCTTTCGGGCTTCCACTAGGCGTGATACGTTCGCGCGCCCGGCAATACACCACCACCCGTGCATTTGCGTCGACGCGGCTGGCGCCAGCCCGGGTCGGAAAATGCATTGAGGTGCTGGGTCACTAGACATTAGGCTCGCGGTGTCCGTTGGATTGGAGCGACACGCGGGCGATGCGGACCGATCCCATCGTGGCCGCCGCGGAAGGGAGCAGCCTCTTCGATCTGTGCTTCGTGGCGTCGATTACGACGACGCACCACTCTCAACTGCTCGTAACGCACGAGACCGGGCCTTGCGGGCCCGGCCTGTAGGTCCGTCGGTGGAGTTCGCGGCTCGTCCGTCGGAAGGAAAACCAAGTGGAAGGCTTTCGCATGCTATCTTCCGGGCCCAACCCCCATGCGGTCAAGAGCCCACGTAGGGCGGGGCGGTTCGTTTCCCTCCTCCCTGATGTGCAGGGAATCAGGTGTCCTTGGGACGTCGTCATCGATACGGCGCTCGATGAAGAGAAGCGTCGGCAGGTGGCGCATGGAGCCACCGTGGGGGTGATCCGTCGCGGGTCGCAGGCAGGCTCGCTGCTCGCCGTACACGGGGCCCGGGCCATTCAGCCGAACGGGCTGGAGATGGTCCGCGTGATGTCCTCGCACGTGGGCATGCCGAACTACATCGGAGTCCTGCACGTGCCGGGTGGGGTCGACCAGCGTCGCGCGATCTGGTTCGAGAGCTTCAACGAGATGCATCACCTGATGGACCTCGTCCTGGTTGGCAGAGCCGTCGATGTCGTCACGCAGCCAGTCCGCTTCGAGTGGCGCTTCCCGCGCCGCGGTCTCCGTGAACACACCCCCGATGCCCTCGTCGCGTTGCGCGATGGGCGTCTGCTTCTGGTGGATGTCACACGAGCGGAGAAGCTACGCACGGACCCGCGGTTGGGCGCCATCCTGACCCTCACTGCCGAGACCTGCCGTGCGATCGGGTGGGAATACCAAGTCCGTACCGAGCTGCCCGCTCAGAGGTGTCGCAACCTGCGGTTCCTGTGGGGGGACTTCGGCCGGGAGACTGTTCCCGACGAGACCGTGAGGATGACAGGGCAATCGGCGGGTCGCGTCCGCGTGGCTGACATCGAGGCCGCGCTCGCCTGCCCCGACGCACGCAGGAGGGTGCTGGCCGCCATGGCCAGCGGCCAGCTCTTCGTGGATCTCGATCAACCCCTCGCTCCGTGGAGCCCGGTCTACGGCACCCCGCCCAGAGAGGCGCCGCCGTGGCTGATGCAGGTGTGAAGGGCCACTCGTTCCTGCGGCCCGGCGGCCTGGTGGACCTCGACGGCGTCATCCATCGAATGGTCCGCTTCGAGCGAGGCCCCGCCGGCATGGAGGTCGTGTTCACCGTCGCCAACGAGTTGGTGCGACTAACGCTCAGCGAGGTCTACCAGCGGGTGCGCCCGACCACGATGCCGCAGGTACGAGTGCCGGACCGGCTGGAACTCCCCACGTCCTGGATCTGGCACGCCCTGAACGAAGCGGAACGTCAGCGATTGGAGCGCCGAGCGCGGGACCTGCTCGAACTCCGCTCAGGTAGCCGCCGGGGTCTCGCAGAACTGGATCGACTCGAGGGGCTTCTTGACCCGCGTTACGACCCAACGATCACCACCTTGGGCGAGCGCGTCGCCCACAAGTCCCGGGAACTGCGTGCTCGTGGCGAGTTCCCGAGCTCAGAGTCTCAGCTGTACCGGCAGCTCTCGATGTTCGACCAGGACGGCGTTCTCGGCCTCGTCCACCGAAACCGTCGCATTCCCCTCGGTGTCGCCGAGTTACCCGACGACGTGCGCGAGGTCCTGCAGGAGTTCGTTGCCGAACAACCCGACCGACCCCGAGTCGACAACACCGTGCTGGCGGCTCTGGCGCAAGCACGCCTCTGGGACACCGGCTTCGAAGTGAGCTTCACCGCCGATGAGATGGCCCGGCTCCTCGGGGAACTGACCCGCGGACAGGCGCTCCACCGGGAAGCCAAGTCGCGACGGAACCGCACACGCGATGTCGGACGCACCTACGGCTCGCTCACCGCGAGCCGGCCTGGGGAACTCGTGCAGATCGATGCCACAGAGACGACCATGCACCCGTGGTTCCCACGCGTCGGTCGCGCCAAGGCCTACATCCTCAGTGGGATCGACGTGTACACCCGCATGGTCGTGGCCTGTCGCGTCGTCGCGAATGCGCCGAGTTCACGCGATGTCGCGATGCTGCTGTGGGACATGGGTCGGCCTCAGGTCACTCGCGCCGGCTGGCCCTACCAGTATCAACTCGTCAGGGGTTTGCCCCGCTTCGTGACCCTCACCGCTGGGTCATCCGGACTACGAGTGACGAGACCCGCTGTGATCGGCACCAAGCTGGGGATCCGACCGTCCTTCGTCGTGATGGATCATGGCCGAGAGAACGAATCCCTGCACCTGCTCAGCGCCGCAGCACGCAACGGCATCAACCTCATCTACTGCCCTCCCGCAGCCGGCTGGGCCAAGGGCATCGTCGAGTCACTCCACCGGGTCCTGGACCAGGTGCAGTCCCTCTTCCTCGAGGCCGGCTACAAGGGAGCCTCTGTCGCGAACCACCCCAAGGACAATGCCGGCGAAGTCTGCCTCACCATGGGCGACCTCCACGACGCCCTCTGGAGCGCGTTCCTCGGCGTCTACAACAACACCGAACACCACGGGCTCACCGACCCCCTGAACCCGGCCCTTCGCGCCACACCCAACCAGATACTGGAGAACTACCTCACGGTCGTCGGGGAAGTACCCGTGCCCACCGACCCGTGGCGCGTCATCGACTTCCTGTCTTCTGAGCCCCGCAGACTCGAGGACTACGGCATCAACCTGCATGGGTTGGTCTACCAGTCCGACGAACTGATGGACCTCCGCCAGTTCGTGCAGCCGGGGCTGGGTCGCCCCGGACACCTCATGGACGTCCGCTATGACCGCTACGACCTGTCGCGAGTGTTCGTCCAACACCCAGTCACTCGACAGTGGCTGAGCGTCCCCGTCGGTTCTGGCGTCGGGCGAACGATGGCACCATTCGGCGAGGCACTCCTCCACGAAGCCATCACGCGGGACGACCGCGCCCGCGGCTACACCGCCACCCAACGACTCGATGCCTTGGCCCGCCTGTCGATGGCTTGGTCACGCGGAGTCTTCGCCGACCGTCGCCAACAGCGCCAAGCCGACTTCGAGGCATCCCGGCGCGAAGCCTGGGCCAAAGACCTGGAGGACAGCCCGCTGGAGTACCGCAGCCTCATCGGACGCCTTGACATCACCACGACCGACGACGACCCCGAGGCCGACGAGGAGTACATGGACCTCTCGGCATACGAGAACGGATGGCAGGAGGGCATCCAATGACCATCGGCTTCCAGCCCAATCTGCTCGACGATTGGCACACCAACTCGCCCGCACCCACACGGCCACCTCAGGTGATCGGCGAACTCGGTGAGGTCGACTCCTTCGTCCACTACGTCTACGCGATGCCGTTCATCCATACTCCCGATGCCGTTCGCGTCCGCCGTGCCATCGAGGAGATCCAGAGCTTCAACGCAACCAGACCCCTGGGCGCCCGGCGGCTGGTGGTCATCGACGGCCCAGCTCACTTCGGTAAGACCACTCTGGTCCTGCACACGGCCCTGGCCCAAGCCCGCGCCGTCTGGGCACAGGAAGAGCGGCAGGAACGGAGTCCTCACTCCATCCCGTGGGCTTACGTGAACGCCACCTCCGGGGGCGAGGGCCGATCCGTCGCCGGGGCGATCGCCGGGTTCTGCCACCTCCCTCCGCCGTCGTCGCGTCCCACCCTCGCGCAGTACCTCCAACAGCTCGCCCACACCAGCAAGCCCATGGGACTCCATACGGTCTTCGTCGATGACATCCACGCCCTACGAAGCTTCGGTGGACGCGACGCCCGTTCTCTGGCGGACTCCATCAAGGCTCTCGTTACCGGCCTCCCGCTGACCCTGGTCCTGGCAGGCATCGAACTCCGCCGCCACCCGCTGTTCGTCGACAACGGTCGGGACCGCATCACCGCCGCCCAACTCCTCAACCGCAGCCACTGGGTACGACTACGCCCCTGGCCCAGCCACGACGAGGCGGGACACATCCATGAGGACTGGCTCAGACTGATCGCCCACGTGAGCGAGTACGTGGCTCTTCCGCGCGGCCACAAGCAGAACCGGCTCCACACCCGGGCAGCAATCGACTACCTGGTCAGCGGTGTCGACGGTCGACCCGGCACGGCCATCGAGTGGCTCCTCCGCGCCGCCGCGTGGGCGGCCACCAACGACAAGCCCCTCGACCGCAGCGCCCTCGTGGCCACGAAACCGGGGGCCAGGTGATCCGACCGTTGCCCATCCGGATCGAACCCGCCCCCGACGAGGCCTGGCACGGCTATCTACGCCGCGCCGCCGCAGCCCTGGGCGTCCAGCACCCCCTCAGCCTGCTGGCACCGTTCTTGCCCACCGATCGTCACGCAACCCACGGCTTCCGGGCACGCAGGAGCATCGGCATCGCCGCACGACCCGAGACCTACGAACGGCTCGGGCACCACTTCCACCTCGACGACCACCAGATCCGCGGCATGTTCCTCGAACGCTACGCAACCATCTCCTCCGGCTGGGACGCGGTGGACCGTGAACGTCTCGACCCCCTGACCCATGGCGAGGAGTCGAACGTGTGGGCCCCGGCCGTGCGAAGCCACCGGACGCTGATGCACTGCCCGGCCTGCCGGACCCGGGCCCCGCAGCACTGGGCCCTGACATGGCTGTCCACGTGCCAGGTCATCTGCACCGAACACGCACAATGGCTGGCGCCGGTGACCGACTGGAGCACCAAGCCCGCGTCGTCCGGCGCCGTGGCGATCCAAGCTCGCATCTTGGCCATCCTGGCCGGTGACGGTGAATCCGTCCCGTGGACCGAACCCGAGACCTTCATCTCCGATCTCCTGATCATCGCCACCCGCTGGAGCGGTCGACAGGACACCCTCGACACGCTCATTCCCGCTGGCCGGCACGTCCTCAGCCGACCCGGAACCACCAGGATTCCCGACGAAGTCCGCTGCCCCATCGAGCATCGTGTCGCGCAGAACCGCACCACCCACGATCTCAACTTCGCCTGGGGAGACCCGCTACGCAGCCGCGTGATCCTCGACCTCGCGACCCTCCCCGACCCACCCCACTACGCGGTCCTCGTGCGCTACCGGGAACCACCGATCGAAGCCGTGACCGGTCTCTCACACGATCCGGCCCACTACCCCGAACTCCTGCCTCTGAACCTGTACATGCCCGACCTCGCACTCACCTGCGGCGACATCCCGATCAACCGAGGACGCGCCCTGTGCGCCGCCGCCGTCTGGCAGCTGGGCATCGGCACTCCATGGGGGCACGGCCAGGCCCGCACCCAACCCATGCGCCCCCTCGCCCACCTCCAGGCCGCCCTCGAACAAGCAGGACGCCTCGAAGACTTCTGGCAGCAGATCACCCACGCGGCACACGCACTCGCAGCGCACGCGATCGACTACCGCGCCAGACACAAGGCCCTCACACCCGAGACCATCTCGGCGGTCGCGGGCGGCGCTCCCGCGCTCCACCGCCGCGACGTCGAACTGTGGCTCCACCTGCACTGGGCCTGCCGACGCCATCGACAGCGACCCGAGTCGGCCGGCCTCCTGGCGTTCCACACCGAACACGGCGAGCGACTCGAAGCCCTGGCATCGCAGGCCACGAGAGACTGATGAACCTTCCCATCCGACTGCTGCCAGGCGCCGGCGAGAGCTTCGGTTCCTACCTGCGCCGGACCGCCCACGCCCTCGGAACCACCCCCCGCATGCTCACCACCAGCTTGGGCCTCACCCCAGGCGAGACCAATAGCCTGCTCCTCGACCCCGCCACCACCCACCGCATCGCAGAGCTCCTCGGGCTCCGCACGAGCGAGATCGACGACCTCCACGCGACACGATGGCACCCCACCGTCCTCGACCTCAGACTCCTGGGACACCCTCAGCGGCTCCACCGCCCTTGGATCGACACCCTCAACACCAGATTCTGTCCCTGGTGTCTCGACGAGAACGGCTACTGGCGACTCGAATGGCGCCTGCCCTGGATCTGCACCTGCGACGACCACGAGATCTGGCTTCACGACCACTGTCCCCACTGCGGAAGCACCCAACGCGACGATGCCTGGGCGCCACGTGCCACCACGCCCGTCAGCTGTCTCTCCTGCGCGAAGCCCCTCACAGAGGCGACCCCCGAGGAAGCAGACCTCGACGCACGCCGACGAACCTACGCCGGACAGAGACTGCTGGCCGAGGAGGACAGCACCATCGCCGGCTACCCCGTACCGGCAGACACCGCCCTCAGGGGATGGCGGCAGAGCATCGCCATCCAGCGCACCCTCCAACGCGACCATCATCGCCACTCCGTAGAACACTGGACGGCGCACGAAGCCGACCGTGCCCTCGAACAAGCCTGGCCACTCATCGACGCCCCCGACCCCGCAACCGCAGCCGCGGTTCTCCGACGGTGGATGCTGGCCTACCAACGACCGTGGCCATTCAGCGCCGCACAGGTGTCAACTTTCATCTTGCCGCTGCGTCACATCTTGGACGACGTTCGAGCGATCTGGGGAGCTCGGGGCCCGTGAACGGTGCTTCGTCCCGCGACTGTGGGTCCAGACAGCCAACGCCATTGACGCACCTGCCCTAACCGGCGACTTACCAGTGCGATTGGCCTCAATGTTGTCCAACGTGGCTTCTGCCGCGCGGTAGCGTCGGATTCGTGCGGATGCTGTTGACCGAGAGCACCAGCCTGACGTTTCGCAAACCGCTGACGGTCCTCCGCCGGGCTGGCCACGGATACTACCGCTGCGGGCGCGCAGGGCGCCCAACTGTCCTTGATGCCGACGGTCGCCGTCTTCTACCGGAGCATCTTCCTGTCACCGTCGACGTAGTCGAACGGTGCTGCCATCACTCCAGCAGTCACCGAGAAGGTGCAGGTAGCCACCACCGGGGCAGGCCTAAAGAAACGCAGCTCTGAGGCGACTACTAGGTGAGTCCAGCCGAGGGCTGGGGAAAGGAGAAAAGGTGATGGTCGAGCCACCACCAAGCCAGGTCCAACCCGACCTGGCAGCGTTATACGTACGACATCGAGAAGTGCTGTGGCGAGTCGCCCAGAGCCGGCTGCCAAAGCACTTGAGCCATCGGACAGAGGATGTAATCCAGGACGTCTTCGCGAAGCTGTTGGAGAAGCCGCCCACGCAGCTGATCAACAACTGGGAGTCCTATCTGGTCACCCTCGTACGCCGACATGCCATCACGGTCTGCCGCAAGGAGCGCGACGATCGGCATGGCGAGCTACCTGCCGAGGATGGGGCTGCCTTCGCCGTGGGCGACGGTTTAGCAGAGCGTGCTGAGGCGCAGGTGGTTGGGCAAGCATTGTCGCGGGTAGAGCCGCGACGCCGACACGTCTTGGAGCGGGTGGTAATTGCCGACCGTCCCGCGAAGGAGGTCGCCGCTGAGATGGGGATCAGTGAGGGCCGGATCAGCGTGCTGAAGAAGGAAGGCCTGCAGCAATTGAAGAGCGAGTTGGAACAACAGACAGGAGTGGCATCATGAGCAGTGCAGAGGATCTGGCAGTCCTGGTGGACGCCCTGGTGAATGATCCGTGGATGCCGCGACCGGAATCAGTGTCGGAAGTCGAGTGGGCTGAGGCTCAGTCTCTGGCCGAGGTGGAGAAGTTGCTGGGCGCCCAAGGTGCGCCCGCTTTGGAACACGACCCAGTGGCGGCCATGTTGGGGCTACGCCCGGTTCCTGCACTGGTGCTGGACGGCCCCGCCATGAAGCGACTTCGCGGGAAGCTGTCGGTCAGCGAGGTGGCGAACCGCCTGCAGGCCTACGGCTGGGAGGTATCGGCAGCCGACGTGCGGTCGTGGCAGAACAGCTCGGCGGCGGTGGCGTTGGCTCCGGCGCTGATGGAGCGCATCGCGGCTGTGTTGGGCTCCACCGTCGAGGCGATCACTCGAGAGACCGGATCGATGGTTGACCCGGCCATCGCCAGCGATCCCCGCTGGGAGTCAATCGTCGAGCGGCTGGCGGCAGTGTTGCGGGTGGCTTGGGCTCAAGCCGAGATACGACTGGCTGGTGCGATGACGGCAGCGGCCTACCGGCATGAAGCACCGGACTCGTTCCTGGAGGCGGCCGACGCGTACGTGACGCGGCTGGAGCGGTCCCGTGAAGCCTGACCGGCTTGTCGAAGAGGTGTTGGCACAGCTGGCCCCGGATCGTCGTCGCCGTGCCCGCGACGACGTCCGGGCCTTGCTCGAGGACGATCTTGATTTTCAAGTTACTGAACTCGCAGCGATCACCGATCAGCGTCCCGGACACGGGTCGTGTGACGGCGTGTCCTTCGTCAAGGACCGACACATCTTGTTCCGCCCGACAGAGAGCCGGCGGCAGAACTTCACCTTGGCGCACGAGCTCGGCCACGTCCTGGTGCACGACTGCGACGCAGCACAAGACTGGCTTGCGGACCTGCCCGAGGAGGAGGCAGGCCCCCGCGAGGAGTGGATGTGCGACCAGATCGCCCAACGGATCCTGCTTCCTGACGAGATACTGGACCAGTTCAGCGTGCCCATCAGCCCTGATCCACCGACTGTGATTCTTGGGGATGGTTCGCGTCGTTGTTGACGGCGTTTCGGGTGTGGGCGTGGTGGTCCTGCCGGTCTGTCCGGCTTCTCCACTGGGGGTCCTTGGTTGCGCCT
>NZ_SDMQ01000012.1 GCF_004324755.1 Propioniciclava sinopodophylli
TCGCTGGAGCGATGGGATCGCCGCCTCGAAGTGCACACCCTGGGGTGCTGGCGGGGTGGTGGGGGTGGGGATCAGTCGAGCAGGTCCGCGTAGAGGACCGAGGACAGGTAGCGCTCGCCGAAGCTCGGGATGACCACCACGATCGTCTTGCCCGCGTTCTCCTCGCGGCCGGCGAGCTCACCCGCAGCGGCCAGGGCGGCGCCGGAGGAGATGCCCACCAGCAGGCCCTCCTCGCGGGCGGCGCGACGGGCCCACTCGACGGCGGTCTCGGAGTCCTGCGGCAGGACCTCGTCGATCACCGAGCGGTCGAGGATCTCGGGGATGAAGTTGGCCCCGATGCCCTGGATCTTGTGCGGCCCGGGAGCGCCGCCCGACAGCAGCGGCGACTCCTTGGGCTCGACGGCCACGATGCGCACCGCAGGCTTGCGCTCCTTGAGCACCTGTCCGACGCCGGTGATGGTGCCGCCGGTACCCACGCCCGCGACGACGATGTCGATCTCGCCGTCGGTGTCGGCCCAGATCTCCTCGGCGGTGGTCTTCTTGTGCACCGCGACGTTGGCCGGGTTCGCGAACTGGCGGGCCAGCACCGCACCCTCGGTGGAGGCGGCGATCTCCTCGGCCTTGGCGACGGCGCCCTTCATGCCCTCGGGGCCGGGGGTCAGGACGAGCTCGGCTCCGAAAGCGCGCAGCAGGGCGCGGCGCTCCTTGGACATCGTCTCGGGCATCGCGAGGATCACCTTGTAGCCGCGGGCTGCGCCGACGAAGGCGAGCGCGATACCGGTGTTGCCCGACGTTCCCTCGACGATCGTGCCGCCGGGCTTGAGCTCGCCGGAGGCCTCGGCGGCGTCCACGATCGCGACGCCGATGCGGTCCTTGACCGAGTTGGCGGGGTTGTAGAACTCGAGCTTGGCGTACACGTCCGCTTGGGAGTCGCCGAAGAGGCGGTTGATGCGCACCAGCGGCGTCCGGCCGATGAGGGCGGTGGCGTCGGAGAAGTAGTTCGTCATGGGAGGGTTCCTTTTCTGGGTTGTGCGAGTGGTGCTGCTTCGGGAGGGACGTCGGCCGGCGTGCGTGGCGTGCACCCGGCGGACGCCCCCTCCCAGGCCTTGCGGGGTGTGGGGGTGGGTGTCGGCGCCGTGATTCAGGCCTTCTGGACGGTGATGGCCCAGAAGGCGCCCACCTGCTCGAAGTTTGTCACGGGGTAGCCAGCGGCGGCTGCCCAGTGCGGGATCGAGTCGGTGGCCTGGGTGCAGTCGAAGTCGATGACGAGATCATGATGTTCTCCTGGTAGTCGGAATGACGAGGCAATGGGCGTCCCCAATATGCGAAATGGCGCGCAGGAATATCCGCGAATGCGCTCGTGCGAAAATAGGACGCGATCAGCGGGTGCGGGGATGCGAGGGGTGGACGCGGGGCGTCCGGTGGGCGACGGCCAATCAGGGCCGGCTCACGCGGCGAGCGTCAGGCGCGACAACAACACGGACAGGCAGCAACACACGCACCGAGCGCGAGGCGCTCGGTGTGGGGCTGGCGGGAGTCCGCGAGTCGAATCATGAGAAGGTAGTTCCTTGCCTGGTGGGCACGACGGCCCGGTTCAGATGCTTGAACAATAAGGGAACAATTCCCGGGCACACAAATGCCATCTCATATTTCGACATCGTGCGCGGGCCGGGGGCTCGGTCGCTGCGGGACGCTGCGCGGCACGGCAGTAGGCTGGGTGCGCCCACCCGAGACCGACCGGCGAGGAGACGACATGGTGCACGGACGCCGCGTGGCCGTAGCAGGACTGGCCCTGACCGCCGTCCTCGGCACCACCGCGTGCTCCACGGAGACCGTCCGCACCGGGGAGCGACCCAACGCGCCGACGTCCACCCCCTCGACCCGGACGGTGGACGCTGACCCGCCCGCCGTCCGCCTCACCGAGCTGCCGGGCCACAGCGCACCGCGTCCCGGGTCCGAGGAGCAGACCTTCACCCGCAACCTGACCGACGAGTCCGGCCAGTTCACCTGGTCGGTGGTGGACGCCGAGGGCAATCCCACGGCGTACCGCGGCGGCGACGCGGTCGTGTTCGGCGACCCGGAGACGTACAACAAGATCCCCGGCGTCCTGACGTTCCGCGGCAACAACGCGCGGACGGGCGGCGCGTGGGGCACCGCGCAGATCTCCGAGCGCAAGCTCGACGTCGCGTGGACGAAGGAGATCGGCGAGATCCGCGGCGAGGGCTCCTACTGGCCGGGCGCCGGCTGGACGGGCCAGCCCCTGCTCGTGCAGTGGCCGCGCGAGACCAAGGTCGCGATGGGGCTGGACGCCAAGTACGTCGACGACGACACGTTCGTGGAGGTGATCTACCCCGTCTTCGAGGGCAAAATCCACCGGCTGGACCTGCGCACGGGCGAGCCGACCAAGCCGCCCATCGAGGTGGGCTGGGGCTTCAAGGGCACGGCGTCCGTCGACCCGCGCGGCTACCCGCTGCTGTACGCCGGGCAGGGGCTCAACGACACCAACGGCACGATCGGCCCGTGGCGGCACCGGGTGTTCGACCTGATCCAGAACAAGGAGGTGTGGCACATCTCCGGGCTGGACGCCGCCGCGCCGCGCGTCGACTGGGGTGCGTTCGACTCCTCGGCGCTGGTGGACGCCGAGTCCGACACGCTGATGGTGCCGGCCGAGAACGGGCTCATCTACAAGGTGAAGCTCAACAGCGCCTACGACGCCGCGGCGAAGACCGTCAGCATCGAGCCCGAGGTGACCCGCCTGCGCTACACCACCCCGGCCAGCGCGAAGTACGGCATCGAGAACTCGGCGGTGGCCTACCGCAACCTCATGTTCGCCGCCGACAACGACGGCAACCTCTTCTCCTGGGACGCCACCACGCTCGAGATGCTGTGGATGCGCCAGGTGTACGACGACACGGACGCCTCGCTCGTGCTGGATGCCGCCGACGACGGCGTGTTCCTCTACACGGGCAACCAGGTCGACCACCGCGGCGCCACCGGCGGGGAACGGATCACGAACATCCGCAAGATCGACGCGCTGACCGGCAAGCAGGTGTGGCAGTACGACATCCCCGCCTACTACGACGCGGCCGTCAACGGCGGCGTCCTCGGCACGCCGATCGTGGGGCGCGGGCCGACCGCCGACATGGTGATCTTCAACGTGTCCCGGACGACAGCACCGCGCGAGGGAGACCTCGTGGCCCTGGACAAGAAGACCGGCGCCGTCATCTGGCGACGGCACCTGTCCAACTACTCGTGGAGCTCCCCCACCCTGCTGACCGGCTCCGAAGGCACGCAGTACGTCGTGCTGCCCGACAGCGACGGCGTTGTGCACCTGATCGACCCGCAGACCGGCGAGGACCTCTCGACCCTCTCCCTGGGCGGCAAGAACATCGAGGCCACCGTCTCCGCGTTCGGCGACATGCTGGTCGTGGCGACCTACGACCGGAAGATCCAAGGCATCCGCATCTCCTGACCTGACACGACGCAAGGCCCCGCCCGGATCGCTCCGGGCGGGGCCTTGGTCGTGGATCAGCTACTCACGGGTTGACGGAGACGAGCGTGCTGCCCGCCACCTCGGCGCCCTCGAGGAAGTTGACCTGACCCAGGTAGCGCTGGGTGGCGTCCAGTCCGGACCAGGTGGCCGTCACGGTCACGGGCGTGCCCTGGGTGACCTCCACCGGCGACGGGGCGACCGTCAGGTTGCCGGCGTCGGCGTCGCCGAGGTTCCACACGTGGACGGGCGCCGTGACCGTCGCCTCTGCGGAGTAGAGGTCGACCGCGGCCACGTAGGTGCCGGGCGTCAGGTTCAGCGTGACCGACTCGGTGGAGTCCGCGTTGCCGCTGCTGCCGACGTTCGTGATCGTGCCGGTCGGGTTGTACCGGTACACGTTCAGGTCGATGTCGGCAGCCGCGACCTCGTCGCTCCACGTGGCCACGCGGGTGACCTTGGTGCCGGCGGGGACGGTGAAGAAGAAGGAGCCGTCCAGCGCCGTCCCCTCGGCCTTCGTCACGGCCAGGTCTCGCACCGTCGAGGGCAGCAGGCCGTCGACGTCGGTGCCGAGGGTGCCGGTGAAGCCCGGCGTCACCTGGAGGTCGACCGAACCGGCCACGCCGGTGCCCGGCACCTCACCCGGGGCCGCGAGGGCGACCGGGCGGACCGAGATCGGGCTGCGGACGGACTCGCTCTTGCCGGCGCCGGTGACCCAGGTCAGGGCACCGTGGGTGTACTCGCCCAGCGGCGCGTCGGTGCGGGTGATCGTGACCTTGAAGGTCGCGGTCTCCCCGCGCTTGACCTTCAGCGTGGACGGCGACACCGTGACGGTGGTGCCGGCCGGGGCCTCGATCTGGGCGTGGTAGTTCTGGTTCTTGTCCGACACGTTGGTGACCGTGCGGGTCACCGTCTGGGAACCGGCGAGCTTGCCGATCGCGATGCTCGGGTAGTTGAGGTCGCTCGGGTCGATCTTCGGGGCCTCCGCGCAGTACGCGGCGCCGCCGACGAGTTGGAGATGGTTGATCGCGCAGGCGTAGTTGTACCAGTCCTGCCAGTCGGAGTCGTAGACCAGGCCCGGGTTGTAGGACTTGGCCGGCACGACCTCGCCCGCACCGAAGTTCAGCGGGGTGGCGTCGCCGCCGGCCCACTGGATCGGCTCACCGGCGTCGGTGGTCTGACGCGCGGTGGTCATCATGGCCGACTTGATGGCCATCGGGCTCCAGGTCGGGTACTTCTGCTTGAGCAGAGCGCCGAGGCCCGCGATGTGCGGGGCCGACATCGAGGTGCCCGAGATCTGGTTGAAGGTGGCCTCGCCCGTGTTCGGGTCCTCGTGGTAGGCGGCGACGATGTCGACGCCCGGGGCGGTGATGTCGGGCTTGAGCAGGTCGCCCTCGCCGGCCAGGGCCGGGCCGTAGGACGAGAAGCCGGCCATGCTCGGGGCGTCCACCTTGCTCGGGACGTGCGCGTGGATCTCGGCGGTCGGGGCGTCCGTGGAATCCTCGTAGGCCTTGATCGCGGTGCCGATGGTGCCGCTCACGTGGATGCTCGGGATCGAGTGGAAGTCGGCCACCAGCGACTCGGCGTCGGTGTTGTTGGCCAGGATCATGCCCACGCCACCGGCGTCACGCACGACGTCGGCCTTCTCCACGCGGGCGTTGCTGCCGCGGGTGCAGATGACGATGGCACCGTCGGCCTCCTCCGCGCTGATGGAGCCGGGGAGACACAGCTTGGCGTCGGCGGTGGTGCGGCCGGCGGCCGGGATCTCCTCGGAGTCGACGAGCGGGGCGGGGCCCACGCCGCCACCCACGCCGATGCCGTCGTAGGTGGTGCCGTTGCCGAGGGTGACCCTCTTCTCGGCGCCGCGGCTGTGGGTGCTCGCGGCCACGGTGGTGGTCCACGGCGAGTTGTGCGCCACCGAGGACTCGCCCACGGTGTCGCCGCTGTTGCCGGCCGAGGTCGAGACGAAGACGCCCGCGTCGGCGGCGGCCAGGAAGGCGAGTTCGTCGGCGGTCACCACGTAGGTGGAGGAACCGGAGACCGAGTAGTTGATGACGTCGACGCCGTCGGCGACCGCGTCGTCGATGGCGGCGACGAGGCCGGACGAGGTGCCGGAGCCGTTGCCGTCGGCGGTCTGCCACAGCGCCTTGTAGACGGCGACCTGGGCGGCCGGGGCCATGCCCGAGCCGGTGCCCATGTCGATGCCCATGATCGACATCGGGACGCCGTGGTTGCCCGCCGCGGTGCCGGCGGTGTGCGAGCCGTGGCCGTTGCGGTCACGGGGGCTGTCGTAGTCGTGCGCGACCGTGTTGCCGAAGGCGGTGCCGTAGTAGCGCGCACCCACGATCTTGTTGGTGCATTCGAAGGCGGCGTCGCTCCCGGTGTCACACACGAAGCCGGCCGGGGCCGCGGGGCCGCCGGCGAGCGGGGCGAAGCTCGGGTTCTCGGGGTCGATGCCGGTGTCGATGACGCCGACGACCATGCCCTTACCGGCCTCGGCGATGCCGTCGGTGGCCTTCTTGCCCTTGCCGGAGCCGAACTGGGTCTGCCAGACGCCGCCGGGGCCGCTCATGCCGAGGTACTCGGGGGTGCCGACCGTGTCGGCGTGGCGGATCTCGTCCTCCCACACGTTGGCGATCGCCTTGTTCGACTTCAGCGCGTCGGCCTCGGCCTGGGTCAGCTGCGCGGTGAAGCCGTTGAACGCGACCGTGTACTCCTGCTTCTTGGCCGACTCCTTCACGCCCGAGGCGCGCAGGGCCTTGCGCTGCTCGTTGCGCAGGTGGGCCTCGTACTTCTTGGAGTTCGGGGAGTTGGCCTTGACCTTCTGGCCGGGGGCCGGCTTCGTCGCCGGGATGCCTGCGGTGCCGCCGTCGTACGAGGCGACGGGGGCCTCGACGAGCTGGACGATGTAGGTCTTCTTGGTCGTGTCGAGCTTGAGCTGAGGCTCAGCGGCGAACGCTGAGTGGCTGAGCGGAGTGAGGACCGTGAACGCGGCGGCGAGCGCTGCGACCCGGGCCCCTCGTGAGGATGGAGTTCCCATGCGGATTCCCTTCGAGGTGACGAACAAGTGGCATGCCCCGCGATGCCCACCGTCGGGCGCCTCTCGGAACGGAACGTGATCCTGCCTTGTCACAGACACATTCGGGTACCTTCGTATTCACTTCGTAACATCATTAACTCTTCGACTCCGGCCAGCCGTGCGCCCCCCGGGACGCCCCCTACGATGGCGTCCATGACCCCCTCGCCCGAGCCGAGCGCTCTGCACGCGGTGCTGGCGCCACTGGGGGATTCACTGGCCGAACTGGCCGACGCGACGTGCTCCCAGATCTACCGCGAACTGGACTCCTACGCGTCCATCTCACACGAGGCCCTGACCGCCGCCGTGCGCCGCAACCTGGACACCGCCATGGACGCGCTGCGCTCCGGCACCGTCCCGGAACCGGCCGCCCTCGACGGCGCGGCCCTGACCGCGCGGGAGCGTTTCGAGTCGGGCGTCCCGGTCGAGGAGATCGTGCGCGGCTTCCGCATCTCGATCGCGCTGATCCACGAGCGGTTCGTCGACCTGGCGGTCACCCGGCGGCTGCCCGCGGAGGCGACGGTGGGCGGCGTCCGGTTGATGTGGGGCGTCGCCGACGCGTTCACCACGCGCATCATCACCGAGTACCACGCCCTCGAGGTCGACGCCGCGCTGCGCGACGTGCACCGGCGGGGCGCCCTCGTCCGCGCGCTGCTCGCCGGCGAGCGGCCCGACGAGGCGCGCACCGCGCTCAACCCGACGGCCGCCTACGCGGCGATCCGGTGCGACATCGCGGACGCCGCCGGTGCGGAGGGGCTGCGGCGCCGGCTGGAGGAGTCCGGTTCGACGCCCTCAGCGCGCGCGATGGTCGTGGTCGACGGCGGGCAATGCCGCGGACTGGTGTCCGCCGTCCCTGCCGTCGCGGACGTTCCGGTCGGCATGGGTCCGTTCGGCCGCCTCGACGACCTCCCCCGCTCCGACCGGGTGGCGCAGCAGGCGTTGGCGCTGGCCCGGCGCCTCGGTCGCTCCGGCGCCCAGGGCGTGGACGACCTCGGCTGGCGCCTGGCCGCCGCCTCCCGTCCGGACGTCTGGCAGCACTACGCCGACCGGTTCCTCTCCCCGCTGGACGGCGACCCGGCCTACGCCGCCGAGATCCTGGCCACGCTGCAGGCGTGGTTCGCGGCGGGCCGCAACATCCCGCGAGCGGCGCAGGCCCTGCACGTGCACGTCAACACCGTCCGGCACCGGCTGGGCCGGTTCGCCGAGCTGACCGGCGCCGAGCTCGACGACCCCGACGACCTCGTGGGCGTCCTGTGGGTGGCGGAGCTGGGCGCACCCGAGCCCGAGGCGTCCGGATTGTAGAACTGGACAAAACAGCGGCCGTGAGGCTGGACGGCCGACCGTGGCGAAGCAGCGCCGCCGAACCCTACGGTTGGACGCATGAGCAAAGTCATCGAGGACATCGCTCCCGTGCTCACAGAGAAGCTCCGCGACGGCATGACGCTGGCCGTCGGCGGCTTCGGGCTGTGCGGGATCCCCACCGACCTGATCAAGGTCGTGCGCGACTCCGGGGTCAAGGCCCTCACGATCGTCTCCAACAACCTGGGCGTGGACGGCAAGGGACTGGGCCTGCTGCTGGAGAACAACCAGATCGCCAAGGTGCTCGCTAGCTACGTCGGCGAGAACAACCTGTTCATGCAGCAGTTCATCAGCGGCGAGCTGGACGTCGAGTTCGTGCCGCAGGGCACGCTCGCCGAGCGGATGCGCGCCGGAGGGTCGGGCATCCCGGCGTTCTACACCGCGACCGGTGTGGGCACCGAGGTCGCGCAGGGCAAGCCCACCGCCGACTTCGATGGCCGCACCTACGTGCTCGAGCGCGGCATCGTCGCCGACATCGCGCTCGTGCACGCGCACACCGCCGACACCACCGGCAACCTCGTCTACCGCCGCACGGCACGCAACTTCAACCCGGTCGTCGCGATGTGCGGCGAGGTCACGTTCGTGCAGGCCGAGACCATCGTCGAGCCGGGCGCGATCGACCCGGACGCCGTGCACACCCCGGGCGTGTACGTGACCCACGTGACCCGTGCGATCTCCCCCACCGACATCGAGCAGCGGACGGTGCGCCCGCGCCCTGGCTCCGCCGACCAGACGGAGGCCTGACATGGGCTGGACACGTGACGAGATGGCTGCCATCGCGGCCTCGGAGCTCGCCGACGGCGACTATGTGAATCTGGGCATCGGCATGCCGACCCTGGTCGCGAACAACCTGCCCGCAGGCGTCACCGTGCACCTGCAGAGCGAGAACGGCATCCTGGGCATGGGGCCGTTCCCGTACGAGGGCGACGAGGACCCCGACCTGATCAACGCCGGCAAGCAGACGGTGACCTTGTTGCCGGGCGCCGCGATCTTCGACTCGGCGACGTCGTTCGGGATGATCCGCGGCGGCAAGATGGCCGCCGCGATCCTGGGCGCGATGCAGGTGGCCGGCAACGGCGACCTGGCGAACTGGCAGATCCCCGGCAAGCTCGTGAAGGGCATGGGCGGCGCGATGGACCTGGTCGCCGGCACCCCCTGCGTCATCGTGATGACCGAGCACGTCGACAAGTACGGCAAGCCGAAGATCGTCGAGCGGTGCACCCTGCCGCTGACCGGCGTCGGCGTGGTCGACCGCATCATCACCGACCTGGCCGTGTTCGACGTCGTCGACGGCGCGCTGGTGCTGCGGCAGCTGGCACCGGGCGTGAGCGAGGATGAGGTTCGGGACACGACCGAACCGGCGTTCACCGTCGACCTGCAGGAGTCAGCATGAGCACCTATCCGAACTACCACGACGGACGCCGCGCGCTCGTCACGGGCGCGGCGTCCGGCATCGGCCGCGAGGCCGCGATCAAGTTCGCCCAGGCCGGCGCGCACGTGCTCGCCGTGGACATCAACGCCGACGGCCTGGCCGCTCTGGCCGCCGAGGTGGACGGCATCGAGCCGGTCCCGTGCGACCTGTCCGACTACGACGCCATCGCCGAACTGCCGACCGACGTCGACATCCTGGTCAACGTGGCGGGCATCCAGACGGTGTCGCCGATATAGGAGTTCCCGGTCGAGAAGTTCGAGTTCATCATGCGGGTCATGCTGCACGCGCCGTGGTACCTGATCCGGCAGTCGGTGCCCCACATGTACGCCAACGGCTGGGGGCGCATCGTCAATTTGTCGTCGGCCCACGGCCTGCGCGCCTCGGAGTACAAGTCCGCCTACGTCACCGCCAAGCACGGCCTCGAGGGGCTCTCGAAGGTGGTCGCGCTGGAGGGGGCTCCGCACGGCGTCACGTCGGTGACCGTCAACCCCGCCTACGTCCGGACGCCGCTGGTCGAGAAGCAGATCGCCGACCAGGCCCGCACGCACGGCATCTCCGAGGACGAGGTCATCGAGAAGATCATGCTCACCCGCTCGCACGTGAAGCGGCTCATCGAGCCCGAGGAGGTGGCCGAACTGGTGCTGTTCCTGACCGGCCCGGCCTCGGCGTCCATGAGCGGCACGTCGTACCCGATCGATGGGGCCTGGACGGCCTACTGACCGCCGAGGGCTTGAGTTTTCAGCGCCCAGGGCTTGAGTTTCACGAGGAGAAGACATGAAGAAGACCGACGACCCGATCGTGGTGGTGGGCTACGCCCGCACGCCGGTGGGCAGCTTCGGCAAGGCGCTGGCGTCGGTGCCCGCGCACGTGCTGGGCGCAACCGCGGCCAGGGCCGCGCTCGAGCGCGCCGGCCTCACCCCGTCCGACGCTCAGGAGTGGATCATCGGCTGTGTCGGCTCGACCGGCACGGACGCCTACATCAGCCGCCGCGTCTCGATCGAGGCCGGCGCCCCCGAGGAGTCGACGGCGATGACCGTCAACCGCCTCTGCGGCTCGGCGATGCAGGCGATCGGCCTGGCCGCCCAGGAGCTGATGGTCGGCGAAGCCGACATCGTCGTGGCCGGCGGCACCGAGAACATGTCGGCGCAGCCGTTCATGGACTTCTCGGCCCGCTCGGGCGTGACGCTGGGCAACCGCACCGTCGTGGACGGCACCAACGTGCTCATCACCGACCCCTTCTCGGGCGAGGCCATGGGCATCACCGCCGAGAACGTGGCCGAGCGGTTCGACGTGTCCCGCGAGGCGCAGGACGAGTTCGCGCTCGAGTCGCAGCGCCGCGCGCAGGAGGCGCTGGCGTCCGGGGCGGTGGCCGCCGAGATCACCCCCGTCACGATCTCGTCGCGCCGCGGCGATGTGGTCGTGGACGCCGACGAGCACCCCCGCGCAGGCCTGACCCTGGAGAAGCTGGCCGGGATGCGGCCGGTCTTCAAGAAGGACGGCACGGTGACAGCGGGCAACGCGTCCGGCATCAACGACGGCGCGGCCATGCTAGTGCTGACGCGGCTGTCGGTGGCCAAGGAGCGCGGGCTGACCCCGCTCACCGAGCTCGTCGACTTCACCAAGGTCGGCATCGAGCCCGGGATCATGGGCTACGCCCCGAAGCCGGCCATCGAGAAGATCCTGGAGCGCAACGGCCTGTCCAAGGACGACATCGGCTGGTACGAGATCAACGAGGCCTTCGCGGCGCAGGCCCTCCCGGTGGCCCGCGACCTCGACCTCGACCCCGCCAAGGTCAACCCGCTTGGCGGCGCGATCGCGTGGGGCCATCCGATCGGCGCGACCGGCGCGATCATCTCGATGCGCACGATCGAGAACATCCGGAAGAACGACCTCGAGTGGGGGCTGGCGTCCATGTGCATCGGCGGCGGCCAGGCCGTGGCGTCGCTGTGGCGACGCCTCTGAGGAACCCAAGCCCTCGGCGCTGGTAACCCAAGCCCTCGGCGCTGAAAACTCAAGCCCTCGGCGCCCAGGCCAGGGGAAACACTGTTACAGAAGATGAGGGAAATTCTCATGAAGCGTTGCTCGTAGTCGGCGAAGAAGGCGGGCACGGTGACGTTCGCGGCGGCGGCGCTGCCGTGGTCGGGTGCGGGGACCCCGGGGAGGTCGGCGACGCCGTGTACGTCGGCCATGGTGAGGCTGTCCCAGCGGTGGCGCCACGCGCCGCCGGGGCCGTCGTTGGCGTCGAGCACCACGAAGTCGATCACCAGCCGCTGCAGGTGGTGGGCCGCCGACAGGCCGGCCTGCCCGGCCCCGATCACCACCGCCTCCACCTCACGCATGCCCGGTCAACGGCGGCCAGGCCGGGGGTGTTCCCGGGTTGCCACCGTGTGCCATCGTGGGGCCATGACCCCACCCGACGAGGCGTACGCCGCCCTGCTGCGCGGGATCGCCCCGAGCGGGAAGAACATGTCCAACGCGCACCTGCGCGGGGTGTTCGAGGGGCTCGGATTCGAGCGGGTCTCTTCCGTGCTGGCGAGCGGGAACATCCTGTTCCGGGCGCCGGCGCAGGACGTGCCGGGGCTCGAGGCGTCCATCGAGGAGGCGCTCCGCAGCCGGCTGGGGATCGGCGGCGGGACGATCATCCGCACCCTCGGCGAAATGCAGGGGCTGCTCGACCGGGACCCCTTCGCCGGGCTCACCCACGGGCCGGGGACCTACCTGACGGCGACGTTCCTGAAGGCACCGCTCGACGTGGAGCCGCCCACCGACCCCCACCCGCTGACGCGGATCATCGGCTACGACGCCGCGGCCCGCGCGGTGCTGGCGGTGACGGACAACAGCGTGCCCGGCACGACCGGCAACTGGATGGCGTGGCTCGAGAAGACCCACGGTCGGGACATCACCACCCGCACGTGGCTGACCGTGCAGCGGATCGTGGCCAAGCTGGCCTAGCGTTCGCGCACCCAGCGCGGGTCGCTCGGCGAGAACCGCCACCGGACGCCCTCGCCGTGCGGGTGCGCCACGTCGGTGAGCCAGTACGTGCTGCCGGGACCCCACCCCGCGATGACGCTGGCGGTGTCGTCGTCGACCGGGATCGCCATGGTCGCGGCCCTCAGGTAGCCGCCGATGCCGAGGCGCACCCCGTCGAACCGGTCCGCGACCGCGCTCCAGTCGGGGATGACCCAGCGTCCGTCCCGGCCGGTCACCCGGTACCAGTCGTGGCGCTTCTCGGCCGTCACCTCGAGGGGGAACCGCCGACACAGCTCCGCCCAGTCCTCAGGGCCGGCCACCTCGAACACCCGGGCTGCGGGGTCGATGGCCACGCGTTGGGCCTCGACGACCCGCGCCCCGCTGAAGTCCTCAACCAGCCACAACCCGACCGGGCCGGCGTCGCCGAACGTGCCGGTCGTCACGACCAGCCCGTGGGGCGGGGTCGACCACCACTCCCCCGACCACGAGGCGGTCGGATCGGCGGGACGCTCGCGCGCGGCCTGCTCGTCGCCGGCGCGCACCGCGGCGCGCCACCGGGACAGGTCGGGGCGCGGCAGCACCCGTCCGTCCCAGACCAGGTGCCACTGGTCGGACGCGTCGAGCGGGGCGTCCCAGGCCTGGACGTGGGGCGACGCCACGAGGTGGTCGGCGACCCGGGCCAATGCGTCCCGCACCTCGGGGAGGGCGCAGAGCAGGTCGTCGCCGTCGGGGCCCTGCCAGTACATGGCGGCGTCGACGGACGTGTTGAGCGCGTCCCGGGCGGCGTCGGCGGTCACCTCGGCCAGGTCGACGGCGCCGAGCGCCGCGACGACGTCGGCGACCGTGTACTCGGGGGTCGGGCCGCCCCAGCCGAAGCGCGTGATGGCCTGGCCGTCGGCCTCGGCGAGGCGGAAGGACACGTCGAACACGGACTGGACGAGCGCGCTCGCCTCGCCCTCACGCAGCCGGGCGTGCTCGGACGCCACGGCGAACGCCAGCAGCACACGGCGTCCGCGCGGGCCGGCCAGCAGGTCGGGGGTGGTCAGCATTGGGCCATCATCCCAGCGGTGCTGCCGGGCCGCGGCTCAGCGGGGGTAGAGCACCACCTGGGCGGCCTTGACCACCAGCCACACCGACCGGCCGGGCACGATCCCCTCGTCGACGGACGCCGCGAGCGTCAGGTCGGCCGCCACCGGGCTGCCGTCGGCCAGGTGGGCGGTCAGGCGGACCAGGGAACCCCGGGGCTCGATGCCGGCCACGGTGGCCCGCAGGTGGTTGCGCGGGCTGCCCGACGGCTCGGTCGTGTGCACGGCGACGGCCGCGGGCACGAAGGAGGCGATGGCGGCGGACCCTCGACGAGGCCGTCCTGGGCGACCCCGACCACGCGCTCTTTGCCGGGCAACAGGATCGCGTCGGCGCCGGAGGCCACCCCGGCCAGCAGGTTCACCCCGACCAGGTCGGCGACGAACGGCGACCGCGGCCGGGCGAGCAGGTCGGCGACGGGCCCGGTGTCGGCCACGCGCCCGCCCTGGACGACGGCGAGCTCGTCGGCCAGGGCCAGGGCGTCGACGGCGTCGTGGGTGACCAGCAGGGCCGTGCGCCCCTCGTCGCGGATCCGCTGCCGGAGCAGCGACCGGATCGCCGGCGCCACCGACACGTCGAGTGCCGCGAGGGGTTCGTCGAGCAGGACCAGGCGCGGGTCGGGGGCCAGGGCCCGGGCGATCGCGATGCGCTGGGCCTGGCCGCCCGAGACCTCCCAGGCGCGGGCCGGGGCGAGGCGGCCGCAGCCGACGGCGTCCAGTTCGGCCTGGGCGCGCTCGTGCGCCTCACCGGCCCTGACGCCGCGGGCCCGCGGCCCGAAGGCCGCGTTCTCGAGCACGCTCAGGTGCTCGAAGAGCAGGGGGCGCTGCTCGAGCACCGCGATGCGGCGCCGGTGGACGGGCACGTGCGTCCCGGGGCCCGAGACGATCGTGCCGTCGATCGTGACGGTGCCCGCGTCGGGGCGGAGCTGCCCGCCGACGAGCTGGAGGATGGACGACTTGCCCGCACCGTTGGGCCCGACGAGGGCGACGACCGTGCCGGGCGCGACGGCCAGGTCGGCGTCGAGTCCGCGCGCCGCGACCCGCGCGCGGACCTCGACGGCGCTCACGACGCCCTCCGGCGGACGGTGCGGCGGGAGAACCAGCCGGTGACGGCGACGGTCAGCGCGGCGACGACGATGAGCACCAGCGCGAGGGCCGGGGCGGCGTCGGCCTCACCCGAGGACACCTTGCCCCGCACGTCGGTGACCTTCTGCTCCTCCGACACGGGCTTCAGGGTGAACCCCGGCGGCCTCGGCGATCTCCAGGGCGGTGGCGCCACACGGCACGGCGGGGGCCAGACGACCAGCCTGGTGCCGTCCAGGGAGGCGTCGACGCCGGTGACCTGGGCGGGGTTGCCCTTCGGCACGATGAGCACGCCGGAGTTGGTGGCGAAGATCGTCGGATCGGGTGCCCCATGCCGGCCTCGGTGGCCTTGGCCATGTTCGCCTCGTCTGCGGTCGCCAGCACGTCGGCCGGTGCTCCGCCCTTGATCTGGTCGACCAGGGTCGGCGAGCCATCGAAGTTGAGGGTGACGTCGAGGTTCGGGTCGAGCTCGGCGATCTCGGTGAAAGCGGCGGTGAGCGACGCGGCGGCGAACACGGTCACGGGTCGGGGCCCGGTCGGGGCGGACGCCGCGGGCCCGGTGGAGCAGCCGACCGATGTCAGTGCCAAGGCGACCACCGCGACAGCGCCGCAGCGGGCAGGTGCACCTCGAAAGTGAATCTGCACCTGCTCCAGCGGGTGCAGATTCACTTTCGAGGTGCATCTGCTTGGAGAGTGCATGTCAGGACCGTCCTCGGGGGGTCTCGACGTGCACGTTCGTCGCCTTGACCACGGCCGAGGCCACCGACCCCACCTCGAGGCCGAGCTCACGCACGGCCTCGGTCGAGATCAGCGAGACCACCCGGAACGGCCCGCACTGCAGCGTCACCTGCGACATCACGGCGTCGGAAACCACGCCGGTCACCAGCCCCGTGAAGTGGTTGCGCGCCGAGCGGTGGCCGGAGTCGGGGTCGGCGGCCGCGTCGGCGGCGAGCTCGTCGGCCAGGTCGGCGCCGGGCACGACCTTGCGCCCCGAGCCATCCAGCGTGGACGCCAAGCGCCCACCGTCCACCCACCGACGCACCGTGTCGTCGCTGACCCCCAGCAGGGAGGCAGCTCAGAGATCCGCAGATGCGACATGAGAGTGAGGGTATCACCGCAAGTGCGGGATCATTTCCGGGTGGCGTGACCCCAAGGATCCTTGGGGTCACGCCACCCGGAAATGCAGTCGGCCCGCGCCGGTCAGGAACGCCAGGTCCGCCACAGGCGGGCGTACTCGCCGTCAGCGTCGATGAGCTCGTCGTGCGAACCCAGCTCGGCGATGCGCCCGTCGATGACGACCGCGATCCGGTCGGCGTCGTGGGCGGTGTGCAGGCGGTGCGCGATCGCGATCACGGCGCGCCCGTCGAGCAGTGCGTGCATCGAGCCCTCCAGGTGGCGGGCCGAGGTCGGGTCGATCAGCGACGTCGCCTCGTCCAGCACCAGGGTGTGCGGGTCGGCCACCACCAGGCGGGCGAGCGCCACCTGCTGCGCCTGGGCGGGCGTGAGCTGCAGGTGCCCATGGCCCAGCTGCGTGTCGAGCCCGTCGCGGAGCTTGCCGACCCAGCCCCAGGCGTCCACCACGCGCAGGGCTTGCTCGACCTCGGCGTCGCTCGCCGTGGTCTCGCGGGCCAAGACGACGTTGTCGCGCAGCGACCCGACGAACACGTGGTGCTCCTGGGTGACCAGGGCGACCTCGGTGCGCAGCCGGTCCAGCGGCAGGTCCATGACGTCGACGCCGCCGACCTCGACCGATCCCGTGCGGGGGCGGTTGATGCCGGCCACGAGGCGTCCGAGGGTCGACTTGCCCGAGCCTGACGGGCCGACGACGGCCACCCGTTCGCCCGGCGCCAGCTCCAGCGTCACGCCGTGCAGGACGTCGTGGCCCTCGCGGTAGGCGAACCGCAGGTCGCGCCCCTCGAGGTCGGTGCCGGCCGGCACCACGTCCTGGGGCGTCCGGTCGTCCTCGACCTCGGCGACGCCGATGAGGCGGGTCGTCGAGACCAGGCCGATCTGGAGGTGGTCGAGCACCATGATCACGCGGTCCAGCGGACCCTGCAGCTGCTGCACGTACAGGGCGGCGGTCGTGATCTGGCCGATGGTGACCAGGTCGGCGTTGAAGCCCCACGTGCCGACGAGCACGATGCCGACGAGCGGCAGCTGGAACGAGGCGTCCACCATCGAGAAGAGCACGTTGCGCAGGGCGAGGGTGTAGCGCTCGGCCTGCCCGGAGAGCTCGGTGTCCTCGTCCAGCTGGTCGCGTCGGTGTGAGCACAGGCCGAGGGCCTCGACCGTCCGTGCGCCCTCGATCGACTCGGTCAGCGTCGCGCTGATCACCGAGTACGAACGCGACTCGGTGATGTAGCCCGCGGGCGCCCGGCGCAGGTAGTGCCGGCCCCCGAACCACATCATGAGCGCGGTCACGACCAGGGGCAGGGCCAGCAGCCACGAGTTGGCCAGCATCGCGGCCAGGGTAGCGACGATGGTCACCATCGAGATGATGAAGTGCGGCAGCGCCCAGCGGACGGCGGCGGCCATCTTGGACACGTCGGAGGTGATGCGCGTCAGCAGGTCGCCGGAGCTCGACGACTCCACCTGCCCCAGCGGCAGGCGCAGCACGATCCGGACGACCTCCTCGCGTGCCGCGGCCAGCGTGTCGTAGCCGAGCACGGCCGAGGCGCGGCGGGCGAGAAGCACCAGGACGGCCTGCACGACGATCGCCACGATGATGACCGTCACGGTCGCGTCCAGGGTGCCCGCGCCGATGGTTCCGCCGGCCACACCGTCGACCAGATCGCCCAACAGGAAGGGCGCGACCAGCGCCGCCCCGCTCGCGAGCAGGTTGATGACGACGGCCCACGCGAGCACCGCCCGGCGCTCGCGCAGCAGCCCGCCGACAAAGCCCACGGCCGTCCGGCCGGACGACACCGGGAACCCGCGCTCGGGGTTGCGTGCCTCGGCCATGGTCCGCGAGGCCATCTCCTCACGGACCCGGTTCAGGGCGGCGTAGTCGCGCAGGCGTGTGACCCAGCCGCGGCCGCGAGGCGGCCGGCGCAGACCCTCGGGCATGCGCGGGGGCGGGGGCCCCTCACGCCAGGTCTGCGCCGAGGTCGCCAACGCCTCGGTCGCCACCTCACTCATCGTCGTCCTCCATGCCGCGCGCGATGACGCGGCGGTAGTCGGGGTGTGCCTGCAGCTCGACGTGGGTGCCGCGGGCGACCTCGCGGCCCTCCACCAGCAACGCCACCACGTCGGCCCGGTGCAGCAGCAGCGGGGACGCCGTCGTCACCACGGTCGTACGCCCACGGCGGTGCTCCACGAGGCGCTCGGCGATCCGGGACTCGGTGTGGGCGTCCACTGCCGAGGTGGGCTCCACGAGCACGAGCACCTCGGGGTTGCGCACCAGGGCGCGCGCCAGCACGATGCGCTGGCGCTGCCCTCCGGACAACCCGCGCCCCTTCTCGTCGATCCGGCCCTGCCAACCACCGGGCAGCCCGTCGTACACGTCCTCGGCCGACGCGGTGCGCAGCGCACGCTCGGCTTCCTCGCGGGTGTGGGCGCCCCACGGGTCGACCGCGTCCTGGAGGGTACCCGCGAACAGGGACGCCCCCGTGTCCGACACCACGACCCGCTCCCGCAGGCTCGCGAGGTCGTACTCCGCGTAGTCGATGCCGTCGGCGGTCACGCCCCACAACTGGGCCGCGCGCTCGGCGTCCGCCCGCGCCCGCTCGGCGCGAACCCTGGCCCGCTCCTTGCGGGCCAACCGCAGCTTGCGCCCCTTCAGGTCGTCGAGCTCCGGCTCCTCACCGGTGAGTGGGGGCAGGTAGCGCCCGAGCCGGTCAGCCAAGGCGGCGGACGCCTCGGGGTCGGCCGAGACGACGGCCAGGAACTGGCCCGGGTGCACCTCGACCCCGGAGGACTCGTCGCGCAGCACGGGACGCTCGGCGACCTGCCGGCCCCGGTGCGCCCACGGCACGTCGGCAGCGAACAGGGCGATCGTCTTGCGCGCCGCCACGAGGCCCTGCACCCACCGCTGCGCCGAGTCGAAGAACGTCCGCATCGGGGTGACCAAGAACACCGCGTAGCCGAAGAAGCTGATCAGTTCGCCGACCGTGAGCTCGCCCGCCAGCATGTGCTGCGCACCGAGGTACACCAGCACGACGAGCAGGATGCCCGACAGGAGCACGCTGATCGCCTCGACGACCCCCTGCCACGTGCCGAGAGTGATGCCCAGGCGGCGCACCTTCCGCGACTGGCGCTCGTAGTTGCGGGCGAAAGTCTGCTCGCCCCCGATCCCGCGCAGGATGCGCAGGCCCGCGACGATGTCGGTGGCAAGCGAGGTCAGGTGCGAGCTCTCGGTGCGCTCGGCGGTCTGCGCCGCCGTCAACGGGCGCATGACCGGCAGGGACGCCGCGAGCAGCAGCGGCGTCGCGACCAGCACCACCAGCCCCAGCGTTGGCGACGTGCTGAACATCAGCACGCAGACGAACAGGAAGCTCAGCGCCGACGCCATGACGTGGCCGAAGGCCTCGATCGTCGCCCCGAACTGGTCGGAGTCGGAGTTGGAGATGCTGAGCGCCTCGCCGGTCGGCACGCGGCGTCCGAGGAGGTGGCCCAGGTCGGCCGCCTTGCGGCCGACGCGCCGCTGCGTGCCGTGGATGGCGATCACCCACATGCGTACGGCCAACGTGTGGAAGAGGATGCCCCCCGCCACACCGAACGCGATGACGCCCAGCAGCAGCGCGACCCAGCCGAGCGTGGCCGCCAGGTCGCGGCTCAGGATTCCCGCGTCGATGGCGCGGCCCAGGAGCCACGGCGTCAGCGAGCCGGGGACGAGCCAGGACAGGGCGGCCAGGGTCATGGTCGGCACGACCCAGCCCATCGACCGCATCAACCAGAACAGGAACCGGCTCGGGGACCGGACGTCGGGGGCACCGGGCTCGCCGGCGCGGAAGCCGCCCACCCGGGGCGGGAAGTCGTGGCGACCCTCCCAGCGCAGGCTGGGGTCGCGATCGTGCGGGCGTGGAGTCGACGCGTCGACAGGGCGAAACATGGGTTACCTCAAGCGTTCTGGGGGGGCGTGGTGCCGGGCGGGCGATGGGCCCGCGGGTGCCGGGGCGGCGTGGGGTCAGGCGGCGGTGGCTGCGACAGGCGTGCCTGCGGCAGTGCGCGGCCGACCGATGCCATACGTGACCATGCTGATCATGTCGGCCCCCTTCCGATCGACTCCAGAACCGGCGCCCACGTTACGCCCGGGCGCCCCGCAGGGTCAATCGGATCCGGCAACCCCCCGCACCCTCAGCGGCGGCGTCCGGTGCCGAAGATCGAGCGGGTGATCTCGCGGGCGGCCGAGCGGGCCATCTGGCGCACCATCGTGTTCTCCGTGAGCTTCTCGAAGAACGACTTGTCCCGGCGCGTGGTCCGGCGCGGGGCTGTCCCGCGCTCGAGCCGCGCCTGCTCCTTCTGGTACGCCGCCTGCTGCTTGGCCTGCTCCTGCGCCGCGGCCTCTGCGGCCGCCGCCTCCGCGCCGGCCTGCAGCTTGGCGTTGAGCACCTCGTAGGCCGACTCGCGGTCCACCGCGGTGCCGTACTTGCCCTGCATGACCGACCGCGCCACGCCGTCCGCCATGGCCGTGGAATCGAGTGGGTCCATGGACGCCTGGGGCGCGCGCATCCGGGTCCAGGCGACCGGGGTCGGGGCGCCCTTGGGGTTGAGCACCGTGACGATGGCCTCGCCGATGCCGAGCTGCTGGAGCCGCTCCGCCAGGTCGTAGTCGGTCTTCGGGTAAGTGTTCACGGTCGCCTTCAGCGCCTTGGCGTCGTTGGGCGTGTGGGCGCGCAACTGGTGCTGGACGCGGGAGCCGAGCTGGGCGAGCACGTCCTCGGGGACGTCCTTGGGCGTCTGGGTGACGAAGAACACGCCCACGCCCTTCGAGCGGATCAGGCGGACCGTCTGCTCGATGGCGTCGGTGAAGGCCTTGGACGCCCCGTCGAACAGCAGGTGCGCCTCGTCGAAGAAGAACACCAGCTTCGGCTTGTCCAGGTCGCCGGCCTCGGGGAGGTCCTGGTACAGGTCGGCGAGCAGCCACATCAGGAAGGTCGAGAACAGGGCAGGACGGTCCTGCAGGTTGGGCAGCTCGAGCAGGGAGATGACGCCCTGGCCGTCCGTCGTCACGTGCAGCAGGTCGTTGGTGTCGAACTCGGGCTCGCCGAAGAACGTGTCGCCGCCCTGCGCCGCGAGCGCGGTCACCTGGCGCTGGATGACGCCGACCGTGGCCTTCGACAGGCCGCCGATGTCGGCGAGCTCGGTCTTGCCCTCGGCGGAGGTGAGAAACTTCAGCAGTTCCATCAGGTCCTTGAGGTCGAGCAGCAGCAGGTTGTTCGTGTCGGCGTAGTGGAACACCAGCGCCAGCGAGCTCTCCTGGGTCTGGTTCAGGCCCAGCACCTTGCTCAGCAGCAGCGGGCCGAACTGCGACACCGTCGCCCGCAGCGGGACGCCCGTGCCCTGGCCGCCCAGCGCGTAGAACTCGACGGGGCACCCGGCCGGGGTGAACTCCTGGCCGATCGCGGCGGTGCGCTCGAGCAGCTTGTCGTTGGTCCCGCCGGGGATCGCCAGGCCGGACAGGTCGCCCTTGATGTCGGCGGCGAAAACAGGGACGCCCGCGCGGCTGACCTGCTCGGCCATCAGCTGCAGGGTCTTGGTCTTGCCGGTGCCGGTGGCGCCTGCGACCAGCCCGTGCCGGTTCAGCATGGAAAGCGAGATGCGGATCCTCGCGTCGGGAACGGGGGTGCCCTCGTCCACGAGGACACCCAGCTCGATCGAATCCTCCTCGAAGGAGTACCCGGCCCTGATGGCGTCGATGGCGTCGGTCATGGTTCAGAGGCTAGCGCCTAGACTGGGAGGGTGATCTTCAAGCGAGTCGGCGAGGAGCGCCCCTACCCCGAGCACGGCTACACCCAACGCCAGTGGGCCCAGATCGCGCCGCAGCAGGTGCGCCTGGACCAGCTTGTCACCACCAAGCGCTGGCTCGACCTGGAGGCCCTGCTCGAGGAGGACTCGACGTTCTACGGCGACCTGTTCGCCCACGTCATCGCGTGGCGCGGCGACCTCTACCTGGAGGACGGCCTGCACCGGACGCTGCGCGCCGCGCTGCAGCAGCGCCAGTCGGTGCACGCCCGCGTGCTCGACCTGAAGTAACCTGAGCGGCACGCAATCACCCCGAACGAGGAGGAGGGAAGGCATGGACGCCCGCCGCATCGTTCGCGCGCTCAAGACGCCGGTGACCCTCCTCATCCTGGCGGCGATGGTCTACTTCGCCGCCCGCTGGGGCATGGACGCCGCCCGCGCCCCCATCCCGCCGCGTCCACTGGACCCGTGCGTGGTGCAGGAGGTCGGCCCCGTCCTCAAGCCCGAGCACGTCTACGTGATGGTCTACAACGGCTCCAAGCAGGACGGCCTGGCCAAGCGCCTGGGCCAGATCCTGTCGGCCGACGGGTTCAAGGTCTACAAGCGCACCAACGCCGACCGTGACGACTACGTCCAGTCGGTCGTGAAGGGCCACTCGGAGGACTCCCCCGAGGTGATCCTGGTCCGCCAGGCGTTCGAGAACATCGGCTTCGAGGCGGACGGCCGCGCCGACCGCACCGTCGACGTCATCATCGGCGCCGAGCAGCCCGCCCCGCACCCGGCCCCCGAGTTCGGAGTCCCGCTGCCCGACGGCAAGGCCTGCCTGCCCGACCTGAAGCTCACCAACACTGACGGCTGACCCGTCTCCCCGTCAGGGGTGGAGCCAGCGCGCGAGGCGTCCGGAACGCCCGATGCTGCGAAAACGTTCCTCCACCTCCGCGCGCCTGGCCGACGGCACCACGACCATCAGCTCGTCCCGCTCGCACAGGCGGTCGCCGGGCTGGGGCACGATCGGCTCCCCGTCGCGCAGGATCACCGAGATCACCGTGAACTTCGGCAGCCGCAGCTCGCGGATCGTGACGCCGTGCAGGCGCGAGCCCTCCGGGACGCTGACCTGCATGAAGTCCGCCTGGATGCGGTCGAGCGGCGCCACCTCGACCTCGATGTCGGTCGGGTCCACCTCTCCGGCGATGCCGAGCCGCCGCGCCACCCACGGCAGGGTCGGCGCTTGCAGCAAGGTGAACACCACCACGAGCACCAGCACCTCCTCGGAGATGCGGGCCGCCGACGGGGCACCCGCGGCCAGCGGCACGGTGGCCATGATGATCGGCACCGCGCCACGCAGGCCGGCCCACGAGATGAACGCCTGCTCGCGCCACGGCACCTTGAACCAGATCGCGCAGACCACCACCGACAGGGGCCGGGCGACGAAGGTCAGGAAGGCGCCGATGATGAGCGACTCGCCGACCATCTGCAGCGTCAGCCCCTCGGGCGAGGCGAGCATGCCGAGCATGACGAACAGGCCGATCTGGGCGATCCAGCCGATGCCCTCGGCGAACGAGCGGGTGGCGTTGCGGTGTGGCAGCTTGCTGTTGCCCAGGATCAGCGCCGCCACGTAGACAGCCGCGAACCCCGACAGGTGCAGCCACACTCCCAGCCCGTAGGCGAGGACAGCCACCGACAGCGCCGCCAGCGGGTAGAGGCCGGACGCGGGCAGCGCCACACTGCGCAGCAGCCAGCCGCCGGCGAACCCGATGATGGCGCCGAGGACCACGCCGCCGGCGAGCTCGAACGCGATGGTGAGGCCGAGCGAGAGCGGGCCGCCGGGCACGTCGCCGAGGGTCCAGGCGGTCGCGGCGGCGACAAGGAGCACGATGGGAGCGTCGTTGAGGCCGGACTCCCCCTCCAGCACCGACCGGACGCGGGCGGGCAGGGGCATGCCGCGCAGCACCGAGAAGATGGCCGCCGAATCAGTGGGGGCGGTGATCGCCCCGATCAGGGCGGCCTGGGCCACCGGCAGCTTCAGCACCAGGTGGCAGAAGACCGCCACCAAGGCGATCGAGATCAGGACGCCGACGGTCGCCAGCAGCCCGGCGATGCTGAGCGAACCCTTGATGTCGACCCACTTCGTGCTGAACCCGCCCTCGGCGAGGATGAACACCAGGGCGGCGAAGCCGAGCGCGTGGGCGAGGGCGGCGTCCGTCATGCGGAGCCCGAACAGCTCCAGCGAGAGGCCCAACCCGAGGAAGATCAGCAGCGACGGGAGGCCCAGGCGCGAGCCGATGCGGGCGGCGGCGACGGCAGCGATGAGCACGACGGCGCCGAGCAACAGCATGGCGTCCAGGCTCATGGGCGACCTCCCTGAGCCAGCCTATCGTTGCAACCTGCCGGAGAGGGGTGCGCGCGCGGGCGGCTACAGGTCGGACGCCGAGGCCTCCGCCGCGCGGATGACCGTCGACGACCTGCTGCCCACGTGAGGCGCCCGTGATGCGTCAGAGCCCGGATCCTTCAGGATCCGGGCTCTGCTGGCGGTGGCGGTGGGATTTGAACCCACGGATGGGAGACCCATCACGCGCTTTCGAGGCGCGCTCCTTCGGCCGCTCGGACACGCCACCGTCTGTCAGCTTATCGGGTGGCGGCGCCGTGAATCCAATCGGGCGCCCGGCCCTACGAGGCTCGCTTTCGCTCGCACCTCAGGGATCCTGAAGGCGGTGGCCCGCGAAGAACGACCTCAACATCTCGGCGCTCTCGTCGGCCAGAACGCCGCCCGTCACCTCGACGCGGTGGTTCAGGCGCGGGTCGCGCACGATGTCGAAGACGGACGCCACCGCCCCGGCCTTGGCGTCGAGCGCGCCGTAGACGAGGCGCCCCACGCGGGCGTTGACGATCGCTCCCGCGCACATGGCGCACGGTTCAAGGGTGACGACGAGCGTTGTGTCCTCCAGGTGCCACTGCCGGGTCGAGGAAGGGCCGCCGGCCACGGCCCGGCGCAGGGCGAGCACCTCGGCGTGGGCGGTGGGGTCGCCGGTGAGTTCGCGCTCGTTGCCGGCCTCCGCGAGCACGGCGCCGTCGGGGCCGAGCAGGACCGCGCCAATGGGGACGTCCCCGTGGGCGGCGGCGTCCGAGGCCCGGGCCAGGGCACGGCGCATGGCCGTGGCCCAGCGCGTCCCGCCGGTCATCCCTCCAGGCCGAAGCCCGAGGCCACCTTGTCGTAGACGCCCGCGAAGCCGAGCTTGTCGACGATGGCCTCGAGCGACTCCAGCGGGTCGGCGTCGTCGTCGGTGGTGATGGCCTCGAGCTCCATCTCCGACAGGCCCGCGTCGGCGAAGAGGTCGAAGTCGCCGACGGGCTCGGAGTCGTCATCGTCGTCGGGCAGGTCGACACCGAGGAAGTCGGCGGCGTCGCGCGCGATCGGCCAGTCGAGGGCCGCCGACACGTCGGACAGGAACAGCTCCACCTTGGGGCCGCGCACGCGCACGATGACGAAGAAGTCGGAGTCGATACTGACCACGCCCACCGCGCCGGCATCGCCGGGCACGCGGCGGAGCGCCTCGATCAGGCCGTCCAGGTCGTTGGCGAGCTCCAGGTCGAGGGCCGTGGCGGCCGGCTGGCCGTCCTCGCGGTAGAGAGCGGCGACGAGGTCGATGTCGTCCTCGGTGGCGTCCTCGGGGTAGTCGTAGTCGTCCTCGTCAGTGTCGTCGTCGTCGTCGTTGGCGTCGTCCGCCTCGGGGTCGAGCAGGTCGAGGGCGGAGTAGTCGTTCTCGTCGGCCTCGTCGATGCCCGGCCGGTCGTCGCCGCGGTCGGCGAGCTCGGCGTCGAACTCCTCGTCACGTCCGGCCATGGTGGCCTCCCTTCCTCGGCCTCCATCGTGTCAGACTCCCGGGGATTCGGCACTTAGTTGCACCGGCCGCCCACCCGGGCACGGGCGCCCCGCGGCCTGCAACAATGGCCCCCGTGGAACTCATCGCCGTGGATCATCCGCTCGTCGCCCACAAGGTCCGCCTGTTGCGTGACGTCGACACCGACTCCCCCACCTTCCGCCGCCTCGTGGACGAACTCGTCACCCTGCTGTCCTACGAGGCCACCCGCGCGGTGCGCGTCGAGGACGCCGAGGTGACCACCCCGATCACCACGACCACCGGCGCCCGCCTGTCGCACCCGCTGCCGCTCGTGGTGCCGATCCTGCGCGCGGGTCTGGGCATGCTCGACGGCATGATGCGCGTCATGCCGACCGCCGAGGTCGGCTTCGTCGGCATGGTGCGCGACGAGGAGACCCTCGAACCGTTCACCTACGCCGAGCGCCTGCCGCAGGACCTGTCCGGGCGTCAGTGCTACGTGCTCGACCCGATGCTGGCCACGGGCGGATCCCTGGGCGGCACGGTGAAGTTCCTGGTCGACCGCGGCGCCGACCACATCACCTGCATCTGCCTGCTCGCCGCACCCGAGGGCATCGAGAACCTGCGCAAGCTCGTCGACCCCGTCGGCGTCCCGTGCACGCTCGTGGTCGCGGCCGTCGACGAGAAGCTCAACGAGCACGGCTACATCGTCCCCGGCCTGGGCGACGCGGGCGACCGCCTCTACGGGCTTGCCGACTGAGCAACCGTCACTTGGGGGTCATCCCGAGGTGCTCGCCCAACCGGGCGCCCGCGCTGGACGCGGCGCTTGAACACGCCCACATCACGACGATCGAAGCGCGGGCGGTCGTGGCTGAGGAACACCTCGTCGCGGTGGATCAGGAGTGCCCCAGGTCGCGGCGACGCTCGGCGTCGCGGCCGGCCAGCGCGAGGCCCAGGAGGGTGAGGCCGGCGGGTGCCAGCACGCCCCCGACCAGGACTGGGCCGACCCACCAGCCACCCCGCATCGTGCGGATGACGGTCATCTTCGCGACACCGCCGGCGATGGCGGCGGCCAGGCCGAGGCGTCCGGCGCGACCGGCGCCGTTGGTGCGGGAGGCCGCAGCGGCGGCGCCGAGCCCGGCGGCGGCGAGGGAGAGCCCGACATCGACCGCGGCGGCCGTGCCCTTGCCGACCCACCGGTCGGGGCGACCCGCGGCGTCCCAGTGGTTGGGGAGGCGGTCGGGCAGCGAGCGGCCGCGCACGGCGTAGTGAGCGACGACGGCGGCGGCCATGAGTGCCGGGAAGCCCGCGGCCGCACTGAACGCCTCGTGGGGGGTGTTGGCGAAGGGCTCGTCCTCGGCGTCGGGCTCGATGAGGCCGAGCTTCACGGCGGCGCCGCCGAAGTTGAGGTCCCAGCCGGCGCCGAACGCGCAAGGCTTGAACAGGCGGGGGTCTGCGGGATCCCACATCGACTCCTTGAGCCGGTCGCCCGTGGGGGGCCGGACGTCGAAGGGGACGCCGAACCACCGGCCGACGCGGGGGTCGGCGTCCCCGTCGCCGGAGTAGGACGCGGCGGCGACCGGCCCGAGGTCAGCCACCACGCGGGCGAGCTCGTCGGGGCCGGAGGTGGCGTCGAGTCGCTCGCAGAGGGCGATCGTCAGCTCGTCGCGCAGGTCGGCGCGGAGGTCGTGGGGGACGGCGGCGACGGAGGCGTCCAGCCAGGCGCGGGCGGCCCCGCGGGTGGTGGGGGTGAGGTGGTCGAGGGAGGTGATCATCGTGCTTCCTTGAGCAGGTCGTCGAGGGTGTCGCGGACGGAGTCCCACGCCGAACGCAGGTCGCGCTCTGCGGCCTGCCCGGCCTGGGTCAGACGGTAGTACTTGCGGGGCGGGCCCACCGGCGACTCCTGCCAGGTGGAGTCGATGAGGCCTGCCTTGAGCAGGCGGGAGAGGAGCGGGTAGACGGTCCCCCCGGTGAGCGAGAGAGCGGGGCGGGCGGCCAACTCGTCCACGATCTGGGAGCCGTAGCGCTCCCCCTGGGCGAGGAGGCCGAGCACCGCGAGCTCCACCACACCCCGTCGGATCTGGGCGGTTCGTTCATCAGCCATGCAGTAATGGTAGCACCTAGTACCTTGCACTGCATAGATCTGGGTGGGGCAGGGCATGGACCGAGGTCTGGTGGCTGACTAGGTTGGACGCACCAACCACGCGGAGGAGGCACCATGTCCGATGGGACCAAGGACGGCGGCGACATCAGCTCCGGCTTCGGCGAATCCAAGGTCGACGGCCCGGTTTCGGACGAGAAGGCCGAGCAGATGCTGCACGGCGACGTCACCGACGCCCCCGACACGAGCGCCTCGACGTTCGCGGTGGACTCCGAGGGCACGGTGTCCGCCGAGGACGACGAGAAGGATCGGCCCGAGGCTGGCGGAGGCGGTGGGGGTGGGGGTGGGGGCTGGTGACCCTTTCCCCGGCGGTCCCGACCCTGCGAGGATCGGGGCATGCACCCCCGTCTGGCTGAGATCTTCCCGCCCTTGGGCCTGCGCATCACGCGCGGGCCGCTCGAACTGCGCGGGATCGGCGACGAGGAGATGCTCGCCCTGCTGCGCGTGGTGCAGGGCGGAATCCATGCGCCGGAGCGCATGCCCTTCCTCTTCCCCTGGACCGACGCATCCCCCCAGGACCTGCCCTTCAAATACCTGCAGTGGTGGGCCCGCGGCATGGCCACGTGGAGTCGCGAGGCCTGGGCCCTCGACCTGTGCGCCCTCTGGGAGGGCGAGGTCGTCGGCGTGCAGGGCGTGGCCACCAGCGACTTCCTGACCTTCCGGTACGGGGAGACCGGCTCGTGGCTGGGCTCCGGTTTCCAGGGGCGGGGCATCGGCACGGCGATGCGCCAGGCGCTGTGCGCATTCCTGTTCGACCACCTGGACTTCGAGTTCATCACCTCGGTGTCCTTCGAGGACAACCCGGGCTCGTTGCGGGTGAGCGAGAAGCTCGGCTACCGCGACAACGGCATCGCCTGGAGCAGCCCACGCGGCACGCGGGCCACCAGCCGTCGCCTGCTGCTGCTCCCCGAGGACTTCGTCCGGGGCGAGCCCATCACCGTGGAGGGCGCCGAGCCGCTGCGGCGATTCATCGGCCTGGAGCAGGCCGCCGACTGACCGGTCAGCCGACGAGCGAGCGCGCCACGTCCGGGTAGTTGGTGATGAGCGCGTCCACGTCGAGGGCCAGCATCCGCTCGATGTCTTCAGGCTCGTTGACGGTCCAGACGTGGACGGCCAACCCGTGCTCGCGGCTCTTCTCCACGATCTTGCGGCGGGTCGCGGCGAGCGGTGGGTGCAGGGCGGTGGCGCCGAGCTTGCCGGCGTACTGCCACGGCTTCCACAGCGGCTCGGAATAGAGGGCCCCCAGAGCGAGCTCGGTGCCCAGCCCGACCAGGTGACGCAGTGAGTAGTGGTTGAACGACGACAGCACGACGCGGTGCGCCATGTCGTGCTCGGCGACGAGCGCGAGTACGCGCTCCTCCAGCCCCTTGTAGGCCATCCGCGAGTTCTTCAGCTCGATGTTCACGACCGTGCCGGTGTCGCGCACCAGCTCGAAGACCTCCGAGAGCGTGGGGATGCGGGTGCCCGCGTACTGCTCGTGGCCGGAGCTCGCGTCGAGCCTCTTGAGGTCCTCCAGGCTGTGGTCGGCAACCCACCCGTTGCCGTCGGTCGTCCGCTCGAGCGTCTCGTCGTGGATCACCACGACCTCGTCGTCGCGCGTGAGCTGCACGTCGAGCTCGAACCCGTCGGCGCCCTGTTCCAGGGCGAGCTCGAAGGCGGGAAGGGTGTTCTCTGGCGCGTGTCCACTCGCGCCCCGGTGGGCCCAGACCTCGGTCATGGCCCCATCGTGGCAGCGCCGATCGACGAACAGGTGAACGATCCACCGGAAGCCAGCACGCGTTGGTCTGCACGAGCGGCCGTGAGCGTGCCCCTGTGGACGGCGGAGCAACCCGTGCTGGCCTCCTGTGGACAATCCCGACCGGGTGACAGCCACGGGCCCGCACCGCCCATGGTCCGGGCATGGACGAGGCGATCGAGGAGGCCCTGCGCGCCGGCCGTGGCGTGCTTGCCATCGGGCAGCACCCCGCGTTGGCCTGGCGTGTGCGGCGCGCGAGGGAGCGCGGCGAGTTGGTGGCGGTGCTGCGGGGCCGCTACGCCACCCCCGCTGCGGCCGCATCGTTCGCGGTGCGCGTGCTGGCGCTGCTCTCCCTCGACCCCGACGCGGTCCTGATCGGCGCCAGCGCAGCGGTCGCACTCGGGTGGCGCGAGCCGGCACCCGGCGAGGCGGTGGAGGCAGCCAGCCGCCGAGTCCAGGGCTCGCGGCCCGGCTTCCTGCTGACCCGACGCAGCATCGACCCCGACCTCGTGGTGGAGCGCGGCGAGGCGCTCGACTCCCTCTCCGGGGCGGGCACGGTCGGAGTCCAGTGCACGAATGAGGCGGTGACCACGCTCGACCTCGCGCGCCGCGACGGCGCCGACAGCATCGACGAAGCGCTGCGCGACGGCCAGCCGCTGGCCGCCCTGCACGCGACGCTCGCCCAGCAGAAGGGGCGGGCGGGCAATCGACGGCTGCGCACCTACCTGGCCGACTCACGCGACGAGCCGTGGTCGGCGGCCGAGCGGGCCGGGCACCGCTCGCTCCGCGCGGTGGCCGTGACCGGCTGGGTCGCGAACTGGGCGGTGGAGCGCGCCCCCGGCCGCACAGTCTTCCTCGACGTCGCCCTGCCGCACCTGTGGTTGGGCATCGAGATCGACGGCTACGAGCACCACGGCGCGCGTGCGGCCTTCCGCTCTGACCGCCTGCGCGACCTCGACCTGCGTCGCCTGGGGTGGGAGGTGGTGCGCGTTCCGGCCGACTGGGTGCTGGAGGATCCCGGCCGGTTCGCCGCCCTGGTGGCCGAGCTGGCCGCACAGCGGGCGGGGCTGCTCGGCGTCGCCGCGTGAGGCACTCTGAACACTGAACGCCGCGGACCGCGATGCCCTCGACCCAGTGGGACGGTAGTTTCGCCCCGTGAGAGAAGCGACCCCCATCGACGCCATCGCGGAGGACCACACCCGCGCCCTGGTGGACCAGAACCCCCTGCTCGCCACCAGCCTCGGCGTGCCCGGACGCGACCACCTGTCCGCCGACCTCTCCCTCGCGGGCCACGCCGCGTCGGCCGAGCTCAACCGCGCCACCCTGGCCAAGCTCGACGCCGCCACCCCGTTGGACGCCACCGACGAGGTGACCGCGGCCGCCATGCGCGACCGCCTCGGCCTGGAGCTGGAGTCCTACGAGGCGGGCGACCACCTCCGGGACCTGAACAACCTGGCCTCCCCGGTGCAGACCCTGCGCGACATCTTCGACCTGATGCCGTCGGCCACCGCCGAGCACTGGGCGAACATCGCCGGCCGCATGGGCGCCCTCCAGGGCTCGATCGACGGCTACATCGAGACCCTGCGCGCCGGTATCGCCGCGGGCAACACCCCCGCGATCCGCCAGGTGGAGCTCGCCATCGCCGAGACCACGGCTCTCGCCGACGCCGAGCGCTCCTTCTTCACCTCCCTCGCCGACGGCGCCCAGCCCGACGGCGCGGCCCCGAGCGAGGCGCTCGCCGGCGAACTCAGCCGCGGCGCTGCCAGCGCGCGCGAGGGCTACGGGCGCCTCGCCGCCTTCCTGCGCGACGAGCTCGCGCCGGCCGCGCGTCCCGACGACGCCGCCGGGCGCGACCTGTACCAGCGCATGTCCCGCCTGTTCGTCGGCGCCACCATCGACCTCGACGAGACCTACGAGTGGGGGGTCGAGGAACTCGCCCGGATCACCGCCGAGCAGGAGTCCCTCGCCCGGGAGATCGCCGGCCCGGGCGCGACCGTCGCCGCCGCCGTGCGCGCCCTCGACGAGGACCCGGCCCGCACCCTCCACGGCACAGACGCACTCAAGGCCTGGATGCAGGCCACCGCCGACGAGGCCGTCGCAGCCCTGAACGGGGTGCACTTCGACATCCCCGAGCCGCTGCGCGCCGTCGAAGCGATGATCGCCCCGACGCAGTCCGGCGGCATCTACTACACCGGCCCCACCGACGACTTCAGCCGGCCCGGCCGCATGTGGTGGAGCGTCCCGCCGGGCGTGACATCGTTCAACACCTGGCGCGAGAAGACCACGGTCTACCACGAGGGTGTCCCCGGCCATCACCTGCAGATCGGCCAGGCGGTGTACAACGCCGCCGAGCTGAACTGGTGGCGCCGCCAGATCTGCTGGCTGTCGAGCCACGGTGAGGGCTGGGCGCTGTACTCCGAGCGCCTCATGGAGGAGTTCGGCTTCCTCGACGACGCCGGTGACCGGTTCGGCATGCTCGACGCGCAGCGCCTGCGCGCCACCCGCGTCGTGCTCGACCTCGGCGTCCACCTCGGCAAGCCCGCCTTCGACCGCTACGGCGGCGGCACCTGGGACTACGACAAGGCCTGGAAACTGCTCGTCGACAACGTGAACATGGAGGAGGGCTCCCTGCGCTTCGAGCTCAACCGGTACATGGGCTGGCCCGGCCAGGCGCCCAGCTACAAGGTGGGCCAGCGCATCTGGGAGCAGATCCGGGCGGACGCCGCGGCCGCGGCCCAGGCGCGGGGCGAGGAGTTCTCCCTCAAGGACTTCCACTCCAAGGCCCTCAACCTCGGTTCGCTGCCCCTTGACGTGCTGCGGGGTGCGCTGGTCGGCTGATCAGCCGAGGAGCAGGACCGCCTCGGCCGACAGAGCGAGCGTCACGGCCTCCGGACGGTGAAGCGGGTCTGGATCGGCTGGCGCTGTCCACCCACGTGGACGACGTCGGAGCCGTCGACGGTGAGCTGGCTGGCGTAGTGTCCGAGCGCCTCCTGCAGCAGCGCGAGGTGCTGCGGGGTGTCGAGAGCATCGGCGGGGTCGACCTCGGAGGCCACCTCCCAGAACGGCAGTTCCAGCAGGGACGCCGCCGCCCGGCTCGGCGCGTGGAGGGCCACGTGGTCCGGGTGCCCGTAGCCGCCGTGCGCGTCGTAGCTGACGATCCCCTCGGCCGCGATCGCGCGGGCGTACGCGGCGATGTCGGCCGCGACCTCGTCCGGCGACGCGCTCGTCAGCGAGTCCGGCCCGGCCTGGTCGCCCGGACCGGCGACCGTCTCGGTCTCGTCGAGCCACCGCATACCCGAGTCGGTGTAGCGCCGCGGTTCGGCCCCGGCGCGGGCGGGCGGCTCACCCAGGAACGCGTGCTCGCGCACCCCGAGCACGGCGCACGCGGCGGCCACCTCGTCCTCGCGGTGGGCGGTGAGCTCGGGCGTCCCGGCCAGCGCGGACAGCGGCCCCTCGACCACCTCGCCCTGCTCGCCGCGCGTGGCGGTCAGGACCGCGACGCGGACGCCCCGGGCCGCGAGTTCGGCGATCAGCCCGCCCGTGGCGAGCGTTTCGTCATCGGGGTGGGCGTGCACGAACAGCACGGTGCGCAGGTCGAGGAGCGGATCAGCCATCACGCGCCCACCTTAGGACGGCGTCGGGCCGAGGGCCTCGCGCAGCACGAGCAGGGCGTCGGCCTCGGTCAGGCCGAGCGCGCGGATGCGGCCCAGGTAGTCACGCGCCGCCACGGCGGCCTCCGCCCGGGCGGACGCGTCGGTACCGACGACGAAGGAGCCGAGGCGTCCGCGGGTCTCGATGATGCCGGACGCCTCGAGGTCGCGGTATGCGCGGGCCACCGTGTTCGGCGCCACCCCCAGCTCCACAGCGAGGTGCCGCACGGGCGGGAGGCGGTGGTTCGCGGCCAGCTCGCCCGAGGCGCGCTGGTCGACGATCTGGTTCTTGATCTGTTCATACGGCGGCGTCGGGAGCGACGGGTCAACGACGAGCATGCTCGGCCTTCGCCCTGTTGCGTCCACGGCGCGCGGCGGTCAGCACCGCGACGAGGATCGTGAGGCCGAGGTAGGCCCACGCCAGCAGCGGGAGCGAGCCGACCGAGTCGCGGGCCGGCCCGTCCCCGGGAACGAAGGCGCTGACCATGACGCCGAGCGCCAGCTGGGGGCCGGCGCCCAGCAACGAGGTGAGCTGGGCCGCGCGGGCGGCGTCGGACCACGCCAGCTCGTTCGCGTCGGAGGCGAGCTGCGGGCTCCGGGCCAGCCACCAGGCACCCGCCCAGCCGCCGGCGGTCACCAGTAGGCTGAGGACGGCCACGCCCACCACCCAGCCCTGGAGCTCAGGGCGCAGTGCGCCCGACTGCGGCACGTAGAGGGCGAGGAAGGCGACCTGGGCGACCGTCACCAGCGCCCACGCCCGCGCGGGGACGCGCGAGGCGACCCCGCGGATCCGCCCGTGGGAGACGCGTGGTCCCGGCGTCCCTTGGGTCGCGGCCTCGCGGGCGGCCAGGAACGCAAGCACGACCGAGCGCCCGACCAGCGCGGCGCAGAGCAGCAGGAAGGGCAGGGCCTGGAAGTCCGGCAGGCCGACCACGACGAGGGCCGCCGCGGCCGCGGCCACGAGCACCGCGCTGCCGCTCAGGGCGAGGCGCTCGGCCCGGGTCTCGCGCTGGACGAAGCCCTGTGGGGCGTCGGCGTCCGGGGCGTGGCCGGGGCGCAGGATGCCGTGCCGGGCGTACCGCTCGCGGCGCAGGTCGGCGCTGGCGAGCGCAGGGGAGTTGATGACCGCGACCGCGATCACGCCCATGGCCAGGGTGAAGACGAGGGCCAGGATGTCCATGCCGCCTCCTGTGTCACACTTCGTCCAGATTGTAGCAATACAATCTCTCGACGCAAGAGGGCGGCACCTAGACTGGGCCGGTGACCCCGCCAGCCCTCTTCCAGGCCCTCACCCTGCGCGACCTGACCGTGCGCAACCGCGCCTGGGTGCCGCCCATGTGCCAGTACGCGGTGGACGCCCAGGACGGCGTCCCGGGCGCGTGGCACACGGTGCACTATGGCAGCTTCGCCATCGGCGGCTTCGGGCTCGTCATCGCGGAGGCGACCGGGGTCACCCCGGAGGGCCGCATCACCCCGTTCGACACCGGCCTGTGGAACGACGAGCAGGCGGCCGCGTGGTCGTCGATCGTGGACTTCGCCCACTCCCAGGGCGCGGCGATGGCTGTCCAGCTCGGCCACGCCGGGCGCAAGGCCAGCACGAACCGCTGGTGGCCGGGGTACCCCGACCGCGTCCTGCCGCCCGAGGAGGGCGGGTGGCGTCCGGTGGGCGTGGTCGACGAGGACGCCGCCGACGGCCTCACCGAGGCGGGGATCGAGATGGTTGTCGACGCGTTCGTGCAGGCGGCCCGACGAGCGGACGCCGCGGGCTTCGATGCCGTCGAGGTGCACGCCGCGCACGGCTACCTGCTGCACCAGTTCTACTCGCCCCTGTCGAACACCCGCTCGGACGCCTGGGGTGGCGACCACGCCGGCCGCACCCGGCTCGTCCGCACCGTGGCGGAGGAAGTGCGCGCCGCGTTCCCGCAGGGCAAGCCCGTGCTCGTGCGGCTGTCGGCCACCGACTGGGTGGACGGCGGCTGGTCGATCGAGGACTCCGTGCGGCTGGGCGCCGAGCTGCGCGAGCTGGGCGTTGACCTGGTCGACGTGTCCTCGGGGGGTGTCGCCCCGGCGCCCATCGCGGCCGGCCCCGGTTACCAGGTCGACTTCGCGCAGCGCATCCGGCACGAGACAGGAATGCCGACGGCGGCGGTGGGCCTCATCACCGACCCGACCCACGCCGAGGCGATCGTGGCGAACGGGCGCGCGGACGCCGTCCTGCTCGGCCGGGCGGCGATGCGGGAGCCCAACTGGCCCTTGCGCGCGGCACACGCCCTCGGCGTCCGGCCCGAGGATGCGCCCTACGCGCCCGCGCGCTGGCGGAGCCACTACCAGCGTTGAACCCGCCCCGCCGCGACGGAGCGGTCAGTCGTTGCCGTAGAGGTCGCGGGTGTAGACCTTGTCGACGACGTCGGCGAGCTCGGGGTGCATGCGGTTGGCGACGATCAGGTCGCAGCGGGACTTGAACTCCTCGAGGTCCTTGACCACCTCGGAGCGGAAGAACTCGTCCTCCTCCAGCAGCGGCTCGTAGAGCACGACGGTGATGCCCTTGGCCTTGATCCGCTTCATGATCCCCTGGATGGAGGACTCGCGGAAGTTGTCCGAGCCGGCCTTCATTGCCAGGCGGTGGATGCCGACGACCTTCGGCTGGCGCTTGATGATGTCGAAGGCGATGAAGTCCTTGCGGGTCGAGTTCGAGTCGACCACCGCTCGGATCAGGTTCTGCGGCACGAAGCGGTAGTTGGCCAGCAGTTGCTGGGTGTCCTTGGGCAGGCAGTAGCCGCCGTAGCCGAACGACGGATTGTTGTAGTGGGTGCCGATGCGGGGGTCGTGGCCGACGCCCTCGACGATCTGGCGGGTGTCGAGCCCGTGCTGCAGCGCGTAGGTGTCGAGCTCGTTGAAGTAGGCGACGCGCAGCGCGAGGTAGGTGTTGCTGAACAGCTTGATGGCCTCGGCCTCGGACGCCCCGGTGAACAGCACGGGCACGTCGGGGTCGAGGGACCCCTCGACGAGCAGGGACGCGAAGCGCTCGGCGTCCGGCCCCGGGTCGGCCACGATGATGCGGCTCGGGTGGAGGTTGTCGTGCAGGGCGCTGCCCTCACGGAGGAACTCCGGGGAGAACAGGATGCGGCGGCCCGAGTGCTGTTGGCGCAGCCCGATGGTGTAGCCCACCGGGACCGTCGACTTGATGACCACCACGGCGTCGGGGTTGACGGCGGACGCCTCGACGACCGACTCGACCGAGGTCGTGTCGAAGGAGTCGAGCTCGGTGTCGTAGTTGGTGGGCGTTGCGATGATGATGAACTCGGCGCCCTCGAAGGCCTCGGCCGGGTCCGTGGTGGCGCGCAGCGACAGCCCGCCGCGCTCCAGGAAGGCGCTGATGTCGGCGTCCTCGATCGGGGAGCGGCCGGCGTTGACCAGCGCGGCGCGTTCGGGGTCGATCTCGAGGGCGACGACGTCGTGGCGCTGGGCGAGCAGCACGGCCGAGGCCATGCCGACGTAGCCGAGCCCGACGACGGTGATGCGGGTGCGTTCCATGGTGTCCACATTAGGACTCCGGGGTGAGCAAGCCGAGGAACGTTCATGAGGCCCGCATCACCAGTGAAGCACGGGTGGGCTTCGACCTTACAGCAGGCCCCCGAAGACCTGCACGAGCAGGATCTTCGCGATGATGCCCACCGCGAACAGCGCGGCGTAGCCGGACTCGATCCGGTCGTCGTCGACGCGCGCGGTGGCGAAGCTCAGCACCGCGGGCTGGCCGACGAACCCGACGAGGCCGCCGGCCGTGCGCGGCGCCGAGAGCCCCAGCAGGCGTCCGCCGACCGCGAACGCCAGGGCGCTGACCGCGACGACGGCCACGCCGAGGGCACCGGCGCGGAGGCCGGTCGCCGTCAACGCCGACGACGCGAAGGCGGGCCCGGACGCCAGCCCGACCGCAGCGAGGAACAGCAGCAGGCCCAGCTGGCGGATGGTCAGGTTCGCGGGCAGCGGCACGTCCCAGGTGAGGGGCCCGGTTCGGTGCAGCGCCCCGAGCACCATGCCCACGACCAGCGGTCCGGCCGCAGCACCCAACGAGAATGTGGCTCCCCCACCCAGGGGCACCGTGATCGCACCGACCAGCAAGCCGAGCGACAGTCCGAGCCCGAGCGCCAGCGCGTCCACTTCGGAGACCTTGCGTTCGGAGTCGCCCAGGTGGCGGGCGACCGCGTCCATCTCGGAGCGTGGGACGACCGCGAGCACGCGGTCGCCGGGCTGGAGGACGAGGTCGTCGCGGGCGAGGAGGTCGGCGTCCCCGCGCAGGACGCGGGTGATGACGCCGCCGAAACGGCCGGGCAGGTTCAGCTGGGCGACGGAACGGCCGGCGACGGAGGGGTTGGAGACGACGAAGCGGCGGAAGTCCACGGCCTGGCGGTCGTCGGTGAGCTCGCCCTTGGACGCGTGCCCGAGGAAGGCGACCGCCGCCTCGACCGCGGCCGGCGCACCGACGACGAGCACGCGGTCGTCGGGCTGCAGGTGCTCGCCGGGCGCGAGGACGCGGGTGCGACCGTCGCGAACCAGGTAGCTCATCTTGATGGTCTCGTCGGCCCAGCCGGGCACCTCGCGCAGGGCGGCGTCCCGTTCGACGTAGGTGCTGGTGGCGACGAGCCCCTCGGCGGCAGCGCTGCGGGGGTCACGGGCGTCGGGCCAGCGGCGTCCGACGACGAGACCGACCGCCACGATCGCCAGGACGACGCCCAGCGGGTAGCCGATCGAGTAGCCCACCGCAGCGTTCGGCGAGCCGGTGGCCGCGGTGGCCGCCGCCAGGGCGGGCGTGGACGTGAGTGCGCCGGCGAAGGTGCCGGTGATGAAGCCGGCGTCGAGTCCGAGACCGAGCCCGACCAGAACCGCGACCACGAAGGCAAGCGCGGCCGTGCCGAGCCCGAGCATCATCAGGGGCAACTGGCGGCGGAGGTCGGCGAAAAAGGTTTCACCCGCTGCGAGTCCGACCATGTAGACGAACAGCCCGAGGCCGAGTTGCTGCACGAGCCCGAGCCCCACGCCCGCCTCGGGGACCAGCGCGCCGATGGCGAGGCCGACGAACAGTGCGCCCGCAGCACCGAAGCGGATCGGTCCGAACGGGATCATTCCGACCGCGGCACCGACCGCGACCACGAGCATGATGGCCAGCAGCGGCGAGCTGACGAGTAGTTCCATGGCGACCTCCGTGGAGCCCAGCGCCCCGCGGGACGACAGTATGCCTTGTTGATCTCCTGTCGCCTTTTCTGATACCCCCCACCCGTATGTACACTACAAAGTGTCGTAGCCGCATCCCCGAGGAGCACCCGTGAAGAAGTCCCTTGTCGCCTTGTCGTTCGCCGTGCTGGTAGCCCTGTCCGGCTGCTCGGCCCCAACCCCTGCTCCGGCAGGCAACCCGCCCGCACCCGCGGCGTCCGGCCCCGCTGTGGGGCAGACGGGTGACGTGCTGGTCGCCGTCGGTCTGGCCGGCAAGACCGGCAAGCAGATCGTCGACGAGCTCGATCAGGCCCCCGACGCCCGCCCGCTGCCGCTGCGCGCGTCGGTGCGCTACGACCACGTGCTGGTCGGCGACGGCACGAACGAGACCAAGGTGCCGATCGAGGGCGACCGGTTCTACCTGTCGATCGCCCCGTACGCCTCGCAGACGCACCAGTGCTTCTACCACTCCCTCGCGACGTGCCTGGGCGAGATGCAGTCGGCCGACGTGCACGTGACAATCGTCGACTCCGCCGGCACCGTGCTGGTCGACGAGGACGCCACCACCTACGCCAACGGCTTCGTCGGCTTCTGGCTGCCCAAGGACATCACCGGGGAGGTGACCGTGACCGCCGACGGCAAGACCGGCACGGTGCCGTTCGCAACCGGTCCCGAGGACGCCACCTGCCTGACCACGCTGCAGGTCGCCTGATCGAGACCACCGAGGGGCTCCACCTCCGACCGGGGGCGGAGCCCCTCGCGCGTGGAGCGTCTGGCGCGAACGCAACCCGGACGCCGGGGACTGGGCGATGGGCCACATCCCCCTGCTGGTGTTCGGGGCGCCCTACCGAGCCTTGTGTGCCTCGATCGTCTCGATGATCGCCGGGCGCAGCTGCGCCGTGGTGATCACCCGGTCGACCGACCCGACCTCGACCGCCCGGTGGATGCTGTGCACGCCGTCGAACTCGGCCGCGACCTCGGAGATCTTCTCCGCGCGCACGGCCGCCTTCACGTCGGCCAGGGCGAGCTGCAGGGCCGCCTTCTCCTCCGGGGCTGCGTCGCGCACCTGCGCCTCGAGGTCGGCCACGCGGGCGTCCGACGCGGTGCGCTTGTCGACGTCACCGGCGAACACGACCGCTGCGGCGGGCGCGCCGCCCAGCACCGACGCGTAGGAGCCCTCCAGCGCGAGCACCGTCAGGTTCTCGTTGAGCTGCTTGGAGAACACCACGAACGCGCCGCCGTGGTAGCGGGAGATGACGACGAACACGATGGGGCCGTCGAAGTTCACGATGGCCCGACCGATCTCGGCGCCGTACTCCAGCTGGAGGTTGCGCATCGACTCCGGTGAGCCGTCGAAGCCCGACAGGTTCGCCAGCACGACCAGCGGCCGGTTGCCGGACGCCGCGTTGATGGCGCGCGCCACCTTCTTGCTCGAGCGCGGGAAGAGGGTGCCGGAGGTGAACGTGTCCGGGCCGTCGGTGGGCGGGAAGCCCGCCCGCGCGATGGCCTTGGATTCGATGCCGACCACGCAGACCGAGTGCCCGCCGACCCGGGCGTCCATCACGACGGCGGTCTCGGCGTCCGCCATGCCCGCCCAGCGCTCGATCCGCTCGGCGTCCTGGTCGCACACCGCGGCGATGACGCTGCGGATGTCGAACGGCTTCTTCCGGTCCGGGTTGTGGGTGGCGGAGAAGATCTCCCCCACCGTGGCGAACCCGTCGCCGGCGTGCGGGTAGCTCGACACGTCGCGGTCGACCGGGTCGGCCGTGGAGACCCGACGCGGGCCGGCTTCGCCGTCGGCGACGAAGGTCGCGTCGTAGTGCTGCAGCAGCAGCTTCATGGCCGCACCAAGGTTCGGCGCCCAGTACTGCGCCTGGCCGTTGGGGCCCATGACGCGGTCGTAGCCGCCGATGCCGAAGTTGTCCTCGGCCGAGACGCCGCCGGAGAAGTCGAGCGATTGCTTGCCGGTGAGCACCATCGCCGAGTCCGGCGTCATGATGAGGATGCCCTTGGTGTGCATCAGCATCGTCGCCTCGGCGTTCCAGTACGGCTGGGCGCCCACGTTGATGCCGGCCACCACGATGTTGATCTCGCCGCCGGCCTGCGTGAATTCGACGATGCGGCGCAGCGCGGCGCCGACCCAGTCCATGTTCTCGGTGCCGGACTCCATCGAGATCCGCGCGCCGGACGACAGGGCGAACCACTCCAGCGGGACGCCCATCTCGTCGGCCAGGTCGATGGCCGCGATGATGCGCGCGCACTCGGGCTCGGCCACCGCGCCCAGGCCCTTGGTCGGGTCGCCGGAGAGCACGATGCGGGTCACGCCCTCGGGGTGCAGGTCGGTGGGGGTGGTCACGCGGGCCACGATGATGCCGGCGGAGTTCCGCCCGGGCTCGCGGGCCACCTCCACCAGCGCGCCCGACTCATCGAGGTCGAGTTCGACCAGCGTGCCGCCCCGCCCGGCCAGCGCGGCCGACAGCTCGTACGGGTAGACGAGCCCGCGACGGCGGGCGCGCAGGACCTTGGAGGCGTAGTCGTCCAACGGCTGCAGCGCCTCGGTGGGCGGCTCGGTGACCGAGGCCAGCACGCCAGCGCCCGGCGCGGCGTGGAACCGGATCGCGACCGGCACGGTGCCCTGCCCCTCGCGGACGAACCGGCCCTGGCACAGCACCTCCTCGATGCCAGCGCCGTCCGACAACGGGGTGATTTTGTGACGCAGCGCAGTGATGTCGGCGATGTCGAGGTCGATCTCCGGCCAGACGTGCACCCACACGTGGTTGAGGTCGAGCTTGGAGCCGGCCGAGCCGCGCGCGGCGCGGGTGCGGCGGATCGCCTCCAGGCAGTTCTCGACGGCGCGCTCGGCGTGCGGCAGGCCCAGCAGGCGACCCTCGGCGTCCCGGACCGCGGCGAGCTGGCGCACCTGCGCCATCGCCACGAGTCGCTTGTCGCCGGGGTTGGTGCGCGCGACGCACTCGAACAGCAGCACGTCCTCGGGGGCGGGGATGCGCGTCACGTGGAACGCGCGCAGGCGCCACAGGTCGAGCTGGCGGCCGGCCATCGGGTGCAGGCCGCGGATGCGCTCGTCCTCCAGCAGGACGTCGCCGGCGAACCGGTAGCTGTGGTACTCGACCTCGCCGTCGGCGCCGCACACGCCCACCGCGACCCGGCGGACGCCGTCGTCCCAGCTCCACGCCGAGAGCAAGTCGCCGAGCTGCTCGGGGTCGGGGCGCTCACCGAACAGGACGTACAGCTCGACCACCGCGTCGTCGCCCGGACGCCGACGCCCGAGTTCGCCGGCGACCACGCGGGCCAGCGGCCCATCGGGGGCCATCTCGTCGGCGGTGCCGATCGTCGCGACGAAGCGGGTCGGGCGCGACTCCAGCCGGTAGTCGGCCGTGACCACCGCGCGCCCCTCCACCGCGAAGCGCTGGACGCCGTCGAGGTGGTAGTCCCCGTAGTACTTGCGCAGCAGCACCTCGAGCATCGGCTCGTGCTCGTGCACGCCCTGGCCCAGACGGCGGGCCAGGTTGTTGACCGTCCACTCCGGGATGGCGGCCAGCCGCTCGATGCGCTCGTCATAGTCGGCCGGGCGTGGGTCGGACGCCAGCGCTTCGACCTCGGCGGCCACACCGGACAGCACCGAGGCGCGCTCGGCGTCCACCAATGGCTGGTCGAACCAGCGGAAACGCACCGAACGGGCCATGTCGCCGATGGCCGGGAAGCGCAGCTGGGTGGCGCGAACCAGGCGCTCCAGGTGGGCGCGGGCGGGCGCGGCTCGCTCGGCGTCGGGGGCGGGCTCGTTGATCCAGCGGTCGAGGATGCCCAAGACGATGGGCACGTCCTGCGCGACCCGCTTCTGGGCGAGGAAGATGCGGAAGACGCCGTCGGCGAGCTCCGGCGTCCGGTCGAGGGACTCGACGCCGTAGTGGCCGAGCGCCTTGCCCAGGCGCTCCACGAAGGTCTGCGGCAGGCCGGCGCGCTCGGCGTCCAGCGTGGTCAGGTAACGGTGCAGGTGCTCGCGGTCGGAGTGCACACGCAGTTCGGTGTTCTGCTGCTCGCCGTTGGGCCGGTTGCGGCTCAGCTGGGCGAGGTCGGCGAACAGCGCGATCAGCTCGATCTCGCCCGTGAGGACGTCGCCGCCCTCGGCCAGCACCTCGTCGCGGGCGGCGAGGTACTGCTTGAGCGTCTGGGCGCCCGGGTCGACGTCGTAGCCCATCAGGGTGGCCGACAGGTCGGCGCGCAGGCGGGCGGCGCGGGCCGCCGGGTCGCCGTTGCCGGGGCGCGGCGGCAGGTCGACGGACGCCGCGGGCTCGGCAGAGGCGTCCTCGTCGCCGTCGCCGATGGCCTCGAGGCGGACCAGCGGAGCCATCGACTCGACCTGCGAGCCGGTCATGACGTGCAACTCCTTGACCCGCGCCGCGAACGGGGCGCCGATCACGGTCTCCATCTTCATGGACTCCAGGACGACGACCGGCGCACCGGCCTCGACCTCGTCGCCCACGGCGACCGGCGTGGCCACGACCAGCGCGGGCGCCGGCGAGCGGAGCACGCCGCCCTCGTCGCGGCTGATGCGGTGCATGACGTCGTTGACCTCGACGAGGTGCACCGGGCCGTGGGTGGCGGTCACCATCCGGTGACGGACGCCGTTGACGACGAGGCGGGCGTGGACGTCGTCCAGCCGGTGGATCTCGGCCTCGCACGACTGGCCGCCGACGACCACGCGGTAGCGGTGGGGTGCGGTGGCGTAGGCGGTGACGGTGTGCACGACGCCGCGCAGCTTGAGGTCGACCGTGACGCCGGAGGCGTGCTGGGTCTGCGGGCGTCCGCCGCGGGACGTCTCCAGGAGGCGCTCGGTCTCGATCCGGGTGGTCTCCTCGTAGGCCTCGATGGCGGCGGCGACGAGCGCGACCCCGGCGTGGGCGTCCGCCACGAGGCCTCCCTCGGCGCGGGTGCGGTCGATCCAACCCGTGTCGGCCCATCCGGTGGTGGCGGGGTCGGCGTGGCCGTGCGCCTCGGGCTCGGGTGACCAGAGGTCCTGCTCCTCGCCGGCGTCCGGGCCGATGACCTCGGTCTGCTCCAGCAGCTCCAGGATGAAGCTCTTGTTCGTGGCGCCGCCCTCGATGACGACGGTGGTGTCGGCCAGCGCGCGCCGCAGGCGGGCGAGCGCGACGGAGCGGCGGCGTCCGTGGGCGATGATCTTGGCCACCATCGAGTCGAAGTCGGCCGGGATCGTGTCGCCCTCGGAGAACCCGGTGTCGACGCGGATGCCGGGGCCGGCCGGCAGGTCGAGGCGGGTGATGCGGCCGGGGGCGGGGGCGAAGTCGCGGTCCGGATCCTCGGCGTTGAGGCGTGCCTCGATCGCGTGGCCCTCCTCGGTGGGCCGCACGGAGGGCAACTTCTCGCCGGTCGCGATGCGGATCTGGGCCTTGACCAGGTCGAAGCCGGTGGCGACCTCGGTGATCGGGTGCTCGACCTGCAGGCGCGTGTTCACCTCGAGGAAGGCGAACTCGTGCCGCTGCGGCTGGTAGAGGAACTCGACCGTGGCGGCGCCGCGATAGCCGACCATGCGGGCGAGCCGCTCGGCGCTGCGGGCGACCGTGGCGACCTGGCCGGGCGTGAGCAGGGGCGAGCGCGACTCCTCGATGATCTTCTGGTTGCGGCGCTGCACCGTGCAGTCGCGGACGCCGAGGGCCCAGGCCGTCTCGCCGTCGGAGATGAGCTGCACCTCCACGTGGCGGGCGCCGGTGACGAGCTTCTCCAGGAACAGCACGCCGGAGCCGAAGGCGCGGAGGGCCTCGTCGGAGGTGCGCTGGAAGGCGTCGCGCAGGTCCTCGTCCGACTCGACCATGCGGATGCCCCGGCCGCCGCCGCCGGCGGTCGCCTTGAGCATCAGGGGGTAGCCGATGCGCTGGGCCGCGGCCAACGCGTCGTCCAGGGTGTCCACGCCGCCGCCCGACCACGGGGCGACCGGGACGCCCGCCTCCTCGGCGAGCAGCTTCGAGCCGATCTTGTCGCCGAGCCTGCGCATGGCGTCGCCGCTCGGGCCGATGAAGGTGATGCCGAGCTCGTCCATCCGGTCGGCGAAGGAGGCGTCCTCGGCGACGAAGCCCCAGCCGACCCACACGGCGTCCGCGCGGGCGTCCGTGAGCACCTGCGCGAGCAGGTCGTGATTGAGGTACGGGCGCTCGGACGCCGCCCCCAGCGGGTAAGCCTCGTCAGCCTCGCGGGCGAACATCGCCGAGCGTTCGCCGTCGGTGTACAGCGCGATCGTCGTGATCGGCTCGGCCGACCGCCGCTCCGCGTTCATCTCGCGGACCGCGTGGATCAGCCGCATGGCGGCCTCTCCCCGGTTGACGATGGCGATGCGCTTGAACACGGGATCTCCTCTGGCACGACGAACGCTCCCCGGTCGGGGGATGCTCCGAATCTCCCACCAGTTCGGGACGGGTGCGAACCGGCGGGGCGGGTTGTCAGGGAAGTTGCACAATTCAACCGCGGCGCGACCAACCACAGCCTTGGAAATTTGTGGGGATCCTCCAAGATGGACGCCATGGCACCACGCGCCCGCTACCTCGTCACGCATCCCTGCGAGGACGCCTGCGGCACCCTGACGACCGACCGACGCGTCGAGGGTGCCCCCGTCTACCGCTGCCCCGGCTGCGATTCGGAGTGGATCGAACTCGACGAGCGCACCGAGCCCGCCGAGCCCGACGTCACGGCCGGGTGACCTGCCGGGCTGAGGGTGGCGAGGACGCTCACGGCATCGCGCGGCGCGGGCGGTGCTCGGGCGCTTGGTCGTGCCTGTGCTCCTGGACGTGGTCGTGGTCCGGGTCGCGCTGGGACACGGACGCGCCCGCCACGGTCAGCGCGGCGACCGCGGTCGTCAGGGGCACGCTCAGCACGAGGCCGATGCCGCTGCCGAGGGTGCGCACGATCTCCTCGGCGAACGGCTCGGTGGACAGCAACAGGCCGAGTGGCTGGCGGAACATGGCCAGCAGCACGAGCGTCGACAGGGCGGCGCCGGCATAGGCGAACACGATCGTGTAGATCGTGGAGGCGATGTGGTCGCGTCCGATGCGCATGCCGGAGGCGAACAGCTCCCAACGGCTGAGGTTGGGTCCCGCGGCGCGCAGTTCCCAGACCGCGGACGACTGGGTGATCGTGGTGTCGTTCAGGACGCCGAGGCCGGCGATCACCAGCGAGCAGGTCAGCAGGGCGGTGAAGGACAGCCCCTCCGACTGCCCGGCCAGCGCGATGTTCTCGTCGGTCGACAGGCCGCTCAGGCGGGCGGACCAGACGCCGACCGCTCCGAGCCCCGCGGTCGCGAGCAGGCTGACCAAGGTGCCGACGAACGCCGACGTCGTGCGCATGGAGATGCCGTGCGCGAGGTAGAGGACGGCGAACATGATCGCCGCGCCGCCCACGAGCGCAACCGCGACCGGCGGGCGTCCGGTGGCGAGCGCGGGCAGCATGAACCCGAAGAAGATGGCGCCCGACACGACGAGCCCGGCCAGGCCGCGCACGCCCTTCCAGCCGGCGACCGCGATGACCACCGCCACGAACGCCAGCGTGAACCAGGCCAGCGGCACCAGACGGTCGATGACGACCAGCGCCCAGGAGCGGCCCTCCGCCCCGCCGACGTCCGAGACCCGGACCGTGTCGCCCACCGAGAGCCCCGACAGGGCGGACACGCCGATGAGCTCGACCACGACCGACTGCCCGGACATCGGCCCGCTGGAGAGCAGGACCGTGGCCTCCTGGCAGGCGTGCTGGATCGACCCGCTCTCCTCCGAGGCCTCTTCGGCCCCGGGGCACACCACGAGGCCTGTCACCCGGCCCGACTCGATCGGAGCCACGGACGACGTCCCGCCGGGCGCAGGCTGGCTCAACTCCTGGCGCTCGCCCGGCCAGAGCACCACGACGCCGATGACGGTGACGACCGCGACGACGGCCAGCAACACCGTGCTGGCGATACGGGCGAGGCGCGAGATCCTGATGTCCGGAGGCGCCCCGTGGCTGTGTCCTGCTCCCATGGGCTCAGTCTGTCAGGACCGTCCCGGGCCGCCCTAGAGTGTGTTCATGGCCGAGTTGGTGATCGCACCCGGGCCGGGCGTCGCGGGTGGGCTGACGATCCCGGCCGGCGAGCTGGAGGAGCGGTTCGCCCGGGCGTCCGGCCCCGGCGGGCAGGGGGTCAACACCACGGACTCCCGCGTCCAGCTGAGCCTCGACATCGCGGCGTGCACGGCGTTCACCGACGTGCAGCGCGCCCGGCTGCTGAACAACCTGGCCGGACGCCTCGTCGGCACGACCCTCACCGTGGACGCCGCCGACCAGCGTTCGCAGTTCCTGAACCGCCGCGCAGCGCGCGAGCGCCTGGCGGACGCGTTGCGCCACGCCCTCGCCCCGCCACCGCCGGCCCGCCGGCGCACCCGCCCCACCCGGGGCAGTGTGGCGCGCCGCCTGGCCGCCAAACGGCACCAGGCGGAGAAGAAGGCGCTCAGGCGTTCCCACGAGGACTGATTGTCTACTACTGTATGTCGGAGCAAGTCGTCCTGAATCACCCACAGGAGGACACCCGTGGTCAACGACGCCTCACCGCAAGGCACGCGCCTCGGCCGGCTGCGCCTGATCGGGCTCGCCGCGCCCCCCTTCTTCGTCTCCGGTCTGGTGTGCCTCCATCCGGCGCTCACCGCGGGTTTCGACAGCGAACGCGCCCACCTGGTGCTCAGCGCAGTGCTGATCCTCAGCGCGGCCGTCTTCGGGTGGACCATGTTCAGGTCCCTGGGCCGGGCCCATGACGCGGCGCTCGAGGCCGAGCGGCTGTCGGCCGCCCTGCTGGAGCGCGACCGCATCGCCCGCGAACTGCACGACAGCCTCGCCCAGGTGCTGGGGGTCGCCCACCTCCGCCTCCGGGCCGTGGAGGCGCGACCATCCGTCGCCGCCGACGAGCGCACCCGGGCGGACGTGGCAGACCTCGCCGACCTGTGCCGCGAGGCACACCGCGACGTCCGGGAAGCGATCCATGGGCTGAAGGACGCCCAGCGGTCCGACCGCTCCCTCCTCGACCACCTCGAGGACTACATCCGTGTCTTCTCCCGCACCAGCGGGGTTCCGACCACCCTGGAGGCGTGCACGGAACGGGAGCTGGCCCTGCCCCCCAACGCCGAGGTGCAGGTGATCCGCGTGATCCAGGAGGCGCTCACCAACATCCGCTAGCACGCGGGCGCGCGTTCGGCCCGCGTGCTCGTCAGGGCGGACGACGCGTCCGTCGACTTCGTCATCGCCGACGACGGGCAGGGCTTCGACGTGGCCCGGGCCACCGGCGGTGACGGCTTCGGCCTGACCACCATGCGTGAGCGGACGGAATCCGTGCGCGGACGCCTCTGCCTGGAGTCCCGGCCCGGCGAGGGCACGCGCGTGACCGTCCACCTGCCCCGGACGGCGCCCGCCCGCAGCCGGGTCGAGGAGCTGACGGCGTGAGCCTCCCCCTCGGACGCCCGGCCCGCATACTGCTCGCCGACGACCTCGCCCTCTTCCGCCGGGCGATCGCCACGCTCCTGGACGAGCAGGAGGACATGCAGGTGGTGGGCCAGGCCGGCAACGGGGTCGAGGCCGTCGAGATGGCGCAGGCCCTCGACCCGGACGTCATCCTGCTCGACGTCGAGATGCCGGTGATGGACGGCATCGCCGCCGCGGCGCGCCTCCGCGAGGTGACGCCCGGCGCCCGCATCATCATGCTGACCGTGCTCGATGACGACGAGACCCTCCTGTCGGCCATCCGGCTCGGCGCGCACGGCTACCTGCTGAAGGACTTGCACCCAGAGGAGCTCTACGCGATGGTTCGGGCCGCTGTCCGCGACGAGTCCCCCCTCTCCCCCGCGCTGGTCGGACGGCTCATGGCCGCCGTCCGGGAGAACGGCCGGCGGGTGGCCGTGCCGGCGACCGAGGAGGACGCCCTGTCGGCGCGTGAGTTGGAGGTGCTGCGCCTGGTCGCGGACGGGTTGTCCAACAAGGAGATCGGCTCCGCGCTCTGCATCACCCAGGGCACGGTGAAGAACCACGTCCACCATGCGCTGGCCAAGCTCGGGATGGACAACCGCATCCAGGCCGCGGCCTACATAGTCCGCCAGGGCCTGGGCCGTCCCCGCGCCTGAGGGCCGGCACGGCCGAACGGCACACCCTCTGGCGGTGGCTGTGCCCGGAATGTACCTCCCGGCGGATGGGCAACCTCCACGATCGAGGACAAGCTGGCAGCAGACAGCAGACGACTGTCGTGCGCGCAGGAAGGGAGGCTCCGTGACCGGCCAGCGCAAGGGCATCATGGGCGTCCTCACCAGCTTCAGCGGCATCGCCATCACGATCGCCGGTGCGCTGCTCGGTGTCTTGTTGGGCATCGCCATCTTCACGTTCGGCTACGCCGGGGGCTGGGCCTACCTGGGCTCCGATCCGGCCACCTGCAACCAGTGCCACGCGATGAACGAGCAGTACAACGGCTGGCTCAAGGGCAGCCACAAGAACGCCGCCACGTGCAACGACTGCCACTCCCCGCACGACAACATCATCCACAAGTACGTGAACAAGGCCGACAACGGCTTCTGGCACGCGCTGAAGTTCACCACCCGCGACTACCCCGAGAACATCAAGATCCGCGAGATAAACCGCGAGATCACCCAGGAGGCCTGCCTCTACTGCCACGGCAACCTGGTCGACGACATCTCCGAGCCGCGCAAGTTCGCCACGACCGTCGGTGCCCACAGCACCCGGATCGACTGTCTCCAATGCCACGCCGAAGTCGGACACATGAGGTGATCGATATGCAAACCGAGAAGAAGAAGGACCGCCGGTTCCTGATGGCCGGGGTGTTCCTCGTCGCAGGGGCCCTGGTCACCGTCGGCATCGCCTCGATGCTGATGAGCGTCTTCGAGCGGCGGGCGGAGGGTGAGAACCCGTACTTCCGCATCGCCGAGCTCAGCGAGACGACCTACGACCCGGCGGTGTGGGGCCAGAACTTCCCGCTGCAGTACGAGGGTTGGCGGCTGACCTCCGAGATGCCGGCCGACGAGCAGGTGGCGCAGACGCCCACCGCCACCGACCCGCGCACGGTCAAGGCCAAGAGCAAGCTGGCCCACGACCCGCGCCTGGTCACCATGTGGCAGGGCTACGCCTTCGCGGTCGAGTACAACGAGCCGCGCGGCCACGCCTACATGCTCGAGGACCAGCGGCTGGTCAAGCGCGTCCAGGACCCGTTCAAGCAGCCCGGCGCCTGCCTCAACTGCCACACCTCGCTGCCCGAGGTCGTCGACACGCTCGGAAACGGAGACAAGGACGCCGGCTGGGCGGCCATGAACAAGATGCCGTACGCCGAGGCCACCGAGTTCGCCAAGCACCCGGTCGGCTGCATCGACTGCCACGACCCGCAGACGATGAAGCTCCGCGTCACCCGCCCCGCCTTCGAGGAGGGCATCAAGGAGTACAAGGCCGGCCAGGGCGTCGCCAACTACGACGTCAACACGATGGCCACCCCGCAGGAGATGCGGAACTTCGTGTGCGCCCAGTGCCACGTCGAGTACTACTTCAAGGGCGACGAGAAGACCCTCACCTTCCCGTGGGACAAGGGCCTCACCGCCGACGACGCGCTCGCCTACTACGACGAGGTCGGCTTCAGCGACTTCACCCACAAGCTGACCGGCGCCCCGGTCGTCAAGGCCCAGCACCCCGACTTCGAGACGTTCAGCCAGGGCGTCCACGCGAAGTCCGGCGTGACCTGCGCCGACTGCCACATGCCGTACCAGCGCGAGGGTGCCGCCAAGGTGTCGAACCACCAGATCGCCAGCCCCATGCGCAGCGACGAGACCATCAACGCCTCCTGCCTCACGTGCCACAGCACCACCGAGCAGGCCATGCGTGACCGCGTCGCCGGCATCCACGACACGTACGAGCAGACGAAGAACGTCGCGTTCGACGCCCTCACCGCCCTGATCTACGACATCGAGGCGGCGAAGAACGACGGGACGGCGACCGACCGCATCGAGGCCGCCTACGGCTTCCAGCGCAAGGCGCAGTTCTTCCTGGACTACGTGGTGTCGGAGAACAGCCGCGGCTTCCACGCCCCGGCCTACACCAACCGGCTCCTCAACGACGTGACGGACGCCTCGCGGCGCGGCCAGATGGCGCTCCGCGGCGTGACCTACGCGCCCGCTGGACCGGCCGAGTCCGTCCCCGACGGGACGTTCCCGGTGCCGCTGGCCCCGAGCAAGGAGGCCTGAGCCCCTTGGTTCGGCGCGGACGGGGATGGGGAGGGTGACCCCATCCCCGTTTCGCTTCCCGCTGTGTCCCCCTGCACATCCATGTGCCGGGGGATACAGCCGTTCGCGGTCGGATGTGCCCTCTACCTACCCGGGGGAGGATGGTCTACGACGGCCCGTAGGAGACAGACTGTGGACCGTGGGTCGGACTATCACCCGGTCCCCCACAAGGAGCTTGCGATGACGCCCGCCCGCACCGGCGACGACGGCACGTACGTGGACGTGTCGGTCTGGTCCGACGACCCCGTCGAGGCCACCGGGTCCACACCCCCCGACACCGACACCGACACCGCCGACACCGCCGACACCGCCGACACCGCCGCCGCGCCGGCCGTCCCGGCCACCGTGACCCCCCGCCGCAAGCCGTGGCTGTTCGCCGCCCTGGGCGTCCTGCTCGGCCTGGGCATCGTGTGGGGCGTGTGGTCACTCGGGGACGACCCGGCCGCCCGACTCCCGTCGGACCATCCCCCGACCAACGCCCCCGCTGCGGCCGCCACCCCGACGCCGCTCACCGCCGAGCAGTGGTCGGCGCTGAAGGCGAAGGTGGACGCCGACCCCACCAGCCTTGATGACCGGCTGGTCTACGGCGTGGCGCTCTACAACGAGGGTCGCTACCCCGAGGCCGAGGAGCAGTGGCTCGCCGCCACCGAGCTCGCCCCGGATGATCCGGGGCCGTGGTACAACCTCGGCTTCCTCTACCTGAGCCTCGACCCCCCGTCCGACGAGAAGGCCGAGGCGGCGTGGCGCAAGGTCGTCGAGATCGCGCCCGGCACATCCATGGCCGAGACCGTGACGCAGCACCTGGACCGGCTCGACACCGTCCTGCCCGGCGGTGCCGCACCCTCCCCGTCCCCGACGCCCGACCAGTGAGGCCACGATGAGCATCGAGACCCGCCCCGACACCCCCACCCCGCCGGCGACCCCGGACCACCCGGACGCGCACGACCTCAGCGTGGTGGAGCTGCTGCGGCGGTTGTACGCCCTGTTCCACAACAAGCGGTTCGGCCTGCTGCTGATCCTGGCGATGGCCGTGTTCACCCTGGTCGGGGTCCTGTTCCCCCAGGCGCCGGGGGAGACACTGGCCGACCCAGCCGTGCGCGACGCGTGGCTGGACACCATGCGCCCCCGCTACCGCGGCTGGACCGACATCCTGACCGCCCTCGGCGTCTTCGGGGTGTTCGGGTCGATCGGCTTCAAGGTCGTGACGATCCTCCTGGCGCTCAGCATCATCGCCTGCACGACGCACCGGCTGCCCCAGCTGTGGGCCCAGGCGATGGCCCCGCACGTGAGCGTTCGCGACCGCTTCTTCGACCACGCCCGCGTGCGGGCCACCACGGTGGTCCGCGCCGACGCGGCCCCCACTGCGGCGCTCCTGAAGGCCGACCTGCACAAGCTGCACTTCCGGACGATCGCGGACGCCGACGGCACGCCGTTGTACGCCGACCGCAACCGGTTCGCGCCCTTCGGCACCGTGGTGGCCCACGTGGCCTTCGTGGTGATCCTGGCCGGGGTGTTCGTCACCACCACCTTCGGGTTCCGCGCCGATGACCTGTCGGTTCCGGTGGGCAGCCGCATCGAGGTGGGCCGCGGCACCGACCTGTCGATCGAGGCCCGCTCGTTCACCGACTCCTACAACCCCGACGGCAGCCCGTCCGACTACGTCAGCGACCTCGTGCTGTACGCCGACGGCCAGCAGGTCGCCGAGCAGGTCGTCCGCGTCAACGCCCCGCTCCGCTGGGGAGGATGGTCGCTCCACCAGGCCAGCTTCGGCATCGCCGCCGACCTCCGCGTGACGGACGCCGCGGGTGCCGTCGTCCTCGACGAGGCGCTGCCGCTGCAGTACCAGCTCGAGGGCCGGTACGCCTACGGCAAGGTCGAGGTGCCCGACACCGACCTGCTCGTCTACCTCATCACCCCGGCGTCCGGCCAGGTGGTGCCCGACATCCCCGCGGGCAAGGCGCAGGTCGAGGTGTATCGCGGAGGGACCGACACCCCGGTGTTCACCACGGTCATGACCCCGGGTGAGCCGGTCGACGGCGTCGACCTCACGTGGACCTTCGAGCGCGAACGCCAGTACACGGGCCTGATGCTCAGCCGTGACCCGGGCGGCCCCATCGTCTGGACGGGCTGTGCGCTGCTGGCCATCGGCACCTGCTGGACGATGTTCCTGCGCCACCAGCGCCTCTGGGTCCGCCTGGAGGCGATCCCCCAGGGAACCCGGGTGACCCTCGCCTCCCCCGACCGGCACGACTCGATCTTCGCCCGCCAGGTCCACAGCTTCGTCGCCGGCCTCGGTGACACCGACACCAGGAAGAAGTAGCCATGCTTGACCTCTCCCGCACCCTGCTCGCCCTGGCGACGGGCCTGCTGGCCCTCGCCCTGCTCGTCAACGTCGTCGTGGTCGCGACCAGGCGCCGGGCCCCGGCGGCCACGGCGGTCAGGCCCGTCGCGGTCGGGCGCGGGGGGTCCCACCCCGTCTCACCGCTCAGCCCCGCGGCGTTGGACGACGACGGTCCGGTCACCGCCGTCCGTACGAGCAAGCGTGGCGTGGCGTGGGCGGCCGACCGCTCGGTCGAACTGGCCCTGCTGGCCATCACCGTGGCGCTGGTGATCCGGTCGATCCACACCGGGCACGCCCCGTTCGCCAACCAGTACGAGTTCGCGTGCTCCTTCGCGTGGGGCATCACCGCGGCCTACGTCTTCTTCGAGCGTCGCTACGGCGTCCGCGCCCTGTCGCTGATGGTGCTGCCCCTCCCGCTGGCGATGCTCGGCTACGCCAGCACCGTCGGCTCGGAGGCGTCCGGGCTGATGCCCGCCCTGCAGAACCACCTGCTGCTGACCGCGCACGTGATCACCGCCGTCATCGCCTACGGTGCGGCTGGGGTGTCGGCCGGTGCCGCCGTCCTGTACCTGCTGCGCCCGCACCTGAAGTTCCCCGGCCTGCCGAGCGAGGACCTGCTCGAGGAGATCGGTTACCGCGCCATCGTCATCGCCTTCCCGATGCTCACGATCATGATCATCCTCGGCGCCATCTGGGCGGACATCGCCTGGGGCCGCTACTGGAGTTGGGACCCGAAGGAGACCTCCGCCCTGGTGACCTGGCTCATCTACGGCGGCTACCTGCACGCCCGCGTGGTCCGGGACTGGCGTGGGAAGAAGACCGCCGCACTGCTGCTGCTGGGCTTCGCCGCCGTCCTGTTCACCTTCTTCGGGAACCTGTTCTTCGGCGGCCTGCACAGCTACGCGTGATCGGAGTCCACCCATGAGCGCCCCCAGCACCGAACGCCCTTCCGTCGTCGAGGAACGCCCCGCCGGCTCGCGCCTGCGCACCCTGCTGGCCATCGCCGCCGTCACCGCCCTCGTGGTCGGCGGAGGTTGGTGGCTGTCCCGCCCCACCACCTACGGGGGGTCGGACGCCGTGACCTCGGTCCGCATCGACGGGGCGGCCAGCACCCCGGTGGTCGGCGCGGTCGCGACCGACTTCACCGCCACCACCACCGCCGGTGAGGCCATCTCGCTGGCCCAGTTGCGTGGCAGGCCTGTCTGGCTCACCTTCGGCGCCACGTGGTGCGCCCCCTGCCGGGTCGAGGCGCCGGACATCCAGGCCGCGCACGCAGCCCAGACCCACGGCGTCCAGGTCGTCGCGGTCTACCTCGGCGAGGACGCCGCGGCAGTCGACCAGTTCGCGGACGCCCTGGGCCTCACCTACGCCCACGTCCCCGACCCCGACCGGGCACTCGCCTCGGCGTGGGGGGTGAACGGGATCCCCGTGCACTACTTCATCGACTCGGCGGGCACCATTCGCGCCACCCGCGTCGGCATCGTCGGGCCGGACCAGATCCAGGACACCCTTGCCACCTTGGACTAGTGGCGGGGTTGACGTCTTCCTGGGATGGCGATGGTGAATCTTTGCCCTGGTTCGGGTGTGCCCTACCTGCTCGGGGAGCGTCGCCGGGGTACAACAGGTCCATGAGAGCGCTGACCGAGGCGGAGGTCCGCGACAGCTTCGTGAACGCCACCGAGGCCGAACTGGAGCGCCTGGAGCCGCCCTGGTGGTTCGGGGCGACCCTGTGGGAGTCGCTGGACTACCTCGGCTGGGTCGACCCGGCGCTCCCCGAGCGCGGCTACCTCGTCTCGGAAACGTCGTTCGGCGTGGTCGGGGTCATCCTGCGCCTGCCGAAGAACCGACCCCACGGACGCCGCGCGCTCTGCAACCTCTGCTGGACCCAGCACCCGGGTCAGGGCGCCCTGCTGATGGTCGCACGCCGCGCGGGGAAGGCCGGGCTCAACCACAACACCGTCGGCACCTACATCTGCGCCGACCTGGCGTGCTCGCTCTACCTGCGGGGGCTGCGCCGGTCGGTGGGCGGCGGGCGGATGCCCGAGACTCTCGACCAGGACGCCCGCATCCACCGGCTGGGCGAAAACGTCGAGGACTTCCTGGCCCGCGTGGTCGACAGCGACGCGCCGCGACTGGCCTAGGCTCGGCCCATGGGCACCGAGCCGCGCCGCACCACCCCCGGGCGTGTGCCTAGCTCCTCCTTAAGGATGAGCTAGGCCATACCTTCGACCCATTTCAAGGGTCCCCGTCCTCACGTACCCTGCGGAGTGGACTATCAGGCGCGCACCCGTTCAGGAGAAGGCAATGAAGTCTCTACTCGCATCGATCGTCGCCGTCGCTGTGCTCGGCAGCGGCGTGATCCCCATCGCCGCCATCCAGGGCGACTCGCTGCCGCCGTGGCTGTGCAACCTGTTCCCCATGTTCTGCAGGCGCTGAGCACACTCGGTCAACGGCTGCCGCCGTCACCTGCCCCCACGCTTGACGCCCCGGCCCTTCGCCGGGGCGTCCAGTGTTTGCGCGGACGGGAAAGAATGGGAAACCTTGGGGGAAAGGGGAGGGCGGGGCCACCACGACTCGCACGAGGCGCCCCGCCCTCTTCGTCGTCAGCGCTCGCGCCAACGACCGGGGCCCTGGGATGTTCTCTTCGCCCACGGGGGGAGGACGGTCAACAAACACCCAACGACGAGCCCCATCATCGCTCCCGCTCCCCCGAAGGTCCGGGCGTCGCCGGCCAGGAAGCCGCTGACCACCCCGATGATGAGGCCGATCGCCACGCAGGCGACGACCAACACATCGGATCGGACGGTCACGGCACTCCTCGCTGGCCACAGGGGGAACGGGCGCAGTCCCCAAGGTAGCCCGCCCCCGCCACCCGGAGAATCGGGAAAAAGTGCAGATCATCCCCCCACGAAAGTAGGAACCTGACGAGCCTCGCGGGGGCGCCCACCGTGCCACACTGGCGGCCATGACCGACCCTGCCCCCGCGGTGCGCGCCAAGGCGCGCATGATGCCCCGTTGGGTCGCGCGGTTGGGCGCCAGCGGCGTCCCCGAGGCCACCTGCGGCCTGTTCGCCTTCGCCTACACCGAGGCCTTCTCCGACCCGACACGCGTCCGGAGCACCCTCGACGTCATCATCGAGATCGCGATCTGCTTCTTCGCCGGCGCGACGGGCCGATGGCCCCGGGTGGGCACGCTGGGCGTCGGCGCCTGCCTGCTCTGGATGGCGCTGACCCCCGCCGGCATCAGCGCCGCCTTCTTCGTGCTCTTCATCCCCATCGTCTCCAACGGCGCCCATGGCCGGACGATCCTGCGCGACATGGCGGCGCTGCTCTACTTCGCCCTCGCCCTGGTCCGCACCGTCCCGCTGAACACCAGCGTCAGCGATGTCGCCCAGACGGTGGTGATCTGGGTCATCCTGGTCGGCCTCGCGTGGGGCACCGGACGTACGGTCAGCCGCCTGCGGGAGGAGGGCAAACGCCAGGCTGACCTGCGCGCGGCGTCCCTGCGCAGCCAGCGGCGCAGCATCGCCCGCGACCTGCACGACACCGTCTCGTACGCGACGACGACGATGATCATGCGCGCCGAGCAGATCAAGCTGCGCACCACCGACGACCCGGAGCTGACCCAGGACCTCGACTTCATCATCTCCACCGGTCGCCGGTCGGTCCGCGACCTGCGCGGCATGATGGAGACCCTGCGCCGCAACGACCCCGAACTCGACCTCGAGGAGGACGCACCCTGGCGCCTGGTCGCCGTCGGCGACGTCATCGCTGACCGGCGGGCCGAGCTGGCCGCCCACGGCTACCGCCTCGACGTCAGCGCGGACGCCGAGGCACTCGACTCCCTGCCCAGCTCGGTGCGGGAGACGCTCGCCAAGCTCATCGTCGAGGCGACCTCCAACATGGTCAAGCACGCCGGGCGCGGCCCGTGCCGCCTCATCATCGAGGTGCACGACGACATGCTCGAGGCGGTCTTCACCAACCCCCTGCGTCCCGGGCGCGATCAGCGCAAGGCCGGGCATGGCCTCGGCATCATCGGCGCGCTGGAGCGCGTCGAGGCGCTCGGGGGGGAGCTGGAGGCCACAGCGGCATCCGGGACGTGGATCCTGCGTGCCCAGCTGCCGCTGGGGGGATAATGGACACCATGGCCAGACCCGTGACTGTGGCGATCGTCGACGACGACGCCCTCGTCCGAGCCGCGCTGGTCGCCTACCTGGCCACCACCGACGACTTCGAGGTGAAGCACGAGATCAACAACGGGGCCGAGGCGGTCACGACGATCACGCGCAACCCGGTGGACATCGTCGTGATGGACGTCCGGATGCCCAAGCTCGACGGCATCCAGGCCACGGCCGCCCTGCGCCGCACGCTGCCGGACGTGAAGGTCCTCGTCATCACCTCTTTCGACGAGGACGGCGCCGTGCGCGACGCGCTGCGTGCGGGCGCCAACGGCTTCCTGCTCAAGGACACCTCGCCGGCCGGGCTGGTCGAGGCGCTCCGGGCGGTCATGCAGGGCACTTCGGTCGTCTCGCCCGGTCCGATCACGAGCCTGCTGCTCAACGACAAGCGGGCGACCCGCCCCAGTCCCGCCCCCGAACTCGGCCTGAGCCCGCGCGAGTTGGAGATCCTCCGGTTGCTGTGCGCCGCGTACAGCAACACCGAAATCGCCGAGGAGCTCTTCGTTTCGGAGTCGACCGTCAAGACGCACGTGTCCGCGATCATGACGAAGATGGGCGTCCAGTCGCGCCTCAAGGCCGTCGTCCGCGCCTACGAGCTGGGCCTCGTCGAGCACGCCTGACTGCCCGCTGATCGGGGGCCCTCGGTCCGGCTTCGGGGTCGGGTGGGCGGCCGAACCTGCGACAATGCACGAGTGAACCCCGACCAGACCGACACCTTCGCTGATGTCCTGACCGCCGCGATCCAGGCGCGGGGACTGTCCCTGGAGCGCATCCGCGCGCGCCTCGACGCCGCGGACGTCCCGGTCAGCATCGCGACCCTGAGCTACTGGCAGTCGGGCCGCTCGCTCCCCACCCGCTCCCGCAGCTACCACACGCTGGTCGAGCTAGAGAAGATCCTCAACCTGGAGCCGGGCCACCTCACCCAACACACGCACACCGCCGACGGCCGCACCCGCCGCGAGCTGTTCGAGTGGCAGAACGTCGTCCCCTCCCGCGACCTGGCCACCCAGATCATCGACGACCTGGGCATCGACATGCAGGGCCAGCTGACGCGCGTGACCATGCACGACCTGCTGGAGGTGGATGCCGACCGCAGCGAGACGTCCCTCACCGTGAGAGTGGTCTGGCGCACCGAGCGGCAGGGCCTCCACCGCTGGGCGGTCGTGAACGAGTCCGACATGGAGACCGAGGAGGGGCAGTCCATCGAGCCACTGTTCGGCTGCGCGCTCGGCGAGGTCGTGGAGGTGCCCGAGCGGCAGTTGCTGGTCGCCGAGATGCTCGCCCCACGCGCCATGCAGCGCGGCGAGCTGTTCACGTCCGACTACCGCCTGACGTTCGGGCGCACCTCCATCCCGTCATTCCGGATGCTGCGGGCCGTCTCCGACCCCGTGAGAGCCCTGTCGCTGGCCGTCCGCTTCTCCCCGTCGGCCCTGCCCACGCGGGTGCGCGCGGGCGTCCAGCCCGGCCTGGAGGACGCGGAGCCGAGCGAGACCGTCCCCGTGCCGCTGGCCCGGAACGAGGCCCAGTTCGTGTGGGCGGATGCCAAGCCCGGCGTGTACTCGCTGCACTGGGACTGGGACTGACCGGCCTGGACGCCGTCGCCGAAGCACTGTACGCCGGCGACCCAGCCGCCTTCGTGGCCGCGCGCGACGCGGCGGCGAAGCAGGCCCGCGCGGCCGGCGACCGGGAGCTGGCGGCGTCCATCAAGGCGCTGCGGCGTCCGAGCGTGGCGGCCTGGTACGTGAACCTCGCCGCCCGCGCGTCCCTCGTGTCGCTGCGGGAGTGGCTGTCGCTGGGAGCCGACCTGCGCGCCGCCCAGTCCACGCTGGACACCGCGCGCGTCCGCGAGCTGTCCGCCGGGCGCACGGCCCTGGAGAACCGGGTCGTGCGCGATCTGTCGGCCCACCTGACGGCACTCGGCGTCACCGTCAGCGCCCCGGCCCTGGAGGAAGTCCGCGCAACGTTGCGGGCGGCCCTGGCCGGGCAACAGGCCGCGGACGCCGTGGCCGCCGGTCGGCTGGACAGGGCACTGACGTACGGTGGTTTCGGCGAAGTCGACCTGTCGGAGGCCCTCGCCGCCATGGCCGCCGCGGGGCCCCCGAGGAGCGACGAAGGAGCCTCGAAGGGTTCCGCGGAGGATGACGGCGGCCCTCGTGGCGCTCTGCCGCTCGCACCTCAAAGTCCGCCCCCACCAGACCCGGCACTGGTGGCCGCCCTCGAGGAGGCCCGCGCACGGCTCGACCGCGACACGGAGCAGGCCGAGGCGGCCGAGCAGGCCACCGCCCGCGCCGAGGCGGCACTCGCCGTCGCCCAGCGCGAGCTGCGCGAGGCGCGCGCAGCACAGGCCGGGGCGGAGCGGGCGCGTACCGCGTCCGAGAAGGCCGTTCGGCGGGCCGAGGAGGCGCTGGAGGGCCCGTAGGGTGGCACCATGCAGAGCCGGTACGACCACCTCGCCTCCCCGGGGGCCCGCCAGCCCGTGTTCTCCCGCCGCGGCGTGGTGTGCACCTCGCACCCCCTGGCGGCCTCGGCCGGGCTGCGCATCCTGCAGGCGGGCGGCAACGCGGTCGACGCCGCGATCGCCGCGGCTGCCTGCCTCCCCATCCTGGAGCCCTGCTCGAACGGCCTCGGGTCGGACGCCTTCGCCCTCATCTGGGACGGAGGACGCCTGCACGGCCTCAACGGCTCGGGGCGTGCCCCCGCCGCTGCCTCCGCCGAGGGCTTGCGTTCCCGCGGCCTGACCGCGGTGCCCGAGCACGGGTGGGACGCCGTGACGGTGCCCGGCATGGTGCGCGCGTGGGCCGACGTGCACGCGCGGTTCGGACGCCTCGCATTCGCCGACGTGCTGGCGCCCGCCATCGAGTACGCCGAGCGGGGCGCGCCCGTGCCCGGCGTGGTCGCCTGGGGCTGGGGCCGCGGCGTCCGGGCGGTCCAGCAGCGGCAGGCAACCACCCCCGACCCGGCCCAGGAGCACTTCCTCCCCCTGTTCGCCCCGGCCCCGGCGGTCGGCGAGGTGCGCGCGCTTCCCGAGCTGGCTGAAACGCTGCGCGCCATCGCGGAGACACACGGTGAGGACTTCTACTCCGGCGACGTCGCCGCGCGGATCGCCGACTTCGCGGCCGCGACCGGGGGCGTCCTGACCCGCGAGGACCTCGCCGCCCACCGCAGCGCATGGGTGGAGCCGATCTCGGCGCGCTACCGCGACCACGAGGTGTGGGAGATCCCGCCGAACGGGCAGGGCATCGCGACGCTGATCGCCCTGAACATCCTCGACGGGCTGTCGCCCGAGCAGGCCGCCGACTGGCACACCCAGGTCGAAGCCGTGAAGCTGGCCCTGGCCGACACGCACGCGCTCGTGGCCGACCCCGACGTCGCCGAGGTGCCGACCTCCGAACTCCTGTCGGCCGAGCACGCCGCGCGCCGCAGGGCCGCGATCAGCGAGCGCGCCTCCGACCCCGTCGCCGTCGACCCCCGGGCCTCCGACACCGTCTATCTCTGCGCCACCGACGAGGACGGGATGATGGTCAGCTTCATCCAGTCGAACTTCGCCGGCTTCGGGTCGGGCGTCGTGGTGCCGGGCACCGGGGTCGCGCTGCAGAACCGCGGCTCCGGCTTCTCACTCGAGCCCGGCCACCCCAACGAGCTGGCGCCGGGCAAGCGGCCTTTCCACACGATCATCCCGGGCTTCCTCACCCGCGGCGGCGAGGCGGTCGGCCCGTTCGGCGTGATGGGTGGCCACATGCAGGCCCAGGGCCACCTTCAGGTCGCGCTGCACACGATCGACGGCGGCCTGGACCCGCAGACGGCGCTCGGGCGACCGCGCTGGTTCTGGGACGCCGCGACCGGGCAGGTGCTCGTCGAGGACACCGCCGGGCCCGACGCCGTCGCCGCCCTGCGGGAGCGGGGCCACGACGCGGTCGTCGCGGAGCACAGCGGCATCTTCGGGCGCGGTCAGGCCATCTGGCGCATCCCGGACGGCTACGTCGCCGGCAGCGAACCCCGCGCCGACGGCGTCCCGATGGCCTGGTAGCGGCGACGTAGCGCCATCTGGACCACCCCCGCCACGCTCGACCGACGACGCCTCACGCATCACCCCTTGTCAGGTCGATGCAGGCCGGTCGAGTGAGAAAATCGTGTGGTCCGAATGGTGTGACGATCAGCCGAACAGCGCCGCGCGCAGCTCCTCGACCGTGTCCACGACCGCCACGGACGGCTCGGCGCGCAGGGCGTCCGGGTCGCCCGCGCCCCAGGTGACCCCGATGCCGGCCATGCCTGCGGCCCGGGCGGCCTGGAGGTCGACCACCGCGTCGCCGACGTAGGTGCAGTCTGACGCCTCGGAACCCAGGCGCTCTGCGGCCAGCAGCAGCGGCGCCGGGAGCGGCTTGTGCTCGGTGGTGTCCTCCAGCGTGGCCAGCACCGGCACGTTTATGCCGAGCACGCCGGCGAGGTTCTCGGCGCTCTCCCGCCGCCGCGAGGTGGCGATCCCGACCCGCACGCCCGCCGAGGCCAACTCGGTCAACAGTCCGTCAAGCCCCGGGTAGGACTCGAGGTAGGTGGCCACGTTGTCGCGCTGCCAGGCCGAGTAGGCCTCCATGAGCTCGGTCACGCGTTCTGGCCCGCCCAGCTCGGCCATCATGTCCGGCAGCGTGCGCCCGATGGTGGCCCGGATCTGCTCGTCGGTCATCGACGGCAGGTCGTGCTGCTCGATCGTCCAGCGGTAGCTCGCCAGGATGAGGGGGATCGTGTTGGCGAGCGTGCCGTCGAAGTCGAACAGGACGGTGCCCCAGCGCGGTTCAGTCACGGCGCCCACCGTAGCGAGTGGCCCTCAGAGCCAGTCGACCCACCCGCCGTGCGGGCTGCAGCGGGCCACGGGCTCGCAGTCGAGCCCGAGCACGAAGTGCGGACGCCCGTCGTCCGGTACGCGGCCGTACAGGGCGGGCACGACCTTGCCGCCCTCGAACGACACCCAGCGGACGCCGCTGGCCACGATCGCCGCCTGGGAGGCCTCGCGTCCCGCGCGCTCCAGGTAGGCGAGCGTGGCCGAGTGCATCAGGACGGGGGTGGCGCCCAGGGCGTCCGCCGTCGCGACGGCGTGGTCGAGGAAGGCAGGCAGGTCGTCGGGCAGGCGTCCGGTGAGAACCGGCGGCGGGTCGAGCGCCGCGACCGCCAGCGCCGCGACCAGGCGCGCCTCCCGGGCGTCCTCGCCGGGCCAGACCAGCGAGCGCAGCCAGCGCGCTTCGTCGGGGTGGTCGGCCGGGAGGGGGCTGGCGTCCAGCCCCTCGCGGTGCACGACGACGAGGTCGGCGGGCGAGGCGGGCGGCGAGCCGGTGACGGCGCAGTCGAGGACGGGGGCGCCCGGCCAGGCTTCCCGCCCGGCGATGATCGGCCCGCCGTCGTAGCGGTAGCGGTACCGGTCGGGAAGCAGCAGCAGCCCGGCGGACGCCCCAACCTCGAACAACGCGACCGGCTGCGGCAGCGAGGCCAGCAGCGGCGCGAGGACGGCGCACCGTCCGGGCTCGTTGGTCTGCGTGGCGCGCGAGAGGATGGTCGCCTCGACCTCGGGCCAGTGGGCGTCCAGCCAGGCGATGAGCTCCGGGCCACCCACGAGGGGGCCGTCGTGGTACTTCAGGGCGCCGAGGAAGACGTTCGGCTGGCGCTTGGCGCCGGGCAGGGCGTCCAGGCGCTCGGAGACGGCGGGGGTGTCCGCGATCCAGCGGCACAGCGCGGCCCAGGTCGGCGAGGTCGGACCGGCCTCGGTGGCGAACCAGCGGTACAGCTCCTCGATCGGCTTGCGGGCGTACGCGTGGGCGTCCTTCACGCGGCCAGCGTAGAGCGACGCCGGGCCGCCGGTTAGGGTGGCGCCATGACGCAGCCTGTCCCCGACCAAGAGATCTGGGCCACCATCCGCGCAGAAGCGGCACGCGACGCGGCGGCCGAGCCCTGTCTGGGCGGCTACCTGCACGAGGCGATCCTGAGGCACAACAGCCTGATGGAGGCCCTCGGCAGCATGCTGTCGCACAAGCTGGCCAACCCGGTGATGTCGCCGTTGACCCTGCTCGACCTGGTCGAGGAGGCGTTCGCCCACGACCCGTGGATCGAAGAGTCGGTGCTGGCCGACCTCCAGGCCGTCGTCACCCGCGACCCGGCCACGCGCGGCTACAGCCAGCCCCTGTTGTACTTCAAGGGGTTCCACGCCGTGCAGAGCTTCCGGATCGCCCACCACTTCTGGGTGAGCGAGCGCCACGCGCTGGCGCTGTGGCTGCAGAGCCGCATCTCGGAGGTGTTCGCCGTCGACATCCACCCCGGCGCGCGCATCGGCCGCGGCGTCATGTTCGACCACGCCACGTCGGTGGTGATCGGCGAGACCGCCGTGATCGAGGACGACTTCTCGATGCTGCACGAGGTGACCCTCGGCGGCACCGGCAAGGTCGGCGGCGATCGCCACCCGAAGATCGGCCGCGGCGTCATGATCGGCGCCGGCGCGAAGGTTCTCGGCAACATCCGCGTGGGCGAGGGGGCGAAGATCGGGGCCGGTTCGGTGGTGCTGGAGGACGTCCCGCCGCACACGACCGTGGCCGGCGTCCCCGCCAAGCAGATGAGCCGGTCGAAGGAACCCTTCCCGGCCCTGTCGATGGACCAGAACTTCTCGTGCGAGGACGAAGCATGACCGAGCAGCAGGCCGACGAGACCGCGCCCGAGCCCGTCGCGCCCGACACGAAGGACTGGACGTGGGTGCTGGAGCGCCCCTGCCCCGAGTGCGGGTTCGACCCGGCGTCGGTGGTGCCGACGTCCGTCCCGCGCATCATCGTCGAGGCGTCCGACCGGTTCGGGCTCGCGTTGGAGGAGGCGGACGCCGGCGTCCGGACCACGCCGGGGGTGTGGTCGACGGTCGAGTACGGCCAGCACGTCGCCGACGTGCTCGAGGTGATGACCGACCGGCTCGGGCTCATCCTGGACGCCGAGGGCGCCGGGGCGTCCTTCGCCGACTGGGACCAGGATGCGGCGGCCGTCGAGAAGGAGTACTGGAAGGCCAACACGCACGTGACGGCCATCCTCATCAAGGAGCGGGCGGCCGCGGCCGCCGAGGCGTGGGGCGAGCCCACCGCCGAGCAGTGGGAGTGGTCCGGGCGGCGCGGCGACGGCGTGACGTTCACGGCCGCGGCGCTGGGCCGCTATCTCGTGCACGACCTGCTGCACCACCTGCACGACGTGGACGCCTGAGGCGCTACCAGGTCGCCAGGCGCGTCCCCTTCAGCCAGGCCGTCAACCCGTCGGCCAGCTGCCTCTGGAAGGCGCGCAGCGTCGGCAGCCCCGGTGGCGCGGGCTCGCGGCTCCGCCACGTGGTGTAGGCCGCGAGGCCGACCATCGTGTCGACCAGTGGTTCGGTGCCCACGCCGCAGTGGGACGCGATGCGCTCGAGCACGGCGTCCGTCGCCGCGATGCTGGCCGGGTCGCCCTGGGCGGCGAGTTCGGACGCCAGTGTGGCGGCGTCCAGCCAGCGCGCGGCCGCCATCGCCCAAGGCCAGTCGATGACCACGACCCGCTCCGCCGCCGGCTCCTCGCCGCGTCGCATGAGCACGTTGTCGGCCCGCAGGTCGAAGTGGCACAGGCTGTCGCCGTCGAGGACGGCGAGGCTGGCGTCCGCCCGGGCGGCGAGCGCCGGGAGCCGTTCGCGCACCCACGGGTCGAGGTCGCCCGGGGGATCGGCGAGGCAGCGAGCGAAGCCGTCCCACATGGCCGCGCACTGCGCGGTGGCGGGCGCGAGCGGCAGCGGGCTGGGCGTGAGGCGGTCCGACAGCGCGAGGACGGCGTCCAGGACCGGGGTGAACGCCCCGAGCGTCCACGGCAGGACGGGGTGGTCGGCGTCGAGGTATTCCAGGACGAGCACGACCCAGCCGTCGCGCTCGAAGCCGCCCAGGAGGGCGGGCGCCGGCAGGCCCGGCGGCAGGGCGCGCATCACGCGCAGCTCCGCGCGGTGGATGGCTGGACTGTCGGGGTTGAGGTCGGGGTGGACGGCCTTGACGAACGCGGCCGTGCCGTCGGTACAGGTCACGCGGTCGGCGGTGCCCGGCGAGAAGCCGCCGGGGTGCGAGGCGTGGCCGACGACCGGCGCGCCGAGGATCGTCTCGACCTCGGCGCGCACGGCGACGGGCAGGTCGGGCCAGGTGATACGGGGCATGGGCCCCAGTCAACCACCGGGCCCGGGGTTCAGGCCTTCTGGCCCTCGTGCCTGCCCTCGGCGATCTCCTCGACGAGCTTGGCGTTGAACGCGGGCAGGTCGTCCGGCGTCCTGCTGGAGACCAGCCCGTGGTCGACGACGACCTCCTGGTCGACCCAGGTGGCGCCGGCGTTGGCGAGGTCGGTCTTGAGGCTCGGGTAGGACGTGAGCGTCCGGCCCCGGAGCACGTCGGCGTCGGTCAGGATCCAGCCGCCGTGGCAGATCACCGCCACGGGCTTGCCGGCGTCGAAGAACGCCTTGGTGAAAGCGACGGAGTCGGCGTCCATGCGGAGGTGGTCGGCGTTGACGACGCCACCCGGCAGGACGAGCGCATCGTAGGAGCCGGCGTCCGCGCCGCCCGACGTGCGGTCGACGGACTGCTTGTGGCCATTCTTGCCCTCGACCTCGCCGACCTTCGGGGCGACGAGCTCGGCGGCGGCGCCGGCCTTCTCGACCGCCTCCCAGGGGCTGGTCAGTTCGGAGTCCTCGTAGCCGTCGGTCAGCAGAAATGCCACCTTCTTGCCGGTCAGGTCAACCATGTTCTCTCCTTCGTTGGTTCCATCCACCCTAGTCACTCCCCCATGACGACTAAAGGCACGCCCCCGGGTCTAGCCTGTGGACCCATGCTGCCGCTCCCGCTGCCCCTCGAGCCCATGCTGGCGCGCGCCGTGCCGGAGGTGCCGGTGGGGCGTCCGGGCGAGCTCAGCTACGAGCCCAAGTGGGACGGGTACCGCTGCATCGTCGCCCGTGACGGCAACCGCGTCGACCTGTGGAGCCGCAGCCGCAAGCAGCTGAACGGGTACTTCCCCGAGGTCGTCGCCGCCTGCCGCCGGTACCTGCCGGAGCAGGTGGTGCTGGACGCCGAACTGGTCGTCCGCACGGGGCCGCCGGGGGCGCAGAAGCTGGACTGGGAGGCGCTGAGCGTCCGGATCCACCCGAGCGCGAAGCGGGTTGCGGCGCTGGCCGAGCAGACCCCCGCCGAGGTGGTGTGCTTCGACCTGCTTGCGATCGCCGACCTCGACCTGACCCCGCTCCCCCAGCGCGAGCGCCGCGCCGCACTGGTGCAGTTGCTCTCCGGCCTGCCGGACGCCGCGCCGGTGCACGTCACGCGCGCGACCGACGACCCGGACGAGGCCCGGGCCTGGTTCGACTCCTTCGAGGGGGCCGGGCTCGACGGCGTGGTCGCCAAGCGCACCGACGCCCCCTACGCGCCCGGGCAGCGGACGATGATGAAGGTCAAGCACGCGCGGACGGCCGAGGCCGTCGTGATCGGCTACGGGCTGTCCAAGGGCGCGTCGCCCGGCTCGGGCGCGCGCACGAGCGTGGGGTCGATCCACCTGGGCCTCTACGACGACGGCGAACTTCTACCGGTGGGTGGCATCGGCGCGTGGCCGGACGCCGTGCGTGGCCAGCTGGCCGCCGTGCTGGAGCCCCTCGTGCTGACCGGCGCCGAGGCCGACGCAGCCCCCCGGCCCAAGGACATGACCCGCACGGGGGTGCGGGAGTTCGTGCCGGTGCGTCCCGAACTCGTCGTCGAGGTGGCGTTCGACCAGCTGGAGGGACGCCGCTTCCGGCACGCCGCCCAGTTCGTGCGCTGGCGTCCGGACCGCGAGCCGGAGTCGTGCACGCTCGACCAGGTGGAGCGGGCTCCCGCCTACGACCTCGACCAGGTGCTGCGTCCCTGAGGGCTCACGCGTAGGCGGACAGGTCACCCTCGCCGCGGGCCATCGCGTCGAACAGCGCCGCCGCCCTCTTCTCGTCCCACAGGACGCTCGAGCCGGCTTGGGTCTGCGCGTCACGGTCGCCGATGGGCACCATCAGCGTGTCGCCCTGGCCCGTCGCGATCCGGAGGCCGCCCTGTGCCAGCCCGAGCAACTCGCCGGGCCCGGTGCCCTCGCCGACCGTGATGCCCCGCGAGAGCGACCAGTTCAGTCCGAACCACCGCGGCGGCACGACGATCGTCATCGGCGACAGCGACTTCTTGGCCAAGGCCCCGATCATCTCGCGCTGTCGCTTGGCGCGGCCCAGGTCACCCTCGGGGTCGAGCTTGCGCATGCGGACGTAGCCCAGCGCTGTCGGACCGTCCATCAGCTGGCACCCGGCCGGGATGTCGAGGTTCGACAGTGGGTCGTTGATCGCCTTCTCGGGGCACATCTCGATGCCACCCACGGCGTCCACGACGTTCGCGAAGCCGCCGAACCCGATCTCGGCGAAGCCGTCCACGCGCAGGCCGGTGTTCTCCTCGACGGTGTCGACGAGCAGGGCCGGCCCGCCGATCGCGTAGGCGGCGTTGATCTTGTTCCGGCCGTGCCCGGGGATCGGCACGTACGAGTCGCGCGGGATCGAGATGAGCGCCGCCCGACCGGCCGGGGGGACGTAGAGCAGCATGATCGTGTCGGTGCGGCGTCCGGCGTCGCTGCCGGTGCCGAGGCGCTTCTGCTCCTCCTCGGACAGGCCTTCGCGCGAGTCCGACCCGGCCAGCACGAACACGTGGCCGGGGGTGTCGGCGGGGCGGTCGCCGCCCGGATCTGCGTCCACGCGCGGCATGAACGGCCACGTCACGAGCGGGATGACGACGAGGTACGCCAGCAGCAGAGCCACCACCCAGCGCAGCACGCGCCCGCGGCGCCCGGACGCCCGGGCGGGCGGCAGGGGTGGGGCGGCTGGGCGGGCCGGGGGCGGCGTCGGCACCGTGCGGTGGGTGGACGCCGTGGGCGGCGGCCCGTACGCGGGCGGCCCGCTGGGGGGCTGCTGCCCGTAGTGGCCCACCGGGGTCGGGCCACCGTACTGCGCCGGCGGCTCGTGGGGCGGCGGGGCAGGCTGCTGACCGGGTCCGTCGGCGTAGTGGCCGCGCCGGTAGAGCCAGTCCTCGTCGTCGGTGGGAGTCACCTGACCCACGCTAGTCGCCCCGTCCCGCTCGGACATCCGACTCCGGGCCGAATGAGCTACAGGACGGCTACGACCGAGCCCACGCGCTCCCCGTGGCCGAGCACGGGCACGTCACCGAGCCGCGCGACGGCGTCCGGGTCGACGCCGAGCATGCCGAGCACGGCCGCACCGACCACCCGTGCCGCGCGGGCCCCGTCGGCGATCTTGACCGCGACGCCGCGTCCGTCCGGGAGGCCGACGGCCAGCACGGCCTCGGCGCCCTCCTTCGCGATCACGCCGGGGACGTCGGCCATCAACACGCTGTCCGGGCGGTTGGTGCCGCCAACGAACCAGGGGTGGGAGACCATCGCCGCGGCGACGCGCGCCTCGGGGCCCGACGGGGCCGAGGCGATGCGCCCCAACGCGCGGGCCAACCCGGCTAGCTCGAAGGCGTGGACGGGGGCCCCGCAGCCATCGGTGACGGTCGCCACGACGGGGCTGCCCGTGAGTTCTGCGACCACGTCGGTGATGAGCCGCTGGAGGGGGTGCTGGGGATCGAGGTAGGTCGCGGTGTCCCAGCCGGCGGCCAGGCACGCGGCGAGCATGCCGGCATGTTTGCCGGAGCAGTTCTGCGCGACCCGCTCCTTGCCGCGGCCGGACGCCAGCCACGCGGCCAGGGCGTCCTCGCCGACGGGGCGGTCGGGGGTGTTGCGGAGCGCCTCCTCGTCGAGGCCGGACGCCGCGAGCGCGGCCCGGACGCCCGCCAGGTGGGCGTCCTCGCCGGAGTGTGAGGCGCAGGCCAGGGCGAGGGCCTCCCCGGCCAGTGCGGCGCCCGCGCGCAACATGGCGACGGCCTGCAGTGGCTTGAGCGACGAGCGCGGCAGCACCGGCGTGTTGGGGTCGCCCCACGCGCGCTCGACGGTGCCATCGGGAGCGGTGACCACCGCCAGCCCCCGATGGACCGACTCGACGAAGGACGCGCGGACGACGTGCGCCACGACGGGCGCCTCCAGCAGGCTCATGGTGCGCCAATCTAGGTCGAGGGGGCTGTCGGCGCACAACACCGGGGCTTTCGGCAGAGGAACCCGGGGCTCTCGGCGCACAAGACCGGGGCTCTCGGCGGTTGCCAACCTGAGATTTTCCTTAGAGATCCTCATGTGACACCATGGAGCCGTGCCTTTCCTGAGCCCCCTTCGTGCCATTGCCGCCTCGACGGTCGCGCTGGCCGTGACGGCGTCCGCGGGCCTGGTCCTCGCGTCGGCGCGGGAGCCGGGCGTCGGACTGGCCGTCCCCGCCGAGCAGGACGCCGCGGCTCTGGTCGAGGCCCAGCGCGCCGAGCGCCAGGCCCTCATCACCAGCCGCGCGGCCGAGCGCGAGGCCCTGCAGACCGCCCTCATGGTCGCCGTCGAGCAGCGCAACGCCGCCCTGACCACCACCTCCGGCGCGATCGACGCCACCGAGGCCGCCATCCAGCAGCAGCGCGCAGAGCAGGCCGCAGCCGAGAAGGCGGCCGCCGAGAAGAAGGCCGCGGAGAAGAAGGCGGCCGAGGAGAAGAAGGCGGCCGAGGACAGGACGGCCGCCGAGAAGAAGGCCGCGGCCCCCCAGGGGGGCAGCCGCTCGGCCAACAAGGAACTCGGCCGCCACCTCGCTGCCACGCTGTACGGGTGGACCGGCGAGCAGTTCACCTGCTACGACAACATCATCATGGGCGAGTCCCTGTGGGACCAGTACGCCGACAACCCCACCTCGAGCGCCTACGGCATCCCCCAGGCCCTGCCCGGCAAGCGGATGGCCAGCGAGGGCGCCGACTGGAAGACCAACCCGGCGACCCAGATCAAGTGGGGCCTGAAGTACGTCAAGGAGCGCTACGGCACCCCGTGCAAGGCGTGGGCGTTCAAGCGCGCCAAGGGCTGGTACTGAGCCCAGCTAGGCTGACCGGGTGACCGACCACCCGACCTGGCCGCCCCAGCAGCAGCCCCCGGCCGGCTACCCGGCCGCATGCGCCTACCACCCGGATCGCCCCGCCGGCGTCCGCTGCCAGCGCTGCGGCAACCCGATCTGCGGCGACTGCATGGTCGAGGCCCCCGTCGGCCACCAGTGCCGTCGCTGCCTCGCCCAGGGCATGGCGATGACGCGCCAGGCCGAGGGGCCCTACGGCGGCCGGCGCTCCACGAACCCGGCGCTGACCTCGATCGTGCTCATCGCTCTGAACGTGGCCGTCTGGCTCGGCATCTTCCTCACCGGCGGCTTCGGTGGGCGGCTGAGCAACCTGGTCGCCCTCACCCCGGGTGGCGTGTGCGAGGTCGGGTCGGACGCCTACGTGGGCGTCTCCGGCGAAGTGTGCACCGCGCAGGGCGGCGCGTTCCTGCCCGGCCCGCTCGACGGCGGCTGGTGGCAGATCATCACCTCGGCGTTCACCCACATCAGTCCTCTGCACATCGGCATGAACATGCTGGCCCTGTGGATCCTCGGGCCAGCGATCGAGCGGGTGCTGGGCCGCGCCCGGTTCCTGGCGGTCTACTTCGTCTCGGCCCTGGTGGCTTCGGCGTTCATCCTCTGGCTCGCCTCCCCGACCACCACGACGCTGGGCGCCTCGGGCGCGATCTCGGGCCTCATGGGCGCCCTGCTCGTGCTCGTCCTCCGCAACCGCGGCGACGCACGCACGGTCCTGATGTGGATCGGCATCAACGTGGTCATCACGGTGGTCGGCAGCGCCGGCATCTCGTGGCAGGGCCACCTGGGTGGGTTCGTGGGCGGCGTCCTCACGACGCTGGTGATCATCGCGCTGCGCAAGGCGAGGCCGTGGCAGTGGATGGCGGTCGCCGGCGTCGGCGTGCTGGCCCTGGTCGCGATGGCGGCCCGGACGCTGGTGGGCTGAGGCTCAGTCGTCCGAGGTCGGCCGGACGCTGATGACGACCGACCAGCTGCGCTCGTCGCCGCCCTCGTACTCGGCCAGCAGCGCGCGCAGGCGGCGCTTCAACTCGTCCCGGCGCTCGCCGTCGGCATGCACGGTGGTGAAGAAGACGTCGGCGTCGCCCAACTCGGGCTCGTCGGCGCTGATGCTGCCCATCAGGTAGTCGCCGAAGCCGGCCGCGCTGCGCCCGGCACGCCAGACCAGGCGCGTCGTCCGGTAGGGGATCTCCACGGCGTTGCGGGAACCACGGCGGACCTCGCCCGGCGCGAGGAAGCCGGCGGCGACCAGCGTGCGCACGTGGTGCAGCATCGAGCCCGGGTTCACGCCCAGGAGGTCGGCGAGCTCCTTGTTGGTGAGGGCCTCGGACATGCACGCGCGCAGGATGCGCCAGCGGACGGGCGAGGCCAGGGCACGTGCGCGGGTGGCGATCGTCTCGTCCTCGACGAGGTGCGTAGCACCTTCGGGCCCCTCACCAGGTTCCTTGAGCATGCTCCCCTCCCCCCGCCGATCAGTCATACGCCACGGCAACTGTGCCATATCAAGGGCAAACGTCGCACACGACCGGTGCCGCGGCACCCCGAGGCGGACGCCCAAGCGGGGCGGGTGTCGTGTCATGCTGGGCGCCATGATCCTCATCGACGAGCCTGTCTGGCCCGCGCACGGGACGGTGTGGGGCCACGTGGTGTCCGACGCGTCCCTGGAGGAGCTCCACGCCTTCGCCCGGCGGGTCGGCCTGCCCGCGCGCGCCTTCGACCACGACCACTACGACTACCCCCTGGCCCGACAGCGCGACCTCGTCGTCGAGGGCGCCGCCCAGGTGCCCTCCACCGAACTGGTCAGGCGCCTCGTGGCGTCCGGCCTGCGCGTCCGCCCCGCCCACCGCACGCCCTCGCGCGCGCAGGCGTGCGACCACGTCCGGGCGGCCTGGCCCCTGCCGCGGATGGACTGGCTGCGGGAGGAGCTGATCGGGCGGTGGGGCGAGGAGCACCGCCGCTACCACGACCTCCGCCACCTGGCGTCCTGCCTGTTGGCGCTCGGCGCGCTGGGCTGCACCGACCGCGTCGTCCACCTCGCCGCCTGGTTCCACGACGCCGTCTGGCACGGCGACGCCGGCGAGGACGAGGAGGCGTCCGCCGTGCTGGCGGAGCAACGGCTGGCGGGCGTCCTGCCGGCCGGCGAGGTGGCCGAGGTCGCGCGCCTCGTCCGCCTCACCAGCACCCACGACCCGGCACCGGGCGACCACCGTGGCGCCGCCCTCGTGGACGCCGACCTAGCAACCTTGGGTGCGCTGCCGGGCCGCTACCACGTGTACGCCCGGGACATCCGGCTCGAGTTCGACCACCTCGACGCCGACACCTTCGCCGGCGGCCGCGCGCAGGTCCTGCGCCGCCTGCTGGCCCTCGACCCCCTCTACCGGACGCCGACGGGCGACCAGCTGTGGGCGCAGCAGGCCAAGGCCAACATGGAAGCCGAACTGGCCTCCCTCAGCGGGTGATGGGTTACGGACCGAGTTGGCACGGCACCACGTCGTCGTGGCACGGTGGGGACCATGACGTTGCTGAAACCGCTGGGCGAGGAAACCTGGGGCGGGGCCACATGGCCGCTCGGGGCACACATCGACCCGGCCGACGGCGCGACCACGTTCGCCGTGGCCGCCCCCCGCGCCACCCGCGTGAGCCTCGAGTTCTTTCCCGCGGCGCGCGGCGCGGACGCCGAATTGTCCGTCCCGATGGCGCTCGGCGAGGACGGGGTCTGGCGCGCCAAGGTCCACGGGGCGCGGCACGGCACGTTGTACGGCTTCCGCGTGTGGGGCTCCAACTGGCCGCACGTCGCGGGGTGGGAACCGGGCTCGGTGGCCGGCTTCGTCGCCGACCGCGACGACGAGCTGAACCACTTCAACCCCAACAAGGTGCTGTTCGACCCGTACGCTCGCGAGGTCACGCACAACCCGATGGGCGTGGGTGCCGAGCGCGCCTGGTTCGGCAGCGGCCCGGTCGACGTCGACGGACGCCCCGGCCGCACGGTCGACACCGCGCGCATCGCCCCCAAGGCCGTCGTGATCGAGGACGACACCTCCTTCGGCAGCCACCCCAAGCACCCCGAGGAGGACAACGCGATCTACGAGGCGCACGTGAAGAACCTCACGCTGCACCCGTCCGCGGCGAAGCTGGGCGACCTGCTCGCCGGCGTCCCCGGCTTCGAGGGGCTGCCGAACATCCCGGACGCCCTGCGCGGCACCTACGCCGGGGCGGCCCTCATGGCGCCCTACCTGAAAGCCCTCGGCGTCTCCGTGATCGAGCTGCTGCCCGTGCACGAGACCGACTCCGACCAGGTCGGGGCCGTCGCCGGCACGACCAACCACTGGGGCTACCAGACGCTGGCGTTCTTCGCCCCCAACCGTGACTACAGCTCCGACAAGGGGCTCGGCGGCCCCACCCGGGAGTTCAAGGAGATGGTCCGGGCGTTCCACGAGGCGGGCATCGAGGTGTTCCTCGACGTCGTCTACAACCACTCCGCCGAGGGCGGCAACTGGGGTGGCGACCTCGACTCGGCCGGCTTCACGACGCTCGGCGGCTTCGCGACCACCGAGTACTACGCGCTCACCAGCGAGGGTGGCCTCATCGACGGGGCGACGGGCACGTCGAACCAGATGAACTTCTCCTCGCGCGTCACGGGAATGCTGGTGCTCGACTCCCTGAAGCACTGGCACCACACGATGGGGGTGGACGGCTTCCGGTTCGACCTCGCCCCCGTCCTGGGCCGCCGGCCGCTGGAGGCCGAGGCCGAGGACTGGGAGGCCCAGCGCCGCTTCTTCCCCGAGCACCCGCTGCTGCGCAGCGTCCGGACGTGGGCCGCCGCGAACCAGGTCGAGGTCATCGCCGAGGCGTGGGACCTGTGGGGCTATGAGGTCGGCAACTTCCCGTCGGGCTGGGGCGAGTGGAACGGGCGGTTCCGCGACGCCATGCGCTCCTACCTCAAGGGCGACGGCAACACCGACGACTTCATGGCGTTCTTCAACGGGGACTGGTTGCACTTCAACGACTCGGGCGGCCCGCAGAAGTCGGTGAACTTCGTGACCGCCCACGACGGCTTCACGATGTTCGACCTCGTCTCCTACAACGACAAGGTCAACGACCAGCCCTACCCGTTCGGTCCCTCCGACGGCGGGTCGGACAACAACATCAGCTGGGACTCCGGTGGCGACCAGGCGTTGCGCCGGACGCGCTGGCGCAACTTCTGGCTCACCACCTTCCTGGCCCGGGGCGTCCCGATGATCGTCTCCGGCGACGAGTACGGGCGCACCCAGAACGGCAACAACAACCCGTGGTCGCTGAACACGGTCGGCATCTGGAACAACTGGGCCCAGGCGGGGTCGAACGCCCCCACCCAGGTGCCGGTGGACCCGGACCAGCCCGATTTGCCCGGCTACCACGACGTCGTCGGGGCTACCGACGGCGCCGAGGGCGTCAACCCGCTGCTGCGCTTCGCCGCGTACGTCGCGCACCTCCGCGCGACCCAGCCGACGTTCCGGCAGCGCACGTGGGGCGACACCCAGATCGGTGGCGACGCCGTCAGCTACGTCTACTTCGGGACGGCCCTGAACGACGCACCGCGTCCGGGGGACCGCCAGATCGCCGTGGCCATCGACTCCGGCCAGACCGACGGCGACGACTTCTGGGTGCTGCTCAACATGTACGACGAGCCCGCCACCTTCGACCTCGCCGAGTGGCAGGAGCAGTCGACCCACCAGCACGACTGGCATCGGATCATCGACACCGCGCCCTGGGCCGAGTCGGAGGGCAACTGCTGGGGCATGGACGACGCCCTCCACGTGACGGGCGAGTACACCGTCGAGCCGTGGTCTATCGTCGTGCTCCAGGCGCGTCCGACCGAGCCAGACGCCGAGCCGCAGAGCCTGTGGGGTCGCCTCGGAGGCGTCCAGGTGGACCGGGAAGGGCGCCCCTACCTGCGCGGCTTCCTCGACCGCATCCTGCCGCGCCTGCGCCGTGAATCCACGTCGACAAGCCTCGACACCACGCGAAAGGAGGTCCGATGACCACCACGATCCGGATCGAGAGAAGCTTCGACTGCCGTCCCGGACGCGTCTGGGACGCCTGGACCAAGCCCGACCTGCTGGACCGCTGGTTCTGCCCCAACCCAGACCTCCGCGTGTCCTCGCACGCGGACGCCCGCGAGGGCGGCGCCTACCGGGTGAACATGGGCGGGGAGTACATCGTCTCGGGCAGCTACCAGCGCCTGGAGGAGCCCGCCGTGCTCGAGTGCACATGGCAGTGGGAGCACGAGACGCTGACCACGCTGCTGCGCGTGGAGTTCGCCCAGAGAGGCTCCGGCGGCACGGACCTCGTGCTCGTCCACTCCGACTTCACCGACGCCGCGGACGCCGAGGCCACCCGCGAGGGCTGGGAGCTCAGCCTCGACCGGCTGGCCCAGCTGCTGGCGGGCTGATCCTCACTCGGTGACGTCGCGGCGCCGGAACACCGCCAGCGACACCACGCACGCCAGGGCGACGGCGACGAGCAGGTAGACCGTGCCCTGGCCCAGCGAGATCGTCCGCTCGACGTACTCGATCTCGAAGCCCTGCGGTGTCCTGCGCTGCACCGGCACCGAATAGGCATAGCTGCCCAGCAGGAAGGCCTGCACGTTGTTCTCGGGCAGCAGCCCTGTCAGCCGGTCGAACCCGGGGACGGCCATCAGGACCCCGAGCATCCCTTGGGCGAAGAGGTAGGCCAGCGGCACCGCCACGGCGGCGACCGTGCTGCGGAACACGACCGCCAGGCCCGCCCCGACCAGCGCCATCATGCCCCCGAACAGGACGCCTCGGCCGGCGGACTGCAGCGGCCCGACCCAGCTGCCCACGGCGTCCGGACCCTGGTGGGCAGCCACGGCGCCCCACGCGGTGAGCAGGGCGACGAGGAGCGCGGCGGCGCTGACCACCGCCCCGGCGAGCGCGACGACGACCATCTTGGACGCCCACACGCGCGGCCGTGACGGGACGAAGGTGAGCCACGTGGCCAGGGAACCGCTGCGGAACTCCGCCCCCCAGAAGGACGCGGCCATCAGGATGAGGAAGAGGCCCGCGGTGGTGCTGGCGCCGACCGTGGCGGTGCTGGTCGCGGAATCCCACGTCATCGGCTGGGGGTAGAACCACTCGGGCTGTGGCTCGGGCTGGGCACAGACGTCGGCGGGCGCTTCCGGGTCGCTGGCCCGGCAGAAGGCCTCCTCCTCCGCGTGGTGCTCGACCCAGTACGCGTGCTGCTCGGCGTAGGCGATCTTGCCCTGCGCGACCACGGCGGCCTCGGGCGGGCGGGTGGCCATGACGATCGACCAGCACATCGTGGCGAGGATGGCGAGGAGACCCAGCAGGGCCACCCACAGGCCGCGGCGGGCGACCCAACGGTGGGTCTCGGCACCGATCAGGCGGATCACGACGCCACCCCCTGGGGGGTGTGGCTGCTGTGCTGGGTGGCGGCGAGGTGCTCGCGCTCGGTGAGCGACAGGAACACCTGCTCCAGGGAGTCGACGGCTACCGTGAGCTCGGAGGGCCACAGGTCGGCCGAGCCGAGGAGGCGGGCGACGGCGGACGGGTCGACCGAGCTGCCGGGGCGTCCGACGACGAGGGCGCCGTCGGCGGCGGGGCTGACCTCGTAGGAGGCGTCCATGAGGACGCGGGCCGCGGCGTCGGTCGGCTTCACGACGACGCGCACGCGGCCGCCACCGCCGAGGAGCTCGCTGACGTGGCCCGAGCGCAGCAGGCGCCCGCGGCCGATGATGCTGACGGTGTCGGCAACCTGCTGCACCTCGGCGAGGAGGTGGGAGCTGACGACCACGGTGCGCCCCGCGTCGGCCAGGGAGCGCATGGTGGTGCGCACCTCGTGGAGGCCGGCGGGGTCGAGGCCGTTGGTGGGCTCGTCGAAGATGAGCAGTTCGGGGTCCTTGAGCAGGGTGGACGCGATCGCCAGCCGCTGCTTCATGCCGAGGGAGTAGCGGCCCACATCGTCGCGGGCCCGGGCCGCCAGGCCGACCTGCTCGAGCACCTCGCCGACGCGCGTGGCGGGGACGCCCACCGCCCGGGCCAGCAGGGCCAGGTTCGTGTGGCCCGACATGGTGGGGAAGAACTTGGGCGACTCGACGATCGCGCCGACGCGGTCGATGACCTGCGGCAGCTCGTCGGGGACCGTGTGGCCGAGCACCTCCATCGTCCCGGAGTCGGGGCGCAGCAGCCCCAGCAGCATGCGCAGGGCGGTGGTCTTGCCCGAACCGTTGGGGCCGAGGAGGGCGTGGACGCCGCCGCGCGGGACCGCGAGGTCGAGGCCCGCGACGGCGACGTTCGCGCCGTGGCGGAACGTCTTGCGCAGGTCGTGGGTGGAGACGGCCAGGCCGCTCAGGGGTGTTGTGCTCATGGGTCCATCCAAGCCCGGACACCCTGGCCACGGAACAGCCCAGGGTCGGGTCTGTCGGGGGCCGGGTCCACCCGTGGGCCTATCTGCGCCGCCCCGGGGTACCGGGGGCATGAGGTCGTGCCGTCGCGGCGTCCCGCGCGGCGACGAACGCGGCCACACAGGCGCGGACGTCGTCGGTGCTGTGCGCCGCCGACAACTGCACCCGGATACGCGCCTTGCCGCGCGGCACCACCGGGAAGCTGAACGGGATCACGTACACCCCGCCCTCGCGCAGCATGTGGTCGGCGATCGTGCCGGCCAGGCGCGGGCCGTCCTCGCCGGGAAACATCACCGGCGTGATCGGGTGCGGCGGCACGTCGTCGGGGCGCACGGCCGCGGATTCCACGCCCGCGGACGGGTCGAGGTCGAAGCCGGCCTCGGTCATCAGCCCGCGGAACAGGAGCGTGTTCTCGATCAGGCGGGCCCGCCCGTCGGCGCTGCCCTCGATGAGCTCGAGCGCGGCCGCCGAGCCGGCGACGACGGTGGGGGCCACCGAGTTGGAGAACAGGTACGGCCGGGCGCGCTGGCGCAGCAGGTCGACGATGTCGGCGTGCGCGCTCACGTAGCCGCCGGACGCCCCACCCAGAGCCTTGCCGAGGGTGCCGGTGATGATGTCGACGCGATCCATCACGCCGAAGAGTTCGGGGGTGCCGCGTCCGCCCTCACCGACGAAGCCCACGGCGTGGGAGTCGTCGACCAGGACCAGCGCGCCGTGGGCGTCAGCCAGGTCGCAGATCTCGCGCAGGGGCGCGTAGGCGCCGTCCATGGAGAAGACACCGTCGGTGACGATGACCTTGAACCGGGCCCCGGACGCCGCCTCGAGCTGGGCGGCGAGGTCGGCCATGTCGGCGTTGCGGTAGCGGTACCGGGCGGCCTTCGACAGGCGGACGCCGTCGATGATCGAAGCGTGGTTCAGCTCGTCGGAGATGATCGCGTCCTCGGGCCCGAAGAGCGCCTCGAAGACGCCGCCGTTGGCGTCGAAACACGAGCTGAACAAGATGGTGTCGTCGGTGCCCAGGAAGGCTGAGATGCGCTGCTCGAGCTCCCGGTGCGGGGTCTGGGTGCCACAGATGAACCGCACGGACGCCATCCCGAAGCCGAAGTTGTCGAGACCCGCGTGGGCGGCGGCGATGATCCCGTCGTGGTCGGCCAGCCCGAGGTAGTTGTTGGCGCAGAAGTTGAGCACCGGGGCGTCCGAGCTCGTGACCCCGATGGAGGCTGACTGCGGCGTCGTGATCACCCGCTCGCGCTTGGTGAGGCCGGCCTCCTCGATCTCGGCGAGGGTGGCCTTCATGTGGCCTTCGAATGCGCCGTACATGGGGTCCTCCGATCGTGTGGCTCCCCCACGCTAGTGCAACCCTCAACCCTCAACGAGGGTATTTCCGGACGCTGAGGTACGATATTGCCCGGCCCACCAGCCCCAACCCCCGGCCTGTCGGGTTGACAGGCGAGGAAGGAATGCCCCCATGGCGGTCCCCCGCCTCCTGAAGGACAAGCGCTTCATCATCGGCGCCCTTGTCGCGTATTTCCTCGTGGCCGCCTGGGTGGGCGGCCCTTGGTTCGCGCTCTTCACCAGCGGACTGGTCACCCTCGTGGCGGGTTTCGTGTGGTGGATCAGCCGTGACAAGCGGCTGCAGGTGCTGGGCACCACATCCTTGGTCGTCGGCCTCGCCATGACCGGTGGCGGCATCGCACTGGGCCAGAACCCCACGGTGCTGCCCGACGAGCAACTGCCGTACCGTCCCATCGTGCCGCGGCCCACCGTGCCTGTGTTCCAGCAACTGGATCCCCTGGTGCCGAAGGCGCGGCCCGAGGCGACAGCGTCAGAGACCCCGACGCCCACCCCGCGTGCTCAGGCGGCGACGCGCCCCACCACGGAGAACCGCCCCGCGCAGGCACCGAACCCGGTGGCGCCGCCGGTGTCACGGCCCACCTCGCCGGCCCCGCAGGACCCCGCGCCCACCAGTGAGCCGCCGGCCGGCAACCCCGGCCCGACGACCGACCCGGCCCCCACCACCGACCCGGCCCCGACGACCGACCCGGCCCCCACCACCGACCCGGTGCCCCCGAGCGAACCCGAACCCACCACCGGCCCAGCCCCCACCACCGACCCGGTGCCCCCGAGCGATCCCGAACCCACGACCGGCCCGGCACCGACCCAGGACCCGGTGGAGCCGAGGCCCCCGCGGGTCACCGTCCCGCCGCCGTACCAGCCTCCGGGTACCGGCGCGGCCTGACGCAGGCGGCCCGCGTGCCGGTTGGCAGCACCCAATATCTGTCGGCTAGCCTCTCCCCGGCAGGGGATTCACGGTCGAGAATCCGGGGGGAGTTCGGTCACATGCGCGTACTGGTCATCGCGCAGTACTTCCCTCCGCGCAGGTCGACGTTCTCCTCCCGCTGGGCGTGGCTGGCCACCTTCCTCGCTGAGCGCGGCCACACCATAGAGGTCGTGGCCTTCCTCTCCACCGCCCGCCAGTTGGGCAACTTGCAGCACGCCTTCGAGTCCGACCCCCCGCCACCCGGGGTGGTCTTCCACCCCGTGCTGCCGGTGCTCCGCGGGCAGGGGCTCGCCACCCGTGCGGTGGCTGACGTCCTGGCTGCCATGCGGGGGTTTCGGCAGGCGATGGCCGTCAAGGATGTTGACGTCGTGGTCGCCTCCGCACCGAGCCTCGTCCTGGCGCCCCTGGGCTGGCTGGTCGCCCGCGCCCAGGGCAAGCCGTTCGTGCTCGACCTGCGCGACGCCTGGCCGGAGCTGATGGACGACTGGCGGGAGTGGAACGACGACGGCCAGGGCCCGCGCCCGCTCCACCCGGTCAAGAAGGCGATGTTCCCGGTCGCCAAGTACGTCGTGGCGGGTCTGATCCACACCCTGCGGTTGAAGGCGGACGCCGTGGTGGTCACTACGGAGCGGCTGGCGCTGCGGCTGCGCAGCCAGGGGGCCAAGCGGGTCGAGACGGTCCGGAACACCTCATCGAAGGAATGGCCCTACGCCCTACGCCGCGTCCCCCTGCAGCAGGACGAGCTGCGGGTGCTCTACATGGGCAACGTCGGGCGGGCGCAGCTGCTGGCCACGGCCATTCGAGCCGCCGCGCACGCGAAGCGGAGCGGGATCAACCTCACCTTCCGCATCGTGGGCGGTGGCCCGCAGCTCGATGCGGCCAAGAAGATCGCCCGCCTCGAGGACGCCCCCGTCGAGTTCGTCGACCGCGTACCGACGTACGAGGTGCTCGACCACTACCGCTGGGCCGACACCGTCCTCGTCATGCTGCGGGACTGGGAGTCCATGAAGGACACGGTGCCCTCAAAGCTCTACGAGGCCCTGCTCACCGGGCGACACATCACGGCGAGCGTGGCCGGCGAGGCCGCCGATCTGGTCAACCACTACTCGGCCGGCGACGTGGTGCCGCCCGAGGACGTGGACGCCTTGGCGGCCCTGTGGGCGATCCTGGCCACCGACCGCAGTTGCCTGCACGTGCCGCTGGGCGGTCGGCACTGGGTGCGGAAACACCTGACCCCCGAGGACCTCAGCCACACGTTCGAGAACGTGCTCACCGAGGTCGTCGAGGGCCGCGAGGCCTGATCAGGCCAGGTCGCGCCAGGTGCCGCGGGTGTCGATGACCCGCTTGCCGGTGAGGCGCTCGGCCGGGAGCTCCTTGAACTCCTTGTGGTCGACCAGCAACACCACGAGGTCCGCCTGGGCGAGGGCCTCGTCGAGACCCACGAGCTGGATGTTGCGACCGGCGAGCCGGGCGGGGAGCTCGGGGACGTTGGGCTCCACGACCAGCAGGGCGTCCTCGCCCAGCTCGGTCGCCAGTTGGTCGGCGATGTTCAGCGCAGGCGACTCGCGGAGGTCGTCGATGTCGGGCTTGAACGCGAGGCCGAGCGCCGCGACGCGGGCGCCGGGCTGCTCCGCGAGGGCCTTGTGGACCTGGTCGATCACCCACGTGGGCTTGCCGTCGTTGACCTCGCGGGCGGTGCGGATCAGGCGCGACAGCGTGGGCGCCGACGAGACGATGAACCAGGGGTCGACCGCGATGCAGTGACCGCCGACGCCGGGGCCGGGCTGCAGGATGTTGACGCGCGGGTGCTTGTTGGCGAGCTCGATGAGTTCCCACACGTTGACGCCGAGCTGGTCGCAGATCAGCGACAACTCGTTGGCGAAGGCGATGTTGACGTCGCGGAACGAGTTCTCGGCCAGCTTGCTCAGCTCGGCCGTGCGGGCGTCGGTGAGGAACAGCTCGCCCGTGCAGAACGTGGCGTACAGGTCGCGCGTCCGCTCGGCGGCCTGCGGGGTGATGCCACCGATGACCCGGTCGTTGGTGACGATCTCCTCCATCATGCGGCCGGGGAGGACGCGCTCAGGCGCGTGCGAGAAGTCGACCTTGCCCTCGAGCTCGGGGCGGGCCGCGAGCACGCGGTCACGCATGTGCTCGGTGGTGCCGGGCGGGGAGGTGGACTCCAGCACCAGCAGCTCACCGCCCTGCAGTTGCGGGATGATCGCGTCGGTCGCCGCGTCGATGTACTTGGTGTCGACCTTGTACTCCTCGCGGAAAGGCGTGGGCACGGAGACGATGTACACCTCGGCCGGCGGCGTGGTCGCTTGCGCGCTCAGGAGCCCCTTGGCGACGACGTCGGCGACGACCTCGCCGAGGCCCTCCTCGACGAAGGGCAGCTGCCCGGCGTTGACGGCGTCGACGTGCTTCGGGTTGACGTCAACGCCCACAACCTCGACGCCGTTCTTGGCCAGGATCGCCGCGGTCGGCAGGCCGATGTACCCCAGACCCACCACGCACACTCGTCCCATTGGATTTCTCCCATCATGCTGTGACAGGCGCCAACGAGTGGCGCGTTCCGTGACCCGATTGTGGCAGACTCACGGTGTTGCCAGCACCGACGAGTGCACGCCGTGCTGGTACGTCGGGAGGTGGAAGTGGTGGTGGGCTGGCAGGACGTGCTGCTCCTCGCGAGCACCGGCTGGCGGATGTCCCGCGAGGACCCCCTGTGGCTCACCGTCCAGGCCGCTCGCCGATTCGCACCGGCTCGGCGTGCCGCCCTGTCCACACTGGCCGGCGATGCCGGCCTCGGCGCCGCGGTGGGAGCCTTCATCGCCGACCAGCCCGAACGCACGGCTGCCCTGCTCCGGGAGCGGGGCGTCTCTGGCACCAGGTGGGGCGACGGACTCGCCACCCGGCTCGCCGTTCAGGTCGGGGCACTGGACGCCCTCGAGCCGAAGGTGGCCGCGTCCCCCTCGGTGAAGCAATGGGTGGCCCAGCAGGAGGGAGACCTCCAAGGAGCCATCGCAGCGCTCTCGGACAAGGACACCCCTGCGTCACGCAAGCTCCGGTCGGAGTACCGCACGCTCCAGCCTGGGTTTCGCCTGCCTGTGCCCGCCGTGGATTGGGACGGCCCGGCCGAGGGAATCCGGGTTCTCCACATTCTCACGAATTCGCTCCCCCACACCCGTTCGGGCTACACGAACCGCACACACCACCTCCTCCGGGCCTCACAAGCCGCAGGGATCACTGTCGAGGGGGTCACCCGCATCGGATACCCGACTACGGTCGGGCTGCTTGGTGCCGCGGAACGGGACGTCATTGATGGGGTCACCTACCGCCGTCTCCGGACCGGCCGTCTGGCACGCGATGTGGACGATCGGCTCACCCAGCAGGTCAACGCCCTGATCCCGATCGCGCGTGACTTCAGGCCGAGCATCCTGCACACCACCACCGACTACACCAACGCCTTGGTGACCCAAGCCCTGGCGGCTGCGCTAGGCATCCCGTGGGTGTACGAAATGCGCGGCCAACTCGAGCTGACGTGGGTGGCGGCGCGGCCGGAGGTGTACCGAGAGGCCGCCACCATAAGCGAGCGTGTCCGGTGGTTGCGGGCCAAGGAGGCTGAACTCGCAAGCGCGGCGGACGCCGTGGTCGCTCTCTCTCAGGTCCAGGCGGATGATCTGGCCGCACGCGGGGTGGAAGGGCGAAGGATAGCGATCGTTCCCAACGCGATCGATCCAAACCTCTTGAGGCACGAGCTGCCACCTGCGGATGCACGTCGAGGCTTGGGTTTGCCGGCCGAGGGCGTGTGGGTCGGGACCGTCTCGTCGCTGGTGGCCTACGAGGGCATCGACGACCTGCTGCGGGCCGTGGCCCTCCTCCGGGCTGAAGGACTCGACGTTCGGGCCCTCATCGTCGGCGACGGGGTCGCCCGACCGGGCCTGATCGCATTGGCCGATGCTCTGAAGCTTGCGGATGTCGCCGTGTTCCCTGGACGCGTGACGACGGACGCTGCAGCGCGGTGGTACCAAGCGCTGGACATCTTCGCCGTGCCACGCAAGGACACACCCGTGTGCCGCGTGGTCACACCCATGAAGCCTGTTGAGGCCATGGCGCTTGCTCGCCCCGTGGTGGCGTCAGACCTACCCGCGCTCCGAGAAGTCTTGGCGGACCGCTTGGCCGGTGCCCTCTCTGAACCCGAGAACCCTGCGTCCCTCGCCCATTCCCTTGCCGGTCTTGTCAAGGATCCGGTACGCCGCGGCAAGTCGGGACAAGTCGGCCGCGAGGCTGTGCGAATGAGGACTTGGGAGGCCGGTGCCGGTACGCTCCTACGGACGTATGAGCAGTTGAGGGGGTGAACGTCACGGCGACTTCGGCATACCGACCTGCACGGGCCATCCAGCGCACAGAGTTGCATCAGGTGGGCGGTCGCCCGCCACTACGCGAGTACCTGCGGGAACTGGGTGAGCGGAGGCACTTCATCACCATGCAGGCGTGGTCATCGGCCACCCACCAGCACCGGGGGATGTTGCTGGGGAACCTGTGGATGATCCTGCAGCCCATCCTCGACGGGCTGGTCTTCCTCCTCATCTTCGGCGTGATCCTGCGGGCCAACAGGGGGATCGAGAACTACACCGGCTACCTCGTCATCGGTGTGCTGATGTTTAGCTTCACCTCAAGGTGCATCACCGCGGGCGCCAGTTCGGTCCATGACGGGAAGGCCCTCGTGCAGGCCTTCTCCTTCCCCCGCGCGGCGCTCCCGCTGGCCAACGCGCTGCGTCAGACGATCTCGACGATCCCCGTCCTCGTGGCCGTGGTGCTCCTGGTGCTCGTGACGGCCGGGCCCGGCGTCGTGTCGGGATCCTGGGTCATGTTGCCGCTGCTCTTCCTCATGCACACCTGGCTCAACACCGGGCTCTCCCTCATCGTGGCCCGATGGGGGGCACTGATCCCGGACGTCCGCCAACTGCTGAGCTACGTCGTGCGCTTCTTGATGTTCACCTCCGCCGTGATGATCCCGATCGACCGCTTCGCCGAGGCGCTGCCATGGTCGAGACCCATCCTGGAGGCCAACCCGATCTACATCATCCTCACCATGTACCGCGATGCGCTGCTGTACTCGACGATGCCCGACACCATGCACTGGGCAACCCTGACCGCGTGGGCGTTGGTCCTGTCAGTCGTCGGGATGGTCTACTTCTGGGCTGCGGAGGTGAAGTATGGCCGACGCCGATGACATCCTGGACTCCCTGCCCCCGCCCGCTTCCGTCGTCCTCGGCGACCCATCCGTCGTGGTGGAAGACGTCACCGTCACCTACCGCTCGGAGACATCTAACGCAGACGACCTGCAGGGGTGGCGCCGGTGGGTGGGGCAGGCACAGCTCAGCATGGGGCTCACCGCCTTCACGAAGGTCGAGGCCTTGAAGGGCGTCTCGTTCACCGTCCCCGAGGGCGAGCACGTCGGCATCGTCGGCGCCAACGGTTCAGGGAAGAGCACTTTGCTCCGGGTGATCGCGGGAGTGGAGCCCACCGCGTCCGGGCGCGTGCTCGCAACCGCCACGCCGATGCTGCTCGGCGTCAACGCCGCCCTGCTGCCCGCCATGTCGGGACGACGCAACGTCCGCCTGGGCTTGTTGGCGCTCGGGTTCCAGCCCGACGAAGTGCGCGCTCGGATGCCCGCCGTCATCCGCCTGGCAGGGATCGGGGAGGCCATCGACCGCCCCATGTCGACGCTCTCCTCGGGGCAGGGTGCCCGCCTGCGCTTCGCCATCGCCGCGGCGGCCGACCCCGACATCCTCCTCATCGACGAGGCCCTCGGCACCGGCGATGCCGCCTTCACAGCCCGGAGCAAGCGGACCATCGACGAGCTGCGCGCAAAGGCCGGCACGATCTTCCTGGTCTCGCACGCAGCACAGACGATCGAGAAGATGTGCACGCGTGCCATTTGGCTGCACGAGGGCGAACTGATCACCGACGGCCCAGCCGTCGAGGTCGCGCGAGCCTACCGATGGTGGGCCCACAACATGGCCCAGGACGAAACGGCTCTCGCGGATGAACTGCTGGCTCTGGCGCGTGGCAGGTTCCGGGCACAAACATGAACGTCAGCGTGAGACTCCCGATCCGGTGGACCCGCCCGGGCCACCGCTACACGCTCAAGATCCATGGCACCACCTCGATCTCCCGGCGCGTGCTGCGCCTGCAACCGGGGACGCCCCTGCGCCTGACTCGCCAGTTGCTCGGCGGCGAACTCCAACCGCACAACACCGTGTCGGTGTGGGACGAGGACGACTACGGGCAGCGAGAACTGCTGACCCGGCTCCGGCCGGAGACACCGCGCCGAGCGCACCGGCACCTCTCCCGGCTCCTCGAACCCGCTGCGCACATGAGCGAGGCCGACTTCGCCGACCTGGTTGGTGGTGCCGACGCAGCTCGCTGGATCGACCTCGATGACAGCAACCGACGGTTCAGCCGCCTGTCCACGGACCTGGGCGGGGAGGCAGCCAAGGGGCGCCCCGGCACCAGCACTGTGCTGCATCGCCTCCTCGAAGAGCTGGCAGCCCGACGGTCACTCGACGACGGTTCCGTGCTCACGAGTCAGTTGGTGCACCTTGCGGGCCTGCTCGAGTTGAAGGAGGTTCTCGGGCACGACTCGGTCGTGTCCCTCACCGAGACGGGCGCCGCGCGCGTCGGCGAGCAAGCCGTCGCGCGCCTCAGGGTCTTGGCGGAGCGCTGGGCCGAGTACCCCACGCTCGTTGGCGCCCATGTCCTGCACGTGTGCGTGGTGGCTCTCCTCGACGGCCGAGAGGCCGGCGCCGAGATCGTGCGCGACAGCGAGCTGCCCCCTCAGCGGATCGCCGCTGAGATGACGACCAACCTCGGCGTCAGCACGTACGGGGTGGTCCCGAACAACGAGAGTCATCCACGCGCCCCGTTGAACTGGCTGCGCCCCGCCGACGAAACGGCTCCGTCCGGCCTTGCGACGGTCCTTTACTCGGCGGATCCCGCGTTCATCCGGAAGTACGCCCCCCGCGTGCTGTTCTACGCCGGCTTGTTCCCCGAGCTGACCTACCACCTGCACGTCGTCGGTGATCTCGCAGCATGCGCCGAGACCGCTGAACACCTCGACGGTCTGGCTAGGCACATCGCAACGGTCCGGGGCGGTGGCCCACCCGTGCAGTTCCGATACTCGTGGGCTTCTCTGCCGGAGTGGGTCGTCACGCCCACGTCGTACTACGCCAGCGCGAGGTACCTGATCGCGCGGCAGTTGGCAGCCGCGTGCGGCGGTCCGATCTGGATCCAGGATGTTGACCTCTTCCCGACGGCGGACATCACCGCCCATGAAGCGGCCTTCAGTCAGGTCGACATCGCGATGGCGATCAGTCGCTCGCTGGGTGGACTGATGCCGTGGAAGCGCTACCTGGCGGGCAATACCCGGCTGCAACCCGGGCCCAGGACGGACGAGTTCCTTGCGGCTGTCGAGGACTACCTCTACCACTGGCTCCAGCAAACACACAGCTGGATGGTCGACCAGAACGCGCTGACCTACGCAGCCGAACGCGTGCCCGGCGTGCGGGTGCTGGAGATGGCTCGCGCCGGCGTCCAGCTACGGCAGTCCTTCCTGCCGAATCGCATCGAAGGAAAGGCGCTCACCTGACCTCCACCCAGCCCGTCGTTTGCGCGGCGGCCGGCTGGCCTGCTTCGGATCGAGCGAAGACGCGCACCCGATACCGCCCGGCTGGTAATCCCGTGAATGTCAGCGGGCGCCTCGGCCCGTAGGAAAGGGCCGCCACCTGTTCGGGCCCCCGGAAGAGGCGCGCGGCGTATTGGGGCCACCCCCCGTCCAGCACCAAGCCGACCACTTCGCCCGGGCCGGCCGACGCCGACACGACCAACCGGCCAGACGAGCTGCCTGTCCCTGCCACCGTGGACGACAGGTAGGTGGCGAGCGCGTCCCGGTAGGCGGGTCCGAATGTCCCATGGGTGTGCCCCGGAAGCGTGACCAGGTCGATCGTTGCGCCGAGGCCACGAACGTGCTCGGTGAAGGGCAGCACATGACCTTTGTAGTGGTGGTCCCGATCCCCGACTAAGACCGTGATGGTTGAGTCCCTCCATTGATCGATGGTGTCTCTCGCGATGTCGAAGGTGACGGCGTCGAGCGCTCGTACATGCTCCTCCGACGTCCCACCGGTCATGAACTGGAGCACGTTGGGGTGCGGTTTGGCGAGGAAGGAGCCGATGCGCGTCTGGGGCCCTCCCACGAAGATGCTGCCTGCTCCGATCGACATCCCGTGGATCAGGGCCGCAGTCGCTCCCTTGGATGAACCGACGAAGACGAGGTCATCGGGGGTGAGAGCCAACTCCTTGAGTACAGCGCGGATCAGTGCCTGGACGGACCTGAAGATCCGGCGATCGCCGTGGTCCTGGAGGTAGTAGGACCCTTGGTCACCGAAGTCGTCCAGGATGTAGAGCGCCTCGACCTGCGCCGCATCGAGGGTGGGCTTGTAGTTGTAGGTGAAATCGCCCACCTGGTGGAGGGACGTGAACGCGACCACCAGCTTGTCCCGGGTTCTGCCGGCCACCCTGAGGTAGTTGAGGCCCACCTCGCCCTCTGAGCGCAGCCATCCGTCTCTCCCGCCGACCTTGCGGTCGCGATAGGTGAAGTCGGCGAGGCGTATCTCAGTGGCCACCGAGCACGACTCGCCCTCGAACTCGACCACCACCACGTCGCTCGGCTCGGCTTGCCCCATGGACGGGAAGCGCCATGCCTCGGGGGTTCTCCCGCCGACGCCCTTCCTGCGCGACACACGTAGGGCCACGTCGGCTGAGAAGAAGGCGTCCATCACCTTGACGCCCTCCCTGTGCAACTCGTACCCGTGCCCGTGCAGCACCACTTCGAGACCAGGCCCCACGTGCCACAGCAACTCGTAGTGGTGGCGTATGCCCGATGCGATCTCGTCCCGCACGGAGATCCGGGGCAACCCATCGGTTTCGGTCACCTGCACGGTCCGATCGTGTACGACACCCGCCATGCGCTCGTTGCGCCCCGTCACCCGGAACCCCGGCCCCGAATGAGCGTGCGCGTGCATCGACACCGCCGTTTTGGGACCTCCATGGCGAGGAATGCTGGCCCGATCAACCACGAGGGTGCTGTGCGCGTACTGCGAGTAGCCGTAGCGGGTCAGGGGATCTTCGTAGTTGTAGCCAAACGGCCCCGCCTCGCTGATGAGGTCGAGGCCCTTGTGACGCAGGAAGAGGCCGTTCTCATCCGCGTGCTTGTGATAGGCGTCGTTGTAGGCGCAGCTGAAGTACACGAAGGTGGCATCCGGGTCCGCCCAAGCGCTCCTGTGGATGGCATAGCCCGATTCCGGCAGCACCATGGTGCGCGCAGATGGCTCGCGGCCGGCCCTACCCGCCGTGGCTGCGAAGTCGAATTCCGCGTCGCCGAGGGAGCCTGCCTGACCGGCCAAGGGCATCACCGTGGTGTCGCTGATCGGCGGGTAGCTGCCCTGGGGAGTCACCGCGTGCGTCGCGTAGGCGACCGTGCTTGCCAGGAGCCGCTCGAATTCCGGTAGCGAAGGGTGATCGACGGCGCGCAGGACCTCGAGGTGGGCGGACAACTGCTTGACCACCATCAGGTGGTAGCTCGGCGCATGTTCGACGTGCACACCTTCTGCGGTGAATGCGTGACGGAAGTACGCGTTCAGGCGTCCGACAGCGACCTCGAGCGCGCGGCCGCGGGTGTCCTCGTCCACCCACGAAGCCATGGCCGCCCAGTCGACCACCGCGATGTCCTGGAACATGCCGTGGTTGTTCAACCCCGCGTGGAAGGTGTCGTCGAGCAACAATGCGGCCGTCTCGTCCAGGAAGGCCTGCAGTTCAACGATCTGGGAGTGCTCCAGCCACTCCCGCTGACCGCCCATGACGGCAAGATGCATGATGAGCCGTTGGGCTGTCGTCTCATCGTGGAAGGCGAGGCTCCCGGCATCGTCCCGCCACTCCCGAGCCATGCGTCGCCACGACATGGTCTGCTCGAAGGCCGCTCTGGCCGCTCGAGCATCCTTCTGGACGGTCGCGGGCCAATCCGTCAGCCACAGGAACGCGTGGACGAACCGGTCACGCGAACGGTCTGAAGTTGCCTCCCAGAGTGCCCCGCCGCTGTAGTCGAGGTCACCGTTGCGCGGCGACTCGATGACGCCCTCCTGAAGGAAGCGCTTGACCTTCGCCGCGGAGGATGCCGAGTCTCCTCGGGGAAGGCGGCGTGTCACGACCTGGCGGAGCTCTTCCGTGATCCGCGTCATCAGATGGTGGTCGCCGTCGTCGGAGCCGGATTGTTGCATGCATGCCATTCTGCCTGCTCGCGGGCGCATTGTCGCTGCACAGGCGCCCGTTCGACCACGGGCGCTGACCTCCCGTGCGGCAAGATGGGTCCATGGCGGGCATTCCAACGGACGCTGACTACACGGGTCACGGTCAACCTCCGCGAGTGTGGTCGTCGCTGGACGCGTTCGCCGAAGGCGACTGGCACCCTGGCGTGCACGTGGTGTGGCTGGGCACCGACACGCACGTGGACGTCTTGGTCGGCGCGTCGGTCGGGCACGCTGAGAGCGACCGGGCGCTGCCGGTCTTCTTCGCGGGAGCGGTGTCGACGCGCCAGGGCCGCCCGGGTCCCTATTTCTCCGGAGGGGATCTCGCGCGTGAGGTCGGCACACCGTTCATCTCCATCAGCGACCCCACCCTCAACCACGATCACGACCTGAAACTGGGGTGGTATGGGGGCCGAGCCGGTTCCGGGGTCCAACGGATGGTCTCGGAACTCATCCAAGCCATCGGGACGCGCTACCACAGCGAACTCCTGCTCGTGGGCGGAGGCGGCGGCGGTTTTGCGTCCCTCTTCCACGCTGCGCACGCCACTGTGCCGGTTTCCTTGCTCGTCTGGGACCCCCAGACCGACATGCTCAACTATTCCCGCGGCCCGTTGCTGGAGTACCTCAGCGTCGCGCTGGGCGAACCGGTGTCGACGTTCACCCGTCTCGGCGAGGACGCGTGGGAGGCAGTGCTCAGCGCGGGAGGCATCGAGCATGCCGTCACGGGCAGCCAAATTCTCACCAACCCGCTGGTGCGGCGCATGCTTTATTCGCAGAACGCCGCCGATTGGCACGTTGCCGCCCATATGGCGCCTTTCCTAGCCGGCTCCGATTTCCAGCCCACCGGTGCGAACCGGTGGGCCAGCGGCGACAGGATCGTGTGGCTGAACGAGGCGCGCGGCGGCCGAGGCTCCCCGCTGCGGCCCTTCTTGGTGACGGCCCTTTCTTCGTTGATGCGCACAACGGTCACGGTGGCAGACACCATCGACGCTATGGAGCAGGCAGGCCTAGCGCCGGTGGATGGTCTCGGGAACCTCCCTCGCGACCTGTCGGAGCAGGCGGCCGAAGTTTTGGAACAGGTGCGGGTGTTCGGCTGGAGGACGATCGAGGGGGTGGAGGACGCCCGGGCCGTGTCCCTCTCCGATGACCTCTCCCCTGGAGGCTTGGTGGGCACTCCGGCCACGTCGGACGACACGTCCATCACCATGCGGATCCATGACGGATTCGGTCACTTCTTGGGGACGGCGAGCGGTCCTGTGGCGGGTGGCGACGACCGCGTTGGTGTCCTCATCTACGGCAGCTGCGTGGCTCGTGACTTGTTCGAGTTCTTTGAGCCGCGTGCGTTCCGCTTGGTGGATTACGTCGCCCGCCAGAGCCTCGTCTCTGCCTTCTCGCCAGGTGGACCCCCGCCCATCGACCCCGCCCTGCTCCACAGTCGATTCCAGCGCCGCATGCTCGAACTGGACGCCGCCTCGGGGCTCGAGCAGGTCCTCCGCGACCGCCGCGACGACACTGACCTGCTCCTGTGGGACCTGACCGATGAGCGGTTGGGGCTCTTGCAGAATCCACAAGGCCACCTGACCACTGATTCTGTCGAGATCCGTGCAGTGTCCGGGCCCAAGAGCCCAGAGGGCTGGGCGCACATCCCCTATGGCTCGAGAGAACATCGTGATCTGTTCATGGCCGCCCTCTCCCGATGGCGCGAGCTCTTGGACGGGCTGGGACTGCTGGAACGAACCGTGCTGGTCGCGCCGCCGTGGGCTGGGATGACGCTGCCAGCGGACGACGTTCCACTCAGCTTTGGAGTGGACGCGGCCACGGGAAACGGGATACTGGCCGAGTACGTGCGATTGGCGTCCGAGACGGTGCGCGTCCCCGTAGTGGGACGTGGGCTCACGGATGTGACATCACCGTTGCTGCACCGATGGGGCCCCGCACCGTTCCACTACGACGAGCACTCGTACATCCGCCTTGCGCGAGAGGTGTTCAATGTCGCTGGCCACGTCATGGACGCGATTGTCGATCCGCGCCTCGAACGTGCGGCCTTGCTGCGGCGCCCACTTGGGCGCGGGTCGATCTCTCGACCCGTCGAATCACCGGAGGCCGTGGCCACGGCCAGCGTGAACGCATCCACGATTGTGGTGGAACTCCACGGCGTCACCCATGGCGCCATGAAGATCGACCTGTACCGCGACCGGGAACGTGTTGCGTCGACGGCGTGGATCAAGGACGACGCGCACACCATCGCCGGCCTCGCTCACGGCACCTACCGTGCGCGCGTCCATGTGCGACGTCGGAACGGTGAGCAGGTCACCCTCTCGACGAACGCGGTGTCCGTGCCGTGACGCCCCGCGGGTCACCCGCGCGTGATCCGCCTCAACTCAGCGCCGGAGGGGAAGTACACGCTCGACCCCACCACTGCGAGGTGTCGGTGGGACACCCCCGACGGGACCGGCACGTCCACCCGCAGATTCTTGGGGTCGGGCCCGCCTGTCAGCACTGTGGGCCATCGATGAAGCAGTCCCCCTCGAGGTCACCTGGCTGACCTACCAAGACATCATCGACGCCTACCGACACCCCGACGCCGACGTCGGGAAGAAGCTGCTCACCTCGGTCATCGACCGGATCAAGACCGCTGTCCCGGCCGGGCTGGAAGAGCTCGCCCAACTCGGCAGGACACTCGAAAAGCGACGCGACGACATCCTGGCGTGGTTCGACCACCCCGGCTCCAGCAACGGACCCACCGAAGCCATCAACGGCCGGCTCGAACACCTCCGCGGCATCGCGCTCGGCTTCCGCAACCTCGTCAACTACCGGCTCAGATCACTCCTCGAAGCAGGCGGATTCCGACCCCTCATCCACTCTCTTTCGTGAAGAGCCGGTATTCCTCGTTCATGCGGACCACGTCACGGACCTGGCAGCGCGAGAATCCATCGATGCGGCCGAGACACGGCTTCGGATGCAGGAGCTCATCGCTTCGGGACAGGTGGCCTCTGATCTGTGGATCGTCGAACGCTTGGTGATGAGCGACCACGCCCCCGACGAGCCAGCTCGTGACCTCAAGTTCTACTGCTTCTACGGCCAGATCCCGCTCATGTTGGAGACCACGCGCCACCCAATCGTTCAACGGTGTTGGTACGATGCGGGCGGCGAGAGGGTCCAGACCGGGAAGTACACCGACCAACTTTTCTCCGGTCATGGAATTCCGGAAACCTATGTGGAAGCTGCTCTTCGGATCAGTACCGAAGTGCCGTCCCCCTTCGTCCGGGTCGACTTCCTCGCTTCGCCCGATGGTCCAGTCTTCAATAAGATCACTCCAAAGCCAGGAGGATCCCACCTTCTGAACCGGAGGTGGGACGTACGGCTCGGCAACAGGTTCTTGGCCGCCGAGCGTCGACTCCTCGAAGACCTCCTGCAGGGACGCAGGTTTGAGGCATTCCTCCGACACGCGTCTTAGCTCGCGGGATCGCGAAGAGTGCCCCGGCCGAGTCAGCCCACTATGAGTTCCTTCAGGGTGTCGAGGACTAGCGGGCTGGCGAATCGGTCCGCCGCAACTGTCGCGTAGGCGTGCGGCGTGCGCCTCGTCGTCAGGATCCGCCTCACCATCGAGTCGACGGTGGGGCTCAGCCACTCCGCTGGGTAGACGAGGTCGGATCCGGGCCAGGCCAGCGAGGCAGGCAGCGCACCCGAGACGGCGCCGTCGGCCAGCGTCAGGTGGAAGGACTCATGGTCACTCACGCTGAGCGCCACGCCGATCTTGCTGTACCACTCCGCCATGTTATCGCCGAAACCGTCGAAGACGATGCAGCCAGGCTCCGCCGCCAGCATCTGGTCCACGCGGGCGAACTGCGAGTCGTACCAAGCCATCTCATCCGGCCGATCGCTCATCCATGGGTAGTCCGAGGGCAACTTGCCCTTGACGAACAGCCGGTACCGCTTGTCGTGCTTGAGCAATCCGTCCAAGACATCCAACGCAAGATCGAAGCGCTTGGCTCGCGGCACGATCCCTACGAACCCGATGTTCCTCTCCGCTCCCGGCTCCTTGGGACGCGTCAGTGCCTCCACATCAACGGGGTTGGGTACGACGCGCGCCTTGTGCTGCGGAACGCCGTGGCTCGTGACCGCCGCCCGCCTCATCAGTTCACCGACGAAGATGTACTGATCGACTGCTTGGTGGTTCGCCAGCGCAAGGTAGGGCAGGGTGATCTCTTGGGCGTGAACACGCACGACGAGGCGCTGGTGGTCGGCGACGTGACGCGAGTACCAGACCAGGTTGCCCAGTCCCCACTCACAGAACACCACGTCCGCTTGGGCGAGCAACGCGTGTGAGGCCTCCTCGTCGTGCTGGTTGTGGCCGCGCCACTGGTCGATCAGGACCGTGTGGCCCTGCGCCTCGAGTTCCGCGATCAGCCCACGGGCAAACTTTAGGTCGTGACCGGCCACCAGAATGCGGCGGGGCCCCTCGACCGCCGAGGCGGGCAGCCCGCCCTCATCTTCACCCTGTGCGGGGCGCGGCGCGACCAGCCACTCGGCCGCCCGACCTGCGGCCTCGGTGACCCTGCCCAGATCGTCGCCGGTGGCCAACGCGCCGGCGCGCACGAAGTCGCCCTGTCGACGCGGGGTGTCGCCGACCGTGAGCAGGGGGGCTCCAGCGTCGGACGATGAGGCCGGCCGCGCGGTGATGCGCTCCCACGTACCGAACTGGGCGGCGATGAGCAGGTCTTCCGCGTGCGTACGCGGCAATCCGCCCGTCCACTGGGCCACCCAGTCTACGTCGGTCGGCACGGCCGATTCGACCGGCAGCACCGCGACCCCGTGGGGGAGCCGGGCGCTGACGGCGTCCAGCTCGCCCTCGACGAGCACGGCGGCGGGGCGGACGGACTGGGCGAGCAGGCTGTCGAGTGCTTGGGCGTCCCGGGCTGCGACGACCGCAGCGTAGCGCGGCGCCCGCGCGACCGTGGCCGGGATGCCCGCGGTGCGCGCCACGAGGGCCAGGGCGGTGTCGATGGTATGGCTGCGGTGGACGGTGCGGAGCTGGCGCCACTGCTCCTCGACGCGACGGGTCGCGTCGGTGCTCCAGGCGTGGAAGTAGGCCCGGGCCACGGTCGGGTCGGCGACGGTCGGGATGGCGCCGCCGAACGTCTCGTCCACCCCACGCCCCAAGCCCGACAGCACGACTCCACCGCAGGCGGCGATCTCGACGACACGGCGGGAGAACATCGTCGGCGAATCCATCACGGAATTGACGTTGATGTGCGCCAGATGGGTGCGGTAGGAGCGGATCACCTCGTCGTAGGGCAGCACCCCCCGGATGTTGGCGGCGTACCGCACCGGGAAGTGGTACGGCGAGTTCGGCACGCCGAGCTGGCGGTCGTAGATCGTCAGGCCGGTGTCGAGGGCAGCGTCCAGCAGCACGTCCAGCTCGCGGGAGCGGTCAGCGTACCGCTCGCCGTAGTACGTGCCGGCGTAGGCGACCGTCGCCTCGTACGGACGCTCGGACGGCAGCGGGTTGTGGATCGCCGGCTGGGCGTAGAAGGGCAGGCTCGACGCGGCGGCGAGCATCCCGCCCTCGGTCGCCAGATAGGGCTCGATCATGTCCGCGTCGGTGGTGAACACGTGGTCGCAGGCGGCCGCGGTCGCGCGGAACCGCGCGAAATGGATCGGGTCCTCCTTGTTCCAGAACACGCTGGGGATGCCCCGCTCGCGGCACGCGGACAGCAATCCTCGGATGTCGGCGCTCTCCTCGTCGGAGTAGTGCCCGACCCCACGAAGCCAAGCGCCGTCGTTGCCCTTCCACGCTGACTCGACGAACAGCAGGTCGAGCTGTTCGGTGGCCACCTGTTGCCGCCAGGTGGTCCGGTCGATCGGGACGAGCTGGACGGACGCGGCCAGCGTCGAGGTGGTGAACTCGTCGGCGATGATCCCGACCCTCAGGTCGGCGAGCGCGCGGGCAGGCCCCTGAGTGGCCCGTGCGTGGGCCTCTGCCCCTGCGGCGTGGGCGTGCGCCATCTTCTGGCCCACCTTCAACCAAGTCCGCTGTTCCAGCACCCACAGTCGCGCGGCGCGGCCGAGGTCGGCGCGCAGGTCCCGCTCGGTGAGCAGGCGCTCCAGCACGTCGGCCAACCCTTGGGCATCGCCCTCCGGGGCGAGCAGGGCCCGTTCGCCCCCCTCCCCGGCGAGCGTGCGGTGGGGCGACAGGTCGGTCAGGACAACGGCCTTGCCGCACCCGAACGCCTCCAGCGGCTTGAGTGGTGACACCAGCTCGGTGACGGGGAGGGACCGACGGGGGCACGGCATAATGTCGAAGGTGCTCATCAGACGGGGCATCTCGTCCATCGGCAGGCGGCCCAAGAAGAGGACGTTGGAGGCGCCCACGGTGTCCCGTTGCTTCTTGAGCGTGTCGGCGGCCGGCCCGGAGCCGGCGATCACCACTTGGTGCTCCACCCCGCGCCCGGTGAGGATCGCCGACGCCTCCAGCAACACGTCGAGTCCCTCGTAGTCGACGATGCTGCCGGCGAAGCCGACCACGGGCACGTCGGTGCGGATCTGGCGCAGCTCGGCGTAGGCCTTGTCGAGCGGGAGTGGGAGGAACACCTCAGGGTCGACGGCGTTGGGCGCGACGACGATGCGCTCTGCGTCGACGCCGCGCTCTCTCAGGACGTTCGCGACCTCCTCGGTGATCGCGAAGACGACGTCGGCCTCGCGGGCCACGAGGGATTCGAGGTCCACGGCGAGTCGGAAGCGCTCGGAGTGCTCCCAGTCATCCTTCGCCGAGGCTTCCGTGACCTCCCACAGGCCGCGGACCTCATAGGCGAACGGGACGCCGAGGCGTCGCGCGGCGATGAGGGCCGGGAGGGCGGTCAGGTAGTTGGAGGCCGCTTGGATGAAGGCCGGACGCGTGAGACGCGCCTCGCGCACGAAGGCGTCCACTGCGACCTGCAGGTAGCGATCCAGCGGCGTGGCGTTGAGGTCGGCCCCCGGGATGTGCGCGTACGTAATGCCATCCACCTGCTTGGTGGTGCGGCGTGCCTTGGGCTTCTTGCGGTCCACCGACGAATCCCACGGGTAGCCAACCCGTGCCACCACGGTGACGTCCTGCCCCGCGTCGGCCATGCCGCGCGCGACCCCGCGGGTGCGGGTGGAGTAGCCGTTGGACGAGTAGGCCGGCGTCGAGTGCACGCAGTAGAGGACGCGGCCGGGCTCGGGCAGGTAGGCCGCGCCGCGGCTGCGGGGAGGGATCTGGGGCAGGTTGGCCAGCAGGCGTGCCGTGCCGAGGATGCGGTCGGCGGTGCGCCGGTCGCGGGACTCGAGCGCGTCGAGGAGCTCGGGGTGCTGGCTGAGCACGCCGGCCGGCTCGTGCACCAGGCCGTGGCTGAACCACTGGCGGGAAGTGAGCCAGGTGAGCGTCTGCGTGGTGGGGTTGGCCTGGAAGAGCTGCTCGAGTTCGGCCAGCGACATGGCGCTGGCTGGCTTCGCCACGGGGGTTGGGGCGACGGGCGAGGCAGGAAGGGGTAGCGGCGCGGCCGGTGTCGCCCCCCTGTCCCGCCCCTTGGCCGCGCCCTGCAGCAGGTGGAGGGGCGCCAGCGCTGCGCGCCCGATGCGCATGGTGCGCGAGCCACGGACGCGCTTCAGGTCGTCCTTGAGCCGCTTGATCTCGGCGCGGGACGCCTCGAGTGCGGCCGTGCGGCTGCCGAGAGTGCGCTTCTGGGCGGCTTCGGCGGCCTTGAGTGCCTTGATCGTGGCCGCCGCTCGGGCCGCTTCATCCTGAGCTGCTTTCGCCTGCTTCTCGTGGCGAGCCTGCAAGCCTCTATAGAGCACGAGCAACCGCTCTGGAGTCGCGGTCAGGTACTCCTCCCTGAGCCGCGACTGCTCGCCACCATCCCGTACCTCCTCGGGATGCACGTCACCACCCACCCGTGGGCTGGAAATTGGCGATGCGCTGGCCGACGCCGAGAAGGTGGGCGATGGCGGCGACGCTTCGCTCGGCCGCTCGGCCGTCACCGTAGGGGTTCACGGCCTGGGCCATCTTGTTGTAGGCGCCCTCGTCATCGAGCAGGCGGACGGTCTCGGCGACGATGCGCTCCTCCGTCGTACCGACGAGCTTCACTGTGCCAGCGCTCACGGCCTCGGGGCGCTCAGTGTTGTCGCGCAGCACCAGCACCGGCTTACCGAAGCTCGGCGCCTCCTCCTGGACGCCGCCCGAATCAGTCAACACCAGGCAGGCCCACTTCTGGGCGTGAACAAACTCCGGGTAGTCGAGCGGCTCGGTGACGTGGACGTTCTCGAGCCCCTCGATCGAGGGCAGCACCTGCTCGCGGACGAGAGGGTTCTTGTGCATGGGGAAGACCACGAGGTGGCTCGGGTACCGTCGGGCGATCTCGGCGACGGCTGCACCGATACGTCGCATGGGTTCGCCCCAGTTCTCGCGTCGGTGGGTCGTCAGGAGAATCATCGGTCGCTCGGCCGCGTACTCGCGGGCGAGCACCTGGTCGGCGAAGGTCACGTCCTGGGCGACCGTCCAGTTGAGGGCGTCCACGACTGTGTTACCCGCGACCACGATAGAAGTGTGCGGCACGCCCTCGCGGATCAGGTTGGCCATGGAGGCCGAGGTAGGGGCCAGGTGCAGGGCGGTGACTTGGCCAGCCAGCTTGCGGTTGGCCTCCTCCGGGAAGGGCGAGTGGATGTCACCGGAGCGCAGTCCGGCCTCGAGGTGTACGACAGGAATCAGCCGGTAGAAGCAGGCAACCGCGGCGACCGCCACCGTCGTTGTATCGCCCTGGACCACGACCGCGTCCGGCTTGTGCTGCGCGAGCACCGGGTCGAGTTGGTTCAGGATGCGGGCAGCCAATTCGTTGAGCGTGCTGCCGTCTTTGAACACGTTGAGGTCTAGGTCAGGCTGGATCTGGAACCAAGCATTGACCTGATCCATCATCTCCCGGTGTTGTCCGGTCGACACGACGATGGGCTCCAGCACCTCCGACACCTGGAGTGCCTTGATCAGCGGTGCCATCTTGACCGCTTCCGGCCGCGTGCCATAGATCACCATCACGCGCTTCTTCACGATTCCCCCTGCGCCGCACTAGTTCGGGATACACAACGCCCCTTGATGGTATCGGTGGATGGCTCGCGGGAGTGTCAGGGAAACGGTGGGTGGCGGACTGGCCCGACACGCCGGGGAGGCCCGGTGAGGAAGGCAGGGTGTCGTGACCGACACGGGGACCGCTGCGAATCCCCTGTAAGTCTTCGCTGTGGCTGGCCTGGGGCCGGCTGGCAGGGCTGGCGCTGTCACTGGGTGCTCGCTGTGACTCTTGAATCGCCTGACCCTCGCGGAGTGTCCTGCCCGGGATCTGTCCAGCGCGTGCGGGGTGCCGGCGTCCGACCTGGCCCACAACGATGGCGTTGATCAGAAGCATGCCCACCACATGGGAATGCCGTCCCTGCTGTGTGGCTCATGACAGGCCTGCCTCGTCGTGACTCTCCCCGGGGCTGACGCCGGCCACGACGCCAAGCCCGATCAGGGAGGAGAACATCGCATGTCCAGTCTGCCTGCCACCGTGGCCGACACCTAACCGCTACGTCGTCGGGGTTGACACTCACGCGGCGACCTGCATCGCCCCGTGTTTCTTAGACGCTCCCGGTTGTTGTGACGAGCTCGGTTGAGCTGTCTCGTGGTTGATCGTAGAACCTTGCCTCATATTCGGCCGGGGGTAGGTAACCGCTCTCGCCGTGCAGGCGCCTTGGTTGTACCACCTGACTTGCACACCTCGTGACTGAATTCACGGGGTCGGTGATCATCGGTGCTTGTCAGCGGGTTTTGGTTGGCTCGGTGGGGGCACTAAGGAAAGGGTAGGATCGGCTGGGTGAGCCCGTTCCTG
>NZ_SDMQ01000013.1 GCF_004324755.1 Propioniciclava sinopodophylli
GGGAGGCGTTCAAGCGTCTGGTCGAGTCGCACGCGGTCAGCAACCGGCGTGCGGTGGAGCAGGCCGCGGATCGTCACGACGAAGCCGGGTTGCGTAGCTTCGAGCAGCGCACCGCCGACGGCCTCATAGCCCTCGTTGCTGGTCGCGCTCCCGAGCCCGCACGGTTCGGTGCCGAAGGGCAAGCCCCTGATCCCGTCGAGGGGTCGAAACCTGCTGGCCCGGCTTCGACGAGCGCGCCCACTCGGACCGGCCCGCCTGTGAGGCCGACCGTGGTGGTCACCCTGTCCTTCGACGACGTCCTGAACCGGGTCGAGCAGGCCGGGGTGCTGGCCAGCGGTGAGCAGGTCACCGCCGGTGAACTGCGCCGGTTGGCGTGCGACGCCACCATCGTGCCGATCGTGCTCGGCTCGGCCAGCCAGCCCCTCGACGTGGGCCGCGACCAACGCCTGGTCACCCCCAGCATCCGCAAAGCCCTCGAACAGCGCGACAAGCGGTGCGCGTTCCCGGGCTGTCGGGTCCCAGCCTCGGGGTGTGAAGCACACCACATCATCCCCTGGTGGCTGGGCGGCGACACCGCCTTGGGCAACATGGTGCTCCTGTGCCCCCACCACCACGGCACCATCGAACCCCACCGGTTCTTCGACCACAGCTCCCCACCCACGAGATGGACCGTCCACATCGCCGATGACGGACACCCGGTCTTCACCCCACCGACCCGCGTGGGCCAACCGCGGGCCCAGGCACCCCTGCGCTCGAACCAACGCCAGGCCGAACTCGCCCGGGCGCCCCTATGGGAGGATCCGCCGGACCACCCCGGTGGAGTCCAGCACCACCACCGGCAGGGGCAGGAAGTCCTGATCGAATGAAGTCCCGCGTGGGGGCCGCCTCCTACGATGGCGGCATGACTGAGACGACGTTGGTCCTTGTCGGCAACGCCAAGGCGGGCACGGTGTCCGTCCTCAAGTTGGGCGAGGGATCGCTCGAGCCGCTGTCCACCAGCACCATCGGAGCGGGCACCGGCACGTTCGCCGTGGATGCCGCCCACTCGCTCGTGTACTGCGCCACCAAGCAGCCCGAACCGGCGATCGTCACCCTGCGGCTCGACCGCAGCTCAGGCGTCCTCACCGAGGTCGCACGCCGCGCCGTCGCCGACCCGTTGGCCTACCTGACACTCACCCGCGACGGTGACCTGTTGCTCGGGGCGTCCTACCACGGCGGCTGGGGCGTCGCCTGGCCGGTGGCCGATGGCGGCCTGGTGGGCGAGGAGACCTCCCGCGTCGAGCACGCCAACCTGCACTGCGTCGTCACCGACTCGGCCAGCCGGTACGCCTACTTCGTCTCCCTCGGCGACGACCTCATCTCCCAGACCGCGATCGGAGAGGACGGCGTCCTCACCCCGCTCGATCCGCCGACCGTGGCGGCACCCGAGGGGTCCGGTCCGCGGCACCTGGTGCTGGCAGCCGACGAGCACGCCGCCTACCTGGTGACCGAGTTCAGCGGCGAGGCCATCCGACTTGAGCGCGACCCGGCGACCGGTCAGCTCACCCGCGCGGAGTCGGTCTCGATCGTCGACCCCGAGGCCGGCCTCACCCACAGCCGCTTCGGCGCCGACCCCATGGCCGAGCACCTCATCTGGGGCGCGGACGTCCACGTGGCCCGCTTCGGCTCGTACCTCCTCGCGACCGAACGCACCGCCAGCACCGTCGCCGTCGTGAGCCTCGACGCAGACGGCCTGCTCGGCGGCGTGGTGGGCCTTGTCCCCACCGAGGCGCAGCCGCGGGGGTTCGCTGTCGCGCCCGACTCGCGGCACGTGGTCGTGGCGGGGGAGGGCTCCGGCTCGGTCGCCCTGTACGAGCTGTCCGACGAAGGCGAACTGGTCAAACGTGACCGTCACGAGACCGGGGCCGGTGCCAACTGGGTGCGTTTCGCCTGACCGGGGCACTACCTTGGTGGAGTGAATGAAGACGAACTGGGCCAGCTCGACCTGAACGACGCCGACGAGGTGGTCGACCAGACGGTTGACGAGGTGGCCGCCGCCGGCGAGCAGGAGGCCCCCGAGGGTCCCACGTTCGCCGACCTCGGGTTGGACGACCGCATCCTCAAGGCCCTCCGGGAGCTGGGCTACGAGCGTCCCAGTCCCATCCAGGCCGAGACGATCCCCGCGCTGCTGGCCGGCCGCGACGTCGTGGGCCTGGCCCAGACCGGCACCGGCAAGACGGCCGCCTTCGCGCTGCCGATCCTGGAGCGCCTCGAGCCGCGCGCCAAGCACGTCCAGGCGCTCGTGCTCGCCCCCACCCGCGAGCTGGCCCTCCAGGTCGCCGAGGCGTTCGAGAAGTACGCCACGCACCTGCGCGTCCGCCTGCTGCCGGTGTACGGCGGCCAGGGCTACGGCGTCCAGCTGAGCGCGCTCGCGCGCGGCGTCGACGTGGTCGTCGGCACCCCCGGTCGCATCATGGACCACCTCGACCGCGGCACCCTCGACCTCTCCGAGCTCCGCTACCTCGTGCTCGACGAGGCCGACGAGATGCTCAACATGGGCTTCGCCGAGGACGTCGAGAAGATCCTCGCCGACACCCCCTCCGACAAGCAGGTCGCCCTCTTCTCCGCGACCATGCCGCGCACCATCCGCAAGCTCGCGCAGACCTACCTCAACGACCCCGTCGAGGTGCAGGTCAAGGGCCGCACGTCGACCGCGGCCAATGTGAAGCACCGCTACATGATCGCCTCCTACCAGCAGAAGCTGGACGCCCTCACCCGCGTCCTCGAGGTCGAGAACTTCGACGGCATGATCGTGTTCGTCCGCACCAAGAACGAGACCGAGACGGTCGCCGAGAAGCTGCGCGCCCGCGGGTTCAGCGCCGCCGCCATCAACGGCGACCTTCCGCAGGCCGCCCGCGAGCGCACCATCAACCAGCTCAAGGCCGCCAAGCTCGACGTGCTCGTCGCCACCGACGTCGCCGCGCGCGGCCTCGACGTCGAGCGGATCAGCCATGTCGTGAACTACGACATCCCGACCGACACCGAGAGCTACGTGCACCGCATCGGCCGGACGGGCCGCGCCGGGCGTTCCGGCGACGCGATCTCGTTCGTCACCCCGCGCGAGCGGCACCTGCTGCGCTCGATCGAGCGGGCCACCGGCCAGGAGCTGACGCACATGCCGCTCCCGACCGCTGACGACATCAACGCGACGCGCCTCACCCGCTTCGACGACGGCATCACCGCCGCCCTCGCCGAGCCGGACAAGATCGACTTCTTCCGTGACGTCGTGGCCCACTACGTCAACGAGTACGACGTCCCCGAGGTGGACGTCGCGGCCGCGCTGGCCGCCGTCCTCCAGGGCGACGAGCCGATGCTGCTCGAGCCCGAGAAGGAGTCGCGCGGGGAGAAGTTCCGTGAGGAGCGTCCCGCCCGCCGCCGCGACGACGAAGGCCCCCGCGACGGGTTCGCAGCCGAACGGCGTCCGCGCCCCACGGGCGACCTCGTGCCGTGGCGTGTCGCCGTCGGGCGCCGCCAGCGCATCACCCCGCGCCAGATCGTGGGCGCCCTGGCCAACGAAGGCGGCCTGTCGAGCGACCAGATGGGCCGCATCAACATCCGCCCTGACCACTCGATCATCGAGCTGCCCGCCGACCTGCCCCGCGACGTCCTGGACAAGCTGAGCCGCACGCGGGTCTCGGGCAAGCTCATCGAGCTGCGCCCCGACGAGGGCCCCCGCTTCCAGCGTGAGCGTCCCACCCGCCGCAGCGACCGTGGAGGTCGCGACGACTACAAGGACGCCTTCAAGGCCGAGAAGAAGTTCAAGAAGCCCCGCCACAAGGGCTGACGAGGGAGCTGGCGCACGCGTGGGCCGAGGTCCGGCACCAGCCGGGCCGGTTCGTCGCCATGCTGGCCGCCATCGTGGTGGCAGACACCCAGCCTTTGGGCTTGGCCTACTCGCCCGACTCGGGCTCCATGTGCGTGGACTGCCACTCCCACAGCGTGCCCGGACGCCCGCGTCCCATCACGATGCGCTGGTGGCTGATGCCCAGCCCGCGCACGGACGCCAGGCGCCGGTTGAGGTTGCCGCGGTCGGGCGCGGTGCCGGTGAGTGACCGCGTGATCGCCACGGCGGCCGAAACCGGGAAGGTCGGCCCCGTGAGCGCGCGGGTGAAAGTGAGGTCGCGCCACAGGCGGTCCACCAGCAGGGGGCGGCAGAACTCGATCATCTGGTTGTGGTCGAAGGCCAGCGGCGGCACGTCGTCGACCGGGTGCCACTGCACGTAGTCGGGCGCCTCGTCCGGGTCGTCCGCGACCGCCCACATGACCACCGATAGCGTCTGACCGCGCGGGTCACGGTGCGGTTCGTCGAACACCGTGAGCTGCCCCAACGCCCGGACGCCGAGGTCCAGCTTGGTGCGGACGGCGCGCTCGGCGGCGTCCGCGAGGCGTTCACCCTCCCACAGCGTCACGCCGGGCAGTGCGAGCTGGTCGATGTACGGCTCGATGATGCGCTTGGAGACGCCCACCTCGACGTGGCGGGTCTCGTTGTTGTAGCGCAGGGCGATCGCGTCGACGGAGACGTTGGAGGTTGGCTGGCGGTCCATCGCTGGTTTCCTTGTCAGACGGCAGTGTCAGAAAGTACCTGCCACAGTACCGCGGGTTTTGGTGCGCTGCACCAGATCCCGACCGAAGGCCGCGCCACGAGAACGGCGGGGAGGCCGAAGCCTCCCCGCCGTCGCAGTACCGGACCCCGGCTACTTCATCAGGCCCAGCGTGGTGGGCAACCAGGTGGAGATGGCCGGGATGAAGGTGACCACCAGCAGGCCGATGCACAGCGCCCAGAAGGTGGGCCACAGCTTGCCGATGAGCGCCTCGATCCTGACGTTCGCGACGCGGGCGGCCATGAACAGGCTGTTGCCGATCGGCGATTGGGATGGGTTTCCAACCGGTGCCCTGCGGCGGGGGCCTGCCGCGGGGCGATTTGCCGTGCCATTTTCGGGCGTTGTCCACAGCCAGATGCTGGGATTGCTCGCACCCGGGCGTCCATCGTGCCTAATCTCTGGGTGACGTACCCCCCAGGAACAAGGACCCACCCCCATGGAAACCCCCGTTCCGGACGCGACGCGTCCGCGCATCCGCCTGCGTCGCAGCCCCCTGTGGCTGCTCGCCGGCATCCTCGCCGTGTGCCTCGGCGGGCTGGCGTCCGCCTTCGTGTACCTGTCGCTGACGGCGTCCGACCCCGTGCTGCGGGTGAACCGGACCATCCACCGCGGCGAAGTGATCCAGGGGGCCGACCTGTCGGTCGTGTCGGTCGGCACCGGCGTCGACGTTCGGACGGTGGGTGACGAGCGGGCGGCCGAGGTGATCGGACGGGCGGCGGTGACGGACGTCCCGGGCGGCAGCCTGCTCGTGGAGGGGTCGTGGGGCGAGAGCGGCGTGCCGGTGGGGAGCGCGCGCGTGGGCCTGCGCCTGTCGGTGGGGCGGTTCCCGACCACCGACCTGCGCCCCGGCACGCAGGTGCTGGTCGTCGCGCTGCCGGCCCAGGGCGAGGCGGAGGCGGAGCTGCCCGGCAGCATCCCGGCGTCCTTGGTGGGGGAGCCCGCCGTGCAGACCGACGGGTCGACGCTGCTGGCGCTCAGCGTGCCTGCCGGCTCGGCCGAACTCGTGGCCCGCCTGGCCGCGGCCGACCGGGTGGCGCTCGTCCAGACGGGGAACGGCCGATGAGCATGCTCGTCCTGGCCAGCGCGTCCGGTGCGCCGGGCGTGACGACCACCGCGCTCGGGCTCACCCTGATGTGGCCGGGCGATGCCGTCCTCGTGGACGCCGACCGCTCGGCCTCCCAAGCGATCCTGGCCGGCTACTTGAGCGGCCAGTCGACCCACGGCGCCGGCCTCCAGGGCCTGCTGCAGGCGCACCGGGAGCGGCGCCCGTTGGGAGCGGCGCTGGCGGCCGAGTGGCGTCCGCTGCCCGACCTCCCGCGCAAGCCCGACGAGGCTCCGCCCGGCGACCGGCGCTTCGTGCCCGGCTTCACCCACCTCGGCTCGGTCGACCTCTTCGACGGCGTGTGGCCCGGCATCGTCGAGGCCGGCCGCGACGCCGCGTTTGACTTGGTGGTGGACGCCGGGCGCACCGGCCACCGCGGCCTCCCCGCGAACTTGGTTGCCGGGGCGGACGCCATCGCCCTGGTCTGCCGGACGTCGCTGGTCTCCCTCGCCGCCGTGCGGCTGCACCTCGCCCCGCTCGTCGAGTCGGGTGCGCCCGGCCGCGTCGGCCTGATCGTGGTGGGGCCGGGCCGGCCCTACGGCGTCCGCGAGGTCGCGGAGCAGTTCGGCGTGCCGGTCCTGGCCGAGGTCGCGTGGGACCCGTCGGCCGCCCAGGAGCTCGCCGACGGTGCCCCGGTCGGACGCCGCTGGTCCCGCACGGCGTTGGGTCGCTCACTCACCCGCGCCGCCGAGTCGCTGCGCGAGACCATGCACGCCGGATCTCTGGTGGAGGCCCCATGAGCAGCTCGACCATGCGGCGTCTCGCCGACATCCCGCTGCTGGCGCCGGCGCCGGACGCCTTCGCCGTGGGCGCGCAGGAGATACGCCGCGCGGCCGGTCCGGTCGCGAGCGACGGGGCCGTCGACTGGGGCCTGATCGTGGTGCTGCGGCGCCGGGCCTCGGACAAAGTGACCCGCGAGACCGAGGCGTACGTCGAGCGCACGGGCACCCCGATGCCGGACGCCGACCGCCGCCTGCTGGCGCGTTCGATCATCGCCCGCGTCGTGCGCAGCCACGCCGAGGACCAGACCCACCTCGGCGAGCTGTGGACCGTCGAGCGCGAGCAGACCTACGCCGTCGCGCTCGAGGACGCGATCTTCGGGTATGGACGCCTGCAGCCCCTGTTCGAGCTGCCCGACGTGGAGAACATCGAGATCCACGGCCACGACTCGGTGGTGGTCCAGTACGGCGACGGCCACCGCGAGGAACTGCCGCCGGTGGCCGACAGCGACGAGGAGCTCATCGAGGCCATCCGGTTCCTCGGCGAGTCCGTCAGCCCACCGCGTCCGTTCGACGACGCGCACCCCACGATGACGCTCGCCCTCGGCGACCGGCATCGCCTGCACGCCATCGGGTTCGGGCTCTCGTTCCGGCCGAGCATCGTCATCCGCCAGCACATCCTGACCAGCATCGACCTGCCCGAGCTGGTCGACCTCGGCATGGTGCCCGACGACGTGGGGCGCCTCCTTCACGCCGCCGTGCTGAACCGCACGTCGATCGTGATCGCGGGGGATCAGGGCGCGGGCAAGACGACCTTGCTGCGGGCGCTCATCGCGTCCATCCCGCACAACGAGCGCTTCGGCACGCTTGAGACCGACTACGAGCTGCTCACCCACCTGCAGCCCGGACGCCGCAACATGCTCGCGCTGCAGGCGCGGGTCGGCCTGGGCGAGGTCGCGGACGGGCGCCACGTCGGCGAGTTCTCCGTCGCGCAGCTGATCCCCGAGGCGTTGCGGCAGAACCTGGCCCGCCTCGTCGTGGGTGAGGTGCGCGGCGTCGAGGCCGGGGCGATGTTCGAGGCGATGCAAGCCGGCGCGGGAACCCTCTCGACGACCCACTCCCACTCGGCGACCTCCACCATGGACCGCCTCGCCGCGCGTGTGGCCCAGGGTGGGGTGCTGTCGGTCGACGAGGCGTTCCGCCAGATCGCGTTGCACATCGGGTTGATCGTGCACGTCCACCTCATCGACGAGACGTGGCGCGGCGGCGTCCGCACGCGGCGCGTGTCGCAGGTGATCGCCCTGACCGGCGCGCTGGAGGGCAACCGGCCCGTCACCCACCTCGTCTACCAGGCCGGCAACGAGGCGGAGTCGGAGCGCTTCCACCCCGAGCCGCGCATGATGGACGAGCTCGCGCCCTTCCTGCCCAGTTGGCGGGCCGACCGATGACCCTGATGATGGCGGTGCTGGCCGGCATGCTGCTGGTCGCCGGTGTGGCGATCCTGGTGGCGGTGGCCGCCGGGGTGCTCGTGTCCGACCCGACGCCGCGCGCGTCCACACCCCTGTGGACGAAAGCTGTGGACAACGTCCGCGGCGCGACCGGACGCGCCCGGCTCACCTTGGTGGCCGGCGTCCTGGCCGGCATCGTCGTCACCTTGTGGACCCGGTGGCCCATAATGCTGGTGGTCGTCCCGGTCGCGGTGTACGGCGTCCCGCACCTGCTCAGCGCCCCGAAGCAGACGCAGATCGAGCTGCTGCAGGCGCTCGACCGCTGGGTGCGCGGCATGACTGCCACCATGGCCACCGGCAAGTCGATCACCGATGCGCTCCGCCTCTCGGCCCGGACGCCGCCGCCGCTGCTGGCCGACGATCTCGTGCTGCTCATCCGCCGCCTCGACGACCGCTGGCCCGCACCGCAGGCGTTGCTCGCGATGGCCGACGAGTTGGCCTCCCCCGACGCGGACGCCGTGCTCGCCAGCCTCGTGCTCGCGGCCGGACGGGGTGGCAGCGGGGCCGCCGCCACGCTCGTCGCGCTGGCCGACTCCATCCAGGAGCGGCTCAAGGTGCTGCGCGAGGTGGAGGCGGAGCGGTCGAAGCCGCGCGTCGTCGTCAAGCAGGTGACGATCATCACACTCGTCCTGCTCGGCGCCGCCATGCTGTTCGCCCGCGACTTCTTCGCCCCTTACGGGACGCCCATCGGCCAGGCCATCCTGGCCGGGCTGATCGTCGCCTACGTCGGGGCGCTCGTGATGTTGCGTCGCATGACGCTGCCGCGCCCGCGCGAGCGCATCCTGAGGAGCACGACATGACGGCCTGGCTGCTCGTCGCGCCCGGCGCCCTCGTGGCCCTCGGGGTGTGCCTGGTCGTGGCCGGGTTCCGTCCGCGCCACGCACGGCTGGCGGACGCCCTCGGCGTCCTCGCCGACGACGTGCCCGCCCCGACCGCCGCGCCCGAGTCGGAGGCCGCGGGCCTGGACCGCCTCGGCGCCTGGTGGGTGCGCAGCCGGTACGTCGTGGCGCAGGGGGAGCTGCAGCGGAACCTCCGCCTGCGCGGCCGAACGCTGGCCACCCACTACACCCACAAGCTGGTCGCCGCGCTCGCCGGGCTGGTGGCCCCCTTCCTGTTCGCGGTGCTCGCGTGGGTGGTGTTCGACGAGGTCTCCCCGCTGCCGCTGATGGCCGGGCCGGTGCTCGCCGCCGCGGGCTTCTTCGTGCCGGACTTCCTGCTCCGCGGGGCCAGCCCTGAGGCCACCGAGGACGCCACGGAGGCCCTCCTCACCTTCTTCGACCTGGTCACCCTCGAACGGCTCGCCAACCAGTCGGGCACTCAGGCGCTGCACTCGGCGGCCTCGCTGTCGGACGTCCCGGTGTTCGCGGCCATCCGCGGCGCACTGGACCGGGCGCGCCTGCAGCAGCGCGCGCCGTACGGCGACATCAAGGAACTCGGCCGCGACCTCGACCTGCCGGCCCTGCGCGACCTGGCCGACGTGATGAAGCTCGACGAGTCGGGCGCCTCCCTCTCGACCGCCCTTCGGGCCCGCGTCCGCGAGCTGCGCGACGGCCACCTGAGCGCCATGAAGATGACCGCCAACGAGATGTCCGAGCGCATGACGACGTGGATGGTGATCCCGACCGTCGTCTTCGGGCTGTTCTTCCTCATTCCTCCGTTGCTCACGCTCGTGACCGGCGGCTGAACCACCCCCACCCACCCTGAAGGAGAACCCGATGTCCACCCAGACCCTCGTGCACCGCGCCGTCGGCGCGACGCTCACCTGGCGCGACCGCGTCGCCACCCTGCTGCACGCCCGCGACGAGCGCGGCCTGTCCCAGTCGACCGAGCAGGCCCTCCTCGTCGCCGGTGCGGTCGCCGTCGGCACCGTGATCGCGGGCGCCGTGCTGCTGTACGTCCGCGGCCGCCTCGCCGAGGCCGGAATGTCGGTCGGCGGGCCGTGACCCGGGCCGACGCCACTCCGGCGCGTGACGCGCGCGGGATGTCGGGCTCGGTCCAATGGGCACTGCTGGTGCCCGTCCTCCTGCTCGCCGTCCTGGGCTCGATCCAGGCCGGCCTGTGGATGTACGGCCGCACCGTCGCCTCCCACGCCGCCATCGCCGCCGCCGAGGAGGCCGCCCTGCTGGGCGCCACCGAGGCGGACGCCCGCGCCCTTGGCCTCGAGATCGCCGGCGGGGGCGGCCTGGCCGACCTGGAGGTCCACCTCGCCGTCGACGCGAACCTCGCGCGGGCGACCGTCCGCGGCCGGATGCCCACGTTCCTCGACCTCGGGCAGACCCGGGTCAGCGAACAGGCCACCCGGCCCCGCGAGCAGGTGACCCGGCCATGAGGGCCCGCGACCAGCACGGCATGTCGGCGTCGATCGAGATGGCGATCCTCGTCCCCGCGCTCGTGCTGATTCTCGCCGTGGTCGTCGGAGCAGGCCGGCTCGCCCTGGCGCGCATCGCCGTCCAACAGTGGGCCGACTCGGCCGCCCGCACCGCCACCCTGGCGCGGGACGCCGGCAGCGCCGCCACCCGCGCCCGCGCCGTCGTCGCATCGGACGCCGCGGGCTCGGCCACCCAGTGCCGCGGCAGCTGGCAGCTCGCGGTGGACACCCGTGCCTTCGCGCTGCCCGTCGGCCAGCCGGGGGCGGTGGAGGTGACCGTTCGCTGCGCCGTGCCGCTCGCCGACCTGCTGCTGCCCGGCGTGCCGGGCACCGTCCTCGTCGAGGCGCAGGCGTCCTCGACCCTTGACCGCTACCGAGGGAGAAGCTGATGCGCCGCATCCTTGCCCTGATCGCCCTGCTGCTGCTCGTCGTAGCGCCGCCCTTGGCCCTGCTCGCGTGGGGGTTCACCGACCTTGGCGCGATCCACCTGTGGAGCGCGACGGACGTGCGTGTCCTGCTCGCGGTGCTGACCCTCGTCGGCTGGTTGGCGTGGGCGGCCTGGATGGTCGCGCTCGCCATCGAACTGGTGGGGGCCCTGCGCGGACGCCGGGTGCGGGTGGCCTTGCCGGGTCTCTCGGTGCCACGAGCGCTGGCGTCCGCTTTGGTGGCGGTGGTCCTGGCGTCCGGCGCCGGCGTCGCGCACGCGACCCCGCGCGTGGCGGACGACCCGGCCGCGGCCCTCGTGGTGGGAGAGGTGGCCGCCGCCTCGGCGCCGGCTCACGCGACCCCCGCGACCGTCGCGACCGCCGCGGCCCCCGCGGCCCCCGCGGCGCCGCCCGTCGCCGAGGTATCGGCCGGTCCCCAGCACACGGTGGCACCCGGTGAGGACCTGTGGAGCCTCGCGGAGAAGTACTACGGCGAGGGCGGGCAGTGGCGGCGCATCGTGGCCGCGAACCCCGCGCTCCAGGCCGACCCGATGGAGCGGCTCACGCCCGGGACGGTGCTGTCGGTGCCCGACCCGGTGACGCTCGTGACGGTGCAGCCGGGCGACACCCTCAGCGCCATCGCCGCCCAGCACCTGGGGGACGCCGACCGCTGGCCCCAGGTGCACGCGCTCAACACCCAGCGGGTCACCGATCCCGACCTGATCCAGCCCGGGTGGGTGCTCAAGGTGCCCATGACCGTCCTGCCGGCGAACGCGCCCGGCGCCCCCGTCGGTGGCGACGAGCAGGCCGAGCCCGCGGCGTCCGACCCCGCAGGGGGGCCGGCAGAGACGGTGGAGTTGCCGGCGGACAGCGAGTCGGCCGCGCCCGTCACGGCGCCCGCGGACGCCCCCACCAGCGAGCTCCTCGCCCCGGTCACCGAGACAGCCCCTGCAGTCGGCCTCCTCGGCGGCATGACCGCCCTCTCGGCAGCCGCCGTCATCGGCGGGGTCGGGCTGCGCCGCCGCATCCAGGAGCACCAGCGCCCGCTCGGCCGGCGCTACGTCCAGCCGACCGGCGAACTGGCCCGGTACGAGGTGGCCCTCGCGCAGGTGGACGAGGCCGCCGACGGCACGGACCGGATGGCCCTGCTCGGCCGGGCGATGCGCCACCTCGCCCAGCACTGGTGGCGTGAACGGACGCCCGCCGCCCGGCTGGAGCACGTGCGCGTGGGTCCCGACGACGTGGTGTTCACCTTCAGCGAGGGCCCCGCGGCGGCGCCCGACGCGTTCACGCGGGTGGGTGCCTCGCTCGCGATCACGTGGGCGGCCCTCGGCGAGCTCCCCGACGTCGCGCACGCGGTCGCCTACCCGGCGCTGGTCACGCTGGGGGAGTCCGAGCCCGGGCACCTCGTGATGGTCGACGTGATGGCCTCAGGCGTGCTCGGCGTGCGGGACGACGAGGAGGCGGGGGCCGGCGAGATCCTCTCCGCGATGCTCGTCGAGCTCGCCTGCGCCCCGTGGGCCGAGGAGCTCGACCTGCTCGTCATCACCCCTGACGCCCGGTTCGCGGACGCCGCCGGCGAGGGCCGCATCGTGCACGACACCGAGGCGGAGGACGGCGTCGCGACGGTCGAACGGCTCGTCCGCCACCGCGCGCCCTTCATCGAGGGGCGCGGCTGGGACTCCGGGCGCCTCGACCCCGATCTCGCGGAGGCCTGGTCGGCCCAGGTCATCCTCTTCGAGGTGCCGCCGACCCCGGACCAGCTGGCGCGGCTGGAGGCCGCCATCGCCCAGCACCCGTGCGGCGTCGCGGTGATCGCGCCGGTCCGGCCCGAGGTGGGGGCGTCGGTCGACTGGGCGCTGACCCGGATGCCGGACGGCGCACGCCGCCTGTCCGCGGGGCAGGCCGAGGTCGTGCCGCAGACGGTCCCCGCCCAGGCGCGGGAGGCCCTCGCCGACCTCTACCAACTCGCCAACGACACCGCCACCGGCCCTGCGCCGTGGTGGGAGGCTCCCCGGGAGGAAGACGTGAACATCATCGCGCTGCGCCCCGCGCCGTTGCCGCTGCCCGAGCGGGCCGACGGGCCGCGCCTGAACCTGCTCGGCCCGGTCGAGCTCGTGGGGTGCGCGGGCGAGCAGCCCTCACGGGCCGTCCGCCAGTGCATCGAGTACTGCGCTTGGCTGCACCTGCACCCCGGGTCGACGCCCGCGCAGATGCTCGCCGCCCTGCTGGTGGCCGACGGGACGCGCCGATCCAACATGAGCCGCCTGCGCACCTGGCTGGGTGCCCGCCCCGACGGCGCGCTGTACCTGCCGGACGCCTACTCGGGCCTGATCTGGCTCGACGAGTCCGTGTCCTCGGACTGGGAGGAGCTGACCCTGCTGGTCACCGGGGGCGTGAACAAGGCCCCGCTCGACAGGCTCGTCGCCGCGCTCGAGTTGGTGCGCGGCGCACCGTTGGCGGACGCCGCCCCCGGCCAATGGGGCTGGGCGGAGGAGTTCCGGTCGGACGCCGCGGCTCTCATCCGCGACGTCGGCGTCGTGGCCGCCCGCGCGGCACGCCAGCGGGGCGACCTGGAGACGGCCCGTTGGGCCGCCAACCGGGCCTTGGTGGCCGCGCCGGACGACGAGCTGCTGCTCGGGGAGCGCATCCGGGTCGAACACGCTGCCGGGCGCACCGATGAGGTGCAGCGGCTGGTCACGCGCGTGACGAGGACGGCCCGCGTCCTGGGGCTGGACCTCCTGCCGGAGACCGTCGAGCTCTGCCAGGAGGTCGTCGAGGGACGCCTCCGCGCGAGGGCCCAGTAGGGGTCACATCGGCAGCGGACGGAACACGCTGAAGAGCACCGCACCGACGGTGGTGAAGATCAGCGCCAGCACCACGATGACGGCCAGCGCGCGCATGGCTGGGCTGTGGGACGGCGTCGACTCGGGATCGAACTCGTCCCCGGAGCGGGGCTCCAGTTCGGGGGGCAGCACGTCAGGCGCCCACGAACAGGAACGCGGCGGCCATCAGCACGGTGCCGCCCACCATCGCCAGCACGCCGAGGGAGAGCGCGATGATCGCCACGACCTTGAACCAGTCTCGGCGGGGCTCGGGCTGCTGCTCATCCACGTCACCAGCGTACTGACGGGGCCATCGGGGGCGGCCCGCGGCGTCCGTCAGTCGTGGATGCGGCGCGACCGCAGGTGGTACAGCAGCCAGGGCAGTTCGGTCTGGACGGCGTCCACGCCGAGGTCCATGATGCGCGACCAAGCGGCCGAGGGGCTCTCGGCGACGGCCTTCTCGTCGTCGTAGCCGGCGAACAGCGGGATGCCCGTGGTCAGGGTCTCGGAGTTCACCCAGGTGAGGAGGTGGTCGCGGCGGAGTTGGTCCATGACCTCGTGGTCGAACCAGGGGTAGTCCTCGTCGTGGGCGATGAGCTCGACGCCGACCACGTTCACCTCGGGGTCGTGGATGGGCAGCCCCCGCACTTCGTCGAGGGTGGCGCAGATGGCGAGCACGGGATACTTCGTGCGGTGCTGGCGCAGGCGGTCGATCGCCGCGTACTCCCACGCGGGCACCTTCAGCAGCAGCTGGCCGGCCATGCCCAGCCCGTCCAGCACGCGCAGCAGGGTCGGCCACCGCCACCACGACCGGTCGAGGGCGAACACGAAGGGGCGCCCCTTGAACTCGGCCAGCAGCGTGGTCAGGCGCTCCACCCCGCGGCGGTGCCCCGGGCGGCTCTGCCAGTGGTAGGTGAGGTCGCCGATCTCGGCGGCCGTCAAGGTCTGGATGTTGCGGTCGACGCCCAGGAACTCGTTCTCGAAGCCGTCGTGGAACGCGTAGAAGATGTTGTCGACGCTGGAGGAAACATCGATCTTCACCACGTCGGCGCCCGAGAGGAGCGCGGCCCGCACCGCGAGGCACGTGTTGGTGGGGATCGTGCCCACGCGCACGCCGCCGTGCGACACCACCAAGGGCCGGTGGGCTTCCGTCAACTCGTTCAGCAGGGCGTTCGTGTCGGCGTGGATCGAGGCTCCGTACAAGGTGTTTCCCGTCGTCAGCGGCATTCGTCGATGCAATGCCGGACCATCTCCCACTCTACCCGGAGCCCACGACGGCCGCACCGGACCGTCGCCTTTCACCGGGGCAATCCAGCACGCTGACGAGGGGACGCCTGTGGGACAATGGCCCTGCCTGCGACGAAGGAGTGGATATGGCCGAGTTCCTCTACGAAGACATGCTTCCCATCGGTGCCGACGAGACGCCGTACCGTCTGGTGACCTCCGAAGGCATCGAGACCGTGGAGGGACCCGACGGCCGCACGTTCCTGAAGATCGCGCCCGAGGTTTTCGAGAAGCTGGCCGAGGTCGCCATGCACGACATCGCCCACTACCTCCGCCCGGCCCACCTGTCCCAGCTGCGCAGGATCATGGACGACCCCGAGGCGTCCGACAACGACAAGTTCGTGGCGCTCGACCTGCTGAAGAACGCCAACATCGCCGCGGGCGGCGTCCTGCCGATGTGCCAGGACACGGGCACCGCGATCGTCATGGGCAAGCGGGGCCAGCAGGTGCTCACCGAGGGCACCGACGAGAAGCCGCTGTCCAAGGGCATCTACGACGCCTACACCAAGCTCAACCTGCGGTACTCGCAGAACGCTCCGATCACCATGTGGGAGGAGAAGAACACCGGTTCCAACCTGCCCGCGCAGATCGAGCTGTACGCCGACACCGCGCCCGGCCACGAGAACACCTACAAGTTCCTGTTCATGGCCAAGGGCGGTGGCTCGGCCAACAAGAGCTACCTGTTCCAGGAAACCAAGGCCGTCCTCAACGAGGACGCGATGATGCGCTTCCTCGACGAGAAGCTCCGCGCGCTCGGCACCGCGGCCTGCCCGCCGTACCACCTCGCGATCGTCGTCGGCGGCACGTCGGCCGAGTTCGCGCTCAAGACCGCCAAGTACGCCTCGGCGAAGTACCTCGACACCCTGCCGACCTCCGGGTCGATCTCGGCGCACGGCTTCCGCGACGTCGAGTTCGAGCAGAAGGTGCTCAAGCTGACGCAGGACTTCGGCATCGGCGCCCAGTTCGGCGGCAAGTACTTCTGCCACGACGTCCGCGTCATCCGCCTGCCCCGCCACGGTGCGTCGCTGCCGATCGCGATCGCGGTGTCCTGCTCGGCCGACCGCCAGTGCCTGGCCAAGATCACGCCCGAGGGCGCGTTCATCGAGCAGCTCGAGACCGAGCCGGCCAAGTACATGCCCGACGTCGTCGACGAGGAGCTGGACGCCGACTCCCACGGCATCACCGGCACCGGCAAGGGCGCCGCGGTGAAAATCGACCTCGGCAAGCCGATGGAGGAGATCCTCGCCGAGCTCAGCAAGCACCCGGTGAAGACCCGCGTGCAACTGACCGGCACCGTGGTCGTGGCCCGCGACATCGCGCACGCCAAGATCAAGGAGCGCCTGGACGCCGGCGAGGCGATGCCGCAGTACCTCAAGGACCACCCGGTCTACTACGCCGGTCCTGCCAAGACCCCCGCGGGCATGGCGTCCGGCTCGTTCGGGCCCACCACCGCGGGGCGGATGGACTCCTACGTGGAGCAGTTCCAGGCCGCGGGTGGCTCGAAGGTCATGCTGGCCAAGGGCAACCGTTCCAAGGCTGTGACGGACGCCTGTGCCGCGCACGGCGGCTTCTACCTCGGCTCCATCGGTGGCCCGGCCGCCCGCCTGGCGCAGGACTGCATCAAGTCCGTCGAGGTGCTGGAGTACCCCGAGCTCGGCATGGAGGCCGTCTGGAAGATCGAGGTCGAGGACTTCCCGGCCTTCATCGTCGTGGACGACAAGGGCAACGACTTCTTCGCCGAGGTCACCAAGCCCGTCCTGCTGCAGGTGCAGAAGAAGGCCTGATCTGGACGCCGTGACGTCGGGGGTGCGCCCCTACCGCGAGGTACGAGCGCACCACGACGACGCTGCCGTCACGGTCTACCAGGCCTACGCGCCGGCCCTTGCGGACGCCGCCGTTGCGGCCGGGACGTTCGTCGCACCGTTCAAGCGCGAACGGATGACGTGGATCAAGCCCTCCTTCCTGTGGATGATGTACCGCGCCGGCTGGGGCACCAAGCCGGGGCAGGAACGCATCCTCGCGGTGAGGATCACCCGCGCGGGCTTCGACCGGGCCTTGGCGTCGGCGTCCCTGAGTCACTACGAGGCCGACGTTCACGGCACCCACGAGGCCTGGTTGCGCGCCAAACAGGCCAGCCCGGTGCGCGTGCAGTGGGACCCCGAGCGGGACGCCTACCTGCAGCCGCTGCCGTGGCGTGCGATCCAGGTCGGCCTCGGACCGGCCGTGGTGGGGGAGTACGTCGATGACTGGATCGTCGGCATCGACGACGTGACCGACCTCGCCCGCCGGGTGCACCAAGGTGACCTCGCGGGGGTGCCCGAGGAGCGTCCCTACCCCGTGGCACCAGATGTCGCTACGCGCCTGGGCATGGCCGCTACGGGCGTCTGATCGCGAACTGCCGGGAGAAGGTGGGCCGTCCAAGGGACGCAGTATCGTCTGGAAGTCAGGATCGGTCGCCGGCTGGCCAATGACAAGCCATGGGTACGCCGGCTTGCGGTGCCATCGTCAGAACCTGACGGGTGGGCTGTCATCCTCGGTGATCTCGCGGGCACCCGACGCCGTGAGTAGCCAGTGCAGCGCGCCGAGCGCCGTGGGCCACCCTTCCACCACGACTGACACCGCAGCCGTCGAGGGACCGGTGACTTGACCGTCCCACCACCACCACGTGCGCTCCCCGGGCTCCATCCACGAGAGCCAGTTCTGCAGGGTCCAGCCGCGCTCCCGCTCGGCGGCGGCCTTGGCCGGGTGGTCCAAGGTGCGCCACCAAGCCAGCCACGCCTGTTGTTCCTCCGGCGTCGGCTCGGGGGTGCATGCCTCCACAAACCAGTGGGGCACGCTACCGGGGGCATCTTCGTCGAACGTGGCCCGGTCGAGGGTGATCACCGAGTCCAGAACGTCTCGCGCACGCTCCAACACTCCCTCAGGGTCGTGGGCCTGGAGCGTCAGCCTGATGAGGCCCAGGCCATCGGGTCGTTGGTCCGGTGTCGGTCCGTGATGGAGGCGGGCCCTCTCGTCATGCATGCGATCCATTGTCACGGAGAGATCACCCGTCCACTACCAGGAATCGCCGCTCCCTCGAGGGCTGGGAACTCACTCGCCCTGAGACCGTAGGAACTGTCGGTCTTGGTGGTATCGACCTGGAACACCGGGTTACCCTTCGCGTTCGTCTCCGGTACGGCCCTACTGCGGATGGAGTCCGCGTAGGAGTCCGGGACGTCGAAAGCCTTGACCTGGGTACCGTCGAATCCTTGGTCCAGCCTCTGCTGGAGGAACGTTTCAGCCCGAGGGCCATCCCCGAAGTTGAGGAACAGCACGTTGTCACCTTGGACATTGACGTTCCCGACGTCGTCGATGGTGATGCGGGCGTTCGCGGGGCTCTCGACACGATAGACCGTTGTCACACCGGTGGGCGTCGGCGTCATGTCGTCCAACCGGGTGACCGGCAGGTGCTGGACACTTGGCGGAGCGGCACCCCCGGTGACCATGTTGACGGCGGCGTCCGTGGTGGTCGCGCGGATGAATCCGGTCACCGAGTGCGGCCCGGGGGAGGTCATGTACGAGTAGCCACCCGACACGATGCCCTCGCCCCCGGTGAGCAGGGCGGTCTTGACGGCTCCTCCGCCGGGGATGACCGAGAACGCGCCGCCGATGGCGACCTGGCCCCAGTCGACCGATCCGGTGGTCGCCTTCTGGATGATGGTGTCCGCGCCCATCGAGATCAGCGCCAGGCCGGCGGGGCCGCCGACGCCGGTCGCCATCATGACGCCGCCCGCAATCACCATCGCGGCGCCTGCGACGTACTCCCAGTTCGAGGCGATCCAGTCGCCGGCGGCTGCCAGCGCGCCGTTGTTGGAGTCCCGGTAGGCCTGCAGCTCGGCGTCCGTCACCGGGCGGAGGCCGCTGGGGTCGAGGGCGTGCAGCGGGTCGTTGCCCGCGTAGCTGTAGGGGTTGCCGCCCCACGCGACACCGGTCACCGGCGGCAGCGGGTCGGGGGACAGGAAGCCGCGGGTCATCGGATCGTAAACCCGCGCCCCGAGCATGGCCAGGCCGGCTACGCCGACCTGTCCGCCCGGACCGACGCTGACACCGGACGCCGCAGCACCCAGCGAGCCCAGGGCCGCGGCCCACGGGTCCGTGCCCGTCGGGCGCGCGGTGCGCCATCCGTCGGCGTCCCAACCGGACGGCGTCCCGGTGAAGCCGACCACCGAGAGGACGGCGTCGCCGTCGACCTCGAGCGGACGCCCTTGTGCGATCCCAGTGTCCCAGAAGAGCTCGGCGTCGTTGACGCGCGCGAGCTCGCCGAGGGCGTCCACGTGCATGCGGGTGACCCGGGCGCCGGACGCCACCTGCTCCAGCCAGCCGAACGGTCCCCAGTTGAACTCCATCCGGCCCGCGGGGCCTCCGGCGGAGCTGCGGCGCCCGTTCGCGTCGTAGGTGTAGCGGGTCTCGCCGGCCTCGTCGCGCCGTGCGAGCAGCTGTCCGGCGGCGTCGTAGGAGTACGTCGTCGTGGCGCCGCCGTCGGACTCGGCGACGAGGCGTCCGGCGTCGTCCCACGTCCAGGTGTGGGCGCCGTCCGGGCCGGTGGCCGCGACGAGCTGGCCGGCCGCGTCGTAGGCGTAGACGGTGGAGGCGCCGTCGCGGGTGATCGCGGCCACGCGCCCGTCGGCGTCGCGGTCGATCCGGGTGTGGCTCGTGACGCCGTCCGCGGTGAGGGTGTGCGCGACCACGCGCCCGTCCGCCCACGTCCAGGTCTGGGTCTCCTTGCCGGTGGTGGCGCCGATGACGCGGCCCGCCTCGTCCCGGGCCAGGGACACGGTGCCGACGCCGTCCGCCGACACCTGCGCGACCCGCCCGAGGAGGTCGTAGGCGTAGCGCGTCCGGCTGCCGTTCGGGGTGGTGATCTCGGTGCAGCGCCCGCCCGCGTCGTAGGACCAGCGCGTGCTGCGGCCGTCGCGCGTGCGCTCGATGATTCGCCCGGCGGCGTCGCGGACGACCGTGTGCCGCACGGGGCGGTCAGGGTCGGTGCGGTCGGAGACGGTGAGCGTGCGGGTGGCCCGGTCATGCACGAAGGAGGCCAGCACGCGGCCGTCGACGCCCTGGCTGGCCAGCACGCCGTCGGCGTCGTAGCCCCACTCGAGGCGGTCGCCGGAGGGCTCGAGCTGCCACGTGGGTCGTCCGGCACCGTCGTAGCCGCCCTCGGTGACGCGGCCCAGCGGATCGACGCTGCGAACGACCTTGTTGCGACCGTTGTAGCCCCGGTGGGTGACGCCGCCCAGCGGATCGGTGATCGTCACCATCCGGCCGAGGTCGTCGTAGGTGTAGCGGGTCACGCCGCCCAGTGGGTTGGTGGCGGCGACGAGCTGCCCGGCGGCATCCCACGTGAACGAGCGGGTGCCCCACTGGGGGTCTCGGGTGCGGACGAGGCGTCCGGCCAGGTCGTAGGCCCACGTGGTCCGGCCCACGCCGGGAGCGGTGCGCTCGACGAGGCGTCCGGAGCCGTCGTGCACCAGCGTCGTCACCGCCCCCGTCGGGTCGGTCTGCGTGGCGAGGTGCCCGTCGGGGGAGTAGGTGAACGTCGTGGTCGCACCCAGCGGGTCGGTGACGGACGCCAGCCTCCCGCACACGTCGTAGCTGTAGTGGGTGTCGAAGGCGCCCGGACGGCGCAGCGCGGTCACGCGGCCCGCGGCGTCCCGCTGAAGGGCGGTGACGTTGCCCGCGGCGTCCACGAATTCGACCGGACGCCCGCACAGGTCGTAGCGGGTCAGGCGGCTGGTGCCGTCCGGCGCGACGGTGGAGACGATGCGGCCGAGCGTGTCGGTGACGACCCCGGAGCGGACGTCGGTCGCGGTGCGCGTCCGGCCCGTCGGGTCGATGACGGACGACAGGTGGCCGTTGACGTCGTACTCTCGGCGCCACGTGTGCCCGTCGGGGTCGGTGGCCGCGACCAGGCGCGACAGGTTGTCGTGCGCGTACTCCCAGCGGCTGCCGTCGGGCAGGGTGACCTGCGCAAGGTTGCCGAGCTCGTCGAACGCGCGGTGGATCGTGCGGCCCAGCGCGTCCGTGGTGGACGCCGCCTCGCCGGCCTCGTCGTGGGTCACCTCGGTGCGCGCGCCGTACGGGTCGATCGTCGCGGTGAGGCGCCCGCCGTCGGTGTGCTCGGACCTCCACTGGCCGCCGTCGGGGTCGGTGCGGCCGGCGAGGACACCCCGGGCGTCCCAGGTGTAGGTGGTGCGGTGCCCCGACGGGGTGACGGCTGCGGTGACGCGACCCGCGGCGTCCCGCTCCAGCAGGGCGGTGCGGCCGTCGGCGGCCGTGGTGGCGACCAAGTCGCCGAACGCGTCGTAGGCGTACGAGACCCTCGCGCCGGTGGGGTCGGTGACGGCGAGCAGCAGGTTCGCGTCCCACTCGAAGCGGGTCACGCCGCTCTCGGCGTCGGTCATCGAGCTGGGGTTGCGGGAGTCACCCTCGTAGGCGTACCGGGTCGTCGCGACCCCGCCGCCGCCCTCGAGCGCGACCTCGACCACGCGGTCGGCCTCGTCGAAACGGGTGTCGATGCGCGCGCCGGTGGGCAGCACCTGGGCGGTGCGGCGTCCGCGCTCGTCGAACTCGGCTATGGTGACCCGGCCGTCGCGTTCGGTGACCATGACGGTGTTGCCATGGCGGTCGTACGCCATCGACTGGCGGCGGTCGTCGGCGTCGATGACGCCCACGAGTCGGCCCTGCCGGTCGTGGATCCACGTGTTGGAGCGCGTGCCGTCCGGGTCGTCGACCAGCGTGACGCGCCCGGGCAGATACGAGAACCGGGTGACGCGCCCGTGCTGCGAGACCTGGCTGACCACCCGGCCGAGGTCGTCGTAGGTGTTCGTCGCCTCGTGGACGCCGTCGGCGTCGGTCACGCGGTCGATCAGCCCGGCGGCGTCCCACCGGTAGGAGCGGACGCCCTGCGGACCGGACGCCGTGACGAGGTGTCCGGCACCGTCGTAGCCGTACTCGAGGCGCCGACCGTCGGATGCCGTGGCCGCGACCACGCGGTCGCCGGACCACTCCAGTTCGATCGACCGCCCGCGCTCGTGCGCCATCGCGACCAAGCGGTCGCCGTCATGGCGCAGGGTGACGCGCGTGCCGGGCCCGCGGCCGAACGACGCGAGCCTCCCGCTGCTGCCGAAGGCCCAGTCGCCGCCGGTGTTGTCGGTGATCGTGAAGCCGCCCGGGGTCATCTCCAGCCAGTAGGCCTCGGTGGTCGCGCGGTCCCAGCCATCGCCGCGGCGCGGGAAGAGGACCTCCCGCCCGTCCTGGTGCACCCAGCGGGCGCCGTCGTCGGTCAAGCGCAGCCTGGCCTCGGTCCAGCTCGACCAGCCCGGGCCGAACGCCCCGGCGTCCGGGTTGAGCGAGTTGTACACGCGGGTCAGCGCGAGGGTCCCCGGGCCGCCGGTGAAGCCGAGGTCGAGCTCGGGCTCCAGGAAGTTTCCGGTCGCCGTGTTGACCGGGTCATTGGCGTAGCCGGTGGTGGGCGGGGCGCCGAGGGCCTGCGGCGGGTCGATCTGCAGGTCCTGTCGCTCGGCATTGACGCCGGCCGCTGCCAGCGACTGCGTGATCGCCGCGTTGGACGCCGTGACCACCCCGTCGCCGCCGGCAGCCTCGAACGCACCCGCGACCGTGTTGGCCCATGTCACGTCGTTGCCGTTGGCGGTCAGGTAGGTGTCGAAGCCCGCCCAGACACCGTCAGCGTTGAGGGTGCCCCAGCCGCAGCCGGAGCTGAACGTGCTGTAGGCGTCCCGGAGTTGGCCGGGGTAGGAGGCCAGTGCCTCGTTGGCGCCGGAGGAATTGGTTGCGAACGAGCGCAGGTTCGCCGGCCGCGCTGACGACGTGCCCGAACCCCCGGAACCTTTCAGCGGCTCGCGGGTGCCGGTGTGGGCCTGGGCGTAGGTGAGGCTGATCGGCTCGGCGGGCGGCCCGACGGGTGGGTCCTCGCTGCCGGTCAGCCAATCCCAGCCCTGCTCCAGGAGGTTGCGGTTGTCCTGCTGCTGCTTCCACTCGCGCGCCGTCTGGCGGCGCTGCTGCTCGCTGGTGGCCTCCCGGGCCAGCTGCTCCACGCCCGTGGCCACCTCGCGGAGGCGCGAGGCCAGCAGGCGGGCGTCCGAGGCCTGCACGGTGCCGTTCTGCCGGAAGAGCTGGGAGTAGTAGCCGACGAAGTCCTCCATGCCGTGCTGCACCCAGGCGGCGCGGTCGACGGCCTGGCTGTCGATCGCGCTGGCGGCCGTCCGGCACCGCGTGGCCAGCGTGCTGGCGGCGGCGTGGTCGAAACGGACATCCTCGGCGATGCCGTGCATCGGGTCGGCCATGGGGAAACCTCCTGGCCCGTCCGGGGGGTGGCGGCGGGGACGCCGTAGTGGGGCTTCCTCAGGCTAACGCGGCCGATGGGGTGCGGGACAGCTCGTTCACAGGGGAGCACTCCCCGATCCGGCGGCGCCCGCGCGGGTCACTCGTCGAGGTGGGCCCTCCTCCGCGGCGGGGTCGGTCTGCTCCTGGGCAAGGCGCTCGCCGATGGTCTCCTCGGCGGGCATGTCGTCGGTGTGCGCGGCCGTGTCGATCGGCTTCCCCGCGTTGTCTGGGACCATCGTCGCGGCGTCCACCGCGTTCGCGTCCATGCTCAGGGGGCCAGCCTGACAAGGCCGGACGCCGGAATCAAGGCTGGGTGTGATGGTCGGCACCACCGTCGCCGAGGATGTCGGTCAGCAGCCGGATCGTCCGCTGAGCCGGGATGACGCCGTCCGGGCCGGGTCGCCTGCCTTCGAAGTAGGCGCCACGACCGTCGTGGTGGACAGGGCCGCCGTCGAGCACGGTGACCCGGCCGTCGGCGAGAGCGTGGTGCCACGCGGAGCCGCGCGCGAACGGCCAGCGCCCCGGGAAGGCGAGCGGGCCGAGCTTGCGCGACAGGTCGCGGGAGCCGCGGATGTCCCAGAGGTGCTCGATGTGCTCCAGCCCGGGGTCGTCGCCGAACACGCCCCCGACCGAGACCACCGACACCCGCATGCCCATCAGCGCCAGCAGGGTGGACGCCCCCAGCGCCATCTGCGCGCCGCCGCTGAATCCGATGAGTGTCACCGGGACGCCGCACCCGGGCGTCCAGCCGTGGCGCTCGAGAGAGCGGACGACCTGCTGCCCTAGCCCCGCGTTGAACGTCGGGCCGTAGCGCGGGTCGGCCGAGACCAGCACCTGGAGGATGTTGCGGACGTTGATCAGCTTCGGCACCAGGCTCTCCCGGCGGACGCGGCGGAGGCGGTCGAGGCGGGTCCACAGCCAGCGGGTGGCGCGTTGCGCGAGGCTGCGGTTCTCCGCCGAGTACGGGAACACGTCGGCCACCACCCGGACCGACGGCAGGGCCGTGGCCACGGCGTCCAGAACGGCGCGCTCGCGCAGGCTCAACCCGTCGCCGGAGACGACGCCGACCCCCGACAGGTAGACCACGAAGCGGTCGGGCAGGGGGCTGGACGCGGGGGGTGCTGGTGCGCAGACGCGGGCGAACGTGCGCCGGGTCTCGATCGCGCCACGGGTGGCCCACCAGCGCAGCGACTCCAGCGGGGCGAGCAGGGCGAAGGCGACCAGCAGCGCGAGGGCGCCGCCGAGCAGCCAGATGGTCCAGGTCATCGCTCGACCTCGTGCGGTGCGGTCGGAGCGCTGATCGGGATGAACGGCGTCCCGGCGAGGATGTCGCGGCTCGTCACCAGCACCGGCTGTCCGGACGCCATCGTCCACACCCGAGACCCCAACCAGCCCAACGGCGCGGACAGCAGGCGGGACAGGAGCTGCGCGACCACCCAGCCGGACGCCGCGACCAACAGCGCCTGCCAGGCGGGCAGCCCGTAGGCGGCGGCGAGGAGCAGGAAGAGGATGAGGAAGCCCCACGCCTCCAGGACCCGGCCCAGCAGCAGGCCGACGTGGGGGAGGAACGTCAGGGCGGCGAAGACCTGCGGTGCGAGCGCCAGCAGGAAGACCGTGACGACGGTCTCCACGGGAACGTCCCGGAGTGTCACGAGCGTAGCGACGCCCCAAGTGACGACGGCCTCCACGACGCGCAAGGTGGTGAGCCAGACCAGCCCAAGAGCGCCGGCGACCAGTGCACGCACGCGACCGATTCGGTTGAGGAACAGGACGCTGGTGTGCGCGACGCCCGTGGACACTCCCGCGAGCAGCGCGACAGCGAACGCCCCAACCAGCGGCGGGTCGGACGCGAGGCTGCGCGCGACGTTCGCGTCGCGGGTGAGCACCTCCCCGACGAGCGTCAGGGTGGCGACGAGCGCTTCGAGCACACCGGCATCATGCCGTGTCAGGTGGGAGAGTGCCTCGTTAGCCGAGGGGAGACCTCAGGGCGGCATCTGGGGCACGTTTCCTGAGTGGTACTTAAGTCTGAAATATCGCCGAAAATGGTCTTTGGCGAGGGGGATTTGGCCACCGGGGTGCCCTTCCCCCTGTTCTTTGTCTGAAATTTTCTTAGAATTCCAGCATGCGCACCCCCACCGCAATCGACGCGATGGCCCGGTGGCTCGTCTTCACACTGGCGGGCGTCGGGCTGTTCGCCATCATCCCCGGATCGTCCTTCGCCGCGCCCGCGTTCGCCTCGACGCGCTGGCTGTTCGCCCTGCACCCCGTGCAGTGGGTCGGCGTCGTGATGATCGTGCTGGCGTGGCTGCTCTTCGTCGTCCACATCGTCCGGCTGGGCGTGGCCTGGGGTCGGGACGCCGCGGTGGTGACTCTGGCCGTGGCCTCGTTGCTGAGCATCGGCGCCAGCGTCGGCGTCCTGCTGCTCGGCTCGTTGGCCTCGGTGGTCGCGACGCTCGCGGTGGTAATCGTGGTCAACGTGGCGCTGTGCGTGCGCATCGACGTGCTCGCCCGGCGCGTCACGACCTGCCCGGCGACGGGCAAGGTCGTCGAGGCGGTCACCGCCTGAGAGGCGCCCGCCCGGGCGTGGGTCAGAGGTACTCGTCGAGCGCCTTGAGGATGGCGCCCTTGCCCTTCGCGCCCGTGAGCGACTGGACGATCTCGCCGTTCACGAACAGTTGGAGCGTGGGGATGCTCATGATGCCGTACGACATCGGGGTGTTCGGGTTGTCGTTTGTGTCGAGCTTCACGAACGTGATCTTGTCGCCGTACTCGCGATCCAGCTCCTCGATGATCGGGGCGATCTGCTTGCACGGGGTGCACCAGTCGGCCCAGTAGTCGACCAGCACCGGCTTGGTGGACTTCAGGACCTCATCGGCGAACGTGGCATCGGTGACGGCGGCGACCATGGGGAACTCCTCGGAAACGGGTCGGGCTGGGCAACGGGCTCCATGCTAACCCCGACCGCGGACATTTCATTCCGCCAGTAGCCTGCCGGGGTGGAGTGGTTGAAGATCGGCGAGGTGGCCCGGCGGACGGGGCTCACCCACCGCACCCTGCGGCATTACGACGACCTCGGCCTGCTGGTGCCCTCGGGCCGCTCGGGGGGTGACTACCGCCTGTACGCCCCCGAAGACCTCGAGCGCCTGCTGTCCATCCAGCACCTCAAGTCGCTGGGGATGGGCCTGGAGGAGATCGCCCGCGCCCTCGACGACCCCGGCTTCGACGCCGGCGAGGCGCTCGCCCGGCACGCGGCATTGGTCGAGGGGCGCATCGCCGCCGAGCAGGACCTGCTCGACCGACTCCGTCGGCTGCAGGCGGCCTCCGGCAGCTGGGAGGAGGTTCTCGACACCATCGCCCTCACCGAGCGCCTCCGGCACCCCGATGCCTGGGTGCGCTTCCGCGCGGCGCTTGACTCACCCACGTCTGCGCCGCTGGACGAGCTGCTGGAGACGCTGCGTTACGAGCCGGCGCCCGGCGTCCGCGAGGTGCTGACGTGGGCGATCGTGCAGCACGGCGCCCCGGCGCTGGACGCCGTGGTGGTGGGCCTGGCCGACCCCGATCCGGAGGTGCGTCACCAGATGGCGCACGTGGCCGGGAAGATGGCCGACCCCCGTGCGGTGCCCGGCCTGGTGGGGCTGTTGGCCGACGAGCCCGAGGTTGCGGCCAAGGCGGCCTTCTCGCTGGGCCAGATCGGCGGCCCCGACGCCATCGCCGCTCTCGTGGGGTCTCTCGGGGTAGGAGGATCCGTGCTGCGAGCGACCATCGTGACCGCCCTCGGGGGGCTGGGGGCGTTGGCGGTCGAGCCGTTGCTGGGCGGCCTGGGTGCCCGGTCGGCCGCGGTGCGCGCAGACGCCGCGGAGGCTCTGGGCGCCCTGGGCGACCCTCGTGCGGTGCCCGGCCTGGCGGGATTGCTGGCCGACACGGAAGAGGATGTCCGCATCACGGCCCTGATGTCGCTCGGCGCCATCGGCGGCGACGCGGCGGCACGTGCCATCGGAGGGGTGACGGGCACCCCCGGCCGCACCGGTGCCCTCGCGCGGCGGTTGGCCGCGACGTAGTGCCACCTGGACCACAGGGTGGGTCTTGGCTTCGGGGCTCTCCCGCTCTGACAAGGGATGATGGCGGGTCGCTCTCCCGTGGTCGGGGTGGTTCGTGGTCGAGATGGCTACCCGCCCGAGCTTCGGACAACATCCGGACAACACCAATGCTGTGGACAACCCTGTTGGGCACCGCTGCCCGGGTCAGGGTGGACCAGTGCCACGACCCTCCCGCGACGCCGCCTGCCTCGATGCGCTGATGCGCTCAGGCGGCGCGGCGGAGGTGGCCGTCCTGGCCGCGGCGTCGAGCCGCTCCGCCGTGCGTGCCTGCCTGGCCGCAGGGCACCTCGTGTCCATCGGGGGCGGGTGGGTCGTCAGTGCCGGGCTGGGGTCCCGTTTGCGGGAGCCACCTCGGTCCCCGGCTTGGCACCTCCTGCCCGAGGAGTGGTCGGCGCAGTGGCCGGAACTCCTCGTGGCGCGCTCCGCGGTCGCTGCGTCCCGGCGCGCTGCGCTGGCGGGCCGTTGTGCTGCGCTGCACCGCGGGTGGGCGGTCCTGGCGGACCCGGCCAGCACGGAGTTGGCCACCCCCCACGGGCGCAAGGCGCGCAACCTTCCGGCCGTGCTGGGGCCCACGACCCTGGTCCGGCGGCGACTGACCGCGGAGGAGCTCGCTGCCCGGGTGACCAGCCCCGTCCGCACCGTGCTGGATTGCGCCGCCACCCTCCCCTTCCGCGAGGCGCTCGCCATCGCGGACTCGGCGCTGAGGGCCGGGGCCGTCAGCCACGGCGAACTGGAGGAGGCCGCAGCCCGCCGCCATGCCTCGCGGGCAGCAGTCTTGTGTGTCGTCGCCGCAGCATCGGGGCTCGCGGCGAACCCCTTCGAATCGGCCCTGCGGGCGCTGCTGGTGGGGGTGGAGGGAGCGTCCTTCACCCCGCAGCTCAGCGTTCCCACGTCGATGGGGCCCGCGCGGGTCGACCTCGGGGACGGCGAACTGAGGATCGCGGTGGAGGCGGACAGCTACCTGTTCCATGGCGGCGAACAGGCCTTCGCCCGGGACATCCGGCGCTACAACGCCTTGGTCGCACAGGACTGGGCGGTACTGAGGGTGTCGTTCCGGGACCTCATGACTCGACCCGAGGTGGTCCGGGACCAGGTCCAGTCGGTGGTGTGGGCACGGCTGAGCCGGAGGTAGCGCCATCTGGACCACAGCCCACCGGACAATCTCGGGGGCATATCGCTGTGACCAGGGGTGATGCGAAACGCCGCAGCACCACCCGGACCGGATGTGGTCCAGGTGGCGCTACGGGGTCGGGGTCAGCCCAAGAAGCGCTTCGCCACCGCCGCGACGGTCGCGTCGTCGGAGCCCGCGAGGCGCTGCAGGCCCGGGACGGCCGCCTCGCCGAGCTGGCCCAGGGCCGCGACGGCGCTGAGTCGCACGGCCGCGACCTCGTCGGCGGCCAGGTCGGCCAGAGCGTCGGCGGCGGGCGCCGCGTCCTCGCCCAAGTGGCCCAGCGCGTCGGCCGCGTGCTCGCGCACCTCGGCGTCGGTGTCGGCCAGGGCCTTCACCAGCGCCGGGACGGCCTGCTCGCCGAAGCGGTGGAGCGCCGCGGTGAGCGAATCCCGCTGCAGGGCGTCGCCGTCGCCGAGGCGGCCGGTGAGGGCGTCGAGCGCCTTGTCGGCCTGGTCGCCGGCCGAGTTGGCCACGGCGCGGTAGGCCTTCAGGGCCACGTCGAAGTCGGCGTCGGCCACCAGCGGCGTGAGCTGGTCGAGGTGTTCGGGGTCACCGACCTTGCTCAGGATGTGCGCCCCGGTGCGCCGCAGGTGCGGGTTCGGGTCGCTGAGCATGGCCAGCACCTCGGGGAGGGCCTGGTCGATGTGCTGCACGGTCGCCCAGGTCAGGTCCTCATGGACGCCGCAGCCGGGGGTCTCGGCGCGGAGGCGCTGCAGGATCCCGGGCACGACGGCCGGGTCCTTGATCATGCCGAGGTTCATCGCGGCCTGGCGGCGCTCGGTCTCGGTCCGCATCGCGCTCGTGCCCTCCTGCGTGGGGGCGTCGAGAATCGCGAGCAACTGGTCAATGGTGTGGTTGGTCATGGTGTCCACCTCCTGGTCATGAAGGTAAACCCTCACGTCGCGTGAAGCTCAAATCGTGCGATGGCCCGCGTCCTTGCGGGCGCGGGCCATCGGGTCCAGCGGTCACTCGGCGCGGGCGAAGGCCTTGTCGGTGAGCACCGCGTCGCCGAGGGCAGCGAGGTAGCGTTCGGCGTCCAGCGCCGCGGAGCAGCCCGTGCCCGCGGCGGTGATCGCCTGGCGGTAGGTGTGGTCGACGAGGTCGCCGGCCGCGAAGACGCCGGGCACGCTGGTGGCGGTGCTGTCGGGCTGCACCAGGACGTAGCCCTCGGCGTCCAGATCGACCTGGCCCTTCACGAGTTCGGAGCGGGGGTCGTGGCCGATGGCGACGAACACGCCCTGAACCTCGAGGTCGCGGGTCTCACCCGTGGTGGTGTCGCGCAGGGTGATCGACTCGACGCTGGTGTCGCCGTTGATCGACTCGACGACGGAGTTCCACGCGAAGTCGACCTTCGGGTCGGCCTCGGCGCGGGCGGCCATGATCTTGGACGCGCGCAGCTGGTCGCGGCGGTGCACCATCGTCACCGAGGTACCGAAGCGCGACAGGAACGTCGCCTCCTCGACCGCGGAGTCGCCTCCGCCGATCACCGCGATGGGCTTGTTGCGGAAGAAGAAGCCGTCGCAGGTCGCGCACCACGAGACGCCCTTGCCCGACAGCTTGTCCTCACCCGGGACGCCGAGGCGGCGGTAGCCCGATCCCATCGCGAGGATGACGGCCTTGGCCCGGTACTCGTTGCCCGCGGCGTCCTTGACGACCTTGATGGGGCCGGTCAGCTCGACCTCGGTGACGTCGTCCTCGACCAACTCGGCGCCGAAACGCTCGGCCTGGGCCTTCATGTTCATCATCAGGTCGGGGCCCATGATGCCCTCGGGGAAGCCCGGGAAGTTCTCCACCTCGGTGGTGTTCATCAGCGCGCCACCGGCGTCGACGGCCCCGGTGAATACCAGCGGCGCCAGAGAGGCGCGGGCGGCGTACACGGCCGCGGTGTAGCCGGCGGGGCCGGATCCGATGATGATGATCTCTCGGACGTCGCTCATGACAGTTCCTCTTCGCTCGTGGTCACCGACCAGCCTAGTGATCGGTGGGACGCCACATTCAACCGTCCGGCGGGCGTCGGTATTCCGGCCCTTCGAGGCTCGCTGGCGTTCGCCCCTCAGGGACCTCGGCGACCCGCACCTCAGGGGCTGACGCGGATCTCGTGGATCGCCCCCACGTAGTTGGCGCCGTCGCGCGGCATGGAGGTCAGGTACACCAGCACCCAGCGGGTCTCGATGGGGGCCTCCAGCTTGACCTGCACCGCACCCGTGGACGCCGTGAACCCGTCCAGCCGGCGCCACTCGTCGCGGTTGCGCAGGGGCGGCTCGGTGGCGTCCGGGTCGGTCGGCACGCGGATGTCGGCCGAGGTCGCCCCGGCTCCCACGTCGACGGTGACCCACGAGACCGTGCGCACCTCGCCGAGGTCGACGATGACGCCGGCACCGGGCTTGCGGCCGTTGAAGTTGGCGGAGCGGCCGTAGCGCTCGGTGGTCCACGCGGTGGTGGGGTCGCCGTCCATCACGAAGCGGGCCTGCTCGGGGTTCTCGCGCGCGTCGCCACCGTCGGCCTCCGGGTCGAAGTCGCGCGCCGCCACCAGGGCGTACGGCGCGGCCGGCGCCGGCGGGACCGCCCGCGACCTGTTGAACTCGTTCACGAACACCACGACGAGGCTCGCCAACAGCACCAGCGCGAACAGGGCGAACAGCAGTGCCTGCCAGCGGCGCGGCGGGTCCTGGGAGGGCGCCTGCTCCGACACCGTCACCGCCGAGCGCGGCGGCGGGATAGGGGTGAACGGGTGGGACGGGCCGTCCTCCACGTCGTCGACGTCGTCGAGCCAGAACGCCTGGGTGGAGATCTCCTCGTGCTCATCGAGGGGCTCGTCCAGCGGCGACTCGGCGCCCCACGGGGAGGCCGGTCGGTCACCCGTGCGGCCGCGGAGCGGGCCGGTGGCCTCCTCCTGCCCGAGCACGTCCTCCTCGACAGGTTCGGACGGTTCGGCGAACGGGTCGTGCGTGGCGGTGGCGTCCGGCTCAGGCTGCCACGAGGCCGCGGCGGACGCCCCGGCCACCTGCGCCGAGTCTTCCGGCATCGGCGCCGGCGGCGCGGGCTCGTTGAGCACCGGGCCCATCGCCCCGGCGGCCAGCGGCGAGGCGAGCAGGTCGGAGCGCGGCGGGCGCGGCGCGGTGATGCGCACGTGCTCGATCGGGTACTTCAGGCGCTTCTCCAGCGAGTTCGCGGCGTCCACCCCGCCCAGGACGGCCGACAGGGCGACGGCGATGTCGGACGCCGTCTCCAGACGGGTCGCCCGCCCGCGTGGCACCGGGGAGAGGATGCGGTCGACGATGTCGGAGAACTCCATCGAGACCTTGCGGTTGACCTGGCGGGGCACCAGCAGGCGACCCTTGGCGTCCGTCGGTGCGGAGCGCAGCCCGTAGCGCGCGCCGCCCGGCCAGTGGGCGGTCAGGCCCGCGTACAGCAGCGCGCCGAGCGCCTGCACGTCGACGCGCTCGGGGTCGTCGCCGCCGGGGGCGGGGTGGAGGGCGTGCTCCACGAGGAAGCCCACGATCTTCACGTTGCCGGACGCCGTGATCACGACGGTGTCGGGGTTGAGCTGGCGGTGGTGCAGGCCCTGGGCGTGCATGGACACGAGGCCGGCCGCGACCTCGCGGACGATCCAGGCAGCCTCCACGTCCGACAGCGGGCCCTGGGCCAGCGCGAGCTCAAGCGACTGCCCGGGCGCGTACTCGCACACGATGAAGGAGCCGTGCTCGCCGGTCTCGTCGAGGGTGGCGTCCCAGACCCGCAGGTAGCGCGAGTCGACGGCCTGGGCGGCCTGGCGCGCCTGGTCGAGGATCTCCAACACGCGCGGCTCGTCGGTGTCCATCACGTGCAGCAGGACGGGGCGGGAGAGGTTCAGGTCCCAGCCGCGCCACGTCACCGTCGACCCGCGCCGGTTCAACGCCTGGTCGAGGCGGTAGCGCTGGTCGAGGATGTCGCCCGCCTGGTTGCGCGGCCCCGCGTAGGGCGCGGTGCCGGACGCCGGCGTCCCGGGTTCGGGGTACTCCAGCAGGGCAGCCTCGGTGCGCTCGGCGGTGGCCTCGACGGCGTCCGTGGCCTGCACCGGCGACGGGTCGTCGGACGCCGCGGCCGAACGTCGGCGCAGCACCGACGCCAGCTCGGTGGTCTCGCGCACCCCGAGCCGCTTGGCGATGAAGAAGAAGCTCAGCAGGGCGACCGCCCCGGCGCCGACCAGCGCCACCGCGGACACCAGCGCCGAGGAGCCGTGGGTGAACCACGCCACGATCGCGGCCACCACGGCGCCGGGGGTGATGGCGACGACCAGCTGGGTCAGGTGACGCACCAGCTCGGAACCGGACAAGGCCGGTAGGTGCTTCTTCAGCGCCCGGTGGGTGATGACCGCGCCGACCAGGTAGGCGACCGAGTAGGCGATGGCCAGCCGGGCGGCGAGTGTGCCCGGGTTCGTGAACGCCCAGACCAACGCCAGGCCCAGCACGATATTGACCACCGAGATCGCCAGCTGTAGGAAGAAGGGGGTGCGGGTGTCCTCGAGGGCGTAGAAGCCGCGCAGGTAGACGTACTGGATCGTGAACGGGATCAGGCCCAGCGCGAAGCCCATCAGCGCCCAGCCGAAGAAGGGCCAGGTCTGGGTGTTCGTGCCGTGGCCGAAGGCGACCTTGAAGAACGGCAGGCCCAGCGCCAGGAACCCGAAGGCGGTCGGCACCAGGAGGGTCAGCGCGAGCCGGAGCGTCCGCGTGGTCTCGGCGGCGACGCCCTCCATGTCGTGCGAGGCGGCGAGCCGGGACGCCGACGGCAGCATCGCGGTCGCCAGCGAGACCGTCAGCAGCGAGTGGGGGAGCAGCCACACGAGGTAGGCGGTGTTGTACACCGCCATGCCGGCACCCTCGGCATTCGGCGAGGCGAGGGTGGCGTCCGAGACGAGCCGGCTCACCACGATCTGCACGAGGTTGGTGAGCAGCACGTAGCCGAGCATCCACTTGGCGAGGTGGAACGTGGCGCCCAGGCCCTGGCCCTTGAGGTCCCAGCGGGGGCGGTAGCGGAAGCCGATGGCGCGCATCGCCGGCACCAGCGCCAGCGTCTGCACGATGATGCCGAGCGTCGAGCCGAGGCCGAGGGTGAGCACCTGCGCGTCGGTGAACGTCGCCCCGCCGGCGGTGGTGCCCCACAGCGCCACGTACAGGCCGAGCACGGCGATGCCGACCACGTTGTTGAGGATCGGGGCCCACATCATCGGCCCGAACTTGTCGCGCGCGTTGAGCACCTGCCCGATGAGGAAGAACGCGCCGTAGAAGAAGAGCTGCGGCATCGTGAGCATGCCGAGGAACACCAGCTGCTGCCAGAGGCCGGACTGCGCGGGGTCGCGCCAGGTGCCCGACGTCCACAGTGACAGCACCGCGGGGGTGAACACCGTGAACAGGATCGTGGCGCCCAGGAGCACCGCGATGAAGGCCGTCATGATGCGGTTGATGAACGCCTCGCCGCCGTCGGCGTCGCTGCGGGTGTGCCGGACGATCTGCGGCACCAGCACCGTGTTGAGCGCGCCGCCGGCCAGCAGCATGTAGAGCGAGTTCGGCACCTGTGTGGCGACCTGGTAGGTGTCTGCCTGCGTCGTGGCGCCGAAGACGAACACGAGCAGCATCGCCTTGACGAAGCCCAGCACGCGGCTGATCGCCGTCCCCGAGGCCATGACGGCCGTGGCGTTCAGCAGCCGTCGGCTCGACACTTGCGCCTCCGGAGCACTGCCGTCAGCCATCCTCACCCTTCCGCCTGTTCCGCACCTGCCGGACGCGGTGCGCCGTCGTCGCGACGAGCACCACTCCCGAGACGATGACGATCACCCACCCGATGGTGCCGAAGTTCGTCGTCTCCACGACGATCTCCCGGTCAGGGGTCAGCCTATGGCCGCCCACCGTCTGGGCGTGGACGCTCGCCCGGACCACGCCGCCTCCGGCGGATTCCGCCTCCAGCAGCACAGTGCTGGACGCCCCGGGTGCGATGGTCACGGGGTCGGGCGCCACCAGCCGGATGCGCTGCGGGTTGTCCGAGACAACCTCCAGCCGGATCGTCACGGGGTCGATGAGGTGGTTGGTCACCGTCACCGGGAACTCGGACGTGGCGCCGGTCATCGTGAACCGCTGCGTGGCGTCCAGGCTGACGATGGCCCGGCCGGGGGTGTCGAGGCGCTCGGAGAGGGCGCCGAGCCACGCGTCGAGCGAGTCGGTCCGGCCGACCCACCACGCGGACGCCGCGCGCGCGACCTGGGCGTCCACCAGAGTGCCGACGCCGGCGTCCGGGGCGGCCTGGCCGTACAGCTCCATCCGGTCGCGCAGGGCGTGCACGGTGGCCAGGTGCGCCGCGTCGAGCGCGGGCGTCCGGACCGACAGCGGCGGCAGCTGCCACGGCTGGGGCTCGGCGGCGCCCACCTCCGGGAGGCCGGCCGCCCGGAAGCCGTGCGGCAGGGCGGACGCCTCCGCGATGTCGTCGGGCGTCCGCACCCATCTGACCTCGCCGCCCGCCGCGCGCGCCGTTGCGAACCGGGCGGCGCGGCGGTTGAGGGCGGTGTCGGGGAGCAGGGGAGAGGTCGCGGCCGGCAGGGCGCTGCTGTGCGCGACGATGGCCCGCGTTCCGTCGACCTCGATGCGGACGTGCGGCGCGGGCACGTCGACGGCCACCACGGGACGCCCCAGACTGCCGGCCAGCGCGAGCGCCGCCGAGTCGGGGCGGGTCACCACGGTCACGGGGTCGAGGCCGTCGGCGGCGTCGTCCTCCGAGGCGCTGCGGATCGCGGCCAGCAGCGACTCGTCGCCGAGGTCGGACACGGTGTCCAGATCCGGCGACCCGAAGAGCGTCCTGGAGCCGTTGGCCGTCAGGGCGTCGAGGCGGGCCAGCCACGCGGAGGCCTGCTCCGCGCCGGTGCCGGCGGTGCTGCCGGACGTACCCCGGACGCGGTAGCCGTCGGCCATGTCCTGCAGCTCCAGCAGCAGGGACGGGTCGACGACCCAGCTGTCGCCGCCCTCGGCCACGGACATGAGCTCGGCGAGGCGCCCGTCGGTGATGTCGGCGAGCAGACCCTCGTCGGTGAAGAGGTTCTGCTTCAGCTGGCGCGGCGGGGCGGAGAACTCGATGATGCGGGCCACCGGCACGGTGCCCTCGGGCAGGGTCGCCAGGGTGCGGGCCTGGCCCAGCGCCGTGCGGCGGCCGTCGCCGTGGCGTCCGGTCGCGTCGGCGCCGACCCACCACGTGGCGTCGGTCTGGGTGAGGCCCAGCTCGGCCAGCGTCCCCGACACCGAGAACGGCCGGGACGCCCCCGGCGCGAGCGCGTCGTCAGGGCCCACCAGCACGAACTGGTTGGTCGGGGAGGCCACCCGGGCGGTGCCTGCCGGGGTCGACTCGGCCTCCAGCGCGGCCGAGACCGCCTCGGGTGAGCGGAGCAGGGCGTCGGAGCGCCACAGGGCCACCGACACGTCGGTGAGCGGCTCGGTGGAGGCGTTGGTGACCGTGCCCGCGAGCGTGAGGGTGGTTGTGGTCACGTCGGCGCTGGTGAGCGTGACGGACGCCGGGCTCGCGGGCTGGGCGGTGGCTGGCGCGGGGGACGGGCTGGTGGCGTCCGACGGCGGTGCGGACGCCAGAGTGAAGCCGAGCGCGGCCGCCAGGACGAGGGAGGCCAGCCGGGCGCGTCGGCGTCCGGGCTGGGGCGTGGTCACCCGCCCATGGTAGGCCGGTAGACTGGCCGATCGTGCCGAGCCTCTCCGTCGACCAGCGCCGTGCCCTCGAGGCGGCCGTGCTGGCCACCCCCGTGATCCGCCGGGTTGCGGACGCCTTCGCGGCGGCCGGGCACGACCTGCACCTCGTCGGCGGACCCGTGCGCGACGCGCTCATGGGCCGCGGGGTGAACGACCTGGACTTCACCACCGACGCCCGGCCGGACGCCATCGAGGCCATCCTGCGCGGCCTGACCCGCACCACCTGGGACATGGGCCGCGAGTTCGGCACCATCGGCGCCTCCGTCCGCGCGGGGTCGGACGAGGAGACCGTCGAGGTCACCACGTACCGCGCCGACTCCTACGACCCGGCCTCCCGCAAGCCGACGGTGTCGTTCGGCGACTCGCTCGTGGGCGACCTCGTCCGCCGCGACTTCACGGTCAACGCGATGGCGCTGTCGGTGGTCTCCGGTGCGTTCGCCGACCCGCACGGCGGCCTGGCCGACCTCGCGGCCGGCGTCCTGCGCACCCCGTCGACGCCCGAGGTCTCCTTCAGCGACGACCCGCTGCGGATGATGCGCGCCGCCCGCTTCGCCTCCCAACTCGGCTTCGGGCCCGCCCCCGAGGTGGTGGACGCGATGACCGACATGGCCGAGCGCATCGACATCATCTCCGCCGAGCGCGTGCGCGACGAGCTCTCCCGGCTGCTGCTGTCGGACGCGCCGCGCGCCGGCCTCGACCTGCTCGTGCGGACGGGCCTGGCCGACCGCGTCCTGCCCGAGGTGGCGGCGCTGGTGCGGGAGGTCGACGAGCACGGCCGCCACAAGGACATCTACCAGCACACCCTCACGGTGCTGGAGCAGTCGATCGACCTGGAGCGCGAGCGCGGGCATGCCCCCGACCTGGTCGGCCGGCTGGCCGCGGTGTTCCACGACGTCGGCAAGCCGCGCACCAAGAAGTTCGAGGGCGGCGGCAAGGTCTCCTTCCACCACCACGACGTGGTGGGCGCCAAGATGACGAAGAAGCGGCTCACCGAGCTGCGGTTCTCCTCCGACGAGGTCAAGGCGGTCGCCAAGCTCGTCGAGCTGCACTTGCGCTTCCACGGCTACGCGGACGCCGACTGGACCGACTCGGCCGTCCGCCGCTACGTCCGGGACGCCGGCGACCAGCTGGAGCGGCTCCACATCCTCACCCGCGCCGACTGCACGACCCGCAACGCCCGCAAGGCCAACCGCCTGCGCACCGCCTACGAACAACTCGAGTGGCGCATCGACGCCTTGGCCGAGCAGGAGGAGCTCGACGCAATGCGTCCCGACCTCGACGGCACCCGGATCATGGAGATCCTCGGCATCGCGCCCGGACCGGTCGTCGGCCAGGCGTACCGGTTCCTGCTCGAGAAGCGCCTCGACGAAGGGCCGCTGGGCGACGATGCTGCCCGCGAGGCGCTGCTGGAGTGGTGGAAGGCCCGTTCCTGACGAGGTGCCGCCCGAGGTAGCGCCACGGGGACCACATGACGTGAGCCGCACCAAGAGGCCCCGTGGGATCACCCCTTGTCAGAGCACTGCAGGTTCTGGGGGCTGGATGGTCATGTGGTCCAGATGGCGCTACGTCCACGCCGAGACTCCGTCGACTGCGGCTCAGACCCGCCCGGCAAGATGGTTCCGTGCGGGATCACCTGAGGGCGGGAGCGGCCAGGCTGACGAGCGCGCCGGTGCTGCTCGTTGTCGTGGCGATCGCCTCGGTGCAGCTCGGCTCGTCGCTGGCCAAGGACCTCTACTCCGCCGCCGGACCGCTCACCGTCGCCTGGCTGCGCCTGCTCGGTGCCGCCGTCGTTCTCGGGGTGCTGACGCGGCCCCGCCTGCGGGGGAGGTCGGCGTCCGACTGGTTCTGGGTGGTGGCCTACGGGGTGTGCCTGGCGGGCATGAACGTGACCTTCTACCTGGCCATCGAGCGCATCCCCATCGGTATGGCCGTCACGCTGGAGTTCCTCGGGCCCCTGGGGGTGTCGGTCGCCCTGTCGCGCCGCGCGCGCGACCTGCTCTGGGTCGGGCTGGCTGCGATCGGCGTGGCGTTGTTGGGTTTCTCGCCCGGGCAGTTGGACCCGCTGGGTGTGTTCTGGGCGCTCGTGGCCGGCGCCTTGTGGGCCGGCTACATCTTGCTCGCCGGCCCGGCCGGACGCCGCTGGCCCGGCGTCTCCGGTGTCGCGGTGGCGTTCTGGGTCGGCCTGGTCGGGTTGACCCCGGTCGTGTGGGCCCTGGATCTCTTCCCGGTCGCCGTGCCCGCGGTGTGGGGCATCGGCCTGCTGATCGGGCTGCTGTCCTCGGCGATCCCCTACGGACTGGAGATGGTCGCCCTGCGCCGCATCGAGCCGCGCATCTTCGGCATCCTCATGTCGTTGGAGCCGGCCGCGGCCGCCCTCTTCGCGCTGCTCCTGCTCGGCGAGACGCTGCGCCCCGCCGAGGTCGTCGCCCTGGCGTGCGTGGTGGTCGCCTCCATCGGCGTGGTGCGGTCGCGCCGGCCCGCGGTGGACGCCCCGGCCGTGCCCCCTGAGCAGTAGGCTCGCGGGCATGGTCAACGCCCCCGACCTGCGCCTCCTCGTGGTGGACGACGACGCCGCCGTCCGCGAGGCCCTCGTCAGGTTCTTCGCCAGCCGGGCCGGGGTCGAGGTCGTCGGCGAGGCGCGCGCAACCCGCGCGCCTGCGTCGTCGCGATGACGACCTTCGGCACGCGTGAGTACGTGGTCGCTGCGCTGCGGGCCGGGGCTTCCGGCTACCTGGTGAAGGACACGCGGGGCGAGGAACTCATCGCGGCACTGCACGCCGCCCGGGTGGGGGAGATGCCGCTGTCTTCGGGCGTCCGCCGCGAACTCGTCTCCACGCTGGCAGATGTCGCTGGGTGCGCTGGTGGTGTTCATCATCGCGGTGGCCCTGGCGGCCCCGGCACTGATCAGCCCGCTGGCGCGCGGCTGGACGGCCCTCATCCCGTCCCGGGACCCGGTCTGGCAGCTGGCCCGCAAGAACATCTACGTGCGCGGGGCGCGGTTCACCCGGTCCGTGGTGCCGATCATCTTCACCATCGGCTTGATGCTCGGCCTGCTCTCACTCGGGCCCACCCTCTACTCCACTGGCGAGCGGGTTCGCGGAGACGGTCCAGCTCGACAAGGCGGGGATGGGCGCCTTCCTGTCCCTGCTCGGTCCCGCCCTCGCCATCGTGCTCGCCGGCGGTGTCGGCAACCTGTTCATGATGAGCAAGCAGCGGGACGCCGAGCTGGCCCTCGTCGGCATCACCGGCGCGACACCCAACCAGCGGCGCCTCCTGCCGGTGCTGGAGGCGACCATCCTGACGGTCACGGCCGCCATCCCGGCGGCCGCGGCACTGGGCGTCATGCTGGGTTTCCTGGTCGTGTCCTTTCGTGCGGCCGGGCTCGTGCCGGGCATCGACGTGCCCGCCTCGGCCTGGCTGCTCGGCGTCGGGGTCACGGGTCTGATCATGGTCGCGGCCACGTTCCTGCCGACCCTGTCGGCCCTCCGGCTGCCCGAACCCCGCGTCGTGGCACGCCTGGCCGCCGAGTAGCCGCACAGCAGGACCCATCAGCCCTGATCCAGGTGGATCAGGGATCAGGGCTCAAGGGTTCAAAGCCGCGGTACCAGGTGGCGCTGGCCGGTGGGCAGCGTCACGTGGGTGCGCCAGAGGCCGTCCGCCGCCGACACCTCGGCGGTGCCGTTGAGCAGGCGGAGCCGCTCCTCGATGCCGACCAGCCCCAACCCCACGCGTCCCGCGCGCTTGTCGGGGGTCCGGTTGACGAAGACGCCGTGCAGCACGGCGTCCTCCTCGTGCAGGGTCAGCGAGCACTCCGAGCCGGGCGGCGCGTGCTTGAGGATGTTGTTGGCCACCTCGCGTCCGGATCGTGGCGGCCAGCGCCGTGCGCACGGTCTCGTTCCTGGCGCTGCGGGTGCCGCGTCCGGCCCAGATTGGATGGCTGCGCCTCCTCGTTTTGGACCGCCGCGCGCGCCAGCACCACATCCCCGGCGTGCCCACGCGTCTCGCGCGCACGTTCGCCGTGGTCAGCCGCCGAGGGCTCCGCTCGGATCAGGTCCAAGCGGAGCCCTGGGCGAGTTGAATCCGAGCCCTCGGCGTCAGAGCATCGGCTGGGTGTGCCAGATGCGCTGGATGTAGTCGCGCATCGAGCGGTCGGAGCTGAAGAAGCCCGTGCGGGCAACGTTCAGGATCGCCGAACGCGTCCAGGCGTCGCGATCGGCGTACCTCTCCTCCACGCGCGCCTGGGCGTCGACGTAGGACTGGAAGTCGGCCAGCGCCATGAACCGGTCGCTGTGCAGCAGGTTGTAGACCACCGAGTCGAACAGGTGCTGGTCGCCGCCGGAGAAATGGCCGGACAGGATCAGGTCGATGGCCGCCTTCAGCTGCGCGTTGCCCTCGTAGTAGGCGCCCGGGCTGTAGCCCTTGGCGCCCAGGTCGGCGACCTCCGGCTCGGACATGCCGAACAGGAAGAAGTGCTTGTCGCCGACCAGCTCGCGGATCTCGACGTTCGCGCCGTCATCGGTGCCGATGGTGAGCGCGCCGTTGAGGGCGCACTTCATGTTGCCGGTGCCCGAGGCCTCCATGCCGGCGAGCGAGATCTGCTCCGACAGGTCGGCGGCCGGGATCAGCTTCTCCGCCAGGGTCACGTTGTAGTTGGCCGGGAAGGCGACCTTGAGGCGTCCCTCCAGCTTGGGGTCGGCGTTGACGACCTCGGCCACCTTGTTGATCAGGTGGATGGTGTCCTTGGCCATCTTGTAGCCGGGAGCCGCCTTGGCGCCGAACACCACGGTGCGCGGGGTGACCTGGTCGACCGTTAGCTTGCCGGAGAGGACCTGCTCGTACAGGGACACGATGTGCAGCAGCTTGAGGCTCTGGCGCTTGTACTCGTGAAGGCGCTTGACCATGACGTCCAGCAGGTGGCCATCGGGCAGGTCGATGCCGTCGCGGTTGCGCAGCACCTGGGTCAGGCGGCGCTTGTTCCAGGCCTTGGCCTCGGCGAAGCGCTCGCGGAACTCGGGGTCCTCGGCGAAGGGCTCGAGCTCCTTGAGGCGCTCCAGGTCGGTGACCCAGCCGGCGCCGATGGTGTCGTTGATGAGCTCCGAGAGCTTGGGGTTGGCCATCTTCACGAAGCGGCGCGGCGTGACGCCGTTGGTGACGTTGGTGAACTTGTCGGGCCACAGCTCGGAGAAGTCGGGCAGGACCTTGTCGCGCAGCAGCTGGCTGTGCAGCGCGGCCACGCCGTTCACCTTGGTGGCGGCGTACGTCGACAGGTACGCCATGCGGACGCCGCGCTCGGGGAACTCGGCGATGATCGACATGCGGCGGGCGCGGAGCTCGTCACCGGGGTACGCCTCGCGGACCTCGGCCAGGAACTGCTCGTTGATCGCGTAGATGATCTCCAGGTGGCGCGGCAGCAGGCGGCCGAGCAGGTCGGTCGACCAGACCTCGAGCGCCTCGGGCAGCAGCGTGTGGCAGGTGTAGGCGAAGCACTTGCTCGTGACCTCCCACGCCTCGTCCCAGGAGAAGCCCTTCTCGTCCATCAGGATGCGCATGAGCTCGGGCACGGCGATGACCGGGTGGGTGTCGTTCAGCTGGAAGATGATCCGCTGGTCGAGGTCGTGGAGGTCGAAGTCGTCCTCCAACTCGTTCTCGATGAAGTCGCGCAGCGAGCAGGCCACGAAGAAGTACTGCTGCTGCAGCCGCAGCTCCTTGCCCTGCGGCGTGGAGTCCTCCGGGTAGAGCACCTTGCTGATGTTCTCGGCGAAGGTCTGCGCCCGGACGGCCTGGGCGTAGTCGCCGGCGTTGAAGATCGCCAGGTCGAAGGCCTTGGTCGCCTGGGCGCTCCACAGGCGCAGCGTGTTCACGCGGCCGTTGAGGTAGCCCGGGACCATGTAGTTGTAGGGGACGCCCAGCACGTTCCACTCCGGGACCCAGCGGGTGCGCTCGGTGCCGTCGGCGTCGGTGTAGGTCTCGGTGCGGCCGCCGAAGTTCACCTGCACGGACGCCTCGGGGTGCGGGAACTCCCACGGCGAGCCCAGGGCCAGCCACGTGTCAGGCTGCTCGACCTGGCGCCCGTCGACGAACGTCTGGCGGAAGATGCCGTACTCGTAGCGGATGCCGTAGCCGATGCAGGGCACGTCCATGGTGGCCAGCGAGTCGATGAAGCAGGCGGCGAGGCGACCGAGGCCACCGTTGCCGAGGCCGGGCTCGACCTCCTGGTTGCGCAGGGTGACCAGGTCGAGGCCGCAGAGTTCGAGGCCCTTCTTGGCGATGTCGTTGAGGTCGGTGGCGAGCAGGGCGTTGCCGAGTTGGCGGCCGAGCAGGTATTCGGCCGACAGGTAGCCGACGGCCTTGACCTTGGCGTCGCGGGTCTTGCGGCCGGTCTCCAGCCAGCGGGCCATCAGGTAGTTCTTCACCGTGCTGGCCAGCGCGAGGTACTGGTCGTTCACGCTGGAGCGAGACAGGGCGACGCCCTGGTTGGTGTTGAGCTCGTGGATGAACTCCTTGACGAAGCCGTCGACGGAGAACGGCGGGGCACCCACGGGCGCGGTCGCCAGCGGGTGCGTCGGGGGCTGGGTGGGGCCGAGGGCGCGGCGGTCTGCGTTGGGTGACTCGTCCGCGTTCAGCGGCTGGCCGTTCTTCTGGTCAAGCTCAGGCATGGGCCCCAGCGTATCGGCGCGCGCGGTGCGCAGCGATTTGGCCACCACGCGGACGCGTGGTCCTGCCGTGGGGGCGGTGAGGTACCGCACGGCCGCGTCCGACCTCAGGCCTTCAGGCGGCCGATGGCGGCGTCCAGCATGGGCTCGGTGAGGCGGCCGGTGAAGGTGTTCTGCTGGCTCACGTGGTAGCAGCCGACCAGCCGGACGGGAGCCCCGTCCGGCCTTGTCAGGGTGGCCTCGGCGCCGTGGCCGAACCTCGGCTTGGGGCGCGGCACCGCCCAGCCGAGCCGGCGGGCGGCGGCCAGGGTGGAGTCCCACGCGATCGACCCCAGCGCCATGATCGCGGTCACGTGCGGCTCCGCCAGTCCCAGGTCGCGGTCGAGCCAGGGGGCGCAGGTCGCCTTCTCCTCGGTCGTCGGCTTGTTGGCGGGCGGGGCGCAGTGCACGGGCGCGACGATCCGCAGCCCCGTCAGCTCGAGGCCGTCGCCGGCGTGGGTCGCACGGGGCTGGTTGGCGAACCCCGCGCGGAACAGGGCGGCGTACAGCCAGTCGCCCGACCGGTCGCCGGTGAACATGCGGCCGGTGCGGTTGGCGCCGTGCGCGGCGGGGGCGAGCCCGACCACGAGGGCGGCGGCGTCCGGGTCGCCGAAGCTGGCCACCGGACGCCCCCAGTACGGCTCGCCGGCGAACGAGGACCGCTTCGTAGCGGCGACGTCCTCGCGCCAGGCCACCAGGCGGGGGCAGGCGCGGCAGACCGTGACGGCGGCGTCCAGTTCGGCGCGGGACGCGGTGGCGGCGAGCCGGGCGACGGCGTCCGGCGTGGTGGCGACCGGGGTGGACGCCGTGGCGGGGTCGCCGGGCCAGCCCGTGCCCGGGGGCACGGGGGACGCGAACGGCTGCCCGGTGATCGGGTGCGGCAGGGGGTCGGACGCCATGGCGACACCTTAGGCTCGGTGCATGCGCGGAGTGATCATGTACGGGCCCGGCGACGTCCGGGTAGAAGACCGTCCGGACCCGACCATCCAGAAGCCGACGGACGCAATTGTCCGGCTGACCGCCACTTGCGTGTGCGGCTCGGACCTGTGGGGCTACCGCGGCATCAACGACCCGACCGACCCCCAGCCGATGGGGCACGAGTACTGCGGAGTCGTCGAGGCCGTCGGGGAGGACGTGCGCGACATCAGCGTCGGCGACTTCGTCGTGGGCGGCTTCTACGCGTCGTGCAACGCGTGCGCCCACTGCCGGGCCGGGTTCCCCAACGGCTGCGTGCAGCACCAGTGGTACGACGGTTGCCAGGCCGAGCTGCTCCGCGTCCCGCTCGCGGACGGCACGTTGGTCGCCACCCCGGGGCAGCCGGACGAGGCCTTGGTGCCCTCGCTGCTGACGCTCAGCGACGTCATGGCGACCGGCTGGCACGCGGCCGTGATGGCGGGCGTCCGCCCCGGCGGCACCGCTGTCGTCGTCGGCGACGGGGCCGTCGGGCTGTGCGGCGTGCTCGCGGCCTCCCAGCTCGGCGCCGAGCGCGTGATCGCGATGAGCCGGCACGCGTCACGCCAGGAGGTGGCCCGCCGATTCGGCGCCACCGACATCGTCGAGGAGCGAGGGGATGAGGGCGTGGCCCGCATCAGGGAGCTCACCGCCGGCGTCGGCGCGGACGCCGTGCTGGAGTGCGTCGGCACGGGCGACGCCATGAACCAGGCGATCGCCTGTGCCCGGCCCGGCGCGATGGTCGGCTTCGTCGGCGTCCCGCACGGGGTCGAGCTGCCGATCGGGCGGATGTTCTCCCGCAACGTGGGCGTCCACGGCGGCATGGCGACCGTCCGCAGCTACCTGCCCGACCTGATGGAGCGGGTGTGGTCGGGGCGGATCAACCCCGGTCTGGTCTTCGACCTCACCCTGGGGCTCGAGGACGCCGCCGAGGGCTACCGTGCCATGGACGAGCGCCGGGCCATCAAGGCGTTGCTGCGTCCCTGAGCCCCAGCGTGGCCGGCAGCGTGGGCGTCCGGCCGTGGACGTGCTCGCCGATGAACCCGAGCACGACCTCGTACCAGACCCGCGCGTGCTGGGGCTGGAGGATCCAGTGGTTCTCGTCGGGGAAGTACAGGAACCGGTGCGGGCTCTGGCCCTTCTCGTCGGCCGGGAGCCCCGACTTGCTGAGCAGCTCCCACCACAGGCGCAGGCCCTCGCCGATCGGGACGCGATAGTCCTTGTCGCCGTGGATGACGAGCATCGGGGTGCGGATCTCGCCGACGCTCTCGTGCGGTGAGTGGCCCTCCATCAGCCCGCCCATCTCGCGCGCCCAGTAGTAGGGGGCGTCGGTGGTGGGGCCGAACTGGTCGAGCGCCCACAGACTGGCGTGGGTGACGATGGCGGCGAACCGGTCGGTGTGGCCGGCGATCCAGTTGGCCATGTAGCCGCCGAAGCTGCCGCCCATCGCGATGGTCCTGTCGCCGTCGATGTCGTCGCGGGCCTCGACCGCGTCCGTGATCGCCATGAGGTCGGTGTAGGGCGCGTCGCCCCAGGAGCCCCAGCCGCGCTGGATGAAGTCCTGTCCGTACCCCGTGCTCAGCGCCGGGTCGGGCAGCAGGACGGCGTAGCCCTGGGCGACCATGGCCCACGGCGTCCAGCGCCAGGACCAGGCGTTCCAGGACGAGACGGGCCCGCCGTGGATCCACAACAGCAGCGGCGCGGGCTGCTCGGGCGAGGCCCCCGCGGGCAGCGCCAACCAGCCCCGGATCCGGACTCCGTCGCCGGCCGTGGTCTCCACCTCCACCAGCGTTCCGGGCAGCTCGGGGCGCTCGACGGGGTTCGGCAGCCGGGTCACGGTGTCGCCGTCGACGCGCACCACCTCCCCGGGGTACTCATACGTCGACCGGACGCCGTACACCGTGCCGTCGGGGGCGACCGCGGCGGCGGCGTAGGTGGCGTCGTCGTGGGTGAGTTGGGTGACCACGTCGTCGGCCACGTTCAGCCGGAACAACGGCCCGCGGCCGTCGGAGTCGGCCTGCAGCAACACCCCGTCCCCGTCGGGGAACCAGGTCAACGGCGTGGCCCACTGGTCGAGGTCGTCGCCGATCGGGGTCACGATGCCTGAGGCGATGTCGAGCACCCCCAACTCGTGGGTGGGGGCCACGGATGCGGTGCCGGTGCGGCCGAACACGACCAGCGCGCGGCGCCCGTCCGGGCTGACCGGGCCGGGGCCGTAGTCGGTGCCGGTGACGCCCTCGACCAGGTCCGTCGTCGTGCCGGACGCCACGTCGACCTTGACGATCGCCGTCAGCCGATCCCCCAGGGCCACGGGGATCGTGCGGCCCGCCAGCACGAACGACCCGTCGGGGGCCACGTGCAGGCCGTGGGTGCTCAGGTGGGCGCCCAGCCCCCGGGTGAGCAGGCGCAGCCGCTGGCGCGGCGCCGCGTCGACGGTGCCCGGCAGGTCCGGGTCGGGTGCGGCCGCGGCGTCGGACGCGTCGGCCTTCTCCGCCTTCTCGGCGTCCGTGGGCTCGGGTTCGGTGGCGGGGGCGTCCTCGACCGCGAACAGGTGGGGGGCGTCGGGGCCCAGGTCGGCGTCCCAGTAGCGCACGGCGGCGTCGGTGTGCAGGATCGCGGCGACCTTGGCGTCCTTGCGTTGCTTGCGCAGGTCAGAGTCGACCTTCTCGGGGTCGTCGGACGCCTCGGCCGCCGGCATCAACGGGGCCACCACGAACACGCCGCCGTCGCGGCCGGTGTGCACCGAGGAGATGCCGCCCGGGCGTGAGACCACCAGCCGGGCCTCGCCGCCCGCCGCCGGGACCATCCACAGGGCGGCGACCGGGTCGTCGCCGTCGGCGTCCGGGTCGGGCCGGGCCGAGATGAAGTACAGGTTGCCCGCGGCGTCGTAGGCCGCACCCGACTCGCCCTTCGCCGAGCGGGTGATCCGGCGCGCGGGCGCCTCGCCGGCCGGGTCGAGCTCCCAGACGGCGTTCGCATAGCGGGTCTTCTTCGCGTCCAGGGTCGCCACGATCGTGGCCAGCCGCCGCCCGTCGGGACTCAGCGCCAAGCCGTTCACGCGCGGGTACGCGATGAAGTGCTGCAGGTCGTGGAACGGGGTCTCGGGGCGTCGTCGGCTCATGCGCCCCATCCTGCCGCGCCGGTCACGAGGAGGCGACGGCGCCGACGACCTCGTCGGGGGGCAGGTACCCGTGCGCCGCGATGTAGTGCAGCACCAGGTTGGGCGCGACCCAGCGCCGGCGCCCGGCGTGCACCTCGAGGCTCGCCGACCCCAACGCGAGCGTGTCCCCCTCCGTGGTCTGGTGGTGGGTCGGGCCGAACACGCCCCACCGCTCATCAGGGGTGGCGGGCGGCGGGCACAGGGTGCAGACGTGGAAGCCGCGCGTCCGGTCGACGGGATGGCGCGCGGCCGCCTCGAGGTGGCCCAGCAACGCGGGCGGGCACGCTCCCTGACGGAAGGCGTGCCCGGCATCGAGCCAGCCGAACGCCAGCGTGTCGTGCTGCCAGGGCCAGCGGCCCGGCGTCAGGACCGAACCGTCCTCGTGGTGCACCACCGTCAGGTCGCGTTCCTGGCCATGTGGAAGAGCTCCGTGCGGAGCCGGTGGAACTCCCGCTGCTCGGTGAGGACTCCTCGCGCGTCCTGCAGGACGACATCGTTCCAACCACCCATGCCCGCGGAGTAGAGCGTCACCACATCGCGCGCCACATCGGACACCGGCTCCCCTCCCTCCAGCCGGGCACGGTAGCGAGCCATGGCATGGGCCCACCGGGGTTCCGTTGGCCGCAGCAGCGCCTCCAGCTCGGCCAACACGGACGCCATCGCCTGGGGTTCCTCGACCATGTCCTCTCCTCCTTCGCACCCCATCATCACTTCAGCGGCCAACTGTCGACCACCTCGACCCCGCCGATCTCCCAGGGTTTGACGACGACCACCTGCTCCGTGCCGCCCATCCACAGGCCACCCTGGTTCGCGACCGTACCGGTGTGGATCTCGGTGCCGGCAGGCTCCTTGATCGCGAAGGCGGTGTCGATCGGCGCCGGCGTTCCGTCCGGCCAGACCGGCGGGATCGCCTTGTCGATCTGGGTCTGCAGGACGCCGCCGGGAGGCTCGTGTGAGAAGAACTGGCCAAGCGGGCGTTGCTCGGTGCCGGCGCGATAGAGCACCGTGTCGTTGGTCAGGACGGTCGTTTCATAGCGTGCCCCCGAGAAGGTTTGGGCCATGTCGTCGGAGAGGGAACCCGGGTTGGTCACCAAGGGTGTGGGACGCAGCTTCTCGACCACCTTGCCACCGACCACGGTCAGCCCGTGGCCGACCGCAGCACCCCCGCCGCCCAGGAGCGTGCCCGCCAGGGCAGTGCTGCCGGTGGCGCTGAGGAAGCCGGTCACGCTGTGGGGACCCGGCCCCGTCAGGTAGCTGTAGCCACCTTGGATGCCGCCCGAGATGCCGCCGGAGGCGGCCCCGGCGAACACGGTCGCCTTGAAGCCCGTCAGGCCGGCCCGAGCGGCCAGCCCGGCCCCGCTGAAGCCACCCAGCGCACCCGACAGCGCCACCTGACCCCAGTTGACGGACCCGGTCGTCGCCTTCTGGATGATCGTGTCGGCGCCGGCACCGACCAGCACCATGCCCGCCGGGCCGCCCACGCCGGTGGCGATCAGGACGCCGCCGGCGATGACCATCGCGCCGCCCGCGAGGTACTCCCAGTTGTTGGAGAGCCAGTCTCCCGCCACCGCGAGCGCGCCCTGGTTGGCGTCCCGGTAGGCCTGCAGCTCGGCGTCGGTGACCGGACGCAGCCCGGTCGGGTCGAGCGCGTGGAGGGGGTCGTTGCCCGCAAAGCTGTACGGGTTGTGGGCCCAGCCCGCCCCCGCGATCGGTTCGAGCGGGTCGACCGACAGGAAGCCGCGCGTGGCGGGGTCGTAGGCCCGCGCGCCCAACCACTCCAGCCCCGCGACGTGCAGTTCGCCGAACGCCCCCACGGTGAGGGTCGAGCCCGCGGCGTCGGTGCCCCACGGGTCGGGGGTGGCCGTGCGCTGGGTGCGCCAGCCCGTCGGCTGCCAGCCCTCGCCGGTGCCGGTGAAGCCGGGCGCCCGGCTGACGTGGTTGCCATCGACCTGGGCCGGGACGCCCGCGCCGAGCGCCGCGTTCCAGAAGACGTCGGCATCGTTGACGCGGGCGAGCTCGCCCAGGGCGTCCACGTGGACCGAGGTGGTGCCGGCGCGCCCGGTGACGGCGGTCAGCCAGCCGAGTTCTCCCCAGGAGAACTCGATCCGCCCGTCGGGACCGTCCTGGCTCGTGCGGCGGCCCTGCGCGTCATGGCTGAACCGCGTGGTGCCGCGGGGAGCGTGCTCGACGAGCAGTTCTCCCGCGGCGTCGTGCTCCCACGTCGTGGTGGCCCCGTCGAACTCCTCGGCCACGAGACGCCCGGCCAGGTCATAGGTCCAGCTCGCCCGGTGGTCGCCGTCGGCCATGCCGACCAACTGGTGGGCGTCGTCGTGCTCGTAGGTGGTCCGGACGCCGTCACGCACGACCGCGGTCACCCGGCCCTCGTCGTCGCGCTCGATGAGGGTGGTGGACGTCCCGTCGGGACCGGTGGTCGTGTGTTCGACGACGAAGCCGTCCCGGTGCGTCCAGGTCTGGGTGGTGCCGCCCGCGTGCGCGGCGACGACCCGGCCCGCCGCGTCGCGCTCGACGCGGACGTCGCCCCGGCCTTCGGTGGCGACGCTGACCAGTGCGCCGGCATCGTCCCAGCCGTAGTGGGTGGTGGCCCCGTTCGGGGTGGTGAGCGTGGTGCACCGCCCCAGCTCGTCGTAGGACCACACGGTGGTGGCGGCGCCGCGGGAGCGGAAGATCAGCCGGCCCCGGTGGTCCCACCGCAGGCGGTGCTCGACCGGGGTGTCGGCGGTGTGGTCGGTCACCAGCACGCTGCGCTGCGCCGCGTCCCGGACGAAGGTCGCCTTCACGACGCCGTCGACCCCCACGGTGGCGATCTCGCCGCGCGCATCGTGGGTCCACTCCAGGCGCTCGCCGGTGGGCTGCTCCTGCCACACCTGCCGCCCGGCCGCGTCGTAGCCGGCCCGCGTGCTGCGGCCCAGCGGGTCGGTGTCGTCGACCACCAGGTTGAACGCGTTGTAGGCCCGCCGGGTGGTGTTCCCGAGCGGGTCGGTGATCGCGACCATCCGCCCGAGCGCGTCGTAGGTGTAGTGCGTCGACCCACCGAGCGCGTTGATCGCTTCCACGAGTTGGCCTGCGGCGTCGTAGCGGAAGCGCCGCGTCCCCCACAGGTAGTCGCGGGCACGGACGACCCGACCGGGCAGGTCGTAGGCCCACGTGCTGGTTCCGAGGCCGGGAACCCGGTGGCGGACGACGCGGCCCAGGGCGTCCCGCTCGAACGTGGTCGCCTCCCCCGTGGGGTCGACCTGGCGGCTCAGGTGGCCGTCGGGGGAGTAGCTGAACGTGATGGTCGCGCCCGTGGCGTCCGTGACGGCCGCCAGGCGCCCGCACCGGTCGTGGGTGTACCTGGTCTCGACACCCCCGGGGCGCCGCAGGACGACGACGCGACCCGCGGCGTCCCGCTCCAGCGAGGTGACCTGGCCCAGCGCGTCCACGTACTCGACGGGACGCCCGCAGCGGTCGTAGCGGGTGAGGGTGCTGCTGCCGTCGGGGGCCTGCACCGACACGATGCGGCCCAGGGTGTCGGTGCGCACGACCGAGGTGGCGTCACCGACGGCGGTGCGGACGCCACCCTCGGGCAGGGGGGTGGCCCGCACCGTGACGCCCGTGGGGTCGGTGGCCTGCGTGGGCGCACCGTTGACGTCGTACTCCTGCCGCCACTGCCCGCCGTCGGGGTCGGTGACCGACGTGAGGCGGGTCAGCTCGTCGTGCGCGTACTGCCACGTGGTGCCGTCGGGGAGTTCGACGCGGGCGAGGTTGCCCAGGTCGTCGAAGGCCCGCGTGACGGTGCGGCCCAGCGGGTCGGTGGTGACGGACGCCTCGCCAGCCGCGTCGCGCTCGATGGTGGTGCGCGCACCGTAGGGGTCGACGACGGCGGCCAGCCGGCCGGCCGGCGTGTGCTCGTAGGCCCAGACCGCCCCGTCGGGGGTGGTCTTCGACACCAGCGCCCCGCGACCGTCGTAGGCGAACGTGGTCCGGTGGCCCGCCGGCGTGATGGCGGCGGTAACGCGGCCGGCGTCGTCGCGCTCCAGGCGCGCGGTGTTGCCGTCGGCGTCGGTGGTGGCGACCAGGTCGCCGTGCGCGTCGTAGGTGTGGGTGACCGTCACGCCGGTCGGGTCGGTGATGCCGGTGAGGAGGTTCCCGTCCCAGGTGAATCGCGTCACGCCGCCCTCGGCGTCGGTCATCACGTCGGGGTTGCGCTGCGCCCCGGTGTAGGCGTAGCGGGTGGTCGCGGTGACGCCGTCGTTGTCGACGACCACCTCCACCGGGCGGTCCGCCTCGTCATGGACGGTGTCGACGCGGGCGCCGGAGGGCAGCACCTGGGTGGTGCGGCGTCCGCGGTCGTCGAACTCGGCCAGGGTGACGGTGCCGTCGCGCCCGGTCGCCATGACGAGCTGGCCGTGGCCGTCGTAGGCCATCGACTGGCGCTGGTCGTGGGCGTCGATGACCCCCACCAGGCGGCCCTTGTCGTCGTGCAGCCACGTGTTCGACCGCGACCCGTCGGGGTCGGCCACCACCGTGACCCGCCCGGGCAGGTAGGAGAACCGGGTGGTGCGCCCGTGGGGCGACACCTGGGTGACCACGCGACCCTGCTCGTCGTAGGTGTTGACGGCCTCGGCGACGCCGTCGGCGTCGGTGACCCGCTCGATGAGGCCGGCGGCGTTCCAGTCGTAGGTGCGGGTCGCGCCACCCGAGGAGACCGCGACCAGGCGCCCGGCGTCGTCGTAGCCGTAGTCGACCCGGCGCCCGTCGCTGGCCACGAGGGCGACGATGCGATCGCCGCCCCACTCGACGGTGATCGAGCGGCCACGCTCGTGGGCCAGCCCGGCCAGGCGCAGGCCGTCCCAGGTGAGCGTGACGCGCGTGCCGGGGCCTCGGTCGACGGCGATCAGGGTGCCGGTCGCGCCGAACTCCCACCGGCCACCGGCGTTGTCGGTGACGACGAGGCCGTCCCCGGCCGCCGCCAGCCAGAACGCCTCGGACGTCGCGCGCGCCCACCCGTCGCCCTCCCGCGGGAACAGCACGACCCGGCCGTCGGCGTGCCGCCACCGGGCCCCCTCGGCGTCGGTCACCAGGGACGCCTCGGCGAGCGAGGACCAGCCCGGGCCGAACGCGCCCACGCCGGGGTGCAGCGAGTTGTACATGCGGTCGAACCGAAGGGTGGCGTTGCCGCCGGCGAAGCCCAGGTCGCACTCGGGCTCGAGGAAGTTGCCCGTCGCGGTGTTCACCGGGTCGTTGGCGTACCCCGTGGTGGGCGGGGCGCCGTAGGCCTGGGGCGGGTCGATCGTGAGCTGCGTGCGCTCGGCGTTCACGCCGGCCGCCGCCAGCGACGCCGTGATCGCCGCGTTGGAGGTCGTCACGAGGCCGTCGCTGCCCGCGGCCTCGAAGGCCGCGGCCACGGTGTCGGCCCAGCGCACGTCCTCTTTGTTGGCGCTCAGGTAGCGGTCGAAACCGGTCCAGACCGTGGACGCCTCGAGGCTGCCGAACCCGCACCCGGCCGTGAAGTCGTCGTAGGCGCTGCGGAGGTTGCCCGGCCAGGAGGCGAGGTCGTCGTTGGCGCCCCGGGAGTTGGACGCGAAGGTGCGCAGGTGGTCGGGCCGGGCCGACGAGGTGCCGGTGCTGCCCGAGCCCTGCAGGGGATCGCGGACGCCCTGCTCGGGCTGCGCGAACGACAGCGAGACCGGCTGGGCGGCCGGCCGACCGGCGGATCCTCCCCGCCGGTGAACCAGTCCGACACGTGATCCCAGAAGCCCCGCTCGTCCTGCCGCTGCTTCCACGCGCGGGCGGTCTCCCGCCGGTCCTGCTCACTGCGCGCCTCGCGGGCGAGCTGGTCGGCCCCCTCGGCGACCTCGCGCAGGCGGGCCACCAGCAGGCGGGCGTCTGAGGCCTGCACCCGGCCGTTGCCCCGGAACAGCTCGGAGTAGTAGCCCAGGAAGTCGGCCAGCGCGTGGGCGACCCAGCCGGACCGCGAGGTGGCCTGGCCCTCGATCGCGTTGGCCGCGTTGCGGCAGCGGCGGGCCAGCGTCGAGGCGGCGACGTGGTTGAACCGGACGTCGGACTCGATGCCCTGCATGATGCTCACAGGTGGGACCTCCAGGGGGTGGACGAAGCTCGTCCAACGTAACAGGCGAGGCCGACATGGCGGCCCCCATCCACAGGGGAGCACTCCCCGTGCGTAGGCTGGGCCCACCGCGTGAGAGGAGCACCATGGAGCGCAGCACGTACGTCCTGGTCGATGGCGAGAACATCGACGCCACCCTCGGGACGTCGATCCTCAGCCGGCGGCCGCACCCGACCGAGCGCCCCCGCTGGGAGCGGCTGCTCAAGCACCTCGAGCGCGCCTGGGAGCAGCCGGTCAAGGGCCTGTTCTTCCTCGCCGCCCACGGCGAGCTGCCCATGGGGTTCGTTCAGGCCCTGCTCGCGATCGGCTACCGGCCGATCCCGCTCTCGGGTGGCCCCGACGAGAAGGTCGTCGACATCGCCATCTCGCGCACGCTCGAGGCCCTCAAGGACCGGGACGCCGACGTCGTGCTCGCCAGCCACGACCGCGACTTCGTCGAGACCCTCACCCCGCTCGTGGACGGGCGCCGGGTCGGCATCGTCGGCTTCGAGGAGTTCCTGTCGGGCAGCCTGCGCGAGCTGTTCGAGCGCGGCGTGGAGTTCTTCGACCTCGAGTACCACGTCGAGGCGTTCAACGAGCGGCTGCCCCGCCTGCGGATCATCCCCATCGACCAGTTCGACCCGAACGAGTTCCTGTAGGCCGGGGGCGGCCGGCCTCAGCGCGCGGCGTCCGGCGGGAAGACCACGGGGCCGCGGATGCCGGCCGCGTGCAGCGCCTGGACGCCCCGCTCGAGCAGCTCGCGCTGCACGCCCCAGTGCTGGTTCGGTGCCGTCTTGGCGAAGATGCGGATGGTGGTCGCCCCCGCGCGCACCTCGTTGACGCCGGCCACGTCGGGCTCCTCGAGCAGGACGCCGGCGAACCTCTCGTCGGCGTACATGTCCTTCACCATCGAGCGCAGCACCTGGATTGCGCGCGCCGGGTCCTCGGTGGAGGCGATCGGCACGTCCACCGTCCCGGTCGACCAGCCCTGCGACTGGTTGCCGATGCGCAGGATCTCGCCGTTGCGGACGTACCAGATCTGGCCCCCGGCGTCCCGGAGGCGGGTGACGCGCAGGCCGACCTCCTCGACCGTGCCCTTGACCTCGCCGGTGTCGATGAGGTCTCCGACGCCGAACTGGTCCTCGAAGATCATCAACATGCCGGAGATGTAGTCCTTGATGAGGGACTGCGCGCCGAAGGCGAGCGCGATGCCACCGATGCCGGACGCCGCCAGCACCGGCTCGAGCGGGATCGCGAGGACGCGCATCACCGTGAGCAGCACCAGCAGGACGACGATGATGTCGACCGCGTTGGTGAGCACCGACCCCATCGTCTTCACGCGGGCGAGGTGGCGCTCGTCGGTGGTGCCGGTGATGCGGCCCAGCAGCCGGTCGGCGCGGGACTCGGAGGCGCGGTGCCGGTCCGCCACGGCGATGGAGGCGTCGACCCCCGTCCGGATCGCCCGGCGCAGGACGAACCGCAGCACGATCGCGACGAGCAGCACGACCCCGATCGAGATCGCCGACTCGGGCCAGGTGAACGTGACGAGCGGGGTCATGCGCCCATTCTGGCAGGACGCCGCGGGTGCGCCACGCCCGTGAAACCCCGACGGGCGGGCACCCGGTGGGGGTGCCCGCCCGTCGCGGGGTGGAGGGGGTCGATCAACGGCCGCCGGCGGAGAAGATGTTGCGGGCGATCTGCTCGAGCTGCTGGCTCAGCTCGGTGAGCTCCTGGCTGGCCTTGTCGAGGGCCGACTTGGTCTCGGGCCAAGTGGTGCTGCGGAATGTGATGGCCAGGGGGCCGTCCCAGTTGTTCGGGTCGGAGAGGATGCGCCCGTTGTTGTCGAGCTGGTTGATCTGCTCGGTGAGGCCGCCGTTGATGATGTTCTGGATCGCGCGGATGGCGTTCTCGGCTGCCTCGGTTGACTTGACGGTGCCGCTCATGGTGTCTCCTTCGTTGACTCGTCCTCGGTCGGGATACCCACGTCCATGAAGCTGTCGGGGGTGGGTCGACGCCGTCCACGCTAACAGGCGCCAAGGACGAAACGACACCCGAGAACGCTGTTTGGGGAGTGCTCCCCACCCGTCTACCCGGTTCCCTGAGCGTGCCGACGAGCCTCGTGGCAAGGGTATTGGGGCCCTTCAGACCCGCGGTGGGGGAATGATGAGCCCGCGCCGGGGTCGGCCACCTCGGGAGGCTTGGCTGCGCCGGGGCGTCCGGCACGGGCGACGAGTGAGGCGGGCTCGCCGTTCAGGCCCAGTTCCGCGGCTTCGATGCGGGCGAAGACGATCTCGTCGTAGTCTCCGGCCTCCCAGGCCAGGCCGAGGGACCCGTCCGCCAGCTGCGCCGCCACCGAGTAGGCGGAGGCTCCCGCGTCCACGAGGACGGGCGGTGACCAGGTGTACCCGAGGTCGGCCGAGGTGCGCACGGACAGCCGGGTGCGGACGTCCGGGTCGTCGCACGTGGACGCCACCACCACGGGGCCACGATCAGTATCGAGCAGCGCCAGCCCGCCGTTGCACGCGGGATCGACCAGCGCGGGGTCGGACACGGGGGCGGAGAACGTCCGGCCCCCATCGACCGAGCGTGCCGCACGCCGCCGCGGCGTCGCGCGGGCATGCAGCAGCACGGAGCCGTCGGGCAGGCCGAGCACCTTGTTTTCGTCACAGTCGGGGCCCACCCGCTCGCCGAGCGTCCAGGTGTCGCCACCGTCATCGGAGTACGCGGTCGCCGCGTAGTGCTGGCCGTCGGTGGTGCGCAGGACGAACGGCTGCAGCAGGCGGGTCCGGGTCACGGAGCCGTTGCCGGACGAGGCGAACATGCCGGTCACGTCGGCGGGCTTGAGGGCGGTGAGGTCGCGGTGTCGCCAGGTGAGTCCGTCGTCGTCGGAGACCGACAGCCACAGCTCGAGTCCGGCGGCGTCGGGACCGGCGTCCGCGGAGAAGAACGAGCGTCCGGTGGAGCCGACGTACCAGCAGAACACGCGGCCCGAGTCGGGGTCGACCACGAACGACGCGTCGCCGAAGCCGCGCCCGGGCTCGTGGCGGCGCAGCACGCGGGCGTCCGACCAGGTCAGGCCGTGGTCGTCGGAGTGCCGCAGCGCGATGTCGAAGTCGCCGGGCAGGTCGCGCCAGTCGAGGCGGACGTCGTAGGCCGCCAGCACGCGGCCCGACCCGGTGACCGCCAGGGCCGGGATCCGGTAGACCGGCGCGGCGAACGCCGAGCCCGGGAACGGGTCGCCCGAGCGGGCCAGCACCACAGCGTCCACGTCAGGCCGCCGCGACGGCCTCGGCGAACCAGCGCGTGATCGAGGTCGGGTGGGTGATGGCGGTGCCGACCACGACGGACCAGGCCCCGCGCCGGACGGCCTCGGCGGCCTGAGCGGTGGTGTGCACGCGGCCCTCGACGAACACCGGCACGGGGCAGTCCGAGCCGGCAGGGCCACGGGCGCCCGCCGAACCCGCGAGCGCCACCATGCCGTCCACGACCTCCCAGTCGGGCCCGTCGGTCTTCTCACGCTCGCCCGTGTACCCCGCCAGCGTGGTACCCAGGATGTCGACGCCCGCGGCCAGCGCGGCCTCGGCGTCCCCGACGGAACCACAGTCGGCCATCACGAGCACGTCGGGGAACCGCTCGCGCAGCCCGGCGACCGTCTCGGCCAGGCTGAGGCCGTCCGGGCGCGGGCGGCGGGTGCCGTCGAGCGCCACGATCTCGCAGCCGGTCTCGGCCACGGCGATGCAGTCGGCCAGCGTGGGCGTGATGTAGACGCCGGTGTCGCCGACCTTGACCAGGCCGATGATCGGCACCGACACGACCTCACGCATGGCGCGCAGGTCGTCCAGCCCCTTGCCACGGATGCCGACGGCCCCGCCCGCCACCGCCGCCTGCGCGACCTGCGCCATCGTGCGCGGGTCGAGCATCGGCTCGCCGGGGTAGGCCTGGCAGGAGACGACCAGGCCGCCCCTCATCGAATCCAGCAGCGCGTTCACGTCACTCCTCGTCGTCGGTGTGGACGCCCGCCAGCCGGAAGGCGTCCCTGGCCGCGCCGAGCAGCGCGGCGTTGTTGCGTTGGGTGGCCCGCTTGACCTGCACGCCGCGCAGGGCCTCCGGGACGCCGTCACGCAGTTCGTCGGTCATGGCCGTCCACCACGCGGACTTCGGCGCCGGCACGCCGCCGCCCAGCACGATCACCTCGGGGTCGAGCGCGAGCACCAGCCACGACAGCACGCGCCCCACCCGGCGTCCGAGCGTCCGGACGACCCGGTCGGCGAGCTCGTCGCCCTCGCGGGCCAGCGCCATCACATCCTGGCCGCGCGCGGCGGGGGCACCACCACCCAGCGCACGGTAGGTGCGCAGGATCGCAGGCCCGGCGGCCACGTGCTCGAACAGGTGCGGCCCCGGTCCCTCGACGAGACCGTCCGCCAGGTCGAGACGCAGGCTGCCCACCTCGCCGGCCATGTGATGCGTCCCACGCATCACCTGCCCATCGCGGCAGAAGGCCGCACCGATCCCGGTGCCGACCGCGAGCATGAGCATCGAGGACGCCCCCGCCCCGGCCCCGCGCCAGCACTCGCCCACGGCGTGGGCGTCCACGTCGTTCTGCACGTGGATCGGCAGGTCGGACGCCCACGGCAACCGCGCGCGCAGCCCCGCGACCACGTCGGTGCCTCGCCACCCGGTGACGGTGTCGGTCGCCGAGACGACAACCCCCCGGTCGACGTCGATGGCCCCGGCCGCACCGATGCCGATCCCGGCCACGGCGTCCGCCGCGACGCGCTCGCGGCACGAGTCGAGCGCCCGCGCCATCACGTCGAGCATCGCGTCGGCCCCCTCGTGGGCGGGCGTCGGCAGCTTCACCTTGGGCAGGACGAGCGCACCCGAAGCGTCCACCACGGTGGCCGCGGTCTTGGTGCCGCCGAGGTCGACGGCGATCGCGAGGGGCGACATCAGATCAGGCCGACCTCGCGCACGATCGCCACGATACCGGCGACCTCGTCGTCCGACAGGGCCTCGATCGGGGCTGGCATGGTGGCCGACGTGATCACCCCCAGCGCGGCGCAGGCGGCCTTGAAGGCGCCGATCCCGCCGGCGTCGCCGGAGCGTCCCTGCGGCACGAACGCGATCTCGAAGAGGCGGTTGATGCGGTCCTGCTCGGTGCGGGCGGCGTCCCAGTCGCCGCGCTCGGCGGCGTTGAACATCCGCACGTAGCCGGCGGGGTCGACGTTCGCCAGGCCCGGCACGCAGCCGTCGGCGCCCAGCAGCAGCATGCCGTCGCAGACGACCTCGTGGCCGGTCGAGACCGACAGCGGCGAACCGGCGGCGCGGTTGGCGTCCACCAGCCGGCGGAAGCCGACGTCGTCACCGGAGGAGTCCTTGACCCCGGCGATGACGCCCTCGCGGCCCAGCTGGACGAGCATGTCGCGGGCGAGCTTGGCCGGGCCGCGCACGGGCACGTCGTAGGCGATCACGGGAATCGACACCGACGCGGCGACGATCCGGAAGTGCTCGGCGATCTCGGCGGCGTTGTTCAGCGCGTAGAGCGGCGCGGTAACGACGACGGCGGCGGCGCCCAGCGCCTCGGCGCGGCGGGCCTGCTCGGCGATGCGGCGGGCGGTGAGGTCGGGCGTCCCCACGACCACGGGCACGCGTCCGGCGGTGGTGGCGACGACGCGCTCGACGACGGTGTCCCGCTCGGCGTCGGTCAGGTAGGCCACCTGGCCGGAGCTGCCGAGCACGAACAGGCCGTGGACACCGCCGGCGAGCAGGTGCTCGACCAGGCGGTCGAGGCTGTCGAGATCGAGGGAGCCATCGGGGTGGAAGGGAGTGAGAAGGGGCGGGATGATGCCGCGCAGGATGGACATGTCAGAGCCTCACAGAAGGGACGGGACGGCACCCAGCAGCGTGCGGGTGTAGTCGTGGGACGGGTGGTTGAAGAGCTGCTCGGTGGGGCCGGTCTCGACGATCTGGCCGGCGAACATGACCGCCATGCGGTCGGAGACGTAGCGCACCGTGGAGATGTCGTGGCTGATGAAGACCATGCCCAGCCCCAGTTCGTCCTTGAGGTCGGTCAGCAGGTTGAGCACCTGGGCGCGGACCGAGACGTCGAGGGCCGAGGTGGGCTCGTCGGCGACGATGATGTCCGGCTCGAGGGCCAGCGCGCGGGCGATGGCGACGCGCTGCCGCTGGCCGCCCGAGATCTGGCGGGGCAGGACGTCGAGCGCCGACAGCGGGAGGCCGACCAGCCCGAGCAGGCGCTTGACGCGCTCCTCGCGCTCGTCCTCGGTGCCGATGCCGTGCACCGTGAGCGGGTCGATCAGCTGCTCGCGGACGAGCATGCGCGGGTTGAGCGCGGTGGCCGGGTCCTGGAACACGACCGACACCGCGCGGCCCAGCTCGCGCCGCGACGCCGCGTCGTAGCCGAGCGGACGCCCGCGGAACAGCACCTCGCCCTGCGTGGGCCGCTGCAGGCCCACCAGCACGCGGGCCAGGGTCGACTTGCCACAGCCCGACTCGCCGACGATGCCGACGGTCTCGCCGCGGGAGACCTGGAAGTCGACGTCGTTGACGGCGTGCACGGTGCCGGGCTTGAACAGCCCGCCGGTACGCGTCCTGTGGATGACGTGGACGCCCTTGAGCTGCAGCGTCGGCGCCCCGGCGACCGGCGTGTGCGAGCGGACGTCGGCGTCGGATGCCGGGGCGGTCGACGGGCCGTCGGCAGGCACGGACAGCGCGGCGTGGCCCGGGGGCAGCCCGGTGCCGGACAGCGGTGCGGAGTCGGTCATCGCTGGGCCTCCTCGGTGTAGGCGGAGTCGGGGTGGGCCGCGTAGCGGTGCCCGGTGTCGGAGACGGCGACCATCGCGGGCCGGACGTCGAGGCCGACGGTCGGGTGCGACGAGCGCGGGGCGAACCGGTCGCCCTTGACGAACTCGCGCGGGCTGGGCACGACGCCGGGCACCTGGTGCAGGCGGCCGGAGCCGGACTCGATCGACAGCACCGCGCCCAGCAGGCCGCGGGTGTACTCGTGGCGCGGATCGGTGAGGATCTCCAGCGTGGGGCCGGTCTCGACGACCTGGCCTGCGTACATGACGGTGATCCGGTGGGCGACCGACGCGACGAGCGCGAGGTCGTGCGACACGAACACCATCGCGAAGCCGAGCTTGGTGCGCAGTTCGTTCAGCAGGTCGACGACCTGCTTCTGCACGGTCACGTCCAGCGCGGTGGTCGGTTCGTCGGCGATGACCAGCTTGGGGTTGCGGGTCAGGGCCATGGCGATGAGGACGCGCTGGCGCTGGCCACCCGACAGCTCGTGCGGGTAGGACGCCAGCGTCCGGACCGGGTCGAGGCCCACCAGATTGAGCAGTTCCTCGGCGCTGCGCTGGCCTCCGCGCGAGGTGAGCTGCTTGAACTGCGCCTTGATGAGCATGGACGGGTTCAGCGAGCTGAGGGCGTCCTGGTAGATCATCGCGATCTCGTGGCCGCGCAGGGCGTTGTGCTCGGAGGGGCTGAGCTTGAGCAGGTCGACCCCGTTGAACAGGATCTCGCCGGTCAGCTTCGCGGTCGGGGGCAGCAGGCCCATGATCGCCATCGACGTGATCGACTTGCCGCAGCCGGACTCGCCGACCAGGCCCATCGTCTCGCCGGGGCGCACCTCGAAGGACACGTTGTCGACGATCTCGACGTCGTCGTGGGCGTTGGGGAAGGAGATCGAGAGGTTCCTGACCTCCAGGAGGGGGGCGGCCGTGGCGTCCGCCCTGGACAGCACGAGCCGGTCGTTGCGGGCCAGCTCGGCGGCCTTGAGGGAGGCCAGCCGCCTCTGGAGGGTGTCGGCCTGCGCGACGTGCGCGGCGGCGATGCCCGCGGCAGCGCCGGCGCCGCTCATGGACTCCTCGTCGGCCTGCACGTTGACGCGCTTCTTGATCTTCGGCGAGGCCAGCGAGTCGGTCAGGCCCTCGGACAACACGTTCAGGCTCAGCGTGGTGACGAGGATGAGCAGGCCGGGGAAGAAGGTCGTCCACCAGTGGCCCGACAGCAGCAGGATCTTGCCCTCGCTCAGCATGTTGCCCCACGTGGGCGTGTTCACCGAGGTGATGCCGGCGCCGATGAAGGACAGGGACGCCTCGAACACGATCGCGTCGGCGACCAGCACGGTGGCGAACACGAGGATCGGCGCGATGCAGTTGCGGGCGACGTGCTTGGCGAGGATCCACCACGTGCGCGCCCCCATCACCTGGGAGGCGGCGACGTAGTCCTCGCCGAACTGGGCCAGGACGTTGGCGCGGACGACGCGGGTGAGCTGCGGCACGTACAGCAGGGCGATGGCGATGATGACCACGGGCAGGATCGGCAGGCGCGAGCTGAGCGCGAGCACCAGGACAGCCGCCAGCGCGATGCCGGGGAAGCTCATGATGACGTCGAGCACGCGCATGAGCACCTCGGAGACCCACCTGCGCGACGTCGCCGCGATCGAGCCGAGGACGGCGGCGACGGCGAGCGCCAGGCCGGTGGCGGCGAGGCCGACGACGAGCGAGATGCGGGTGCCGTGGACGGCGCGGGAGAAGATGTCGCGGCCGCCGTCGTCCGTGCCGAACCAGAACATCGAGTTCGGGGGCACCGAGTTGTCGGGGATGACGGTCTTGCCCACGCCGGCGATCTCGACCTCCTGCATGACGACCATGTCGGCCGGCACGAGGCTCGTCGCGTCGGGGGAGTAGGGGGCGATCACGGGGGCGAAGATCGCGACGAGGGCCATCAGCGTCAGCACGACGACGGCGATCTTGGAGCCGATGGGCAGGGACTTGAAGCCCTGGAACCGCAGGCCGGGCTGGTGCAGCTTGGTGCGGGAGTCGGCGGACAGCATCAGATGCTCCTGATCCGGGGGTTGACCAGCACGTACAGCAGGTCGACCACCAGGTTGATGACGATGAACGCGATGGCGACGGTGATCGTCACGCCCTGGACGATGTTCACGTCGTTGCGGGTGATGCCCTGGAAGATGAGCTGGCCCATGCCCTTGATGTTGAAGATCATCTCGATGACCACGGCGCCACCCATCAGGTAGCCGACGCGCAGGCCGAGCACCGTGAGCGGGGTGATCAACGCGTTGCGCAGGACGTTGCGGGCAATCACGACGGGCTTGGGGATGCCGGCACCGATGGCGGTGCGGACGTAGTCCTTGTCGAGCTCCTCGACCATGGCGGTGCGGACGACGCGGGTGAGTGACCCGGCGACCGGAATGGCGAGGGAGATGGCGGGCAGCGCGATCTGGTTGACGTAGCCGGCCGGGTCCTGGCTGAACGGGACCCAGTCGTTGACCAGCGCCGGGAAGGTGCCGGTGCCGCCGGGCACGGTGGAGAACGCCTGGATCAGCAGCAACGCCAGCCAGAAGGACGGGGTGGCGAGGCCTGCGATCGACAGGACGCGGATCACCTGGTCGGGCCACTGGTCGCGGTAGAGGGCGGCGACGACGCCGAGCACCAGCGCGAACACGACGGCGATGATCAGGCCGATGAACGTCAGCTGCAGCGTGATCGGGAAGCTCTCGGCGACCATCTGCGTGATCGGGACGCCGGTGAACGACTGGCCGAGGTCGCCCTGCACCAGCATGGCGAGGTAGCGGCCGAGACGGACGAGCACGGGATCGTCGAGGCCGTTGGCGACGCGGTAGGCCTCCAGCGCCTCGAGCGAGGCGGACTCGCCCAGCGCCAGGCGTGCCGGGTCGGCCGTGGACAGCGACATCACGAAGAAGACCAGCAACGTCACGCCCAGGACCATGATCGGCATCGCCAGCAGGCGGCGTCCGAGCAGGCGGAACAGGTTGGACACGGTGGATCGCTCCTAGCGAAGGGGGGACTCATCGAGGGCGACGGCGGCTACGCCAACGGGTCGCCGTCGACCCGGATGAATCACACCTCGGGTGGTGTGGGGTGGGGTGAGGAGGGGGCGAGGGGGCGCCGCACGGGCAGCGCCCCCTCCCGGATCACTTGGTGGAGCCGACGCCGACGAACGACAGGCCGGTGACCGCGATCGGCTTGAAGTCGACCAGCGTCTCCGGGTCGAACGCGGTGGGGGACTTGCGGTGGAAGATCGGGTAGAGCGGCACGTTTTCGGCCACCACGTCGAAGATCTCGTGCCACGCGGCCTTCTGGGCGTCACCCGTGGCGGCCGCGGCCGTCGCGAGCAGTTCCTGCACCTTGGTGTAGGACTCCTGGCCCTTCCAGTGCATGCGGGAGTCGGTCCAGGTGTCCCCGGCATACCACCAGCGGAGCAGCAGGTCGGCGTCGTCTCCGAAGACCGAGGGGTCGCCGGGGGCGATGACGATGTCGAACGCCTCGGGCTTGCCGTCGATGGTGCCGTAGACGTCGGAGGAGGCCTTCTCCTCGTAGTTCACGGTCAGACCGACGGCCTCCAGGGACTCCTTGATCATCGGGCGCACGGCGGCGAACCAGCCGTGGTTCGACGCGAGGACGCGGACCTCCTTGAGGCCGGTCTCGGCGAGCAGCGCCTTCGCCTGGTCGGCCTTGCCGACCCACTGGGACGCGGCCTGCTTGTAGGCGGGGTGCTCCTTGTGCACGAAGGACGTCGACGGGGTCGCGAGGTCGGACATGCCGACCTTGCAGATCTTGTCGTAGTCCAGCGCGGCCATGACGGCCTGGCGGTTCTTGACCTCGGCCATCGGGCCGGTGCCGCAGTTGAACATCGCGAACAGCAGGCCGAAGCCCTGCTCGGCGGCGACCGACTTGGTGGACGCCAGCGTGGCCAGGTTGGCGGCCGGGACGGAGTCGATGGCCTGGACCGAATCCGAGGTCAGCGCGTTGGTGCGGGTGGAGTCGTCAGGGATGACCTGCCACTCCATGGTCTTGACGCGTGCCGGGTACTGGCCCTTGTAGTCGTCGAACTTCTCGAAGACCAGCTTCTGGGAGGCCGCACCGTTGTCGGTCATCTTGTAGGGGCCCGAGCCGATCGGGTTCAGGTCGAACGCCTTGGCGTCCGCCTCGACCTTGACCTTGGGGACGATCTTGACGACCGAGAGGCGTTCGCCGACCAGCGAGAAGGGGTACTTCAGCTTCACGGTGACCGTCGTGTCGTCCTTCTTGGTGACGGAGTCCACGAACGCGATGAAGGTCGCGTACAGGCTCTTGTTGGCCGGGTCGAGGACGCGTGCGAAGGAGAACTCGACGTCGTCGGTGGTGACCGGGGAGCCGTCGTGGAACACGGCGCCGTCACGCAGGGTGACCTCGTAGGTGGTGTCGTCGACCTTCTTGGGCAGGTCCGCACCGAGGGCGGCGTACACCTCGCGGGTGGCGGGGTGGATCTCGGTCAGGCCCTCCATGGTGTGCCAGTTGGCGGCAAGGGTGAGCGCCGACGACGTGGTCATCGGGTCGTAGCCGTTGGTGCCGAGCTGGTAGCTGATGGCGGCGGTGATCTTTTCGCCGGTGCCGGCCGTGCCTGCGGTGGGGGCGGCCGAGCCACCCGTGGTCGGGGCGCTGGTCTGCGCCGGCGTCGTGCCACAGGCGGCGAGCGTGCCGGTCAGCGTGGCGGCGGCGCCCATCGCGCCGACGAGACGAAGGAATCCGCGGCGAGTCGTGCCGGGCAGGTTCTCCATTGAAGTTCTCCTAGATGTCGGACGTCGGATGTCTGACGTTGTGCCATTATAGGCAGGTCCAACGTCGAGGGAGCAAGCAATGAAGCCCGATCGTTACCGTGACGGGACGAACGTCACGGTGCAGGGGATCAAGGACCTGATCCTGGCCAGGGGCCTGAAGCCCGGCGATCCGATGCCGACCGAGGCCGTCCTCGTCGAGGAACTCGGCGTCTCGCGCTCCAGCATCCGCGAGGCCGTCCGCACCCTGGTGGCACTCGACATCCTCGAGGTGCGCCACGGCACCGGCACCTTCGTGGGCAAGCTGTCGCTGCGGCCGCTGGTGGAGGGGATGGTGTTCCGCGGCGTCCTGATGCCCGGCGACGAGAACGCCATGCTGCGCGAGATCGTGGAGGTGCGGACGGGGCTCGACATGAGCCTCGCGCCCCAGATCGTCGAGCGGCTCTCCCATGGCGACGCGGACGACCTGCGCGCGTGCGTGGAGCAGATGAAGGAGCGCGCGGCCCGCAACGAGCCGTTCCCCGAGGAGGACCGGATCTTCCACCTCCAGCTCGCCCAGCGCCTGGGCAACGCCCTCTACGGCCAGCTCGTCGCCGCCTTCTGGGACATCCACATGACCGTCGGCCCCTCGCTCGGCGCCGCCCCGCAGCGCGAGCTGAACGCCACCGCGCTGGCGCACGAGCGCATGCTCGATGCCGCCCTCGCCGGCGATCTGGCCGAATACCAGGACGCCGTGCACGCCCATTACGAACCCATCCTGCGCATGCTCACCTCGTGGGCGTCCTGACCCGGTAAGGATTCACTCCATGGAAATCATCATCTGCCCCGACGGCGACGAGGTCGCCCGTGTCGCCGCCGAGACCGTCGCCCAGGTGTGCTGGCGCGTCGGCCCGGACGTCGTTCTCGGCGTGGCCACCGGGTCCTCCCCGCTCGCCCTGTACCGCGACCTCGCGGCGCTGGTGTCCGCGGGCAAGGTCGACCTGTCGGGCGCCTCGGCGTTCGCCCTCGATGAGTACGTCGGGCTCCCCGAGGGGCACCCCGAGTCGTACGCCGAGGTGATCCGCCGCACCGTGACCGAGCCGCTGGGCCTCGACCCCGCCCGGGTGCGCGTGCCGGACGGCCGCGCCGACGACATCGAGGAGGCCTGCGAGCGGTACGAGCTGGCCATCCGGGACGCCGGGGGCGTGGACATCCAGATCCTCGGCATCGGCGCCAACGGCCACATCGGCTTCAACGAGCCGTCGTCGTCGCTGTCCTCCCGCACGCGGATCAAGACCCTCACACCGAAGACCCGCGCGGACAACGCCCGCTTCTTCGACTCCCTCGACCAGGTTCCGGTGCACTGCCTCACCCAGGGTCTGGGCACGATCCTGGACGCCGACGAGGTGGTCCTCGTCGCGCAGGGCGCGAGCAAGGCGGACGCCGTCGCCGCCATGGTCGAGGGCCCCGTTTCGGCCAGCTGCCCCGGTTCGATCCTGCAGACCCACCAGTACGCGACGATCGTCGTCGACGAGGCCGCGGCCTCCAAGCTCGCCAACCACGAGTACTACCGCTGGGCCTACGCCAACAAGCCCGCCTGGCAGGGCTTCGGACAGGACTGATCGCCGTGCTCCTCCTCCGAGCCGACCGCGTCTTCACCGGGTCGGAGATGCTCGCCCCCGGTGAGCTCCTGCTCGACGGCGACCGCGTGGTCGACGTGGGGGAGGCCCCCACCCCCTCCGCCGACAGCCCCGGTGTTGTCCGCCGACAGCCCCGGCCTTCTGCGTCGACAGCCCCGATCGAGGTCGTCGACCTCGGCGACGTCACGCTCGCACCCGGCCTCGTCGACGTGCACAGCCACGGCGGCGGCGGCTTCGCGTTCGGCGAGGACCCGGACGCCGTGCTCGCCACCCACCGCGTCCACGGCACCACGACGATGGTCGCTTCGACCGTCACCCAGTCGCTGGACGAACTGGAGCGCCAGGTCCGCCTGCTCGCCGAGCGCGTCCGCGACGGGTCGCTGGCCGGCATCCACCTCGAGGGACCGTGGCTGGCCGAGAAGTACAAGGGCGCCCACCCGGTCGACAAGCTGCGCGACCCGCTGGTCGACGAGGTGCGCCGGTTGCTGGACGCCGGCGGCGGGGCCGTGAAGATGGTCACCATCGCCGTCGAGAAGCCCGGTGCTCTGGAGTCCGTCAGGCTCATGGCCGACCGCGGCGTCGTCGCGGCCCTGGGCCACTCGGACTGCACCTACGACCAGGCGGTCGCCGCGATCGAGGCCGGCGTGACCGGCGCCACCCACCTGTTCAACGCCATGCCGGGCCTGCACCACCGCGAGCCCGGCCCGATCCTCGCCCTGCTCGACGACCAGCGCGTCTGGTGCGAGCTGATCGTCGACGGCGTCCACCTGCGTCCCGAGTTGGCGGCGTGGGTCATGTCGGTCTCCGACCGCGTCGTCCTCGTGACGGACGCCATGGCCGCGGCCGGCTGCCACGACGGGAACTACCTGCTCGGCGACCTCCCCGTGGTCGTCGACTCCGGTGTCGCGCGGATCGCCGGCACCGACACCATCGCCGGCTCGACCCTCGTGCTCTCGCGCGGGGTGCAGGTCGCCATCGAGGCGGGCGTCACCCCCGAGGTGGCCCTCCGGGCCGCCACGCTCAACCCCGCCCGCTACCTCGACCTGGACGCCGTGGGCGAGTTCGCCCCCGGTGCCCTCGCCGACGCGGTGGTGTTCGGCCCCGACTGGTCGGTCGAGAAGGTGCTCTTCCGGGGCGTCTGGGGCGACTGACTGGGGCCCGGTATCACGTGGTGATATCGGGTTTCCTGCGGCGAGGGCTCCTCGCTAGGTTACGGCCCAGCGATCGAGATCGCTGAACCGCCCCCCGCACACCCCCAGCACCCCCGAACGGACACCCCCCGTGCCGCAGTACAGCCTGCCGTTCTCGGTGGCCGGACGGTCATCAGACGAGCGTGGACGCACTTGTCGACGACCTGTCGTCCCTCGCGTCCTGGAACACGGAGTTCCTGGACCTCGGGTCGGGCGTGATGCTCTGCATCAGGAGCGGCCATTCGGCGTGATGTGGGGTGGGCGGGACAGGAAGGCGGAAACCCCACCCCCGGGGAACTGACCATGGACCTGCGGCGATTCCTGCTACGTCTGGAGAAGAACGGCGTCTTCGTTGATCGCACCGACGACGTCGTCACCGTGATGCCGATGGGCGACAAGCACCTGGTCACCTTCGCAGATGGCGGCCGCTACTCCTATGGCCCGGACCGGGTCGACCTGCGTGCAGGCCGGGAGGAGCCGTTGGTGGGGCCGTGTCGCGTGATGGTTCAGGATGTCTGGTGGCCTTCAGCCCGCCATGTCGTGCGATTCGGTGACCTCACGCGCGCCGCCTTCGAGACTGGCGGGCGACTGGTCTGGAAGCTGTACCCGACCGATGAGGTCGTGGTGGTGGCGCACCAGCCGTTGACGGGGGACGCCGCGGCCATCTGGGAGGCCTGGGGGCGGGCGGTACGTGCCCTTCCCGCGGACGACCCCACCAGGCGGGCCTTCGAACGGATCGACTTCATCCATCCCGACTCTGCACTGGCCGCCTACCTCGACGGGGGTGGTGCCCGGGCGATCGAGGCACACGAGGGGATCGCCGCCATCCACCCGTTCGCGTCGAACATCAGCCAGCGACGCGCAGTGGAGACTGCGCTGGGTCACACCCTCTCGGTGATCCAGGGGCCACCCGGCACGGGTAAGACCCAGACGATCCTGAACATTCTGGCCAGTGTGGTCGCTCACGGTGCAGGTCGGGCCGGGTTGGTGTCGTTCACGAACGCGGCCGTGGCCAACGTTCGGGAGAAGCTGGACGACCTGGGCGTGGGCGTGGTCGCCGCGTCGTTGGGGAACAAGGAGCTCACCGAGGCTTTCGTGATGGGTCAGGTGGAGCGCAACGCGGCCGTGGACGCACTCGTCGCCGCCCACAGGCACGACCAGCCGCACCGACCGGGGCGATGGGAGAGCCTCTCCGATGCACTGAAGGCGGCGCAGGAGATCGAGCGCCAGCTGGCTCGGTGCACCACGGAGCTGGCCGCATGGGAGTTGGAGCGCCAGCACTTCCTCCTCCTGCTGGAGCGGCAGGAACCGCCGCCCTTGGCGGACTACCCGCTGCTCCAGCGCTCCTCGGATCTCATCGTGCGCTTCCTCGCCGAGACGGCCGTCGACCCAGAACCTTCGGGGCTGTCGGGCTTGTTGCGCCGTGTCCGTCGGTACGTCCGCTACGGCTCGACGAAGGGGCTGGACGCTCAGGACGCCGATGTCGTGCTCCGGCTGCAGGAGCGTGTCTACGCTCAACGCATCGCTGAGCTGGGCAAGCTCCGGTCGAGCCTCGACGAGCAGCTTGCAGGCTTCGACCTGCCACGGCTGGTCGAGGAGCACGCCGAGGCGTCCCGGGCGGTGCTGTGGCAGGCGTTGGTGGCGCGCTACGGCGGCCTGCCGCGAGCCCTCCACGCGAAGGATGCGTGGCGACGCGACCGACGCTTCGGCGAGGATTACCCGGTCGTGTTGAGCACCTGCCACTCGCTGGCGGGCAGCCTTCGTACGGGGGAACTGCTCGACCTGCTCGTCATCGACGAGGCATCCCAGGTGGACGTGATCAGCGCAGCCCTGGCCTTGGCGTGCGCCAGACGCGTCGTGATCGTGGGCGACGAACAGCAGCTCCCCCCGATCACGCCCGAGGTGGGAGACGTTCTACCGGTCTCTTCACGTGCGCATCCCGCACTGAGTCTCATGGCGTCCGTGCGGTTGGCGGGAGGGGGCGCACCACCCACCGTGCCGTTGATCGAGCACTACCGGTGCGACCCGGTGATCATCGACTACTGCAATCGCTCGTTCTACGGTGGCGAACTCGTGACGCTGAGCCGGCGCGGGCACGAGCATCCCATGGAGGTGGTCGTGACCACGCCGGGACGCCATCAGCGCCTCCACCGGGGCGGCGGGATCACCAACCAACGGGAGATCGACGTGATCCTGCGTGAGGTCCTGCCGGGCCTGCAGGCGTCGGACAGGGAAGTGGCCTCGATCGTGACCCCCTACCGGCGGCAGGCGGACACGCTGGCGGAGCGGGTGGGAGCAGGCGCAGCGGACACGGTGCACAGATTCCAGGGGCGCGAGCGCGACGTGATCGTCATGTCGACGGTGATCGACGACTCGTGGCGAGGCGTGTGGCAGCAACGCTTCGTGGACGACGCGCGTCTGATCAACGTGGCCGTGTCGCGGGCGCGCCGCCGGTTCATCCTGGTCACGCATGACTCGTTGCACCCGGGAACGCGCCACCTGGCGGAGCTCATCGGATACATCCGGTACCAGTCACTGGATGACACCTTCAGGGTCAGCACGGTGTTCTCGGTGTTCGACCTGCTGTACCGCGACCACACGGCGCAGCTGATCCCCTTGGCCAAGCGGCTGAAGTCGGTGTCGCGCTACAAGTCGGAGAACATCGCGTGGACCGTGCTGCTCGATGTACTCGCCACGTTGGAAGGAGTCCTCGATTCCCGCGAGTTCCATGCCCTCGTCCCCACCCCGCAGTGCATGCTGAGGAATCTCGTCCCCGATTCCCTCGACCTCACCGACGAGGAACGTGCCTACATCGGCAACCGGGCGTCCTTGGACATGGTCGTGCACCACAAGGTCAGCCGTCGCGTCGTGCTGGCGATCGAGGTGAACGGCTTCCAGTTCCATGAGAACGACGTGGTCCAGCAGGGACGGGACCGGCTCAAGGCGTCGATCTGCGCGAAAGCGGGAATTCCACTGCTGACCCTCCGTACCACGGACAGTGATGAGCCCCGCCGTGTCCGTCAGGCCCTCGCGGCCTCCTTGGGGTTGGCCGGCGAGGAAGCCTGAGTCGTCGATCGGAGGGTGAATGATGGGCCCATGGCCACCAAGCGCGAGGACATCGTCGAGGCGACGGCGCTCCTGATCAAACGCCAGGGCGTCCACGCGGCCTCGATCTCGGCGATCATCGCCGAGGCGAACGCCTCGGCCGGCTCGATCTACCATCACTTCGCCAACAAGAACGAGATCGTTCTCGAGGTGGCGCGCGCCAAGCTGGCCGAGCCGCTGCGGGCGGCCGTGCTCACGCCGGTCGCGGGCCCGCTCTCTCCGGCGCAGATCTTCGGGGCCATCGTCGGCGTCGTGCGCGCCGGCGCCGTCGAGCCGCCACTCATCGTCCAGCTGTGGGCGGGCTCCTACGTCGACCCCGAACTGCGGGAGATCCTGCACACGCAGTTCGAGGACGCCCGCGTCGCCATGTACCGCCACCTCGAGGAGTGGCTCGTGGCCCGGGGCGTTCCCGACCCCGCCGACCGCGTGGACGCCATCGCCCGTGTCACGCTCGGCCAGGCCATGGGCTTCCTCGCCCAAAGCACCCTCGACCCCGGCTTCGACCAGGACGCCTACGTCGCCGAGGCCACCGCCCTGCTGGACGCCGTCGCCCGGCCCTGACTCACGCCTGGCAGCTCGGACAGAAGAACAACGTGCGTGCTCGGGGGGCATCCCCGATCGTGCCCGCCGTGATCGGGGTGCCGCACCGTCGGCAGGGGTGGCGCAGGCGCCGGTAGACGGCGTGGCCGCGGCGGGCATCGAACCGACTGGTGATGGCGGCCCTCAGGATGCGGTGGGCGCGCTCGGCCAGCGCCCTGAGTTCGGCGGCGGGCACGTCGACGGCCGGACGCCACGGGTCCAGCCCTTGGGCGAACAGGGCCTCGGCCGTCCACATCGTGCCGAGCCCGGCCAGGTTGGACTGGTCGAGCAGGGCCGCGCCCAGGGCGTCCGGGCTCGCGGCCAGGCGGCGGGCCGCCTCGGCGGCGTCCCAGTCGGGGCCGAGCAGGTCGGGGCCGAGGTGTCCGACCAGGCGGTGCTCGTCGGCGGTGCGGACGAGGTCGAGCATGCCGAGAGAGTCCCCGACCGCGGTCGACTGCGCGGTGGCCAGCACGGCGCGAACGGTGTGCGCCCGGAACGCCCGCGGCGGGTCGGTGGTCTCCCAGACGCGCCACGACCCGTCCATCCGCAGGTGGCTGTGCAGCGTGAGGCCGGTGTCGAGGCGGTGCAGGAGGTGCTTGCCTCGCGGCACGACCTCGAGCGTGGTCGCGCCCCGCAGGTCGGCGGTGGCCAGGGACGGCCAGCGCAGGTCGCTGCGCGTCAGCGGTTGGCCGGCGAGCGCCCCGTGTAGCCGGCGTGCCGTCCGCCAGACGGCGTCGCCCTCAGGCATCGGCGACGAGGCGGGGGAGGACCTCCTCGATCGGGTCGCGCAGCACGGCGTTCGCCAGGTAGTCGTACGGCGTCTCCTGGTTGTTGACGATGACCACCCGCGCGGAGTGCCCGAAGGCGTACGGCACCAGGCCCGCCACCGGGTGCACGGTGAGGGTGGTGCCCACCGCGAGCACGAGGTCGGCGTCCTCGGCGAGACGGACGGAGGCGTCCAGGACGCCGGGCTCGAGCATCTCCTCGAACAGGATCACGGTGGCCCGCGTGATGCCGTCGCACTCGTGACAGCGCGGGTCGTCGTCCCCGGCCAGGACGCGCTCGCGCATCTGCTCCATCGGGCCGGTGTTACCGCAGTCCTCGCAGCGCCAGGTCCGCGCGTTGCCGTGCACCTCGTGGACGATGTCGGGCGACGACCCCGCCACCAGGTGCAGCCCGTCGGTGTTCTGCGTGACGATGCCGGCCAGCTTCCCGGCCCGCTCCAGGTCGACCAGCGCGAGGTGGCCGGCGTTGGGGGCGGCCTCCCAGTGCGCGGAGTGGGCTCGGGCACGCCAGGCCTTGCGGCGGACGTCCTCGTCGGTGAGGTAGTACGACAGCGTCGAGATCTTCTCGGCGTCGGGGTCCTGCGTCCACCGCCCTTGCGGGCCGCGGAAGTCCGGGATCCCGGAGGCCGTCGACAGCCCCGCCCCGGTCAGCGCGAGGATGCGCGACGAGCGGGCGACCAGGTCGTGGGCGATGCTGAAGGCGTCCGGCACGGGTCAACCGTACGCGTACGCCGCCGGTGCGGCCGCCCGCGGCCCTGCTAGTCGGCCAGGGACGCGATCAGCGACGCCAGCGCGTCCGGTGCCGAGAACATCGGCCAGTGGCCGGAGTCGATGTCGGCGTAGGTGAGGTGCTGCGCCGGCGTCAGCTCGGGGATCTCGCCCGCCTCCAGCCACGCCTTCGCGTCGTCGGGTGAGTACTCGGGGCAGACCATCACCACCGGCACCTCGTGGCGCCGCGCGTCGGTGTAGCGGACGATGCCCGTCACCACCGCCTCGGGAACGGGGTGGGACGCCGCCGCGAACGCCGCGCGGTGTTCGGGCGTGAGGTCATCGGAGTCGGGCCCGGCGAACGCCTCCCAGCCCGGGAACGTGACGACGCCGTCGGCGGGCTCGAAGAACGGCATGTACGCCGCGCCGTCAGCCTGCGGCATGCCGCCGACGAGGGCGACCTTCGCCACCTGCGCCCGGCGGCGGTCCGCGGCCAGCCAGGCGAGCGTGGACGCCGCCGAGTGGCCGACGACGAGCACGCCTCGGCTCCCTGAGCGTGCCGAAGGGGCCTCGACGGGCCCGGACACCCGGTCGATCGCGGCCAGTACGGCGTCCAGTTGGTCCTCCAGCGTCGCGGAGACAGCGCCGTCGCCCTGCCCGGGCAACGTGACGGCGACGGGGTCGTGGCCGGCGGCGCGCAGGCCGGGGAGGACGGCGTCCCAGGCTGAGCCGTCGAGCCAGAGGCCGGGGATGAGGACGATGCGCACGTCAGTCCTCCTTCTCGCCGGCGGTGAGCGTGTCGAGGTCGCGGGTGGCGAAGCGGTGGTGCTGGTACTCCTCCGCGAGGATCGTCTGGAGTGCCAGGTGCACCGGCACGTCGGGGTAGGCCGGCCACCCGGGTTCTTCACGGGTGACGCTGCCGGTCAGGTCGTCGTCGGTCAGCGTTGCGAGGTGCTCGCGCATGGCGTCCTGCCGCGCGGTGCGCCCGGCGAGCGCCTCCTCCAGCGTGGGGCGCGCGGTGCGGTCGCCGGGCATGTTCCACTCGGCTGGCCAGTCGGGCGCCTCGTCCCACGGCAGGTCGAGCGGGCGGTAGGGGTTCGGGTCGCCTTGGACCGTCCGTTGCAGCCAGGCAGCCGTGGCGAACCCGAGGTGCCGCAGCGTCTGGATGAAGGACCACTCCCCGTCGACGTTGGCGTGCAGCGTCTCCTCGGGCAGCGCGCGGGCGCGCTCGGTCAGGTCGGCCCAGCGCTGCTCCACCTGCGCCCACGCCCGGCGGAAGCCCTCGGCGTCCGGCGGGTTCAACTCGCCGTACAGCGGGTCACGGCGGGTCAGCTCGGCGTCGACCAGCGGGCCGATGTCGACGCCGTTGACCACGACGTTTCCGAGGTCGCCCTCGATGACAACGTCGCTGAGCTCGACTCCGACCAGACGCGTCCCGTACAGCGCCGCACCCGGATCTCCACGCCCGAGAGGTTGACCCGCGTCATCCGCGCGTCGTTGAGCTGCACCCGGTGCAGGGTCGCGCCCTTCATGCTGACGCGCTCGAAGCTGGCGCCGTCCAGATTGGTGTCGATGAACTCCATGGCGTCACGCTACGACCGGAACCGGACAGAAATCGTGCGGTGCGCGTGGGAATCGCCGGCGGGAATGGACAAGGACACCCTGACGTTGAGATACTTGAAACATCAACCACACAAGGAGTGGTCATGCAGGTCGGCGTCTTCTCGGTGAGCGACATCACCACGGACCCCACGACGGGTCACACCCCCAGCGAGCACGAGCGCATCAAGGCGTCCGTCGCCATCGCCAAGAAGGCCGAGGAGGTCGGTCTCGACTTCTACGCCATCGGTGAGCACCACAACGAGCCGTTCTTCAGCAGCTCGCCCACGACGACGCTGGGCTACATCGCCGCGCAGACCGACACGCTCCTGCTGTCGACCGCGACAACGCTGATCACGACGAACGACCCGGTCAAGATCGCCGAGGACTTCGCGATGCTCCAGCACCTCGCCGACGGCCGCGTCGACATCATGCTCGGCCGCGGCAACACCGGCCCGGTCTACCCCTGGTTCGGCAAGGACATCCGCGCCGGAGTCGCCCTGGCCGTCGAGAACTACGCGCTGCTGCGCCGGCTGTGGACCGAGGACGTCGTCGACTGGCAGGGCAAGTACCGGACGCCGTTGCAGGGCTTCACCTCGACCCCGCGCCCGCTCGACGGCGTCGCGCCGTTCGTGTGGCACGGCTCGATCCGCACCCCCGAGATCGCCGAGCAGGCCGCCTACTACGGCGACGGCTTCTTCCACAACAACATCTTCTGGAACATCGAGCACACCGCCCAGATGGTCAACCTGTACCGCCGCCGCTACGAGCACTACGGCCACGGCCAGGCGGACCAGGCGATCGTCGGCCTCGGCGGCCAGTTCTTCATGCGCAAGAACAGTCAGGACGCCGTGAACGAGTTCCGCCCCTACTTCGACGTCGCCCCGGTCTACGGCCACGGCCCGTCGATGGAGGACTTCACCGAGGTGACGCCGCTGACCGTCGGCTCGCCCCAGCAGGTGCTGGAGCGCTACCTCGGCATGGTCGAGCACGTCGGCCACTACCAGCGTCAGGGCTTCCTCATCGACCACGCCGGGCTGCCGCTCAAGACCGTGCTCGAGCAGCTCGACCTGCTCGGCGAGATCCTTCCCGAGATGCGCAAGGGCTACGCCGAAGGCCGCCCCGCCCACATCCCGGAGGCCCCGACCCACGCGACGCTGGTCGAGAAGGCCCGCGCCGCCGGCACGCTCACCGAGCACAGCACCGTGGGCGTCGACGACGTCACCGGCCAGTCGCCCTACGAGAACTGAAGGGACACACCATGAGCCACCTCCTCCTCATCAGCGCCGGCATGGGGACGCCGTCCAGCTCCCGCATGCTCGGCGACCGCCTCGCCGAGGCCACCGTCAAGGCCATGACCGCCGCAGGCACCCCGGCGCCCGAGGTCAAGGTGCTGGAGCTGCGGGACCTCGCCGTCGACCTGGCCACGTTCTACACCTCGCACGTGCCGAACAAGACGCTGCAGGCGGCGTTCGGCCTGGTCGGCACGGCGTCCGGCGTCATCGCCGTCAGCCCGGTGCTGAACGCCGGCGTCAACGGCCTGTTCAAGCTGTTCTTCGACCTGCTGGACGAGGGCGTGCTCACGGGGCGTCCGGTCCTCATGGCCGCCACCGGCGGGACGGCCCGGCACAGCCTGGCCATCGACCAGACCATGCTGCCGATGTTCTTCTACCTGAAGGCCGCCGTCGCGCCGACCGGCGTCTTCGCCACGACCGACGACTGGGGCACCAAGGAGTCGGGCCTCGCGCGCCGCGTCCAGCGCGCCGGGACCGAGTTCGCCGAGCTCATCGCGAAGAACCCGGCCGCCGACTACGCCGACGAGTTCGCCAACGTCCCCGACTTCAGCACGCTGTTGAACGGCTGACTTTCGGTCGGTATCCACGCCCGGCCCCCCGGGTGTGCACTTCGAGGCGGCGATCCCATCGCTGTGGCGATAGTTCCGTGAGCTCGAAGTGCACACCGGGCGGGGCCCAAACCGCCTCGGAACGGGCCCTGCCGTAGCCGCCAGCAGACTCGGCTCCTCAGGCGAGGATCGCGTCGGCGGCCGCCAGGCCGGACGCCAGCGCTCCCTCGGTGGACGCGTTCCCCATCAGGTCGCCACAGATGAGGGTCCGGTCGTCGCGGCGTTCCACGCGGCGGCCCGTGTCGTAGGGCGGGCGGACCGCGGGAACCGTGTGCGGGAGGTCGTGCACGGCGACCACCTCCCAGCCGTCGGTCGGCACCCCGTAGATCTCGGCCAGGTGGCTGCGGACGTCCTGCTCGGAGGCCACGCCCCTCTCGGTGAGCGTGAGCGCGGGAACGAGGTGACGCCCGTCCGGGGCGTAGGAGGGCGCGGCGAGCGAGGTGACGCAGGTGGTGGTGACCGGGCCGGTGCGGCGTCCGTCCACGTGGATACGGGCATCGGACGCCGGAGCTGCGTCGCACGCGAACCAGAATGTCCGCGTGCCGTGCCACTCGACCGACGCGCTGGGCGCGAGGTGCGCACACCCGGGGCCGGCCGCGAGCACCACGCTGCGGGCGGCGAAGGCTCCGCCGTCCGTCCGCACCGTGCCGCTGGCGACCTCGGTCACCGGCGTGTTCAGCCGGACGTCGAGGCCCCGGGCGAGCAGTTCGGGCAGCGCCCTCATACCGCGGGCGGGGACGCCGGGTGTTCCCTGGGCGAACAGGCGCAGGAGCCACGAGACGAACCGGGACGAGGTGGCGCCCTGGTCCTCGCAGATCACGCCGGCGAGGAAGGGCTCGACCACCTCGTCGCGAAGGGGACCGGTGAAGCGAGCGACGTCGAACGCCCGACGGTAGGGCTCATCGACCGCGGCGGCGCGGGCGAAGAATGCCCCCAACCCGGCGGAGCCGAGCGTGACCAGGCCGCTGCTCAGGTCACCGGCCAGGGCGGTCGGATCGCGGGTCGGGTCCTTCAGCGTGGACAGGCCGTCGGTGCGGCGGACGGCGATCGCGCGGGGGAAGGGCCGAAGCCCGAGGCGTCCGACCGGCACGACCTCGGCGAGGCTGGGGTACGCCGGATTGAGCACCTGGAAGCCTCGGTCGACGATGAAGCCGTCGACGTCGTCGCTGGTCACCCGCCCGCCGACGCGGTCCGCGGACTCCAGCACGATCACGTCGTGGCCGCGGTCCACGAGGCGCTGCGCGCAGGCCAGGCCGGCCAGTCCGGCGCCGACGACGAGGACATCGCACTCGGTGAACTCGGTCATGGCAGCCTCCCCACGCGTGCCATCGTGGCGTCGAACGGCGCGCGGACGCCTTCGCTGGGGTGGTGCTGGCTGCTCTGCATGGTCCGATCATGCCCTACGGGGCGGGCGGTTCAGGCTACGGGTACTCCTGGCAGCCGGGGCACCAGTACATCGTCTGGAGCCCCAGCCGTTCGGACGCCACGGGCGTCCCGCAGCGCGGGCAGGGGAGGCCGCGTCGCCGGTAGACCGCGTAGCGCTTCGCCCACCGGGGGACCTCTTCGCCGCGGGCGAGCAGGCGCTTCGCCTCGGCGACCTGATCAGGGTGCGCGATTATCCAGCCGGCGTCCGACCAGTCGGCCCGGGGCATCAAGCGTCGGTGTGCGTGGGGTCCGGTCAAGGTGGAACCACCTAGCATGGTGGTCATGTCCGCCGACCAGCCCGCTGACCGCCGTGAGGCCGCCCGCCGCATGGCCGACCTGGCGGCGTCTGCCCGGCGGGGCGAGGCGCAGGCCGCGCAGGTGCTGATCGACGACTTCCTGTCCCGTGTGCGTGAGCGGGGACTCGCCCCCGAACGGCTCATGGCGACCCAGCTCGACGGCCGCCAGGTGCGCACCGACAAGGTGGGCTGGTACCTCAACAAGAAGCGTTCGGTGGCGATCGGCGAGGGCGGCGAGTGGTACGTGCTGGTGGTGCCGTCCTCAGCGCTGAGCCGGTTCACGGGAGTGAAGCTGGCGGCGTCCCCGCCCGAGATGGTGGTCGGACGCGGTGGGCGCGACGGCGAGAGCGGCGACCTGGAGGACTTCCTGCAGCGGGTGCTTGACGGGCTGTGACCCCCGGACGCGGCGCCGAGGGGCTGCGGCACCCCAACCTGCAGCCCCCCGGGCAATTCTGAGAGTAGGGTGAAAATGATGGAGCGGACACTGTTGTCAGCGGGTTGCCAGAACTGTTGTCAAGCCGTGACCTAAGGCCCGACTCCGGCCACGGACAACACCCCTGACCGGCCGGACAACACCTGCGCCAACACCGCGTCGACAGGCTCGGGCCATGACCCGCGTCGGACTCTCCCACACCCTCACCGCCCTCAACGCCGAATGGGCCCAACTGCAGCACTCCTCCCGCCCCCCGGCGTGGGGTTTCTCACCCGGCGCCACGCTGGGGGAGGTGCTCGCGAGCGTCCGTGACGACCCGGACGCCGTGCTCGGCGGGCTGCTCGGACGCCAGCACGCGGGCGACGCCCTGGCGGGCCGCCTGGTGGTCCAGGCGATGCTGCCGAAGCTCGTGCTGATGGCCGCACGGGACGCCGAGGCGTCCCTGGACGAGTACCTCGCCGCCTTCTGGGTGCGCGTCGCGACCTACCCGCTGGCGCGCCGGCCCGGGCGCATCGCCGCCAACCTCGCCCTCGACACCCTCAAGTCGGTGAAGGCCGCCCGGCCCCGGGCCGTCATCGCGTTGCCGAGGGTGCCCGTCCCCGACCCTCTCGCGGATGCGACGACGGTGCTGGACGCCGGCGTCCGGCTGGGCGTGATCGACGCGCTCACCCGGCGCACGCTGGAGGTCGTCTACGTCGGCGGCCGGACGAGCCGGGACGCCGCGGCGGTGCTGGGCACGTCACCGGACGCCGTGCGCTGGCGCTGCTCCAAGGGGGTCCGCGCCCTGCGCGCCGTCGCGGGCCAGCTCGTCGAGCAGCTCGCGGGGTGAGCCGGTCAGCGTCCGGCGAGCCCGTTCTCGTAGGCGAACAGCACCAGCCCGACCCGGTCGCGGGCCTGCAGCTTGGTGAGGAGGCGGCCGATGTGGGTCTTCACCGTGCCCTCGGCCATGTAGAGGTTCTGCGCGATCTCGGCGTTGGTCGCGCCCGAGGCCACCTCGAGCAGCACCTCGCGCTCGCGCTCGGTGAGCAGCGCCAGCCGCGGATCGTGCTCGCCGGGGCTGGGCGACAGTGTGGGGGCGACGTGGTCGAGCAGGCGGCGGGTGGTCGAGGGGGCGACGACGGCGTCCCCGGCGGCCACGTTGCGGATGGCGTTGAGCAGGTCGGCCGGGCGGGCGTCCTTGAGCAGGAAGCCGGACGCCCCGGCCTTGAGCGCCGCGAAGGCGTACTCGTCGAGGTCGAAGGTGGTCAGCACGAGCACCTTCGTGCCCAAGCGCGACTCCACGATGCGGCGGGTGGCCTCGACGCCGTCCATGACGGGCATGCGGATGTCCATGAGGACGACGTCGGCCGGGTCGGCCATGAGCGCCCGGACGGCCTCGGCGCCGTTGGGGGCCTCGCCGACGACGGCCAGATCGTCCTCGGAGTCGATGAGCATGCGGAAGCCGCTGCGCACCAGGGCCTGGTCGTCGGCCAGGAACACGCGGATCGTCATCGGTCAGCTCCTTCGGGGCAGGGGGCGGTTCGCGTTGCCGTGCACGGGGATCGTCGCGGTCACCCGAAAGCCGGGTCGACCTGCGCGCGGCCCCGCGGTCAGCGTGCCACCCATCGAGGTGACGCGCTCGTACATGCCGCGCAGGCCGTTGCCGCCGCCGTCGGTCGGGTTCTCAATGCCCTCGCCGTCGTCGATCACGTCGACGGTGATGGCGCCGCTCGACCAGGTCAGCGTGACCGTGGCGTGGGCGTCCGGGCCCGCGTGCTTGAGGAAGTTCGTCAGCGCCTCCTGCGCCACCCGGTACAGGGTGAGCGCAAGGGCCTGCGTTACGGGGAAGGCGGTGCCGTGCACGACGAGCCGCGCCCGGTCGGACGTGCGTGCGACCAGGTCGGGGATGTCGCGCAGGGTCGGCATGGGGGCGTAGTCCGGTTGCTCGGGCGAGCTCGGGTCCGAGCGCAGCACGCCGACGATGCGGCGCATCTCGTGCAGTGCCTCGCGCCCGGTCTCGGCGATGGTGTCCAGCGCCTCGGCGGCCACCTCCGGCTTGCGGGTGGCCGCGGCCCGCCCGCCCTCGGCCTGCACGATCATGACCGACAGCGAGTGGGCGACGATGTCGTGCAGTTCGCGGGCGATCATCGCGCGGGTGGACGCCTCGGCCAGCTTGGTCTGTTGCTCGCGCTCGGCCAGCAGCAGGGTGTAGCGCTCCTCGGCCGTCTGCACCTGGTGGGCGCGGGCCTCGGCGACCTCACGCGTGCGGCGTCCGATGGCGTACGGGGTCAACACGGCACCCAGGCAGGCGCCCCAGAACAGGATGTCGGCGCTGGGGTTGGTGTCGGAGCCCGGCACCCAGCGCATGGGTCCGAGCACGGAAGCGAACGCGCCGACCACGAGGACCGAGCGCGCGAGCGAGCCCGGTACCCAGCGGGCGATGCTGTAGGCGATCACCGGGACGGCAACCAGCGACACGGTCGGCACCGGCACGAGGATCAGCTGGAAGATGCCCGCCAGCGTGCTGAGCGCGAGCATCGCCAGCGGCGCGTGCCGGCGCAGCACCAGCGGCAGGGTGAAGGAGGCGGACAGGGCGACCAGGGCCGAGTACTCGATCGGCTGCTCCAACCCGACGAGGTAGGGGACGATCGACACCAGGGTCAGGGACACGGCGAGGATGCCGTCGGACACCCAGTCGCGCTGGGAGGCGCCCGGCGGGAAGACCACGTCCACCATGCTCATCGGTCCCAGCGTAGGCCGGGCGTACAATGGGCGCCGTGAGAGCGGCAGTGGTGGTGGCGTCGGCGCTCGCGCTGGGGGCGGCAGCCGTGCTGCGGCTCCGCCGCGAGGGCCGCGAGCGGGACGCCCGGGCGTGGGCCTTGGCCACCGATCGGTTCTCCACCCGGACGCCCGGGGCGAGGGCATGACCTCGGCCCGCCGGGTGGCGGAGGCCCGGCCCAAGAAGCGGCGCGGCATCGTGGGCTGGTTCTTCACGATCGTGGGCATCGTGGTCGCGCTGGCCGTCATCGTCGCGGGCTTCTACGTCTGGCGCGTGTGGTCGACGGCCAACGACATCAACCGTGCCGACTCGCTGCTGCCCGCCGACGACCCCGCCCGCCCGGCCGCGAGCGCCACGGCGGCGGGCTCCTTCAACTACGTGCTCATGGGCAGCGATTCCCGCGGCGACGGCGACCGGGGGCGCAGTGATGTCCTGATGCTCGCGCACGTCCCGCCGGGGCGCGACAAGGTGTACATCGTCTCCTTCCCGCGCGACATGTGGGTGGACGTCCCCGGCCGCGGGTTCGCCAAGATCAACGCCGCATACGCCTACGGCGGCGAGGCGCTGGCCACCCGCACGCTCGAGTCGCTCGTCGGCGTCCGGATGGACCATGCCGCCAAGATCGACTTCGAGGGCTTCACGGGGCTGACCACCGAGCTCGGCGGCGTGACCGTGGACAACAAGATCGCGTCCGAGACGCAGGGGTACGCGTGGCCGAAGGGCGAGGTGACCATCCAGGGCGAGGAGGCGCTGGTCTACGTCCGCCAGCGCTACGGCATGCCCAACGGCGACCTCGACCGCGCCGAGCGGCAGCGGGCCGTCGTGAAGGCGATCCTGATGAAGATGCTCACGCTCGACGTGCTCGCCAACCCCGTGAAGTTCAACGAGGTGATGGGCAAGCTCGGTCAGTACTTCACCGTCGACGAAGGGCTCACCAACGGGGTGATCCTCAGCACGGCCACCAGCATGAAGGTGAACTCGGGTAACGACATCGAGATCCTCCAGGCGCCCATCTCCGGGTTCGGCACGTCCGCCGACGGTCAGGCGATCGACATCGTCAACGAGCCCCAGCTGGAGGAGATGGGCAAGGCCATCCGCACCGGCACCATGGCCGACTACGCCGCCAGATACCGCGACCAGCCGCTGGCCGGCAAGGCGCCCTGAGAGGGCCCCCAACTGAACTGTTGAGGCGGACGCCGCCCTCCCGGCGCACGCGGCCCGGTGGTCAGGGTCGGGCCATGGATGAGCAGAGTCGCCCCTCCTCGCTGCACACGATGGGCCAGCAGCAGCACCGCCGCAGCTGGGCCGAGCCGTGCATGGACGTTGTGGCCCGGGACCACCACGCCTCCCTGAAAGGGCTGGCGATGGTCTACGAGCCGCGCTACCGTCGCTTCTTCCAGGCACGGTTTCAGCCGAAGGCTCCCTGACCCTGTCGAAGGGGAACGGTCGTCCACCCGGACGGCTCCCACGACACCAACCCGGACGGGGCCGAGGTCGCCGGGAAGATGGGGATGTTCAACGAGGGCTGACGGACCTCAGCGAGGGTAGGAGCCCATCGTGCCCGTCCTGATGGCCTCGGCCATCGCCCGCATCTTCGGCCAGTCCACGAGGTTGATGGACTGACCGCCCTTGCTGCGGCCGAACCCGGCGATGGGGGCCTGCAGGCTGACGATGTCGCCGGTGCCGGTGACGCGCATGCTCGTGGCGGTCTCGAAGATCTTCTGGTTGGTCAGGCCGGCGTCCACGGTGAAGAATCCGCCGAGCTGCCCGACGACCTGGTTGAACTTGGCCGGGTTGGCGAGAACGTCCGCCGACAACATCTTCGACAGGATGCCCTGCACCACCGCGCGCTGGCGCTCGGCGCGTCCGAGGTCACCGCCCGGCACGTTGTACCGCTCGCGGACGTACTTCAGCGCCTCCTCGCCCGAGACCGTGATCTGCCCCTTGGGGTAGCCGGGCGTGGCGTGCTTGTTGTTCACGGTGACGCCACCCAGGGCGTCCGTCAGACCGGAAAAGCCGCCGAAGTTGATCATCACGGCATGGTCGATGCGCGTGCCGATGAGGTTCTCGACGGTCCGCACGGCCAGCGGGACGCCCCCGTACGCGTAGCCCGCGTTGATCTTCGCCGCACCGCGGCCGGGGATCGTCACCCACATGTCGCGGGTGAACGAGATGAGGTAGACCTTGTCGTGCGACGGCGGCACGTGGGCGAGCATCATCACGTCGCTGCGACCGCGGTCGGAGCCGCGTGAGTCGGAGCCGAGCAGCAGGTAGTTGAGCGAGCCCGGCGCGCCGACGTCCGGACGCCCCGGGTTGATCGTCCCGCCCGGGTCGGCGATGCCGCCCTCGATGGGCGGGATGTCGTCGTTGGTGAGGGGGACCTCGCCCTCCCCGTCCTCGGACGCCTCCTCCTGGGGGATGCCGACGTTCGGCTCCTGGTTGACGTCGGCGTCCATGGTGAGGGGAGCGTTGTCGGGCATCAGGTCTTCGCGGGGTATCCCCGACAGGGCCTGGTTGACGGACCACAAATAGAAGCCGCCCACGCCCAGCGTGGCGACGAGCACGAAGGCGAGCAGGCCGAGCAGCACACGGCGCACGGGCCTCTTCCTCGGAGTGTGAGTCTCGGTCATGGGGTGGACCTCCCGATCTGGCTCACCACCACTCTAAGGGACCTGGCAAGGCCCCAGACCTGCGGCCATAGGTCCCTGCGGTGCAAGCGTCAGCGAGCTTCGAAGGGCCGGACGCCGCGTCCACGGGCCTGGTTGGTGGGTATCCCAGTCAATGCGCTGACAGGGGACTTTGCGACTCCTCCGGTTGAGTGAGGTACGCCGTAGGTGGCGGAAACCGTACAGGCGCTAGGAGCGCGGGAGGCACGTTGGGACATCAGCCCGTGCCCGGACGAGACGAGAGTGTCTGCTGCTCCTGACACCATGGGGTCGTGACTAACTCCGCCGCGTCGCGAACCGTACGTGATCAAGTGTGGGGTGCTGTCGATCCCTCCGGAGAGACGCGCTCCTTGATCAACGCCGCCATGCACAGCACGGGTGACACAAAGTGGTTCTCTCTGCTTGGGCCAGGCATTGAGGATGACTGGCAGCAGGTGGTTACGGCGGGTGCGGAATACCGCAGGACCGTCGAGGGCATCGAGACTTTGCTGACCAAACTCGTGCCGCGCGGGTGGGCGGTCATGACCATGCAGACCGAAGCGCTCGAACGAGCCATGACCTTGGTCGAAGAGGGACGCGGAGGCGAGGCCGACGACCTTCTGGCCGACCAGTGGGCAGGCGAGGGAGCCTGGCGGACGAAGCGGGTTTGCGATCGTGTTCGGGTGATGGGTGTGCCCGATCCCGAGTTGCGGCCCCTGTTCGAGCATCGTGCGCGTCTGCTCCGGCTGGCCAAGGTGCATCACGAGGCGGGTCGCTACGACGCCTCAATCCCACTGCTCCAGGCGCAGTTGGAAGGGATCGTCATTGACGTGACCTCAGGCAAGAAGTTCTTCACGAAGAGCAAGGCGAAAGCCGACCTGGTGGACCCCAAACGCCTCGTCAGCATCGAGGCCGGGCTGGCGGCGCTCCAGGCCACGTACGGGGAGGATGTGAAGCAGACCCAGGCAGGCGGGAGTTTGTCCCGGCACGGGGTTGCGCACGGTCGGGAGTTGGCCTACGACACCCGCGTGAACTCTGCCAAGACCTGGTCGGTGATGGATGCTCTCGTTGAGTGGGCTCTTCCCAAGGCACGTGAACTCGTGGATCAGCGGAAGGCCGACCGCCAAGCGGCCAACGCCGGGAGCCAGGCTGTGGATGATAACGGCAAGCGCGTCGATGACCGGGAGTTCTTCGAGACGCGCGACATGCTTCGTCTGCTGAGCAACTCGGCTATGGGGCATCACCGCCAGCGGGGACACTTCCGCGATGACCTCGTGGGTGGCGTGTATGGGGACAAGGACTTCACCAAGCGTGGACTTCCCGCAGTACACGGGGTCCAGCAGGCCGTTCGTGCAGACGGTGCAGAGGTCATCTACTGGCGCGAGACGATCTCGGGCCGGGTCCTCGGCATCGCTCTGCGGTGGGAGGGCGGGGCGTTTGTCGAACGCTACTGGGCCGCTTCAGTTCCGCCGGACGGGTTCACATCGGACGGCTGGTCGCTTCCGTGGGAGTCTCCTCCCGACTGGGCATGAGTGAAACACCCCTAGGGCGTGTCTCGTTACCCTGCAGGGGCTTCTCGGGCAGGGTGAGGTCCCGTGAGTCGGATGCCGGTGTTGACCGATGAGGACTGGGCTCGGTTGGCGCCGTTGATGCCCCGAGCCGGTGCCAGG
>NZ_SDMQ01000014.1 GCF_004324755.1 Propioniciclava sinopodophylli
TTCACTTACGAGGTGACCCTTCGACGCGGTGGACGGCGACTTCAGCAATTACCATCCTCCCTGCTCAGAACGGTCACCTCGCCCCATGCCACGCCCACACCCGCCACGACACCGGTGGATCAGGGCTCAGTGGCGCCCACGAGTGCAGAGGTGCACAGCATCGCGTAGGGCTCGGCGAGCGTCTCGCTCGGCTGGAACTCGGCGCGGTACAGCGCGAAGACCCCCGCCGGGTCGAACTGGCCGAAGTGCCCTGCGTAGGAGTAGCGGATGCCCAGCTTGGCCGCCAGCCGTGCCGAGTAGTCCGACGACCCGAGCAGCCAGATCTCGGGGTAGCCGGACGCCGAGGGCGTCGCGGTGAGCGTCATGCCCCTACCGACGCGGACGCCGTGCGGGCTCAGCCAGGCAGACACCAGCTCGACGTGCTCGACGAAGTCCTCGTGCCCCAAGCCCTCCTGCGAGCGACGCAGCGCCCACGCGGTGACCTGGTCGGCGCCCGGTGCGCGCCCGATGCCGAGGTCGATGCGGCCCGGGTACAGGGCCTCGAGCGCCGCGAACTGCTCGGCGACGACGTAGGGCGAGTGGTTGGGCAGCATGACCCCGCCGGACCCGACCCGGATGCGCTCCGTGCGGCCGGCGACCGCGGCGATGACCACGGGCGGGGTCGTCGCCGCCACCGACGGCATGTTGTGGTGCTCGGCGATCCAGAACCGCTCGGCGCCCAACCGGTCCGCCGCTTGGGCGAACTCGATGGTGGCGGCGAAGGCGTCCGAGCTGGACCACCCGGCACGGACGGTGGCGAGGTCGAGGACGGAGACGGGAACGGAAGCCATGCCCCGACCGTACCCGGCAGGATGGGGACATGCCGACGATCACCTGCTTGCTGGGCGACATCACCGAGCAGCCCACCGACGCCATCGTGAATGCCGCCAACTCGTCCCTGCTCGGCGGGGGTGGGGTGGACGGGGCGATCCACCGCGCCGCCGGCCCCGAGCTGCTGGCCGCCTGCCGGGCACTGCGAGCCACCACATTGCGGGACGGGCTGCCTGTCGGGGACGCCGTGGCCACGCCCGGCTTCGCCCTGCCTGCGCGCTGGGTGATCCACACGGTCGGGCCGAACCGCCACGCCGGCGAGACCGACCCGACGCTGCTGGCGTCCTGCTTCACCCGCTCGCTCGACGTGGCGGCCGAACAGGGCGCGCGCACCGTGAGCTTCCCGGCCATCAGCGCGGGCATCTACGGTTGGGACGCCCGCGATGTTGCGCGCATCGCGCTCGAAGCCGTGCGTTCCCACCCGGCCCCCGGCGTCGAGGAGGTCCGCTTCGTGCTGTTCTCCTCCGCGCTCCTGGACGCCTTCGAGCGCGCAGCTGCGTCCTGAGCCCGGTGGCTCAGGGAAGGCGCGCCGCGAGCAACTCGGGCAGCTGCAGGATGTTCGCGACCAGCGGCACCGGGTGGACGCGCGTGTTCGTCCACGGGTCGAGGCTGCCGACCAGCGCGATCCCCAGCCCCAGGACGAACAGGACGCCGAAGGCGGCCAGGCGCACCCGTGTGAGCCGGGCCAGCCACGGGTAGAGGAACACCAGGGTCACCGGCAGCAGGGGCACCCACCAACGGATGCTGTAGCTCTGTCCCGAGTAGTTGGTCGAGAGCAGCAGGTAGTAGGCCACCAGGGCGGCCCCCGCTGCGGCGACGGCCCGCGCCTCCGGGGCGAGCGTGCGACCACGGGCGAAGGCTTCGCGCACCAGCAGAGGGATCGCGAGCCACAGGAGCGGGTTGTACAGCAGGAAGCCGCGACCGCCCACCAGCATCCCGGCGGCGTAGCCCACCAGGTCGCCCCCGGCGGCGATGCCGCTGCCGGTCAGCTCCTCGCGCGTCCAGGGTGATCCGGGGTAGAGGAAAAACTCAGGCACGAGTTGCAGCGGGACGAGGCTGCCCGAGATCGCGTGGTTGACCCAGAGCGCGGGGGCGACCGCGAGCAGGAACGGCACGACAAGCCACGCCACCCGGGTCCGCAGGCGGGGGTCGGCCACCACCACCGCCCCGAGTGCAACCGCGAACGCTCCGGTCGGCATGTCCGAGGAAGCGGCCAGCCCCAACGCCAGCCCCGCGCACGCCAGCAGCCACCGACCGCCGCCGGACGCCCGCGCGTGCGCCACGGCCGCCAGCGCGATCAACACCCAGGAGGCCGCGAGCGAATGGTTGTTGAAGGTCGCCACCCAGGTCAGGTGCAGGCTGCCGAGCCCGGTGGCGGCGGCCAACCAGGCGCGACGGCCCGCGGGCAGGCCGGTGAGGCCGAGCAGCCGGTAGAGAGCGACCAGGCCCAGCCACCACCACAGGGTGACGGTCCCCCAGGTCACCAGCGCGTAGGCCGGGTTCCATCCCGGAGCCAGTTTGATACCGACGGCGGACAGGGGGGCGTACACGACCGCACCGATGAGCGCGGGTGTGGCCTGCTTGTCGGAGTAGAAATGGCCGTCAACCCAGACCTTGTCGTGGGTCAGCGGAGCGAAGTCGGTGTCGTCGATGGAGAGGGAGCCGTGGTCGACCATGGCCTGGACGGCTGCCATCCTGCTGGCGTCGCTCCACCCCTGCGCCCGCGGCAGGACGGTCAGCGACCCCACCAGCGCCAGCAGCACGAAGAGCGTGACGACCACACGCCGCTCGTGCCGGCTCACGTCCGGTCAGCCCTCCGCACCATGCGGATCTCCCGTCTCACGCCAGGCGGCGTCCTCCACTCCGCCAGGGCGTCCAGCTCGAGGACGGACGCCTGACGGATCCGCACCGCCATCAGTCGAGGTAGTCCCGCAGGACCTGCGAACGCGATGGGTGCCGCAGCTTGCTCATGGTCTTGGACTCGATCTGGCGGATCCGCTCGCGGGTGACGCCGTAGACCTTGCCGATCTCGTCGAGGGTCTTCGGCTGGCCGTCGGTCAGGCCGAAGCGCATCGAGACGACGCCGGCCTCACGCTCGCTCAACGTGTCGAGCACGTCGTGCAGCTGCTCCTGCAGCAGCGTGAAGTTCACGGCCTCGGCGGGCACGACGGCCTCGGAGTCCTCGATCAGGTCGCCGAACTCGGAGTCGCCGTCCTCACCCAGCGGGGTGTGGAGCGAGATGGGCTCGCGGCCGTACTTCTGGACCTCGACCACCTTCTCGGCGGTCATGTCCAGCTCCTTTGCCAGCTCCTCGGGGGTTGGCTCGCGGCCCAGGTCCTGCAGCATCTGGCGCTGCACGCGTGCGAGCTTGTTGATGACCTCGACCATGTGCACCGGGATGCGGATGGTGCGGGCCTGGTCGGCCATGGCGCGGGTGATCGCCTGCTTGATCCACCACGTCGCGTAGGTCGAGAACTTGTAGCCCTTGGAGTAGTCGAACTTCTCCACGGCGCGGATCAGGCCCAGGTTGCCCTCCTGGATCAGGTCCAGGAACAGCATGCCGCGGCCGGTGTAGCGCTTGGCGAGCGATACGACCAGGCGCAGGTTGGCCTCCAGCAGGTGGTTCTTGGCGCGGCGCCCGTCCTCGACGATCCACTCGTAGTCGTCCATGTCACCGGACTTGACGGTGCCCTCGGTGATCGACTCGTCGGCGAACAGGCCGGCCTCGATGCGCTTGGCGAGGGTGACCTCCTGCTCGGCGTTCAGCAGGGCCACCTTGCCGATCTGCTTGAGGTAGTCCTTGACCGGGTCGGCGGTGGCGCCGGCGGCCATGACCTGCTGCTCGGGCTCGTCGGTGTCGTCGGCGTCGGAGACGACGAAGCCGCCGTCCTCGACGAGCTTCTTCTCCTCCTTGGCAGCCTCGCCCTCGTTGAACTGGCCCTCGTCCACCTCGTCCAGCGAACGCTTCTTGCCACCGACGGTCAGGACGACGTCGTCGCCGTCGCGCTCGAACTTGACCTCCTTGAGTGCCTCCGGGGTCAGCACCTCGGCCACGGTGGGGGTACCCTCGGCGCCCTCCAGCTCGATGTCCTCGTCCTCGAGCACCTCGGGTGCGTCCTCGGCCTCGGGGTCGACGACCTCGTCCTCGACGGGCTCGGGCTTCACCTCGGGCTCGGCCTTCGCCCTGGCACGCGAGCGCGCGGGGGCCTTGGCCGGTGCCTTCGCGGCGGCGGTGCGTGCCGGCGCCTTGCGTGCGGGCTTGGCCTCCTCGACCGTCTCCGGCGCCCCGGCTGGCGCGGCAACCTTGCGGGTGCGCGCGCGGCTCGCAGTGGCCTTCGGCGTGTCCGACGCGCTGGCAGCGCTGGAGCTTAGAGTCACGTGGGCCCTTTCGTTTCGTCCGGTTTCTGGGCGTGCAGCGGCCGGGACCTGTCAACGTCCGGCGCAACGGCCATTGTTGCACGCGTTCGGTGCTGACCCAAATGGCGGGGCTTCGCCGCGAGGCTACGCTGGCCGCCGTGCCCGATGCCCTGCAGAGCCCGCCCGACGCCCCCCGTCGTCCGTTCACCCGGACCGTCCACGGCGACGCCGTCGACGACCCTTACCACTGGATGGCCGACAAGACCGACCCCGAACTGCTGGAGTACCTGGCGGCCGAGAACGCCTGGACCGAGCAGCACACGGCGCACCTGGAGCCGCTCGCCGAGGAGCTCTACGGCGACCTGAAGGCACGCACCAAGCAGACCGACATGTCGGTGCCGCTGCACGTCACCCACACCGACGGCACCAGCTACTGGTACTACGGCCGCACCACCGAGGGCCACGACTACGGGCGCTCCTGCCGCCTGCCGGCCACCTCGCGCGATGACATCCCCGACGTCTCCGAGCCGGGCCCGGACGAGGAGGTCGTCCTCGACGTCCAGGCGCTGGCCGAGGGCCACGACTACTTCTCCCTCGGGCTGGCCAACGTCTCCCCCGACGGACGCCGGCTGGCCTATTCCGTCGACACCACCGGCGACGAGCGCTACGACCTGTTCGTCGTCGACCTCGCGACGGGCGAGACGATCGACGGGCCGGTTCCCGGCGTCGGGGGCGGCGGCACGTGGGCCGGGCCGGACTGGCTGTTCTACACGCGCGTGGACGCCGCGTGGCGCCCCCACGAGGTGTGGCGCCACCGGGTCGGCACGGACCCGGCCGCGGACGCCCTCGTGTTCTCCGAGCCCGACGACCGGTTCTGGGTCGCGGTGGGCAGCTCCCGCGACCACGCCTGGGTGTTCGTCGAGGTGGCGTCCAAGACGACCACCGAGACGCGGCTGCTCCCGTCCTCGGACCCGACCGGGGAGCCCACCGTGGTGCAGCCGCGGCGTCCGGGCCTGGAGTACTCCGTCGAGCTCGCGCCGGACGCCCTCTGGATCCTCCACAACGACGACGCGCCCCAGTTCAAGCTGAGCCGCGCGCCGCTGGCCACCCCCGGCATCGAGCACTGGGAGACCGTCATCGAGGAGCGCCCCGAGACGCGCCTCCTCGACGTCAGCGTGTACGCCTCGGCCGTCGTCATCGACCACCGCACCAACGGCCTGGCGGGCATCAGCGTCCTGCCGCGCGGCGAGGACGGCGCGCTCGGCGTCCTCACCGAGCTCACGTTCGACGAGGCCCTCTACGACGTCGGCGCCGAGGAGGCCCCCGACTTCGACACCGACCGCATCCGGTTCGGCTACGAGTCGCTGGTGACCCCGACCAGCGTGTGGGAGTACCGACTGGACACCGGCGCGCGCCGGCTGCTCAAGCAGACGCCCGTCCTCGACCACCCGACCCATGGCGCGTACGACCCGACCGCGTATGTGAGCGAGCGGTTGTGGGCCACCGCCGAGGACGGGACACGCGTGCCGATCTCCCTGGTCCGCCACCGCGACACCCCGACCAACGGGACGGCCCCCGGCCTGCTGTACGGCTACGGCGCGTACGAATCGGCGACCATGCCCTACTTCGCGATGAGCCGGATCAGCCTGCTCGACCGCGGTTTCGTGTTCGCGATCGCCCACGTGCGCGGTGGCGGCGAGCTCGGACGCCCGTGGTACGACGGCGGCAAGCTGCTGGACAAGCCGAACACCTTCTCCGACTTCGTCGCCTGCGGGCGGGTGCTCGTCGACGAGGGGCGCGTCGCCCCCGACCGCCTGCTCGCCGAGGGCGGCTCCGCCGGTGGGCTGCTCATCGGCGCCGCGGTCAACCTCGACCCCGGGCTTTTCCGTGCGGTTCATGCGGCGGTCCCGTTCGTCGACCCGCTCACCACGATCCTCAACCCCGACCTGCCGCTCACGGTCATGGAGTGGGAGGAGTGGGGCAACCCGGTCGAGGACCCCGCCGTCTACGCCTGCATGAAGGCCTACTCCCCCTACGAGAACGTGCGACCCACCACCTACCCGGCGATCCTCGCGACGACCAGCCTGAACGACACCCGCGTGGAGGTCACCGAGCCCGCCAAGTGGGTCGCCCGGCTTCGCGACATGGTGACCAACGGCCCCGACCGCCCGATCCTGCTCAAGACCGAGATGGTGGCCGGCCACGGCGGCGTGTCCGGCCGCTACAAGGCCTGGCGGGAGCGGGCGTTCGAGCTGGCGTGGCTCGTCGACCAGGCCGGCGCCAACACCTGAGGATTTCCCGTGCCGGACGCCTCTGTGCTCTCAGGCGGGGCGCTCGCATCCCCGGCACGCAGGGAAAACCCGTACGACCACGGTCTTGATTTCACCCTCGCGGGTTGGTCTCAGGGCTCGTTCGGGGGGTGCACCGAACAAATTGGACGTCTTTCGCGTTGTACTGGTCGACGACGAAAGGACGACGCATGATCTCGACCTCGCACCGTTCCCGCTCGACCGATGGCATCGACGGCAAGGACTCCGTCGGGCTGTACCTGGACGGCATCGCCAAGACGCCGCTCCTGACGGCCGAGGAGGAGGTGCAGCTCGCCCGGGAGATCGAGGCGGGGCTGTATGCCGAACAGATCCTCGACGGATCCGTGACCACCAAGGAACGGGGTGGCCGGAAGGCGAAGAAGGCCTCCACCGAGGAGCTTGAGTTGATCGCCGAGCAGGGCCGCGCCGCCATGAAGCGCTTCGTGACCGCCAACCTGCGGCTGGTGGTCTCCGTGGCCCGCAAGTACGGCCGCGCACAGATGCCGCTGCTGGACCTGGTCCAGGAGGGCAACACGGGCCTGATCCGCGCCGTGGAGAAGTTCGACTACTCCAAGGGCTTCAAGTTCTCCACCTACGCCACGTGGTGGGTGCGCCAGTCGATCAGCCGCGGCATCGCCCAGCAGGGCCGCATCGTTCGCCTCCCCGTGCACGTTGCCGAGCAGATCAACCAGGTCTCGGCCACGCGCCGCAACCTCGAGCGCAAGCTCGGCCGCGAGCCCGAGGTCATCGAGATCGCCGACGAGCTCGGCCTCGAGGAGGACCGCATCATCGAGCTGCTCCGCCTCGCGCGCGACCACGTGTCGCTGGATGCCCCGGTCGAGGAGGACGGCGACACCGCCCTGGGCGACCTGCTCGCGCGCGACACCACGCCCGGCCCCGACGAGGTCGTGCTGGACGCCGAGGACCGGGCCCGCCTGGACAACCTCCTCGACAGCCTCGACGAGCGCTCCGCCGACGTGGTGCGCCGCCGCTACGGCCTCCTGGACGGACGCCAGGCCAAGCTCGCGGACATCGCGAGCGTCTGGGGCATCACCGCCGAGCGCGTCCGCCAGATCGAGCGCCAGGCCATCGCCAAGCTGCGTGACACCACCCTGGCCGCCTGACGCCAACAAGACGGCACCCCGCCGACGAGCCCCCGAGCAGCGCGCTCGGGGGCTCGTCTCCGTCCCGGGACTGCTCTGGCTCAGACCAGGCCGCGGCGGGGCCGGTCGTCGGCCATCCGCACCAGCCCCTCCTGGACCGCGTGCGCGCCGAGCACACCGTCCGCGTCGAACAGCTTGCCGAAGGACAGCCCGAGCGCGTTGCTGGCGTTCGGGGAGGACTGGTCGTAGAGCACCCACTGGTCGGCGCGCAGCGGCCGGTGGAACCACATGGAGTGGTCGATCGTGGCCATCTGCATGCGCGGCGAGCCGAACGCAGCGGCGTGCGGCAGCGTGGAGACGCTCAGCAGGGTGAGGTCGGACGCGTACGCGAGCACCATCTGGTGCAGGCGCGGGTCATCTGGCATCTCCCCCACCGCCCGCATCCAGATCTGCAGGCGCGGTCCCTGTGCGGACTCGCGGTTGCTGTAACCGACGTAGCGGGTGTCGAGGGCCGCCCACTCGCGCTCCCAGACCTCCTTGGTGCGGGGCGAGCGCTGGGCCAGCACGTCTGCCAGCCGGGGGCACTCCTCGGGCGCGACCGGCGGCTTGAACGGGACGGCCGCGTGCTCCAGGCCCCCCTCGGGCACCTTGAAGGAGGCCGACATCACGAAAATGTCGTGGCCGTTCTGCGTCGCGGTCACCCTCCGCGTGGTGAAGGAGCCGCCGTCCCGCGAGCGGTCGACCTCGTAGACGATGCCGGAGGCCGTGGAGCCGGCCCGCAGGAAGTAGCACTTGAGCGAGTGGCACAGGCGCCCGTCCGACACCGTCCGGTACATCGCCGCGAGCGCCTGGGCCATGACCTGCCCGCCGAAGGTGCGCTGCTGGTCGGTGACGGGGTGTTCGCCGACGAAGACGTCGTCGCTGCGCCGCTCAAGGTCCAGCAGGTCCAGGACCTCACTGATGTGTTCCACGCGAACCCTCCGGGTCGTCGCCCTCCTGCTGGGCCAGGAACTGCTCCACGGCCGCGCCGATCTCGTCCGCCGAGGGGACACTGGGGCGTCCGGTCGACTGTACCTCGTCGTACTGCTGCTCCAGCGCCTGCACCAAGGGTCCAAGCTCGCCGTCGGAATCGACCTCGCCCTCCAGCTGGGAGAGGGTCTGCAGCGCGAGGGTCGCCAGCTCCCCCGGCGGCAGGTCGAGGCCGGTGGCCGCGCGGATGCGCTCCAGCACGGCCAGCGCGCCGGGCGCGTAGGTGCCGGGAGCCAGGTAGTGGGGCACGTGGGCGACGAAGCCGCACGCGAGGCGTCCGGCCTGCCCGGAGCGGTACTCCAGCATGGAGGCGAAGCTGCCGGGCACGACGACCCGGTCGATCCAGACGGGATTGTCGGTCACGAGCTCGGGGTCGGTGGCGTGGCCCGTGACCAGGACCGGACGCGTGTGCGGGACGCCCATCGGGACGCCCTGGGCGGTCACCAGCTGCGACACGTCGAGGCCGTCGGCGATCTGCAGGAGTGCGGCGCAGGCCCTGTTCCACTGCGTGTCGGGCTCGGGGCCGCTCAGCAGCAGGAAGGGGCGACCCGAGGCGTCCGTGACCTTGTGGAGGGCCAGGCGGTAGTCGGTCAGCGACGTCCACGTGTTGGTGTCGAAGACCATCTGCGGGCGCCGCGAGCGGTAGTCGTGCAGCTGGTCGTGGTCGAAGGTGGCCAGCAGTTCCGCGTCGAGGCTCTCGAGCAGGTGCTCGCTCAGCTGGCGTGCGACCTGGCCGGCGTCGACGTACCCCTCCAGCAGGTGCACCAGCACCGGGCGGGTGCCCGTCAGGCTCTCCCAGACGTCCTGCTCCACCGTGTACAGCGCGCCCGGGTCCATCATGGCGCCCACTCTAGCGGCGGCCGCTCAACCGACCCGTTCGACCAGCTGATAGTCCTGCTGGGCCAGCACCTCACGCCACCGGGTGCCCGGCCAGAGTGCGGCCCCGTGCACGGCGCCATCGACGCGACTGCTCCAGCCGCCGCCCCGGTTGTCGATGACGATCCGGTCGGGGATGGGGTTGCCCTCGTTGGCGATGAAGTAGACGTCGGCGCGGTCGACCAACTGGTTCATCAGGGAGATGTCGGAGGCCACCACGGCGCCCCGCGGGACGAGGGAGACGAGCTCGGCGGCCGCGCGCGGGCGGGGGCCATCCACCGTCCAGGTCCCGCCCTTGGTGAGGTCCCACAGCGGCATCTGGGGCAGCACCGCGAGGGCGAACATCAGGAGCACCGCCGGGCCGCTGCGGGCCCAGCCGCGCAGCACCGGGCTCCGCGCGTCCGCCAGCAGCCGCACCCCCTCGGCGGCGGCCACGAACGCGATCGGCATCAGCATGAGGCTGTAGTGCCACGTCGGGCCCCAGTGCCCCGACAGGCTGGACAGGAACCGCCAGCCCAGCGTCGGCAGCAGCGCCAGTGCGAGGTTCGAGCGCAGCGCCAGCAGGCCGGTGCAGGCCAGCAGCATGAACAGGGTGAGCATCTTCTGCTCGTTGGTGAGGATCTCCGCCACCGTCCCGACGGGGTCGGCCAGGACCGCGGCCAGGTCGAGGTGGCCCGCGTAGTCGTACTGCCCGCGCAGGTTCATCGCGGGCAGGATCACGCGCAGCGCGAGCACGAACCAGGCGATGCCCCACGCGGCCAGGCCCAGCCCCAGCAGCCACCGGCGCGAGCGCCACGCCACGAGCAGGCCCAACACGGCGACGGTGGGGCCCAGGTCCTCCTTGACGAAGACGAGCAGGCCGAGCCACACGGTGGCGGCCACCCAGCGTTCGCGCACGAGGCACCACAGGCCGACGGCGAGGATCGGCGCGCCCACGGCGACCTCATGGAACTGCACGGCGGCCGCCTCCTGGACGCCCCAGCTGAAGGCGTACGCCAGGCCGATGAGCCACGCGGCCCCGCGGCCGACGAGGTGGTGAGCCGCGGCGGCGACGAAGAACGCCGAGACCCCCAGCAGGACGGCCTGGGCCACCATCAGCGTGAGCGCCGACGGGAACGCGGCGTAGAGCGGGGCCAGCAGCACGAGGATCGGGTGGAAGTGGTCGCCCATGATGTTGTAGCCGGCGCCCTTGATGTGGACGACCGGCGCCTCGAGCGCCGCGTAGCGCTGCAGGATCTGGGTGAAGATGCCCAGATCCCACGACGGGGACTCGAAGCGCCGCCACTGCAGCGTCGAGAACAGCGCGTAGGTGGCCGTGGCGAGGGCGGCCACCACCCAGGGCGCGGCGCCGAGCGAGGCCAGGCGCGTCCCACGCGGTGGCGCGACGGAGGCGGGCATGGTCCGATCCTGTCAGGACAGCGCCGCTAGGACGCCCCGGACGCGCTTGGCGGACACCGGCTGCGCCGTGCCCAGCGACTGCGCGAACAGGCTGACGCGCAGCTCCTCCAGCAGCCAGCCGGCCTCGACGGCCGCGGCGGGCAGCTCGCCGACCTCGTGGACGGCGACGGCCGCAGCGTAGGCGTCCTCGAGCTCGGCGATGACGGAGAGGTTCTGCAGCTCGCGGGCCGGATTCGCCGTCCATCCCTTGAGGCGGACGTCGACGGCGTGGAGGTACTTGTCCAGGCGGGTGAAGTGCGGCTCGGGGGTGGCCGCGATGAAGCCGTCGAACACAAGGTTGTCGAGCTGGGCGGTGATGTCGTCCCTGGTCTCCCCCTCGGGGCGCCGGGCCAGTTCGGCGCGCACCTCCGCGTGGCGGGTGAGGATGCGCGCGGCGACGCGGGTGATGGCCTGCATGCGTTCGGCCGCGTCCGGGCGGACCATGTCGACCAGGCGGCGGAAGGAGGCCTCGTCACGGATCGTGTCGGGGTCCACGCGGTGCTGGGCGATGAGGTCGCCGGTCGCCTTGAGCCGGACGTCGGCGAGCAGGGCGTTCAGGTTGGCGTACGGGCCGCCCGACAGCGCGATCTTCTCGGCGTTGGAGAGGTGGATGAACACGCTGCGGGTGGGGTCGGGCGACTCCAGCATCACGAGGCGGCGCAGCCCGCGCGCCTGCCAACGGGACGCCTTGGCGGCGGTGTTGGCGATGCGGACGCCCACGGTCTCGCCCTGGTCGACCAGGGCCGGATAGCCCACCAGCGGCGTCGGGTCGCGGTCGACCTCGCGGGTGGCGGGGATCGTGCCGAACTCCCACTTCTTCGCGCCCGGGTGCGCCACGTCGGACGCAGCCGCGTTGAGCCGCTTGTTCAGCCGCGGGGCGAACTGCTTGCGGAGGCTCTCGAAGTCCTTGCCGGCGCCGAGCTCGCGGCGTCCGTCGGTGATGACGTAGCGCACGGTGAGGTGGTCGGGCAGCGCCGACTCGTTGAACAGGGTGGCGTCCAGCGGCTCACCCGAGAGGGCGCCGAGGGCCGCCGCGAGGGCGTCCGGGAAAGCCAGCGACGCCCGGTCGGGGTGGTCGTCGAGCCAGGTGAGCGCGCGGCGCCCCCAGTCCGGCGCGGGGACGAACCGGGTGCGGACGGCCTTGGGCAGCGAGCGGATGAGCTCGGTGGCCAGCTCGTCGCGCAGGCCGGGCACCTGCCACGTGAACGGCGCCGGGTCGACCTGGTTGAGGACGCTGACGTCCACGTCGACGGAGACGCCGTCGCGATGGGCGCCGGGGGCGAACACGTAGCTGACGGGCAGGTCGGTCGGGCCGACGGTCCAGGTGTCGGGGAAGGCATCGGCGTCCACGGCGTCCGTGTCGTCGACGAGGTCGGCCATCGCGAGGTCGAGGTAGTCGTCCTCGACCCGGCGCTTGTCGCGCCACCAGCGGTCGAAGTGTGCCACCGACGTGATGTCGGCCGGGATGCGCTCGTCATAGAACGCATGGATCGCGGCGTCGTCCACGACGATGTCGCGGCGACGGGTGCGCTCCTCCAACTCCTCGGCCTCGGCGCGGACCTTCTCGTTGCGCGCGTAGAAGTGGTGCCGGGTTCGCCACTGCCCCTCGACCAGCGCCGACTGGATGAACATCTGGCGGGCGACGACGGGGTCGATGCGGCCGTAGCTGACCGTGCGCCCGGCGACGATCGGCACGCCCAGCAGGCTGACGCGCTCGTCGGCGACGCACTGGCCGCCGGAGACCGACCAGCGGGGCTCGGAGTATTGCCGGGTGATCAGGTGGGTGCCGACCTCCTCGACCTGCTCGGCGGTGACCGGGGCGACCGTTCGCGCCCACAAGCGGCTCGTCTCGACGAGCTCGACGGCCATCACCAGCGGCGGCTCCGCCTTGGCGGCCGCGCTGCCGGGCTGGATCGCGAACCGCGCCCCGCGCGCGCCGAGGTACTCGGCCATCGGGCGCCGCCCGCGGCGCTGCTGGGTCTTGGGCGCCGTGGAGCTCTCGTCACGCAGGCCCACGTGCGAGAGCAGCCCCGACAGGACGGCCGTGTGCACGGCCTCCCAGTCGGGGGTGTGGCCGGACGCCGTGCGTGGCTCCTTGGCGCGGCGGCGGCGATGGTCGGCGTCCCGGTCGGGGGCGTTGGTGTCGAGGTCGAGCTCGCCGACGACCTCGCGCAGCTGGGAGACCAGGTCCTGCCACTCGCGGATGCGGAGGAAGTTGAGGAACTCGTCGCGACACATCCGGCGAAAGGCGTTGCCGGACAGCTCGTTGCGCTGGCTGCGGAGGTAGTCCCACAGGCGCCAGATGGCGGCGATGTCGGACGGGTCGCGGTCGCCGTGGGCCTCGCCCGCGGCGGCGTGGGCCGCGCCGTCCTCGCTCCAGAACCGGCGGTGCAGGGCGTCCGCCTCCGCCTGCTTCTCCGAGGGGCGTTCGCGCACGTCCGGGATCGCGAGGGCGGCCACGATCGGCAGGACGTCCCAGGCGGCGCCGCGGCGTCCGGCCTCGACGAGCATGCGGCCCAGACGCGGGTCGATCGGCAGGCGCGCCAGCAGCCGCCCGGTCTTCGTGAGGCGGGGCCCCTCCGCCGAGGGCTTGTGTTCGCGGCCCTTCGAGGCTCGATCCTCCTGCAGCGCGCCCAGCTCCTTCAGCAGCCGCAGGCCGTCGCGGACCTGCGAGCGGTCAGGCGGCTCGACGAAGGGGAAGTCCTCGATGGCGCCCAGGCGCGCGTCGGCCATCTGCAGGATGACCGAGGCGAGGTTGGTGCGCAGGATCTCGGGCTCGGTGAACGCGGGGCGGGCGAGGAAGTCATCCTCCGAGTAGAGCCGGATGGCGATGCCCGGCCCGAGGCGTCCGCAGCGGCCGGCGCGCTGGTTGGCGCTGGCCTGGCTGACGGGCTCGATCGGCAGGCGCTGCACCTTGGTGCGCGCCGAGTAGCGGCTCATGCGGGCGAAGCCCGGGTCCACGACGTACCGGATGCCCGGCACCGTCAGCGACGTCTCGGCGACGTTGGTGGCCAGCACGACGCGCATCGTGCCGGGGTGGGGGCGGAACACACGGTCCTGCTCCGCTGCGCTCAGGCGGGCGAACAGCGGCAGCACCTCGGTGTTGCGCAGCTTGAGCGCCTCGATGGCGTCCGCGGCGTCGCGGATGTCGCGCTCGCCCGAGCAGAACACGAGGATGTCGCCCTCGCCGAGGGCGTGAAGTTGCGTCACGGCGCGGGCGATGCCGTCGACGAGGTCGTTCTCGTGCTCGAGCGGCTCGTAGACGATCTCGACCGGGTAGGTGCGACCCGACACCTCGACGATGGGGGCGTCGCCGAAGTGCTCGGCGAAGCGGGCCGTGTCGATGGTGGCCGAGGTGATGATGACCTTGAGGTCCGGACGCCGCGGCAGCAGCTGCTTGAGGTAACCCAGCAGGAAGTCGATGTTGAGCGAGCGCTCGTGCGCCTCGTCGATGATGATCGTGTCGTAGTGGCGCAGGTCGCGGTCGTGGCCGATCTCGGCGAGGAGGATGCCGTCGGTCATCAGCTTCACCTTGGTGCGCCGGGTGGCCTGGCGGGTGAAGCGCACCTGGTAGCCGACCGCGTCCCCGATCTCGACGCCCATCTCCTGCGCGATGCGGGTGGCGACGGTGCGTGCGGCGAGGCGGCGCGGCTGGGTGTGGGCGATGCGGGAGCGCCCCGCGAGCAGCGCGATCTTCGGCAGCTGGGTGGTCTTGCCCGAGCCGGTCTCTCCGGCGACGACCACGACCTGGTGGGCCGCGATGAGCGCGCGGATCTCGTCGACCGCGGCCGAGATCGGCAGGGCGGGGTCGAACTCGAGGCGCAGGTCGCCAGCGCGCGGGTTCTCAGGCATGGCCGGTCCATGCTACCCGCTGACATCCCTGATGCCGGCGTCCTCAGCTCAGCAGGGCCTTGGCCTTGTCCCCCGGCGTCCAGCCCAGCGTGGTGCCGTCGTCGGGGCCCGTCTGCCACGTGTAGAGGTCGCAGGAGCGCTGGAGGGAGGTCATCTCTCCCCAGGGCGTCAGGCCCACGAGTGTGACCGCCTCGATGCGGCCCATGAGCTCGGTGAACCACGCCCGGGCCGGCAGCTCGGACAGCGCCGCCTCGGCGTGGGCCTGCTGCTCGGCAACCCACGCGGTCGCGGCGGGGTCGTCGGCGTCCTCGAGCCAGCGGTAGGGGTCGGCGACCTGGGTGCCGTGGAGGTTCTCGACGAGATCGTCGCGGCGCGTGTGCGGGTAGGGCATGCGGGCGAGTCTACGGACCACGGATGGGGAGGGCCCGGGTGGTGTGCAGTTCGAGCTCACGGAACTGTCGCTGTGGCGATGGTTCTGTGAGCTCGAACTGCACACCCGAGGGGTGCGGGTCAGCCAGCCGTAGGGTTCGACAGGCTCAGCCGGCCGGGGCGCCCTCAGCCGGCGTCGGCGGAGACCGAACGGCCCGACCAGGCGGTGGCCTCGATGGCGATGCCGAGCTCGCGGCGACCGAGGGCCCAGGCGTTGGTGATGGGCAGCTCCCCGTCCCAGGCACGCGTGGTGCCCTGGACAAGGACGGCCCAGCCGGTGGCGGTCGACGCGTCCAGGTCGTCGACCTGGAACGCCACCTCCACCGGCTGGGTGAGCTCCTGCAGGATGGTTCCCTCTGCCACGCGGAAGACGATGCGGTTCCCGACCAGCACGAAGTTGACCGGCAGCACCTGGATGCCACGCGACTGCGACACCCACGACACACGACCGACGGTGGCGTCGCCGATCAGGCTGCGACACTCGTCCGGGTCGATGGTCACGAAGTATCCAAGGGGATTCACGGATGGGAGCTTACAGTTCCGACAGGGTCCAGTCGCGCACCTCGGGCATGTCCTCGAGGTGCTCGACGATGTACTCCTCGTGTCGGGCCAGTTGTGCCTCGCACCACTTCTTGAGGTCGTCGGCGCCGGCGGGCAACGCCTTGGCGTTGTTGATGGCGTCGATGACGAGGTGGTAGCGGGAGGCCCGGTTCTTCACGACCATGTCGAACGGCGTGGTCGTCGTCCCCTGCTCGATGAAGCCGCGCACGCGGAACCGGTCGGCGTCCGGACGCCCGTGCATGAGCTGATGGATGCCGCCCGGGTAGCCGTGGAACGCGAACACCACGTCCTGGGTGTCGGTGAACAGTTCGCGGAACAGCGTCTCGCTCATGCCCTGCGGGTGGTCCTTGGGACGCCGGAGCGTCATCAGGTTCACCACGTTCACCACGCGGATCCGCATCGCCGGCAGCTTGGCCTTGATGATCTCCGCCGCCGCGACCGTCTCCATCGTCATGATGTCGCCGGCACACGCGAGCACGATGTCGGGCTGGCCAGGGCCAAACTGGTCCTCGTTGCCGGCCCACTCCCACACCGAGGCGCCGCGCGTGCAGTGGTCGATGGCCTCCTCCATCGTCAGCCACTGGGGCTGGGGCTGCTTGTCCTGCACGATCAGGTTGACGTAATCGGTCGACCGGAAGCAGTGGTCGGCCACCCACAGCAGGGAGTTCGCGTCCGGCGGCAGGTAGACCCGCGCCACCTTCGGCCCCATGTTCAGCAGGAGCTGCAGCATGCCCGGCCCCTGGTGGCTGAAGCCGTTGTGGTCGTTGCGCCACGCGGTCGAGCTGAGCAGGATGTTGAGGCTCGGGATGGATTCACGCCAATCGAGCTCGCCGGCCTCCTGCAGCCACTTTCCGTGCTGGATCGTCTGGGACGCCGACACCATCGCGAACGCCTCGTAGGTGGCGAACAGGCCGTGGCGTCCGGTGAGGTTGTACGCCTCGAGCCAGCCGTGGGTGTTGTGCTCGCTGAGCACCTCCATCACCCGACCGTTGCGCGACAGCTTCTCGTCGTCGTCCGTGACCTCCTCCATCCACGTCCGGTCGGACGCCTCGAACACGGCACCCAGCCGGTTCGAGTTGGTCTCGTCGGGACAGAACAGCCGGAACGTCTCTGGGTTGAGCCGGTAGAGCTCGCGCATGAACTCGCCGAGCTTGCGGGTCGACTCGACGCGCTCGGTGGCCCGCTGCTCGACCGCCACCGCCATCGCGCGGAAGTCGGGCATCTCGAGGGGTCTCATGAGCTTGCCGCCGTTGGCGTACGGCGTCCCGGACATGGTCATGTCGGGGTCGTCGGGGTTCGCCGACTTGACCAGGTCGGTCGGCGAGCCATCCTCGTTGAAGAGCTCGTCGAGGTTATAGGAGCGCATCCATGCCTCGAGCTGCTGGAGGTGCTCGGGGTCGGTCTTGACGCCGGACAGGGGCACTTGGTGGCTGCGCCACGTGCCCTCCATCTTCTTGCCCTCGAACTCCTTCGGGCCGGTCCAGCCCTTGGGGCTGCGGAGGATGATCATCGGCCAGACCGGGCGCGTCCCGTCCCACGAACCGGTGCGGGCGGCGTCCTGGATGTCCTTGATCTTGGCGTAGGCGGTGGCCAGCGCTTCGGCGAAGCGGTGGTGCATGCCGGGGGTGTCCTCGCCCTCGACCTCGATGACCTCGTAGCCGTGGCCCTCGAAGAGCTTGGTGACCTCCTCGCGCGGCTTGCGTGCCAGGACGGTCGGGGCGGCGATCTTGCCGCCGTTGAGGTGCAGGACGGGCAGCACGGCGCCGTCGCGCTCGGGATTCAGGAAGGAGATGCCCTTCCAGGAGCCTTCCAGCGGGCCGGTCTCGGCCTCGCCGTCGCCGACGACGGCGATCGTGAGCAGGTCGGGGTTGTCGAAGACGGAGCCGAACGCGTGGATCAGCGCGTAGCCGAGCTCGCCGCCCTCGTGGATGGAGCCGGGCGTGGTCACCGAGGCGTGCGAGGGGATCCCGCCGGGCGCGGAGAACGTCCGGAACAGCTTGAGCATGCCCTCGGCGTCCTGTGTGGCGTACGGGAAGGCCGGGGTGTAGGTGCCCTCGAGGTAGGAGGCGCCCACGATGGAAGGGCCGCCGTGGCCGGGGCCGGTGACATAGAGGCACTTCTGGCCGGTGCGCTTGATGAGGCGGGAGGCGTGCGCCCAGATGAAGGCCAGGCCGGGCGAGGTGCCCCAGTGGCCCAGCAGGCGGGGCTTGATGTGGTCGGGGCGGAGGGGCTCGCGGAGCAACGGGTTCGCCTGCAGGTAGATCATGCCCACCGTCAGGTAGTTGTTCGCGCGCCACCAGGCGTCGATCGAGGCGAGTTCGGAGTCGTCCAGTTTCGGGAGTAGCTCTGCCATGTCCTCACGCTAACCGGCGGGCCGCGGAATGGGCAGCTCTTGGCACTTATTGTCGTGATAACTAATACTCACCACGTCAACAATCCCCACGGCGAGAGGACCGGCCCGTACCTAGGCCGGATCCTGCTCCTCGCCCTCGAACGTGGTCCGCCCGCGCAGCTTCTGCGCCAGCGCGTCGTCGATGCTGTCGCTCACCAGCGAGACCACCTGGAAGGCCCGGTGCAGGTGCGCCGGGATGAGGGGGTCCGCCGGCACCGACATGCTGACGTACACCCGGTCGCGGATGAGCTGGAACCGCACCCACCGGGAGTCGGTATTGAGGTCGCTGAGGACCTCCATGGCCCGCGAGCGCCCCTCCACGTCGTGCACGAGCGGGGAGAAGACCAGCACCTCCTGGGCGTCGGGCGCGGCGCGGACGAGCACCATCGTCGACCCGACCCGCAGGGCGAGGTCGCCGGCGTCGTCGCGCAGGGGCTCGAAGCCGAGCATCAGGGTCAACTCGCGCTGCAGGGCGGCGTCCAGTTCCTCGGCCGATGCGGCCAGGATCGGCTCGGTCCGCTGCGGCTCATGGGCCAGCGCCTGCCCGGCGCGCTGTCCCTCGGTCGGCGCCGGCGTGAGGATGTCGGCGAGCTGGTCGGGCGCCAGGAGCGCGGGGTGCTGGACGCCGTGCACGTCGCGCAGGGCGTCCGAGGCCGCCATGGCGAGCTCCTCGGCCTCCTCCTGGGTGCCCCTCCGTGTCCAGGTGCCGGCCTCCTTGGGCGCGGGCGTCCAGCCGGACGCCGCGAGCGCGGCCCCGGCCTCGTCCCCCAGCCCGGCCGTCGTGGCGTGCGCGGTCAGGGCGCCACCGTCGGCGCAGTGGAAGCGGACGTGGGGGGCCCCCTCCCCCGCCTCCGCCAGCGAGCCGATCGCGAGCGTGGCGCCGGCGTCCATCACGGACAGCACCTCGGCCAGCCGCTCGCCGAAACGGCGCCAGGACTCCTGGGCCGAGCGGTCGAAGTCGAAGTCGGAGACGTCGGAGGTCAGTCTGGGATCATCGCTCACGGCCCCAACCTAGCCTCACCCCAGCAGTGCGGCGATGACCAGCAGCGATGCCACGGACAGGATGGTCGTCCAGAACACGGCGTCGCGCGCGAGCATTTCACCCTCGCCGTAGCGGCTCGCGGTGATGTAGACGTTCTGCGCCGTCGGCAGCGCGCCGAGGATCGTGACCGCGTACAGGTCGGTGCCCTGCAGGCCCATCGCCGAACCGATCGCCCACGCCGCCAGCGGGTGCACCACGACCTTGAGCGCCACTGCGACCCACAGGGGGGCCCGGTGCGGGCCCTTGCCGGGCAGGGGGTCGAGCCGCATGGACACGCCGAAGGACAGCAGCATGAGCGGCAGGGCGATGCCGCCGATCATCTCCACCGGGCGCATGACGAAGTCGGGGACGCCCACGCCCAGCAGGTTCATCGCGAGGCCGGCGAGGATGCCGATCGTGATCGGGTTGCGGACCGGGAGGAGCAGGTACTTCCACGGGTTGGTACGCCTACCCGTGCGCCTCGACGCGGCGACGTCGAGGATCGCCAGGCAGATCGGCATGATGAACGCGAGCTGCAGCAGCATGACGGGCGCCACCCACGTGCCGTCCTGCAGCAACGCCACCGCGACGGGCAGGCCGAAGTTCGCGGCGTTGGTGTAGAAGGACGACATGAAGCCGATGAGACCGTCGCCCAGCGACTGCTTGAACGCCGGGATCGCGACCGCCAGGTAGAGGACGCCCACCACCGCGACCGCCGCGATGGTCACGACGACGGTGCGCGAAAACACGTGGGCCAGGTCGGCCTCGAGCAGGAGGGAGAACAGCAGTGCGGGCGAGCCGACCGTGAACGCGAGCGTCGACATGAGCCGGCGGCCCGGCTGGTTGACCAGCCCGCGGTGGGCGATGAACCAGCCCACGGCGATGACCACCCAGATGGTGGAGATGCCACTGATCGCGCCCTGCACGGCAGCCACCCTAGTGTCCGGCCCGCCGGGGCGTGTCACGGGCCCGGGTCCCTGAGCTCGTCCGAGGTCGCCCACCGGACGACCGCTAGCATGGCGCGGTGATGTCGGGGGGCGGACGCAACCATGTGATCGACGTCGCCCGGGCGTGTTCGGTGCTCGTCGTGGTTGTGTTCCACACCCTGCTGTACCGCATCGAGCTGACCGACGCCGGGCCGACGTTGGTGCCGTGGGCGGCACCCACATGGCTCTACCCGCTCACCTGGGTGCTCATGATCATGCCCCTGTTCTTCGTCGCCGGCGGTTTCGCGCACACCCTCACCATCGACCGGATGCGCCGTGAGGGGGACAGCCCCGCCCAGTACCTCGCCAGCCGCGGACGCCGCTTCGTCGGCCCCCTGGTCGTGTTCGTGTCCTTCTGCGCGGTGCTGTTCTCGCTGGCCGCGTGGGCGGGCCCGCTGGACGCGGCGTCCGAGCTGAGCCGCCTGCTCATGCAGCTGCTCTGGTTCGTGACGGTCTACCTGGGCATCGTCGTGGTGGCGCCCAGAGCCGTGCGGCTGCACGACCGCTTCGGCGTCTGGCCGATGCTGGTGCTGGCCGTGCTGGCAGCCGCCGTCGACGCCTGGTCCTTCGCCACGGGCCGCTGGGAGCTGCGCAACCTCAATATGGCCCTGGTCTGGCCGCTGGTGCACCAGTTCGGCATCGCCTACCAGCGCGGCTGGTGGCGTCGGGGCCCGGTGTGGACTGCGTGGGCGTCCGTCGTCGCGGGCGCGGCCCTGGTGGGCCTGCTCGTGTTCGGGTTCGGCTACCCGCCCACCTCGGTGGGCTTCGCCGACCTGCCGATCGCGAACATCCAGCCGCCCACGCTGGCGATGGCGGCCCTCGCGCTGGCCCAGTGCGGCGTGCTCGCCCTGGTCGAACGGTCCGGGCTGCTGAGGTCGGTGCCGGAGCGGGCCGCCGAGTCGCTCGGAGTCCTGAACGCGGTGATGGTCAGCGTCTACCTGTGGCACATCCCGTGCATCGCGCTGGCCGGGGGGGTCCTCACGCTGGTCGCCATCATGGTGCCGGCGGCGGCACCGTTGCTGCTGTCCCCCGCCGTGCTGGCGCCGGCGTCCCTGGTCGCGGTCGGCCTGATCGTGCCCGCCCTGGGCCGGTTGGAACTGCGCCTGATCCCGCCGATGGGGCCGCGGCAGGACCTCACGCTGGCCGTGCTTGCGTTCGGCGTGCTGGGCTTCGGCACCCTCCTGGTCTGGCAGACGGGTACGGTGGTGCACTGGGACCGACCCGGGTCGACGCTGGGCGTGGTGATGGTGCTGGTCGGGGCCTGGCTCATGGTCCGGGCCGCGGACGCCTCACAGGCTGCGGTCCGGCGGTAGGCCCGCGCACCGCAGCCGGCCTGTGACGAGAGGGATGTACGTGAACTTCAACCCCCTGACGTGGGACGCCCCCTACCTCGTGATCGTCGGCGCGCTGTTCATGATCGTGTTCCTGCGCGCCAACGGCACGTACTGGTTGGGGCGCCTCATCAGCCGGGGTGCGGAGCGCACGCGCGCCCGGAGGATGATGGAGACCCCCGGCTACCAGCGGGCCGTCCAGCGCCTCAACCAGTGGGGCCCGCCCGTCGTCTCGGTCTCGTTCCTGACCATCGGCTTCCAGACCCTGGTGAACCTCGCCGCAGGGGCCACCCGCATGCCGCTCACCCGCTACCTGCCCGCCGTGACGATCGGGTGCGTGATGTGGGCGTTCGTCTACGGCACCGTCGGCACCGCCGGCATCGAGGCCCTCGGCCTCGTCTGGGAGCGCAACCCCCCACTCGCGGTCTTCCTCGGCGTGCTGGCCGTCTCGGCGCTGGTGGTGTTCATCACCTGGCGCGTCCGTGAGGCCAAGCGTCGGCGTCCGGACGCCGCACCGGCGGTGGAGACCGCTTGATCAGAACAGCCCCCGCGTGCGTTGGGGGATCTCGGCCTCGGCGTCCGCCTCGCCCGCCGCGGGGTCCACGACGCTCGTGGGGTCCAGCTCACCGGTGTGCACGTGGGTCGGGTTGAGCACCCGGTCCAGGAACGTTCGCGTGCGCTCGTGCTGCGGGTTGCCGATGACCTGGTCGGGGTGGCCCTCCTCGACGACGACGCCGCCGTCCATGAAGATCACGCGGTCGGCGACCTCGCGCGCGAACGCCATCTCGTGGGTGACCACCATCATCGTCATGCCGGTCTCCGCGAGGCGCCGCATGACGTCGAGCACGTCACCGACGAGCTCGGGGTCGAGCGCCGAGGTGGGCTCGTCGAAGAGCACCATCTCGACGTCCATGGTGAGCGCCCGGGCGATGGCGACGCGCTGCTGCTGGCCGCCTGACAGCTGCGCCGGGAAGGCGTCCGCACGGTGCTTGAGGCCGACCTGGTCGAGGTAGTCGAGGGCCTGCTTCTCGGCCTCGGCCTTGGGCACCCGCTTCACCGCGATCGGGCCGATCGTGCAGTTCTGCAGGACGGTCAGGTGCGGGAACAGGTTGAAGGACTGGAAGACCATCCCCATCTTGGTGCGGATGGCGTCCACGTCGGCGTCCGGGTCGGTGATCTCCTCGTTGATGATGAAGATGCGTCCCGACGTGGGCTCCTCGAGCATGTTGACGCAGCGCAGCAGCGTCGACTTGCCCGAGCCGGACGGGCCGATCACGCAGACCACCTCGCCGGAGTGGACGGTCAGCGAGATGCCCTTGAGCACCTCGACGTCGCCGAAGCTCTTGTGCAGGTCATAGATCTGGATCTCGTCGCGGCGGTCGCCGGTGGGGATCCGGGCCGGGGTCGTCGTCATGTCCGTCACCGTGCCTTCTTGGCCTTGGCCTCCATGCGCCGCACCAGGAAGGTGAGCGGGAGGGTGATGAGCAGGTAGCAGAAGCCGGCTATCACCAGCGGGGTCAGGTTGCCGTTGCTGTTGGAGATGTCGCGGCCGAACTTCGTCAGTTCGAACGCGGACGCCGTCAGGCCCAGGACGTAGACCAGCGAGGAGTCCTTCGTGAGCAAGATGAGCTCGTTGGTCAGCGGCGGCGTGATGATCCGGAACGCCTGCGGCAGCACGATGCGGCGCATCGCCATGCCCGAGGCCATGCCCAGCGCGCGGGCGGCCTCGACCTGCCCCTTCGGCACCGCGAGGATGCCGGCGCGGATGGTCTCTGCCATGTAGGCGGCGCTCACCATGCCCAGCGCCGTCCAGACGGTGCCGTACGGGTCGAGCGGGAAGCGCAGGCCGGGGAACGCGACCGACAGCAGGCCGAAGGCCAGCAGGACGATCAGGGCCGGCACGCCGCGGAAGAACTCGATGTAGATGGACGCGATCCAGCGGTAGGGCGCGACCTGCGACAGGCGCATCAACGCCAGCAGGGTGCCCAGGGTGACGCCCACGACGAACGCGCCGAACGTGTAGAACACCGTGTTCAGCAGCGCGCGCGGGAGGCCCGAGGTCAGGGTGACCTGGATGAGGTCGGTGCGGAAGAACACCGACTGCACCTGGCGGCCGTCCACGGTGAGGATGAGGAGGACGACGACCGCGGCCAGGATCGCGTACTGGATCCAGCGGATGCGTTGCGCCCGCTTGCGGGGCGAGAGCTTCTTGCGCGGCACGGTTCCGGCCTGCGTGGTGGTGGTCATCGTGCTCCTGTCGGGTCTGGGACGTCACGCCCCGGCTTCCGGCCGCCCGCGGGGGCGACCGGACGCCGCGGGTGCAGGGTCACTTGGCGGGCGCGTCGACCCCGAACCACTTCTTGTAGATCTCGTTGAAGGTGCCGTCGGCCCGAGCCTTGTCGAGTACCTCGTTGATCTTGGTGGCCAGCGCCTTGTTGTCGTTGCTGACGTTGAAGCCGTACTGCTCGCCGGTCTCGAACTCCTGGATGACCTTGGTGGTCGGATTGTCGTTGGCGAAGTCGTACAGCACGCCGTTGTCGTTGATCGTCGCGGCGGTGACGTCACCGAGCACCGAGTTGGTGGCGGTCGGCATGTCGTCGAACACGCGGGTCGTGTAGCCGTACTTGGCGGCGTTCTCTTCAGCCCAGTCCTTACCGGTGGTGTCGGTCTGGACGGCGACCTGCTTGTCCTTCAGGTCCTCGACCTTGGTGATGCCGGAGTCGGTCTTGACCAGCAGGGCGAGCGTCGAGTCGAAGTGCGGCTCGGCGAAGGTGGCGGCCTTGGCGCGTTCCTCGCGGATGGTGATGGCGGCGGCGCCGACGTCACACTTCTTGGCGGCGAAGACGGAGCCGGAGGTGATCTGGTCGAACGCGATGTCGACGATCTCCTGCTCGACGCCGAGGTCCTTGGCGACGAGGTCCATCAGGTCCACCTCGTAGCCGACGATCTTGCCGGAGTCGTCCTTGAACTGGAACGGCTTGAAGGCCAGGTGGGTGCAGGCGGTCAGCTTGCCGGGGGTGATCAGGGCGATCTCGGCGCCACCCGCGGCGGCGGTGCTGGCGGGAGCCGGCGTGGCCGAGTTGTTGGCGCAGGCGGTCAGGGACAGGGCGGTGGCGCCAGCGGCGAAGGCCAGGGCGACGGAGCGGAACTTGGTCACGCGAGTTTCCTCTTTCGGGTCAAGGAAATGATGGGGAATCCTTGCACCACCGAACGCCGTTGCCCAGAGCAGCCACGCGGGCGGACACCAGACGTGACCAGATCGATGCATGCCCGTGGCAGGGTGGAAACATGCAGAACCTGCGTTTGCCGGCCCCCGACGAGTTGGACGCCCTCGTGGCGGTCGCCACCGAGGTGGCCCGGGCGTGCGGGCTACTGGTCACACAAGAGCGCCCCGCCCACGTCGAGGTCGCCGGCACCAAGACCAGCCCGGTCGACATCGTCACCGAGATGGACCGCCGCAGCGAGGACCTCGCCCGCCGCCTCCTCACCGACCTGCGCCCCGACGACGGAATCGTGGGCGAGGAGGGCGCCGACCGCCCTGGTAGCAGCGGCATCACGTGGCTCGTCGACCCGATCGACGGCACCGTGAACTACCTCTACGACAACGGCGAGTTCGCCGTCAGCGTCGCCGCCGTGCTCGGGGACGCCCACGTCGACGGGGGGTTCTGGCCCGTCGCCGGGGCGGTGTTCAACCCGTCCAACGGCGAACTGTTCACCGCACAACGAGGGGGCGGGGCGTTCCTCGAGCGGGGTGGCTCGCGGGTGGCGTTGTCGGCCTCGCCCGCGGTGGACCTGGCCGGGTCCTTGGTGGGGACGGGCTTCGCTTACGACGCGGGCGTCCGGGCCCGCCAGGGGGTGGCGGTCGCGCGCCTGCTGCCGCTCGTGCGCGACATCCGCCGGCACGGTGCCGCCTCGCTCGACCTGTGCGCCGTCGCCGCCGGCCGGCTGGACGCCTACTACGAGGCCGGCCTGAACCCCTGGGACCACGCGGCCGCGTGGATCGTCGTCGAGGAGGCCGGCCTGGTGGTGCGCGGGGCGCGGGGTGGGCCTCCGGTGCGGGAACTCACCCTCGCGGGGCGTCCGGACATCCTGGACGCCCTCGAGGCGATCGTCAGCGCCTGAGGTCGGTGTCGCGGGCGCCTGCGCGGCGGACGGGAACCCCTTGGAACGACGAACGCCCCCGACCCAAGCCGGGTCGGGGGCGTCCGCTCGTTCGATCAGCTGCAGCCGCTGGTGGAGCCGCAGCCCTCGCAGACGTAGCAGCTACCCGAGGGGCGCATCTTCGTGCCGCAGGTGAAGCACAGTGGCGCGTCGACTGCGTGCCCGGTGACTCGCTCCATGAGCTCGGCCGTGGTGTGCGCGCCGGACAGGTCCGGGGCAGCCGTGATCAGCGTCGGCTGGTTGGGGCCGGACTCGTCGAACCGCATGTCGTCGACCGCGTCGTTCTTCAACGACTCGGACTCGATCATCTCGGCCTCCTCCTCCTCCGTGATGTAGGAGCCGGTCTCCACGTAGCGGGCGCGCTCGGACGCCGTGTAGATGCCGAGCTCGGCACGCTCGTCGTAGGAGAGGTAGTCCAGCGCCAGGCGCTTGAAGACGTAGTCGATGATCGACTGCGACATGCGCAGGTCCGGGTCGTCGGTCATGCCGGCGGGCTCGAACTTGAGGTTGGTGAACTTCTGGACGTAGGTCTCCAGCGGCACGCCGTACTGGAGGGCGATGGAGATCGCGATCGAGAAGGCGTCCATCACGCCAGCCAGGGTCGAACCCTGCTTGCCGAGCTTGAGGAAAAGCTCGCCGAGGCGTCCGTCGTCGTACTGGCTGGAGGTGAGGTAGCCCTCGGCGCCGCCGACGGTGAACGATGTGGTGCGGGAGGTGCGGGTCTTCGGCAGGCGCTGGCGGCGCGGACGGTACTCGACGCGCACCTCCGGCTTGGGCGCCTCCTCCGCCTTCGGCTCCTCCTTCTTCTTGCCATCCGACAGCGGCTGGCCCACCTTGCAGTTGTCGCGGTAGACGGCGAGCGCCTTCAGGCCGAGCTTCCAGCCCTGCATGTAGACGTCGGCGATGTCCTCGACCGTGGCGGTCTCGGGCAGGTTGACCGTCTTGCTGATGGCGCCGGACAGGTACGGCTGGACGGCCGCCATCATGCGGACGTGGCCCATCGGCTTGATGGAGCGCTCACCCATGGCGGTGTCGAAGACCTCGTAGTGCTCGGTCTTGAGGCCGGGCGCGCCCACGACGTGGCCGTGCTCGGCGATGTAGGCGACGATCGCCTCGGCGACCTCGTCGCGGTAGCCCAGGCGCTTGAGCGCACGCGGGATCGTCTGGTTGACGATCTGCATCGATCCGCCTCCGACGAGCTTCTTGAACTTCACCAGGGAGAAGTCGGGCTCGATGCCGGTGGTGTCGCAATCCATCATGAAGCCGATGGTGCCGGTCGGCGCCAGCAGGGACGCCTGCGCGTTGCGGAAGCCGTTCTTGGCGCCAAGCTCGACGACCTGGGCCCACTGCTGGGTGGCGGCGGCGTGCACCGGGGCGTCCATCTGCTCGACGACCTTGAGGTCGTCGTTGGCGGCCTGGTGCTTGCGCATGACCTTCTGGTGGGCGGACGCGTTGCGGGCGTAGCCGGCGTACGGGCCGACGACCGCGGCCAGCTCGGCCGAGCGGCGGTAGGCGGTGCCGGTCATCAGCGAAGTGATGGCGGCGGCCAGCGAACGGCCACCCTCGGAGTCGTAGCCGCGGCCCATCGCCATCAGCAGGGCGCCGAGGTTGGCGTAGCCGATGCCGAGCTGGCGGTAGTCCTTGGTGGTCTGGGTGATCGCCTCGGTCGGGAAGTCGGCGAAGGTGATCGAGATGTCCATCGCGGTGATGATCAGCTCGGACGCCTTGACGAACCTCTCCACGTCGAACGTGTCGTCGTCGTTGAGGAACTTGAGCAGGTTCAGGCTCGCGAGGTTGCAGGAGCTGTTGTCGAGGCTCATGTACTCCGAGCACGGGTTGGACGCGGTGATGCGGCCCGTCTCGGGGTTGGTGTGCCACGCGTTGATCATGTCGTCGTACTGGATGCCCGGGTCGGCGCACTCCCATGCGGCCTTGGCCATCTTGTTGAACAGGTCGCGCGCGTCGACCTTCTCGATCACCTCGCCGCTCATGCGGGCGCGGAGTCCGAAGTCGGTGCCGTCCTCGACGGCCTTCATGAACTCGTCGTTCACGCGGACCGAGTTGTTGGCGTTCTGATACTGCACGGACACGATGTCCTTGCCGCCCAGGTCCATGTCGAAGCCGGCGTCGCGGAGGGCGCGGATCTTGTCCTCCTCGCGCGCCTTGGTCTCGATGAACTCCTCGATATCGGGGTGGTCGACGTCGAGAACGACCATCTTGGCCGCGCGGCGGGTGGCGCCACCGGACTTGATGGTGCCCGCCGAGGCGTCCGCACCGCGCATGAAGGAGACCGGGCCGGACGCGGTGCCGCCGGAGGACAGCAGCTCCTTGCTCGACCGGATGCGGGAGAGATTGAGGCCGGCGCCGGAGCCGCCCTTGAAGATGAAGCCCTCCTCCTTGTACCAGTTGAGGATCGAATCCATCGAGTCGTCGACGCTGAGGATGAAGCAGGCGCTCACCTGCTGCGGGCTCTTGGTGCCGACGTTGAACCACACCGGGGAGTTGAAGCTGAACACCTGGTGGAGGAGCATCCAGGTCAGCTCGTGCTCGAAGACCTCGGCGTCGGCCTCGGTGGCGAAGTAGCCGTTCTCCCGGCCGGCCTCGGTGTACTTGCCGACGACGCGGTCGATGAGCTGGCGGAGGCTGTTCTCGCGCTGATCGGTGCCCAGGGCGCCGCGGAAATACTTGGTGGTGACGATCGTGGAGGCGTTGAGGCTCCAGTAGTCGGGGAACTCGACGCCCCGCTGCTCGAACACGTTCTCGCCGGTCTTCCAGTTGGTCTGGATGACGTCGCGCCGCTCCCAGGTGACCTCGTCGTACGGGTGAACGCCCTCCGACGTGTAGACGCGGTCGATGGTCAGCCCGTTGGGCTTGGCCGTGGACCGGCGGGGTGCCTGCTTGGTCTCGGTCACTTCTCTCCTCCTGAGGTGATGGTTCGGCGCGAACCGCGCGCCGGCGGCGATGGATATCAGAACAGTTGGTCTGCGGTGGGGGCCGGCACGTCGGCCGGTTCCCCCTCGGTGGGTCCGGCGGCGCGGAGTCGGGCGATCTCGGCCTCGAAGTCCTCCACCGACTCGTAGTGCCGGTACACGGACGCGAAGCGCAGGTAGGCGATCGGGTCCAGCTCGCGGAGCGGGCCGAGGATCGCGACGCCGACGTCGTCGGCGGGGATCTCGGCGCACCCGCTGGCGCGAAGGCTCTCCTCGACCTTCTGGCCGAGCTTGGCCAGGTCAGCCTCGGTGACCGGACGGCCCTTGCATGCCTTGCGGACGCCGGTGACGACCTTCTCGCGCGAGAATGGCTCCACGACGCCGGACCGCTTCACGACCACGAGCTGCATCTGCTCCAAGGTGGTGAAGCGCTTGGCACACGAGCGGCACTCGCGGCGACGACGGATGGAGCTGCCATCCTCGGCGACGCGGGAGTCGAGGACACGGGAGTCCGTGAACCGGCAGTAGGGGCAATGCACCGGGGACCCACCTCCTCGCCAAGGCCATAACGATCCTCCTCTGTGGAGGAACGTGTGGATGAACCGTGTACAGCCTGTGTGTGACTGACCACAATCTGTGGACGAAACACACCGGTGTAACTACTACATGTAGAGGTTAGGAGGTGGACCCACCCCAATGCAACCTCTCGGCGCGCCCCACGGCGGAGACCTCGGCGTGTCGCACCGGGAAGACCACGCGGCCCCCGCGCAAACCTAGGGGCTCGGGGCCTTGGCGGCATTGGGCGTGCCGGTGGGAACGGGCGGCGGCTCAGCGGCCGGGCGTCACGGGGCCCGCGGCGGCGAGCGGGGCCAGCACCTCGACGGCGGGCTCGTTGCTGACGGCGAGGAAGGCGCCGACCATGGTGGAGAGCATGACCCCGGCCACCAGGGCGACCAGGATAACCATCACCGCCATCCCCCGCGGCGTCCACACCAGGCGGGTGGACTGAGGGGCGCGCCGGGCGACGGCCGGCGCGACGGACGGGCGCGACACCTCGCACGCGCGGGCCTGCGATGCGGACCAACGCTCCTGGGCGCGGACGGCCGCGGGACGATGCGGTGCGACGGTCGGCACAGACGCGGAGCGGGCGGCCTTGACGCGGCGCACGAGCACGTCGGAGGGAGAGGTGTACTCCAGCAGCTGGGCGGTCATCGTGACTCCTTCTTCGAACATCTGTTCTATCAGTATTATCGAACATCTCTGCTATTGCAAGCACCATTCGCACGGACGTTCGACGGTTCCTCGGTACGTGATGAACCCTCGCAGGCGGCTCTGACAATTCCTGGAGAAGGAAGATCACCCCGGGTCACTGAGGTTGCGAGCGCAGCGAGCCTCGAAGAGCCCGGGGGCCCTCGACACCCAAACCCGGGGCCCTCGGCACCCAAACCCGGAGCTCTCGACATCCAAACCCGGGGCTCTCGGCGAAGAGGCGACACGCGTTCGAACACGCCCGAACACATGTTTGAATAGTGCGTTCGATTCCCTTACGTTGGGCGCATGGCGACAACGGACGACAGGCGGAGCCCGGCTAAGCGGCCCGCGATCCCCAAGCAGACCCGGCGTGGACGCCCCACCGACGACGAGATCGCGCGCATCGGCAAGGTGCGCCAGCTCCCCGACGGTCCAGAGGACGCTCACGGCCTCACGATCCGCCAGCGACTGATCCTGGAGACGATCCGCGAGGCGATTGAAACCCGCGGTTACCCGCCCACCATCCGCGAGATGGGGGACGCGGTGGGCCTCGCCTCCCCCTCCAGCGTCACCCACCAGCTCAAGGTGCTCGAGGGCAAGGGATTCCTCTCCCGCGACCCGAAGCGCCCCCGCGCCCTGATGGTGCACCTGCCCACGGCGTCCGGCAGCACTGACGCGGCCCCCGCCCAGGCGGCGCCCGCGGCGTCCGGCTACGGCGACGACGTGCACGTCTCCCGCTCGGTCAACGTGCCTATGGTCGGCCGCATCGCCGCCGGCGGGCCGATCCTGGCCGAGGAACGCGTCGAGGAGGTGCTCCCGCTCCCCCGTGACCTGGTGGGCGAGGGCACGCTGTTCCTGCTCGAGGTCAAGGGCGACTCGATGATCGACGCCGCGATCTGCGAGGGCGACTACGTGGTCGTCCGCCAGCAGCCGGAGGCGAACAACGGCGACATCGTGGCCGCGATGATCGACGGCGAGGCCACCGTGAAGACGTTCAAGCGGACGCCCGGCCAGGTGTGGCTGCTCCCCCACAACCCCGCCTACGAACCCATCGACGGCAACGAGGCGACCATCCTGGGCAAGGTCACCGCGGTCCTGCGTCGCCTCTGAGCCACGTCCACCCGCGGGCGCGACGCCTGGCGCCCGGGGAGTGGCTCAGCCCTCCGCCAGGCGCCGCAGGGCGTTGATCGCGACCTCGCGGTCGGTGGTGGACCAGAAGCCCGGCATGGACGCCCGGAGGTAGCTGCCGTAGCGCGCCGTCCGCAGCCGCGGGTCGAGGACGGCCACGACCCCGCGGTCGCTCGTCCGGCGGATGAGGCGTCCCGACCCCTGCGCGAGCAGGAGCGCGGCGTGGCTGGCCGCGACGGCCATGAAGCCGTTGCCCCCGGCGTCCGCCACCGCCTTCTGGCGGGCCTGCATCAGCGGCTCGTCGGGGCGCGGGAACGGGATCTTGTCGATGATGACGAGCTGGCAGGTGTCGCCGGGGATGTCCACGCCCTGCCAGAGGCTGAGCGTGCCGAACAGCGACACCTCGGGCTCGGCGATGAACCGGCGCGTCAGCTCCGACAGCTGGGCGTCGCCCTGGCACAGGAAGGTCATCCTGGGCAGCTCTGCACGGCAGTGCCGGGCGGCGGCTTCGGCGTTGCGCTGGGACGCGAACAGCCCCAGCGTCCGCCCGCCGGCGGCCCACACCAGTTCGGCGATCTCGGCCAGCGCCTCGGGGGTGATGCCGTCGCGGCGCGGGTTGGGCAGGTGCTGGGCGACGTAAAGGATGCCCTGGCGCGCGTAGTCGAACGGGGATCCGACGTCGAGGGCACGCCACTCCAAGCCGCTGCGGTCCTCGGGTTCGGTGTCGAGGACGCGCTCGGCGCGCTGCAGCCCGACCGACGCGGCGGCGGACTCGAAGTCGCCGCCGAGCTTGAGGGTCGCCGAGGTGAGCACGGTGGTGGTCTGTGACAGGACGCGCTCGCGCAGCAGGCCGGCCACGTCGAGGGGGGCGACGACCAGCCAGCGGCCGAACCGCTCGCGTTCGCTCACCCAGAGCACGTCGGTGGGCTTGAGGCCCGCCATCGCGTCGGCGACGTCGAAGACCTCCTTGGCGGCGGCCGCGGCCTGCTTCACATCAGGGTCGTCCGACTTCAGGGCCGAGACGACGCGGCGGGAGACGTCCCGGACGCGTCCGACGACGGCGAGGACCGGCGAGTCCGGATCCTCGATCCGCTCCAGCGGGGCATCGGCGAGGGCATCGGTGAGCGCGTCGCCGAGGTCGGCGAACTCGATGGCGAGGTCGTCGTCGTCCAGGTGGGCGGTGCAGCGGCGGGAGACCCGCTCCAGTTGCTGGGGGCTGAGCTCGTGGGAGGCGGCCCCGGTCACGCGGGCGGTCAGCTCGTGGGCCTCGTCGATGACGAGGAAGTCGTGCTCGGGCAGCACGGAGTTGCCGTGCATGGCGTCGATGGCGAGCAGGGCGTGGTTGGTGACGACCAGCTGGGAGTTGCGCGCGGTGTCGCGGGAGCGCTCGACGAAGCACTCGTTGTAGAAGTTGCACGTCACGCCGAGGCACTCGCGCACGGGCACCGACACCTGCGCCCACGCGGCCGCGGTGTGCGTGGGGGCGTCGTCGCGGTCACCCGCGCCAGCGGCGTCCAGTTCGGACTGCACCCACTCGCGCAGGGCGAGCACCTCGGCACCCAGCACGGAGGTGGCGTCGGCCTTGCCCCCGCGCAGGCCCTCGGCGAGGGTCTCGCCGTCGAGCAGGGACTCCTGTTCCAGACCGGCCCCGTCAAGGGTGCGGTGGAGGCAGGCGTAGTTCGTCCGCCCCTTCAGGATCGCGTGGGTGGCCTCGCGGCCGGTGACCGCCTTGGCCGCCTTGATCGCGGCCGGGATGTCGGTGTGCGCCAGCTGCGCCTGCAGGGCCAGGGTGGCGGTCGCGATGATGACCCGGCCCTTGGGGTGCTCGTGCAGGTGGGCCAGCGCCGGGGCGAGGTAGCCGAGCGACTTGCCGGTGCCGGTCCCGGCCTGGACGAGCAGGTGCTCGTTCGCCTCGAACGCGTGGTCGATGGCCCGGGCCATCGCCACCTGGCCCTCGCGCGGCGCGCCACCGATCGCCTCGACGGCGACGTCGAGGATCTGCTCGGTTCGGCTGGGCACCCGCCCGAGGCTACTTCACTTCGGCGGCCACAGGGCCCCGCCGGCCGTCTCCTGTGGAAAACCCTGCTGCTCGCCCTCCGGCGCCTCGGGGTCGCCGAGCATCAGCGCCCCGTCGTCGTCGAACGCCAGCGCGCGCACGAGGGTGACGGCGGCCGTCGGCAGCGGTCCGTACAGGTGCGGGAACGCCTGGTCGGTGCCCGGCGCGCTCTCGACGCGCACCTTCGTCGGGCCCAACTTGTCGCGGTCGACCTCGAGGATCACGAGCGGCTCGGGGTCGTCGGCGTAGAACCCGCGCGCGACCAGCCCCACCTGGTGCGGGTAGGAGCAGTGGATGAATCCCTCCTCACCCAGCGTGCGCCCGCGCGTGGAGTGCAGGTACACGCCCACCTCCCGGGCTGCCTCCCAGTCGGCGCGGTGCGCGATGTGCCACAGGGGCAGCAGCGTGGCCTCGGGGCGTCCGGCCGGCATGGTCTCGCCAGCGGTCATGCCGACGCCCTGGGGAACTCCGCCAACTCCCCGGCCAGGTTCGGGTTCACCCGCGCGACGATGCGCGTGCCGTCGCCGGTGTGCTCGGTGCTGAGGATCTCGCCCGTCCTGTGGATGCGGTCCACGAGGTCGTGGCGCGCATACGGGATGAGCACATCCACTTCGACCTCGGGCCGGGGCAGGCGCTCCTCGATCCGGTCCCGCAGCGCCTCCAGGCCCTCGCCGGTGCGCGCCGAGACGAACAAAGCGTCCGGCGCGAGCGTGCGCAGCGGGAGGAGGGTCGCGTCGTCGACCAGGTCGACCTTGTTGAAGACGATCTGTTCGGCGACGTCCGTCGCCCCGATCTCCCCCAGCACGGTCCGCACGGCGGTGATCTGGCCGGCCGGGTCGGGGTCGGAGGCGTCCACGACGTGCACGAGCAGGTCGGCGTCGGCCGACTCCTCCAGCGTCGAGCGGAAAGCCTCGACGAGGTCGTGCGGAAGGTGTCGGACGAAGCCGACGGTATCGGTGAGGGTGAACACGCGCCCGTCGGACGTCTGGGTTCGGCGGGTGGTCGGGTCCAGCGTCGCGAACAGCGCGTTCTCGACGAGGACGCCGGCGCCGGTCAGGCGGTTCAGCAGCGAGCTCTTGCCGGCGTTGGTGTAGCCGACGATCGCCACCGAGGGCACCTGGTTGCGCCTGCGCTCGGAGCGCTTGGTGTCACGCACGGCGTCCATCTCGCGCAGGCGCTTGCGGAGTTGCGCGATGCGCGTCCGGATGCGGCGCCGGTCGGTCTCGATCTTCGTCTCACCCGGGCCACGGCCGCCGATGCCGGCGCCGCCGGCCGCGCGGCCACCCGCCTGCCGGGACAGGTTGCCGCCCCAGCCGCGCAGGCGCTGCCGCAGGTACTGGAGTTGCGCGAGCTCGACCTGGGCCTTGCCCTCGATCGACTTGGCGTGCTGGGCGAAGATGTCGAGGATCAGGGCGGTCCGGTCGATGACCTTGACGCCGATGCGGTCCTCCAGGTTACGCAGCTGGGCGGGTTCGAGCTCGCCGTCGGCGATCACTGTGTCGGCTCCGGTGGCGATCACGACCTCGCGCACCTCGTCCACCTTGCCGCGGCCGATATAGGTTGCCGGGTCGGGGTGGGTGCGGCGCTGGACGAGGCCATCGAGTACCTCGGAGCCGGCCGTCTCGGCGAGCAACTTCAGCTCGGCCATCGCGTTGTCGTGGTCGGTCTGGGTGCCGGACGTCCACACGCCCACCAGCACCACGCGCTCGAGCTGGAGCTCGCGGTACTCGACCTCGCTGATGTCGGTCAGCTGGGTCGACATGCCCGCGACCCGGCGCAGGCTCAGGCGCTCGGCGAGGTCCAGCTGGTCGCCGTCGTAGTCGTTGTCGTCGAAGTCGCCGAACTCGGGGTCGCGGTCGGCGTCGTAGGTCTCAGTCATCAATCTCCTCGCCCGGCAGCCTCACGCTGCCCCGGGCCACGATCTCGGCCGGGCCGGTCAGCCAGGCCTCGCCCTGGGCCAGGTCGACCTCGACCTTGCCCCCGGGCACCTCGACGGTCCAGCGACCGTCCGTCTCCCCGTGCGCGCGGGCAACGGCGGACGCCACCGCCACCGTCCCCGTGCCGCACGAGTCTGTCTCCCCCACGCCGCGCTCGAACACGCGCATGCGGACGTGTCCGGGCGCCAGCTCGTCGACGAACTCGACGTTGACGCCGCTGGGGAACGCCTCCAGCGGGAACCAGCCGGGCGCGCGGGTCAGGTCGAGCTCGGCGAGTTCGTCCCCCTCGCCCAGCAGGACGACGGCGTGCGGGTTTCCCACGTCCACGTTGGTGGCCGGCCAGTTGCTGTCGCCGATCTGGACGGTCGTGCCGGAATCCGCGGTGGCGGGACGCCCCATCCACACCCGGACGCGGCCGTCGTCCAGCAGTGCCGCCGCCCGCAGGCCTGCGCGCGTGCCGATCGGGATCTCCGTGGTGCCCTCGGGCACGAGGCCCTCCTCGACGAGGTAACGGGCGAACACGCGGACGCCGTTGCCGCACATCTCCGCGATGGAGGCGTCGGCGTTGCGGTAGTCCATGAACCAGACGTCGGGGTCGCCGTCCCACTCGGGGATGTGTCGGCCCCGGACGGCGCGCAGGATGCCGTCCCCACCGATGCCGGCGCGCCGGTCGGTGAGGAACCGGACCTCCTCGTCGGTGAGCGGGCGCGCGTCGTCGGCGTCCGTCACCAGGACGAAGTCGTTGCGGGTGCCGTGACCCTTGGCGAATTCGAGCACGGCGACCATTCTCCCACGGCGGGGCAAGTCAGCGGAGGAACTGCAGCTGACCCGTGGCGGCCTGCAGGCCCAGGGCGGTCAGCGCGACGAGCGCCCAGAGGATGCCGCCCAGCGCGAGCGGGCGCCAGCCGGCCGCGCGGATGGCGCGCAGCGAACTGGACATGCCCACCGCGCTCATCGCGATCGTCGTGCCCAGGTGGGCGGCCGTCTTCAGCCACGGCCCCGCGGCGTCCGGGATGGCGCCGACCGTGCGCAGGGCCGCGGCCAGCAGGAACAGGACGAGGAACCCGGGAACCATCCGCCACCAGACGGCGGTGCCGCGCTCACCCTCGGGCAGGCTGCGGTTGCCGAACCACTGCTGGAAAACCGCGAGCGGGATCAGCATCAGGGTGCGGGTCAGCTTCACCACCACGGCGTAGGCGGACGCCGCCACCGGGCCCACCACGGCGCCGGTGGCGATGAGCTGGGCGTCGAAGGACGTCGCGGCCGCCACCACCGAGGAGGTGTCGTTGACGGCGGTGCCCGCCCACAGGCCGAAGGTCTCGGGGGTGAAGCCGAAGGACAGGCCCAGGGCCGGGAAGGCCAGAGCCGCGAGCACGTTGTAGAGGACGATGACCGCCACGGAGACCGCGATCGCGGTGGCCCGCGCCTTGATGACCTGGCTCATCGTCACGATGGCGGACGCCCCGCAGATGGTGGTGCCGTAGGTGACGAGGATGCCGGTCTCCCGGTCGATCCTGAGCACGCGGATGAGGAGCAGTCCGGAGGCGACCGCGACCACGATGGTGCCCAGCATGACCGGCAGGCCCGCCCCACCGATCTCGGCGATCTGACCGAGCGACATGCCCGCCCCGAGCAGCACGATCGAGGCCTGCAGGACGCGGTTGGCGTTGAACTGGGTGCCTCTCTCCCACGCCGCGGGCTGGCCGGCGAACTGCCCGATGAACAGGCCGAACACGATGCCGAGCACCGGCGCACCGATCACCGGAACATGCTGGCCGAGCCACCAGGCCACGACGCCGACGACCACCGGGAGGACCCACCCCCCAGCGGGTGACCTCATGCGGCGCGTCCGGCCAGCTCGTCGGCGATGGCGTGTGCCAGGCCGGGGGTGGCGGCGTCCCGCCAGTCGATGCGGTGGTCGCGGCGGAACCACGACAGCTGGCGGCGCGCGAACCGCTTGGTGGCCTTCACGACAGCGGCGCGCGCCTCGTCCTCGGTGAGTTCGCCGTCGACGAACTGGAGCACCTGCCGGTAGCCGATCGCCTTCACCGCGGTGACGCCCTCGCGCAGCCCGCGGGCCTCGAGCCGACGCACCTCCTCGACCAGGCCGGCCGCCCACATGGCGTCGACGCGCTCGACGATGCGGGCGTCCATGGTGGCGCGATCGAGGTCGAGGCCGATGCTGGTGACGCCGTCGAGGGCGAACGTCCACTCGGGCAGGTTCGGTGCGTGGCCGCCGGTCAGGTCGAGCACCTCGAGGGCGCGCACCGTGCGGCGTCCGTTGGTGGGCTGGATCTCGGCGGCGGTGCCGGGGGCCCGCCCGGCCAGGACGGCGTGGAGCGCCTCGGGGCCGACGCGGTGGAGCTCGGCCTCCCAGCGGGCCCGCACGTCGGCGTCCGTGCCGGGGAACTCGAAGTGGTCGAGGATCGCCCGCATGTACAGGGCCGAACCGCCCACCACGATCGGCAGGACGCGGCGGGCGCGGCAGTCGGCGATGGCGGCGCGGGCCAGCGCCTGGAACTGGGCGACCGTCGCGGTCTGCGTCACGTCGAGGATGTCGAGCAGGTGGTGCCGGACGCCCCGGCGCTCGGCCGCCGAGGGCTTGGCCGTGCCGATGTCCATGCCGCGGTAGACGAGCATCGAGTCGGCGTTGACGATCTCCGCCGGCTGGCCGCGCCACGCCAGCGCCACGGCCACGTCAACGGCCAGCGTCGACTTGCCGCTGGCGGTGGGGCCGTTCAGGGCGAGGATGGGCAGCACCTGCCCATTGTCCACGACATCCCCTTCCGCTGCCGACCCGGCCGACGTAGCGTGGCAGGCGCCGGGTGACTCCCACCCGGCCGACGCCGCACGAGAGGGAACCACATGGGAATCTTCGACGAGATCAAGGGACACGCCGACGCGAACGAGGCGGCCGTGGAGGCCGGCATCGACCGTGCTGGCGACGCCGTGGAGCAGCACACGGGTGGGGCGCACGCCGCGCAGGTCGACCGGGCGCAGGAGTTCGCCAAGGACTGGGTGGGTTCCTCCCAGGACGGCGGCCAGCCGCAGGCCGACCCTCAGGCGGAGGAGTTCAGCGAGCAGTGGACCGGCGACAACCAGCCGAACGAGGACGCCGCACCTCAGGCGTGACGCCCGCCCGCACGCGTGGGAGCGCGCCTCAGGAGGCTGAACAACCGCTCGCGGCAGGAGCCATCGGCTCCGGACGCCGCAGCGGCAGCCCCAGCGTCACGGACGGTCGCGCCTCGGGCTCGTCGTTCCAGCGCTGCCAGGCGTCGCCGCCACGCGTGGGGCGCACGTTGCTCAGGCCCGCGTCGGCGTTGAGGTGGTGTGGCGCGGCGTAGGTGATCTCGACGTCGGCCAGATCGCCCGGTCGCGGCCGCTCGACCCCGTCGGGGATGGCGACGTGCACGAGCCGGTTGTCCCGGGCTCGCCCCGACACGCGGTGGGTCGCGTCGTCCTTGCGGCCCTCGCCGGTGGCGAACATCACCTCGACCTGTTCGCCGACGAAGCGCTTGTTCTCCTCCCAGGCAACCTCGCCCACGAGGTCAACGAGGCGCTCGTACCGTTCCTGCACGACGGACTTGGGGACTTGGTTCGGCATGGTCGCTGCCGGCGTCCCCGGACGGATGGAGTACTGGAAGGTGAAGGCGGCGCTGAAGCGCGAGGCGCGGACGACGTCCAAGGTGCCCTGGAAGTCCTCCTCGGTCTCGCCGGGGAAGCCGACGATGATGTCGGTGGTGATGGCGGCCTCGGGCATGGCTGCGCGCACGCGGTCGAGGATGCCGAGGAACTTCTCGCTCCGGTAGGAGCGGCGCATGGCCCGCAGGACGGCGTCCGACCCCGACTGCAGCGGCATGTGCAGGCTCGGCATGACGTTGTGCGTCTCGGCCATGGCGGCGATGACGTCGTCGGTGAAGGCAGCCGGGTGGGGGCTGGTGAAGCGGACGCGCTCCAGCCCGTCGACCTCGCCGCAGGCGCGCAGCAGCTTGCCGAACGCGAGCCGGTCGCCGAACTCGACGCCGTAGCTGTTCACGTTCTGGCCCAGCAGGGTGATCTCCTGGACGCCCTGGTCGACCAGTGCGCGCACCTCGGCGAGGATGTCGCCGGGGCGGCGGTCCTGCTCCTTGCCGCGCAAGGCGGGGACGATGCAGAACGTGCACGTGTTGTTGCAGCCCACCGAGATCGAGACCCACGCGGCGTACGGCGACTCGCGGCGGGTCGGCAGGGTGGACGGGAAACGGGTGAGCGCCTCCTCGATCTCGACCTGGGACGCCTCCTCGACGCGCGCTCGCTCGAGCAGGACCGGCAGCGAGCCGATGTTGTGGGTGCCGAACACCACGTCGACCCACGGGGCCTTCCTGACGACCGTGTCGCGGTCCTTCTGGGCCATGCAGCCGCCGACGGCGATCTGCATGTTCGGGTTCTTGGCCTTCTCCGGCGCGAGGTGGCCGAGGTTGCCGTAGAGGCGGTTGTCGGCGTTCTCGCGGACCGCGCACGTGTTGAACACGATGATGTCACCGCGCTGCCCCTCGGGGGCGCGGACGTGCCCCGCCTCCTCGAGCAACCCGGAGATGCGCTCGGAGTCGTGGACGTTCATCTGGCACCCGTAGGTGATGACCTGGTAGGTGCGTGGTGCGGCGTGCGTAGTCATGGCGAGGGTTGAGTCTACGTCAGCGGGGTGCGGTCGCCCATTCAGCGACCCCGCAGGTGCTGCTCGAGCCACTGGGTGTCGGTGGCCTCGAGGTCGCGGGCCAGGCCGATCAGGCGCGCCCCGGTCCAGTCGCCCTGGGATCCGTCCTGCCACAGGGTGAGCTTCGCGCCCCCCATCGAGCGGCAGATGGTGGTCGGGTCAGCTGGGTCTCCCAGCACCACGACTCCCTCGCCGAGGTTGTGGGGTGCGTGGGCCCCGTCGCACCGGGACGTGGCGCCGGGTCCGGTCTCCAGCAACACCCGCGCCTCGCCGGCCAGCCCGGGTTGGGCCATGTCGTACCAGGCCTCCTGTACGGCGCCCAGCCGGGTCGAGAACCCCAGCGCGTTCACGGTGATGTCGGCCCGACCGACGGGCGCGTAGACCGGCACGTCGAGGTTGCGCCACGTGGCGACGACGGTGCGACGCTGTCGGTCACGATCGCGGGCGTCGGCCGCCTCGTTGAGCACCGGCACGACCACCACGGCGACGGCGAGGAGGACCACCAGCAGCACCCGCACCCAGACCCGCATCGGCGCGGCCGCGGCCAGCGCCAGCACCGGCGCACCGATCCCCAGGACCCACAGCGCCGTCCCGAGGCCATCGCCGGTCACACCGTCGAGCCACGACAGGCCGGCGACAGCCAGCACCGGGAGGCCGTAGGCGATGGGTGTGTACCACCAGCGAACGCCGTGACGGCGGGCGACTACGGCAGCGATGAGCGCCGACGCCAGCACGCCCACGCCAGCACCGAGGACGGCGTTGCCGATCGAACAGAGGAAGCCCGAGCACGGGATCACCGACCCGATCGCCCCGAACAGGCCGCCGAGCACCAGCGCGGCGGCGTAGGTGGCGAGCACCGTGACGACGCTCGCTCGGCTGGCGCGACCTGGCTCCTGGACCGTCATGCCGCTAGCGGGGCACCTTCTTCCACGCCGCGGTGTTGCCGAACGCGTACGTCCACGAGGCCTGCGCCCCGTCGGCGAGTGCGTAACCCTCCAGTGGCCGGGCATCGACGGTGACCTTGGCGCCCTTCGCGACCGGGTGCGAGCCCGCGGCGACGACCTGGCCGTCGACCAGGTACTCCACGCCCTCGACGGCTGGGATGACCACACGGTCGTGCTTCCACCCGTTGACGTCGCTGAAGGTCGGCGCCTGCGGCGTCACGGTCGTGAGCTGCGTGGCCACCTCGTCCAGCACGACCACCGACCGAGCCGGGATGGTCAGGGTGCCCGTGACGGCGTCCCACCTCGTCGAGGCGAGGACGGGGTCGTCGCGCACGCCGTCGACCAGCACCGGGTCGAGGGTGTACTCCACGCCGGCCAGGCCGTCCATCTTCTCGGTGATCTCATCGGGGGAGGCATTCAGCGCGACCAACACGCTGTCGGACGCCGGGTCGAGGTCGACCCCTCCGGCCGGGTCGGCGATGTGCATCACGATGAGGCCGGCGGTCTGGTCGGCGCCCGCGTTGGGGAACGTCACGCGCTCCTTGATCAGAGCGGCCGAGCCGAGCGTCAGCAGCGGGTTGCTCGCCCGCAACTGCAGGAGCTCGAGCGCCTGGTCGTGCGACGCGGCGATGTCGGCCGGGGTCGGCCTCAGGGCCGGGTTCGCCAGTAGCGGGCGCATGGCCGCCCACTTGCCGCCGTTGTCCGGCTCGGGGGGCAGGCCCACGCCGAAGTTGTTCGACTGCATCGACCAGTCCAGGGTGTTGAACCAGTCACCGGAGTTGTAGGAGTTGCGGTCCAACGACTTGCTGCGCAGCAGGTCGGTGCCCGCGTGCCAGAACGCCGGCGACTGGCCCAGCGCGACGGTGCCGAGCGAGACGGTGTTCATCCGGACGCGGTCGGCCATCGGCGTGTCCATCGGCAGCTTCCACACGCCCAGGTCGTACAGCGTCTCGTTGTCGTGGGCGTCCACGTAGTTGACCGACTCGTCGGGCTCGGTGGCGTAACCGGCCGGGGACCCGTTGTAGTCAAGCTGCGCGCCCGTCTGGAGCTCGCCCGCGGACGTCTCGAAGGCGTAGTCGGCGAGGTTGCCGGCCATACCCAGCCGGATCAGGTCCTGGTCGTGGCGCAGGTCGGCGAGCTGCTGCTCGGGCGAGGCCGTCGAGACGCCGTTCGGGTCGGTGTACAGCCCGGTGCCGAACCCCTGGAACTCGGACTTGTTCTCGTCGAATGGCCCGCCGCCGTGCACGGCGTCCCGGAGGCGGTCGTTGAACGCGCCGATGTGGGTGCCGTCCAGCTGGCCCTGCGTCGCCTGGGTGAACCGGGCGTTGTCGGCCACCTCGCCGAAGTTCCACCCCTCGCCGTAGAGGTAGATGGTCTTGCCGTCCACCCCGTCGTCGGCCAGCGTGAGCTCGTCGAGGGCGGCGCGCACGGTCACCATGTTGTCGAACGAGTGGTGGCCCATCAGGTCGAACCGGAAGCCGTCGACGCGGTAGTCCCGGGCCCACGTCACGACGGAGTCGACCATGAGCTGCTCGGCCATCTCGTGTTCGGTGGCCACGTTCTGGCAGCACGTCGAGGTCTCGACCGAGCCGGCCAGCGACAGGCGGTGGTAGTAGCCGGGCACGACCTGGTCGAGCACCGACTTGTCACCCTGCCCGGACTGGGCGGTGTGGTTGAAGACCTCGTCCAGCACCACCTGGTAACCGGTCCGGTGCAGTCCGCCCACCATGGAACGGAACTCGGCCGTGCGGGCCCCGCCGTCCTGGTTGCCGGCCGAGGCGTAGGAGCCCTCCGGCGCGTTGAAGTGGAACGGGTCGTAGCCCCAGTTGAAGCCGTCGGCGTCCGCCACGGCGGTCACGGCCGCCTGCTGCGACTCGGAGTCCGGCGCCGCGTCGGTCGGGATGGCCGGCACCGCCTGGGCGGCCCGGTCCTCCTCGATCGTGGCGATGTCGAAGCTCGGCAGCAGGTGGACCGTGTTCATGCCGGCGTCGGCGAGCTCACCCAGCCGGGTGATGCCGTCCGTACCCTCGAGGGCGAAGGCGGCGTACGTGCCGCGCAGGTTCTCCGGGACGGTCTCGTCCGAAACGGAGAAGTCGCGGATGTGCAGCTCGTAGATCGTCCGGTCGACGAACTGGTCGATCTGCGGGGACTCGGTGTCCTTCCAGAGGGCCGGCGCCCAGGCCGGGTCGCTCAGGTCGAGCACGACGGACGCCGTGGAATTCAGGGTCAGGCCGACCGAGTAGGGATCGGTGACGCTGTTCGTCACCACCTCCCCGGTGGATGGTGCGTAGACCTCGACGGCGTAGCGGTAGGCGCGGTTCTCCCACCCGGCCGTGCCGGTGACGCTCCAGGTGCCATCGGCGGCGCGCGTCATCGGGACGGTGGTGGGGGTGGTCGAGGCGTCGAGGCCGTCGAACAGCTCGAGCGCCACGGTGCGGGCCGTCGGGGCCCACACGCGCAGGGTCGGGACGTCACCGTCGAACGTCACCCCAAGGTCGGCCTGCCGGGCCGACTCGGCGTAGAGGTCGTCGAGGACCCCCGGGATCTGCAGCCCGGTGAACACCTGCGGCGTTCCGGCCTTGGCGGCCTGCAGGACCATCACCTGGCCGGTGAGCACGTCCCCGATCGTCACGCCGTCGGCGAGGCTCAGCCTCAGCGCGAGGAAGCCGGACAGGTGCTTGCGATTCTCCAGCTGGGCCGCCGTGAGGCCCGTCGGATCGTAGGCCAGGGTGCCGAGCAGGGTTGCCGGCTCGCTGGTCCCGCCCGTCACCTTGCCGTCGGCCAGGACGAGGCCGCCGTCCGCGTCGCCCCAGAGCTGCCACATGGTGTCGGCCGGGTCGGGCGCGAGGTTGGCCGGCCACGCCACGGTGTTCGCGTCGATCCAGTGCCCGAGGAACTGGCCGGCGCCAGGCAACGCCGGGTCGGTGACCTCGACGGTCAGGATGTGCGTCGCGATGTCATAGGTGAAGGTGATCGGCTTGCCGCCCGGCGAGGAGAACGCGTAGTTCGCGCCGCCGGGCGCGCCCCCCACGCCGTAGTTCTCGTCCCAGCCCAGGTTGTGCGCGACCTTGACCTCGTAGGAGCCGGCCGGGATCGCCGACGTCGTCCAGGTGTAGGTGCCGTCCCCGTCGGGGTCCTGCAGGGAGGTGACCACGCAGTCGGGCTGCCAGTCCCCCGGGCAGCCGACCTCGTCCTGGAACGAGCCGGGCAGGGTGACCAGCGGGCCCTGGGCGCTGGAGGTGAACCACTTGGTGGCGTCGTCGTAGACGAACGTCACCGCCTGGTCCTGCTCAAGGGTGACCGTGGCGTTGTCACCACCGGGGACGCCGCCCGTGCCGTAGTTCTCGTCCCAACTGCCGCCGATGGCAATCTTGTACTGCCAGGTGCCGGCCGGGACGGTGAAGGTGTTCGAGTACACGCCGTTGCCGCGGTGGACCAACTGGATGGCCGTGCAGTCGGGCTGCCAGTCATTGGGGCAACCCAGCTCGCTGTTGAGGTCGCCGGGGATGGTGACCATCAGGTCGGTGCGGCCGGAGGTGGGGGCCGGCTCGGGCTCCGGCTCGGGCGCGAAGCCGGCGAGGTCGGTGCCGACCACGTACAGGGTGGAGGTGGCGACCGCTGAGCCGTCCGCGTCCACGGAGACCGCGCGCAACTCGACGGCGGTGCCGCGAGGGAGGTCGCCGAAGTCGGCGAACACGCGCGGGGTGTCGTCCTCGGCGGTGCCGAGCGCGACGTAGTCGGCCGCGCCGACGGCGCGGTGGGCGAAGGACGTCTCGGCCCAGCGGTCGTCAGCGATGTCGGCGGTGACCGGGACCAGGCCCTTGTCGTCCATGGCGCCGGCCGCCAGCGCGATCGCCTGGGCGTCGCCGGCGTCCGCGACCGGACGGTCGGCCTTCAGGACGACCGCGGACAGCGCGGGCACGGTGAGGGACACGGTGCCGTCGGCGGCCGCCGTGGTCGAGGCCGCGCCGCCGAACACGGGCGCGTAGGTGGCCCCCGGGGTGAGGGTCGCGAAGGACGCCTCGGCCGCCGCGTCGGTGTTGTTGATCGCCACCACGTACTCGACCTTCTCGGTGCGGTCGACGCGCGCGAAGGCATAGACGCCCGGGCCGTCGGCCGCGTACAGCTCGACCTGGGCGCCGGTGTCGAGCGCCTTGTTGCCGTCACGCAGGGCGGCCAGGGCGGCGATGTGCCGGTACAGCGGGGCGTCGGTGTCGAAGTGCGACCCGGCGCCGTAGGCGGAACCGTCGAGGAGGACGTTGTCGAGGTAGGACGCGGTCTGCGAGGCCATCATGTCCTCGCGGGCGTCCTTGTCATTGCCGTCACCCACGAAGCCCTGCTCGTCGCCGTAGTAGACGACCGGCTGGCCGCGGGTGAGGTACATGAGGGAGTGCGCGATCTCGGAGCGCTCCAACTCGGAGCCCGCTCCCTGGAGCAGGCGGCCGACGCGGCCCATGTCGTGGTTGCCGAGGAACGTCGGCAGAGCGGACGCCGACGAGTGGTCGGTCGTGTAGTAGTCGTCGGCCGCGAAGAGCTTGGTGAGCCCGTCCGCGCGCAGGCCCTTGGCATAGGTGAGCGCCGAGGACTGGAAGGCGAAGTCGAGGACGCTGGTCATTTCGGTGTCGCGGACGTAGGGCGACAGCAGGCGCGCGTCGGCGTCGTAGACCTCTCCGAACATGAAGAAGTCCGGGTTCCCGGCGGCCACCGCGTGCGCGTTCACCGCGGTGGTGAACTCCTGCCAGAACTCGAAGTTGACGTGCTTGGCGGTGTCGATGCGGTAGCCGTCGATGCCCAGGTCGACCCAGGTCTTGTAGATCTCGATCATCGTGTCGACGACGACCGGATCCTCGGTCATCAGGTCGTCCAGGCCCACGAAGTCGCCGAACGTGACCGATTCGCCGCTCCAGGTTGAATCCCCGCGGTTGTGGTAGAGGGTCACGTCGTTCAGCACCTCGGGCACCATCACCGTGTTCTCGGCGCTGCGGACGGGCGTGCGCGGGAACGAGCGGGTGTCGGGGTGGAAGTCGGGGAAGTCGGCCTGCCCGGCCAGCTCGGAGACGTTGACGATGTTGCCGTCCACGTCCTTGTACGGGCTGGTCGCCGTGTCGATGTACGTGTACTCCTTCTCGGCGTAATCGATCAGGTCGGCGGTGTGGTTGGCGATGATGTCGAAGTAGACCTTGATGCCGCGGTCGTGCGCGGCGGCGATGAGGTCCTTCAGCTCGGCGTTCGTGCCCAGGTGCGGGTCGATCTGGGTGAAGTCGGTCACCCAGTAGCCGTGGTAGCCGGCGGACGCGTCCGCGCCGGTGCCCTGCACCGGGTTGTTCTTGAACGACGGGGTCAGCCAGATCGCGGTGGAGCCCAGGCCCTCGATGTAGTCCAGCTGCCGCTTCAGGCCCGCGATGTCGCCCCCGTGGTAGAAGCCTTTGTCGGTCGGGTCGAAGCCGGTCGTCATCCGGTCTCCGGTCAGTCCGCCGTCGTCGTTCGCGGGGTCGCCGTTGTCGAACCGGTCGGTCAGGACGAAGTAGAAGCTCTCGCCCTCGCCCAGTTCGCGGACGGGGGCCGAGACCAGGTCGGCGTCCGTCGCCGCGTCGTAGCCGCCCGGGAGGCCGGGTGCCGCGAGCGAGATCTTGTCGGTGGCGTCGTCGAAGGAGAAGGTCAGCTCGGTCGCCGCGGCCAGGCTCAGCGGGTAGTTGCCCCCCTCGTCCCCGTAGGCCTCGTCCCACGTGCCGTTGAGGGCGACCTTGAACTCCCAGGTGCCGGCCGGGACGGTGAAGTCCCCGGTCCAGACACCGTCGCCGTCCGCGTCGGAGAGGTTCGTTGCGGTACACGCCGGCGCCCAGTCCTCGGCGCACCCCAGCTCGGACTGCAGGCTGCCGACCAGCGTGACCGACGTCGTGGCGCCGGAAGCCGTGGGTGCCACGACGGCGCCCAGCCCGATGGCTCCGGTGAGGGCGAGGGCCAGGCTGACGACGAGGGACAGCAGGCGCCCTGCAATCGGGGTCGACGGTGTGCGCATCGGCAAGCTCCTACGAAGGTGGCCCCGTCAGGGGGTGGTCCGCCGAGCCTAAACGCAGGCTCCGACAATCGGCAAGGGGCCTCACCGACCGCGCAGCTGCGCCTCCAGCCACGACCCGTCGACTGCTTCGAGATCGCTGGCGAGGTCGACCAGGCGGCGGCGTCAGGGACGTTCTCGGTCGCCTTCATCGTCCACGCCCTCGGTGACCTCCGACACCACCCGGTGGCACAGCCCGGGGGCAAAACCTCGGCGGGCCAGGGCGCCGGCGAGGCGTCGGTACCGGACGTGGGGCTCTAGCGCGCTCATCGTCCTGACCTTCTTCCGGGCCAGCGCACTCGCGGCCTGGTAGTCGGCGTCGTCGGCCGTCTCGGCCAGCGCCTCGTCGACGACCTCGGCGTCCACACCCTTGAGCCGCAGCTCCTGCTTGAGTGCGCGGGTCGACTTCATGCGGCGCTGCTGCCCCTCGACCCACAGGCCGGCGAACTGGGCGTCGTCGACGAGGCCCGCCTCCTCGAACCGATCGAGCACCGCCTCGATGATCGCTCCGGGGACGGCCTTCTTCGCCATCGCCTGGGCGAGCTCTGCGCGGGAGCGGGCGCGCAACTCAAGCAGCCGCAGCGCGATCTCGCGCGCGACGGCCTCGTGGTCGGCCGGGGAGAGCTCCTCGACGCGGTCGTCCGGCTCCTCACGACCGGGTCGGGGCCGCGGCCTGCGCCGCGACCCCGAGGATCCGTACCCGGTCAGAACTTGACCTCACCGGTGACCGGGTCGATCTCCTCCGGCACGCCCGCCTGACCGCCGGGCTGGGGATCGCCCGGCTTCACGCCGATACCGAGCTTGTTCTTGATGCGGGTCTCGATCTCGTTGGCGACCTCCGGATTGTTGCGGAGATAGTTGCGGGCGTTCTCCTTGCCCTGCCCGAGCTGGTCGCCCTCGTAGGTGAACCAGGCGCCCGCCTTGCGGATGATGCCGTGCTCGACGCCGAGGTCGATGAGGCTGCCCTCGCGGCTGATGCCCGCGCCGTAGACGATGTCGAACTCGGCCTGCTTGAAGGGCGGGGCCACCTTGTTCTTGACCACCTTGACGCGGGTGCGGTTGCCCACGGCGTCCGTGCCGTCCTTCAGCGTCTCGATGCGGCGCACGTCGAGGCGGACCGACGAGTAGAACTTGAGCGCGCGGCCACCCGTCGTGGTCTCGGGCGAACCGAACATGACGCCGATCTTCTCGCGCAGCTGGTTGATGAAGATGGCCGTGGTGCCGGAGCCCGAGAGCGCGCCGGTCATCTTGCGGAGCGCCTGGCTCATGAGGCGTGCCTGCAGGCCGACGTGGCTGTCGCCCATCTCGCCCTCGATCTCGGCTCGCGGGGTGAGCGCGGCGACGGAGTCGATGACGATGAGGGCCAGTGCACCCGACCGGACCAGCATGTCGGCGATCTCGAGCGCCTGCTCGCCGTTGTCGGGCTGCGACACCAGCAGGGCGTCGGTGTTCACTCCGAGCTTGGCGGCGTAGTCGGGGTCGAGCGCGTGCTCGGCGTCGATGAACGCGCAGATGCCGCCGGCAGCTTGGGCGTTGGCGATCGCGTGCAGCGCGACCGTCGTCTTGCCCGAGGACTCGGGACCGTAGATCTCGACGACGCGGCCGCGGGGCAGGCCCCCGATGCCGAGCGCCACGTCGAGCGCGATCGAGCCGGTGGGGATGACCTCGATGGGCAGGCGCGTCTCCTCGCCCAGCCGCATGACCGACCCCTTGCCGTGGGCCTTCTCGATCTGGGCGAGCGCCGCCTCCAGCGCCTTCTCGCGATCTGCAACCGCCATGGTGGAACTCCTTCTCGAACGCCTGGTGCCGTGTGGTTTCACGTGGTGGGAACCGGTGCGATTCCCGTCACCGATCACGTTAGGCATCGGGTCCGACAATCTGTCACGCACTTTCGCGACCTGTGGACAACCGACCCGCAACCTTCACGGCGCTGTGAACTTTACCGAACAGGTGTTCGAAGTGTCACGGCGACACGCCCCGCGTGTCGTCGGGGCTGTCGGCGGAAGAAACCGGGGCTGTCGGCGGAAGAAGCCGGGGCTCTCGGCGGACGGAACCGGGGCTCTCGGCGGATCAGCGCTCGGAGGCAGGGAGCTCCAAGTAGGACCACACGGCGCGCCAGACGTGCTGGGCCGGGACGCCGGCGTCCAGGGCCTCACGGACGCTGCGGTTGCCCAAATCGGACAGGACGACGTCGTGGGTCCAGGCCGACGCCAGCGCGGGGCCGATGTGGGCGTTGATGCGCCGCCAGAGTTCCTGCTCGCGCACCGGTCAGGCGACCGCGGCCCGGGGCGTCCGCACCGGGAGCAGGGTGACGTTCTCGTGCGCCTCGACGCGGGCGCTGGTGAGCCGCAACACCTCGGACAGCTCGACACCCAGCGCGCCGCAGATGGCGTTGAGCAGCTCGGAAGAGGCTTCCTTGTGGCCACGCTCGACCTCGGAGAGGTAGCCCAGGCTCACGCGGGCAGCGCCGGACACCTCACGCAGCGTCTTGCTCGAACCCACGCGGAGCTCGCGCAGGGTCTCCCCCACCATCTCGCGCATCAACACGACTGCCATGTGCCACACCCCCTTGGAAACGTGCACCTCCCCAACGCTGCCGCGCGGAGGATTTGTTCCCCTCAACCTACACGGGCGAGACCACGCGCAGAAGCATCCGGCACGCCGCGTCCACGGTCTGTTCGCGGATCTCGTCGCGGTCGCCGGAGAAGTCGAACCGCTCCACCTGCTGGAACTGCGGGAGCGACGGGATGCGCGGGCCCAGCACGCAGATCCACACCTCGCCGGCGTCGTGGCCCTCCTGCGGGTCGGGGCCCGCCACGCCGGTGACGGCGACGACCCAGTCGGCGTCCGTCCGGCGCTGGAGGCCGACGGCCATCCCGATCGCGACCTCCTCGCTGACCACGGTGTGGTTGGCGATGGTCTCGCGGGTCACGCCCAGCAGGTCGGTCTTCAGGCGCGTGGCGTAGGAGACCACGCCGCCGAGGTAGACCATGGACGCCCCCGGCACGGTCGTCAGCGTGGCGCCGATGAGCCCGCCGGTCACGGACTCGGCGACGGCCAGCGTCAGGGTCCGGTCCCGCAGGGTGGTGATGACCTTCGCGGCGAGCTCGTTCATCGGACCTCCTCCGGGTGTTCGGCCAGGTAGGCCGTCCGCATCTTGTGGGCCTCGCGCAGGTAGTCGAGACCGGTGAGGACGGTGAGGGCGAAGCAGAGGATCATGGCGGCCCACGCCACCCAGCCCCACGGGGCCGGCATGAACTGCAGGCCCGGCAGGAACATGATCAGGGCGATCGACTGCATCACCGTCTTGAGCTTGCCGCCGCGGTTGGCGGCCATGACGCCGTACTTCATGATCGCCCAGCGCAGGATCGTGATGCCCCACTCGCGGACGAGGATGATGATCGTGATCCACCAACCCAGCTCGCCCAGGATCGACAGGCCGACGAAGGCCATGCCGGTGAGCGCCTTGTCGGCGATCGGGTCCCACAGCTTGCCGAAGTTCGTGACGAGGTTGTACTTGCGGGCAATGTTGCCGTCGAGGGCGTCCGTCGCGATGGCGATGACGAAGATCGCGGTGGCGACCCAGCGCATCGTCGGGTCGTCCGGGTGTGCCAGCAGCACCCATGCGAAGACCGGCACCAGCACCATGCGGACCGCCGTCAGGACGTTGGGAACGTTCCAGTTGCTCGGCTTGCCCTGCGTCGTCTCCTGCGTCATGCGGCCCCCTCCTCGCGCGCGATCAGGTCGACCCCGTCGGTGGACGCGACCCTACCCCAGGCGAGGTCGCCGACCCGGAGGTGCGCGCCGGTGGCGAAGCTGGTCGTGCCGTCGACCTCGGGCCCCTGATGCTCGGCGCGCCCCACCGCGGTGTCGCCGTCGTGGGACTCGATGAGCACCCGGACACGCTGCCCCACCCGCTCGAGGGCGCGCTGGTCGACCAGTTCGGTGGCCAGCTCGCTGACGCGCTCGTAGCGCTCGTCGATGACGTCCTGGTCGAGGTGGCCGTCGAGGTTGGCGCCCTCGGTGCCCTCCTCGTCCGAGTACGCGAACACGCCGAGGGCGTCCAGCCGTGCCTCGGCGACGAAGTCGATGAGCGTCTCGACGTCGGCGTCCGTCTCGCCGGGGAAGCCGACGATCACGTTGCTGCGGACGCCGGCGTCCGGCTCGAGCGTCCTGACGCGGTCGAGCAGGCCGAGGAAGCTGTCGGGGTCGCCGAAGCGGCGCATGCGGCGCAGGACACCGGGGGCGGCGTGCTGGAAGCTCAGGTCGAAGTAGGGCACGACCTTCTCGACCGAGGCCATGGTCTCGATGAGGCCCGGCCGGATCTCGGCGGGCTGGAGGTAGCTGACGCGGATCCAGTCGAGGTTCTCGATGGCGTCCAGGCGGCGCAGGAGGGTCTCCAGCGCGCCGAGTTCGCCGAGGTCCTTGCCGTAGGAGGAGGTGTTCTCGCTGACCAGGAACGCCTCGCGGACGCCGTGGTCGGCCAGCCAGGTGACCTCCTCGACGATGTCGTCGATCGGACGCGACACGAACGAGCCGCGGAAGCTCGGGATGGCGCAGAACGCGCAGCGGCGATCACAACCGGACGCGATCTTCACCGGCGCGCTCGGGGCACCCTTGCTGCGGCGCCGGATCGGCGCGCGGCCGGGGATGACGATGTCGGACGCCGCCGCCTGACGCTTGGCGGGGGCGACGGGGAGGAGACGGCGGCGGTCGGACGGAGTGTGGGCCTCGAGGTGCCCACCGGCCATGATCAGGCGCAGCTTGGAGTCGATGTCGGCGTAGTCGTCGAAGCCGAGCACCGCGTCGGCCTCGGGGAGGGCGTCCGCCAGCTCGCGGCCGTAGCGCTCGGCCATGCACCCCACGGCGACGACCCTCTGGGTCGTGCCCTTGCCCTTGAGGTCGGACGCCGCGAGCAGGGTGTCGATGGAGTCCTTCTTGGCGGACTCGATGAACCCGCACGTGTTGACCACGATCGCCTCGGCATCGTCCGGCTCATCGACCAGGGAGAACCCCCCGGCCTCGAGGCGTCCGGCGAGCTCGTCTGAGTCGACGTCGTTGCGGGCACAGCCGAGCGAGACGATGTGCACACGGGTGGAAGTCACCGCCTCAGGCTATCCGCATCCGCCGAGAGCCCCGGCGTTGTGCGCCGAGAGCCCCGGTGTTGCGCGCCGAGAGCCCCGGTGTTGCGCGCCGAGAGCCCCGTTCGAACTTCAGCGCTGCAGGAGCGTGGCGCTGATGCGCTCCAACTCCTCGGGGGTGAGCTCGAGGTCGAGTGCTTTGGCGGAGTCGGTGATGGACGCCGGCCGACTCGCGCCGGGGATCGGGACGACATGGTCGCCGAGCGAGAGCTCCCAGGCGAGCGTGACCACCTGCGGACTGACGCCGTGGGCGTCCGCCACCTCGGCCAGCACCGGGAAGCGGTCACCCACATCGTGTCCGCCGCCGACACCGCCCAGGGGCGACCAGGGCACGAACGCGATGCCGCGCTCGCCGCAGAAGAGCAGCTCGGGGTAGGAGGTGTGGTTGAACTTCGGCGAGAACTCGTTCTGGACGGCCGCAAGCCCTCCCTCGCCGAGGACGTCGAGGGCGATCCGGACCTCCTCGACGTTGGCGTTCGAGATGCCGATCTCGGAGATCACACCGTCGGCCCTGAGACCGGCCAGCACCTCGATGGCGTCGGCGTACAGGCGCGTGCGGTCGGGGCGGTGCAGGTAGTAGAGGTCGATGCGTTCGACGCCCAAGCGATCGCGGGAGCGGTGGGCGGCCGCGCGCAGGTAGTCGGGGGACGAGTCGCGGCCCCACGTGTTGCCCTCATGGCGGGTGATGCCGCCCTTGGTGGCGACGACGACGTTGCTCGCGTCGCCGGTCCAGGTGCGGATGCCCTCGGCCACGATGCGTTCGTTGTGGCCCATCTGGTCCCACGCGGGGGCGTAGATGTCGGCGGTGTCGATGAGGGTGATGCCGGCGTCCAGCGCGGCATGAACGGTCGCGATCCCCTGCTCGTGGTGTGTGAGGCGGTCGCCGCCGAGGGAGAAGGGCATCCCGCCCAACCCGATCCCGGAGACGGAGAACTGACCGATCCGACGCTGCTTGCTCATGCGACCAGCCTAGGCCTCCGCCGACAGCCCCGGTGTTGTCTGCCGAGAGCCCCGGGTTTGTGTGCCGACAGCCCCGGGTTTGTGCGTCGAGAGTCCCGGGTTTGTGCGCCCAAAGCCCCGGGTTTGTGCGCCCAGGGCCCCTGCCCTGACGTCAGTTGTGCTCGACGACCACGTGGTGGACGCCGTCGACCACGTCGAGCTGCACGGTCCCACGGAGGCCATCCAGCTCACCCGTCCCGGAGCCGGGGACGACCACGTACTGGAGAGCCATGCCGTCGGCGTCCATCGTCCCGAATTGCTGGAGGGCGAAGGTCCCCTCGCGCCCGTCGAGGGTGCCCGCGAAGACCTCGATCGCGACGTAGCCGGCCATTCCCGCAGCCTGGTCACCGGCGGAGAGCATCGTCCCGGTGGAAGTGCCTTCCAGCCCGCCCGTCCAGGTCTTGATGAAGTCGAAACGTCCAGTGCCCTCGTAGAGGGGCTCGCCGGGGGTGAGGTCGATCGTGAACTGAGCGGTCGTCTTGGGCATGCGCGTCACGTTAAGGGAGCAGGGCCGGACGCCACAACGGAGCTGTCGGCAGAAGAAGCCGGGGCTCTCGGCGCGCGACACCGGGGCTCTCGGCACAGAAGACCGGGGCTCTCGGCACAGAAGAGCGGGGCTCTCGGCGCGCAACACCGGGGCTCTCGGCACAGAAGAGCGGGGCTCTCGGCACGCAACACCGGGGCTCTCGGCGCAGAAGAGCGGGGCTCTCGGCGCTCAGCGGCGGCCGGAGGGGCGGACGCTGATGGACTCCACCACCGCGTCGGGGTCGGCCGCCAGGGCGAAGACGACGGCCTTGGCGACCGAGGTCACCTCCAGGGCGATCGAGGGGTCGTAGTCGCGGCCCTCGGCGGCCTGGAGTTCCCGCTGCATGTCGGTGTCGACGCGTCCCGGGTGGACGGAGGAGACCCGCACCATCCCGCGTTCCTCGGCGCGCAGGGCGTCCGCCCAGGCCCGCACCGCGAATTTGGACGCCGCGTACACGGCCGTGTTGGGGCTTGCGTTGAAGCCCGACCCGGAGTTGATGACCACGACCGTGCCCCGCGCGGCGCGCAGCTTGGGCAGCAACAGCCGGGTGAGGTCCGCCACCGCGACCACGTTGACCTCCATCACGTGGCGCCAGTCGGCCCGCGTCGTGTCCTCGACCGAGCCGTACCCGACCACGCCCGCCGAGTGCACCACGGCGTCCACGTCGTCGAGCGAGGCGACGGCCGCGGCCACGGCGTCCTCGTCGGTCAGGTCGCAGACGAAACCCACGGCGTCCGGGCAGTCGTCGACGACCTCGGCGACGGCTGACTCGGACGTCCCACCCACGACGACCCGCCAGGACTCGCACAGCTGGCGGACGACCTCGCGGCCGATGCCGCGCGTGCCGCCGGTGACCAGGACGGTGCGCATCAGCCCTCCGCGAGGTTGACGAGCACCTCGTCGAGGTCGTCGGGCTTCACGAGCACCTCGCGGGGCTTCGACCCCTCCGAGGGGCCCACGATGCCGCGGGTCTCCAGGATGTCCATGAGGCGTCCGGCCTTGGCGAACCCGACGCGCAGCTTGCGCTGCAGCATCGACGTCGAGCCGAGCTGCAGGTTCACGACCAGTTGCGCGGCCTCCAGGACCAGCTCGAGGTCGTCGCCGATGTCTTCGGCGACCTTCGTCGACTCCTGGGGCACGGCGACGTCCTCGCGGTACTGCGGGGCGAGCTGCTCGGTGACGTGCTTGACGACCTCGCGGATCTCCCCCTCGGTCACCCACGCACCCTGCACGCGCACGGGCTTGGACGCCCCCATCGGCAGGAACAGCCCGTCGCCCTGGCCGACGAGCTTCTCGGCACCCGGCTGGTCCAGGATGACGCGCGAGTCGGTCATCGACGACGTCGCGAACGCCAGCCGTGAGGGCACGTTCGCCTTGATCAGGCCCGTGACCACGTCGGTCGACGGCCGCTGCGTCGCCAGCACGAGGTGGATACCGGCGGCACGAGCGAGCTGCGTGATGCGGACGATGGAGTCCTCGACGTCGCGCGGCGCGACCATCATCAGGTCCGCGAGCTCGTCGACGATCACCAGCAGGTACGGGTACGGCGCCAGCACGCGCTCAGACCCGGGGGGCAGCTTCACCTGGCCCGCGCGCACCGCCTTGTTGAAGTCGTCGACGTGCCGGAACCCGAAGGCGGCCAGGTCGTCGTAACGGGTGTCCATCTCGCGGCAGACCCACTGCAGGGCCTCGGCGGCCTTCTTGGGGTTGGTGATGATGGGCGTGACCAGGTGCGGGATGCCCTCGTAGTTCGTGAGCTCCACGCGCTTGGGGTCGACCAGCAGCATGCGGACCTCGTCGGGGGTGGCGCGCATCATGATCGAGGTGATCATCGAGTTCACGAAGCTCGACTTGCCCGAGCCCGTCGCACCGGCGACGAGCAGGTGCGGCATCTTGGCCATGTTGGCCACGACGTAGCCGCCCTCGACGTCCTTGCCCAGGCCGACGGTCATCGGGTGGTGGTCGTTGCGGGCGCGGTTGGAGCGCAGCACGTCGCCCAGGGACACGATCTCCTTGTCGACGTTCGGGATCTCGACGCCGATCGCCGACTTGCCCGGGATCGGGCTGAGGATGCGCACGTCGGCGGACGCCACCGCGTAGGCGATGTTCTTGCCGAGCGCGGTGACCTTCTCGACCTTGACGCCGGTGCCGAGCTCGACCTCGTAGCGCGTGACCGTCGGGCCGCGCGTGTAGCCGGTGACCTGCGCGTCGATGTCGAAGTCGCGGAACACCTCGCCCAAGCGCCCCACCACGGCGTCGGACGCCTCGGTGCGGCTCTTCGGCGCGGAGCCGGCCTTGAGGACCTGGTGCTCGGGGAGCACGTACTGGATGTCGCCGGTCAGCACTGTCTGCTCGGCGCGCAGGGGCTCGTTGGAGTGGGTCGGGGGCTGGAGGTCCTTGGGCTCGTCGACGACGATGCCCTCGGCGTCCGCCACCGCGCCCGGCGCCTTGCCGGCGGTGACGGGCTGGCGCGGGGCCTCCTCGTACACCTCGCCGGTGAAGGGGTCGATCTCGTCGTCCGCAGGGGCATCCTCGGCCCCGTCGGCGTAGAAATCGACGAACTCGCCCCCCTTGCCGCGACCGCGCTTGGTGCTGGGGGCCTCGTCGAGCACGAGCGGGGTGTCGTAGGCCTCGTCGACGCCGTACCGGAGGTCGTCGGCTGGGGCGTCCTCGCGTCGGTACTGGTCACGCCAGGCCGTGAAGCGCGGGCCGACCTCATACAGCGGGATGCCGGTGATGACCAGCGCGCCGAACAGCGCCATGACGACGAGCACGGGGACCGCGACCCACACCGTGACCAGGTCCGCGAGGAACGAGCTCGGGATGAAGCCGAGGGCGCCGCCGGCGGCGCGCATCTCCTCGGGGCGGCTCGGGCTGGGGATGCCCTTGGCGACGTGGACCAGCCCCAGCACACCGAGCGCGAACATGAGCCAGCCGACGGGCTGGCGTCCGGTGGGGCCGTTGGCGGCGGGGTCGCGCAGGGTGCGCCACGCCATGCCGAACGCGGCCAGCGGCAGCGCGACCGAGGCAGCGCCGAAGACGGTGGAGAACACGACGCGCAGCCAGTCGCCCACCGCGCCCGGCAACAGGAACCAGAAGGCAGCGGCGGTCAGGATGCCGATGATCACCAGGAACAGGCCGGTGCCGTCGCGGCGTAGCTCGGGATCGAGGTCGCGCACACCGGAGCCGATGCTGCGGACCAACCCGCCCAGCAGGCCGGCCAGCCCGCGCCACAGCGCGACGATGCCGCGCCCGATGGCGGCCAGGACGTCGCCGAAGCCACCCCCGGACTGCTTCGCGGGAGTTCGACGTGTGTTCTTGGACTTGCTTCCGCCACGCGAAGTCGTCGACCGCGAGGATGCGGTCGATCGGCTCCGCGTGGGGGAAGACGCGCGGGTCGCCATGGGGGCGACCCTAACAACCCACCCGGTGGCTCCCCAAGCGACCACGCCGCCGGATCGTCACACGAACCCCTTGACCCACCCCCTCCCCCGGAAGAACGATGGGCCCAGCGCGGTCGCCGCACACGACCACTCCCGAAGGAACCGCGATGAAGAACCCGTACCCGGGTGACGAACTCCTCAACATCGAGCGCCTTCGTGGACGCCCACCAGTCGCCGGTCGCCCAGGTCCAGTGGAACGACGACCTTGCCACTCACTACACCAACCCCGGCAACGTCAACGGCGCCCGCTGGGGATCGGGCAGGATGATCCGCGCCGCGACCTCGCATCTTGCTGGCCCTACCTACTACCTTGCGATACATACTAAGATGGTCGCATGGTCTCCCCCGCTTCCCTGGCCTTCATGGCCCTCACCACGTTCATCTGCCTGGCCGTCCCGCTGGGCGGAATGCTGTGGATCTGGTCCCGGCGCACCCCCGAGGGCTCCCAGCGCTGGCCGCACGTGTGGCGTTCGTTCTGGGCTGGCGCCCTCGCCTTCGTCATCGCGCAGGTGCTCACCCGCCTGCCGCTGATGACCCTCGTCGTGCCGCAGTTGCCCGAGCCGTGGTCAGGCATTCTGCTGTCGGGTCCGGGGGCGAGCTACTTGGCAGGCCTGTTCGAGGAGACCGGACGCCTTCTGCTCATGCTGTGGTTGATGAAGGCCCTCCACCGCTGGATCGACGGCGTCTCGTTCGGCCTGGGCCACGGCGGCATCGAGGCGGTGCTGCTGGTGGGGACGGCGAACGTGAACAACATGGTGATCGCCGGCATCATCAACGCCGGCGGATGGGACGCCGTCGCCCAGTCGCTGCCACCTGAGGCGGCCGAGCAACTCCGCAGCGCTCTGGTCGACACGAGCCCGTGGATGTTCCTGCTGGGCGGCGTCGAACGCCTGGCCGCCATCACCCTGCACATCGCCTGCAGCCTGCTGGTGCTGGCCGGCATCGTGCACGGCCGAAAGCTGGCCGGCTGGGCTGCCGCCGTGGTGCTGCACGGCTCGTTCAACCTCGTCGCTGTCGGCATGCTGCAGGCCGGCGTCCACGTGCTGGCCGTGGAGGCGCTGCTGATCGCGCTGGCTGCCGCGCTGTGGCTGGGGATCCTCAACTCGAAGCGCTGGTTCGAGCCGGACCGCGACTCAGAAGTGGCGCCAGCCCCCGGCATCGCCTGACCAGACCTTGCCATCGACGGTGACGGACGCCTCGGCGTCCGGCCCGAGCGGCAGGACGCGGCCGATGACGGTCCAGCCCTGGGGGACGTCGGAGCCAGCGAATGTGCCCAGCAGGGCGTGGTCGTCGCCGCCGGTCAGGATGTAGTTCAGGGGGTCTCCCCCGCCGATGGCCGCGGCGACGGTCTTCTGGGCCTCGTCGACGTCGAGCGAGCCGGAGTCGAGGTCGATCGCGACCCCGGACGCCCGCGCCACGTGCCCGAGGTCGGCCAGCGGCCCGTCGGAGCAGTCGATGAGCGACGTCGCCCCGGCCTGGGACGCCACGCGTCCCTGCCCGTAGGGCACCTCCGGGACGCGGTGCGCCCGGACCACCGCTCCCGGCGAGCGGAACCCGCGCCCCAGCACCGCGAGCCCGGCCGCGGCCATGCCGAGGCGTCCGACGTAGGCGACCACGTCGCCCGGCCGGGCACCCGAGCGCAGCAGCGGCGTCCGGCCCTGCAGGTCGCCGAACACGGTGACGACCACGCCTATGGCCGGCCCGCGCGTCGTGTCACCGCCGACCAGGGCGGCGCCGGCCAGCTCGCACTCCTCGCGGACGCCCTTGGTGAACTCGAGCACCCAGTCGGTCGGCGTCTCCGGCGGCGCAGACAGCGCGACGACCACGCCCAGCGGCGTCGCCCCCATCGCCTCGACGTCGGCGAGCGCGGACCCGACGGCCTTGCGGCCCACGTCGTGGGGGCCGGACCAGGCCTTCCGGAAGTGGACGTCCTCGTACAGGGCATCGGTCGAGACGACCACCTGGCCCGTAGGTGCGAAGACGGCGCAGTCGTCGCCGGGGCCGACGGTGACGGCGTCCGGCATCGTCAAACCGGACGTGACGGCGGCGATGAGCCCGAACTCGCCCTCGTCGGCGATCGTGCGCGCCGCCATCAGCGCAGGCCCGTCGGACGCTCCAGGGCGAGCCGGACGAGCTCGGCGATCAGGTCGGCATAGCTGAGGCCGGACGCCTCGAACAGCTGGGGGTACATCGAGATGTAGGTGAACCCGGGCATGGTGTTGAGCTCGTTGACGAAGATCTCCTCGTCGGGGGTGACGAACATGTCCACGCGGGAGAGACCCTCGGCCCCCATGGCGCGGAACGTGCGCGCGCCGAGGCGCTGGAGGCGTGCCAGGAGCGGACCGTCGATGGCGGCGGGGACGTCCAGGCTCACTTGTTCGCCGGGGGTGTACTTGGCCTCGAAGTCGTAGAACGCGTCGGGGGTGTGCATGCGGATCTCGCCGGCCAGCGATACGCGGGGCGCGCCGTCGAGGTTGTCGAGCACGGCCACCTCGACCTCGCGGGCGTTCATGACGCCCTCCTCGACGATGATCTTGGGGTCGTAGCCGAAGGCCTCCTCGATGCAGCGCGGGAGGTCGTCCGGGGTGGCCGCGCGGGTGATGCCGAGGCTGGAGCCGCCGCGCGCGGGCTTGACGAACACGGGGAAGGTGAGGTCGGCTTCGATCTTCTGCAGGAAGTGGCGCTGCTCGGCGCCCCACTGGCGCCGGTGGATGGTCACCCAGGGCGCGACGGGGAGGCCGGCGCCTGCGAGGGCGGTCTTCATCAGGTCCTTGTCCATGCCGTTGGCCGACGCCGCGACACCGGACCCGACGTAGCGGATGCCCATCATCTCGAACAGCCCCTGGATGGTGCCGTCCTCGCCGAAGGGGCCGTGCAGCAGGGCGAAGGCGACGTCGAAGTCGCGCTGGTCGACGAGGGTGTCACCGTCGATGGTCGCGATGCGGCCCCCGCCGTCACGGCGCATCAACAGTGCTTCGGGACGATCCTCGGTCAGGCGCGGCAGCGTCCCCTCGACCACCTGCATGGCCGCCATCTCCTCCACGGGCACCTGCACCCACCGACCGCTCGGCGTGATGCCGACGCCGATGACCTCGAACCGCTCGGTGTCGATGGCCCGCGTGACGCCGCCCGCGGTGAGGCACGACACGTCGTGTTCGGAGCTGACCCCGCCGAAGATGATCGCGACACGCGTGCGGGTGGTTTCGGCCATCGGGTTCTCCTGTCGAAGCGGGGCGCACCTACCCTAACGGCATGCGCACCTTTCACCGCCGCCGACCGCGTCGAAGGCGCCTCCGGTGCGGCGGCGCGAGCTGCGCTGCTCGCCCGATGGAGGTGATTGAACACCTCCAATACCAGGTGGACGTGATCATGTTGCTGACGTCAACTGCGCTAGCGTCGGCTCATGGGTAGGCGGGGCCTTGTGGTCAGTCTTGCGCCGGTCACAGTGGCCGTCGTTGCGCTGGTGGTGACCGGCGCCGGCGCTTGGATCCCGGGACTTTGGTACGACGAGTTCGTCACCATGACCTCGGGCCAACGCTCCTGGCCCTCCTTGTGGGCGATGCTGGGCCACGTCGATGCGGTCCACGGCGTCTACTACGCAACGGTCAAAGCATGGGGGATGTTGTTCGGCTTCAGCCCCCTCGCCATCCGGTTCCCATCAGTACTTGCGGTTGCATTGACGGCCCTGCTTCTCGTCAGGATGGGTCAACAACTGTGGGGACTTGTCCCGGGCGTGACCGCCGGACTGGTCTACGTTCTGATTCCGCGGACCCTCTGGATGGGACCTCATGCGCGCTCCTACGCCATCGCCGCCTTCGCCATCACCCTTGCGGCCTTCCTGTTGGTCCGCGCTCTGACCAAGGATCGGAGTCGGGACTGGCTGCTTTTCGGACTGGGTTGGGGACTCGCGATCTCGACCTTCATCTACAACGCCCTCCTCCTGCCAGTCTTCCTGGTGGTGGGGATGCTGGGCCGTGAATGGCAGAAGCCGCCTCCGCGGCTGTTGTTGAGTCTGGGTGGCGGCTTGATCGGGGCGGCACCCGTGCTGGTCGTCGCAATTTCGCAACGGGGGCAGATCGGCTGGATCAAACTCCTCACGGTTCGCCGAGCCCTCTCGACGCCCTATTACATGTTCCTTGATGGAACCGACACCCTCGTTGGTGTCGGTGGCTGGGGCGCCCTCATCGGGCTGGCACTCCTCCTTACCATCGCGTCGGTTGTGAGGCCGGCCCAACAGCCGACGCGATCGCTCGACCTGCGTGCCGCTGGCGTCCTCACCCTCGGGTGGTTGACGGTGCCGCCACTGACGTTGGTCGCTGTCGGCTTCGTCCTCCCCTTGTACTACGACCACTACGTGGCGATCAGCACCCCCGCAGTCGCACTGCTCTTCGCAGCTGCCATCGCTCGCGCTGGATCCCGAGTGTGGGTCGCGTGCGTGACCGTCGCCTTGGCTGCAGCGTTGGCGTGGCAGCCGTGGGCAGACTTTCGCCAGCCCAACTCCAGGACGAATGTCCTCGACGTAGTCGCCGCAGTAGGTCGAGTAGCCGAAGCAGGTGACCACATCTGGTTTGCAGACGGCGCAGATTGGAGTACTCGCCAACTGCGCTACGGCTACCCTTCTGAGTTCGCCCGGTACCACGACCTGACCCTGGACAGGGACTTCGAAGAAGTGCCGGACTTCTTCGGCACGAGCCTGCCCTTGCCAGTTGTGGAACAGAGGCTCCGGAGCGTGGACAGGGTGGTCATGATCGTGAACCAGCCCGAGCAGCCACAACCCTATGTGGAGACAGCCTCACGGATGCTCGATGAAGCGGGGCTTGAACGCTCGGCTGAGGAGGTGCTTCCCGGCTGGTCCGTCGCCCTTTACCGGCGTGGCTGACAGTCGAATGGCCGCCTTCACGGGCCGTTGTGCCGCGCCGACCAGACCATCGGACTCGAGTTGCCGGTCGGGGAGCATCGCGTGGCGACAAGGCACTGACCCTCAGCCGCCTGCCCCGTCCCACCACCTCAGGACGCGCAGGGCGTGGAAGGTCAGCCACGGCGGGGGCTCCCCCACGGGGACGTCGTCGTCGAACCAGACCTGCCCCTTGAAGCGGGTTCCCTACCGCCAGCGCCCGTCCTCGTCGCGGGCCGCCCAGACCGCCTCGACAGCGGTGGAATGGAACGAGTGCCGCGTGGAGCCGTTCACCCACTCGCAGTTCCAGCCGCCCTCGGCCATCTGGTGCTCGAGGAACCAGTCGACGAGGCCGGACACGTCGACGCCCAGCCAGGTCCCGTTGGCGAGGTGTACCCGTTGGTGCAGCAGTCCATCTCCCCGCCCCAGTACGGAAGGCCCTCGTACTCCCAGCGGCTGTTGGCCGAGAGCTTCTCCGCTGTGTCACCGGGTTCGGACGCCGGGACCCCCCACTCGCGCAGGGCGTTGAGTGTCCACGTGGTGGCTGTCCAGGGCTGGCCCTCGTCGTCGTCGGGCCTGTTGAGGGCCCGTGCGTCGGCGCGGCTGGGGAAGTACGCGCCGCCGGCCCACTGGCCATCGGGATCCTGCAGCGCCAGGAGGCGCGCCCCCATTCCTTCCGTCGCCACGCGCGCGCGGGTCTCCTGCCAGACGTGCGGAGGGGCGCCGGCGAGGTCGCGCTCCACCTGCCAGCGCAGCGCGGGGTCGGTGTCCAACAACCAGTCGATCAGCTCGTCCGAAGGCATGGTGCAGCCTAAGCGTGGCGTCGTCGGGGTGTCGATGGGTGCCGGTTGTCTAGACTGCGGGCCCATGCACTCAGGAGTGACCGTGGCGCGTCGCGTCGAGGACGGCTGGGAGTGCGTGGACGACCACGGACGTCGCGTGGTCCTGCCCGTGGGGGTTATCGACCTCGCCCTGCGCGACCTGCGCGTGGGCCAGCGCCTGCTGGTCGAGGTCGTGGACGGCCTCGTGATGCGGGCCTCCCTGCCCTGACCGAAGGCCGCGATCCCCGCTCCGGAGCCCGGACGCCGGATCCCCCGAGATACGCCGCCGGCAAGCGGTGTTTCTCGGCGGATCCGGGGTGGGTTCAGGGCCTCGCGGCGCGGCGCGCTCCCGACGTCAGTTGGCGACCTTCGCGGGGATGGTCTTCACCTTCCACGACGGACGCCTGGCCTCGTAGGCGGCGATGTCGGCGTCCTTCTGCAGCGTGATGCCGATGTCGTCCAGCCCATTCAGCAGGCGGTGGCGGGTGTAGTCGTCGATCTCGAACGGGAACGTCGCCTCACCGGCGGTGATCGTGCGCGCCACGAGGTCGACGGTGAGCTCGGCGCCGGGGGTCCCATCGAGGAACGCCCACAGCTCCTCGACGACCTCGGGCGACACCAGCGCGACCAACAGCCCGGACTTGCCCGAGTTGCCCCGGAAGATGTCACCGAAGCGCGAGCCGATGACCACCTTGAAGCCGTAGTTCTGCAGCGCCCACACCGCGTGCTCGCGCGAGGAGCCCGTCCCGAAGTCGGGCCCGACCACGAGCACGGAGCCGGCCTTGTAGGCGTCCTGGTTGAGCACGAACGCGGGGTCGTTGCGCCAGGCGGCGAACAGGCCGTCCTCGAAGCCCGACCGGGTCACGCGCTTGAGGTAGACCGCCGGGATGATCTGGTCGGTGTCGACGTTCGAGCGACGCAGCGGCACGCCGACGCCGGTGTGCGATTCAAACTTCTCCATGGTCAGTTCCCCTCAACAAGGTCGGCGGGCGAGGACAGGGTGCCGCGCACGGCCGTGGCGGCGGCGACCGACGGCGAGACGAGGTGGGTGCGTCCACCCTTGCCCTGGCGCCCCTCGAAGTTGCGGTTCGAGGTGGACGCCGAGCGCTCGCCCGGCTTGAGCTGGTCGGGGTTCATGCCCAGGCACATGGAGCAGCCGGCCTCGCGCCACTCCGCACCTGCGGCCTTGAACACCTCGTCGAGGCCCTCCTCCATCGCCTGCAGGCGGACGCGCGCCGAGCCGGGCACCACCATCATGCGGACGCCGTCGGCGACCTTGCGGCCCGCCAGCACGGACGCCGCCAGGCGCAGGTCCTCGATGCGGCCGTTGGTGCAGGAACCGAGGAACACGGTGTCAACCGGGATGTCCTTCATCTTGGTGCCGGCCACCAGATCCATGTACTCCAGGGCACGCTCGGCAGCGGCGCGGTCGACCGGGTCGGAGAAGTCCTCCGGCGACGGGACGGCCTCCCCGAGGCCGACGCCCTGGCCGGGGTTCGTGCCCCACGTCACGAACGGGGTGAGGCTGGCGGCGTCGATGTCAACCTCGGCGTCGAAGACGGCGTCGTCATCGCTGCGCAGGGTCTTCCAGTACTCGACGGCGGCGTCCCAGTCGGCGCCCTCGGGGGCGTGCGGGCGCCCCTTGAGGTAGGCGAACGTGGTCTCGTCGGGCGCGACCATTCCTGCCTTCGCACCCCACTCGATGGACATGTTGCAGATCGTCATCCGGCCCTCCATCGACATGTTCTCGATGGTGGTGCCGCGGTACTCGACGATGTAGCCCTGTCCGCCGCCCGTGCCGACCTTCGCGATGAGGGCGAGCACGACATCCTTGGGGGTGACGCCGGCGGGCAGGTTGCCGTTGATGTTGACGGCCATCCGCTTGGCGGGCGCCTGGTTGAGGGTCTGGGTGGCGAGCACGTGCTCGACCTCGGAGGTGCCGATGCCGAACGCGAGCGCGCCGAACGCGCCGTGGGTGGCCGTGTGGGAGTCGCCGCAGACGATCGTCATGCCGGGCTGGGTGATGCCCAACTGCGGGCCGATGATGTGGACGATGCCCTGGTCCTTGTCACCCAGCGAGTGCAGCCGGATGCCGAACTCGGCCGCGTTCTTGCGCAGCGTGTCGACCTGCAGGCGGGAGACCGGGTCGGCGATCGGGGCGAGGATGTTCTCGGTGGGGGTGTTGTGATCCTCGGTGGCCAGCGTCAGGTCCGGACGCCGCACGGGACGACCCGCGAGGCGGAGGCCGTCGAAGGCCTGCGGGCTGGTGACCTCGTGCACGAGGTGCAGGTCGATGAACAACAGGTCAGGCTCGCCCTCGGCGCGCTTCACGACGTGGTCCTCCCAGACCTTGTCACTCAGGGTCTTGCCCATGCGGATCCCCCATCACTCCTGGTTGGCTGGGCTCATCGAAGCCCTTCATCCACGATGAAACCACTTTTCGACTTGCATGTCACAGAATGAGACGGCAGTATCAGAGTATGGACACAGGTTCTTCCGGCGTCGGCGTCCTCGACAAGGCCGCCCAGGTGCTCACCGCCCTCGAGCAGGGCCCCACCACGCTCGCGGGCCTCGTGACCGCGACCGGCCTCGCCCGCCCCACGGCCCACCGGCTCGCCGTGGCGCTCGAGCACCACCGGCTCGTCAGCCGTGACCTGCAGGGCCGCTTCGTGCTCGGGCCTCGCCTCACCGAACTGGCCGCCGCCGCCGGCGAGGACCGCCTTCTGGCCACCGCCGGCCCCGTGCTGGCCCGCCTGCGCGACATCACCGGTGAGTCCGCCCAACTGTTCCGCCGCCAGGGTGACTTCCGCATCTGCGCTGCGACCGCCGAGCGGCCCTCGGGCCTGCGTGACACCGTACCGGTCGGCACGCAGCTCACCATGAACGCCGGCTCGGCCGCTCAGGTGCTGCTCGCCTGGGAGGACCCGGAGCGCATCCAGCGTGGCCTCACCAACGCGACCTTCTCCGCCGTGGCGCTGTCCACCGTCCGCCGCCGCGGCTGGGCCCAGTCGGTCGCCGAGCGCGAGGCCGGCGTGGCCTCGGTGTCGGCGCCGGTGCGCTCACCCAACGGCAAGGTCATCGCCGCCGTCTCGGTGTCCGGGCCCATTGAGCGGCTCACCCGCCAGCCCGGACGCCTCCACGCCCCGGCCGTGATGGCCGCCGCCGAGCGGCTGTCCGAGGTGTTGCGCCGCAGCGGCGACGCCTGATCGCCTTACAGGGCCGCCACCCGTTCGGGCGTCAGGTCACCGAACCCCAGGTTCCGGGGCAGGCGCTTGCCCTGGGCGCGGAAGTCCGTCCCCAGCACAATGGACGCCAGCGTGATGACCGCGTCGATCCCAGGGGTCGGCGTTCTGCAGCGTCGTCTGCAGCACGTTGCGGCCGCTTCCGCCTGCGGCCAGACTGCCTGCAGCTTCGCCAGCAACTCGGGGGTCCGCGCATGGCTTGATCCTCCCGCACGCAGGTCCGCCTACGGAAGGGCGCGGCGCGGCGCCGAACGCCCCAGCCGCCAGGCCGGACGGAGCGCCCTCGTCCCCTCCGTCGGGACCGCGAGCGGGGGCGCCGCGAGCCGGGGCACCTCACGGCCGGCGAGGAACGGCAGCACAACGTCCAGCAACTGGTCGATCTCGTCGGCGCAGGCCTGGGCGGCCCTGGCTCCGCGCCCATAGGGGTCCTCGACGTCGTAGCTCATCGAGTTCTGGCCGGCCACCGACACCAGCCGCTCCACCCGGTCGAAGGCGTCCGACGCGGCCGCGTCCTCGGCACGGGACGCCCCCAGAGCGCGCACGGCCCGCGCCGCCTGCTGCAGCCCGAGGATGACGTGGCGGTGGCGCGGGAACGAATCCAGCAGGCGCATGTGGTGAGCGAACTCGAAGACGACGACGAGGTCGACCCGGCGCAGGATCTCCTCGTCGACCGCGCGGCTGACGTGCCCTGACGCGTCGCCGCCGCGGGCGACCAGCAGTTCGGCCATCGCGGGGTCCATCCCCCGTCCCGGGTAGCCGGGCGTGCCGGCGCTGGCAAACGTGATGCCGGCGCCGGCGTCCGGTGGCAGCACCTGGCGCGCACGCCGCTCCGCATACGGCGAGCGGGAGATGTTGGCGGTGCACACGAACAGCACCGTCGACGGCGCGTGGGTGCCGGTGCTCCGCCGGGCTGCGGACGACCCGGTCACGGCGCCCGCTCCAGCAGCCGGGCATCGAGGAGCGAGCCGAGGTAGGCGCGGGTCTCGTCGGCGATCGTGTCGACGTCCACGCCCAGCAGATCCGCCACCGCCGCCGGGACGTCCGGGTCGCCCTCGGCGGCGACCACCCAGATGAGCGCGGCGGTGCCGTGCAGGGCGACGGGGTCCCCGTCCGGCAGCGGCATCAGGTACGCCGCGACGGGGCGGTCGCGTTCGGGCGGGAGCACCACGTGGCCCAGCCGGTGCGGGATGCGGTAGGTCATCGCGCCCTCCGCGCGCGGGCGGCGGCCCGGCCGGCCAGGCGGCCCAGCTCGGACGCCGCGAGCCCCAGCTGGTGCCCCCAGGCTTTCGCGATCTGCAGGGCGTCCGGCTTGTGGCCGAGTTCCCGCTGGAGACGGTCGCGCTTGGGTGCGACGAGGTGCACGGCGGTGCGCAGGGCCAGCCACGGGTCGGGCTGGGCGCGCACCCGCGCCCACCACAGGAGCGTGCGGGAGGTGTCGCCCCCCGAGAGCGCCTTCCACAAGGGGTACGCCCGATGGTCGCGGTGGTCCTCGAGGCGTCCGGTGCCCGCGGCCAGCGCCACCTGGGCGTGAAGCCGGGCGGCCAGCGCGTCCACGGCCGCCCGTTCGTCAGCTGACGCGTCCGTCCACGCCAACTCGATGTCGCGGCTGGTGAGGTCGCCGCCGCGCACGGCGTGCAGGATGAGGATGAGGCGCTGCCCGGCCAGCGACGGCACCGCGCAGGGGTGGCCCGCGAGGTCGATCGTGTGGTGGTCGGCCCACAGCGCGTCGAACGCCTGCTCGGCCGCCAGCCCGATGCCGGGGAAGGTCCGGTGGATGTCGGCGTGGCACACGCCCGGGCGGATCCAGGTGGACGCGTGCTCGAAGGCAGAGCCGTCCTCGAACCGGTAGACCATCGTCCACCGGTGGGCGGACATCGCTGCGAAGAACCGCTTCACGTGGCTGGGCCGGACCAGGACGTCGGCGTCCACGCTGGAGCGGGGCACCAGCCGGGTGGTGACGGCGCCGGTCTCGGGGTCGGTCACCGTGCGGCGGGCCAGCAGCGCGTCGTCGACCGCCGCCCCCTTGATGTGCAGCACGTCGACGCCCGCGTCGTCCGCGATGACCTGGAGGGTCGCGGCCGCCAGCGGCACCCCCGCCAGCAGCGGCATGTTCTCGACGTCCCCCACCCGCCGAAGCTTACGCACGTCCGGCTGGCCGGGCTCGTCGAAGCGCGCAACCCCTTCGGTGGTAGGTTCGCGAGCGTGAAGATCGTGGTCACCGGCGGGGCCGGGTTCATTGGGTCCAACCTCGCGCGCGAGCTGCTGGGCCGCTCCGACGTCGACCACGTGGTCGCGTTCGACAACCTCTCGACGGGCGACCGCGCCAACCTCGACGGCGTGGACGTCGAGCTCGTCGTCGCCACGGTCCTCGACCCGGACGCCCTCGACGCAGCCTTCGCGGGCGCAGGCGCGGTCGTCCACCTGGGCGCCCTGCCTTCCGTGCCCCGCTCGGTGCTCGACCCGGTGGCGTCCCACCATGCCAACGCGACCGGCACACTCGAGGTGCTGCAGGCGGCCCGCCGTGCGGGCAACATCCCCGTCGTCGTGGCCAGCTCGTCGTCGGTGTACGGCGCCAACCGTGAACTGCCCAAGCGCGAGTCGATGCGCACCGCCCCCATTTCGCCGTACGCCGTCAGTAAGCAGGCCACCGAGGCGTATGCGCTGTCGTTCGGCCACACCTACGGGTTGCCGACGCTCGCGTTCCGGTTCTTCAACGTCTACGGACCGCTCCAGCCTGCCGGCCATGCGTACGCCGCGGTCATTCCGGCGTTCGTGGACGCCGCCCTCCGCGGAGTGCCCCTCACCGTCCACGGTGACGGCGAGCAGACCCGGGACTTCACGTTCGTCGGCACTGTGACCCGCGTGCTGGCGGACGCCGCCATCGGGGGCGTCCACGACCTCGACCCGGTGAACCTCGCCTTCGGCTCCCGCACCTCGCTGAACACCCTGATCGCGATGATCGGAGAGGCTCTCGGCACCCACCCGCAGGTCGAGCACACCGAGCCGCGCGCGGGTGACGTGCGCGACTCCCAGGCCGACAACAGCCGCCTGCGGGCCCTGTTCCCTGACGTCGAGCCGGTGCCGCTGGCCGACGGCGTCCGGGCCACGGTGGACTGGTTCAAGACGCTGCCCCAGTACCAGAGCTGACGATGCTCCCCCGGGCTCGCGGACTCGGCCTGCTGGATTCCGTTGCCCTCGGGGTACTGGGCCTGTGGTGTGTGTGGGTCGTCGCCGCGACCGTGCTGGCCGGACGCCCGGTCAGCCACACCCTGCCCTACTTGGTGCCGCCCCTGTTCGTCGTGGCCGGGGTGGCGCTCGGCCGGTGGGCCGCTGCCCATGAGCACGCGCGATGGGTGGGGATCGCGCTGCTGGGTGTGGGGCTCGTGTTCCTCCTCGGATGGCTGATCACGCCCGCTCCCGGCAAGCTGCCCACGCGCTACCCCAACGCCAACGCCGCTGTCGCCGTGCAGCTGATCGCGCTCAGTTGTCTGACATGGCTCGCGCAACGGCGCAGGCCCGCCAGCGAGAAGCCCCGCTGGCTCGCCCCGGCAGCCCTCGTGCTCGCGCTGACGGTGATCGCCGTCAACGCCTCGACGGCCGGCACCGCCGTGGCCGCCGTCGTCCTGTTGCTGTGCCTGTCGGCCGTCGCCCTGCGGACGGGACCGTGGCGGTGGTTGACCGTCCTCACCGGCGGCGCCGCCCTGGCGTCCGCCGCCTACGCCCAGGTGACGCTGGCCCGCCAGTCCGAGTGGCCGCCGATGGCGCTGGCGGCCCTCAACCGCGTGCGCAAGCAGCTGTGGAGCGAGGCCCTCGGCCTGTGGGCACGCCACCCAACCACGGGCGGCGGGGCTGGGTCGTTCCGCGAGACAAATGCGCTGTCCGTCGACCCCGACCTGGCAGCGGCGCACTCCTCCGTTCTCCAGGTGGGGTCGGAGTTCGGCTTCGTCGGCCTCGCCCTCTTCGGTGCGGTCATGGTGCTGGGCCTGGTGCTGGCCACCCGGCGCGACCGCGCCACCTCGCTGATCGCCGCTACCGCGTGGGTGGGCCTCGGGGTCCACTCGACCATGGACCACCTGTACGAGTTCGCCGCCGTGACCGTGGCCGCTGCCGCGGTGCTCGGCTGGGCGAGCGCCTCTCAGAACAGCTCGACGTCGCCCAATGTGAGCCGCCACGCGGATGCCGGCGGCGGCGAAGCCGCGAGCGGTCGCGACGTCAGCAGCGGCCCCGCTCCCGGCACGGGCAACGGCACCAGTCCTGCTGAGGGGCCCGTCCGCAGGCCGATGGCGTAGTCGGCCTTTGTCTCCCGCAGCACCCGCGCCACCAAGCGGGCGCCGGTGACGGCGTCCGGCACCAGTTGTTCGATGATGGCCGCCTCGACCGTGTCGCCGCGCCGACGCAACCGGAACACCACGCCGCCCTCGGCGGGGTCGGACGACGCGAGCAGCACGCGGTAGCGCAGCGGCCCGAACGAGGTGCGCCACGCCAGGTGCTCCGGCGTCCGGTCGGTGCGGAAGCCCTTGGCTGGGGCGTGCTGGAGGAGCGCCTCCGCGAAGCCACGATCGGTGAACGCCTCGGCGGCGGGCCAGCCGACCGAGGTCTCCTCCGACCAGAGATTCGCTGGCACCTTCGAGCGCGCCATCTTGGGCAGCGCCGCAGGGTTGGCCGGCAGCACGCCCACAGGCAGGCGCCGCACGACGCTCCAGCCCATCTTCAGGTAGCCGGGGCGGCTCTGGTCGTTGGGGGTGTTGAACACGATCCCGTCCCCCGCGAGCGTCAGCTCGGAAACACCGCGCAGGGTGAGGGTGCGGAAGATGCCGAGCCCCTGGTAGTCGGGATGGGTCGCGGTGTCGACCGCCCGGACCGCGGTCACCTTCTTGCCCTCGTCGTTCACGAACCGCCAGCGCATGAGCGTGCGGTAGCCCACCGCCCGGCCCTCGTGGAGCGCCACCCACGCCGCAGACTCACCGAAAGAGTTCTCCCGATGCTTCCAGTGCAGGAACGCCTCGTAGTGCGGGTCGTCGCCCTTTTTCAGCGACTCGCGCAACATCGGGATGACCACGGGGTCGTCCTCGGGCTGGGCTGACCGGATCTCGAGGTCGGCGGGCGTGAGCTTGGGCATGGGTCCTCCCGGCGTTGGTAGGCTGCCCAAAGCCTAGGGGGTGGGCGTCCCGCCCCGGTAACCCAGCGGACGGAGGACGTCATGGCCCCCACCATTCCTGCCAGGCCCCGGGTGCTGTGGCTGATCAAGGGGCTCGGGCCGGGCGGGGCCGAACAGCTCCTGCTCCTGGCGGCGAAGGTCGCCGACCGCGAGCGCTTCACCTACCGTCTGGCGTACGTGCGCCCCGACAAGACGCACCTCGTGCCCGAGTTCGAGGCGCTGGGCCTCACGCCCGAACGGTTGGGGGCGGACGGCCGACACTGGCTGGCTGACCTGCGGCGCGTGATGTCAGGGGCCGACGTCGTGCACGTCCACTCCCCCGTGCTCGCCGGCGTGGCCCGCCTCGTGGCCCGCACCCTGCCGCGGCGTCCAGCCGTCGTCGTGACCGAGCACAACGAATGGAGCAGCCACCGTGCGTCCACACGCCTGCTCAACGCCCTGACGACCCCCTTGGACGCCCACCATTGGGCTGTGTCCGACCAGGTGCGTGAGACCATGTGGCCGTCCCGGCAGCGTGATTACGAGGTGCTCATCCACGGCATCGACACCCAGGGGGTTCCCGCCGCACCGGACGCCCGCGTCCGGCTCCGCGCGGAACTGGGCCTCGCCGGGGACGACGTTCTCGCCCTCACGGTCGCCAACCTGCGCCGCAACAAGGACTACCCGAACCTGTTGAAGGCGGCGGCGCTCGCCTCCAGCATCGAGCCCCGACTGCAGTTCGCGGCCGTGGGCCAGGGCCCGCTGCTGGACGAGGTGAAGGCCCTTCACCACGAACTGGGCCTGGGGTCGCGCTACCGACTGCTCGGGTTCCGCCGCGACGTTCACGAACTGATGGCGGCTGCAGACGTCTTCCTGCTCGGTTCCATCCACGAGGGCCTGCCCGTCGCAGTCATGGAGGCCTTCGCAGCCGGGCTGCCCGTCGTCGCCACCGAAGTGGGCGGTCTGCCCCAGCAGGTGCGCGAGGGGCAGGAAGGACTCCTCGTCCCGCCCAGCGACCACGAGGCGCTCGCCGAGGCGCTGGTGACGGTGGCCCGCGACGATGACCTCCGGGCGCGAATGGGCGAGGCGGCCGCACGCCGCGCGGGCGACTACGACATCCGGACGGCTGTCCGCGAGCAGGAGGCCGTCTACGACGAACTGGCCCGGCGCCGCACCTGACGAACAGCGGACAGGCCCGACTTCGCGAACTCGACGAGGGCCGAATACGCACGCTCGGCACCCAGGTCTCCGCTGAGCTTCGCGGCGAAGAAGGCGTCAGGGTCGGTCCGGCGCACAGGGACACGGTTGAGCTGCAGGAAGTCCTGGCCCGGCAGGTTCCGCCCCACTTCCCCCGTCGAGACGCTGCGGAACCGCTCGCGCAGTGCCTCCTCCATCGCTGGCACGGGAATGCCCCACGGGTAGGTGAAGTGCTTCGGCTTTCGGCCCGTGCGGGCAAAGACCTCCGCAGTGCACTGGTCGAGCTCGTCGATGGTGAGCGCTTCGGGGCGAACGTGGTTGTGGGTGTGGTTGCCCAGCGTGCACAGCCCCGACTCGACCATCTGGCGGACCTGGTCCCAGGACAGGCCTCGGCCGGGCTCCCCCTTGGCAGTCGCCCCCTCCCACTGCATCACCGTGCCCATGCACGCGGAGGCGAGGTAGATCGTGAAGGGGATCCGTCGCTCCCGCAACAGCGGCCAAGCGTTGCGGTACACGTCGGCGAAGCCGTCATCGAAGGTGAGGACCACGCTCGGCCTCGCGTCCCCGGCTTCCAGCCGGTCTAAGGCCTCGTCGAGCGACACGACATCGTGCTCGGCCAGCAGGTCGAGTTGGCGCTCGAAGGTGGCCACCTCCACGTCGAGTTCATTCGTCGTGCCGCCGCCCACGCGGTGGTAGATGAGGAGCGTGGCGCCGGACGCGTGGGTGTCGCCGCGATTGGCCCGGGACAGGGCCCGTTTCAGCAGGCCGCGAGCATGGACGTTGATGTCACCAATAGCTTGCACCGACGAGTTCCTTCCGGGTGGCGTCGCGCGTGCGTGGCTTCAACTTCGGCAGTGGCTTGGGCAGCGCAAGCAGGACGAGGAAGAACGGGATCATGAGCACGCGCTGGCGGGCCAGGATCCCGAAGTTGGAGAAGCCAGAGAAGGCGAGGATGAAGGCCAGCGTGTAGACGACAGCAAAGACCAGCCAGGGGTTGCGGCGCATCAGGGTGGGGAGTGCCTTGAGCCGAGGCCAGGCGGCGATGGTGAGGACCAACAGCACTGTCGCCTCGACGCTTTGCACGAGCATCGGGAGACCGTTCGCCTCCCAAGGAAACGGCCGGAACAGCAGCGTGACGATGGCGGCCGGCACGCCGAACGGTGATTCCAACGGGACGGGGGTGAACGCCGATCCGCCTTGCGCAGTCTGGCCACCAGCCTCGTCGACCCGATCGGAAACAGCTTGGGCGCTGAGATCGTCGATCCCTAGGAACTGGGCTGACGCCGTCACCAAGATGACAGCGGCCACCCCCATGACGAAGACCCCCGCCGCCTTGGTGAGGATACTGGTGGAGCGTTGGGTGGTCGGGCGGAGCAGTTGGGCGACGAACAGCGCCGCAACCATAAGCACCGTCACATGGGGACGGATCAAGGCGGTCCCCCCGAAGCCCACGACCATCAACGCCAGGCCCACGGCCGGAGAATGGTTGAAGAAGCGGGCAGCACCGTAGGCGGTCACACCCACGAACAGCATCAGCCAAGCCTCCTTGCCGATGCTGGAGGGCCAGTACAGCATCGTGGGCAGGAGGAAGATGAGCAGGGCGTATCGCTTCGCGTCGCCCTGAGGCAAGGCGATGCGGAAGGCCCGGTAGAGCAGGTAGACACCCCAGAACGCCAAGGAGCCGAACACGAAGAAAGCGGTGATCACGCTGGGGCCAATGACGACATAGAGCGCCGTGGTGATCAGCTCCATGTTCAAGGTGCCGACCTTGCCGGACGCCTCCCACCAGACGTCGCCCCGGCGCCAGTCGAGGTAGTGCTCGACGGCGAAGAGGTTGTAGCGCTGGGCGTCGGCCGCGCCACCGTAGAGGTAGTAGGCAACCAGGTAGCGAGCCGAGATCCCGGCGAACTTGCCGAGGAATCCCAGGATCAGGATCCGCGTGAACCACGCTTCTCGCTCCCGCTTGGTAGCGGCACCGATCAGAACCGCGTTGAGGGCGATGATGACGGGCACCCAGACCAAGGCACCCCACTGGTTGTAGGACTGCGTCTCCATCGCCCACGTGAACACGCGGGCGAAGGTGACGAGGCCGAGCACGCCCACCGTCAGGGCGAGCCCGATCCCGAACACGCGTCCCATGGCTCAGGGACGCGAGCGGCGAGGAGCGTCGTCCCCCGTACTCACGGGCTCGTCGGGACTCACGGGCACGTCGTCGCGGGTGGGGATGCTGGGCCGCGTCGCGCTGCGGTTGGCACCACGGATCTTCCCCCGGGTGGGCGTGTCGCCGTACCCGTAGCCCGATCCGTAGTCGGCCTTGCGCACGTGTCCACCGATGAGGATCGCGCCGGTGACGGGGACACGGAAGCGCCCCAGCAGTTCGGCCACGCGGCTCGCCGCGTTCTCCGTCAGGCGACCGGCACGCACGACCACAACGATGGCGTCCGCCAACGGCAGGATGTCGAAGACGTCGCTGGCAGCGAGCAGAGGGGCTGTGTCGATCAGGATGATGTCGGCGTTCTTGCGGGCGTCGTCCAACAGGGGCGCCAAGCGGCTGGTCAAGGAGGCCGGGTAGTCGAGGCGCGTGCCGGCGGTCACGATGCGCACGCCCTCGATGCTGGTCGGCCGCATGATGTCGGCCAGTTCGGTCGCTCCCCGGTTGGTGAGGTAGTCGGAGATGCCAGCGCCCTGGGGAACATCGAACTTGGTGTGGACATCGGGCGACCGGAGGTCCGCGTCCAAGACGAGCACCCGCAGGCCGGTCTCGGCGAAGCTGGCGGCGAGGTTGGCCACGCTCGTGCTCTTGCCCTCCCCCGCGTGGGCGGAGGTGGTGAGGATGACGTGCGCGTTCTCAGCTGCGTCCTCCTCCGGCACCCCGCTGGCGCGGCGGGGCGACCAATCTCCCTGCACCTGCTGGGTGGGCAGGTGCATCAGCGCGGTGCGCGCTGCTCGATAGCCGTCCGCGTAGATGCTGAGCGGCTTGCTGAGGGTGAGGATGGTGCCATCGGAACGATCCCCCCGCTTGAGGCGCGGCACCTCGGCGATGACGGGCATGCGGAGCGCATCAGCAACCTCGGTGCGCGTGCGCAGCCGGGAGTCGAGCCGGTCGAGCACCAGGGCCAGTGCGAGACCGACGAGCAGGCCGACGAGCGCAGCGAGCGCCGTGCGGATGTTGCGGTCGGGCGGGATGACGAAGCCCTCTGTGCTGCGGTTGGGAATCGGCGTGGCCTCCTGCAGGATGGTCAACTGCGCGCTGCCGGCGCCAGCGGGAGCCTCATCAAAAAAGGCGACCGCCTCTTGCGCGAACGTGTTGGCCACCAGGGCGGCGCGCTGGCCATCGGCAGCGGTCGTCGCGATCGTGATTGATTCGGACAACGGATCTGACGTGACGGTCAGGCCCGCCGCGAGCAGGGCGGGGTCGTCGCGGTAGTTCAGCTTCTGGGCGGCGCGCTTGGGCACCTCGCCCGTCTTGATGAAGAGTTCGATGCGGCCCATCGACGCCCGCTGGACGGACGGGGCTGGGTCGTTGCGGCTGGGGGCCGGCTGCGCGCGGTCGCCGACGAGCACCACGGTGGTGGCCGTGTAGTTGCCGATCTTCTGCGTGGTGTCGCCCCGTGCGGGCGTGACGATGAACATGGCTACCGCGGCCACGAGGGTGCACAGCAGGATGACCCACCAGCGCTGGCGGAGGATCTTGATGAAGTCGTGCAGGCTCACGACTCACCTCTCTTCGACGGGGGGTGTGTGACCGCGGGGTGCCACATGCAACCAGACCTTTCGCATGGCGAGTTCGAGGGGCTCAGCTCCCGGTGGGAACTGACCAGGGTGATCCTACCGGGCAACAGCGTTATGCCACATTTTTGCCGTTCGCGCATTGCCTGAGACGATGGGGGGGTGCCCGAACCAGACCCGCGCGCGAAGCGGCCGCTGCGACTCGCCCACCTGACCACGGTGGACATGTCGCTGGCGCTGTTGTTGGGCACGGAGTTGGCGGTTGACATCGAGGAAGGCCATACCGTCTTCGGCATCAGTGCGCCGGGGACGTACGTCGAGCGCGTCGAGGCGCTGGGCGTGACGCACGTGCCCGTCACGTCCTTCACCCGCTCGTGGTCGCTGGCCAGCGACGTGAAGGCGTTCGTCGAGCTGTTCCGGACGATCAAGCGCCTCAAGCTCGACGTCTTGCACACCCACACACCGAAGGCCGGGGTGATGGGTCGGATCGCCGGACGGCTGGCGGGCGTCCCGGTTGTGGTCAACACCTGTCACGGGTTGTGGGCCCGGCCCGAGGACCGACTCCTCAAGCGAGCGTTCGTCTACGGGTTGGAAGCGTTGGCGATCCGGTTCTCCGACTACGAATTGTTCCAGAACGCCGAGGACGCCCACACGCTGCGCCGCTTCCTCACGAAGGGTCGCTGGGAGGTCGTCGGGAACGGCATCGACCTGGAGCGATTCCAGTTCGATCCGGAGGGAAGGCGTCGCGTGCGCGCCGAGTTGGGCATCTCCGACGACGAACTGCTGGTGGGCACCATCGGGCGCCGGGTGCGAGAGAAGGGCCTCGCGGAGTTCGCCGAGGCGGCGCACCTGCTACGTGAACAGGCCACCTTCATCTGGGTGGGACCCCAGGACGAGACGGACGCCACGACGGTGGTTCCCCATCACGAGGCGATCCGGTTCGTGGGTGAGCGCACGGACATGCCTGCCACCTACTCGGCACTGGACATCTTCGTGCTTGCCTCCTACCGCGAGGGATTCTCGCGGGCGTCCATGGAGGCCGCTTCCTGCGGATTGCCTCTGGTGTTGAGCGACATCCGTGGCTGCCGCGAGATCGGCACCCACGACAAGCACCTTCTTCTCGTGCCGGCCAAGAATGAGCGTGCCCTGACCACGGCCGTCCAGCGGCTGCTGGGAGATGCCCCACTGCGCACCAGGCTCGGCCGCGCCGCCGGCCTCCGTGCCGCTGACGCGTTCGATCAACGGGCGGTCGCCCGCAGATCGCTGGCGGCCTACGCCTGCGCCGCCGCCTCGCTCGATCGGAGGCGACGATGACCGCCGGTAGGCCGCATGGTCCAGTTCCACCCCGGCGGCCGTCTGGCCCGGTGCTCCGGCTCATCGGCCTCTCCCCAGCCGGAGCGGCTGTGGTGATTCCTTACCGAGGCACGCTGGCGACGCTGGCGTCCGTGTCCCTGGTCGGCGCGCTGATGGAGGCGGGTTTCCTGGTGCTCGTGACGGGCACCATCCTCGCCCTGGCCGGCGGACAGGACGCCCTTACACCCGTCCTCGGGTTCTCCCTGCCCGTGGGTGTCGCCCTTGCCATCGGATTCGTCGCCCTGTTCCTCCGCCTGGCCGTGGCCACCGTCGGCGTCTGGCTCTCAGCAGAGCTGGCGGCGCGCGTGACAGGCGATCAGCGTGACCGGTTGGCGCGGTCCTTCTTGAACGCATCGTGGTCGGTGCAGCAAGCCGAGCCGAGCGGTCGCCTGCAGGAACTCATGTCATCCTTCGTCTGGAAGGCCACCCAGACCGCTCAGTTGGTGGGCCAGATGATCACCGCCGGCCTGAGCCTGGTCGCCTTCTTGGGGACGGGACTCGTCATCGATCCCCTCCTCACGGCCGGGGTCTTGGTCGTCCTGGCCGTCCTCGGGTCGGTGCTGACGCCTCTCCGGCGGCTCGTCCGACGCATCTCGCAGAGAGCCGCCACCAGCGGGGTGCAGTACGCAACCTCGGTCTCGGAACTCGGCGCCTTGGGTCAGGAGATGCACGTCTTCGGCGCTCGGGACAGCTTTCTCCACCAACTGGAGGAGCGCTCCAGCAGAACCATCGACGACGGCCGCAAGGTCCAAGTCACGCAGGGGCTCCTGACCCCGGTCTACACCTTTCTTGCCTATGCAGCCGTCCTCGCGGGCATGGCGGCCCTGTGGGCCTTGGGCGTTCAAGATCTCGCGTCGGTGGGCGCCGTGATGCTGCTGATGCTGCGGTCACTCGCCTATGCCCAGCAGCTCCTCACGGTGTCCGGCCAGCTGGCGGCCAACGAGCCGTTCCTTGAGAACTTGGACAGGATGGTTCGCGACTACCGATCGGCCGCGGCGAGCGATGGTTCCCGGGTTCCCGCGCATGTGACCCCTCTGACGTTCACCCGCGTGACCTTCGGATACGGTGATGATCGGGTGGCCTTGACGGAGTTGACCGGGGAGATCGGACGCGGAGAACTCATCGGGGTCGTGGGTCCCTCGGGCGCTGGCAAGTCGACACTCGCGCAACTCGCCCTTGGTCTTCGGGATCCGCTTGCCGGCAGGATCACCGTTGCCGGTGAGGACCTTCGCTCGGTCAACCGGGATTGGTGGACCGACCGCGTGGCCTTCGTGGCGCAGGAGCCACGTTTGTTCACGGGCACTGTAGCCGAGAACATTCGGTTCTTCCGTTCCGGCATTTCGGACGAGGACCTTCGGGTGGCCGCCCGTCAGGCGAACGTGCTCGCCGACATCGAAGCTCTCCCTCGGGGCTTCGACACGCACCTGGGGGAACGCGGCGGTCAGTTGTCGGGCGGGCAACGTCAAAGGCTGTCCATCGCGCGTGCGCTCGTCGGCCGGCCCGAGCTGCTGATCATGGATGAGCCCACCTCGGCCCTGGACGGACGCAGTGAGTCCCTGATCCGCGACACGATGGCCGAGCTCCACGGGTCCGTGACGATGCTGGTGATCGCCCACCGGCTGACGACGCTGGATCTCTGCGACCGCATCATGGTGGTGGAGGGTGGACGCCTCACGGCTTTTGACACCCCTGACCAGTTGGTCCGCTCCAATCGCTACTATCGCAAGGCGCTGGAAAGCGCGGGTATGACGACCGCGATCGGGGAGGAGTGACGACCGTTGGACGCTCTCCCCTCCTATTCGGCCATCATCGTCACCTTCCGCAGGGACGAGTCCTTGGCGCAGGTGCTGGACGCCTTGCGCAGTCAGACGCATCCCCCCCGACTGACCGTGGTTGCGGACAATGACCCGGACGAGTCAGCGCGAAACCTGATCGAGCGAGAGCAGGCCACGTGGCCCGGAAGGTTGCTGTACTCCCCCGTCGGAGAGAATCTGGGACCTGCCGGCGGATGGGCGCACGCCACGTCCGTCGCTCGTTCGCGAAGGGAGGATCGGGGCGAGTGGGTGCTGGTCCTGGACGATGACGACCCACTGGAATCCCCCCACCTGATGGAGCGGCTCACAGAGACGGCGAAGCGGCTCGAAGCCTCCGTGGGCGCTCTCGGGCTGCGGGGCGCCCGGTGGGATGCCCGGCGAGCCAGACTCGTCCGGGAGCAGCCGCCCGAGGGCACCACAGCGCCGGTCCACTACCTCGCCAGCGGGGGCGCTCCCCTCTATTCCTGGGCCGCCATCGACGAGGTGGGCTTCTTCAAGCCTGACCTCTTCTTCGGCTTCGAGGATCTGGACCAAGGATTCCGGCTCCGTGCGGCGGGCTGGACGGTCAGGGTCTGCCCGCTTCCCTCACTTCAACAGGTGGCCGACACCGCAGGGACACGAAGCGCCTGGCGCGAGTACTACAAGACCCGAGCGCTTATCTGGATCCTCTGGAATCGCCGCGGCGTGTACGCCACGCTCCTCACGTTGTTACGCTCAGTGGTGCTGGGCGGCACGAGGCACGCCGTGGCCGACCGGCGGCCAGACCTCGCGCGGGCGAGGTTGATGGGCGCTTGGGACGGGCTACGCGGACGGCTGGGCGTCCGTCGCTACTCCCCCCAGACTAACCCCCCCAAAGGCGTCCCAGCAGGCAATCCGGACACAGCCAAGATGCGCCTCCTCTTCGTCTCAGGCGTGGACGCTGGCGGCGCACGCCGCAGTACGTTGGAATTGGCCCGCAGACTGCAGCGAGCGGGGCACGAGGTCGCGGTCGTCCTCGGCAGTGGGGCACCCCCCAAGGACTCACTGTACGGACTGGCCCTCCGGGGCGCGATCAAGCTGCGCGAACGAACGGGTTGGGGAGGAGTGCGTACCTTCCTCCGTCCTGCCGGCTGGCTGGGCACAGCGGCGTCCACCGAGGGAAGTGTCACCCTGTGGCGGCACCCCACCCCGGAGAACATCGTGCGACGCGCTTTGAGATCCTTCGCAGCCGACGTTGTCGTGGCCAACAGCCTGCCCAGGGAGCAAATGCGCTGGCTGGTCGACGATGTCCACGACGCAGGCATTCCGGTGGTCCTATACATGCGTGAGGACCATTCCGCCAGCCACCTGACCGTCTCGCAACTTCCTTTCGATGCTGTCCTGGCCAACTCCCGGCACCTCACCCGTCAGGCAAGGGAGGCGGGCTACGCGGCTTCGTTCGTCCCCTCGATCGTCGACGTGGACACAGCGCAGGTTGACTCCACGAGGCGCTCAGCCGTTCTCGTCAACCCGGTGTCGGAGAACCGGCCGGAAATCTTGCGGGAGCTTGCGTCACGCCGCCCCGACATCACCTGCGTCTACCAGGAGTCGTGGCCTCTCGCCCCAGCGGATCTCGCCGCCATCGACGAGTGGTGCCGGAACCTGCCCAACCTGACCCTCCGACGGCGGTCCAAGCGACCAGCCGACATTTATGTCGACGCCCGTCTCATCGTGGCGCCCTACCCCGGCGGGCGGCCTCGGACGGTCTTAGAGGCCCAGTCCAACGGCATCCCGGTGGTCGGCTTCGACCAGCCGGCTCTGGCCGAGGCGATCGGTCCGGGAGGTGTCCTCGTCCCGGAGGGGGCCACGGACATAGAGTGGTCGAACGTCATCGAAACGATCTGGGATGACCCCGCCAGCTACGGAGCGCTGTGTGCGCAGGCGCGGGCGCACGCATCTCGCCCCGAAGTCGACCCAACGTCGATCACGGACCGGTTCCTGCGCTGCGTGGAAGGAGTCAGGTGATGACCACCGGGGTCTCCATCGTGATTCCGATGTACAACGGCGCCGAGCACGTCGAGCAGCAGTTGGAAGGGTTGGCCGTCGCCGTCCGCGACGTGGAGGACGTCGAGATCCTCGTCATCGACAACCGGTCCACCGACAGCGGCCCCGAGGTCGTGCGAGCGTGGGCGTCGCGCACGGGCGTGGACGTTCGCGTTGTCGCCGCCACGGAGAAGGCCGGCGAGCCCTACGCGCGCAACGTCGGCTGGCGTTCCGCCCGGCATGAGCGGATCTTGTACTGCGACGCGGACGACGTGGTGAGCCCGACGTGGGCGTCTGCGCTCTCGGCTCAGCTCGAGCAACACCGCTATGCCACCGGACCGCTGGATACACACTTTCTGAATGACCCAGCCATTGTAGACCTGCGAGGCCAGGGCCTGTTCGAGAAGCTCCCGCGGCTTCCCCAAGGCATTCCGTTCGCCCACGGGTGCAACATGGGATTCCAGCGATCCCTGCTGGAAGAAGTCGGCGGTTTCGACGAGAGCTATCTGATTGCTTGTGACATCGAAATTGGGATCCGGGCGCACCAGCACGGGGTTGAACTCGCTTGGACTCCAGATGCCCTGGTCAACTACCGTCTTCGACCCGAACCCACAGCCATTTATCGACAGGCTCGCGCGTATGGGCGGTCCCGCCGACGCATCGATCGGGCTCTCGGCGGGAGGGGCGGGGTGGACATTCTCCACCAGGCACGGCGGACGGTGTGGCTCCTTCGTCACTTGCCCTCGCTGCGATCCTTTGGGGGCCGCGCTAAGTGCGCTTGGGTCGCCGGACAAGTGGCGGGCGAGTTGGGAGGCAGGATGCCATGGAACGAGCGATGAACACAGTGCGTCCGACGGCCGACGATGTCCCTCTGGACTTCGCCGTCATCATTCCGTGCCACAACGTCGAGGCCACCCTCGGCGATCAATTGGACGCCCTCACGGCCCAGACCTGGTCGCGCCCCTGGGGCATCGTCGTGGTCAACAACAATTCCACCGACGGAACGCGCAACGTAGCAGCGCGGTACGCTGAGCGCGGCGTCCGCGTGGTCGATGCCCTCGAGGGAAAGGGGGTGGCGTACGCCCGCAATGCCGGCGTACGTACCGTCGATGCCGCCACGGTGGCCTTCTGCGATGGTGACGATGTCGTGCGCCCCGGCTGGGTGTCAGCCATGGCGGACGGGTTGATCGACTCCGACATCGTGTCGGGCCGTCTCGACACCACCCGAATCAATCCACCCTGGCTGGCGCACTCCCGACCGTTGGCGGAGCCGGGACGACTACCCACCTTCGGACGCGTGAGATTCGCCTCCGGGTGCACGTGCGGAATGACCCGCCAGGTGTTCGAACACCTCCATGGCTTCACGGAGGACTTCGTCGGCCTCGAGGACATTGAATTCTCGCTCCGTGCAATTCACGCGGGCTATCAGATTTTCTTCGTGGAAGGTGCCGCCATCGACTATCGCCTTCGGGACGACCTGAAGTCGGTCTGGCGCCAGGGCTACTTCTACGGCCGGGGTCGTCCGGCCTTGATGCGGCAGGCCCGCTCCTACGGTTTGCCGGGCCCCACGGGTGTTGCCGCCCTCAAGTCCGGGCTGTGGCTGCTCGTCCACCTGCCCGACCTGCTCACCAGGAAGGGCCGCTTCGGTTGGGTGTGGGTGCTCGCCAATCGCCTCGGTTACGCAGCGGGTGTGTGCGAGTCGCTCACGAACCGTCGGGGCAAGCAGATCGCCATCACCTACGACGATGGGCCCGGCCCCGACACCGCGGAGCTGGTCGACTTCCTGGTCGCGGAGAACGTGCCCGCCACCTTCTTCGTGCTCGGCGAGGCCTGCGAGGCACGACCGGACGTCGTGCGTCACATGGCCGCCGCCCCAGGGATCATGCTGGCGACCCACAGCCACACCCACCCAGACCTCCACAACCTGGACGAGGACGGCATCCGACTCGAGCTGACTACCTCCAAGACTGTGGTGGAACAGCTGCTCGGAAGGGTCGTGACCCAATTCCGGCCGCCGTTGGGCCACCGGGACGCGAGGGTGGACCGTGTTGCCCTGAAACTCGGGCAGTCCGTGATTCTCTGGACGCTCAACTCCCTCGATCGGCGAGATGGTCAGAGTGCAGCCGAGGTGGTGACGCGCAGGGCGAGACACGGGGACGTCGTTCTGCTCCACGACACGGAGCCCCTCGCCGTTCCGACGACGAAACGACTGGTGAGCGGGCTACGGCAGAAGGGGTTCGAGATCGTCCCCATCGACCGGATCATCGGCCCACTGACACCGGGTGCCACCTACCACGGTGCAGTGTCTCCCATCACCCTGCGCGTGCGCTGGCTCCGCGGTCTGCTGTGGACCATCCGTCACCGCCTCCCATCTCTGCGCGTGCGCCAATTCCGTAGCCACAAGCGAATGGAAGAATCCGCGTGATGTTCAACCGCTTACGAACGACTGTTGCACGGACTGCGTTCAGTGCTCGGTTGTCGTTCAGCCGAACGCCGCGTCTGTCCTGGCTTCTCGGGTTCCCACGACGCATCACTCCGCTAACGCTCGTCACCATCGCCTTTGAAAACGCCTTGGCCATCCAGGTGCAAGCGGATTCCTTGCATCGAAATCTTCGGGACGATTTCCGCTACATCGTGGTGGACAACTCGAGAACTTGGGCGGGGCGTCGAAGTATCGCTGAGATTTGTCGGCTAAACGGCATCGAGTACCGACTGCTGCGCCGGAACCCCTATACAGGTCGAGATCCGAGTTTCTCCCACGCTGAAGCCCTGAACCACTCCATCCGCCACCTCCCTCGCCTCGCCCAGTCCACCGTTGTCGGCCTGCTCGACCACGACGCCTTTCTCATGGAGTCCTTCTCGCTGTTTGCCTCCTTGGGAGTGGCGGCGGCATATGGACGGGGACAGAAGTGGGAGGGAGGCCCCTACTTGTGGCCCGGACTCGCCTTCTATCGAACGGACGCCTTTGACCTGCGCAACCTTGACTTTCGCCCCGTCCGAGGCCGTGGCGACACTGGAGCGCGCACGTGCAAGGCCTTCACCAATTGGGACGAGGAAGTTGTACTGACGACAGAGTCTACGGAAGAACTTGTCGCGGGCGGGTCCACGTACATGGTCGAACGACACGGCCCCTGGATTCATGCGCGAAGCGCGTCCGGATGGAGGAATACCGCGCACGATCCGAATGGTGCCTTATTGGCCGTGCGGCGAATACTCCTCGAGTTGTGAATTGGGCGGCTTGCACGGACGCACGTGCGACACTTGGGCTCTCCTACGTCCGTCGAAGAAGTGCCTTCCGCACCCTCTTCGCGACGGGGAGGATCCGACGGATCGACGCCCCCCAACGAACGTCGATTGTTCCGTAGGTCCAACGCCATTCCTTCACTTCACGGTCAAGCCTTTGGCAAGCTTCATACACATAGTCGAACCTGACTTGCACACCTCGTGACTGAATTCACGGGGTCGGTGATCATCGGTGCTTGTCAGCGGGTTTTGGTTGGCTCGGTGGGGGCACTAAGGAAAGGGTAGGATCGGCTGGGTGAGCCCGTTCCTG
>NZ_SDMQ01000015.1 GCF_004324755.1 Propioniciclava sinopodophylli
CAGCAGCCTTGGCCCGATCAGCCTCGGCGATCAACACCACCCGCAAAGCCTCCACCTGACGCCCCAGCGCGACGACCTCGCTCACCAACCCAAGCCGCACCTCGGCGTCCAACCGACGGCGACCAGCGTGGTCGATACTCGCCAGCAGCGAACGCGCACCAGCCAACGCCCTGGCAGTGGGGGTCGGCTCGTCCATGCACCCAACGCTAAACACCACCACCGACAATCAGAACCTCACATTCGACCCTGTGGAGAACTCCGCGAAGTTGTCCACATTGTCCGAAACCCCTTGACACGGGGCCCTTCGAGGCTCGCTCCGCTCACACCTCAGGGACCTCGTTCCCAGCGCCGACGCATGGCGGACAGTCCCGGCGTCCACGACCACGCCCCACAGGGGCGGGTCATGCGTCCTGTTGTACCGACCCCGCGGCGCCCGCGCCGGTGCTGGGCGATTGTTGCCGCCCACGGCGTCCGCGCTGGGCGGTCGGTTAGCCTGACGTCACGCTTCCGTGGGGAGGAAACGATGACGATCAGCAGGCCCTTGGTCACGATCTTCGAGATGTACGGATCGGGCGCGTCCGAGGTCGGCCCGGCGGTGGCGGACGCCTTGGGCGTCCCCTGGGTGCCCCCGTTCTACTCCTCGGAGGACCTCGAGGCCGCGGAGGGCCGCGGGCCCGAGGAGGAGTCCCTGCTCTCTCGCGTGCTCGCGGCGCTGGGACGGACCGCCGCGACCGCGGATGTGGGCGTCTACTCCGGCCAGCTCGACCAGCTGGACGCCGAGGATTCCATCCGCGAGCTGCGGGCGCAGGTGGCCGAGGGCGGTGTCGTGCTGGGACGCAACGGCACCGTGATCCTCGCCGACGAGCCCCGCGCCCTGCACGTGAAGCTCGACGGCCCCGTCGAGCAGCGCATCGCCCGCGGCGCGAGGGCCGCCGGGATCGACAGCGCCCGGGCGCGAGCCCGCCAGCAGCGGGAGGACTCGGCCCGGGCGGCGATGTCCCAGCGGCTGTTCAACTGGGATCCGCGCAGCAACGACCAGTTCGACCTGGTCATCAACACCGGTCGGGTGCCGCTCGACCGTGCGGTGCAGATGATCCTGGACGCCTACCGGTTGAAGGTCGGCTCCGACCAGTAGGACGCGCTACGCGATCAGCGAGGCGACCATCACCAGCGGCAGGGACACCACCGAAGCGATGGAGGTGACCGTCGTCATGGTCTTGAGCGCGCCCTGGGTGGTGAGGCCGAGCAGGGACTTGAACATCCAGAAGAAGTTCGAGTTGACCTGGAGGGCGAACAGCGCGCCGGAGGCGATCGACAGCGCCAGGATGACCGGCGCCACGTCGAGCTGTCCGGCGATCGGGGCGATGATGCCCGCGGCGGTGATGGCGGCGACCGACACCGACCCGATGGCCAGGTGCAGCAGGGCCGCGATGAACCAGGCGAGCAGGATCGACAGGATCACCGGGGCGCCGGAGTCGACCGAAAAGAGGCCGCCGAGCAGGTCGGCCAAGCCGGTGGCCTTGATGACCGCGCCGAGCGAGCCGCCGACGCCGGTGACGAGCAGGATCTCGCCGGTGGTCTTGAGGCCGTCGCCGAAGGCGTCCGCCGTCTGCTCGGTGCCGACGAAGCGGCGGGCCATCACGTAGGCGCCGAGCAGACCGAGGAACAGGGCCACGTTGGCGTCACCGAAGAAGGCGATGATCGGGTTGGAGAAGCCGGCCAGCTCGGCGAACGCGCCGAAGGCGATCATGAGCAGCGGCACGACGATGGGGGCCATGGCCAGAGCGAGGCTGGGGCGCTTGCCGGCTCCGGCGTCCTCGGCGGCCTCGACCTCCTCGAGCGCCTCGGAGTGCTCCTCGTCCTTGGCGGGGTTCCACCAGCCGAAGTTGATCATCCGACGGAAGATCCACACGGTCGCGGTGGCGGTGATGATGCCGATGACGATGCCGTAGATCATGTACAGGCCCAGCGGCACGGACAGCAGCCCCGCGGTCGAGATGGCCGACAGGCCGGGGATGACGAACACGTAGCCCACGAAGATGCCCGTGCCGAGCGCGCCGGCGAGCCAGCCGAGGCCGTGCTTGTCGATGAACTTGGCCGACGAGCGGGCGACCGGGGCGGCCAGCACGACCTGGACGTCGACGTAGATGGACGGGGCGATCGTGGTGAGGGCGAGCGCGAGGGCGTAGGGCAGCTTCTGGGCTGGCACGACGCGCACGAGCGCCTCGACCATGACCGTGAAGGCGCCCATCCGGTGCAGCAGCGCGCCCATCAGGACGCCGAAGCCGATGAGCAGGCCGATCTTGGCCATGATGTCGCCGAAGCCGCCGGTGATGGCCTCGACGGTCTCGACGAAGCCGACGCCGGAGGCGAGGCCCAGATACAGGGCGCCCAGGACAAGGGCGACGATCGGGTCGACCTTCACCTTGATGATGAGGAAGATGATCGCGACGATCGCGATCGACGTGTGCAGGGCAATCATGAGGACTCTCCGGGTCAGGGCCACACCGGTGTGGCGGGAACAGCCTGCGCCGGGCCGCGCTGCGAGGGCATCCTTGTGTTCATAGTGTTCACCCGCCCGACCAGCAGAACCCCCGGCCGCAGCGTCGCGTCGCACGTCCTCGCCGTGCTGGGTGGCGTCGTCGTGCTCGTGGTCGGGCTGTCGTTGGCGATGGCGTGGTGGCAGGCCGTCCGCCACGTCGAGGACTCCGCCGCCGACAAGGTCACCGACATCGCCATCACCATCGCGAGCACCGACGACGTGCGGGACGGCGTCCGCTCGGCCGACCCGGCCGCAGCGCTGGGGGCGTTCATCGAGCGCGAACGCCAGGCGACCGGCACCGACTTCATCACCGTGATGTCGCGCGACGGCGTCCGCTACACCCACCCCAACCCCACCCAGGTCGGCGGCCGGTTCGTCGGCAGCATCGCCGCCGCGCAGGCCGGCGGCACGGTCGTGGAGCAGTACACGGGCACGCTGGGCCCGTCGACGCGGGCGGTCGTCCCGGTGGTGATCAACGGGGAGGTCGAGGCGCTGGTGTCGGTCGGCCTCCTGCGCACGCGGGTCGGGCAGCAGCTGGCGGCCGAGCTGCCGCAGATCCTGCTGCCCGGGTTGCTGGCGGCCGTGCTGTCGGGGGCGGGCGCCTGGTTCGTGGCCCGACGCGTCCGCTCGCAGACGCTCGGGCTGAACGCCCAGGAGCTCCGCCGCCTGCACGACCACCACGACGCGGTGCTGCACGCCGTCCGCGAGGGTCTGGTGATCACCGACACCGAGGGCCGCGTCCAAGTCGTCAACGACGAGGCGCGCCGTCTGCTCGACCTGCCCCCGGACGCCGTCGGCCGCGAGGCGTCCGACCTGGGCCTGGCCCCGGAACTGGCCGCCCTGCTGGCCGGGCGTGAGCAGCAGGTCGACGTGCCGCACGCGAGCGGGGGGCGGGTGCTGCTGGTGAGCTCCGACGTGGTTCGGCGGCAGGGACGCGCCGTCGCGACCCTCGCCACCCTGCGCGACCGCACCGAGTTGGAGGCGCTCACCGGACGCCTCGACACGACCCGGTCCCTCGCCGACGCCCTGCACGCGCAGGCGCACGAGGCCGCCAACCGGCTGCACACCGTCGTCACGCTCATCGAGCTCGGACGCCCCGACGACGCCGTCGCCTTCGCCACCGACGAGCTGCGCGCGAGCCAGCGCCACGGGGATGCCATCGCCGCCGCCCTCGAGGACCCCGCCGTCGCCGCGCTGGTCATGGGCAAGTCCTCGCAGGCGGCCGAGCGGGGCGCCACCCTCGACGTCGATCCGGACGCCCACCTCCCCGCCGGGCTGCTGCAGTCGGGCGCGGTGGTGACGATCCTCGGCAATCTCATCGACAACGCCCTGGACGCCGTGGCGGCCCAGCCGGCCGGGTCGGCGAAGGCGGTGCTCCTGGACGCCCAGGCCGCCGACGGCGTCGTGACGCTCACGGTCGCGGACACGGGCCCGGGATTGCCCGGCCCCGAACGCGAGCGGGCGTTCGAGCGCGGAACCACCTCGAAGGCGTCGACCGGACCGGCCGGGCGGGGCATCGGCCTCGCGCTGGTGCGCCAGACAGTCAACCTGCTCGGGGGGCGGATCGAGGTGTCCGAACCACCGGGGGCGACGTTCACGGTGACCCTGCCGGTGGTCATCGCGCAGGAGGAGGGCGGCGATGACTGACCTGCGCGTGTTCGTCGTCGACGACGAACCCGAGGTGGCCGCCGGGCATGCGGCCTACGTGCGGCGGGTGCCCGGGTTCGAGGTGGTCGGCACGGCCGGGACGGTCCAGGCCGCGGTCGCCGTGCTCACCCGCCAGGCGGTCGACCTTGTGCTGCTCGACCTGAACCTGCCCGACGGGCACGGGCTCGACGTGGTGCGGGGGATCCGGGCGGCGGGGCGTCCGATCGACATCCTGGCCATCACCGCCGCGCGCGAGGTCGAGCACGTGCGGTCGGCGCTCGCGCTGGGCGTGGTCGGGTACCTGCTCAAGCCGTTCACGTTCGCCGACCTGCGGGAGCGTTTGGAGGCGTACCGACGCTTCCGCGAGGAGCTGGCCGGGGCGACGTCGGCGAGCCAGGCCACCGTCGACGCGATGTTCGGCGAGCTCCGCCGGCCCACCTCGTCGGGTACCTCACCCAAGGGGCTGGCCCGCGACGTCCTCGAGGCGGTGATCGGGGCGCTGACCGACGCCCAGCCGTCGGCCCTGTCGGCGTCCGAAGTCGCCGACGCGGTCGGGACGTCGCGCGTGACCGCCCGTCGCTACCTGCAGTACCTCGCCGACGAGGGACGCGTCGCCCGCGCCCAACGCCTCGGCGGTTCTGGACGCCCCGAGGTCACCTTCGCCTGGCGCCGCTGAGACGATCGAAGACCGCAATTTCCCGCTGAAAGCTGCTGGTCAGAGGCTCGGCCTTCCCCCGAGTTGCAGTCTGATCAATCCCACGCGCCCTCTTGTCATGCAAACGTTTGCATGCGACGGTTCCCCACCAACGCCCCCTGCACGGACGCCTGGGGGGCCAACGCAAGGGAGGGAACCATGGGGACGCTTGACTGGATCGTGGTCGGCGCTTACTTCCTCGTCATGGTGTGGATCGGCTGGTGGTCGAAGCGCCGCATCAAGAACGCCTCTGACTTCTTCGTGGCCGGTGGCAACGTGCCCTGGTGGCTCGTCGGCATCTCGCACCACATGTCGGGCTACTCGGCGGCCGTGTTCGTCGGCTACGCCGCCCTCGCGTACACCGTGGGCTTCGCGGTGTATGTCTGGTGGGCGCTGTCCATCACCTTCGCCTGCATCGTGGGCACCGTGCTGTTCGCACCCCGGTGGCCCAGGCTCCGCAAGCGTCTGGGGATCATCTCGCCTCTGGAGTACCTCGCCACTCGCTTCAACGTCGCGACCGAGCAGCTGCTGGCGTGGTCCGGCGCGCTGCTGAAGGTGTTCGACGTGGCGGCCAAGTGGACCGCCTCCGCCATCCTCCTCAACGTGTTCGCGGATGTCCCGCTGGTGTGGGGCGTCCTGCTGGTCGGCGGCGTCACCATGGTCTACTCCACCATCGGCGGCATCTGGGCTGACGTGCTCACCGACTTCGGCCAGTTCGTCATCCAGCTCATCGCCGCTGTGGCGCTGGCCATCGCCGTGATGGCGCGCCTGGACGGCGTCGCCACCCCGTTCACGATGTGGAGCCAGCTGCCCGAGGGCCACTCCAACCCCTTCAACGGGACCCTGACTCTCGGCTTCTTCCTGGCCTACTGCGTCATCGCGACCCTGTCCTACAACGGCGGCACCTGGAACCTCGCCATGCGCATGATCTCGACCAACGACGGCCGCGAGGCGAAGCGCTCGATGATCCTGTCCGCGGTGCTCTACCTGCTGTGGCCGCTCGTCCTCTTCTTCCCGATGTGGGCCGCCCCCATTCTGATCCCCAACCTCGACAAGCCAGACCAGAGCTACGCCCTGATCACCACCGAGCTGCTGCCCCAGGGCCTCATCGGGCTGGTGCTCGCCGGAATGTTCGCCCACACGATGGCGATGACGTCGTCGGACTCCAACGCGATCGCCTCGGTCGTCGTCCGCGACATCATCCCCCAGTTCCGCAAGGGGAAGTCGTTCCTCCCGGAGAAGAGCGAGCTGTTCTTCAGTCGTCTGATCACCTTCTTGTTCATCACGTTCTCGATGATCATCGCCCTGACGTCGGAGAGCTTCGGCGGCGTCCTCGGCCTGCTCATCCTGTGGTTCGGCGCCCTCGTCGGCCCGGTGGCCGTGCCGATGCTGTTCGGCATGCTGCCGGCATTCAAGCGCTCCGGCTCGTCCGCGGCGCTCATCTCGACAGCAGGCGGCCTGATCATGTTCGCGCTCAACCGCTGGGTGATCACAGACTGGATCACCACCCTCGGCGCCAATGCCCAGGCGTGGTCGGTCGCCACCCCCGTCCTGGTGTCGATCATCCTGTTCACCGTCATCGGCTGGATCAAGCCCGAGAACACTCCCGAGACGGACGCGCTGGTTGACTCCCTCTCCGTCGACACCGATGAAGAGGCCGTCGCGATCCGCGGGAGCGCGGCGTGACCAAGCACTCACCATGGGCTTCCCACCTGGTGCAGGACGTCCTGCCCTGGTGGGAGGCCCACGGTGCCGACGACGAGCACGGCGGCGTGCGGACCGGCTTCGACAACAACGGCGAACCGACGACCAGCGACCGGTTCACCTGGTCCCAGGGTCGTTGGGCCTGGCTCTCCGGTGAGCTTGCCGACGAAGTCACCGCCGGCCGCCTGGATCTGGACGCCGCCCTCTGGCGTGACCGGTGCCTCGCCACGTGCGAGCGTCTGCTGGCCCACGCCGTCCGCGAGGACGGGCGGACGCACTTCCGGGTGACCGAGGCGGGAGAGCCGGTCCCCGACGACGCGGGCGAGACGGCCACCAGCGTCTTCGCCGACCTCTTCTGCGTCCTCGGCCTGTCAGCCGGTCTCCGCCAGCTCCCGGACGCCGACGCTCGACTCCACACCTGGTCGGCCACCGCCAACCACATCCTCTCCACGGCCCGACGGTCGATCGAGGACCGCACCGCCACCGCCGAGCCTTACCCCGTCCCTGACGGCTTCACCGACCTCGCCGGGCCGATGACCCTGCTCCACGTCGCCGCCGAGCTGCTGGGTTCACCGGTGGAGGACGCCTCGGTCGCCCGCTCCGTCCGCGACTGGGCCGGCGGGCAGCTGGCCACCGTCCACCTCGGCGATGGTCGGTGGCGCGAGTTCGCCCCCACCCGCCCCGGGCTCGACGACACCCTGTTGGCCCGCCACGTCACCCCCGGGCACCTCCTCGAGGTGCTCTGGATGATCGAGCACGCCGAGGCCGAGGACCCCGACTTCCACGTCCTCAGCCGCCCCGAGAGACTGGCCCTGGTCGAGCTCGCGATCACGGTGGGCTGGGACGAGACGCACGGCGGTGTGCTGCGCTACACCGACCGGGACGGGGGCATCCCCCGGGGTGAGCCCACGCCGGGATCACCGTATGAGACTCTCGTCAGCCGGACTTGGGGCACCAAACTGTGGTGGGTGCATGTCGAAGCCGTCTACGCCTTGGCGCTGTACGCACGGGAGTCGGACGCCATAGCGCGGTGGGCCTCCCGCGCGGCCGAGTGGACGATGAAGGTCTTCCCCAGCCCCGGCGCAGAATGGATCCAGATCCGGGACCGAGCGGGAGCACCGTTCAACGAGGTCGTCGCCCTGCCCGTCAAGGACCCCTTCCACATCATCCGCTCGCTCATCTTCCTGAACCGCCTCAGCTGACGAAAGGATCGTCATGTCGTTCCACCCGTTGAACGTCACCGTCCACGCCACCCCGGCCGCCCTGGGCGAGGTGACGGGGCGCCGCGCGGCCGCGGTGATCAACGCCGCCATCGAGGCTCGCGGCCGGGCGCGCGTGATGCTCGCGGCGGCCCCCAGCCAGACACCCACCTTGACCACGCTCGCGGCCCAGGACGTCGACTTCGACAAGGTCACGTTCTTCCACATGGACGACTACCTCGGGCTCGCGCCCGACGCACCCCAAGGCTTCGGCAACTGGCTCGAGACCAACTTCTTCGCCCACGTCGACGGCCACCCGACCTTCCACCGCATGGACCCCCAACTGCCGGCCACGGACGCCCTCCGCGCCTATACCGAAGCCCTCGGCGACGAGCCGTTCGACCTCACGCTCTGCGGCCTGGGCGTCAACGCTCACCTGGCCTTCAACGACCCGCCCGCGAACTTCTCCGACCCGGACCCGGTACGCCTCGTGCAGCTGGACGAGACATCGCGCCAGCAGCAGGTGGACGAGGGCCACTTCCCCACCTTTGACGCCGTCCCCACTGAGGCCCTCACCGTGACGATCCCCCGGCTCCTGAACGCCGACGTCGTGATCTGCTCCGTCCTGGGCACGGCGAAACGGGATGCCGTGCGGAACACGCGGCGCCTCAACCCTGACCCCGAGGTGCCGGGCACAGCCCTGAAGTTCCACCCCCGGGCCGAACTACACCTCGATGCCGAGGCGGCCGGCGGTGAGTGACCTCGGCATGCAGTACTTCGACGCCGTCACGGGCCTGATGCGCCGGATCCTCGACACCCAGCAGGCAGCCATCGCCGAGGTCGCCCTGGTTCTGGCCGATCAGATCGCCGAGGACCGCCTCGTCCACGTCTACGGCCCTGGTGGGCACTCCAACCTCGCCGCACAGGAGGTCTTCTTCCGTGCGGGCGGGCTCATGCACATCTCCGCGATCCTCGACGAGGGCACTCTGATCTCGTCCGGTGCGCTGCGCTCGATGGCGATGGAGCGGACCCCACGGTACGGCCGGATCGTGATCGACGACGCCTCGCTGGGCGAGGGCGACGTCCTGGTGCTGGTGAACGCGTACGGCATCAACGCCGCCCTCATCGACGCGGCCCTGCGCGCCCGCGAACTGGGTGTCCGCACCATCGGTATCTCCTCACGCGAGCACGCCGACAACACCACACCCGATCATCCCGCCCGGCACCCTTCGCACCAGAACCTTCACGACGTCGTCGACCACCACGTCGACACGCTCGTCCCCATCGGTGACGCACTCATCGAGGTCGAGGGGGCACTCGAGAAGTCGGGCGCGAGTTCCACCTTCGCGAACGCCTTCGCGCTCAACTGGTTGATGCTCGAGACCCTCCAGGAGCTCGGCGCCCGGGGAGTGGCGGTCCCGCAGTGGCGCTCCGGCAATGCCCCCGGCGGCGACGAGGCGAACCAGCGCTTCATTGCCCGATTCAAGGGGCGCGTGAGATGCCTGTGATCGAGGGCCGCTGCCCGCGCACCGGCGACCTGCTCCGCGTCGAGACCGCCGGTGACCGGATCGCCTCGGTCCAGCGTGCCCGGACGGCCGATGCGACCATCCCCTGGCTCGTGCCCGGCTTCATCGACGTCCAGGTGAACGGGTACGCGGGCCACGACGTCAATGGCGAGGGGGCGACCCCGGACGCGGTGGCCGCCATCACCCACACCCTCGCCACCCGCGGCGTCACCTCGTGGGTGCCGACCATCATCACGGGCTCGGAGGAGGCGATCATCCAGTCGATGCGCGCCGTCACGTCCGCCCGGGAGCAGGACCCGACCGTCGCGCGCGCCATCCCGTTCGTTCACGTGGAAGGCCCGTTCCTCTCACCAGAGGACGGCCCGCGAGGCGCACACGCGCTCGACCAGGTCCGTACCATCGACCCCGATGAGGTGGCGCGCTGGGCCCAGCACGGGCCGCTCGGCTACGTGACGGTATCCCCGCACGACGACGAGGCGCCGGCCCGCATCGCACAGATCGCCGCCGGCGGGGTCCGGGTCGCGCTGGGCCACACGCACGCCTCCCCGGAACAGCTCCTCCGGGCCACGGACGCCGGCGCCACGCTCTGCACCCACCTCGGCAACGGTATCTTCGCCACCCTGCCCCGGCATCCCAACCCGATCTGGACGCAGTTGGCCGACGACCGCCTGACGGCAGGGTTCATCGGGGACGGACACCACCTGCCTCCGGACACCCTGACAGCGATGGTGCGGGCCAAGGGGCAGGGGCGACGCTTCCTCGTGTCCGACTCCGTCGCCCTCGCGGGATCTGCCCCCGGTGTCTACCAGCAGCCTGTCGGAGGCGCCGTGGAACTTCACGACAACGGCCGACTCACCCTGTCCGGCACCCCGCTCCTGGCGGGATCCGCGGTGAACCTGGCCGAGGTCGTTGCCTACACGCTGACCCACACGCCGATCGATCTCAACACCGTCGTCGAGATGGTTTCGGAGACGCCGGCGCGCATCATCGGCGACCCCACCCTCGCGCGGGTCCAAGCCGGTGCGCGGGCGGACCTCCTGCTGCTCGACCCATCCGGGACCGTGGTGGACGTGGTGCGCCAGGGGGCGCGACCGTGAGCCTCACCGCCGGCGTTGCGGTCCGGACGGTCGAGGTACCGGCAGGGACGCCGCTGGCAGGGTTCGCCGGTCGGTTGTCCGCCAACACAGGCGTCCACGACCCCACGAGCGTTCGCGCCCTGGTCCTGGACGAGGTCGCGATCGTGACGGTCGACGTATGCGCCCTGCACGAGCGCACGTGCGCAGCCATCGAGGCCGCCAGCGGTCTGACCACAGTCGTCGTGACCGCCACGCACACCCACAGCGGGCCGTCGGTCGGGTGCGGCCGCGTCGGGCCCCACGCACCCCAGGTCCACGACGCGATCGTGGACGCCGCCCTCGCCGCTCTGCACGAGGCCGCCGATCGGCGCCGACCGGTGACTGTCGACTGGGCGCAGGTGCACGGCCTGGGCGTCGCGCACGACCGCCGGCACCTTGGCCGCCCGATCGACCCCCCGCTCGTCGCCCTCCGGTTCACCGACTCTGGGACCCAGGAAACCATCGCCACGCTGGCGAGTTATCCCTGCCACCCCGTCGTGCTCGACGCGACCAACACCCTCGTCACCGCCGACTACGTACACCCCCTCCGTGCGGGTGTCGAGGACTCCACGGCCGCACCCTGCGTGTTCCTCACCGGAGCTGCGGGGGACGTGAACACCGGGCACGAGGCGACGTCCTCCTTCGGGACCCAGAAGACGCCCCAGCGCACCTTCGAACAGGCCGAGACGTTGGGGGGACGCATCGCCGCCGGGCTGGAGGCCGCCCTGTGGGCACCGGTCGAGGCGAGGATCGCCACTGCACTCAGCGAGGGTCTGGTCTTCGACTACGAGCCACTCACCCAGGCCCGCGTGGACGCCCGCCGCGCAGAGTGGGAGACCCAGCTCGCCGACTCCGACCCGGGCCAGCGGGCGGTCTTGACCTGCTGGATCGCGTGGGCCGAGGACTGGCGTCCCGAGTGGCTCACCGAGCGCTGGGCAGGGCGGGTGACCTGTATCGACTTGGGCGGGGCCACGGTGCTGATGTTGCCGGGCGAACCGTTCCTCTGGGCCGCCGACACCCTGATGGGTGTCCGGCCCCGCGTCATGGTCGCCGGCTACGCGGACGGGGTGGCCGGGTACCTCCCAACCTCCGACGCCTACCCCGAGGGCGGCTACGAGGTGGAGGATGCCTGTATGTACTACGCCATGCCGGCACCGTTCGCCCTAGGATCACTCGAGCGTGCCGTCGAGGTGGCCCGATCCCTGCTGGAGGCCTGAGTGCCGGGGCGGTCGACGATCCAGCAGGTGGCGCGTTCCCTGGGCGTCTCCCCCTCGACCGTGTCCCGCGCCTTCAATGCCCCGCACTTGCTGAAGGAGGAGACAGTCTCAGCGGTCGTGGCCACGGCCGAGCGCATGGGTTACGTCCCGAACCTCCACGCACGCGCCCTGGTGACCGGGAAGACCGGCCTCATCGGCTTGATCGTGCCGGACATCACCAACCCGTTCTTCCCACCTTTGGTCCGCGCGGCCCAGCGCGCTGCGGAGACACGCGGCCTCAGTGTCATGATCGCCGAGACGAACTCACTGCCGGAGCGGGAACGCGCCCACATCGCCTCCCTCGCCCCCCACTGCGGCGGACTGATCATCGCGTCCTCACGCCTGACGCCCGAGGAACTGCGCCACGTCGCCGACTCCACGCGCGTGGTACTGGTGAACAATGACACCGAGGGCGTCGCACGCGTGCTGATTTCCTCGGCCTCGGCGCTGACGGAAGGGATCCACGCGCTCGTCGCACGCGGCGCCCGCCGCTTCTGCTACGTGGGCGGGCCACACCGCTCGTGGTCGGAGTTCGAACGGCGGTCCACCTTGGAGCAGCTCGCAGCCGAACTCGATCTCGATGCCACCTACCACCGCGACGAGTCGGGGACCTACCACGAGGCCCGGATGATGACCGCGACCGTCGACTGCGAGACGGACGCCGTCATCGCCTTCGACGACGTGATCGCGTGCGGTGTGCTCGACGGCCTCTCGGATCGAGGTCTCCGGGTTCCGGAGGACATGGCCCTCCTCGGGTGTGACGACGCCCTCCCGGTCCAGACGCGCCCCCGCCTGTCCACCATCCGGCTGAGAGCGGCTGAAGGGGTGACCGAGGCGGTCCGCATGGTCACGGAGGCGACCGGTTCCACCGTCGACGAGGAGCGTGTGCTCCTGCCTGGCGTGCTGGAGTTCCGGGAGACGACCTGATCCCCGCACTGTGCGGAGCCTGTCCTCGACAAGCCACGGCCCTTCGAGGCTCGCTCCGCTCGCATCTCGGGGACCTAGGGCAGCTGGTGCTCCACCAGTTCGGGCGCGACACCGGTGTGTCGCTCGACCAGCTCGGCGAAGGCGGACTGCACGGCGCGCGCGTACAGGTGCGAGCCACGCAGGCTGGGGTGCTTGCGGTCGGACTGGACCGCCCGAGGGTCGTCGCGCACCACTTGCTGCCAGTCGGCGATGGCCACGTTGGCCCGGCCGGCCACGGCCTGGCTCAGGGCGGCGTTGTCGGTCTCGACGCGGGCGAACGTGCCGTAGAGGTTGACCAGGACGACCATGCGGTCGGGGCCCAGTGCGTCCAGGACGGCGGTGACGTCCTCGGGCTTGGTGCCCGCGTTGAGTCCGAAGTGGACCACGACGGCGCGACGGGCGTCCTCGCCGCGGGCCTCGATGGCGGCTTGCCCCGCGGCCCAGCGCCGGTTGGACTCCGCATCGATCCGGATGCCCGGGAAGTACAGCCTCAGCGCGTGAACGCTGGAGACCATCATCGAGTCACCGAAGCCGTCGACCTCGTCGCCGGTGGGCATCGACCAGTCCTGCCCGACCGCCGAGGGCTTGCCTCCGGCCGGCTCGGACGCCGCGGGCGCCACCTCGGCGGCGGGCACGGGCCCGGCGGCAACATCGGCGACGGCCGGCTCGACCGGCACCGCGGGCGCCACCGGGGCGTCCGGCACCTGCGCCTCCTGCGCGTTGGCCTGCAGCACGCGGGCGGTCTCGGTCATGGACGGGGCAGTCGCGACGACGGTCGTCAGCGCCAACCCGAGCAGCAGCGACGCCGCGACCAAGCCACGGGCCCGGCTCCAGGGCAGGGCCCGCACCCAGCCGCGGACGCGGCGTCCGGTCTCGTGGAAGCCCGCCTTGCGGATGGGCTCCTCGACGAACCGGAACGACAGCTCGGCCACGCCCACCGTGAGGGCAACCGCCAGGGCGCGGGAGGCGAGGAACTGCCAGCTGTCCACGGCGGCGGGCCACAGCTGGTCGACGATCACGATGGCGGGCCAGTGCCACAGGTAGAGGCCGTAGGAGCGGCGTCCGATCCAGGTGACGACCTTGCCGTCGAGCACGTACTGCAGGGGCGTACGCGGGCCGCCGCCGCGGGTGATGGCGCTCAGCACGAGCACGCCGGTGGCCGCGCTGACGACCGTGAAGCCGCCACGGTAGGTGAGCGCGGACTCCTCGGTCAGCACCACCATGCCGACCGCGACGACGGCGAGCGCGACGGGGCCGACCCAGTGGCGGTGGCGCAGCAGGAAGACCTCCAGGGGGGCGCGCTGCGCGCCGGCCCACAGGAAGGCGAGGGTGGCGCCGAGCATGAGCCCCATCAGGTGGGTGTCGGTGCCGTAGTAGAGACGGGTGACGTCCTCGCCGGGGACGTACAGCAGCGCCATCGCGAGGGTGGACGCCGTCGCAACCGCCAGCGGGACCGCCCAGCGCGCGTTGCGGTGCAGGCGCACCAGCAGCACGAAGCTGACGATGGGCCAGACGAGGTAGAACTGCTCCTCGACAGCGAGCGACCACAAGTTCATGAACAAGGTCGGCGCGGTCTGGTCGAAGTAGCTCTGGCCGCTGATGATCTCCACCCAGTTGGTGGAGAACGTCGCGGCGCCGAGAACCTGGCGCCCGATGCCGACGGTGAGGTCGGCGCTGACCAGCCGGGCGAGCAGCGTGCCGGCCACCACGCACAGCACAAGCGCGGGGATGAGCCGGCGGGCGCGCCGCGTCCAGAAGCCCTTGAGGTCGATGATGCCGTTGTCGGCGATCTCGCGGGCCAGGAGGCTGGTGATCAGAAACCCGGAGATGACGAAGAAGACGTCCACCCCGAGGAAGCCGCCGGGCAGCCACCCGTCGTGGAGATGGAACACGAGCACGCTGATGATGGCGAGCGCCCGGAGTCCGTCAAGGCCCGCGAAGAACTCGCGTGACCGAGCCTTCGTCGAGGGCGCCGCGGGCCGGGGAAGGACCTGCGAGGTCGGCATGTAGGTGAGCGTAGGACCTGCCCCGGACAATCCCGGACGCCACGCCGTACGGCGCGCGCCGGGCACCGGGGCGGAGCTTCGCGGGTGAGCTCGAGACGTTCCAGCGACGCCCTTGGAGGTCGCTTCGTCGTCGTGGTGGTCTGGCGGTCGCTCAGGGCACAGGCACCATCACCCCTTCCCGAACAGATACAACTGAAACTATTTACAGATACAAGTGAAAGGCGTGTATCGTGGGCCGCATGGCGACAACGTTGGCATCCCCCGAACGCAGCCGTGTGATCGCAACCGAACGTGAGGTCTCTCAGGCTCGCGACGTGCTCGCGCAGCTGGAGGGCCCACAGGGCACCTTGGTCGTCGAGCGCGTCGGGGAAGCCGCGAGCACGATGCCTCCCGAGGTCGGACGGATTCTCCAGCAGGTGCTGGACGCCATGGCTCGCGGTGGCACCATCACGGTCACCTCGGTTCCGAAGGAACTGACTCCTGCGGGCGCTGCCGAGATCTTGGGCATCTCTCGACCCACGTTGATGAAGCTGGTCAAGGAAGGACGCATTGTCTCGCACCGCGTCGGCACCCATCATCGCCTGAAGTCCGAGGATGTGTTCGCCGAACTGAAGGCGCGACGCGCACGGGAACGCGCGGCATTCGCCGCGTTGTTGGAGGCTCAGGGCGACGACGACTGAGCCTCCGACTACCGGCTGAGCGTCGCCGCTAGGCTCGGCGCATGCCCGCCCCGGGAACCATGGTCGTCTTTGTCGACGCGAACGTCTGGCACTCACGGACGCTTCGCGATTGGGTGGGCACGTTGTACACGCTTCCGGAGACTCCGCCGTTCGAGGTGCGGTGGACGGAGGACGTCATGGCGGAGGTGCTCTACTCGCTTCGACGCAAGCATCCCGACTGGGATGGTGGACGGATCACGCGGATCCGAGACCTGCTCCAGTCGACCTTCGAGGTGGGACGTGTGGAGAGCTTCCCCATGGACGAGCGCTACCAGGGCAAGGATCCACTCGACGCCCACGTGCACGCCGCAGCGGTAGCCTGCGGGGCGGGGATCCTCCTCACGTGCAACGTCTCCGATTTCGTCTGGGACGAGGCCACCGCACCGTACGACGTGCTCAATCCAGACGCGTTCCTGACGCTGATGGACGACTCCGCACCGGAACTCATCAGGGCGGCGACGCTGAGCATGAACCAGTACTGGTTCTCCAAGACTGGAAGTGCCAATCTGCCCGCTCGACTCAAGAAGGCGGGGTGTCCTGAGTTCGCGGAACGTGTCCGGCGCCACACGCAGGGTCAGGAGCACGCATTGCTCAAGACGACCGACTGACCCCCATTGCGGGGCGGCAGGTGGCCCCGTACGCGTCTCAGGCTGAGTGAAACCAGCCATGAGATTCCTAAGCGGGCCGCACGAGAGGCCTTTGAAAAGCTGGGACCGAGCCCGTGCGAGAAGGCGAAGGTGGCCATACACCGCAGCAATGGCCATCACCTGGGGTCGGTCTACGAGACGGACGCCGGGCGCGTCTTTCACTCGGTCCTCACCTCGCGCGGTCGCGGTTGCAAGGACCTGCCGGTGAGCCGGCACCGGGTCCGACGAGGGACGCGACTGGCTGGACCTGTTGGACGCTGGGGAGGACCCGACCGTGCCGGACCAGCTCCAGTCAGGGCGCGCGTGCGGGTCCTACCAGCTGTCCCGGGCGTTGCTGGTCAGACAGATCAAGGTGAGCGAGAAGCGCGCCATCGCGGAGTGAGGGGGCTCATCCCCCCTCGCTGAGGCCCAGGCCGTCCAGGTGTAGGCGTCGCGGCGCTGGTACAGGACGCCGCGGTCATCCATGAGGCGGACGAGCCACGGTTGCCCCTCGCGCGGGGCGCTTGCCTGCCTCGCCTAGAATGGCGACGGGTCGCGATATGTCGTTAGGAGACACCATGCACCATCGTCACGCCCATGGCCCAGGCGGCCGTGGCTTCCAGCAACTCATGGACCTGATCGGGCTCCAGGACGCTCCCCCTGCCGGCGCCGGGCGTGCCCGACGCGGCGACGTCCGGACGGCCACCCTGCTGCTCCTCACCGAGCAGCCCATGCACGGCTACCAGATCATTCGGGAGATCACGGACCGCAGCGGCGGCGCGTGGAGCCCCAGCGCGGGGTCGGTCTACCCCACCTTGCAGATGCTCGCCGATGAGGGCCTGATCGACTCGGAGCACTCCGAGGGCAAGAAGGTCTATCGCCTGACCGAGTCCGGCGCCGCGGCGGCCGCAGGCCTCGGTGGGCAGCGCGCTCCGTGGGAGGAGGCCGCCGGGACCACGTCCGACCGCACGGCCCTGCAGCAGTCGGCCGCCCGCCTGGCCCAGGCGGTGTTCCAGGTGGCCCGCACGGCCTCGGAGAGCCAGCGCACCAGCGCGACCGAGGTCCTCGACGAGGCACGCCGGAAGCTGTACAGCATCCTGGCCCAGGACTGACGCCACTCGCCCCCGACCGACGCGGAGCACGCATGAAGGAATCGACCCTACGCCTGCGCTACTGGCGCATCGTCCTCTTCTTCGGTCGGGTGGTCTTCGGCTTCATCGCGTGGGAGGTGGTCGGCCCCCGTCTGGGGCTCCGCCGGCTCGCGGAGCGGACGCGCGAGCGGCGCCTCCAGCAGGCCGCGGCACGCTTCCGCGTGCTGGCCATCGCCCTCGGCGGGCTCATGATCAAGCTGGGCCAGTTCCTGTCGTCCCGACTCGACGTGCTCCCACGGTCCATCACGAACGAGCTGTCGGGCCTCCAGGACGAGGTGCCCGCCGAGGAACTCGACGCTCTGCTCTCCGTCGCCACGGCCGAGCTCGGTGGTTCCCTGTCGCAGCACTTCGCCTGGTTCGACGAGGAACCGCTCGCCGCCGCTTCCCTGGGGCAGGCGCACCGTGCCCGGCTGCGCGACGCGGACGCGGACGAACTAGGGTTCCGCGACGTCGTGGTCAAGATCCAGCGGCCGCACATCCAGCAGGTGATCGAGGTCGACCTTGCCGCCCTGCGTCGGGTCGGTCGGTGGCTCACCCGCTATCGCCCCATCGCGTCGCGGGCCAACGTGCCGGGGCTCGTCGAGGAGTTCGCCCACACCTCGCTGAACGAGGTGGATTACCTCGCCGAGGCGGCGAACGCCGAGCGGTTCGCGGAGAACTTCGCCGCCGACGCGCGCGTCAAGGTGCCGCGCATCGTGTGGGAACTCACCAGCCGTCGCGTGCTGACCTTGGAGGACGTCTCGGCCATCAAGATCGCCGACCACGCCGCCATCTCCGCCGCGGGGATCGATCGTGGGCAGGTCGCCACCGTGCTGGTCGAGAGCTACCTGCAACAGATCTTCCGGGACTCCTTCGTCCACCTCGACCCCCACCCCGGCAACCTGTTCGTCACGCCGATCACCGACCCCGCCCCCGGCGAGCCGGCCTGGAGGCTCACCTTCATCGACTTCGGCATGATGGGCGAGGTCCCCGAGAACCTCCGCGAGGGCCTGACCGAAGCGCTGATCTCCGTCGGCCTGCGCGACGGTGCCCGTGCCGTGCGGTCGATGGAGATCCTGGACGTCATCCTTCCCGGCGCCGACATGCACCTGATCGAGCGGGCGTCCACGGAGGTATTCGCCCGGTTCGGCGGGATGAGCATGGACGAGTTGGTCAACGTCCCCCCCGAGGAGATGATCGAGTTCGCCAGGCAGTTCCGCGAACTGGTCTTCGAACTGCCCTTCCAGGTGCCCGACGACATGCTGATGCTCGGCCGATCGGTGGGGATCCTTTCGGGCGTCGCGACCGGCCTGAAGCCGAGCTTCAACGTCTGGGCGGTGCTCACGCCATACGCAGCCACACTCGTGTCCGGCGAGGGCGGGCTGTCCGTGGACCGGATCGTCAAGGAGGCGGCCGACCTCGGCCGGGCCCTCCTGGCGCTGCCGGGGCGGGTCGACCGCGTCCTTACCAGCGCCGAGCGGGGCGAGCTCACGGTGCGGACGCCACGGGTGACGGCCCAGGTGGAGCGCCTCAACCGCACGGCCCGCGGGACGAACGGGGTGCTCGTCTTCGCGGCGCTGCTCCTCGCGGGCGCGGTCGTGCTCGCGACGGATCCGGTGTTGGGTCGGTGGTTGATGGGGCTGTCCGCGGCGCCGCTGCTGTGGGCGATGATCGCCGGGCGCCCCCCGCGTCCGTTCCACTGAGGGCCTCGCACCGCGGAGGCCGCCGCCAGGAACCCGGATGAAACTCGCGGGTTCCGGCGTTGGGGAGGAGGACAGCGCACCTCGACGACGAAGGATCAGCATGCCGACCCTGTACGACTTCACCGCCACGACCATCACCGGCCAGGAGCGCAACCTGGCCGACTACCGCGGGAACGTCGTGCTCGTCGTGAACACCGCGTCCAAGTGCGGCTTGGCGCCCCAGTTCGCCGGGTTGGAGGAGCTGTACAAACGGCACGCCGACGCCGGCCTCGTCGTGCTGGGGTTCCCGAGCGACCAGTTCATGAATCAGGAGTTCGGCGACGACGCGCAGATCGCCGAGCACTGTCAGCTCAACTACGGGGTCTCGTTCCCGATGTTCTCCAAGGTGGACGTCAACGGCAAGGGCGCCCACCCGGTGTTCCAGTGGCTGCGCAAGGAGACCGGCGGCCTGCTGGGCGACGCGATCAAGTGGAACTTCACCAAGTTCCTCGTCGACCGCGAGGGTCGCGTCGTGCGGCGGTACGCGCCCACCGTCGAGCCCGCGCAGATCGAGGCCGACCTCGTGAAGGCGCTCGCGGGCTGATCACAGGGGAGACGCCTGAGCTGGCGCTATCGTCGCGTAGCAGTCTCCGCGGGGTCAGAGGCCCATCGCTGCACGGAGTTGGCGGTGAAGTCGGGTCGCGTCAGCCCCGCCGACGCGGCCAAGACGCTGGTGGCATTCGCCAACGCGGACGGCGGGACGCTGCTCGTCGGCATCCATGACGGCGAGGTGGACGGGGTCTCTCGTCGTGCGCGTGGACCCCGGAGACCACGTGCGCACGCTCACCAATGGCCAGTGCCTGCTCCGCATCGGGGACGAGTGCCGCCGCCTCGGCACGGCACAGCACCAGGAGCTCTTGTTCGACCGCGGTGCGGCGCCGTCTGACTCGACCGCCGTGCCCGACCTCACCACCTACTGCAACATTGATGTTGCAGTAGGTCCCGGCCTCAGTCATCGACGTGCCCATTACCTCGGCCAAACGGCTGCGGACGGTCACCGGCACCGTGGCGGAGCTCCGCAAGCTGGCTGGCGATCTGGGCGACGACTATCTACGCGTGGTCGTGAAGGAACCAACCCGGGCGGGACTACGCGACGAGGTGGTCGAGGCCCTTCCCAACACGCTGGAGATCCGTATCGACCCCGCGTTCATCAAGGCCGGACCAACTCCCCCTCCGCTCATGTCGGCAAGTCGCCGCGCGAGCTGTTCGCCACCTACTGCGAGCAGGTCGGCATCGACGATGCCCGGGTCGCCGCCTTGTTCGATGATCTCTACGACGAGAGCACGAGGTAAGCCATGCGCCCGGTTCGCCTGGAGATGGAGGGCTTCGCCTCCTTCCGTTCCGCTACCACGGTCGACTTCATGGAGGCCGACTACTTCGCGCTCGTCGGGCCCACCGGCTCGGGCAAGTCAACGGTAATCGACGCCATGGTGTTCGCTCTCTATGGCACCGCTCCCCGCTGGGGTCGTTTGAACGCCATCGCGAACGCCTTGGCGCCCACCTCAACCAAGGGCACCGTACGACTCGTATTCGACGTCGGTACGCGCCGCTATCAGATCGCTCGCGAGGTATGTCGCGTCGGCAGTGCGGGTGAAGTGCTGCAGAAGGGTGCATTCCTCGAGCGATTCCTGGACCCCTCAGCAACGAGCGTGAAGAGTGACGAGGTACAGACGGTCGCCGCTGAGCTGCTTGAGGTCAAGAGCGCGGTCGAACAGCTGGTCGGTCTAGACCTCAAGCAGTTCACCCAAGCAGTGGTTCTCCCGCAGGGACGCTTTGCGGAGTTCCTGAGTGCCAAGTCGTCAGACCGTCAGGACATCTTGCTCAAGCTGCTCGGCGCGGACCGGTACGAACGGGTGCACAAGGCCGCCGCCGAGCGCCAACGGGACGCTGAGGCGCAGGCCGCCCAAGTTGCGGCATTGCTGGAGGAGACCGGCACCGCCACGCCGGCTGTCGAGCACGAGTCCGTCGCGCGTGTGGCTGAGCTGAAGGCTCTTCACGCCGAGGTCGAGCATGGGCTCGAGGCCTTGGCCGTACTCCGCTCCACTGCTCATGAAGCGGAGGGTCGTCGACAGCATCTGGAGGACAGGGCAGCCACGCTCGGCGGCGTCGAGGCGCCGACAGGGGTCGCCGACCTCGGTGTGCGGGCCGAATCACTGGCGCGCTCGTTGGCCGAGGCCCGCGAGGCCGAGTCGGTGGCCGTCGAGGCGTCGGACGCCGCCCGGGAGGCGCTGGAGGCCTTGGGGGCACGAGGCGCTTGGGAGAGGCTGCGCGATTAGTGGAAGGAGTCGACGTCGCTCGCCGATAGTCTGCCCGGGCTCCGGGAGACCGCCGAGGCGGCTCGGGCAGAGGTCGCCCGCACCGAGGCCGAGCGCGAGCGGGCTGACCTAGCCGCCCGGGCAGGCGACCAGACTGCCGAGCAGGCGGAGGTCGCCCAGAACGAGGCTCAGGCTGCCCTTGCCGAGGCGCAGCAGCGCCGCGCGGGCCCTCGTGGCCGTCACCCGACCCGATGGCGTGGGTGAGCTGGCCGGCAAGATGCACCAGGCGGCAGCCGCGCTCACGAGGGCCGAAGCGAAGCTCACCGACGCCGAACGGGCCGACGATGAGGCCCGGGCTGGGCGGGTTCAGGCCGGCGACGCCGCAGAGACGCGCCAGTCGCTCGGGTTGCTGCAGCAGCGGGCGTCCGTGGTGGAGGAGATCGGACGCCTCGCGGTAGAGCGCGACGCCGCCGGCGCGCAGCTGGCCGCACGGCAGACCGCCCTGGACGCCGCCCAGCGTGTCCTCGACGAGGCGGCCCAGCACGTGCACGCCGCGCAGGCGGCCGGTCTGGCCGCCGACCTCCGGACACAACTCACCGTGGGCGAGGACTGTCCCGTGTGTGACCGGCGCGTCGACGCACTGCCCGCCACTCTCGATGCGCTCGACCTCGCACCGGCCAGAGCGGCGGAGTTGGACGCGCGGGCCGCCGTCAAGGCGGCGGACCGAAGCGTGCGCGAGGCCGACAGACTCGCCACGCATCTGGCGGCCCAGCTCGCAGGAAGCCACCGCACGCTGGAGGATCTCGAGCGCTCGCTCGCCGACGCCCATCCCGGGGCCGACCTCGCGTCCCTCGCGTCGTTCCTCGCTGACCGCCTTGGCGGCATCGCCGCTGCGGAGGGGCGCGCTTCCGAGACGGACGCCGCCCTCAAGGTCGCCCGTAGGGAGCGCGGGGAAGCCCAGGCACGGGTAACCGAACTCCGGGCGTCGTACGATGCCGGGTGGCGACAGTTCCGCGTTAAGCGTGCGGGCCTGCTGGCGTGGGGGTGCCCGACAGACGAGCCGGCAGACCTCGTCGAAGCGTGGGGCGTCCTCGCCGACTGGGTCGGCCAGGAGGTCGGGCGAGTCGACAACGACACCCTCCCCGCGCTCGCGGCGCGATCGGAGGAAACTGCCGAGGCGCTCGGCGCTGCAACCGACCTCGCCCGGCTGGGGCGCGAACGTCGCCGGGAGGCCGAGGCGGCAGCTACACAGGCCGCCCGGGTGGACACCAGTGCGTCCGACAGCGTAGCCCGAGCCGAGGCGCGGTCCCTGGCGCTCGGCACCCTGCCCACCGAACAGGCTGATGCGGACGCGGTGGCCGACGCGCTGGAGCGACTGTCCGCCGCGGAGGCTACGGGAAAGGAGGCGCGCGAAAGGCTGGCTGACCCGCAGGTCGCCGGCCGCCACGGCCTCGGCCCACTCCCGAGCGCCGGTCGCGAGCGCGAGCCAGGTGACGGCATCCGTCTCCACGACGTTCGGTGGGGTGCCACGGGTGTGGGTGGGCCTTCGATGCACTGGACGGCGCCGAACGGGTGCACGCGCACCTCGACGCTGCGGCCCGGGGCGCGCGCGCCGAGCTCCTCGAGGGTGAAGCGCACGGCCGTGGCGAGTGTGGTGCGGTCGACGGCATCCGGATCGAAGAGCCACGCGGTGAGTGCTGACTCACCCGCGGCGGGGTCGGTGCGGCGGGGGAGGCATGGTGCCGACGCTACCCGCGAGGACTGACGTGCAGGGCGACGAAGGTGTCGACGGCCCGCTCGGCGTGGTCGCGGATCTCGTCGGCCACGGGCGGGCGATCGCCGAGGAGGACACGGATCTGGGTGTCACGCACGACGAGCCCGAAGAAGGTTCGGTAGGCCTCGCCGGGGTCGGGGACACGGAGGATGCGGTGTTTGTCGAGGTGCGCCAGGTATCGCTCGACGACCGGGCCGATACGTTGCCGGCCCGACTGGAGCAGCCGATCGGACAACGCGGCTGACGTCATGGCCGCCCGGTTGAGCGACACCGACGGTTCGCTGGTCAGCAGCCGCAGAAGCGACTCGGCGTAGTTGGCAAGAGTGTCGCGCGCGTCGTCCACGGTTGTGGCGTCGGCCGCGAGAGCTGCCTCGACGCGCTGCGCGGAGTCGTCGGCGGTCGCCTCGATCACGGCGCCGATGAGGTCATCGCGGGTGCCGAACCAGGCGTACAGAGTCTCCTTCGAGGCGCCCGCGCGGCGAGCCACACCCTCCATCGTCAGGCCGGCGGCGTCACGCTCGACGAGTTCGTCTCGGGCCGCCACGATCACCTCCGCACGACGACGCTCGCGAAGCTCTCGCGGCAGACGGCCACGGCGGGGGGCGGATGACGTGCTCACTTGACAAATGTACCCGAACGTACGGATAGTCTTTTCCGTACCCAACCGTTCGCTTAAGGAGTGTCCCGTGCGTCGACCCCCTCTCCTCGTCCTGACCTCGCTCGTCGCCCTCGTGCTGACCGGCGCGATCTTCGGCTTCTTCTACGCCTGGGTCTGCTCGACCATGTGGGGCCTGGACGACGCCGACCCGCGCGTGGCGATCGCGGCGATGCAGGCCATGAACGCCTCCGTGCGCAACGCCGTCTTCTTCCCGGCGTTCTTCCTCACCCCGGTCGCCTTGTGCGTCGCCGCGGGTGTCGCGCACCGGTACCGCCATCGGGCATCGGCCGCGTTGTTCCTCGCCGCGGCGGGCATTTACACGCTCGGCGGGCTGCTGTTGACCATGGCGATCAACGTGCCGATGAACGAAACCCTGGGCGCGATGGCGGTTCCGGAGTCCCGGGAGGCCGCTGCACTCATCTGGGCCGACTACTCGGGCCGCTGGCAGCGCTGGAACATCACGCGAACGGTGGCCAGCGGCACCAGCCTCGTGCTCGCGACGCTGGCCATCCTTGCCCTGCGGACGTCCTCGACCGACAAGGGCCTCGGCGAGGCCGCGGCCCACGTTTCTGCGCCTCACGTGACTGCGGCTCACAGGACTGCGGCACCCGATGGCGTGGCCCGGGTCCACTGATGCTCGAGTTCCTCGTGGCGTCAGTCATCGTCGTGGCCTCCCCAGGCCCAGGTGCGACGTTCACCATCGCCACCACCGCGTCGCAGGGCTGGCGCCTCGGGTGGTTCGCGGCCCTCGGATGCACGCTCGATGTCGCCCCCACCTGATCGTTGCGAGCACCGGCTTGGCCACCGTCCTTCGATCCGGCGGCGCCGCCTTCGAGGTCCTGCGCTGGGCCGATGTCACCTACCTTGCGTTCCGCGCGATCCAGGCACTGCGGAGCTGCCGCCCTCTCCCGGAGGTCCCGGACTGCGCGGTGGCTGCGCCGCCCGCGACGGAGCCGACGCTCACGGCATCCGGTGTCCTGCGACGAGCGATCACCATGAACCTGCTCAATCCCAAGCTCACCGTCTTCTTCCTGGCGTTCCTTCCCCAGTTCGCGGGACGCTCGCCGACCTCACCTGCGAACGACTGCGGTACGGACCGATGAAGGCGGGCTACCACGGCGGCGCAGCACCGGCCGAAGTGGTCGTTCCCGTGGCCGTTTTGGCACCCACCTCCCTGGAGCATGACCTGACGCCCGCGGCTCCGCCCGAGCCGGAGTGGTGGGAGGGTCACGTCCCCGTAGCGTCCTCGGCTCCGTCTGTGGCGCGTCCCGTCCCGACCAAGATCGCGGCGTCCGCGCAGCCGGACCTGTTCAACGACGTCCCTGAACCGACGCGCGGTCCCTCGACGACGGCCGCAGACCTGCTGGCCAGCGCCACGTACAAGGTGCAGCGCAAGCTGGTGGGGCGCCTCGCCGTCACCGATGAGGCCGTCCAGCAGCTGATCGACGCACTCACACTTGCCCCTGACCACCGGCTTACCGCTGCCCGAGCAGCCGGAACGCTGGGGGTGCCCACCAACAGGGTTCCGATGATGGTCAGCCAGGTTGCGAAGCTGTTGAACGTCGAGGGCTACCCGGTCGTGTCGAGCGATCCCGCCACCCAGACAGTGGTGCTTGATCCTGCGTTGCTGGCCGAGCAGTACGGGGTCCGGCTCGCTTGAGATTCCCGCCCTGCAAGAGCGTTCCGGTGAACAATCAGGATCTCTATACTCATCTATGGATTTCCGTTATACGGCTAGATAGAGTCTGACACATGGACCCGGTGGAGAACCCCTTCAGGCCAGGCGCTGGTCGCAGGCCGCCCGTCCTTGCCGGTCGGGAGCGCATTCTGTCGAACTTCGACGTGGTCGTCCGTCGGGCAGAGAACTACGGCGAGGGCGACCGCAGTTGGGTCATCAACGGACTGCGCGGGGTTGGAAAGACAGTGCTCCTCAACGAGCTGATGAGCCAAGCCAACGCACGCAAGTGGATCGTCGCCAAGGTCGAGGCGTCCACGTCCGCACCCCTGCGCCGGGTGCTGGCCACGGAGTTGGTGAAGGCACTGCGGACGGCCACAGGCCGCCACGCAGATCGCTCGAAGTGGAAGCGCGTGCTGGGAGTGCTCCGTTCGTTCACATTCAAACTCGGGATCGATGGCATCACGTTGGGCATCGACGTGGATCCCGTCCACGGGGTGGCGGACAGTGGAACCTTCGGAGACGACTTGGCAGCCCTGCTGGAGGTCATCGGTGAAGCCTCGCTCGAGTTCGGCATCGGCACGCTGATCCTGGTGGACGAGTTGCAGGAGGCTGGCACCGACGACCTCGAAGCCGTCAACATGGCAGTCCATTCACTGGGACAGGCACCCACCCCCCTGCCGGTCTTCTTCGTGGGAGCTGGGCTCCCTTCCCTCCCAGCCCAGCTGGCGGATGCAGCCAGTTACGCGGAACGGCTGTACGTCTACCAGCCGATCGGCCTCTTGTCCCCGGACGACGTCCGCACCGCGTTGGTGGAACCCTGCGAACAACGGGGAGTCACCTGGCAAGAGGATGCGCTGGCGGCTGCGTTCGAACTGGCGCGTGGATACCCCTACTTCGTCCAGTCCATCGGCAAGCACGTCTGGGACCTGGCTGCGGGGCCCGCCTTCACCATGGACGATGTGCAAGCTGGGGGTGCCTTGGCCCGCGAGGAGATCGATGCCGGCCTGTACAGGTCGCGTTGGGAACGTGCCACGACCGCTCAACGCAGGCTGCTCACAGGGATGGCGCACCTGAAGGGGGAGGACCCAGTGGAGATCGGCGAACTCGCGGCTCACCTCGGCAAGGCCAGGACGTCTGACCTGTCGGTCGCCCGACAGGAACTCATCAAGAAGGGTTTGGTCTACGCGCCCGAGCGGGGTCTGGTCGCCTTCACCGTCCCCGGAATGGCGGACTTCGTCATCGCCCAGGATGCGTGACTGCATGGAGTCGGTCTCGCCTCGACGGCGTCGCGAGGTCATCGACGCCCTGCGGCGCCGTACCGTGCCCGCCAATGGCTTGGATCTCCTTGCGGTCGGGCTGACCCCCTTCGAGTCGGCTCTGGGTTCTGATCTGGAGTCGGTCGCCGGTGGCGCGGCTGTCTTCAAGGCCGTCCGCGCACGCACGCACTCGCGTTCGTGAGCTGCTGTTCCTTGTCCGAGTGCGGGTGAAGTCGGCACCGATGGGTACGGCGAGCCCTACGTCCGAGTGACGAGCGCTTGGAGGCGCATGCCGACTACATGCGTCAATGGGCGGAGTGAGATGACCTGGCCACATACGTCCTGTCCGACGGTCTACGGCCTCGAGGGCAGCGGGCCGAAGTCTTCCTTCGGCGGCGACATCCGCAAGAGCGACATCCGCAAGCTGGTGAGCTTCCAGGGCGTGTACGGCTACCGCGACATCGCGGTGCAGTTCTCCCACGCCAACAACGGCAAGACCACTGGCGACACCTGCTTCGGCGACTCCGGCGGCCCCACGTTCGACATCTCCACCGATCGCTGCCCGCACCCACCGCGTCCGCCATCATGGGGACATGACGATCCTCAAGATCAACGCCATCACCGTCCCCGCCGACAGCGGCGACGAGCTCGCACACCGCTTCGCCAAGCGCGCCGGCGCCGTCGACGGGCAGGACGGCTTCGAGGGCTTCGAGCTGCTCAAGCCGCTGGACGCCGACCGTCACGTCTGGCTCGTCCTCACCCGCTGGCGCGACGAGGAGTCCTTCCAGAACTGGATCACCTCGGCCAACTTCAAGGGCGCCCACGGCGGCCGCGACACCGAGATCTCCCGCCAGCACAGTGCGTCGGACGCCGGAGGACCCCCGCCCCACGGCGACGCGCGTCCGGTCGGCGTCAGCGCGGAACTGTGGAGCTACGAGGTCGTCGACCTCACCTGACTCGAGGCCCTCTGGGCCTGCACCGTCGCGTTACCCAACCGTGATGCGGGCGGATCTTGACACCAAGACTGGGAAAGAGCGACTCTGAGACACATCCCCCTGAGAGCGCTCCCATTCCCTCTCAGTCTCTACTGAGAGCGCTCTCAGGATGACAGGCGGACCTTCATCCGCACACAAACAAAGGAGTTGCTGTGCACAAGTCACGCATTGGGGCCCTCGCGGCGATCAGCGCCCTGGCCATCACCCTGTCCGCCTGCGGCGGTGCGAACACGGGGTCGACACCGGCCCCCGGCGGAAGCGCTGCGCCCGCGACGTCGGACGAGAAGATCACCCTGACCGTCGCCACCTTCAACGAGTTCGGCTACGAGGAGCTCGTCAAGGAGTACACGACGCTCAACCCGAACGTGATCGTCGAGCACAAGAAGGCCGCGACCGCCGACGAGGCGCGCGACAACCTGAACACCCGCCTGGCCGCCGGCTCCGGGCTGGCCGACATCGAGGCCATCGAGGTCGACTGGGTGCCCGAGATGATGCAGTACGCCGACAAGTTCGTCGACCTCAAGGACGACGCCGTCAAGGGTCGCTGGCTCGACTGGAAGGAAGCCGCAGCCACCACGCCCGACGGCAAGCTCATGGGCTACGGCACCGACATCGGCCCCGAGGCCATCTGCTACCGCGCCGACATGTTCGAGGCCGCAGGCCTGCCCTCCGACCGCGCCGAGGTCGCCAAGCTGCTCGACGGCGGCTGGGACAAGTACTTCACCGTCGGCAAGGACTTCGTCGCCAAGAGCGACGCCGCCTGGTTCGACGCCGCCGACGGCGTGTTCCAGGGCATGATCAACCAGATCGAGACACCGTTCGAGAACGCCGACGGCACCCCGATCCCCCTCGGCGAGAACACCGAGATCAAGAAGGTCTACGACCAGGTGATCACCGCCGCGGTCACCGACGACCTCTCGGCCGACCTCGCGCAGTGGAGCACCGACTGGTCCACCGCCTTCCAGAACGACGGCTTCGCGACGATGCTCTGCCCGGGCTGGATGCTCGGCGTGATCGAGGGCAACGCCGAGGGCGTCGAGGGTTGGGACATCGCCGACGTCTTCCCCGGCGGCGGCGGCAACTGGGGCGGCTCGTACCTGACGGTGCCGACCCAGGGCGCGCACCCTGAGGAGGCCAAGAAGCTGGCCGCGTGGCTGACCGCCCCCGAGCAGCAGCTCAAGGCCTTCGCGTCCAAGGGCACCTTCCCCAGCCAGAAGGAGGCCCTCGCCTCCCCCGAGCTCCTCAAGTCGACCAACGCGTTCTTCAACGACGCCCCCACCGGCCAGATCCTCACCAACCGCGCCAACGCCGTCTCGGTGACCCCCTTCAAGGGCCCGAACTACTTCGCGATCCGCGCGCTGACGTCTGACGCCATCAACCGCGCCGACGTCGACAAGACCGACGACCCCGAGGCCTCCTGGGCCAAGGCCGTCGCAGCCTACGGCGACCTCGGCCTCAGCTGACGCACCCTTGGCCGACCGGACGCCACGGCGTCCGGTCGGCCCCCACCCGAACCCACCACGACCGCGAGGAGGCTCGATGTCGAGCACCACAGCGCGCCAGCGGCTGTCCCGCCTGGACGTGCGCCTGTCGCCGTACCTCTACATCAGCCCCTTCTTCATCCTCTTCGCCGTCGTCGGCCTCTACCCGCTGCTCTACACGGCATTCGTCTCCGTGCACGACTGGCACCTCATCGGCGGCCAGGGGGACTTCGTCGGCCTGAAGAACTACGTCGACGTCCTGGGACAGCAACGCTTCGGCCGCGCCCTGGGCAACACCTTCTCCATCTTCCTGCTGTCGTCGGTCCCCCAGGTGATCGCCGCCATCGCGATCGCGGCCCTGCTCGACGCGAACCTGCGCGCGAAGACCTTCTGGCGCATGGGCGTCCTGCTGCCCTACGTGGTGGCGCCGGTCGCGGTGTCGCTGATCTTCTCCAAGCTCTTCGCCGACCAGTCGGGGTTGGTGAACACGCTCCTGGCCACGATCGGCATCGACCCCATCGGCTTCCACTCCGACCGGCTCGCGTCGCACCTCGCGATCGCCACCATGGTCAACTTCCGCTGGACCGGCTACAACACCCTGATCTTCCTCGCCGCCATGCAGGCCGTGCCCCGGGATCTCTACGAGGCCGCGATCGTCGACGGGGCGTCGCGCTGGCGCCAGTTCTGGTCGGTCACCGTCCCGATGCTGCGCGCCACGATCATCTTCGTGGTCATCACCTCCACCATCGGCGGTCTGCAGATCTTCGACGAACCCCGCATGTACGACACGCTCGGCCTTGGCGGGTCGGACCGGCAGTGGATGACGATGACCATGTATCTCTACGAGCTCGGCTGGGGGGCGCAGAAGAGCTTCGGCCGTGCAGCCGCCGTCGCCTGGATCCTCTTCGGGATCATCATCGTGATCGGCATGGTCAACTTCCTGCTCACCCAACGCATCGCCTCCGGGGACGCGCCCCGGCGAGTCCGCAAGGGGGCCCGCGCATGAACTCCGTCGCCGCCATCGAACAGACCGCCGGGCGCGGTGCCGCCCGCGCCGCCCGCCGTCGGTTGAACCGACCGCAGCCCGGGGCGTCAGGGAGCAGCACCGCGTGGGGCGCCGACCGCCGCCCGTCGTGGCTGTCCTACGTGCTGCTCGGCCTGGTCCTGCTGATCTCGGCCTACCCGCTGTGGTTCGCGGTGCTGCTGGCCAGTTCGGACGCCGCGACCATCGCCCGCAACCCGATCCCGTCGCTGATCCCCCAGGGCCGGCTGCTGGAGAACATCGGCCTGGTCATCTCCTCCGACATCAACTTCTGGCCGGCGCTGTGGAACTCGATCCTCGTCGCCGTGATCACCTCGGCGTCGGTCGTGATCTTCTCCACCCTGGCCGGCTACTCGTTCGCCAAGCTGAACTTCCGCGGCCGCGGGCCGCTGCTGGTGTTCGTCATCGCCACCATGGCCGTGCCGACCCAGCTGGGCATCGTGCCGCTGTTCATCGTGATGTCGAAGCTGGGCTGGATCGGCCAACTGCAGGCCGTCATCGTGCCCGGCATGGTCACCGCGTTCGGGGTGTTCTGGATGACCCAGTACCTCCGCGACGCCCTGCCCTACGAACTGATCGAGGCGGCACGGGTGGACGGCTGCTCGATGATTCGCACGTTCTGGCACGTCGCGCTGCCCGCCGCCCGCCCGGCCGCCGCGATGCTGGCCCTGTTCACCTTCGTCGGCTCGTGGACCAACTTCTTCTGGCCCTTCATCGTGCTGGGTCCCACGAACCCGACGCTGCCCGTGGCGCTGCAACTGCTGCAGGCGTCGTACTTCAAGGACTACTCGCTGATCATGGCGGGCGTCGTGGTGGCCACGATCCCGCTGCTGCTGGTCTTCGTCGTCGCTGGCCGACACCTCGTCGCCGGCATTATGCAAGGAGCTGTCAAGGGATGACCGAACTCACCTTCCCGCCCTCGTTCTCGTGGGGCACCGCCACCGCGGCCTACCAGATCGAGGGAGCCCGCCACGAGGGTGGCCGCCGCGACTCGATCTGGGACACCTTCGCCCACACCCCCGGCGCGGTGGTGAACGGCGACACCGGTGACGTCACCTGCGACCACTACCACCGCATGCCCTCCGACGTCGCGTTGATGGCCTCGCTCGGCCTCGACACGTACCGGTTCTCGGTGTCGTGGGCGCGTGTGTGCCCCGACGGCCGGACCCCCAACCCGGAAGGCCTCGACTTCTACGACCGCCTCGTCGACGAGCTCGTCGGGCGCGGCATCCGACCGTGGCTGACGCTCTACCACTGGGACCTCCCCCAGGCCCTCCAGGACCGGGGCGGCTGGACGAACCGCGACACGGCGTCGGCGTTCGCCGAGTACGCCGGCACGGTGCTGGAACGACTCGGCGACCGCGTGCCCGTCTGGACCACGCTCAACGAGCCGTGGTGCTCGTCGTTCCTGTCCTACGCGGCCGGCGAGCACGCGCCCGGCCACACTTCCCCGACCGAGGCCGTGGACGCCGCCCACCACCTGTTGCTGGGCCACGGCCTCGCCGTGCAGCGGATCCGCGCCGACCGACCCGACGTCACCGTCGGTATCACCACCAACCACACCGTCGCCGAGCCGGCCGACCCGTCGAACCCGGCCGACGTCGACGCCGCCCGCCGCATCGACGGCGCGTTCAACCGCGTGTTCCTCGACCCCCTGTTCCGGGGCGAGTACCCCGCGGACGTGCTCGAGGACATGGCGGAGGCGGGGCTGGGGCGCGCAGCCCGTGACGGCGACTTCGCGGTCATCTCGTCGCCGATCGACGTGCTGGGCGTGAACTACTACAACGGTGCGGCCGTCGCCGGCGCTGTGCCGGGGGACGAGTCGCCCCTGGTGTTCGCCGGCCCGGGTGAGCTGCCCCGGCGCAGCCCCTACGTGGGCTCGGAACGCGTGCGGTTCGTCCCGCGCGGGCTGCCCGTCACCGCGATGGGGTGGGAGGTGCAGCCCGAAGGCCTCACCCGTCTGCTCGTCCGGCTGCAGGAGGAGTACACCGGTCCCGCCGGCGTCCGTCTGCACGTCACGGAGAACGGCGCCGCCTACGACGACGTGCCGGACGCCGCGGGCTTCGTCGACGACACCCACACCCGCCGCGCGTACGTGCGCGACCACCTCGCCGCGGTGCACGCCGCGATCGAGGCTGGCGCCGCCGTGGACGGGTACATGGTGTGGTCGATGCTGGACAACTTCGAGTGGGCGTGGGGGCTGGCCAAACGGTTCGGTATCGTTCGGGTCGACTTCGACACGCTCCAGCGGACCCCCAAGGCGTCCGCACTCTGGTACGCCGAGGTCGCACGGTCGGGAAGCGTCACCCTCGACTGAGGAGGCGAGGTGGACGACGTGCGGTCACGCACCACGTTGGAGGACGTCGCGCGCGTGGCGGGGGTGTCCCGCGCCACGGCGTCCCGGGCCGTGCGCGGCGGCGAACTGGTGAGCCCCGTCGCCCTCGAGGCGGTACGCCGGGCGGTCGAGCAGCTCGGGTACGTGCCCAACCCGGCCGCCCGCAGCCTCGTCACCCGGCAGACCGACACCCTGGCCGTGGTCGTCCCCGAGGACGACGCCCGCGTGTTCTCCGACCCCTTCATCGCGCAGGCCATCGGCGGGGTCGCCGAGGCGCTGGCCCACACCCCGAAGCAGCTCGTCCTGCTCATGCGCGCCCGCGGCCAGGAGAACGATCGCCTGCTGCCCTACCTGCGCGGCGGGCATGTCGACGGGATCGTGGTGCTCTCCCACCACCGCGACGACCACCTCGAACGCGAACTCGCCGCCTTGCACCTGCCGCTCGCCTTCATCGGACGTCCCCTCGAGCCCCAACTGGCCGTGCCGTACGTCGACGTCGACAACGTCGCCGGCGGACGCCTCGCCGCTGAGCACCTGCTCGCCGCGGGCGCGCGTAGGCTCGCCACCATCAGTGGCCCACTGGACATGCCGGCCGCTGTCGACCGCATCACCGGGTGGTCGGAGGCCCTGGCCGAGGCCGGCGTCACCGAGGTCGCCCGGTACGAGGGCGACTTCACCCTGGTGCGCGGCGAGGAACTCGGCGCGCGGCTGCTGGCCGAACACCCGGAGGTGGACGGCGTCTTCGCCGCCAACGACCTCACCGCCGCCGGCGTGCTGCACGCGGCCCGCGCCGCCGGGCGCTCGGTCCCCAGGACCCTGCGCCTGGTCGGGTACGACGACACCCAGCTCGGCCTGACGACCCACCCGCAGCTCACCTCGATCACCAACCCCGGGCGCGACCTCGCCCGCCGGGCCACGCGCATGGTGCTCGACCAGCTCGCCGGGCAGCCCGCGCCGCCTCCGATCATCATCACGCCCGTCCTCGTGGAGCGGGCCTCGGGCTGACGGGCCCAACTGGCAGGCTGTGCCCATGAGCAACCCCGAGGAGCTGCTGGAGCTGGCGCAGGCGTGGGCGACCCAGCGCGGGCGCACGTTCGCCCCCGAGTTGGTCGACACCGCGATCAGGCTGCGCGATTCCTACGACGGGCTCGAGGCCCACCGATGGCCCGCCCGGACGGTCGAACACCTCATGCTCGTCCGTTGGCCGTCGCACGGTCCGCACGGTGTGCCCGACGTCGCAGCCCTGGTCGCCTCGCTCGACACCTTCTGGCGCTTCCTCCGCTCGACAGGGCGCATGGCGGGCGGGTCCGCCGAACCGGCCGCGCTGGCCCAGGAAGCCAAGAAGGCCGGCAAGCGGATGGCGGCCGCCTGTACCGACGACCGCAACTTCGGGTCCAACAAGATCCTGCTCGGCTTCGGCGAGGAGATCGGCGTCACGCTCGACGACGCGACCTCCATCGAGGAGGTCCAGGAGCGCTTCCAACGGATCACGGACGCCTGGAACGCCCTCCCGATCGACGAGCGGCGCCGACGGACGCCGGGGCTGGACGCCCTCGAGGCCGAGGCCGGCGCCGAAGGGGTCGACGACGGATACGAGTGGACCGCCGACCTCAGTGAGCCGGCCACGAGCGCACCGCACCTGAGGGCGTCCGAGTTCGTCGCCACGCTGCGCGCGCTCGTCGATTGGGTCGGGGCCGGGCGCGAGGTCACCTCGACCGGCGCGCTGCGGCCGGTCATCGCCCGCGCGGCCGTGGACGCCCTCGGCCTCGGCGAGTGGGACCGGAGCTGGCGCAGCGCGATGGACTGCCTGCCGCTGCACCGCCTCTGGCTGGCCGCCGTGGGGACGGAGCTGGTCGAGCTCCGCGCCACCAAGGCGGTCGCGCACCCCGAGGCGTGGCCCACGAGCGACCGGGAGTGGGTGGCCTTCGGGCTCGCGGCCGTGCACGAGTTGTACGACCTGGCCATCTACGAGGGCGTGGAGTACCCCCTCACCGAACTGCTCTTCGAAATCGACGGCCACCAGGGCGCCCCGAAGAAGCGCTCGGCCGTCGCGGACTGGTGGTGGCAGTCCCCCGGCAACCCCCTCGCCGGCCCCGAGCACGACGCGGTCATGCGTCCCATCAGCGACGACACCCTCGCCGGCTGCCTGGAGTTCTTCGGCGACCTCGGCCTGTGGACCGAACGCGCCGGCTACCTGATCGGCACCGACTTCGGCTGGGACTGCGCGGTGTACCTCGCCGCCACCCACAGCCCCGACGGCCAGGAGTTCGAGGGCTGACGTCCCGCCGGCCACGATGGCCCACGTACGCTGGATCCATGCCCCGACCGCTGGTGATCCTGCTGCACGGTACGCGTTTCAACGCGCGGTCATGGGACGCCTACGCCGACCTCGTGGACGCCGAGTTGCGGGCCGTCGACCTGCCGGGCCACGGCGTCCGGGCCGGCCAGCCGTGGACGACCGACGCGGCGCTGGCGGTGATCGACACCGAGGTGGCAACCGCGGCCCCCGATACCCCCATCGTGCTCGTGGGTCACTCCTTGGGCGGGTTCATCGCCACCACCTGGGCCCAGCGCCACCCCGACGCGTTGGCCGGGCTGGTGCTCGTCGGCGCGATGGCTGATCCTCGGCGCCACCGGATCCTGACCCGGGCCTACACCGACTTCGCCAAGCTGCTGCCGGTGGTCGGCCCGCAGCGGATGGCGTCCATCGCGAACACCGTGCTGCGGGTGATGGGGATCCGCGGGGACGCGATCCCCGACGCCACCGGCTACGCGGTCGCGCCCGACGCGTGGCACAGCGTGGTCGCCGAGGCCGGCTGCCACCAGCTGCCCGACGTCACCTGCCCGGTGTGGCTGGTCGCCGGCGCGCTCGACCAGCTCGCCATCGACACCCGGCGCTACGCCCGGGCCTGCCAGGACCCCCGCATCGTCGTCGTGCGTTCCGCCACGCACCTGCTGCCGTTCACGCACCGTCGGCAGCTGGCGGAGGTCATCAACGAGGCGTCCGGGGTGGTAACCGCCGTCGCTTGACCGGGGTGACACGATGGGGTGACCCCGCTCAGAGTCGAGCCCCCGGAAGGACGCCCATGACCATCGCCGACCGCCAGCCCCGCATCCCGATGACCGACGGGTTCGAGCCCGTCCGCCGCGCGGTGGTGATCGGCGCGGGAACGATGGGTTCCGGCATCGCTGCCCACCTGGCCAACTGCGGCATCGTGGTGGCGCTGCTCGACCGGGTCGCCGACGGCGACGACCGCTCGGCGCTGGCGCGCACCGCGATCGAGCGCCAGGTGCAGGTCGGCGGGTTCATGGTGCCGGCGTTCGCGGCGCGGGTGACCCCGGGCAACGTGGAGGACGACCTCGACGTCGTCGCCGAGGCGGACTGGATCGTCGAGGCCGTCTTCGAGGACCCGAACGTCAAGCACGAGCTCTACGCCAAGCTCGAGGGCCTGCGCCGGCCGGGCACGCTGATGTCGTCGAACACGTCGGGCATCCCGGTGGCCGAGTTGGTCCGCGGGCACTCCGAAGAGTTCGCCCGCGACTTCACCATCACCCACTTCTTCAACCCGCCGCGCACGATGGAGCTGCTGGAGGTCGTCGCCGGTGAGGCCACCTCGCCGGAGGTGCTCGAGCGCACCATCCGCGTCGCCGACCGCCAGCTCGGCAAGACCGTGCTCGAGTGCCGCGACACCCCCGGCTTCATCGCCAACCGCCTCGGGTCGCACTGGATGGCCGTCGCCGCCCTGGAGGCCTTCGAGGCCGGGCTCGACGTCGAGACCGCCGACGCGATCATGTCGCGCCCGTTCGGCATCCCCCGCACCGGCGTCTTCGGCCTGTTCGACCTCGTCGGGGTCAACCTGGTGCCGCTGCTGTGGCCGGTCCTGACCCGCGCGCTGCCTGCCGACGACGCCGCCCAGCGTTACGACCTCATGGGCGACCGCGTCTTCCAGCACCTGCTCGACAACGGCCTCATCGGACGCCGCGGCCCCGGTGGCTTCACCCGCCGCAAGAACGAGTCGGGCGAGAAGGTGGACGAGGTCATCGACCTGGAATCTTTGCAGTACCGCGCGCGGCGTCCGGTGACGGACCCGGCCGGGTCGGCCGCTGACCTGCCGACCCTGCTCGCCGGCGACTCCCCCGGCGCGACCTACGCCTGGACCGTGTTCGCGCAGGTCCTCGACTACGCCTGCCACATCGCCCCCGAGGTCGGCGACGACGTCGCCGCCGTGGACGCGGGCATGGAACTCGGCTACGCCTGGGCGCGCGGCCCGTTCAAGCTCGCGGACGCCGTGGGCGCGGCCCAGCTGGTGGTCCGGTACGAGGCCGAGGGACGCGCGGTGCCCGGGCTCTTGGCCGCCGCGGCGAAGGCCGGGGGCTTCTACCCGGACGCCGACACCGTGCTGTCGTCGACGGGTTCGGTGGTGGAGCGGCGGAAGGTCGAGGGCGTGCTCACCGTCGCCGACGCGCAGCGCGCCCACGGCGTGCTCGCCGAGTCGGAGGCGGCCGCCATCGTCGACCTCGGCGACGGCGTCGCCTGCCTGGCGCTGCGCACCAAGATGAACACCTGCGACGCCGGCGTCATCGAGATGGTCGAGCGCGCCCTGGCGCTGGGCGAGGAGGGGGCCTTCAAGGGCCTCGTCATCGGTTCGGACCACCCCCGCGCCTTCTCCGCCGGGGCCAACCTGGCGACGTTCACGCACTTCATCGAGTCCGAGGACCCGGACGGCCTGCGGGCGCTGATCCGACGCGGGCAGGTGGCGTTCCACGCGCTGCGGAACTCCGCGTTCCCGGTGGTGGCGGCTGCCAAGGGCTTCGCGCTCGGCGGCGGCTGCGAGCTGATGCTGGCCGCCAACCGGGTCGTCACGCACGCCGAGCTGTACGCCGGGTTCCCCGAGCGGTCGGTCGGACTGCTCCCCGCGTGGGGCGGCACGGTGCAGTCGCTGGTGCGCGCGCTGGGGGCGGGCGAACCGCTACCCGCGGCGTCCGCGTTCGCGGTGACGACCAGCTGCGAGGTCAGCACGTCGGCGTGGCAGGCCGCCGACTGGCACCTGCTCACCGACCACGACGAGGTCGTCGCGTCGGTGCACCGCGTGCTCGCCGAGGCCAAGGCGGTGGCGCTCGACCTGCTCGAGGGCGGTTGGACGCCCCCGGCCCCGGTCGAGCTGCCCCTGCACTCCCCCGACGCCGAGCCCCTCGACGCAGGGTGGGCGGACGCCTCCGAGACCGACCGTGCGATCGTGGCCCGCATCGCCGGGATCCTGACCGGCGGGCGGCCCGGGGCGACGGCGTCCGAGGAGGACCTGCTCCCCCTGGAGGTGGACGCCGCAGTGGACCTGCTGCAACGTCCCCTCAACCAGGAGCGCGTCTGGCACCTGCTCCGGACGAACAGGCCCCTGGCGAACTGACCGCCTCCCGGCTCACCGTCGGGCGGCGTCCGAGTCCTCGGCCACCGGCCCGAAGCGGTGCCAGACCCGGTGCTCGGCGAGCAGGGCCGCCAGTTTTCCGACCACCGCGGCCGGCTCCCCGACGACCACGCCGGGGGCGTCCTCGGGCACGCCGGCCGCCGTCAGGACGTTCGTCGCGTCGGAGGCGACCCCGATGGCCTTGAAGTGCCGGAACATCTCCGCCACCAGCTTCGCCACCCGCGGGTCCACGGGCCGGCCGGCCCTCGCGTGCCCCGCCTTGGCGTCGAACAGTGGGACGGCGTCCGGGGCGGGCGCGGGAGCGTCCACGACGAGAAGGGAGTCGAACTCGATCGATGCCGCCGTGAGGAACGTCCGGTCGACCACGACATCCCCGAGCTTCCCGCCGGAGGGCGCCATGACGAACGCCATCATCCCCGCGGCCGTGACGGCGTCCTTGGCCGCCTGCACCGCAGTGGGGTCGGTGTCGGCGTCCACGACAAGGGCCACCTTGCGGCCGGCGACCGGCCACGTGCCGCCCACCTGCGACAGCGCCGGGCTGGGCTCGACGTCCGCCGGCGGCACGGTCGGCTCGGGGGCCGGCAGGCCGAGCCCGCGGGCGACCTCGGCGCACAGGTCGGCGTCGATGTTCGCGAGGCACTGCAGCTGGCGGAGCCGGATGGCCTCCTCGTAGCACTTGCCCAGCTCGAAGGTGTACGCCCGCGTGAGGTGCTCGCGTTCCACCTCACTGAGCGAGCGCACGAAGAGCGTCGCCTGGCTGAAGTGGTCGTCGAAGCTGGCCGACAGCTCCCGCACCTTGGCGCCGGACGCCACCGGCTGCGGCACGTCGATGAACGCGCCGGAGTCCTCGGACGCCTCGGCGGGGTTGCCGCCATCGAGCGAGTTCGGTCGATAGGGCGTGACTCCGCCGTGCACCGCGTGCTGGTGGAACCCGTCGCGGAACATGTCGTTGACCGGGCAGTGGGCGCGGTTGATGGGCAGCTGGTTGAAGTTCGGCCCACCCAGGCGGGTGATCTGGGTGTCGATGTAGGAGAACAGGCGCACCTGCAGCAGGGGGTCGTTCGTCACGTCGATGCCCGGCACCAGGTTGCCGGGGTTGAACATGACCTGCTCCACCTCGGCGAAGAAGTTGATGGGGCGCCGGTTGAGGGTCATGGTGCCGATGATCTCCACCGGGCACAGCTCCTCGGGGACGAACTTGGTCGGGTCCAGCAGGTCGATGCCCTCGAACGTCTCGTCCTCGGTGTCGGGCATGACTTGGACGCCGAGGTCCCAGACCGGGTACGCGCCGGCGTCGATGGCGTCGTAGAGGTCGCGGCGGTGGAAGTCGGGGTCGTTCCCGGCCGTCAGCTGGGTCTCCTCCCACACCTGCGAGTGGACGCCCTGGCGCGGCTCCCAGTGGAACTTCACGAGGCTGGTCTCGCCGGCGTCGTTGATGAGCCGGAAGGTGTGGACCCCGAACCCCTCCATCATGCGGTACGAGAGGGGCACGGCCCGGTCGGACATGGACCACGCCACGTGCGCCTGCGCCTCGGTGTGCAGCGACACGAAGTCCCAGAAGGTGTCGTGCGCGCTCTGCGCCTGCGGGATCTCCCGGTCGGGCTCGGGCTTCACCGCATGGACGATGTCGGGGAACTTGATGCCCTCCTGGATGAAGAACACCGGAATGTTGTTGCCCACGAGGTCGTAGTTGCCCTCGGAGGTGTAGAACTTTGTCGCGAAGCCCCGGGTGTCACGGACCGTGTCCGACGACCCGCGGAAGCCCTGGACGGTGGAGAACCGCACGAACGTCGGTGTCTCCACGCCCTTCTTCAGGAATGCCGCGCGGCAGATCTTGGCCGCCCGTCCGTTGGCGACGAACACGCCGTGGGCGCCCGTGCCGCGGGCGTGCACGACCCGCTCCGGGATGCGCTCGTGGTCGAAGTGGGTGATCTTCTCGCGGAGGTGGTGGTCCTGCAGGAGAACGGGCCCGCGCCGACCCGCCTTGAGGGCGTGGTCGGTGGTCCGCAGCCGCGCCCCCTGGGCCGTCGTCAGGTACTCGCCCTGCTGGGCCATGGCCTCGGGCGGCGCGCCCGTGGGGGCACCGGTGGGCGTCACCGTGGCCGGGCCCTGTTGGGACGCCTTGGGCGGGGGCGGAGCCACCGGGGCCGTGGGCTCGTCCAGGGCGGGGTCCTCCACACCGGGGCCGGGTGGCCGGGGCGGGGGTGGCGCCATGTCCGCGGCGGGGGTCTTCTTCTTGGCTGGCGACATGCGGTTCTCCGTTTGCTCGGGCCGTTCCGGTTCAGGTCAATGGCCTCTCATCCTGCGGGGCCGCCCAGCACCACGCAACACCCATAGGGGTACTCGGGCTCGCGGAGGACGCCCGGCCCCGGCGGCTCAGAAGCGCGGGTTCCGGCGGGCAATCTCCGCCGTCAGCCTCCGCCGGGGAGGGCCCTGCGGCCCGCGGTCGCGGGCCGGCGCGGCCACCAGAAGGCGTCACCCAGCAGGATCGCGATGGCCGGGACGAGGACGGTGCGCACAAGCAGGGTGTCGAGCAGCACACCGACGCCGATGATCACGCCGATTTGGGCCAGCACCACCAGCGGGAGCACACCGAGCACCGCGAACACCGCCGCGAGCAGGATGCCCGCGCTGGTGATGACCCCGCCGGTGGCCGTCAGTGCGCGGAGCATGCCCCGCTTGCTGCCGTGCCGCAGGCCCTCCTCCCTTGCCCGGGTGACCAGGAAGATGTTGTAGTCGATGCCCAGCGCCACCAGGAAGAGGAAGGTGAGCAGGGGCACGCTGGAGTCCAGCCGCTCGAAGCCGAGCACCTCGACGAACAGCACCCAGGAGGCCCCGAGGGCCGCCGCGTAGGTCCCAACCACCGTGGCCACCAGGACCAGCGGGGCGACCACCGAGCGGAGCAGCAGGAACAGGACGCCCAGCACCAGGGCCAGGATGAGCGGGATGATCGTGCGCTGGTCCTGGGCCGAGCCGTCCAGGCTGTCCACGGCCTGGGCCTCGGTGCCGCCGACGACGGTCATGTCCAGGCCCTCGAAGGCCGTGCGCAGGTCACGGATGGTCTGGCGCGCCTCGTCGCTGCCCGGCTCCGGCTCCAGCACGACCCGGACCTGGGTGAGCTCATCCGCGGTGTCACCCACGGTGGCGGAGGCCACCCCCGGGACGGCCTCGGCCAGCTCCACGACACGGGACGGGTCGTCCTCGGTGATCACGAGGGCGGGGTCGGACTCGCCGGCGGGGAAGGACTCGCCGAGACGGTCGAGCGCGACGATGGCCTCGGGCTTGCGCAGGAACTGGTCGGACGGGCCCAGCCCGGTCTCGATGCGGAACAGGCCCGCGCCCATGACGGCGATCAGCGCCAGGCTGGCGGCGATGAAGGCGGCGGGACGCTTGGCCACCTGGTTGCCGACCCGCGCCCAGACCGACCGGTCGCTGTCCACGAGGGCGGCCTGCCCCACGCGGGGGACCAGCGGCCAGAACACCCAACGGTTGACGAGCACGAGCACGGCGGGGAGGACGACGAGGGCGTAGCCGGCCGCGATGACGATGCCGACGGCGCTGGCGAGACCGAGGCCGCGCGTCGCGGGGAACACCGACAACAGGAGGGTCAGGACGCCCAGGACCACCGTGGAGGCACTGGTGACGACGGCCTCGCCCGCGTGGCGGAGCGCGCGGCGCATCGCCAGGAACCGGTCCTCGGTGGCGCGCAGTTCGTCGCGGTAGCGGGAGATGATCAGGAGGGCGTAGTTCGTGCCCGCACCGAAGACGAGCACCGAGAGGATGCCGATGGTGGACTCGTCCCACGGCACGCCGGCCAGGCGCAGGGTGTGCGTCGCGACGATGGCGGCCAGGCGGTCTGCGAGACCGACGACCAGCAGCGGGATGATCCACAGGATGGGGCTGCGGTAGGTCAGCAGGAGGAGCAGGGCCACGACCGCGGCGGTGGCGGCGAGCAGCCGGAAGTTGGCGCCGTCGAAGACCGCACCCAGGTCGGCGCGGATGCCCGCGGGCCCGGTCACCTGCACGGTGACGCCGTCGGCCGCCTCGTCCACCAGCTCGGCGCGCAGTGTGGCGATGGCGTCGCGGTTCTCGGCGCCGTCGGCGGCGTCGATGGCGATCGTGCCGAAGGCGGCGGTCCCGTCCTCGCTGACCAGCGGCAGCGGGGGAATGCCGGCGGGCGGACCGGCGGCCCCCGCATCCACCCCGGCGGGCGGACCCCCGGCACCGGCGAACGCGTCGTCGGGCAACCGCTCGAAGAGGGACTCGCGGGCCGCGGCCAGCTGCTCCTCGGTCAGGGTCTCGCCGTCGGTGGACGTCCAGAGGATGAGGGCCGTGCCGTCACCCTCCTGGGGGAAGCGCTCGGCTAGTTCGACGACGCGCGTGCTGTCGTAGCCCTGGGCCAGGGAGTCGGTGGGCGAGGCGTCCCGCTCGGCCTCGGGCAGGAAGCCGACGACAAGACCTCCCAACAGGAGGAAGAAGAGGGCGACGATCCACGATCGGCCGCGGCCGATGTAGAGGGAGGGAAGGGACATGGTGGACTCCTGGGGAGACGAGGTTGGAGGGATCGGGAGAGAACGGGAATCGTGCGTGCGGGGCCGTCTCACCGGTCCGCCTCTTGGGCGGCCAGCGTCGCGGCGTGGTCGGTGAGGTGGGTGGCCGTGACCTGGAGGAACTCCGTCACGAGCTGGGCGTCCTCCGGACGCAGGGCCTTGACCCAGGCGTCGGTTGCGCCCATGAGGGGGCGCATGATCTCGACGATCTTCTGCCAGGCCAGGGGGGTCGGCTGGATGGTGACCAGGCGGCGGTCGGTCTCGGCCCGGTTCCGCTGGGCGTAGCCCGCCCGCTCGAGCCGGTCGACGATGGCGCTCGTCGTGGCCGCCGTGGTGCCCAGTGCCGCGCCCAGACCGGTCATCGTGACCGTCTCCTGGCGGGACAGCTGCTGCAGCGCCGACAGGGCACGGTAGTCGGTGGCGTTCAGCCCCAGCAGCCGGGCGAGCTCGCGCTCCACAACGTTCGACTGGGCGATCACGGCCTGCAACGCGAAGGTGGCGGGGTGGTACGCGTGGGACATCAGGAGCCTCTCTGGCGGGGACGCGACCAGAGTAACTCAAAGCCGTTTGATGATAAACCGCTTTGAAGGTTCAATCCTCGAAGCACCTTCCCCACCCACGCGTCGGGGCAGCGCGGCGTCGGTGGGGCGTCCGGAAAAGAGCACGATCAGGAGTTGAGCCCACCACGCTCAGGTATATAATTGACGCAACCACGCTCAACCTGCACACTCCACGAGAAAGGAACAGTCATGGCCATGTTCGATCCCTTCCGCGAGATGGACCGCCTCCTGGGCGACGTCACCCGCACGCCCGCCTCGGTCGCGATGCCCATGGACCTGTACCGCTCCGGTGACACGTTCGTCGCGCACATCGACCTGCCCGGAGTAGAGCCGGGCAGCATCGACATCGACATGGACGGCGCGACGGTCACGATCCGCGCCGAGCGCACGCCGTCGGTCGATGAGGACACCCAGTGGCTGACGCGCGAACGGGCCGTGGGCACGTTCGCCCGCCAGCTCACGCTCGGCCGAGGGCTCGCCACCGACCAGATCAGCGCCGACTACCGCGACGGCGTCCTGACGCTGACCATCCCGGTGGCCGAGGCAGCCAAGCCGCGCAAGATCGCGGTGCAGCACTCCACCCGGGATGTGCCGGGTGAGATCACCGAGGGTGCCACAACCGAGGAGCAGCCCGCCTGACCGGCGCTGTCTGCGAGGCGGTCCCGCGCGTGGGCCGGCCGGAGCGCCTCGGCGCCGCCCGGCTGGCCCTCGCCTGTGGGCCCTACTCCCGGAACTTCAGCACCTCCGTCACGGGCACCGTCCTGGTGTCACGGGCCGTGGCCACGCGCACCACGGCATAGGCGCCCAGCGCGAGCCCGGCCATCAGGGCCACGTCACCCGGGGTGACCAGGAACGGGATGCCGATCGGCAGGTGGGCCGTCATCAGCCGCCAGACCTCGCCCATGATGGCCACCGACGTCGGGACGGCGATGGCGACGCTCGCCGCCACCAGCCACAGGTAGTTGTCGAGGTAGAGCCTGCCCACCTCACGATCGCTGTAGCCCAGCGCCTTCAGCAGCGAGATCGAGTACCACTGACGGGCCACCACCAGGCGGACGAGCACGTAGAGCACCACCACCATGATCAACATGGACGACCACGAGACGAGCGCCACGATGCGTGACAGGAGGGCGTTGAACTTCTCCACGCCACCGAGCATCTCCTCGCGCGTGCTGTGGCTGACCAGCCGGTCGGGGTCGATGTCCAGGGGCTGGTCGGAGAACACGGCGTTGTAGTAGGGCACGACGCCGTCGTCGTCCGCGCCCGGGCGGGCGCCGGCGCCGGCCATCGACCGGGCCGCGAGCAGGACCGCCGGATCCACCAACGCCCGCGCGTGCTCCGGGGTCGTGAACCCGAACGCCGAGGTGGTGTAGTCGGAGACGCCCACGACGTCGAAGGCCCACGAGAGCTCCCCATCGTGGAGGGTGAGGGTGTCGCCTGCTCCCAGCCGGTACTTGTGGGCCGCGGCCCGCGAGATCACCAGCTCCTGCGCCCCCAGGGCGTCCACGTCCACCGCGAAGTAGGGATTGTCGGCGGGCACGCCGAGCACGGTCAGCGACTCCCCCGGCAGCCCGTCCGCCCCGACCACCCGCAGGGGGACGGCCACGGCCTCGTGCCCTCCGGGCGGAACGGCGGCCAGGTCGGGGAACCGCAGGGTGTAGAAGTCGTGGAAGAGGAGTTCGTCCTCGGCGCGGGTCAGGTAGGTGTCCATCGAGCTTCGCATCCCGAGCCCGAAGACCAGCAGGAGGATGCACAGGAACGTGCCCGCGGCGATGAGGAGGTAGCTGCCGGGGGTGCGGAGCGCCTGACGCAACCGGAACATGCTCACGAAGGGCAGCCGGTCCAGGCGCACCGGCAGGCCCGGCCCGCCGGCCGGCTGGGGACGCAACAGCTCCTGCGTGGGGCGGCCCAGCGCGGCCCGGATGACGAGGGCGTTGACCGCCGTCACCAGGGTCACGGGTGTCACGATGCTCAGCAGCGCGACCAGCGGGGTGGGTTCGACCGGGGCCGCGGGGAACGAGTAGTAGTCGGTGACCAGTCCGAGGAAGGGGGCCAGCGCCCGGCCCAGCAGGAGCCCCAGCAGCGAGCCGGCGAGCGTGACGGCCAGCGGCAGGACCAGGTAGTGGGCCAGCAGGGCGCGCTCGCTGGTGCCGTGGGCCGACTGGGTGCCGATGACCACGGAGTCACGGACGATCCGGTCCCGGGAGAACTCGGCGAGGACGTAGGCGACGAGCAGCAGGACGAGGACGGTCGTGACCAGGGTGACGGCCATCGTGGTGCGGGCGTCCGAGATGGCCCCGTTGATGCGCGGGTTGTCGTCGGCCGGCAGGAACAGCGACACCGCCGGGTAGCTGACGGGCAGGCCGGCAGCGCGGGCGGCGTCCGTGGCCACGGCGACGTAGGGGTTGGACGCCCTCGCCGGATCCAGGGTCGCCTCGCCCAGGAGGCGGCGCACCTGCTCGTGGGTGGCGCCTTCGAGGGCGTAGCCGTACACCCACGAGACGGCACGCGGGTGGGCGGCCGCCACCTCCTCGAAGGCGTCCGGAGCCACCATCACCAGCGCGAACAGCTCGGGGTCGCCCGACTGGCCCACGTGGGGGGTGACCGAGGCGTAGTCGGGAAGGCTGCCGATCCCGGTGATCCGCAGGGTGCGGCCGTCAACCGCCAGGGTGTCACCCACGCCCAGGCCGTGCACCCGGGCGTGCAGTTTCTCGACCATGCCCTCGTCGTCGGCCGAGGGCAGGACGCCGGCGTCCAGCGTGGGACGGCTCAACGCCTGGTCCGCGCGGAGCACGCGCACGGTCGTGTCGGTGCCCGCGGTCCGCCCCGGGACGTCGACGAACGGCGTCGGGACGATGCGCGCCCCCAGCGCCTCCACGTCGGCGACCTGCTGCTCCGTCAGTGGGATCTCGGTGACGACCATGCCGTCGGCGAGCTGTCCCTCGCGCGCGCCGCGTTCCAGCGCGCCCAGCGTGGCGGACGCCGAGGTCAGGAGCCCCACCACCACGCCCAGCCCGACGGTCAGGAGCACGGCTATCGCGGTCCAGCGCGCCCACGTGGAGCGGAAGCCGCGCCACTGGCGGCGGAGGCCGAGGGCCACGGCGTCCCTGTTCACCAGTCGAGGTCCCGGGCCGCGAGCGGATGGGGGTTGAGCCGGTCGCGGACGATGCGCCCGTCGCGCAGTTCGATGACCTGGTCGGCGAGGGCCGTGATGGCCTCGTTATGCGTGACCATGACGAGGGTGGCGCCGTACCGCCGGTGGACGTCGTCCAGGACCTCGAGCATCTGCTGGGAGGTGTGCCGGTCCAGCGCCCCGGTGGGCTCGTCGGCGAGCAGGAGGTCGGAGCCCTTGACCAGGGCCCGGGCGATCGCGCACCGCTGCTGCTGGCCGCCCGAGAGCTGCGCGGGGAACTTGTGCCGGTGCTGGGTCAGGCCCAGGTGCTCGAGCAGCTCGTCGATGTCCAGGGGGCGACGGACGAGCTGCGCGGTCACCTGGATGTTCTCGGTCACTGTCAGGTCCGGGACGAGGTTGTAGAACTGGAACACGAACCCGACGTGCGCGCGGCGGTAGCGCGTCAACTCCCTGGGTGACCTCCCCGTCACCTGCTCCCCCGCGACATGGATCGTCCCGGCGTCAGGAGCGTCGAGGCCGCCGATGGCGTTGAGCAGGGTGGACTTCCCGGACCCGGAGGCGCCGACGATGACGCAGCGCGCTCCCCGGGCGACCGAGAACGTCACGTCGTGGAGCACCTCGACGCGCGACTCACCGGCTCCGAAGTGCCGGGACAACCCCTCCACGCGCACGTGCGGCGTTGGCGTCTGGGTCACCCCACCAGTCTTGCACCCGACGAAAACGCCCCTCGCCCTGCACACGTGCACCGGTGACCGACAGTCGACGTCCGCACCGTGGGGGGGTCGGTACGCTCGGTGCATGAGCGTCGATAGCGTGGACCGTCGCGTGTCCCACCGTCCCGGGGAGGCGTCGTCGCCGGCCGCCGAGCTCGTGGGGAACGTCTGGCACCTCCGCACCACCGAGGCGGTGCGCCAGGTACTGCGCGAGAAGGACGCCGCCACCCAGGCGGGCTTCAGCGCCGAACTGATGCCGGAGAGCGTGGGCGAGCGTCCGATCCTGTTCATGGACGGCGACGAGCACCGCAGGCAGCGCACCAAGGTCGCGCGCTTCTTCGCGCCGAAGACGGTCACGAACCGCTACCGCCGTCTCATGGAGGAGCGCGCGGACGCCCTCGTGGCGGACGCCCTCGCGGCGACCACCTTCCGGCTCGACGACCTGAGCCTGCAGTACTCCACCGAGGTGGCGGCCCAGGTGATCGGCCTGACCAACTCCAACGCCAAGGGGATGGCCCGGAGGCTGGAGCGGTTGTTCGCCCAGCCGGACTGGAGCCCCGGCTCCGCCCCGGAGGGACGCCTGAGGAGCGTGTGGCGCTCGGTCCGCAGCCACGCGCCGATGGCGGCCTTCCACCTGGCGGACGTCCGGCCCGCCATCGTGGCGCGCCGCAAGGCGCCGGGTGAGGACGTCATCAGCCACCTGCTCGCCGAGGGCTACCGGGAGCCGGCCATCCTCATCGAGTGCGTCACCTACGGGGCCGCCGGCATGGCCACGACCCGCGAGTTCATCTCCATGACCGTCCTGCACCTGCTCGCGGACGCCGACCTCCGCGCCCGGTACCTCGCCGGCGAGGAGGAGGAGCGGTTCGACATCCTCCACGAGATCCTCCGGCTCGAGCCCATCATCGGGCACCTCTACCGGCGGGCGGCGCGGGACCTCGACCTCACGGTCGACGGGGAGACGGTGGCCATCCGCAGGGGCCAGTTGATCGATCTGTACGTGCGTCAGGCGAACAGCGACGCGTCCACGGTGGGCGAGTGCCCGCTGGACATGCGCCCCGGGCGTCCGCTGCCGCGCGGGATCGGCCCTGAGGTGATGAGTTTCGGCGACGGTCACCACAAGTGCCCGGGCAACTCGCTGGCGATCCAGGAGACCGACATCCTGCTCACCCGGCTGCTCCGCCACGAACTGGTGGTCGCGAAGGCCCCGGTGATGCACTGGGAGGACCTCACCGCCGGCTACGCCCTGCGCGACTTCGTGCTCACGACCCCCAAGCCGCCTCTGCCGGTCCTTGCGGTCAGCGACGAGAGACGAGGACCAGGGTGACGCCGGACCCGCACGAAGGGAAACTGCACATGATCCGCATCACCGTCCTCGGAGGAACCGGCTACGCCGGCGGCGCCGTCGTTCGCGAGGCTGCTCGCCGGGGCCATCAGGTCCTCTCCGTCAGCCGCACCGCCCCCGCCGAGCCGCTCCCGGGCGTGACGTACCTGACGGGCTCCGTGCTGGAGCCCGGAGTCCTGCATCAGGCATTCACCGACGCCGACGTCGTGTTCGAGGCGCTCTCCCCGCGCGGGGACATGGCCGGCAAGGTGGAAGGCGTCTTCGACCAGGTGCTCGCCCTCGCCCGGGAGCACGGGACGAGGCTCGGCATTCTCGGCGGGGCCTCCTCGCTGCTCGTCTCACCGGACGGGCCCCGCCTCATCGACGCCGACCCGCTGCCCGACGAGGTCCGCCCCGAGGCCGACCTCGGCATCCACAAGCTCGAGGTGCTGAAGGCGACCGGCGACGACCTGGACTGGTTCTACCTCAGCCCGCCGGCCGAGTTCGGCGCCTGGGTTCCCAGCACCGAGACCGGCGAGTACCGCACGAGCGACGACGTCCTGCTCCGCAGCCCCGATGGCAGCTCGCAGATCTCGGCGGCCGACCTGGCCCTGGCGGTCCTCGACGAGATCGAGCAGCCCAGGCACCCCCGACGCCGCTTCCACGTCGCCCACTGACCCGGCACTCCCACGGGCTCGGTGGTGCTGAGGTGGACCCTGGTCCGGGGCCAGGAGTCGGCCCCTATCCGACCTTCGTCGCCGACTCGATCAACCAGGTGCCGGTTGCTCCGCGGGCCCGGTCGATGGTGACCTCGCCGACGACCTGGTACCGGTAGCAGCCGTTCTCCTGTGTGCCCTCGTACTCGCAGACCACGACCGGGACGCTGGTTCGTCCGCCTCCCGCGGCGGAGAGACCGGCGACAGGCCGGCCGGACGGATCGGCACCGACCTCACGCAACACGTAGGAGTCGACCCGGCCGGCGCGGCGGCGTTCGATCAGGTCGGTGAGAACCGGCCCGCCGGTCGGGGCGAACAGGCTGGCCACCTCCACCTCGGGCTGGTCGACCCAGTCCCCAAGTGCACGTGGTCAAGCAGCCCAGGCACTTCCTCGGCAGCTTTCATGGGCTCGATGAGGGCGCCGTTCGCGCTCCGGAGGCCATCCGTCCGCCACCATCCGAACATCACCCCTTCCCCCCTCGGCAAACCCTTGCTAGCCTCAGAGAACCTTTTCTCAAGCTATCGCCAGATGGCTTGCTTGAAGCGGCGCAGTGATACGCCGGCGCCTCCACTGACGGATCCGCGACGAAGGGATAAGCATGAAGCACACGGCAGCACGCCTGCTCACCTCACTCCTTCTGGTCGGGGGACTCCTCACAACGTCGGCCGCGCCGGCCGAGGCAGTGGTTCCCCCGACCAGGTTCACCTCGTTGGAGGGGATGCCGCTGACCGGCGTCACCGCCCCGGGGTCCCACCTCGGCTATGGCGCGAACGGCGAGCCGTTGCTCTACTACGTCTCCTCTGGTTCGACCGCCTACTTCAGCGCCGTCGACGCGCGGACCGGCCAACGCGTTTTCGAGGCCCCCATGCCGGGCGCGGGCGGCTCTTGGATCGTGGACGTCGGCCCGAACGGCGAGGTCTACAGCGGCGCCTACGGCAACGGCAGCCTGTTCCGTTGGATCCCCGGGCAGCCGACGATCGAGAACCTCGGTCAGGCGGTGCCGGGGGAGACGTTCATCTGGTCGCTCGACATCACCGAGGACGGCACGGTCTTCGGAGGGACCGGCCAGGTGGGCGGCCACCTGTTCTCCTGGGATCCCGACGCCAAGTCGTTCACCGACTACGGCCCCAACTCGATCGGCGAGCCGCTGCTCATTCACGGCACCGCCATCGCGCCCAACGGGCAGGTCTACGGCCTTGAGGGCCTGCGCCCCGGCCTAGTCCGCCTCGACCCGACGACCCGCCAGTACACTCGGATGACGCTCCCGACCGGGGCCGACCCCACGGTCACCGGATATGACCTTGACGTCCGAGGGAACCTGATGTTCGCCCGCTTCGGCGACAAGCCCTCCTCCCTCCACGTCATGGACCTGACGACTGAGGAGTGGATCGACGCGATCCCGGGCGTCCACGGCCTGCGCATGTCGGAGGTCTCACCCGATGGCCGCAGCACATACTTCGTCAAGGAGCAGCAGCTCTACCGCTATGACCTGCAGGACCGCACGTACACCGCCACCGGCGTCACCGGTCTCAAGGACATGCGCGCCTTCGGTTTCCTCCGGCTCGGACTGCCCGACTTCCCCGGCGAGACGCTGATCGGCAGCGACTACGAGGGCAACGTCCTGCGCTATGACCCGGCGACCGGCAAGTCCGAGACCATGAGGGCGGACGCCGTGGGCGCTCCCGCCCCGATCCGTTCGATCGCCGAGGGTCCCGACGGCAAGGTGTACGCAGGCAGCTACCTGAACGGCGGGCTCGCGTCCTACGACCCGAGGACCGGTGAGAAGGTCGCGTTCGCCCCCGAGGTCGGCCAGGCCGAGGGAATGACCACCCATGCCGGCGCCCTGTACGTCGGCACCTACCCGGGCGCCGACATCTGGCGTTTCGACCCGTCGGAGCCGGCCGTCACGGGGGTCAACCCCCGGCGCGTCCTGCGGCTCAGGGAGCTCGAACAGTCGCGTCCGTACGCCATGGTCTCGGCCGGTCAATACCTCGCGATCGGAACCGTGCCGTCCAACGGCAAGTTCGGCGGCGGCCTCACCCTCCTCGACACCGAGACCGGTGAGTACCACTTCGAGGAGGTCGTCCCGGACCACTCGATCGTCGGCCTCGGCTACCACGACGGCATCTTGTACGGCAGCACCAGCGTCTACGGCGGCGTCGGGGCGGACCGCCCCACCGAGAAGGACGGCTACGTCTTCGCCTACGACATCGAGCAGCGCAAGGTCCTGTGGCAGGTGAAGCCGGTCCCCGGGGAGGGATCGTTCGGAGCACCCATCCTCGACCAGTCCGGCCATCTGTGGGTGCACAGCCCCGCCACTCTGGTGAAGATGGACCCGGCGACCGGTGCGGTCCTCGCCACCAAGACGTTGAGCTCAACTACCCGTGGGACACCATCGCCTACGCCCACGGCGGCGGAGTCCTCTGGATGGACCCGTACTACAGGGACCTGACAGTCGTGAACCAGGCTGCCATGTGGATCATCAACGAGGAGACGCTCACCCGGGCGCGGTACGTCCGGCCGACTTCTCACGGCTTCCTGCACTCGAGCGGTTCGGCCTACTTCGCCCGTGACCTCGCCTTCCAGCGGATGGACTTCCTCGACGGACGTCCTACCGCCACGGTGACCGTCGTCGAGGACGGCAACGGCGGACGCGTAGCGCAGCTGCGCGGATTCGGCGCCCACGAACCGCTGGACGTCTGGCTGCGTCCGAAGCCCGTCGAGCTCGGCGTGGTCACGACGGACGCCGACGGGTCGGTCGACGTCCCGTTCTCCGGGCCACTGCCTCGAGGCGACTATGAGGTGACGGCCTCGCGTCCGATGACCCGGGGGCAGATCGGTGGCGGCACGTTCACCATCGACGACTCCGTCGCACCGACCACGAAGGCGGCCGTGGTCGGGGCCCGGGGGCGTCCCGCTGACGTCTCGGTGACCTTGACCACCACCGACGCCGGTGACTCAGGCTTGGCCCGAACCGAGTACCGGGTCGACGCCGGTGCCTGGACGACCTACTCCCAGCCCATCACCTTTGCCACCGGAGGCAGCTTCACGGTCGCATACCGGTCGATCGATGGGGCGGGCAACGTCGAGGCGACCCAGTCGGTCGTTGTGCCGGTCCGCTGGGACAAGGGCTGCGGGGATCACGGCGAGAACGAAAAGGGCAACGGCGGACGCCCAGGCTGCGGGAACGTGCCGGGTCAGCCGAACGCAGGCAAACCCTGACCACACGCTGCAAGGTTGACACAGTTGGACAGCAGTGGGTTTCCCGCAACAGCGAGAAGCCCACTGCTGGACCACCTTGCGACCTTGAGGTCGCCTGACCCGCCCAGATCTCAGAAGGAAGAGCCATGCACGACAGACGATGCGATGCCCCGGCTCGGGGGGTGCGCTGAGCCATGCGCGTCCTGGTCATCGGCGGGGCCGGACGGGTCGCCCAGTGGGTGGTGCCGCACCTTCGGAAGCTTCATGAAGTGACGACGTTCGACCGCGCGCAGCCGGCGGACATCGTCGGTGATGCGATGTCGCCTGACATGGTGGCCGCCGCCGTCGCAGGGATGGACGCCATCATCCATATGGCCGTAGTTGTTCCGCGCGGCGACGACCAGACCGAACCGGCCGTGCTACGTGAAGCCTGGGCCATCAATGTGGGCTCCTGGTGGGTCGCCTTGCAGCAGGGACGCCTCGCCGGCGTGAGTCGATTCGTGTACGGCAGCACCCTTTCGGTCCACGCCCGTTTCGGCGTACAACTGATGCCCGAGGTATCCACACAAGATCCAGATTCCACGTTGCCCTACGGCTTCAGCAAGCGGGTCGCCGAGGCTGCTGGTGCCCTGTACGCCACCCAGTTCGGCCTCCACGTGACTGCGCTGCGGCTGGCGTTCCCCACCTCGGACGAAGCGGCGCCCCGCTGGGTCCGCCCGGCCACAGGTGAGATCTGTGACGCACGGCTCCCGGACGGCACCGTGCTGCCGGCGGCATCGGCAGCCTACGTCGCCCAACACGTCGAGCGGGGCTTGGTCTTCGACGGCACGTTTCAGGTGCTCGACGTTGTCGCACCCGGCACCCCGTGGGAACCATGACCACAACCGAAGCATCACCGAGACATCGACAGCCCTCAGTCCCCGCTCTGTTCGTCGGGTGAGGGACCGGTCGACCCTCGCGCGACCAAATGCACCTTGAACGTCTGACTGCCCGCTCCCCCCACTGGAGTCGCCAGGGCCAGACGCAGCCCTGCGGCTCCCATCTCGGCCAACGGGAAGTGCACTGTGGTCAAGGATGGGGTGAGGTCACGGGAGACCCAGATGTCGTTGCAGCCCGCGACCGACATGTCCTGCGGCACCGAGATGCCGTGGTCCTTGCAGTAGGCAAGTGCACCTACCGCCATCTGGTCCGCGGTACCGACGATAGCGGTGAGGTCGGGATCCTGCCTGACGAGCGCCGCAGCACCCGCATAACCGCCATCACGAGTCTGGGGAACCTCCTCAACCAACGGTCGGCGCCCCAACCCCTCGGTGAGGCCTGTGATGCGGTCGATGGTCGAAGTGACGTTGGCCCGGCCGGACAGGACGCCGACGTGTGTGTGGCCGAGTGCACGGAGGTGCTCCCCTAGAAGGCGACCAGCGCCGCGGTTGTCTGCCTCCACGCGGATGACGTTGAGCGTGGGGTTGAGGTGGTGCCGGCCCATGACGACGACGCGCCCCATCCCGGCGAAGGATTCGATTCGGGTCTCCAGCCCCGTCCTGTACTCATTCTCCTCGATGCCCGAGCCGGCAACGATGATGATGCTGGCCCCGTGTGATTGCAGCTGCCGGAAGCTCGCCAGTTCCTTCTCGGTGTCGCGGTAGGTCCCGATGATGGTCACAAGGCAGCCCTCCTCGGCAGCCACGCGATGGACACCGTCGATCATGGCGTCGAAGTAGGGATCTCCGACTTCGCCGACGAGCATGCCAACGGTGCGAGCATTTCCAGAGATCAGAGCACGGGCCTGGGCATTGGGTACGTAGTCGAGCTCGGCCGCAACGGCCAGGACACGCTCCCGCAGTTCGGGACTCACCGGGTAGGTGCTCCCCGAGAGGACGCGGGATGCCGTGGCCAGTGACACCCGGGCAGCCCGGGCCACCTGTTTGAGATTCCCAGCCATGGCCGGAGTCTAAGGCGTCATTTCGCACCCCGGGCAGAGCGGGAGACTCTCTCTGGGTCGACGTCACTCAAGGAGATGTGCGAGGAGCTGCACCGACGCGACCAACTCATGGCTGGGCAGGCCATCTGCGCCCTGCAAGAAGGACAGGATCCGCTCCGCGGCCACATCGAAGTACCCCGGCCCCACGGGAACGTCGGTGGAAACGCGTCCACCACCCTCGAGTTCGGCCTCCAACCGGAAGGGCGATCCGGGTTCGAGGAGTTTCAACGTGACCGGGACCGCGCCATCCGCCACTCGCAGGACACGCACCGCGGGCTCGTCTGCCCTCTCGACCACAGCCCCCTCCATGGGGAGGATCTCGAGGGCCATCTCGACCACATGGCAGCCGTAGAAGGCCAGGCCCGCGTTGGGGCTCGACGGATCTGCAGGGCCGGACGCCTCCAGTGCCGTGATGGGCAACCCCTTGAACTGCGCCACCTCAGGGGCGAAGCGGAGCGCAGAGAACGACGTGACTGCTCCCCCAGAGCGTTGTGCCATCGTGAGCATGGCGAGCGCGTCATCCACCCGAGTCGCGAACGGCTTGTCAACGAAGACACGCATTCCCGCCTCCAGCAACGGAAGAGCTTGGCGGGCGTGGTCGCGCCCATCCCGCGTGGTGATCACGGCGACGTCGACCTTGCCCACCAAGTCCTCCACCGTTGCGACCGCTTCGCACGACCACTCACGAACAGGTCGCACCACGGCTGCGAGAAACCCCTCCTGCGGTCGTCGGGTGAGAAGGGATGCCAGGTCGAGTGCATGAGTGCTCTCGTCTCCGACCAGTCCTATGTGCAGCACGGTCACTCCTCATAACGATCTTGCAACGGGCCATAGCCAGAGCCATGCCCAGCCACTAGCATCTCACGAAAGAAAGCGTTTTCGAGGGTGCGTTCAGGCACCCAAACGCCGACTCCACCCGACTCCCGGAGGATCCATGAAGAAGTTGCTCGCAACCACCAGCATGGCACTGGCCTTGACCCTTGCCGCTTGTTCCTCGCCTGCGTCCCCCGGCTCCCAAGCGACCCCTGGGGCAGCGCAGGGAGAGACCAAGAAGGTGACGATGTGGATGTATCCCGTCATCGCCGACAGCGCGAAGTCGCAAGCCTTTTGGGGCCAGGCGGAGAAGGACTTCGAGGCCGCCAACGCGGGCATCGACCTCGTCATCGAACAGCAGCCCTGGGACAACCGCGACGAGAAGTTGGCGACCGCCATCGCGTCCGGCAAGGGCCCCGACCTCGTCGTGCTCGGCCCCGACCAACTTCCCCAGTACCAGGCCTCCGGCGGCCTCGCCTCCCTGAAGAAGGCGTACGAGGGCCAGGAGGACAAGTTCCTCAAGTCAGCCGTTGAAGCCGCGACGGTCGATGGCGACGTCTACGCGGTGCCGATCTACCACACGATCACCACCACCGTGTACAACAAGAAGGCCTTCGACGCTGCCGGCGTGACCGAACTGCCCACCACGTGGGACCAGGTCAAGGCGGCCGCCCCGAAGCTCGCCGCGCAGGGTGTGTCGATCATGGACTACTCCGGTGACGCCAAGATGACGCTGAACCTCAGCTTCTATCCCCTGCTCTGGCAGGCGGGCGGCTCGGTCTTCGCCGAGGATGGCAGGAGCGTCGCCTTCAACAGCCCCGAGGGCAAGGAGACCTTGCAGTTCCTGGTCGACCTCCAGAAGGTTGGCGGCCTCCCGGCTGACGCGGCGACCAAGGGCAACAAGGTCGAGGGGGGCGGGCTTTCCACCGGCAAGACCGCCATGGGTTATGCGCTGGTCAAGCCCGAGGCCGACATCATGATCAAGGCCCTCGGTGAGGACGCCGTCGTGGTCGGCGAACCGCTCAAGAACAAGGAGCAGGTGGCGTTCGGTCTGCCGGGCCTGCTGACCCGCACCTCCATCAGCAAGGACGAGGCGAGCGCCGCGACCGTGGCCAAGTTCTTCTCCTCGGCCGAATTTGCCCCCACGCTCTCCAAGGCTTCCGGGTACTTCAGCGCTCGCCAGGACGTCAAGCCGGACAGCGCCGACAAGGTGGGCGCCAAGTTCGCCGAGGCCCTCGCCTTCGCGAAAGCAGGCGAGATCAACTCCAAGGCCCGTCAGGTCATGGCGTCCCTTCAGCCGCACATCCAGTCCGCCCTTCAGGGCGCCAAGACCGTGGATGCAGCCCTAGCCGACGCCGAGGCCGAAGCCAACGCCGTCCTCAAGGGCTGACCGGCGCAACCAACGGGTGCAGGCGGCCGGATTCGGCCGCCTGCACCCTCCACGAGAGAGAGCCATGACGTCGATCGCGCAAGAGGGCAGGACCCGGATTTACCGATCCAGCAAGGTCAGGAGCCAGGCCATGGCCGGCCTGCTGTTCGTGCTACCCATGCTCGTGCTTTTCGTGGTGTTCCGCTTCGTCCCCACGCTGGGCGCGTTCGGCCTGAGTCTGACCGACTACAAGATCTCGGGTGAGTTCGAGTTCGTGGGCGTGAAGAACTACGCCGACTTCTTCACCAGCACCATCGCCCGCAATGCGCTGGCCACCACCCTGCTGTATGCCCTGATCTACGTCCCGCTCATCCTGCTCATCGCGCTGGCCTCTGCCCTGGTGCTGCACCGCATCGTGTGGGGCTCGAGCTTCTTCCGCGGCACCCTGTTCCTTCCCTATGTGACCTCGTTCGTGCTGGCCGGCATCATCTGGCTCTGGATCTTCGACCTCCAAGGCCCCCTGAACGCCACCCTGGGAGTCATCAACCTAGGACCGGTGCCGTTCCTCACCGGCGCCCAACCCATGGTCCTGACGAGCCTGGCGGCAGTGTCGGCCTGGCGCGGTTTCGGCTACTCCATGCTGATCCTGCTGGCAGGTCTGAAATCGATCCCGGGCGAGCTCTATGAGTCGGCGCGCATCGACGGCGCCTCTGTGGGGCGCCAGTTCACCGACATCACGCTCCCCCTGTTGCGTCCCTCGCTGTTCTTCGTCCTCGTCATCGAGACGATCGGCGCCTTCCAGGTCTTCGACACCATCTACGTGATGACCGGCGGCGGACCAGCCCGGGCTAGCTACTCGCTCGTCTACTACCTGTATGACAGCGGCTTCAAGTTCTTCAACTTCGGCTATGCCGCAGCGATCGGAGTCATCCTGTTCGTGATCGTGTTCCTCATCTCCATGGTGCAGAGACGAGTCCTCGACCGAGAGGAGCCCTGATGCAGCGCAAGTCCCCCATCACGTGGGCCCACGTCATCGCGACGGTCCTCACGCTCTTCACCGTGACGCCGTTCCTGGCGGTGCTGGTGCTCGCCCTGAGCCCGGCCTACGAGCCTACGATCCCGGTCGCTTGGCCGAGCCGGTTCACCATCGACAACTTCATCGCAACGTTGTCGGCGGCCAACTTCGTCCGCTGGACCTGGAACTCGTTCGTGTACGCGGGGGTGTCGGTCATCATCATCCTGCTCACCGCGGCGATGGCCGGCTACGCGTTCGCGAAGAAGCGGTTCCCCGGACGGGACATCATTTTCTGGTCGTTCCTGGCCACCTTGATGGTGCCGGTTCAGGCCACGCTGATCCCGATGTTCCTGCTGGTCACGCGCATGGACGGGGTAGACACGATGTGGGGCCTGATCATCCCGACCCTGGCCAACAGCCAGGCCGTCTTCCTCATGCGTCAGTTCATCCGCGATCTCCCCAACGAGTTGTTCGACGCAGCTGCAGTGGACGGCGCCGGCGAGTGGCGCACGTTCTGGACGATTGTCCTGCCGCTCACCAAGCCGATCCTCGCCACGCTCGGGATCTTCGTGTTCCTCTGGCACTGGAACGACTTCCTGTGGCCGCTGATCATCGCCCAGTCGGATTCGATGCGCACCCTCACCGTGGGCCTGGCCACCCTCAACACCGAATCCGTTGCCCGGGCGCAGGTCATGGCGAGCGCGTTCGTCACGGTGGTGCCCTGCCTGATCATCTTCTTCGCGCTGCAGCGGCACCTCGTATCCTCCATCGCCGCCACCGGAATCAAGGGCTGACCCGGATGGAAAGAACCAACCTGCGCATCCATGACATCAATAGGGTTCTCGGCCCAGTCCCCCACGACGACGTCCCCACCGACACCGTCGAGGGACTCCTGTCCGACCTCACCGCACTGGGTGTCGCGTCCTGCTCGGCCGTTGCCTCGTGGCAACTGTTCGGAGACCCGTCCGGTCGGGCCGGTTCGCTCGAAGGCGGCGCGGAGCCGCTCGCCGCAGGGCCGCACCCGCGCGTCCGGTTGACCCCGATCGTCGTGCCCACGCCCGCGGGCACAGGCTGGCCGGCCGATCCGTCGGTCGTGCTGCAATCGGGCGCCCGCCTCGTGCGGGCCTGCCCCGTTCGCCACCGGTGGAGCCTGTTGTCACGCACGGCGTCCCGGTGGTGGGACGCCTGCGCCGAGCACGGCATCGCCTTGGCTCTCGACCTGACCGAGGTCGGGTTCGCCGCCGTCGCCGGCCTGGCGGCCTCCCGCCCCGGGCTGAACATCGTCGCCCTCAACCCGGGATACCGGGAACTCCGGAGGTGCGCCGAACTCCTGGACGAGGCTCCTTCGATCCTCGTCGAGACCGGCACGATCCTGACGACCGGCGGGGTGGAGTGGCTGGCAGGCGCCTTCGGTGCGGAGCGACTGGTGTTCGGAACCGGCGGCCCCCTCCTCGATGAGGCCGGGCCGACGTTCCTCCTCAGGTCTCTCGACCTGCCCGAGAACGACGTCGAGCTGATCGCGTGGGGCAACGCCGCGCGCCTGCTGGAAGGTCAGGCCCAGTGATCCTCGACGCGCACGGCCACCTCGGCACATGGGGGGATTTCTTCATCCCCCACGCAGACCCCGCCTGGCTCATCGCCACCCTTGACAGGGTGGGGATCTCGGCGATCGGGGTCTCCCACCTGCTGGGGGTCGGGCATGACGCCCGAACGGGCAACAGGCTGGCACTTGAGGCGTCCGAACAGTTTGCGGGGCGCATCGGCGTATGGCTGGTGGGCGACCCGCACGACAGGGAGGCCGTCGCCCGCCTTTCCGACGACGTGGACCACACCGGCGTCTGGGGGGTGAAGCTCCACCCCGACACGCACCAGGTCCAGCTCACCGATGAACGATACGAGCCCCTACTCGCGTTCGCCGCAGAGCGCGGACTGCCCGTGCTCACCCACACGCACACCGGATCGGTGTGGAGCGACCCAGCCTTGGCGGCCGAGGTGTCCAAGCGGCACGCCGGCATGCCCATCCTGCTTGGCCACTCGGGACTCGTCGAGAACGGCCTGACCCGGACGGCCGCGATCATGGCCGACCACCCCGATCTGATCGCCGAGATCTGCGGATCCCAGCTGACCCGCCGGTGGCTGACGCGCCTGGTGCGTTTGGTCGGGGCGGACCGGGTGGTGTACGGCAGCGATGCGTGCTTCTTCGACCCGCGCCCGGCCCTCGGCCGACTTCTCGCAGCCGAACTGACCGACCCGGAGCGGGATTCCGTGGCAGGCGGCACTCTCGCGCGCCTGCTCGGACACCGCCTGACCGTGAAGGAGATGCACGCATGACCCTCGCCATCGACGGAGCTCCACCTCGGGTGGGCGGGACGCCCCTGGTGTGGCCGCCCGCGGCCACACCAGCCCAGCGCGAGCTCCTGTTCGAGGTGCTGGACTCTGGGCGGTGGGGTGCCACCACTGGCCCCCTCTGCGAGCGCTTCGCCGCACGATTCGCGGCCATGCACGGCTGCCCCACCGCGGTGTGCACGGTCAACGGGACCGTGGGCCTGACTGCGGCGCTGGTGGCCGTCGGCGTTCGCCCCGGCGACGAGGTCGTCGTCCCGAGCTACACCTTCGTCGCCTCGGCGACCTCGGTGCTGCTCATGGGGGCGCGACCGGTGATCGCGGACGTGGACCCGCGGCTGGGATGCCTGACGGGGGAAACCCTTCAGCCGGCCCTGTCCGCCCGCACGCGGGCCATCATGGTCGTCCACATCGCCGGAGCCCCCTGTCCCATGGACGAGATCAACGCGATCGCGGCCTCGTGGGGAATCCCGGTCGTCGAAGATGCGGCACAGGCCCACGGCGCCACCTACAAGGGACGGCCCGTCGGTTCGCTCGGGAACATCGCGTCCTTCTCCTTCCAGGCCTCCAAGGCAATGACGGCCGGCGAGGGAGGAATCCTCACGACGCGCGACGCCGAGCTCGGCGAGCTTGCGTGGTCCCTGTGCAACGTGGGCCGTGTCCGGGACGGAGCCTGGTACGGGCACCATCGCGTTGGCTGGAACCTCCGGATGTCGGAGTTCCAGGCCGCCGTCCTGCTGCCCTGGCTCGACCTCATCACGGAACAGATCCAGTTCCGCGAGGCCTTCACCCAGGAACTAGCGGGGTACCTGGCCAGAGACGGCCTCGGTGTCGTGGTGCCCTCCCCCGATGGTACGACCCGCCACACCCGCCACCTCGGCATGATCGACATCGACCCCCACGACGCGGGCGTGGACAAGGCGTGGGTCATCAAGGCCCTGCACGCCGAGGGACTCAACACCGACGCCGGGTACCCGGGCATGGCCGACATCCCCGCCATCGCGGCCGAGTCCCGCCTGATGCCCACGCCAGGGACGGCTCGCTTCAGCGCTTCAGTCATCTGGTTGCGCCAACACGAACTCATGCGCGTCGACGGCACCCAGGAAGTCGCCGACGCCCTGAACGCCGTGTTGGCCGATCCCCGCGCCAAGGCGACCACGTGACCGCTCCATTTGCCACCCACCCAACGACAGGCGCCACCATGCACCTCCCCCACGACATGACGCACAGCGAAGAAGCTCTCGATGAGCACCTCTCCACTCCCTCGGAGGCGGTAGCACTCTCGCTGGCCTCCACCTCCGGCCCGGTGGTGGTCCTAGGTGCCGGCGGCAAGGTTGGCCCGACCTTGTGCCGCATGCTGCGGCGCGCCCTTCCCGCCGACCGGCAGGTCTTCGCGGTGTCCCGTTGGTCGGACACCGAGGCGCGAGCCAGCCTCGAGTCGCACGGGGTCACCTGCATCAGCGCGGATCTGGCCGCCCCCGACGCGTGGGCCGGGCTCCCCGACGCCGGCGCCGTCTACTACTTGGTCGGCCACAAGTTCGGCAGCAACACAAACCCACACCTCACCTGGTGGATGAACGCCGTCGTCCCCGGGTTCGCAGCAGCCCGGTACCGCGGCGTACCGACCGTGGTCTACAGCTCGGGGAATGTCTACCCCTTCACGCAGGCCCACGCGGGGGGATGCACTGAGCAGCACCCGGTCGGTCCTGTCGGTACCTACGCGCAGAGCTGCCTCGCCCGTGAGCAGGCCTTCACCCACGCAGCGGCCACCTGGAGCACCCCCGTGGCCATCTACAGGCTCAACTATGCGGTCGAACTGCGCTATGGCGTCCTCGCCGACCTCGCCGCGAAGATCGTGGCCGGCGAGGCGATCGACGTGACCATGGGTGCCGTCAACGTGGTGTGGCAGCGCGACTCCACCGACTGGAGCCTGCGGTTGATCGAGCATGCCCGGAGCCCTGAGCCATTCATCCTGAACGGGACGGGCCCGGAGACAGCCTCGACCCGCCACCTCGCCTCACGCCTTGGGGCGGCCCTGCGTCGCGACCTCACATTCGTCGGCCAAGAGGCGCCCGAGGCACTGCTGAGCAACGCGGCTCGCTGCCACGGCCTGTTCGGATACCCCCAAACGACGTTGGACCAGGCGGTCAGCCTCGTCGCCGAATGGGTGGGCGCCGGAGGACGCCAACTCGGCAAGGCGACGAAGTTCCAGACCCGCGACGGAAGGTTCTGATGACCATCCACCTGCACGGTGCCATCCCCGCCATGCCACTGCTGCTCGATACGGGGCGACGCGTTGACTGGGACGCCCAGCGGGCAGTCACCCGCTACTACCTCGCGGCGGGCGTCGACGGCCTGGCCGTCGGCGTCCACACCACACAGTTCGAACTGCACCACGACCCAGCCCTCCTGCGGGACGTCTGGGCACTGGTCAAGGACGAAACCGTCACGGCGGGCCGCGACATCACCCTCGTCGCGGGCGTGTGTGGTGACGTTGCCCAAGCACATGCCGAGACCGCCGTCGCCGCCCAACTGGGCTACGATGCCGCACTGCTGTGCAGCAACGGCATGGCGGAGGTCACAGAGGATGCCGTGCTCGCCAAGAGCCGGGCGGTCGGGGACACGTTGCCAGTGATCGGCTTCTACCTGCAGGAGTCCGTCGGCGGGGTGCGCCTGTCGCTCGACTTTTGGCGACGGCTGGTGGATCAGCCGTCGACGGTGGGGATCAAGGCAGCGCCTTTCGATCGCTATCGGACGCGTGACGTGGCCGTGGCCATCCTCGAGTCCGATCGATGGCAGGAGGTGGCCCTGCTGACCGGCAACGACGACGCCATCGTGGCCGATCTGGTCATGCCGCACCGGCGCATTGTCGGCGGGCAGGTGCGCGAACTCCGGTGTGCCGGCGGGTTGCTGGGACAGTTCGCCGTGGGCGCCAAGCGAGCCACCGAGCTCACCCACCACGCCGTAGCAGAGGAGCCCCACGCCGACGACCTCCTGTCGACCGGGAATGACCTGGTCGAAGTCAACGCCGCAGTGTTCGACGTGGCCCACGGCTTCGAGGGCTGCGTCGCCGGGGTCAATGAAGTGCTCCGTCAACAGGGGCTGGCGCGTTCGGCGGTCTGCCTCAGCGAACGGGAGGCGCTCTCCCACGGGCAGTCCGAGCTGATCGCCAATGCCCGGGCACGCTTCCCTGACTTGTTCGACGAGGACTTCATTGCCGAAAACCTGGACCACTGGCTTCGCTGAGACCGGAGAGGGGCTGGGCGTTGTGGCCCATGACGGCGGCCCACTCCTGTTCGGACGGGCCCACCGCCGCGATGGCACCGAGTGTCGCGGAGAGGTCAATGAGCGTCGCATCGGTGTGCCGAACAAGCGGGCGACGCCCAGGACCCGACACGCGACCGTCACCGCTAGCCCGTCGCAGGCCAGGTCCGTCACGACGGGATAGGTCATTCTGGGGACTGGCCCAACTTCAGGTTCCCCCGACTAGGGTCTATAGCGGGTCAGTCATGCGTGGCGTGCTCGGAATCGTTGTGCGTGGTTGGTTCGAGTTGGAAGGTGGAGTGCTCCACGCTGACGTCGAAGTGGTGGGCGACGCAGGCTTGCAGGTCGGCGAGCATTTGGGCGGCGTGGCCGTCGGTGAAGCAGGCGTCTTCGACGACGACGTGGGCGGTGAGGATGGGCAGGCCGGTGGCGATGGTGGAGGCGTGCAGGTCGTGGACCCCCACCACGTGCGGGACCTCCAGGAGGTGTCGACGGACGTCGTCCAGGTCCAGTCCGGGCGGGGTGGACTCCAGCAGGATGCTGCCAGCCTCCCGCAGGATGGTGATCGCGCGGGGGACGATCAGGGCGGCGATCAGCAGGCCGGCCAGCGGGTCGATCCGGGTCCAGCCGGTCGAGGCAATCACGATGGCGCTGACGATGACCGCGACCGAGCCGAGGGCGTCGTTGCCCACTTCGAGGAAGGCGGCCCGCATGTTGAGGTTCGCGCCGCGGCCGGGGTTCAGCACCAGCATGGAGGCGAGGTTGCCGACCAGTCCGACGATGCCAAACACCAGCAGACCGGTCGCGGTGACCTCGGGGGGATCGAACAGCCGTTGGACGCCCTCGATGAACGCGTACCCGCCGACCCCGAGCAGGACTGCTGCCTGGGCTCCGGCGGCGAGCACCTCGGCGCGTCGCCAGCCCCACGTGCGTTCGGGGGTGGGTGGCCGCAGCGTGAGGCTGGCGGCGATGAGCGCCATCAACAGCCCGGAGGCGTCGGTGAGCATGTGCCCGGCGTCGACCAGCAGGGCGAGGCTGTTGGTCCACCAGGCGCCGATGACCTCGGCGACCAAGATGGTGGCGGTGATCCCGAACGCGATGGCGAGCTTCGTGCGGTGGGTGCCTTCCGGCGCGTGGTCGTGGCCGGCGCTCACGCGGCTACCCCTTCAAGAGCTGGGCGTTTTGTCGGCGTGGTGAGGGTGGGCAGGTGGGTGGTGCGGCCGGCGCGGACGCCGTTGGCGATCACGAACACCTCGGCCACCTCATGGACCAGCACGACGGCCGCCAGGCCGAGAATCCCGAACAAGGCGAGTGGGATGAGGATCGCGATAAGAGCGAGCGACAGGACCACGTTCTGGAGCATGATCGCCCGGGTGTGGCGGGCGTGGTCGAACGCGTGCGGGAGCAGGCGCAGGTCGTCGCCCATCAGGGCGACGTCGGCGGTTTCGATGGCCACGTCGGTGCCCATGGCGCCCATCGCCACCCCAAGGTCGGCGGTGGCCAGCGCGGGGGCGTCGTTGACGCCGTCGCCGACCATCGCGGTCGCGCGGCCCTGCCTCCGGAGCCGGTCGATGATGGCGGACTTGTCCTCGGGTCGCAGGTCGGCGTAGACCTCGTCGATGCCCGCTTCGGCGGCGAGCGCCCGGGCGGTGGCCTGGTTGTCGCCGGTCAGCATCGCGATGGTGTACCCGCGGGAGCGGAGTTGTGCGACGACCTCGGCGGTCTCGGGCCGCAGTTCGTCGCGCACCGCGATCGCACCGACCGGGAGGCCGTCGACCTCGACGAGGATCGCGGTCGCGCCGGCCTGCTGCATGCGCGCCACGTCGCCGGCCAGCGGGCCGGCGTCGATCCAGCCTGGCCGTCCCAACCGCAGGCTGTGCCCGTCGGCGGTGCCGGTCAGGCCGGCGCCGACCTCGGCGGTCACCTCGTCGGCGGCACGCACCGTGTCCGTCGCGCCCAGGATCGCCCTGGCCAGCGGGTGTTCGCTACGGACCTCCAAGGCGGCCGCCCACGCCAGCACCTGGGCGTGGGAGTAGCCGCCGGTGGTGGCGACGTCGATCACGGCCGGTTGGTTGCGGGTCAGGGTGCCGGTTTTGTCGAGGGCGATCGTGCGGACCCGGCTCAAGGTTTCCAGGGCGGCACCGCCCTTGATGAGGATTCCGCGGCGGCTGGACGCGCCGATCGAGGCGACCGCGGTGACCGGCACCGAGATCGCCAAAGCACAGGGCGAGGCGGCCACCACCATCACCAGCGCTCGCTGCACCCACAGCATCGGGTCCCCGACCAGGAACCCGACCGCGACGGTGACAGCAGCGGTGATGAGGATGCCGGGCACCAGCGGCCTGGCGATCCGGTCCGCGAGCCGCTGCGTGGCGCCCTTGCGCGACTGCTCGGCCTCCACGATGTGCACGATCCGGGCCAGCGAGTTGTCCTCCGCGGTGGCGGTGACCTCGACCTCGAGCACGCCTGCACCGTTGATCGAGCCGGCGAACACCGGCTCCCCGGGGCCGACCTCGACCGGCATCGACTCCCCGGTGATGGCCGAGGTGTCCAGCGCCGTGCGTCCCGTACGCAGCAGACCGTCGGTCGCCAACCGTTCCCCCGGCCGCACCACCATCAGGTCGCCCACGACCAAGTCGTCCGGGGCGACCACAACGTCCCGGCCGTCGCGACGGACTGTCGCGTCGCGGGGCACCAGCTCGAGCAGCGCCCGCAGCCCGTGTCGGGTCTTCGCGATCGAGTAGTCCTCCAGGCCCTCGCTCAACGAGAACAAGAAGGCCAGGGTGGCGGCCTCCTGCACCTGCCCCAACAGGGTGGCGCCGACCGCACCGATCGTCATCAACAGCCCGACGCCGATCCTTCCTTTGGCGAGTTTCCGCAGGGCGCCGGGCACGAACGTCGACCCGCCAACCAGCAACGCCGCCGCGCTCCACCCGAGCTCGGCGGCCTCCCAGCCAGCCAAACCGGACAGGAACCCCGCCAGCAGCAGCGCGCCCGACACCAGCCCGAACTGGATGTCGCGGACCTGCCACAGGTGCTCCACCACGTCGTCGTCATCGTCGGACGTCTTGGCAACGGGGACGTCGCACCCACACGCCGACAAGCCCTCGTCGCGGTCCTGACAGTCCCGCCCGCTCACTGGACCTCCTTCGCGTCCCCGTGCACAAGGAGCTGGTTCGGTGCCGGGTTCGCCGTGGCGCCTACCCCATAGTTCGGGCACAACGCCACCCCCTGGCCCGTGGCGGCCAGCAGCCGTTCCGCGGCCGCCAGCACCGCCAGCAGCTCCGGAGCACTCACCAGCGAGAACACCGAAGCGCGGCCCTGTGGACGCGACGACACCAGCCCGCACTCCCGCAGACACCCCAGATGGGCACTCACCGTCGACTGCGCCAACCCCAGATGCTCGGTCAGGTCCCGCACCCGATGCTCCCCCCACGTCAAATGCTGCAAGATCGCCAACCGCGACGGGTCCGACAGGCTGTGGAACAAGGCGGCCGCGACCTGAAGGTCATCGCCAACGGACACGAGGTCCCCCGCAGCTAGCATCGTCATGCGCCGATGATAGCGGCAAGTGGTAAGCATGGTCGCGGATCTCTTCTGTGTGAGGCGTTGGGTGTGTTGTACGTACGCTGACCCGCGCCCCGCCGCACGCCGCACCCGCACGCCGCACGGGACAGGACTGCCCCGGGTTTGGTTGACACCGACGTCTACCTGCACCTCGGGACGCCGCTAGGGCGTGTCTCGTAACCGTTGGAGCCATCTGATGATCGCGTTCAGGACCGCGGCCCCGCGGTAGACGATGCCGAGTTTGTCGTAGCGGGTGGCGAACCCGCGCCATTGCTTGCCGTGGTTGAAC
>NZ_SDMQ01000016.1 GCF_004324755.1 Propioniciclava sinopodophylli
CGGACGACCTGCTCCGGAGTGTGACGCTTCCTACTGTTCGTCATGATCTGACCAGTCTCCCTGCCCGCCACCGCGGGCAACAGGACGACTCGCATAACGACCGGACCTACGAAACGGGGTCAGCCCATTGAAGGCGGTCGGGCGGTGCCCGCGTTCAGATCCTCCATCTTCCCGAGCTGGACGCATGCCCACTCGAGGTCCCGCGCCTGACGTTGCCCCGACATTGCCCCGGCGGTGCAAGACATGCACGGTCCTGCTCGCCCGCACGGCTCCAATTGCCTCCGAAACAGGTTTTCACAAGGCCAGATGCCATTCGCAATGAGAGGGTCAGGGGTTCGAATCCCCTTAGTTCCCCTAGAATCCCTGGCTGACAGTCTTGTCAGGCGGGGCTCTGTTGTCCCTGCCCTAGGGTGGGCGCATGAATCTGTACTGGCGCCTGTTGCTGCTGAGGCTCCGGCTGCTCACCGCTCGTCGCGTGGGCCCGTGGGACACGGTCCGGACGCCGTTTCGGGTAGTCCCGACCGACCTGGACCTGCTGCTGCACATGAACAACGGCAAGTACCTCACGCTGATGGACCTCGGCCGCATGGATCTCATGCTGCGCTCGGGGATGTGGGCCAAGGTCACCGAACGCGGCTGGTACCCGGTGGTCGCCGGGCAGACCATCACCTACCGGCGCTCGCTCAACCCGTTCCAGCGGTTCGACCTGCTCACGCGCGTGCTGGGCGTGGACGACCGCTGGATCTACCTCGACCAGACCTTCGTGGTCGGCGAGACCGTGCACGCGCACGCCGTGGTGCGGGCGCGCTTCCTCAAGAAGGGCGGCGGCTCGGTCGAGCACGCCGAGCTCGAGGAGCTCATCGGGGCGTTCCCCGGCCACGACCTGCCCGACTGGCTGGCCGGCTGGACCGAATCCACGAAGATCGGCTCGCCGACGCTGGACGTCAGTCGGGCGGTCTGACCGGACCCCTCAGCCGCGCTTGCGCAGCAGCTTGACGACCTTCTCGGCCACGCCGGTAGCGCTCATCGGGTTCTGACCGGTGACGAGGTTGCCGTCGACGACGACCTTTTCGGCCATCGGGCGCAGCGCCTTGGTGTACTTGGCGCCGTACTCCTTGAGCGCCTCGTCAAGGCGGAACGGCACCACCTTGTTGCGGCGGGCCAGCTTCTCCTCGGCCCACGAGAACCCGGTGACCGCGCGTCCGGACACCAGCGGCGTCCCGTCGGACAGCGCGACCCCGAGCAGGCCGGCCGGGCCGTGACAGACTGCCGCGACGATGCCGCCGTTCTCGAACGTGGTGGCGAGGATGCGGGCCAGGTCGGGGTGGTGCGGGAAGTCGAACATCGTGCCGTGGCCACCGGTCAGGTAGACGGCGTCCCACTCTTCGTCGGCCACGTCGGCGAGGGAGGGGGTCTGCTCGAGCAGCGCCATGAAGGCCGGGTCCTCGTAGCGCTTCTTGGTGCCGCCGAGGGCGAGGATGGGCGCCGCCAGGCTCTCGGGGTCGATGGGGACGAGCCCTCCCTCGACGCTCGCGATGGTCTGGTCGTGGCCGGCCTCGTCGAGGACGTCGAAGAAGTGGGTCAGCTCGCCGAGCCACAGGCCGGTGCGGTACCCGGCGGCCTCGTAGGAGGTGGCGCTCGTGGTGACGACGAGGACGCGGGCCGGGATGTCGTTGGTGCGTGCCATGCGCCCAGCGTAGGCGCCAGTCGGGGAAATGCGTCAGGAGGAAGCGGGGCGGAAGGCCTTCACGCCCGCCCACACGGACTGGCTCACGAGCGCCGAGATGGCCACCCAGCCGATGGGACCGCCGGCGAACGCGACGGAGCAGTCGCCGCGGTAGCACTCACCACTGGTCATGATGCCGAGCATGATGGCCAGCCCGGCCATGAAGATCGAGAAGGCCAACCAGCGCCACTGCACAGGGCGGCGTGTGCTGGCGGGGCGTTCGACGGTGGCGGCGGTCATTCCGAGCTCCTGGGGATGGGGCCTGCTGGGGGCGGTGGCTGATACCAAGGAACGCTACGCCGGTGCCACCACCCCGTCTTCCCCCGTTGGTGCGAACCCGGGTCCACCCAGGGGACGAGGGGAGGCCTACCCCGGTTGGTCGGGGTGTCCACTTTCGGGGATCAGGCGGTGATGTCCACGTCCAGCACCTCGCGGCCCGCCATCGGACGCGCCAGCGCCGCGGCGAGTGCGTCGACGCCGATCCGGGACGCCCGGGCCCCGACCCCGACGGCCGCCGCCACGACGTCCTGCACCTGGGGAGTGGTGAAGTAGCGCCGGAACATCGCCGGCTCTGCGGAAGCGTGCTCCAGCGAGCCGAAGATCCCGCCGCCGTGGTCGTTGAGCACGAAGACCTGCAGGTCCACCTCGGGCTCGGTCTCGCCACGCGCCAGCCCGCCGACGTCGTGGGCGAAGCTCAGGTCGCCGAGCACCAGCCGGACCGGCTCGCCCAGGCAGGTCGCAAGCCCATGGGCGGTCGAGACCAACCCGTCGATGCCCGCCAGGCCGCGGTTCGCCACGACGCGGGCCCCGCGCTGGGCACCCGGCGCCACCGCGTCGAACGCCCGCACGGTGTTGGAGGAGCCCAGCACGAGCCAGCCCTCGGTGTTCCACAGGGCCGCGGCGGCCCGTTGGATCGGGCTGGGGTATGGCGCGGCGGTGGCGTCGGCGTCCTGCCACGTACGCAGCCAAGCGCGGTCGGACGCCGTGGGCTCGGCCACCGCGACCGCGCCGGTGACGAGGCTCGCGGAGCCGGTGACGTCCGTCCAGCGCGCGGTGGGGGACACGACGACCACCTCGACGCCCGGGCGTCCGAGCAGGGACGAGATGGGGCGGCTCAGCGTCGGGTGTCCGAACACGACGACGCGCTCGACGTTGTCGGCCAGCCCGGCGGCGAGGTGGCGCAGGTAGCCGACGATCGCCCCCGGCAGGCGGGCGCCGCTGGACGGCTCGGCCAGCAGGGGCCAGCCGGCCGCGGTGGCGAGGCGGTGCGCGTCCGGGCCGGCGCCGTCGCCGGCGACGGCGAGCGTGCGGCGTCCGGCAGGGAGGTGGGTCGGGGACGGCGCGGGAACGGGCTCGACGCGCAGGGGCGCGGGCAGGTCGCCCGGCGTCCAGGCGGCGTCGGGGACGAGGGGCTCGCCGAAGGAGACGTTGAGGTGGGCCGGCCCGGGGTCGCGGGTGAGGGTGCCGAGAGCAGCGGCGACCAGGCGGGCCACCTGCCCGCGGGCGGCGGCCGGATTGGCACGGGAGGGCAGCTCGACGGTCGCGCGGACGGCGGAGCCGAACAGCCCGGTCTGGCGGGTGGTCTGGTTGGCGCCGGTGCCGTGCCACTCGTGCGGGCGGTCGGTGCTCACCACCAGCAGCGGGACGCCGGAGTGCGAGGCCTCCAACACGGCGGGGTGCAGGTTCGCCACAGCCGTGCCCGACGTGGTCACGACCGCGACCACGCGTGGCTCGCCCCGCAGCCCCCAGCCGCGGGCGATCCCGAGGGCGAAGAATCCGGCCGTCCGTTCGTCCACGCGGACGTGGGTCCGCAGCCAGCCGGCGGCCTCGGCGTCCGCCAGCGCGTAGGCGAGCGGGGCTGAACGCGAGCCGGGGGACAGCACCACGTCGCGAACGCCCGCGGCGGCAAGTTGGGTGACGAGCGCGCGGGCCATGCCCGTGGCGGTCATGCGAGCACCTCGTGCAGGTCGATGCCGGCGAGCGCGGCGACGCGGTCGAGACGCTCGCGCCACGCGCGGTCGACCTCCGGCGGGGCCGGGGGCACGGCATCGGGCGTGACGCGGCGGAACGGCAGGGAGCCATCGACCGGCAGCAGTGGGTCGGTGGTGACGTCGACCGCGAACATCGCGACGGTGGCGAGTCCGGCCGCGTTCGTGCGCGGCAGGGCGGCGGCTAGCGCGACGCCGGCGGCGATGCCGACCGAGGACTCCAGGGCGGAGGAGACGGTGACGGGCAGGCCGAGCTCCTCGGCGAGAGCGAGCGTCGCGCGGACGCCGCCCAGCGGCTGCACCTTCACCACGATCACGTCGGCCGCCTCGGCGCGCACGACCGCGTAGGGATCGGACGCCCTGCGGATCGACTCGTCGGCCGCGATCGGCACCGACACGGCCCGGCGGACGCGGGCGAGGTCCTCGACGGAGGCGACGGGTTGCTCGGCGTACTCCAGGCCGCCCGCGGCGCGGTCGATCCGCGGGAGCGCGACCAGGGCATCCTCGACGGACCAGGCGGCGTTGGCGTCGACGCGGATGCGGCCGGCGGCGCCCAGCGCGTCCCGGACGGCGGTGACGCGGTCGAGGTCGTCGGCCAGCTCCTGCCCGGCCTGCGCGACCTTCACCTTCACCGTCGCGCAGCCGGACGCGCGGACGATCTCCGCCGCGCGCTCCGGCCCCACGGCTGGGACGGTGGCGTTGACCGGAACGCTCGTGCGTCGGGGCTCCGGGAACGAGAGCGTCGCCGCCTCGACCGCGGCGCGCAGCCACGGGACGCAGGTGGCGTCGTCGTAGTCCCAGAAGGGGGAGAACTCGCCCCACCCCGCCGGGCCGCGGAGCAGGACGCCGTCGCGGGCGGTCAGGTTGCGGAAGCGGTCACGCAGGGGCGTGCTCCAGATGAGAATCACGGCCGGTCCACGGGCGAGAGCGCCTCGTACATCGGCAGGAACTTGCGGGCCGTCTCGGCCAGTTCGTCGCTGGGCACCGAGCCCGCCACGATGCCGCCGCCGGCGAACAGGCGGATGGCGGTGCCGTCCGCGGTGACCTGACCGCAGCGCAGGGCGATGACGAACTCGCCGTCGCCGCGGGCGTCCACCCAGCCGACGGGCCCGGCGTAGCGGCCACGGTCGAAGCCCTCCAACTCGGCGATCACCCGGAAGGCGACGTCCGTCGGGGTGCCGCAGACGGCCGCGCTCGGGTGGACGATGCCGGCCAGGGCGAGTGCCGAGTGGTGGTCGTGCAGCGTGCCGGTGATGTCGGTGGCCAGATGCATGATGCGGCGCAGGCGCTTCACCTGGGGGTCGCGGGTGGAGACCGTCGCCACCGTCTCCAGCCGCTCGGCCACCGAGCGGGCCGCGTATGCGTGCTCGGCGTGGTCCTTGGCGGACGCCGCCAGGCGGGTGGCGGTGACGTCGTCGAGTCCCACGTCGCCGGTAACGGGTGCGGAGCCGGCGAGCACCTGGGAGTGGACGCGGTCGCCGGTCGTCGCGACGAGCATCTCGGGGGAGGAGCCGACCAGGCCGTCGACGTGGAAGGTCCAGCTGGCGGTGTTGGCCTCCTGCAGGCGGGCGAGGAGGGCGGGCACGTCGAGGGGGTCGGGGGAGGTGGCCAGCAGGTCGCGGGCGATCACCACCTTCTCGACCTCGCCGTCGGCGATGCGCCCCACGGCCGCTGCGACCGCCTGCCGGTAGCGCTGGCGCGTCAGGGTGCCGGGCAGCAGCTCGAGTTCCTCGAACTCGCCGGGCACGCTGGGGCGGGGGAGGCGGGCTCCGACGGGTTCAGCCACCTGGGACGCGACCGTCAGGACGCCACCGGCCCAGCGGCCGATGAGTTGGGGCACGACAAGGACCGACTCGGCCGAGGAGTCGTGGGCGAAGGTGAGGGTGGCGAAGGCCACGGGGTTGGCGTCCGGCCCCTGCCTGGCAGCCCAGCGGGTGAACGCGTCGTCGAGGGTTCCGAAGCGGTCCAGTCCGCGGGCGGTGGCGCGGAAGGCCTCCCCCCAGCCGAGGGTGGCGGTGAGATCGTCGCCCGACCCGGTCGCCCATACCAGCGGGAGGCCCCGGCGCAAGGAGGTCGCGAACGGCTCCTGCACCTGGAGGGTGTGCTGCCCAGCGGCTCCCGTCGTCACGGAGGCCCACCTTACCCGCGCCGCCGATAGGCTGGCGCACCATGGGGAACCCGTTCGATCCGACCCGTTGGCGCGCCGTCGAAGGCTTCGACTTCACCGACATCACCTATCACCGGGGCATCTCGGCCGAGGGGGCCGACCTCCCCGTCGTGCGCATCGCGTTCGACCGCCCCGAGGTGCGCAACGCGTTCCGTCCGCACACCGTCGACGAGCTGTACCGCGCCCTCGACCACGCGCGGATGACCTCGAACGTGGGCACGGTCATCCTCACCGGAAACGGCCCCTCGCCCAAGGACGGCGGCTGGGCCTTCTGCTCCGGCGGTGACCAGCGCATCCGCGATCGCGACGGCTACCGCTACGAGGTGGACGGCGCCGACGACGAGGCCGCGCCCCAGCAGCGCCGCGAGCAGATCGACCCCGCCCGCGCCGGGCGCCTGCACATCCTCGAGGTGCAGCGGCTGATCCGCACGATGCCCAAGGTCGTCATCTGCGTGGTGTCCGGGTGGGCGGCCGGTGGCGGGCACTCGCTGAACGTCGTCTGCGACCTCTCCATCGCCTCCCGCGAGCACGCCCGCTTCATGCAAACCGACGCCAACGTGGGCTCCTTCGACGCCGGCTACGGCTCGGCCCTGCTCGCGCGCCAGGCCGGCGACAAGCGGGCTCGCGAGATCTTCTTCCTCGCCCGCGAATACTCCGCCGAGGACGCCGAGCGCTGGGGCGTGGTCAACGAGGTCGCCGACCACGACCGGATCGAGGATCTGGCGCTGGAGTACGCGCGAATCATCGCCACCAAGAGCCCGCAGGCGATCCGGATGCTGAAGTTCGCCTTCAACCTCGCCGACGACGGGCTGGCCGGCCAGCAGGTCTTCGCCGGCGAGGCCACCCGACTGGCCTACATGACCGAGGAGGCCCAGGAGGGCCGCGACGCCTTCGTCGAACGGCGCGACCCCGACTGGACGGGCTACCCCTACTACTTCTGACCTGCCTGCGATGACCGACCTCGCCTGGGGAGGCGGCGGCACGTCCGCCGAGGCCGTCCACACGTTGTACGACCGCCTCCTCGCCCCGGGGCCCGTGCTCGTCATGGCCCCCACCCGGGCCGCGTTCGAGGCGTCCGTCGCGCGCATCACCCAGCCCCTGGACGGGGTGGACGTCGTCATCCAGACCTCCGGGTCGACCGACGGGACCGGACGCCTCGTCGGCCTGTCGCGGGCCGCGCTCGCGGCGTCGGCCCACGCCACGCACGCTCGCCTGGGCGGGCCCGGGCAGTGGCTGACGTCGCTGCCGGTGCACTCGGTGGCGGGGTTCCAGGTCGTCCGCCGCAGCGCGCTGGCCGGGCACCGTCCCGTCGTGTACGCGCCCGCCGGCGGCTTCGACGTCGACCTGTTCGCGGCGGGGATCGCTGCGTTGGCGCCAGCCGTCCCGCACTACCTGTCGATGGTGCCGACCCAGCTGTACGGCGTGGTCGCCGAGGCCCCCGAACTGCTGGCGGGGTTCGCGGCCATCCTCGTCGGCGGGGCGGCGCTGGCCCCCGATCTCGCCGCGCGCGCCTCGGCGGCCGGGGCGCGGATCGTCCGCACCTACGGCTCGACAGAGACCTCCGGGGGGTGCGTGTACGACGGCGTCCCGCTCGACGGCGTGGGCGTCCGGGTCGTGGAGGGGCGCGTCCATCTGGGGGGCCCGACCCTGCTGACCCGCTACCTCGAGTCGGCCGACCAGCCCTTCGCCGCGGACGGCTGGTTGGTCACCAACGACGTCGGCACGTGGGACGGCGCGCGCCTCTCCGTGCTCGGCCGGGCCGACGACGTCCTTATTTCGGGTGGGGTCAACGTGCACCCCGCGCCCGTCGAGGCGGCCCTGTCGGCGCTGGGTGGGCAGTGGGTGGTCGTCGGCGTCCCCGACGAGCGGTGGGGGCAGCGGGTCGTGGCCGTGACCGACGGTGTCCTGCCCGACAGGGACGCCGTGCGCGCCGCCACCGCGTACCTCGCGCCGGCCGAGCGCCCCAAGGACGTGCTGGGCCTGGCACCCCTGCCGTTGCGGCCCACCGGCAAGGTGGATCGCCGGGCGGTCGCCGAGTACGCTGCCCGGAGATTCGTGAGGGGAACAAACCAATGACGAAGACCGCCGAGCGTGAGCAGCGCGAGCGGACGAGGCGCCGCTCCCTGTTCGCCGGCACGGTGGGCAACCTCGTCGAGTGGTTCGACTGGTCGGTGTACGGCTTCTTCTTGCCGGTGTTCGCCTCGTCCTTCTTCCCGCTCGAGGATCGCTTCGCGCTGATCCTCGCGGGGTTCACCATCTTCGCGGTCGGGTTCTTCTTCCGTCCGCTGGGTGGGGCCGTGCTCGGCTCGTACGCCGACCGCCACGGACGCCGCGCGGGCATGACGCTCACGATCCTGCTGATGGCGGGAGCGTCGGCGCTCATCGCCCTGCTGCCCACCTACGGGCAGATCGGCGTCGCCGCGCCGGTACTGCTGACCCTTGCGCGCTGCGTGCAGGGCTTCTCGGCCGGCGGCGAGTTCGGGACGTCCTCGGCCTTCCTCGTCGAGAACGCCCCGCGCGGACGCCGCGCGTGGGCCGGGTCGTGGCAGCAGGTCTCCGTCGGCGCCGGGACGCTGCTGGCCTCGGTGCTCGCCTCGATCATGTTCGCCACGCTGTCGGACGAGGCGCTGGCCGTGTGGGGCTGGCGGGTGGCCTTCGGTATCGGCGCCGTCCTCGGCCTGCTCGGCCTGTGGCTGCGGATGGCCGTGCCCGACACCGAGGCCTTCACCCGCACCCGCGACACCGGCCGCGTTGTGCGCAACCCGCTGACCACCGTCCTGAAGGAGCACCCGCGGGCCGCCCTGCGCGTGATCGGGCTGGTCGCAGCCGGGACGGCGCTGGTGCAGTTCTGGTTCATCTCGCTGCCGTCGGTGCTCACCTTGCACACGGGCGTCGAGCTGCGTTCGGCCCAGTTCGCTGCGATGCTCGGGCTGGCGCTGTTCACGATCCTGCAGCCGGTGTCGGGCTATCTCTCCGACCGGTTCGGACGCCGTCCGCTGCTGCTGTTCTTCGCGATCGGGTCGGCGCTGTCGTTCATCCCGCTGGTGAACACGATCGGGCAGACGATGTCCAGCGTGCTCGTGGCGGTCTCGGTCAGCGCCGTCCTGCTGGCCGCGTACGCGGGGTCGCTCGCCGCCGTGATGGCCGAGCAGTTCCCGCCCGAGGTGCGCACCGCCGGTATCTCGCTGCCCTACGGCGTGGCCGTCGCCGTCTTCGGGGGCCTCGCGCCGGTGCTCGCCACCGCCATGGTGGCCCGCGGGTCCTTCTGGGTCTTCCAGGCCGTCATGGTCGTGCTGTGCGTCGTGTCCGCGGTGGTCTACTGGCGGATGAGCGAGACCAGTGACTTCGCCCAGCCCCGCCCCGTCGCAGCCAAGGGGTTCTCGATCGACGAGCCCTTGGCGGGCCTGGACTGAGTTCTCGGCGCGCGTAGCGCCAATCGGACCACAGCCCGCGCCCGCACCCACGGGGCAAATCCCTGTGGCACGGGTGAACGCCGTGGCTGGGTGTCGGCGGTGCGGGGACGTGTGGTCGAGATGGCGTTACGCCGACGGCCAGGGTCAGCGGCCCGGCGTGAAGCGACGGAGGCGCGTGGAGTTGGAGACCACGAACACCGACGACAGCGACATCGCGAAGCCGGCGATGAGGGGGTTCAGCAGCCCCAGCGCGGCCAGGGGGATGGCGGCAATGTTGTAGCCGAACGCCCACACGAGGTTGCCCTTGATGGTGCGCAGGGTGCGTCGGGCCAGCGCGATGGCGTCGGGGATGACGTTCAGGTCGCGGCGCACGAGGATGATGTCGGCCGACTTCATCGCCACGTCCGTGCCGGACACGACGGCCAGGCCGAGGTTCGCCGAGGCCAGGGCGGCGGCATCGTTGATGCCGTCGCCGACCATCGCCACGCGGCGTCCCTCCGACTGGAGGCGCTCGATGACCGCCGACTTGTCGGTGGGGAGCACCTCGGCGATGACCTCGTCCACGCCCACCTGGGCGCCGATGGTCTCGCCGGCGGCGCGACGGTCGCCGGTCAGCAGGACGGTGCGCAGGCCCATCTCCTTGAGGCGGGCCACCGCGGGGGCGGCCGACTCCTTGAGGCTGTCGGTGACCTCGATCGAGCCCACGAGTTCGCCGGCCACACCGACGAGCACCGCGGTGCGCCCGGCGGCCGCTGACTCCTCAAGGCCGCGCTCCACCGACTCCGGCACCGGGACGCCCCGCTCGCGGAACAGCGCGGGGTTGCCGACGAGCACGATGGCGCCCGCCACCTCGCCCTCGGCGCCCAGCCCCGGCAGTGCGCGGACTCCCGCGGCGTCCGGCACGACCAACCCCTCCTCGGACGCCCGGGCCACGACCGCGCGCGCGATCGGGTGCTCGGAGTGGTGCTCCACGGCGGCGGCACGCTCCAGCACGGACTCGGCCGAGTGCCCGCCGTGCCCGTGCACGACCTCGACCGCCATCTCGCCGGTGGTCAGGGTGCCCGTCTTGTCGAGCACGACGGTGTCGATGACGCCGGACGCCTCCAGGGCGTCCGGGCCCTTGATCAGGATGCCGAGCTGCCCGCCGCGCCCCACGCCGACCATCAGCGCCGTGGGCGTGGCCAGGCCGAGCGCGCACGGGCAGGCGATGATCAGCACCGACAACGCCGCCGAGAACGCCGCCCGCGGGCCGCCGCCGATGAGCAGCCACACGACCAACGTCACGGCGGCGATCACGAGCACGACGGGCACGAACCAGCCCACGACCTTGTCGACCATCGTCTGCACGGCCGCCTTGCGCGCCTGCGCCTGCTCGGCGGTCGCGGCCATCTGGGCCAGCTGGGTGTGGGCGCCGACGCGGTCGGCGGTGACGATCAGGGCGCCGTTGGTGTTGATGGTGCCGCCCAGGACTGCGTCGCCCTCGGTGACCTCGCGGGGTACGGGTTCGCCGGTCATCATCGAGGTGTCGATCGCCGAGGAACCGAGCACGACGGTGCCATCGGTGGCGATGCGCTCGCCGGGGCGGACGCCGAAGCGGTCGCCCACGCGCAGCTCGGCGATGGGGATGATCGACTCCACGCCGCCGCGGATGACCCGCACGGACGAGGGCGCCAGGCGTCCCAACGCCGAGAGCACGGAGCGCGCCGACTTCTTGGACCGGGCCTCCATGTAGCGCCCACCCAGCAGGAAGGTGGTCACCGCCGCGGCGACCTCGAGGTACAGCGAGTCCGCGCCGGCCGGCGCGATGCCGTAGCCGAGCCAGTAGCCGGTGGTGTCCTCGGCACCGAGGATCGTGGACACCAAGGACCACGTGAACGCGGCGAGGATGCCGAGGGAGACGAGGGTGTCCATCGAGGTGGAGCCGTGGCGCAGGTTACGCCAGGCCGCCTTGTGGAACGGCCAGGCGCTCCAGAACACGACCGGCAGAGCGGCCACCAGCAGCACCCACTGCCACCCCGGGAAGCGCATCTGCGGCGCCAGCGCCAGCACGATCGCGACGTCGCCCAGCGGCACGGTGAGCAGCGCCGCGACGATGAGCCGGTTGCGGAGCATCTTCACCCGGTCGGCGTAGCCCTGGCCCTCCTCGCCCTCGACGACAGGGGCGCCACCGTAGCCGGCGGCCTCCACGACGCCCACGGCGTCCGTCGCCTTCTCCGGCGGCAGGCCGAGGATGACCGCCCGCTCAGTGGCGTAGTTCACCGTGGCGCGGACGCCCGGCATCTTGTTGAGCTTCTTCTCGATCCGGTTCGCGCAGGCGGCGCACGTCATGCCGGAGACGTCGAGCTCCACGCGCTGGTCGAGGCCGCTGGTGACCGGGGCGTCCGGGGTGGCGGTCACGGCTCGAACCGCTTCAGCGTCGCCTCGCGGGCCCGCTGCTCGTCGCGCTTGGCGAGCTCGGCGAGCATGTCGTTGTAGGCGTCGAAGGAGTCGTCGTGGCCCGAGTCCACGGCGTCGTCGATGGTGCTGGCCTCGCGGCTGTCGGAGCGGAACCATTGGGCGGCCAGCGCGGCGATCACGACGAACAGCGGTACCTCGCCGAGGAACCACGACGCCTGGCCGGCGATGTTCTGGTCGGCCATCAGCGCGGCATGGTCGGCCAGCCACGGCACCTCGATGGTCTCGTAGAAGGTGGCGCCCAGCAGCGTCTGGCTCGACAGGATGCCGACGGCGAACACGGCGTGGAACGGCATGATCGAGATGACCAGTGCCAGCTTGAGCAGGTGGGGGAGCTGCTTGCTGGTGCGATCAGCCCCGATGATCATCGTGAAGAAGAAGTAGCCGGTCATCATGAAGAAGATGAGCATCAGCTGGTGGGCCCAGTGGTACTTCATGAGCCACGAGAACGCCGGCGTGAAGTAGACCGCGAACAGGCTGCCGACGTACATCAGCCACGCGACGGGCGGGCTGGTCAGGGTCTGCCACAGGCGGTGGGACTCCAGCGAGTCGAGTGCGTCGCCGAGCGACACGTGGTCCTCGCCCGGCGTGGACGCCGCCCGCACGAGGCTGAGCGGGGCCCCCAGCACCCCGAGCACCGGCACCAGCATGTTCACGGTCATGTGGACGACCATGTGCCAGCTGTACTGGACGGTCGAGTACTCCCACAGGCCGGTGACGGCGAGGAACAGGGTGAGCAGCCAGGCGGCGGCCCACGCGATCGTGCGCCCGATCGGCCAGCGGCGGCCCAGTGAGCGGGCCCGCAGGACGCCGGCCAGGTAGGCGCCCAGCGCGAACACGACCACGGCCACCCACAACAGGTTCGGGCGGGCGAAGGTGACCAGCTTCTCGATGGTCGGGGCCACGGTCACCTCGTAGCCGAGGTAGTTCACCATGATCGACTGCGGCTCGAGGAAGCGCGGGGTCGGGATGTGGTTCTCGGCTGTGAGGCAGGCGACGTAGGCGACGGAGAGCACGACGTCGCGCCCGATGCTGCCGGCCGTCCGTCCGCCGACGAACTGGCGGACGGCCCAGCTCAGCGCGAACAGCCCGAGGATGACGAAGATCGCGATGGTCCACAGGCCATACGGGGTGGCGTTCAGCGGGACGCCCGCGAGCTGCTGCCAAGCCACCACGGCGTGGCCGGCGACGGCGACGACGAGCAGGGGCGGCACCAGCCGCTGGTAGCGCATGGCGGATGCCGGCGAGCCGCCCAGCCAGGCGCCGAGCGCGGCCGTCATGAGCGGGACCGCGGTGAACGTTAGCGCCACGGCGGCGTCCGTCGCCCAGTCGTGGTTGAGGCCCACGGTCACGTTGCCGGTGACCGACACGAACGCAAGCGCGATGACGCCGGCGACCAGCCCGATCAGGGTGCTCGCCCAGTGCCGGCTGGCGTAGGACGCCACCACGATCGCCAGCGCGATCAGCGCCGAGGTCAACCACGCCAGGCCGGAGGGGGAGGACCACAGGAAGGTCCACCAGGCATCGGGACGCATGGTCGTGTGGATGGGGACGCCGTTGACGTAGGCGGGGTTGGCGAACGTGTTCAGCACCGACGCCGCGAACCACACCTGGCCCAACCGCCCGGCCCACGGGAGCAGGCGCTGTCCGGCGTCGGTGAGCGTGTGGTCCTCGTTGCGCGCGGTGAAGCCGACGACGGCCGACAGGACGCCGAGGGTGCCTAACGCGGCCAGGCGGGCGGTGAGGTCGCCCAGCAGGGAGATGATCCCGGTCGTCGCGTCCGACTGGATGCGGGCCGGCAGCGGCGGCCTGGTCGCGAGGTCGAGCCCGACCAGCCAGATGGCGACGTAGGCCGCCACCACGGCCCCCACCACGGCCAGCAGGACGGTGGTGGTGCGCCTGCTGGGGACGACGGAGGACGACTGGGACGTGCTGCTCACGAACTACCTCGATGGGTTGGCCTTGACGAAAGGGGGCGACCGGCGAGCGCGCCGGCTCCGGGCGTGAGTCTAGTCCGCGGCGGCACCGGCCCCTGACCGCGATGCCCCCACTGTCGTCGGCTACGACACGAACCCGGAGATCTCCGACGCCAAGACCAGGCGGATCTCGTCGCGCAGCTGACCGAGCGCCGCGCGTGGTGTGGGGTCATGGTTCCCGCGGGCAGGATCACCGACGCGGTCATCGGTGAACTGGGCGACCGGCTGTCGGAGGGCGACATCATCATCGACGGCGGCAACAGCAAGTGGACTCACGACCAGAAGCTCGCCGACGAGCTCGCCGCGAAGGGGATCCGCTTCATCGATTGCGGCGTCTCCGGCGGCGTCTGGGGCCTGGAGAACGGTCGGTCGCGAGAAGCTGAGCGACAAGGGCACCAAGTCCGCCAGCAAGCGGGTTGACCCGATGCGCTCCCAGACCGGCATGACCCGCGAGGCGATCAGCGACAGCTTCCTGGCCTACTTCCAAGGTCAGTTCCGCTGCGTCGAGCGGGACTTCACCGACGACGAGCCGCCGAGGCCGCCGAGCTGGTGCGCACAAAGTTCTCCACCCCGGAGTGGACCCACCGCGTCCCGTGATTCCGCGTCAGCAGGCGCCTCGACGCGCAAGCATCCGGTGACCCGCCCAGAGGAGTGCAAAGACGGCCACGAGGCCCAGTCCGGCGTCGCCCAGGTCCACCCCGGCCAGTGCCGTGGTCAGCGGGTCGTCGAGGCCCAGCAGGTCGTGGGCGAAGGCACCCAGCGTGATCGTGGCGATGAACAGGGCGGAGACCGCGGACACGGTGGTCACCACCGCGTTGAAGCGGAGCCGCCGGCCGGCACCCAGCGTCGCAGACCGGTACAGGTGCATCATGCCCAGGCCGTTGAGGCTGTCGCACAGGGTCATGGCGGCGGTGAAGGCTACCGGCAGGCCCAGCAGAGCCAGCGGCGGTACGCCCGCCAACGAGGCCCCGACGGTGAGCAGCAGCAGGCCGATCGTGGTGGCTGTGTCGAAACCCAGGCCGAACAGGAAGCCGATCACGAAGACGTCACGAGGCCGTCTGACCCTGCGCAGCGGCCTGGCCAGCAGGCGAGCCACCAACCCGCCCGCCTGGTCCAGGTCGTGCCGGTGGCCGCCGAGGATCGGACCCCCACGAAGCCCCCGCCACAGGCGAAGCGCCACGGCGGCATTGAACAGGCCCAGGAGCAGCAGGTAGGTGCCGGAGACACCCATGCCCACGAGGCCCAGCACTCGGTTGGCGGTCCCGCCCTCGACAAAGGCCCCCTGCATGAAGTGCGCCCCCGCCACGACCAGCGCGCCAGCCAGGGTCACCACCGTCGAGTGTCCCAGGCTGAAGGCGAACCCGACGCTGGCTGGATTCCCGCCCTCGTTGACGAACTTGCGCACAGAGTTGTCGATCGCGGCAACGTGGTCCCAGTCGTAGGAGTGCTTGAGCCCGGCGAGGTAGGCGGTCAGCACCGTTCCGGCGGCAAGGGCGGGGGCGCCGGAGACCCAGGACGTCGACAGCAGGCCCACGGAAAGGAAGTGCAGTGACGCCACGGCAGCAAAGGTGCAGGCGATCCGGGTCCTCAGCGGCAGGTGGTCGCGCTGGACCACGAAATGGTCGTAGAGGACGGTCATGGTGCTCATCGAGTGGAACCTCCCAGTACGAGCCACAGTGTCAGGACGAAAGGCCACGTGTACACGGGAATCCCCGTAGTGTCCATGAGCAGCTTCAGGACGATCGCCAGGCCGGTCCCAAGCACGACCAACAGGATGCGACAGGCCAGCCGGCGCTCCACCAGGAATGTGGCACCCAGCCCCATCGCCACCAGGACGGGGGAGTATCCGAACAGGCCGGCCGTGATACCGGAGCGGTCGAGTCCCGCAGTTAGGGCGATGGCCGCGGCGAGTGCACTGCCCGCCAGGCCCCACACGGCCGCCCTCCACGAGGACAGGGCAATGCCGGCAAGCAGCACGACACCGACCAGCCAGCCGTCGGCCAGGAAGACCTCGGCGATGCCGTTGAACAGCGCATGAACCGCACCCGGCCACAGGGCGACCCCGCCGCTCAGGGGCTCACCCGCAGCGGGCTGGGCCAGCACGTGCACCACGCCGGCCACCGTGCAGAAGGGCGCGGTCGCGACGGGCAGGTCACGTCGGGACAGGGGGCCGCGGGTCAGCAAGCAGGCGAAGGCCGCATGGACCGGGACACACAGTGCCGCCCCGACGATGGTCACGAGCGCGGCCGTCCACCCTGGCACGTCGAGTGCCGCCGCGGCCCCCACCAGCGCCCCGTTGTAACCCATCAGACCGCGCGCCGCGGCCTCCTGACGCCCGGTCAGCCGACCGGTGACGGTCTGGGCCACGGAGCCCAGCGCAGCGAGGGCTGCCATCCGGGGATTTGCCAGGGCCAGCCCGACGAGGACCAGGACACCGGTCAGGACGTTGTCCTGGAAGAAGACCTGGGCGATGCCGCGCAGCGTCTGCTCGGGCAACGAGCCGAGGTGACTGGATTTGGTGCTCATGGGAACCTCCTAGTACTTGCGCAGGGCCAGCGGACCCTGTCCCCGCCACAGGTGGCGGACGTGGTTGGTGACGCTCTCGTGGAGGTGCACGACGTCCTCGGTGCGGTGTCCCAGGCTGCGCACCACCAGGCCCCGCACCCCGTCGTCGGTGGTGATGCCGATACTGCTCACCCCCGCCCGAAGGCCGCTCTGGACGCACAGGCCGGAGACGACATCGACGAGCTCGGTGTCGACGCGCCAATCGACGACGAGGAGTTGCCCGATGTGGGAGTGCCCCTCCAACTGGCCGACTCCGTCCAGCGCGTCGACGCCGGGTTCGAGCCGGAGCTGGTCGATGGCGAAGATCCTGCTCGCGTGGGCATCGCCCACCCGCACCTCCGTGCGCAGGCGCAGTTCCTGGTAGCGGAAGCGCTCACCGTCGGGTGACCAGCCGGGAGTGATCACCTCGGCGCTGACCAGGCTCGCCCCGGGATGCATGATGACCCGGGTGGTCTGCCGGTAGCTCCCGTCGCGGTAGATGATCAGCTGGTCCGGGATGTTCTCCAGGATGGCGCCCGGCCCCAGCACCAGCCGCACGTCCTGGGTGGCCGGCCCCTGCGGGGTGCGGTAGACCTTGGTGGCCGACTGCGTGGTCAACAGGAGCGAGGCCTTCTCCTTGACGGTGATGTCCATCCGGTAGTGGTCGGCACCCAGGAAGGCTCCGCCGGGGTTGACCACCGTGTAGCAGACCTGGCCCGAACCATCGAGGTGGATCGGCCGCAGGATGCGCAGGGCACCTCGGTGGAACTGGTGTCGTGCGTGGCTGACACCCCCTCGGCGGGCCACGGTCAGTTCCAGCTCTCCCGTCGAGGGCTGGTCGCGCTCAGGCAAGGTCGAGCAGGAGGACGTCACGGCGGATCCAGTCGAGCACGACGTCAAGCCCCTCGTCGGTCTTCAAGTTGGTGAAGGCATAGGGCTTGTCCTTCCGGAAGGCCCTGGAGTCCGCCTCCATCACCGCGAGGTCGGCCCCGACGTGCGGTGCGAGGTCCGATTTGTTGATCACGAACATGTCCGAGCGGATCATGCCCTGTCCGGCCTTGCGCGGGATCTTCTCGCCCTGCGCGACATCGATCACATAGATGGAGAAGTCGACCAGCTCTGGGCTGAAGGTGGCGGACAGGTTGTCCCCGCCGGACTCCACGAAGATCACCCGGAGGTCGTCGAAGCGCTTCCTGAGCTCCTCGATGGCCGCCTCGTTCATCGACGTGTCCTCGCGGATCGCCGTGTGGGGGCAGCCGCCGGTCTCGATCCCGATGATGCGCTCGGTGGGCAGCACGGAATTGCGGGCGAGGATCTTCGCGTCCTCGATGGTGTAGATGTCATTGGTGATGGCGGCCATCGAGATCTCGTCGGCCATGGCGCGCGAGATCCTCTCGATCAGCTGGGTCTTGCCGGCGCCGACGGGTCCGCCGATTCCGATGATGACGGGGTCCATGGGTCCTCCTTGGGGGATGACTGGGGTTGGGGTCTGCTCAACTCATGAAGAGCCGGGCTCGTTGTCTCTCGTGCTGCATCTGGGCAATCTCGAGACCGGGGGAGATGGCCCCCAGGTCCTCTCGGGTGAGCGTGGCGGAGCGTTCCACAGCGGTTAGGACCCACGTGCGGGCCATCCCCTGGACGCGCTGTCCGGCGTTCTGCCCCAGCGGGATGCCGCGCACGGCGTTCTGGGTCAGGGAGACCACCGTGGCGAACAGGTGCTGGGCGACCACGTCGTCCACCCGCTGCCCGACATTGCGCCCGACCACGGCGAGGACGAGGGCCGGGTGGGCGTGCAGCCGGCCCGACGCCACCCGGGCGCGGTAGTCGTCGAGCCACGGGCCCGGGACGTTCTCGGCGGCGATGGACAGCAGCCGCTGCCCCATGGTCGCCTGCCCCTCGCGGACCTGTCGGGGCAGGGCCTGGGCGGTGAGGAGGTCGTCGAGGTCGGCGACCTCCTCGAAGCCCGCGGCCCCATGGGCGAGCCGGATGGCCAGCGCGTCGGTGAACGTGAGCTGCTGGGCGACGAACATTCGCAGCCACTCGGCGAAGGAGGCCGCGGAGTCGACCTCCCCACGGCTGAGGTAGGTCTCGAAGCCCAGCGAGTGGCTGAAGGCGCCGGTCGGCACCGCCGAGTCCGTCAGCTGTGCCATGGCGAGCATCCCACCCAACTCCTGCGCTCCCACTAGTGGGTGTGCTCACTGTGACGGAAGGGTACGGGCATGACACGCTCCTGGCGCTGGTACGGGGTGCCGTGGTGCTGCAGGAACTGCTCGACCGTGTGGTCGTACTGCACCACCATCACCTGTGCGCCGTACTCGCTGTCGGCGTCGAAGAACTGGGCCTGGAGGTGACGGTTGCCGAGGCTATGCGCCACGAAGGCCATGTCCTTGATGCTGGTGGGGGCGATGACCAGGACGTCGGTGGGCTCCACCTGGACGACGACGGCATTGCGGCCTCCTCCTTCTGGGTTGTCGACGAGGAGGACGTCGCCGTCGCGGAGGTCGGGGGCACCGGGCGGGAGCCGCAGCCCCAGCTCGGTGCCATGGTCCGTGGTCAGGCGCTGGATGCGCTTGACCAGGGCGGCACTGGGCAGGACCACCCGCTCCAGGTGGGCGCCGTCGATGAGCGCGGCACCCTCGATGGAGTGGGTGTTGCCCAGGATCTGGGTGACGATCATCGGCTCAGAAGAGGAAGTAGCGCTGGGCCATGGGCAGGTTCTCCGCAGGTTCGCAGCTGACCACCTCGCCGTCCACGCGCACCTCGTAGGTCTGGGGATCCACCTGGAGCCTCGGCATCTCGCCATTGAACCTCATGTCCGCCTTCGTCAGGTTGCGGATGCCGGAGCAGGCCCGCACCGTCTTGCGCAGTCCCAGCCGCTGCGCCACGCCACCCCGGACGGCCGCCCGGGACATGAAGGTGATCGAGCTGGCGGCCACGGCTGTGCCGTAGGAGCCGAAGGCCTTGCGGTAGGTGCGTGGCTGGGGGGTGGGGATCGACGCATTCGCATCGCCCATCACGCCGTGGGCCATCTGGCCACCCTTGATGATGAGGTCCGGCTTCACACCGAAGAACTTGGGCTCCCACAGGACCAGATCCGCGAACTTGCCCACTTCCACGGAACCGACCGAGTCGGCGATGCCGTGGGCAATGGCCGGATTGATCGTGTACTTGCTGATGAAGCGCTTGATCCGGAAGTTGTCACCGGCACGGCCCTGGTCCTCGCGCAGCTGACCGCGCTGCCTCTTCATGGAATCGGCCACCTGCCAGGTGCGCAGGATGACCTCTCCGACACGGCCCATCGCCTGGGAGTCCGACGAGGTGATGGAGAAGATGCCCATGTCGTGCAGGACGTCCTCGGCGGCGATGGTCTCCTTGCGGATCCGGGAGTCGGCGAAGGCGACGTCCTCCGGGATGTCGGCGCGCAGGTGGTGACAGACCATCAGCATGTCGAGGTGTTCCTCGACGGTGTTGCGGGTGTAGGGGAGTGTGGGGTTGGTGGAGGCAGGCAGCACATTCGGTTCGGCAGCCAGCTCGATGATGTCCGGCGCGTGACCACCGCCCGCACCCTCGGTGTGGAAGGTGTGGATCAGGCGTCCGGCGATCGCCGCCTTGGTGTCCTCGACGAAACCGGCCTCGTTGAGGGTGTCGGTATGGATCGCCACCTGCACGTCGTACTCGTCGGCCACCTCCAGGGAAGTGTTGATGGAACTGGGCGTGGCACCCCAGTCCTCGTGGATCTTCAGGCCGATGGCGCCAGCCCGGACCTGCTCCGCCAGCGGGGACTTCGACGAGCCATGGCCCTTGCCGAGCAGGCCGAAGTTCATCGGGAACTCCTCGAAGGCCTGCAGCATGTTGCCGATGTTCCACTCACCCGGCGTGATGGTGGTGGCCTTGGTGGACTCCGAAGGTCCGGTGCCGCCGCCGATCATCGTGGTGATGCCGCTGACGAGGGCGGTCTCGACCTGGTCCGGGCTGATGAAGTGGATGTGGGTGTCGATGCCGCCCGCGGTGAGGATCTTGCCCTCACCGGAGATCACGTCGGTGGCGACGCCGATGACGATGTCCACCCCGTCCATCATGTGCGGGTTGCCGGCCTTGCCGATCCGCATGATGTGCCCGTCGCGGATGGCGATGTCGGCCTTGAAGATTCCGGAGTGGTCGATGACCACCACATTGGTGATCACCACGTCGGGAATGTCCACGTCCCGCACCAACTGGCCGTTCTGGCCCATGCCGTCGCGGATCACCTTGCCGCCACCGAAGACGGCCTCGTCGCCGGGAGTCGTCAGGTCGTACTCGACCTCGGCGAACAGCTCGGTGTCGGCCAGCCGGATGGCGTCGCCCGTGGTGGGGCCGTACAGGTTCGCGTACTGCTCGCGGGAAAGTTCGAAGCTCATGGTGTGTCCTCCTGCGCTCAGCGCGACTGGTTGGAGTAGTCGTCGGCGGCCCGGCTCTTCAGGGGTTCGGGCGCATCCCCGGCAGCGGATCGGCTGCGGGGCGGTGTCAGCTCGCCGGCATGGGCGGCATCGAAGTCGGCAGACGTGCGGCTCTCCAGCGGTCCGTCCACCAGGTCACGGAAGCCGAAGACGGTGCGGTCACCGCCCAGTGCGACGAGCCGCACGGTCCGCACGTCTCCGGGTTCGAGGCGGACGGCCGTGCCCGCGGGGATGTCGAGCCGGAAACCGAGGGCCTTGGAGCGGTCGAAGTCCAGGGCCCGGTTGGCCTCGGCGAAGTGGAAGTGGGAGCCCACCTGGACCGGGCGGTCGCCGCGGTTGAGGACCTCGAGGGTCAGCGTCTCGCGGTCCTGGTTGCAGACGACTGGCTCGCTGGCCAGCTTGTACTCACCGGGGATCATGGCAGTCTCCTTCAGCGGATCGGGTCGTGGACGGTGACGAGCTTGGTGCCGTCGGGGAAGGTGGCCTCCACCTGGACGTCGTGGATCATCTCCGCCACGCCCTCCATCACGTCCTCGACGCCGAGGATGGTGGTGCCGTAGCTCATCAGGTCTGCGACGCTGCGGCCGTCGCGGGCGCCCTCCACTAGCTCGTAGGTGATGATGGCGATGGCCTCCGGGTAGTTGAGCTTCAGCCCCCGGGCCTGCCGTCGTCGGGCCAGGTCGGCGGCCACCACGATCATCAGCTTGTCGATCTCTCGTGGTTGCAGGTGCATCGGGCTTCTCCTTGTCCCATGGGGTTCTACGTGGTGTTACCTCTCGGGCAGTAGGTCTAGTCGCGTCGGATTGCGGCCGTGTTACGGGCTCTGGTCGGTGGCCGAACAGCTTCAGCGACTGGCGATGTCGGCCTCGCGATAGGTTGGCCCATGAGCGCAGAACTTCCTGAGATCGGATGGATCGACCTGCCCGGGGTGGTGAACATGCGGGACCTCGGCGGCAAGCCGGCGGCCGATGGCCGGGCCACGGGGCCGGGGCGCGTGATCCGCACCGACAACCTGCAGGACCTGCCTCCCGAATCCGTGCGCCGCCTCGTCGACGAGTTCGGCGTCACCGACGTGGTGGACCTACGCACCAATGTGGAGCGCGCCAGCACCGGCAACGGCCCGCTCAAGGCGGAGGAAGTGACCTTCCACGAACTCACCCTCTACGCCGAGGACTCCACTGAGCACGGCATCCCCGACGTCGACGACGACACCGAACCCCTCCTGCCGTGGCAGGACGAGTTCACCGAACAGGCCAAGCAGGACCTTGGGCACGAGCAACACCTCGCCGACCACTACTCCGGCTACTTGGAACGCCGCCCGGACAATGTCCTGCGCGCCCTGCGCGCCATCGCGCAGGCTCCCGGGACCGTGCTGGTGCACTGCGCCGCCGGACCTGGCCGGCCAGCAGGTCGCCGACCAGAGTACTCCGGCGGGCACCATGCGTCGCCTGCTCGACGCCCTGGACACCCGGCACGGCGTCGCCCCGGGCCAGGGCGTGCACACCTGGCTGACAAGCCAGGGCTGGACCGACGAGGACCACGACCGGCTGGGAGCCAAGCTGCTGGAGCCCCAGGCATGAGCGGCGTCGTGCCCCGCGCCCGGCAGGCCACCACCGGAGTGACCATGACCGAGACCACCGTCGAGGTGGCTGACGGGCAGGTGCCCGCCAAGCTCTTCCGCCCCGAGGGCGGCACCGGCCCCTGACCGCGATGCCCCCTCCCCCCGGCGGCTCTTCGACGAAAGCCCTGGGATCCGGGGAACCGTGGTGGACGCCTCGCGGTCGAACTAGGCTCGCCCCGTAGGCCGACCCACGCGGACGTGGGCCATCGAGGAGGGTGCACCACATGCAACTGGGACTGATCGGACTGGGCAAGATGGGCGGCAACATGCGCGAGCGCCTGCGCCGTGCCGGCCACACCGTCGTCGGCTACGACACGAACCCGGAGATCTCCGACGCCAAGGATCAGGCGGATCTCGTCGCGCAGCTGACCGAGTCGCCGCGCGTGGTGTGGGTCATGGTTCCCGCGGGCAGGATCACCGACGCGGTCATCGGCGAACTGGGCGACCGGCTGTCGGAGGGCGACATCATCATCGACGGCGGCAACAGCAAGTGGACCCACGACCAGAAGCGCGCCGACCAGCTCGCCGCGAAGGGGATCCGCTTCATCGACTGCGGCGTCTCCGGCGGCGTCTGGGGCCTGGAGAACGGTTACGCGCTCATGTGTGGCGGCGCCGAGGACGCGGTGGCCGCCGTCATGCCGATCTTCGAGTCGCTCAAGCCCGAGGGCGAATTCGGCTTCGTGCACGCGGGCGAGGTCGGCGCCGGCCACTTCGCCAAGATGGTGCACAACGGCATCGAGTACGGCCTCATGCAGGCCTACGCCGAGGGCTGGGAGCTGCTGGAGGCCTCCGAGATTGTCACCCACGTGCCCGACGTCTTCGAGAGCTGGCGCGAGGGCACCGTCATCCGCTCGTGGCTGCTGGACCTGATGGTGCGCGCCATGGACGCCGACCCGCACCTGGACCAGATCGACGGCTACGCCGCCGACTCCGGCGAGGGCCGCTGGACCGTGAACGCCGCCGTCGACCTCGGCGTCCCCGTGCCCACGATCTCGGCCGCCCTGTTCGCGCGCTTCGTCAGCCAGCAGGAGGACAGCCCGAGCATGAAGATGGTCGCCGCCATGCGCAATCAGTTCGGTGGGCACGCGGTGAAGTCGGGCGACGCGGACGCCGTGCCGCCGGCCCCGACCCGGGGCTCCACGCCCGGCCAGGCGCAGGTCCAGCCGGGTTCCTGACGCGAACGGCTCAGGGTCAGGCCCCGACAACCTCGACCGGGCACCGGATCCCCCGTGCCCGGGCGAGACGCCGGTCGCCGGTGAGAAGCGTGGTGTGCAGCGCCTCGGCCAGGGCGACGTAGGTCGCGTCGTTCGCCGTGAGGACGATGCTTGTGTCAACGACCGTCACGGGCGGCCCGGGTCCTGGCGGTCAAGTGAAGACTCCGCGGTGCTCGAGGATGCCGATCGCCTGCATGAGCGCGAACATCGTGACGGGGCCGACGAACACGAAGCCGTGCTTCTTCAGGGCCTTCGACAACGCCAGCGACTCGGCCGATGAGGTCAGGTCCGCACCCGCCTTCGGGTCGTCGGGCCTGAACGACCAGACGAGCCCGGCCAGGTCGACCCCGGCGTCCGTCATCGCCGCCGTGGCTTGCGCGTTGGTGATGGCGGCCTCGACCTTGCGGCGGTTGCGGACGATGCCGGGGTCGGTGAGCAGCCGCTCGACGTCAGCCTCGGTGTAGCGCGCGACCACCTGGGGGTCGAACCCGTCGAACGCCGCCCGGAAGGCCGGCCGCTTGCGCAGCACGACCGCCCACGACAGCCCTGACTGGAACCCCTCCAGCACGATGCGCTCGTAGACGCCGGGGGTGTCGCGCACCGGCAGGCCCCACTCCGTGTCGTAGTACTCGCGCATCAGGTCGCTGGCCTCGGCCCACGCTGGTCGGTTCATGCCCAGACAATAGGCAGTGCCTGTCAGTGGGTGAGAAGATGGGCCAGGAGGCCGTCATGAGAGCCGTGTCGTTGCTGCAGGTCATCTACTCGTTCTTCCTGGGGCTGGTGGTGGTGGGGCTCGTCGCGATCGGGATCAACACCTTCCACCCCCAACCCCCGTGGCCCGAGTACGCCTGGGAGAAGTACCCGGGCGCCAGCCCGAGCCCCGAGCAGGTCGCCGAGCAGGAGGCCGCGATGCAGGCGGCCCGCGCGGCCCAGGAGGCCTGGTCGCTCAACACCAGCATCATCCTGCTGATCTGCGCGACCGTGGTCCTGGCGGTGTCGCTGTGGCGTCCGGCGAAGATGGCCGTGATCTCCAACGGCCTGCTGCTCGGCGGCATCTTCACGATGATCTACGCGGTGGGGCAGTCGCTGTCGAGCAGTTCGGGCCAACTGCCCCGCTTCTTCGTCGCCCTCGCCGCGCTGGTGTTGACCGTCGGCATCGGCTACTTGACCTTCATCCGGCGGGCGGCGTCCGCGGAGTCCCTGCCCGGCCCCGAGGCGGACGCCCCCGCGGACGCCGCCGAGGCGGGCCCGCTCGCCGACCGGGTCGCCGTGCTGGAGCGTCGCCTCGAGGCACTGGGACGCGCCCTGGCCGACTGAGCCCGACGGTCCGGCACGCAGACGCACCTCGAAAGTGAATCTGCACCCGCTGGAGGAGGTGCAGATTCACTTTCGAGGTGCATCTGGAGCGCGCGCGTCCGCGAGGTCACCGGCCGTTCACCTGAACGCGGTTACAGTGCCCCGGTGACCCGACTCGCGCGCCGCCTGACCCTCACCGACGCCGTCGTCATCGGGCTGGGCTCGATGGTCGGTGCGGGCGTGTTCGTCGTCTGGGGGCCCGCGGCGGCCGCGGCGGGTGGTGGGCTGTTCCTCGGTCTGGCGCTCGCGGCGCTGGTGGCCTACTGCAACGCCACCTCCTCGGCGCAACTGGCCGCGCGGTACCCGACCTCGGGCGGCACCTACGCCTACGGGCGTGAGGTGCTGGGCGACTGGTGGGGCTTCCTCGCAGGCTGGGGCTTCGTGATCGGCAAGACCGCCTCGGCGGCCGCGATGGCCCTGACGGTGGCGGCCTACCTCGTGCCGCAGGGGTGGTGGCAGCGGCCGCTGGCGGCGCTGGCGGTCATCGCCCTGGTGGCCGTCAACTACCACGGCGTCACCCGGACCGCCGCTCTCACCCGGATCATCGTCGCCGCCGTCCTCGTGGTGTTGCTGGGTGCGGTCGTGCTGCTGTTCCTCGGCCGGCCCGCAGCACCCTGGACGGGCGGCGACCCCCTGGCCAGCGGGCCGCTGGGCGTCCTGCAGTCGGCGGGCCTGCTGTTCTTCGCGTTCGCCGGGTACGCCCGCATCGCCACGATGGGGGAGGAGGTCATTGCACCCGAGCGCACGATCCCGCGCGCCATCGGGATCGCCCTCGGCCTTGCCGTGCTGGTCTACGCGCTGGTGGGCGCCGGCGTGGTCGGCGTGCTGGGGACGGACGCGCTGGCGTCCAGCACCGCACCCCTGCTGGACGCCGTGGCCGCCGCCGGCGCGACGTGGGCGATGGGGCCGGTCAGGATCGGGGCCGCACTCGCCGCCCTCGGCGCCCTGCTGGCGCTCGTGGCCGGCATCGGCCGCACATCGCTGGCGATGGCCCGCAACGGCGACCTGCCCCGCCCGCTGGCAGGGGTGCACCCCGTCCATCAGGTGCCGCACGTGGCGGAGATCACCCTCGGCGTGCTCGTGTCACTGCTGGTGCTGGCCGTCGACCTGCGCGCGGTGATCGGCTTTTCCAGCTTCGGCGTCCTGCTCTACTACTTCGTCGCCAACCTCGCGGCGCTGCGTCAGGCCGAGGGACGCCGCCACCCCCGCGCCCTGCAGGTGCTGGGCATGGCGCTGTGCGCCGTCCTGGTGGTGACGCTGCCGTGGCAGTCCGTCGCCGTCGGGGTGGTTGTGTACGGCGTGGGCGTCCTCGGCCGGCTGGTGGCGCGGCGTCAGGAGTCCTCGCGGTAGGCGCCCGGGGCGTCCACGATCAGGACCGCACCCTCGGCGTCCGCCCGCATGTCGGCAGGGGCCAGCCAGCGGGCGAGGTGGTAGACGAGCACGGTCACGAGGGTGCCGAAGGCGATGCCGCCCAGGACGAAGCCCTCGGTGATGTGCAGCGCCACGTCGCCGACGCCGATGATGATGCCGGCCGAGACCGGGACGAGGTTCAGCGGGTTGCCGAAGTCGACCTGGTTCTCCTTCCAGATCTTGGCGCCGAGCAGGCCGATCATGCCGTACAGCACGACGGTGATGCCGCCCAGGACGCCGCCCGGGGTCGCGGAGATGATGGCACCGAACTTGGGCGAGAAGCCGAACAGGATCGCCACGACGGCAGCCACCACGTAGGCGGCCGTCGAGTACACACGGGTGGCGGCCATGACGCCGATGTTCTCGGCATAGGTGGTGGTCGGGCCGGCGCCGGCGGCGGTGGCGATCATCGAGGTGAACCCGTCCGCGCCGATGGCCTTGCCCATGTCGCGGTCGAGGTCGGCGCCGGTCATCTCGGCGACGGCCTTCACGTGGCCGGTGTTCTCGGCGATGAGCGCGATGACGACCGGCAGCGCGATCAGCGCGAAGGCGACGTTGAACGACGGCAGGTGGAAGCCGACGACGTTGTTGGCGCCGTTGAGGGTCCAGGTGCCCAGGTCGGTGACGGGCGGCAGGCCGACCCACGGGGCGGCGGCCACGCCGGACCAGTCGACGCGCGGATGCGTGGTGACCGCGTTGGCGGCGGGCGAGAACGAGGTGATCGGGCCGGTGAGCAGGTCGAGCACCCACGACAGGACGTAGCCGAAGATCAGCGACAGGAAGATCGCGATCCGGCTCAGGAAGCCGCGCACGCCGACCGACAGCACCACGACGACGATCATCGTGACCAGGGCCACCCACTGGTCCTGCGGCCAGTACGTCTTGGCGACGACCGGGGCGAGGTTGAAGCCGATCAGCATGACCACCGCGCCGGTCACCACCGGCGGCAGCGCCCGGTGGATGAGGCCCGCGCCGGCGAAGTGGATGATCGCGCCCGCGATGAGCAGCGCGACGCCGACCCAGAACATGGCGCCGGACACGTGCGTGGGGTTGCCGCCCGCGGCGTAGATCGCCGTGGCGACGCCGACGAAGGACGCCGACGAGCCGAGGTAGGAGGGGATGCGGCCCTTGACCGCTCCCAGGAAGATCAGGGTCGCGATGCCCGACATCATCACCGCGAGCTGGGGGTTGAGCCCCATCAGGAGCGGGAACACGAACGTGGCGCCGAACATGGCCACCACGTGCTGGGCCCCGAGGCCGATCGTCTTGCCCCAGCCGAGCCGTTCGTCGGGTGCCACGACCGCCCCGGGCTCCAGGGATCCGTTACCGTGTTGCTTCCACAGAGCCATGGGCCCACCTTTCGACGTCCGGGCAAACGGCTGCAGGGTACTCCTGCCGGGGCCGCTCGGTCAGGACGTCCAGCCCACGTCCTCCCAGTCGGTCGTCGCGTAGCTGTGTGCCCCCAGGTTCGCCAGCCCGCTCCGGACCGCCACGAACTCCGGCTCCTGGTACAGCGGGACGGTGATGACCTCCTGCCAGAGCAGCCGCGCGAGCTGGCTGGCCTGGTCGGCGCGCCGCACCGGATCGAGTTCGTGCGCCACGCGCCCGGCGAGTTCGGACGCCCCTGGTGCCGACACCGCCTCCTCGGGGAGGTGAGCCAGCGGGAAGGGGCTGACGGCCACCGTGAGCGGGGTCAGGTCGGCGTCCCGGCTGGCCGCGCTCACGACGACGCCCACGGCGTCCAGCTGGTCGGCGACGTCCTTGAGCTCGGTGGTGGCCAGCTCGTCGCCGGGGCTGGTGAGGAACGAGACCACGAGCGGCTGGCCGTCCTTGACCCGGCGACCCGACTCGAGCTCCCAGCCCGCCTCGTCCAGCAGCTTCGCGGCGCGGACGGGGTCGTGCACCAAGCCGGTCGCCCGCGCCTGGTCGACGTAGCCCGGCTGGGTCGGCAGCAGCAGTGTGTTGGACCACGTGCGCAACTTCTTGGCGCCGTCGGGCAGCTCGGGCCGGCCCAGGTCGTCGCGGTCGAGCGCCATCAGGATGGCGCGCCGCACCGCCGGGTCGGCCAGGGCGCCGTCGCGACTCACCTGCAGTGCGCGCCCGGACGTGCCCGGCGCCGACCGGATGACCGAGTCGGCGGCGACCCGCGACTGATCCAGGCGGTCGGTGGAGGCGCCGGTCTCCCAGACGTCCAGCTCGTTGTTCTGGAAGGCCGCCGCGAGAGCCTCGTCGGCGACCGTGCGGAACATGATCGTGTCGAGTTTGGGGCGCTCACCCCACCAGAGCGGGTTGCGTTCGAGCGTGACCAGTCCCTGGTTCTGGTCGACGTGGGTGACCATGAACGGGCTGGCGTAGCGGCTGTCGACGTAACCGCTCCACGCGAAGGAGTCCGGGGCGCCGGTGTCGGCGCCGCGCAGGGGGCCGGCGATCAGCGGCTCGGCCCAGTCGGGGTCGAGGGCGCCGTAGGTGACCACGACCTGGCGCGGCGAGACGCCCTCGCGCACCTCGGTCACGCGCTCCCAGCCGGCCGCGTCGGCGAGCCGGACGCCGTCGACCTGCCCGGACGCCGCGCGCCAGGTGGCGATCCAGTCGCTCGCGGTGATCGGGACGGCGTCGCCCCACAGCGAGCGGTCGTTCAGGTCCAGCGTCACGACGGTGCGGTCGGTGTTCTCGACGGTCAGGCCCGTGATGAAGTCGGGGTCCGGCGTCACCCGCCCGGCGGCGTCGAGGGAGAAGTGGGTCGGCGCCAGAGGGGCCAGCACGGCGGCGGTGTCGGCGTCGGCGTCCGGGTGGCGTGGGTTCCACTCGGTGGGTAGCGCCGTGATCGGGAAGCGGAGCAGTCCGCCGTCGCGCAGGCGCTCGCGGGGCTGCGGGTTGACGTCGCGTTCAGCGTCCGCCGCCACGGGAGGCGGGGTGCTCGGTGCGGGGGCTGGATCCCCCGTGCAGGACACCAGGAGCAGGAACGCGAGCACGCCCATCGGCGCACGGGCACGCGACTCGCTCACGGGTTTTCCTCCAGGACGGGGGCGGACTGGCAACGTGCGCTCACCCTAGTGCGGGCGCATTGGCTCCCAGCATGCGATCAGGTCACGATTCGGGTGCGGAGGGTCACGATTCGGAAAAGGGGCCGGGCGGCTACACCCAGGACCTCAACCACATCCGGGCCCACCACTGGGCGTGCGGGATGACCTCGGCTGCGAGGATCGGGTACAGGTAGGCGAAGTTCGCCGCGACCAACCCCACGGCCACGCCGGCGATCACGGCCCCCACGCGGCGTCCGGGCGAGCGGGCCGCGCCCAGCACCAGCCCCAGCGCCATGGCCAGCGCGATGGTGGTGAACGGGATGATCGTGATCGCGTAGAAGAAGAACACCGGGCGGTCGGCCGTGGCGAACCACGGCAGGTAGGTCGCTGCCGCGCCGAGCACCGGGACGGCGAAGCGCCAGTCGCGCCCGCCCAGCCACCAGATCAGCGCGATGACCACGGCCGCGGCGGCCATCCACCACAGGATCGGGGTGCCCATGCCGGTGATCACGGCGACGCACTTCTCGGTGCCCTCGCAGCCGGGCGAGCCGGCGGCGATGTCGTTCTCCGAGTGCAGGCTGGTGGGCCGCAGCATCAGGAGCCAGCCCGCCGGGTGGGCGTCATAGGCGTGCGTCTGCTCGCGGATGTAGTCGCCGGTGTGGAAGCTGAAGATCTCGCGGTGGTAGGTGAGCAGCGACGCCAACCCCTCGCCGAACGCGCCGACCCACGGGTGGTCGGGGTTCTTCACGCCCCAGTCGCGGCCCCACGCCTGCGTGCTGTTGAGCCAGCCAGCCCAGGAGGCGACATAGACGACCAGGGCGGTGACGACGATCGAGACGAAGGCGAGGACGCCCTCGCGCAGCAGGGCCGTCCAGGAGCGGAAGCCCGCCCCGGCCAGGCGGCGCGCACCGATGTCCCACCAGACGGTGAGGATCCCGAACACGGCGATGATGTAGAGGGAGTTCCACTTGGTGGCCGCGGCCAGGCCGAACAGGACGCCGGCCGTCCACCGCCAGGGACGCCACCACAGCAACGGGCCGAACGCGCCGCCCAGCGAGGAGAGGCCCCGGGCCTCCATCGCGTCCGCGAGGCGATGGCGGTGCTGGTCGCGGTCGGCCACCAGCGCGGCGACGCCCGCGACGAGGAAGGTGGCCTGGAAGATGTCGAGCAGGGCGATGCGGCTCATGGTGAACGCCAGCCCGTCGAGGGTGAGCATCAGGCCGGCCAACGCGCCGACGAGCAGCGAGCGGGACAGCCGGTGCGCCAGCCGGATCGTGGCGACCACGAGCAGCGCGCCGAACACGACCGCCATGAAACGCCAGCCGAACGGGTTGAGCCCGAACATGGCCTCGCCGAGCGCGATCAGCCACTTGCCGACCGGCGGGTGCGCGATGAACGAGCCCGCCGCCTCGAGCGAGGAGAAGTCCCCGACCAGCACCTGCGGGTTGGAGACCTCACCCTTGGCCCAGGTGCCCTCGTAGCCGAACTGCAGCAGCGACCAGGCGTCCTTGGCGTAGTAGGTCTCGTCGAACACGACCGCGTTCGGGGTGGACACGCCGACGAGCCGGAGGACGAACGCCAGCAGGCCGATCCCGAGGGTCACGCCCCAGCTCACGAGCGGGGCGTCCCGGACACCGTCGCGCAGGCGCTCGATCGTCGTGGGCTTGGCGAGGGACGTCACCCGGTCATGGTAGTCACGCCATACTGGGGCGCATGACCGACGGTGTGCTCGTGCTCGCCGCGACTCCCATCGGTGACGTCGCGGACGCCAGTCCTGCCATGGTCGCGGCCCTGGTGGAGGCCGACGTGATCGCGGCCGAGGACACCCGCCGCCTGCGCGACCTGCTCCGCCGCCTCGGCGTCGAGACGTCCGCGCGCGTCGTGTCCTACTTCGACGGCAACGAGGCCTCGCGCGTCGGCGTCCTGATGGACGCGCTGCGCTCCGGCGAGCGCGTCGTGGTCGCGACCGACGCCGGCATGCCGGCCGTGTCCGACCCGGGCTTCCGCATCGTGCAGGCCGCCATCGAGGAGGGCATCCGGGTCACCGCGGTGCCGGGGCCCTCGGCGGTGCTCACCGCCCTGGCCATCTCCGGGCTGCCGACGGACCGGTTCTGCTTCGAGGGCTTCGTCTCCCGCAAGCCGGGCGAGCGGCGCCGCGCGTTGGCGGCGTTGGCCCGTGAGCCGCGCACCATGGTGTTCTTCGAGGCGCCCCACCGCCTGGCGGACTTCCTTGTCGATGCGCGTGACGCCCTGGGTGAGGAGCGTCCAGCCGCTGTGTGCCGCGAGCTGACCAAGACCTACGAGGAGGTCGTCCGCGGTGGGCTGGGCGAACTCGCCCAGTGGGCCACCGGCGAGGTGCGCGGCGAGATCACCGTGGTCGTGGCGGGCGCGTCCGGCCCGGCCGTGAGCGCGGCGGACGCCGTGGCCGAGGTGCTCGCCCGCGTCGAGGAGGGGGAGCGCCTCAAGCCCGCCGTCGCCGAGGTGGCGGCCGCCGCCGGCCTGGGCAAGAACGAGCTGTACGAGGCGGCGCTGGCCGCCCGGAGGGAGTCCCGATGACCGAGTTGCCCGAGGCGCCCGACCCGTTGGGCGTCCCGACGACGGACGCCCACACCCACCTCGGCACCACCGAGCGCAAGACCGGCCTGACGGCCGCGGACGCCCTCGCGCGGGCCGCCGCCGTCGGCGTCCGGCGGGTGGTGGACGTGGGATACGACCTGCCGAGCTCCCGCGCGGCCGTCGCGACCGCCGAGGCCCACGATGCGGTGGTGGCGACCGTGGCGATCCATCCGCACGATGTCGTCGAGCTCGGCGACGGCGTCGACGAGGCCCTGCGCGGGGTGGAGGCGCTGCTGGGCACCACTGATCGCATCCGTGGGGTGGGGGAGACCGGGCTGGACCACTACTGGGTCAAGGACGAGGCAGGGCGTGCGCTGCAACGCGATTCGTTCGCCGCGCACATCGGCTGGGCGCGCGACCACGACCTGGCCCTGGTGATCCACGACCGGGACGCCCACGACGCCGTCCTCGACGTGCTGGACGCCGTCGGCTGGCCCGAGCGCGTCCAGATGCACTGCTTCTCCGGCGACGCCGGCCTGGCCCGCCGCTGCTTGGCGCACGGGGCGTACCTGTCGTTCCCGGGCACGGTGACGTTCAAGGCCAACGAGGCCCTGCGGGAGGCGGCCCGGATCACTCCGGCCGAGCGCCTGCTGGTCGAGACCGATGCGCCCTACCTCACGCCGGTGCCCGTGCGCGGCAGGCCGAACGCGAGCTACCTGCTGCCGCACACCGTGCGCTTCCTCGCCGAACTGCGCGGCGTGGCGGTCGACGAGCTGGCCGCGACCCTGGACACCAACGCCACGGCCCTGTTCGGCGACTGGGGCGCGTCGACGACGGGGAGCGACCGTGGCTGACGGACTGCTCGACCCCCGCACCATCCGGCAGATCGCCGCCGAGCTCGACCTGCGCCCCACCAAGCAGCGCGGCCAGAACTTCGTGCACGACGCCAACACGGTGCGCCGCATCGTCGCCGCGTCGGGCATCACCCCCGACGACGTGGTGCTCGAGATCGGGCCGGGCCTGGGCTCGCTGACGCTGGGCCTGCTCGAGGTGGCCCGGGCTGTGCACGTGGTCGAGATCGAGTCCTCCCTGGCCCGGCGCCTGCCACGCACCGTGGCGGACCGGCTGCCCGCGGCGTCCGAGCGGTTGCACGTCGTGGAGGCCGATGCGCTCACCGTCACCGACCTGCCCGACCCCCAGCCGACCGCGGTGGTGGCGAACCTGCCCTACAACGTGAGCGTGCCGGTGTTGCTGCACGTGCTGGCGCTGTGGCCGTCGATCCGCACCGGGCTGGTCATGGTGCAGCTCGAGGTCGCCGACCGGCTCGTGGCGCCGCCGGGCAGCAAGACCTATGGCGTGCCCAGCGCGAAGGTGGCGTGGTACGCCGAGGCTGCCCGGGTCGGGACGGTACCGCCGAAGGTGTTCTGGCCGGTGCCGAACGTCGACTCGGGGCTCGTGCGCCTGGCCCGCCGCGAGCCGCCTGCCACGACGGCGACCCGCCAGCAGGTGTTCGCGGTCGTGGACGCCGCCTTCGCCCAACGCCGCAAGATGCTGCGCGGGGCCCTGGCGGGCCTGTTCGGCTCTTCGGGCGAGGCCGCGGCCGCCCTCGAGCGGGCCGGGGTCGACCCGCAGGCCCGCGGCGAGGTGCTCGGCATCGCCGACTTCGCCCGGATCGCCGAACATGCCTTCACCCGGGATTGACGCAGGGGAGACCCCTGTTGGCCGCTCGTCGAGGGCCTTGCTCAGCGGGCTCTTACCGGGGCCCTCGTGTCGCTGGTCGCAGCTTCCGTGCACGGCGTCCGGCTGGTAGACAGGGCACATGAGCGCAAGCGAGGCGATCACCGACCGGGTGAAGGTGCGTGCCCCGGGCAAGGTGAACCTCGCGCTGCGCGTGGGCGGCGTCCGGCCCGATGGGTACCACAGCCTCGCGACGGTGTTCCAGGCGCTCTCGCTGTTCGATGACCTGGGCGCGCGCCCCGCGCCTGCCGGGCACTACGGCATCGCCGTCGCGGGCGACCAGGCCCACCTCGTGCCCGCCGACGGGTCGAACCTCGCGGTGCGCGCCGCCCGGTTGCTCGCGGCCCGCCACGGCGGCGAGCAACAGTTCGGGGTCGAGTTGGTGATCCGCAAGACGATTCCGGTCACGGGCGGCATGGCGGGCGGCTCGGCGAACGCCGCGGCCGCGCTCGTGGCGTGCGCCGCGCTGTGGGGCATCGACATCAACCCCGACGAACTGCGCGAGCTGGGCGCCGAGCTGGGCGCCGACGTGCCGTTCTGCCTGCTGGGGTCCACCGCGCTGGGACACGGCCGCGGCGACGACCTCGTGCCCGTGCTGAGCCGCGGCGGCTACCACTGGGTGCTGGCGCTGCCCGACGTCGAGCTGTCCACCCCGGCGGTGTTCCGCCGGTTCGACGAACTCAACCCGGACGCCGACCCCACACCCCCGCCCGTGCCGCCCGCCCTGCTGGAGGGGCTGGCGTCCGGGGACGTCCGGCGCGTGGCCGATAACCTCGTCAACGACCTCGAGCCCGCCGCCCTGTCGCTGCACCCCCACCTCGGCGAGCTGCTGGACGCCGGGCGCGAGGCCGGCGCCCTGGCCGGCATCGTTTCGGGGTCGGGGCCGACGTGCGCGTTCCTCGCCCCCCACGAGGACGCCGCTGTGCGCCTGTCGGGGACGCTCAGTGGGTTGGGCCTGTGCCGCACGGTCCGCCGGGCGTCCGGCCCGGTGCCCGGGGCGCGCCAGGTCGCGTGAGTCGGAGCCCTCGGGCAAAAGGCCGAGCCGCGCCGGGATCGTGAAGTTTCACACCGCCGTAACGGCGATTCAATATGCTGCGGCCCATGGCGCTCTTCGACACCTACCCGCAGGGGCGGGCCTGGGACGAAATGATCGGCCGCGACGGTGGGCCGCGCGCCCCGTACGAGGTCATGCACGACACCCTGAGCCGACTAGGCCCGGCCGAACTCGCCGCGCGCTCCGACCAGCTCGCGCGCAGCTACGTCGACCAGGGCGTCACGTTCGACTACGCCGGCGAGGAGCGGGCGTTCCCCCTCGACCTCGTGCCCCGCATCATCCCCGCCGACGAGTGGGACATCATCGACCGTGGCGTCCAGCAGCGCGTCAAGGCGCTGGAGGCGTTCCTCGGCGACGTGTACGCCCACGAGGGCCAACTGCCCCGCGTGGTGAACGACGGGATCCTCCCCTACGAGCTGATCGTTTCCTCCACGCACTTCCACCGGGCCGTCTCCGGCCTGCGGCCGCACAACGGCGTCCGCGTGCACGTGTCGGGCATCGACCTGATCCGCGACGAGGAGGGCGTCTTCCGCGTGCTGGAGGACAACGTCCGCGTGCCGTCGGGTGTCTCCTACGTCATCTCGAACCGGCGGGCGTTGACCAACACCTTCCCGGAAGCCTTCCAGGCGCTGCGCATCCGCCAGGTGCACGACTACCCGCGCCACCTGCTGCGGGCCCTGCGCGCGGCTGCCCCGGACGGCAACCCGAACCCGACCGTGGTCGTGCTCACCCCGGGCGTGTACAACTCGGCCTACTTCGAGCACTCGCTGCTGGCCCGCATGATGGGCGTCGAGCTCGTCGAGGGCCGCGACCTCATCTGCACCGGCGGCACCGTCCGCATGCGGACGACCCGCGGCGACCAGCAGGTCGACGTCATCTACCGCCGGGTGGACGACGAATTCCTCGACCCGGTCCACTTCAGGCCCGACTCGGTGCTCGGCGTCCCCGGCCTGATCAACGCGATGCGCGCCGGCCGCGTGACGGTCGCCAACGCGGTCGGCAACGGCGTGGCCGACGACAAGCTCGTCTACAGCTACGTGCCCGACTTCATCCGGTACTACCTCGACGAGGACCCGATCATCCCCAACGTCGACACCTACCGGTGCGTCGAGCCGGACGCGCTGCGCCACGTGCTGGCCAACGTCGACCAGATGGTCGTCAAGCCCGTCGACGGTTCCGGCGGAAAGGGGCTGGTCATCGGCACCGAGGCCGACGGCAAGACCCTGGACGCCTTGCGCGCCAAGCTCAAGGACGACCCGCGCGGCTGGATCGCGCAGCCCGTCGTCCAGCTGTCGACCGTCCCGACGCTCATCGACGGCGCGTTCAAGCCCCGTCACGTCGACCTGCGCCCGTTCGCGGTCAACGACGGCGAGACCGTCACCGTGCTGCCCGGCGGCCTCACCCGGGTCGCGCTGCCCGAGGGCGAGCTCGTCGTGAACAGCTCCCAGGGCGGCGGCTCCAAGGACACGTGGGTGCTCGCCCGCTCCGAGCCCTCCGAGCCGGTGGACGAGGGCTCGCTGGAGACCACCGAGATCGTCGTCATGACCGCACCCGACGAGTTCACCGAGGACCCGGTCCGCTCGGTCAAGGAGCAGCAGAAGCAACAACAGCAGGTCGGGGAGGGAGCACCATGCTGAGCCGCATCGCCGAGTCGCTGTTCTGGATCGGCCGCTACGTCGAGCGCGTCGACGGCACCGCGCGCCTGGTCGACGTCGTCCGCCTCTCCATGCTCGAGGGCGGTCTGGCCGGCCACGACGAGTCGGCGAACATGGTGCTCAGCGTCGTGATGGGCGGCGACCCGGACGCCCGCGTCACCTACTCCGACCTGCGCGACCGCCTCGTGTTCGACCCCACGTCGGCCAGCTCGATCTCCGGTTCGTGGAACGCCGCCCGGGACAACGCCCGCCGCGCCCGCGAGACCCTGTCGACTGACCTGTGGGCGGCCATCAACACCGCGTGGTTGCGCTGGGGACGCCTCGGCCCGCCCGACGGCACCGCCCGCCACCTGTCTTGGGCGCGCGAGCGTTCCATCCTGATCGGCGGCATCGCCGACTCGACGATGAGCCACGACGAGGCCTGGGACTTCCTCGTGCTCGGCCGCTACCTCGAGCGCGCCGACATGACCGCCCGCATCATCACCACCGGCACCCTGCCCACCGGCGGGCTGTCGTGGCAGTCGGTGCTCTCCTCGTGCGGCGGCAACCAGGCGTTCATGCGCAGCAACCAGGGCCTGTTCAACGACCGGAACGTGGCGACCTTCCTGGTGCTCAACCGCGAGTTCCCGCGGTCGGTGCTGTACGCGCTCGCCGAGGCGGAGGCCACCCTGGAGCGCCTCGACCCCGACCACACGCCCATCGGCTTCACCGGGGAGGGACGCCGCCTGCTCGGCCGCATCCGCACCTCGCTGGAGTACCGCCTGCCCACCAACATCATCAACGAACTGCCCCAGCAGATGGCCAGGGTGGAGCAGATGGTGACCGCAGTGTCGGACGCCGTGGGCGCCCGCTACTTCCCGGGTGGGCCCGAGCTGTCCTGGACGGAGGAACTCCGGTGAGCACCCAGCGCTACCGCGTCAGCCACACCAGCACCTACGACTACACCGGCCCGATCAGCGCCTCGCACAACGAGGTCCGGATGACCCCGCTGACCGAGGAGGGGCAGACCACCCTCGAGTCGCGCCTGCGCATCCGTCCGCTCACGTGGTCGAACACCTATCGCGACTACTTCGGCACGCACGTGACGGCGCTGGAGACCTCCGGCTTCCACGAGGCGCTTGAGCTGGAGGCCGTCTCGACCGTCGAGCGCTACGACGTCGACCGGGAGCGCCCGGCCGCGACGTGGGACGCGTTGCGGTCGGGCGGCTGCCGCGACCGTTGCTTCGAGTACCTGGAGTTGCGGCGCCACACCGAGCTGCCCGAGGACGTCCTGGCCGGCTTCGCGCAGGCCGCCGCCGGACTTGACCCCACGGCGTCCGTCGCCGCGGTGGTGGACGCCGTGCGCGACCACCTCGACTACGAGCCGGGCGTCACGCAGGCCACCACGCTGGCGTCCGAGGCGTGGGCCGAGGGCAAGGGCGTGTGCCAGGACTTCGTGCACGCGACCCTGGGCGGGCTGCGGCACCTGGGCATCCCGGCGCGGTACGTGTCGGGCTACCTGATGCCGGACGCCGACGCCACGATCGGCCAGCCGGTCACCTCGGAGAGCCACGCGTGGGTGGAGTGGTTCGACGGCGAGGGGTGGGTGCCGGTGGACCCCACCAACGACCGTCCGGTCTCGCTGGCGCACATCGCCGTCGCGCGCGGGCGCGACTACGAGGACGTGGCGCCGTTCAAGGGCGTGTACCTGGGCGACCAGGACGCCGACCTCACCGTCACGGTGATGATCACGCGGCTGAGCTGATCAGGGCTGCTGGTCGTCGGCTTCCTCGGTGACCCGGAGGACGGGCTGCGGGTGCAGGCGCTGCATGCCGTGCCAGGCCAGGTTCACCAGGTGCGCGGCGACCTGCGGCTTGGTGAGCGTGGTGTTCTCACGGGACTCGACCCACCACTGGCCGGCGAGCGCGACGAGGCCGACGAGCATCTGCGAGTACAGCGGCGCCGTGCCGGGGTCGAACCCGCGGCGTCCGAACTGGTCGGCGAGCAGGCCCTCGACGCGGCTGGCGATGCTGGAGAGGATCGTCTGGAACGTGCCGCCCTGGGAGTAGGGGGAGGAGTCGCGGCTGATGATGCGAAACCCGTCCGGCTCCTCCTCGATGTAGTCGAGCAGGGCGAGCGTGCCGAGCTCGATGAGGGAGCGCGGGTCGGTGTGCGGGCGGCTGATCGCGGCGTAGATGGCGTCGTGCAGGCGGCGGACCTCGCGGTCGACGACCACGTCGTAGAGGCCCTCCTTGCCGCCGAAGTGCTCGTACACGACGGGCTTGCTGACCTCGGCGTGCGCGGCGATCTCCTCGACGCTGGTGCCCTCCAACCCCTTGTCGGCGAACAGGCCGCGGGCGACGGCCATGAGCTGCTCCCGACGCTCGGGGCGCGTCATGCGCACGCGCCCGCGTCGCGCACGGGCCGTCGTCGGGCTGGGAGAACTCACCGGCCCAGTCTCTCGCGTGGACGCCGAACGCGCCAATGTCCCCCCGGGTCCATGCGCCGAGAGCCCCGGTGTTCTGCGTCGAGGGCCCCGGCTCCGCGCGTCGAGAGCCCCGGTGTTGTGCGTCGAGAGCCCCGGCTCCGCGCGTCGAGAGCCCCGGTGTTGTGCGTCGAGAGCCCCGGCTCCGCGCGTCGAGAGCCCCGGGTGTGCCGTCGACAGCCTGGGGTCCGGTCGCACTGCCTTCACGCGTGGCCTAGACTCGGCTGCCGAGGGTGCGCTGGCACCCGAACCCCGGTTGGTCTTTCGGTAGGGCCCGCCTGACTTTGAATCAGGATTAGCGAAGTAGGTTCGACTCCTACCCGGGGTGCCAGGGGCTGTGGGCAACCAGCACCGGGGCTGTCGGCGCAGAACACCGGGGCTCTCGACGCAGAACACCGGGGCCCTCGGCGCAGAACACCGGGGCTCTCGGCGCAGAAGGCCGGGGCTGTCGGCGGAAGGGGGGGTATGGCTCGCAACGGAAGCGGACGCCTGTGGCTGCGGCACATCCGTCCCGACTTCGTCATCGACGCCGTCGCGCACCTCACGGCCGAGGACGTCCGCCGCGTGGCCCCCGACGCCACCGCGCTCTGCTTTGACATCGACGGCACCGTCACCGACTACCACGCCCCTGCGGTCACGGAAGCCGAGGCGTCCCACCTCGCCACCCTCCGCGAGGCCGGGTACCAGATCTTCGTGGTCAGCAACTGCTACGGGCAGCGCGCCCGCGAGGTCCACCGGCTCTTCGAGCCGTACGTGACCGGGGTGTTCACCCCCGAGGACTGCGTCGACCCCGCCGACCCGAAGCCGAACCCGCGCAAGCACGGCAAGCCGGCCCCGGACATGATCCTCGCCGCCACCGCGCGCGCCCAGATCCCCCCCGACCACGTCGTCATGGTCGGCGACCAGCTCTTCAAGGACGTCCTGTCGGCCCGCCGCGCCGGCGTCCGCGCTCTGCTGGTCCCGCGCCTGGGCCCCAGCGACCACAACGGCGTCCGTTACCTGCAGCGTCCGGTGGAGCGCGTGCTCCGCCCGCTGCTGGGCCTGCCCGCTGGCAAGCGGTCCTGGCCGCACACCCTCACCCCCGTCCCCTGACCGACGGGCGAGTCCTCGGCGCTAGGATGACATGCGTTGCAGCAAGCCAACCGTCAGGAGAGCGCCGATGAGCGATCAGGCACAGGCACGCGGAGTGGCGGGGGTGGTCGTCCTCGCGGCCGGCGCCGGCACGCGGATGAAGTCCACCAAGTCGAAGCTGCTGCACCAGGTGGCGGGGCGCTCGATGCTGAGCCACGCCATCAGTGCCGCGGAGGCACTCACCCCCCAGAACCTGGTCGTGGTCGTGGGCCACCAGCGCGAGCAGGTGGAGGAGCACCTCACCGAGATCGCCCCGCACGTGGTCACAGCCGTCCAGGAGAACCAGAACGGCACCGGGGACGCCGTGCGCTGCGGCTTGGCGCCCATCCACGACATCACCGGCGAGGTCGTCGTCACCTACGGCGACGTGCCCCTGCTGACCGGCGAGACCCTGATCGACCTCGTCGAGGCCCACCGCGCCCACGGCGACGCCGTCACGCTGCTGACCGCCGAGTTGGACGAGCCGCACGGCTATGGCCGCATCGTCCGCGACGCCGACGGCGACCAGGTGGCCGCCATCGTCGAGCAGAAGGACACCACCCCCGAGCAGGCCGAGATCCGCGAGATCAACGCCGGCATCTACGTCTTCGAGGCCGACGTCCTGCGCGAGGGGTTGGAGTCGCTCACCACCGACAACGCCCAGGGCGAGCTGTACCTGACCGACGTGGTGAAGTTCGCCCGCAACAAGGGACTGTCCGTCCACTCCATGGTGCTCACCGACCGCTGGCAGACCGAGGGCGTGAACGACCGCGTCCAGCTGTCGGCGATGAACAAGGAGTACAACCGCCGCCTCGTCGAGAAGGCGCAGCGGGCGGGCGTCACGATCGTCGACCCCGACACCACGTGGCTGCACGACACCGTCGACCTCGCCCCCGACGTGACGATCCTTCCCAACACGAGCCTGGAGGGCGCCACGTCGGTCGCCTCCGGCGCCACCATCGGCCCCGACACCACGCTGGTCGACGTCGAGGTGGGGGAGGGCGCCACCGTCATCCGCACCCACGGCAGCCTCGCCGTCATCGGCGCCGACGCCTCGGTGGGCCCGTTCGCCTACCTGCGCCCGGGCACCGAGCTGGGCACCGGTGGCAAGATTGGCACGTTCGTCGAGACCAAGAACGCCAAGATCGGGGCCGGCGCCAAGGTGCCGCACCTGAGCTACGCCGGCGACGCCGAGATCGGCGAGGGCGCCAACATCGGCGCGGGCACGATCTTCGCCAACTACGACGGCGTCACCAAGTCGAAGACCGTCATCGGCAAGCACAGCTTCGTGGGCTCCAACACGGTCCTGGTGGCGCCCGTCACCGTTTCCGACGGCGCGTACGTGGCGGCGGGCTCGGCCCTCACCGACCTGGTGGGGCCGGGCGAACTGGCCATCGCCCGGGGGCGGCAGCGTAATATTCCCGGCTGGGTGGAGAGTCGCCGCGCAGGTACCAAGACGCACCGGGCCGCTCAGGAGGCTGGCGACAACGTGGAAGGAAGCTCCGAGCAGTGACGGGGATCAAGAGGCAGTCCGAGAAGCACCTCATCGTCGCCTCCGGGCGCGCCTACCCGGAACTGGCCGAGGAGGTCGCCGCGATGATCGGGGTCGAGCTCGTCCCGACCCGGGCCCTCACCTACGCCAACTCCGAGATCTACGTGCGCTTCGAGGAGTCGGTGCGCGGCTGCGACGCGTTCGTCATCCAGTCGCACTGCGCCCCGGTCAACGAGTGGCTCATGGAGCAGCTGATCATGGTGGACGCCCTCAAGCGCGCCTCCGCCAAGCGGATCACCGTCGTCTCGCCGTTCTACCCCTACGGTCGCCAGGACAAGAAGCACGCCGGACGCGAGCCCATCTCGGCCCGCCTCATCGCGGACCTCTACAAGACCGCCGGCGCCGACCGCCTCATGTCGATCGATCTGCACGCCTCCCAGATCCAGGGCTTCTTCGACGGGCCCGTCGACCACCTCATCGGCTTGCCGGTGCTGGTGGACTACATCACCGAGAAGTACTCGCTGGACAACCTCACGGTCGTCTCGCCGGACGCCGGCCGCGTGCGCCTGGCGGACGCCTACACCGACAGGCTCGGTGCCCCGCTGGCGATCATCCACAAGCGCCGCGACCCCAACAAGGCCAACGAGGTCGCCGTCGGCGAGGTCGTCGGTGACGTCGCCGGCCGGGTCTGCCTGCTCGTGGACGACATGATCGACACCGCCGGCACCATCTGCGCCGCAGCCCAGACGCTCAAGGACCATGGCGCCGCCAAGGTGATCGCCGCCGCCACCCACCCGATCCTGTCGGGCCCGGCCGTGGAGCGCCTGAACGCGTCGGCGTTCGAGGAGATCATCGTCACCAACACGCTGCCGATCAGCGACGAGATCAACATCCCGAAGCTGACGGTCCTCTCGATCGCCCCGCTGATCGCCGAGGCGATCCGCCAGATCTTCGAGGACGGCTCGGTCACCAGCCTGTTCGACGGCGCGCACCTGTAGCACGACTCGGGCGGTCCTGCGAAGGCAGCGGACCTCCGAGGTTCGCAGGCGCTCGCCCCCCAGGGGTCCACGATTCGGTGGACGCCGCGGGGTGCAGTAGAGTGGACGGGTTGCTTGGCGAGGGGACCGATCGGTCCCGTGATCGACTGGCCCTCCCTTGCCGAGCGCCCCGTTTGACCAGCAAGGTTGAGGAGCAACCACCCATGAGCAGCAACGAGATCAAGATCGCCGGCACCAGCCGCACCGAGTTCGGCAAGGGCGCCGCGCGCCGCGCCCGCCGCGACGGCCTGGTGCCCGCGGTCATCTACGGCCACGGCAGCGAGCCGGTCCACATCAACCTCCCGGGCCACGAGACCCTCCTGGCCCTCCGCACCGCCAACGCGCTGCTGTCGATCACCATCGACGGCGGCAAGCAGCAGCTGGCCCTGCCCAAGCAGGTGCAGCGCGACCCGATCAAGGGCTTCCTCGACCACGTCGACCTCATCGTCGTCAGGAAGGGCGAGAAGGTCACCGTCGAGGTGCCGCTGGTCATCATCGGCGAGGTCAAGGAGGGCATCGTCACCATGGACCAGCAGACCATCGCGCTCGAGGCCGAGGCCACCAACATCCCGGCCCAGGTGGAGATCGACGTCACCACCCTGGAGGTCGGCCAGCAGATCACCGCCGGCGACCTCACCCTGCCTGAGGGCTCCGTCTTCTCGGGCGAGGCCGACGACCTCATCCTGTCCATCGCGGCCCCGATCTCGGAGGAGGCCCTCGAGGCCTCGCTGGAGGCGGGCGAGGGCGACGCGGCCGCCGCTGCGTCGGCCGAGGAGGACGCGGCCGCCGAGGGCGACGCGGAGTAATCCACCTTGGCTGCATGGCTCGTGGTCGGGCTCGGGAATCCGGGCCCGACCTACGCGTCCACCCGGCACAACGTCGGCTTCATGGTCGTCGACGAACTGGCCGCGCGGGCGCGCGCTTCGTGGGCGGCCCCGCGCGGAATGCGCGGGGACGTCGCCGAGTCGCGCCTGACGGCGTCCGGCATGGGCGGCATCGGGGCGGACGCCACCAAGGTCGTCCTGCTCAAGCCGCGCACCTTCATGAACGAGTCGGGCGCGGCGGTGACCAGGGTGGCCGCGTTCCACAAGGTGACGCCCGACCGGATCGTCGCGATCCACGACGAGCTGGACCTCGAGTTCGGCCAGCTACGGCTGAAGGCCGGCGGCGGCGACAACGGCCACAACGGGCTGCGCTCCATGCGCGCCCACCTCAGCACGGGGGACTTCCTCCGCGTGCGCTACGGCATCGGACGCCCTCCCGGCCGCCAGGACCCGGCGGCCTACGTGCTGGCGCCCATCCCCACCACGCTGCGTGAGGACTACGCCGTCGAGACCGCCCGCGTCGCGGACGCGGTCGAGATGCTCGTGCTGGAGGGCCTCGCGGCCACCCAGAACCGCTTCAACTCCTGAGTCCCCTCGGGCCAGCCGGCGACGGTTTCGGCAGCTTGCGCGTCAAGGGCCTTTCGCGCGGACGGGTCGGGGCAGGGGTGCGCCGACGGGTTAGGGTGGTCGACGGCCCGGCAGCGAGCACGAGGAGTACGGATGCCCAAGCGCGATGACATCAACAAGGTCCTCATCATTGGGTCGGGGCCCATCGTGATCGGGCAGGCCTGCGAGTTCGACTACTCCGGCACCCAGGCGTGCAAGGCCCTGCGGAACCTCGGCTACGAGGTGGCTCTGGTCAACAGCAACCCGGCCACGATCATGACCGACCCGGTGATGGCCGACGAGACCTACATCGAGCCGCTCAACGTGCCCACGCTCGAGGCGATCATCAAGCAGAGCAAGCCGGACGCGCTGCTGCCCAACCTGGGCGGCCAGACGGGCCTCAACCTCTCCACCGCGCTCGACCGCGCGGGCATCCTCGCGGCCAACGACGTCCAGATGATCGGCATCACCCAGGACGTCATCGAGCGCGGCGAGGACCGCGAGGCGTTCAAGCGCACCATGGCCGAGATCGGCGTCGACATGCCGCGCTCCCAGACCGTCGGCACGGTCGAGGACGCCCTCGCCTTCGCCGCCGAGGTCGGCTACCCGATGGTCGTCCGCCCCGCCTACACGATGGGCGGCACGGGCGGCGGGTTCGTGCACTCCGACGACGAGATGCGCACCATCGCGCATCGCGGCCTGCAGGCCTCGCCGATCACGCAGGTCCTGGTCGAGGAGTCGATCCTCGGCTGGGAGGAGCTCGAGGTCGAGGTCATCCGCGACGCCAAGAACCAGATGATCAGCGTCTGCTTCATCGAGAACGTGGACGCCGTGGGCGTCCACACCGGCGACTCCTACTGCAACGCCCCGATGATCACCATCGCCCAGGAGCTGCAGGACGAGCTGCAGCGCATCGCGCACACGATCGTCTCCGAGATCGGCGTCATCGGCGGAACCAACGTGCAGCTGGCGCACAACCCCAAGACGGGTCGCGTGGTCGTCATCGAGATCAACCCGCGCACGTCGCGGTCGAGCGCGTTGGCGTCCAAGGCCACCGGCCTGCCGATCGCCATGGTGTCCACGCTGCTGGCGGCTGGCCTGACGCTCGACGAGATCCCGTACTGGCGCGACGGCACCCTGGAGAAGTACACCCCCGACGGCGACTACGTCGTGGCCAAGTTCGCGCGCTGGGCGTTCGAGAAGTTCCCCGGCGCGATCGACAAGCTGGGCACGCAGATGCGTGCCGTCGGCGAGGTCATGAGCATCGGCAAGGACTACAAGGAGGCCTTCGGCAAGGCCATCCGTGGGCTGGAGAACGGACGCCTCGGGCTCGGCAACGCCTCCGACTTCCGGACGCTGGGCCGAGACGAGCTGCTGCGCCGGTTGGCCGAACCGTCGAGCGACCGGCAGTACCTGATGTATGAGGCCCTGCGGGCGGGGGTGTCGGTCGACGAGCTGGTCGAACTCACCCACATCAAGGCCTGGTTCGTCGAGCAGATGGCCGAGATGCTGGCCGTCGAGACCGAGGTCGAGGGCTTTGCCGGCGACCTCGCCGGGCTGCCGACCGGCCTGCTCCGCCGCGCCAAGGAGGTCGGCCACGGCGACGCATACCTCGCGCAGCTCCTGGGCGTGCCCGAGGCCGACCTGCGCGCCCGCCGCGTCGCCGAGGGCATCGTGCACCGCTACGAGGCCGTGCCCGTGTCGGGCGTCGAGGGCGCGGAGTACTACTTCTCGACGTATGCCCCCGAGCGCGCCAACCCGCTGCCGGACCCCAAGCCGGTCAGCGACCGCCGCAAGGTCATGGTGCTCGGCGGCGGCCCCAACCGCATCGGCCAGGGCATCGAGTTCGACTACTGCTGCGTCCACGCCGCCTACACGCTGCGCGACGCGGGCTTCGAGACGATCATGGTCAACTGCAACCCCGAGACCGTCTCCACCGACTACGACACCTCCGACAAGCTCTACTTCGAGCCGCTCACCGTCGAGGACGTCCTCGCCATCGTCGAGCGCGAGAAGCCCGAGGGCGTCGTGTGCCAGTTCGGCGGCCAGACCCCGCTGAACATCGCCCGCGCGCTGCAGGAGGCCGGCGTCCCGATCATCGGCACCTCGCCCGACACCATCGACCTCGCCGAGGACCGCGACGAGTTCCGCGCCATGATGGACCGCCTCGGCATCCCGATGCCCGCCGCCGGCATGGCCGTCACCACCGACGAGGCCGTGGCCGTGGCGTCCGAGATCGGCTACCCGGTCATCGTGCGCCCGAGCTACGTGCTGGGCGGGCGCGGCATGGAGATCATCCACGACGCCGAGAACCTTCGCCGCTACATGGATGCCGCCGAGGGCGTCACGCCGGAGCGCCCGATCCTCGTCGACCGGTTCCTCGAGAACGCGCTCGAGTGCGAGGCGGACGCCGTGTGCGACGGCACCGACGCCTTCGTGCCGGCGGTGATGGAGCACATCGAGTACGCGGGCATCCACTCCGGCGACTCGGCCTGCCTGGTGCCGAGCGTGACGATCCCCGACGACCAGCTCGCCACCATCGAGGACTACACCCGCCGCATCGCCATCGAGCTCGGCGTGGTCGGCCTGATGAACATCCAGTACGCCATCCTCGACGGGGTCGTGTACGTGCTCGAGGCCAACCCGCGCGCCTCGCGGACGGTACCGCTGGTGTCGAAGGTCTGCGACGTGAACATGGCCTCGCTCGCGACCCGGCTCATGCTGGGGGAGTCGCTGGCCTCCCTGAACCTCGAGAAGCGGAACGTGCCGTTCTTCGGGGCCAAGGAATCGGTGTTCCCGTTCAACATGTTCCCCGAGGTCGACCCGCTGCTCGGCCCCGAGATGCGCTCCACCGGCGAGGTGTTGGGGCTGGCGTCCAACCCCGGGCTGGCGTTCTTCAAGAGCCAGGAGGCCACCCAGACCGTGTTGCCCACCGAGGGCACCGTGCTGCTGTCGATCGCCGAGCGCGACCGCATCGACTCTGGCCAGGGCTCGCCGGGCGCCAACGTGCTGACCGCGGCGCGCACCTTCGTGGCCAACGGCTTCTCGCTGATGGGCACCACGGGCACGGTCGCTTTCCTGGCCGAGCACGGCATCGAGGCCACGCCGGTGAACAAGCTGCACGAGGGCTCGCCGCACCTGGCGGACGCCATCCGCGACGGCTCGGTGCACCTGGTCGTCAACACCCCGTCGGGCAGCGCTTCCGAGTACGACGATTCCTACATCCGCAAGGCGGCCATCCGCGCGCGGGTGCCGTACGTCACCACCACCTCCGAGGCCTACGCGGCGGCCATCGGCATCGCCGCCCACCGACGGGGGGCCGAGGGCGTGAAGTCGCTGCAGGAGTGGCACGCCTCCATCGGCTGACGCCGACCCGGACGCCGCCGGTTTGGGCCGGCCGGATTCGCGCCCCAGGCTACTTACCGACCGGTTGGTAAGCGGAGGACGACGTGGACGACAAGCAGCGCAATCAGGTGCTCGGGGTGCTCTTCGTGGGCGTGCTCATGAGGGCGCTCGACATCGCGATCATCGGATCGGCGATGCCGGCCAGCCAGGCCGAGTTCAGGCTGACCCCGCGCCAGCTGCCGTGGCTGTTCAGCATCTACGTGCTCATGCAGATGATCAGCACGCCGCTGTGGGCCAAGCTGTCCGACTTCTTCGGGCGCCGCGCGATCTACGTCCTCGACGTCGCGATCTTCGCGGTGGGCTCGATCGTGGTCGCGGCCTCCCACGGGTCGGGGCTGTGGCTCCTGCTGCTCGCGGGCCGCGCGATCCAGGGCTTCGGCGCCGGCGGCATCTTCCCCGTGGCCAGCGCCGTCATCGGCGACACCTTCCCCGCCGACAAGCGCGGCCGTGCGCTCGGCCTCATCGGTGCGGTGTTCGGCATCGCCTTCCTCATCGGCCCCATCCTGGGTGGCCTGCTGCTGGGCTTCGGCTGGTACTGGCTGTTCCTGATCAACATCCCGCTCGCCCTCGTCGTGATCGCGCTGAGCTGGAAGCTGCTCCCGAAGATCCCGGTGGCCACGTCCGGCGGCTTCGACTGGGCCGGCATGGTCACCCTCGCCGTCGCGCTGGGCGCGTTCACCTACGGGCTGAACGAGTTCGATCCCGCCAACGCCGCCGCCAGCCTCGCCCGCCCGGCCGAAAACCCGGTGTTCCCGGTGCACCTGTTCGCCAACAAGCAGCTCGCCGTCGCGTTCGGGATCACCCTGGGCGCCGGCATCGGTGAGGCCAGCACCGTGTTCCTGCCGCTGCTGGCGGTCCTGAGCTACGGCGTCAGCGCGTCGGTGGGCAGCTACCTGCTGCCGCTGGTGCTCGCGATGGCGGTCGGCTCGCCAGTCGCCGGGCGCCTGCTCGACAGGCTGGGCTCCCGGGTGGTCATCCTCGCCGGACTCGTCATCATGGCCGCCGGCCTCATCGGGATCAGCCGTCCCGGCCCGCTGTGGTTCTTCATCGTCTGCAGCGCCCTGATCGGGCTCGGGCTGTCGGCCCTGCTGGGCGCCCCGATCCGCTACATCACGCTCAACGAGACCACGGCGGTGGACCGCTCGGCCGCGCAGGGCATGGTCACGACCTTCACCTCGATCGGCCAGCTCGTGGCGGCGGCGCTCGTCGGCGCGGTAGCGGCGTCGTTCGGCGAGACGGCCCAGGTTTACGACCTGTCGTTCCTGGGCATCGGCTTGGTCACGGTGCCAGGGCTGGGGAGGCGTCCGGCGCCCGCGCCCAGCTCGCCGGGGTGGTGACCGGCCTGTTCGGGTTGCCGGTCGAGAGCCGGGCCGTGATGCGGTTGGCCATGCACGACCTCCGCCACCTCCCCGAGGACCGCCGCGCCGCCTTCGGCGTCCAGTACCACGAGCGGTTCCTGGCGCCGCTCAACGCGATCCCGGCACCGTCGTCTGGATGCTGCTCGGGATGCTCTACCCGTTCTTCTCGGGGCGCGCCCGCGACGACGAGGAGCAGGTCATCGACGACCTGGTCGCGGTGCTGCTGACCGGGTTGTCGGCCTGATCATCGATCAGGGGGCTGGCCGCCCCGCACCCAGCTGGCGTTCCCGCACGGAGCCGGCGATGCAACGCCAGTGGCGTGCACGGAAGCCGGCGGCGTCGCGGCCGGTCAGAGCCAGCCGAACCCGGCCATGGCGAGCAGCCACCCGGTCATCGTGAGGAACGACACCGCGGTGGAGAGCATCATCGACGCCGCGCCGAACTCGCCGTCGCCGTGCTGCTCGGCCACCGCGGCCACGATCGACATCGAGGGCAGGGCGCCGGTGAGCACCGCCGCCACCTTGAGCTCGGGCGGGAGGTCGGGCAGGCCGAGCAGGGGCAGTACGAGCACGAGCCCGAGCATCACCGCGGGCATCACCAGGAGCTTGCCGCCGACGGCCACCGCGAGGTCGGCCAGCTGGCCGCGCAGGCGCAGGCCGACCAGCATGCCGCCGATCGAGAACAGCGCCACCGCCGAGGACGACTGGGCCACGAGGCTCACCGAGCGGTCGATCATGGGCGGCAGGGTGAAGCCGAGGGGGTCCATGAGCAGGGCCAGGATGATCGCGATCACCATCGGGTGGGTGACCACGCGCACGACGATGTCGCGCAGGCGGCGCGCCCAGCTGGTCGCGGCGCCGGAGACCGCCTCGAACAGGGCCAGCGCCACCGGGATGATCAGGGTGTTGTCGACGAGCATGTCCATGCCGACGGCGAGCCCCGCGAACGCCGGGATCACGATCAGGAACGTCGGGAACCCCACGAAGCCGTTGTTGGTGCCGCTCATCGCGAACGCGATCGTCGCCGCCCGCACGCTGCCCCGGACGCCGCGGGCCGCGGCCCATGCGAGCCCGAGCGCGACCATCACCATCGCCGCGACGGCGTAGGCGAGCAGGTACGTCGGGTTGAGGATCTCGCCAAGGGACCGCCCGGCGACGTTGACGAAGATCAGCACCGGCAGCGCGACCTTCACCACGTAGCGGGCGAGCACCGACATGTCGGAGCGCTCGAACATCCCGAGCCTGGTCGTGACGAAGCCCAGGCCCACCACGAGGAAGATCGGCACGGTCGCCGAGAGGATGTCGAGCACCCCTCGACGCTATCCCCGCCCGCCCCGGTCGCGCCCGGGGCGGCCGGATGTTGCCCCTGTCAGCCCACGTGCGCGCGGGCATTGCGGAACATCCGCAGCCAGGGGGACGCCTCGTCGGCGGCGCCGCTCGTCCAGCTCATCTGGATGTTGCGCAGCACCCGCTCGGGGTGGGGCATCATCGCGGTGAACCGGCCGTCCGGCGTGGTGACGGCGGTGAGTCCGCCGGCCGAGCCGTTCGGGTTGGCCGGGTACGCCTCGGTCGGGTTGCCGTGATGGTCGACGAACCGCATCGCCCGCTGGACCGAGCCGGCGTCACCGCGGGCGGTGAAGTCCGCGCGGCCCTCGCCGTGCGACACCGCGATCGGGATGCGCGAGCCCGCCATGCCGCCGGTGAAGATCGACGGCGACTCGAGCACCTCGACCAGCGACAGGCGCGCCTCGAACTGCTCTGAGGTGTTGCGGCGGAACAGCGGCCACGCCTCGGCGCCCGGGATCAGGTCGGCCAGCGCCCCGAACATCTGGCAGCCGTTGCAGATGCCCAGCCCGAAGGTGTCCTCGCGGGCGAAGAACGCGCCGAACGCCTCGGTCAGCGCCGGGTTGAACAGGATCGAGCGCGCCCAGCCCTCACCGGCCCCCAGCGTGTCGCCGTAGGAGAAGCCGCCCACCGCGACGAGCCCGACGGCGTCGCCCAGGTCGAAGCGGCCGCTCTGCAGGTCGGTCATGTGGACGTCCCACGCGTCGAAACCGGCGCGGTCGAACGCGAACGCGGTCTCGACGTGGCTGTTCACGCCCTGCTCGCGCAGGATCGCCACCTTGGGCCGGGCGCCGGTGTTCACGAACGGGGCGGCGGCGTCCTCGCGCACGTCGAACGTCGTCTCCACGTGCAGGCCGGGGTCGTCGTCGGAGGCGAAGGCCGCGTGCTCGGCGTCGGCGCACTCCGGGTTGTCGCGCAGGGCGGCGATCCGCCACGAGACCTCGTCCCAGGCCTGGCCCAGGTCGCGCAGCGACTCGTCCAGCAAGTCGGCGCCGCCGATCGCGACGCGCACGCGCCGGGCTTCGACGGGCTCGGCCGACGAGGCGGTCGAGCCCACCGGCCCGGAGACGTCCGCCAGACCATGCTCGGCGAGCACCAGCAGCGCGTCGTCCAGGGACGCCGCGGGCACGGCCAGCACCGCCCCGAGCTCCTCGGCGAAGAGCTCGGCGACGGAGGAGACCGACAGCGACAGGCCCGTCGCGCCGGCGAGGCCCATCTCGACGGCCGCGGCCCACAGGCCACCGTCGGAGCGGTCGTGGTACGCCGCCACCAGCCCGGCCGAACGCAGCGCGTTCACCGCGTCCACCAGCGCCACGAGGCGGGACGGGTCGTCGAGGTCGGGCACCTCGCCGCCGAACTCGCCCGAGACCTGGGCGAGCATCGAGCCGCCGAGGCGGTCGGCTCCGGCGCCGAGGTCGACCAGCAGCAGCGCCTGGTCGGCGCCCACCTGCGGGGTGAGGGTGCCGCGGACGTCGGCCAGCGACGCGAACGCCGAGACCACCAGCGACACCGGGGAGGTGACCTGCTTGTCCTCTCCGTCGGCCGACCACTTGGTGCGCATCGACAACGAGTCCTTGCCGACCGGGATGCTGACGCCCAGCGCCGGGCACAGCTCGAGGCCGACCGCGCGCACGGTGTCGTAGAGGGCGGCGTCCTCGCCGGGTTCGCCGCAGGCGGCCATCCAGTTCGCCGACAGCTTGACCCGGTTGAGCGTGATCGGGGCGGCGAGCAGGTTGGTGATCGCCTCGCCGACGGCCATGCGGCCCGAGGCGGGGGCGTCCACAGCGGCGAGCGGCATGCGCTCGCCCGAGCTCATCGCCTGACCGGAGAAGCCGACGTGGTCGGTCAGCGTGACGGCGACGTCGGCGACCGGCACCTGCCACGGGCCGACCATCTGGTCGCGGTGGGACAGCCCGCCGACCGTGCGGTCGCCGATCGTGATCAGGAAGCGTTTGGACGCCACGCTCGGGTGCCGCAGCACGGCGTAGGCGGCCTCGCGCACGGCGTCGGCGTCGTTGAACCGGGCGAGGTCCAGCGCGGGCGCCGACCGCTCGACCCGGGTCACGTCGCGCGTCATCTTCGGCGGCTTGCCGAGCAGGGTGAACAGCGGCATGTCGACGGCCGGGTCGTCGCCGGGGCCGCCGGCGATGGCGTCCTCGGCCACCACGAGCTCGCCGTCGTCGAACGCCCGCCCGACCACGGCGAACGGGGCGCGCTCGCGCGCGCAGATGGCGCGGAACCGCTCCAGGGACTCGGGCGCGATCGCCAGCACGTAGCGCTCCTGGCTCTCGTTACACCAGATCTCCTTGGGCGCGAGCCCGGACTCCTCCAGTGGCACCGCGTCCAGGTCGAAGCGGGCACCCATGCCGGCGTCGTTGACCAGCTCGGGGAACGCGTTCGACAGGCCGCCGGCGCCCACGTCGTGGATCGCGAGGATCGGGTTGTCGGCCCCGAGCGCCCAGCACGCGTTGATGACCTCCTGCGCGCGCCGCTCCATCTCGGGGTTGCCGCGCTGCACCGAGTCGAAGTCGAGCTCGGCCGCGTTGGTGCCGGCCGCCATCGAGCTGGCGGCGCCGCCACCCATGCCGATGCGCATGCCCGGCCCGCCCAGCTGGATCAGCAGCGAGCCCTCCCCGAACACGACCTTCTCGGTCTGCTCGGCGCTGATCGCGCCCAGGCCGCCGGCGCTCATGATCGGCTTGTGGTAGCCGCGGCGGACGCCGTCCACCGTCTGCTCGTAGACGCGGAAGAACCCGCCGAGCCCGGGGCGTCCGAACTCGTTGTTGAACGCGGCGGCGCCCAGCGGGGCGTCGGTCATGATCTCGAGCGGGGAGGCGATGTGCGCCGGGGCACCATACTGCTCGGCCTCCCACGGCTCCTCGGTTCCGGGCAGGTTGAGGTTCGACACGACGAAGCCCGACAGGCCTGCCTTGGGCTGCGAACCGCGGCCGGTCGCGCCCTCGTCGCGGATCTCGCCGCCGGAGCCGGTCGCCGCCCCCGGGAACGGCGAGATCGCCGTCGGATGGTTGTGGGTCTCAACCTTCATCAGCACGTGCACCTCGCCCGGGCGCTCGGCATACGGCGCGGGGGCCGCGTAGGCGGCGTCCGGCTCGGGCACGAACCGGGTGGCCTGGCCGCCGGCCATGATCGAGGAGTTGTCCTTGTAGGCGACGATCGTGCCGTTCGCCAGCCCGCCCGCGACGCGCTCGGTGTGCCGGATCATGCCGAACAGCGAGGAGTCCTGCGGGACGCCATCGATGACGAAGTCGGCGTTGAAGATCTTGTGGCGGCAGTGCTCGGAGTTCGCCTGCGCGAACATCATCAGCTCGACGTCGGTGGGGTTGCGGTCCAGGCCGGTGAAGGCGTCGACGAGGTAGTCGATCTCGTCCTCGCTCAGGGCCAGGCCGAACGCCGTGTTGGCCTCGACCAGGGCCTCCCGGCCGTGGCCAAGCACGTCGACGTGCACCATCGGCTCGGCGTCCTTCTCGGCGAAGACCTCGGTGGCGGCCTCGCGGCTGTCCAGGACCGACTCGGTCATCCGGTCGTGCAGGATCGCGGCGCAGGCGTCCCACTCCGCGTCGGACAGGGGGGCGTCCAGCGCGAGGGTGTACTCGGTCACGCGCTCCACGCGGTGCACGTCGATGCCGCAGTTGTGGGCGATGTCGGTCGCCTTGGACGCCCACGGCGAGATGGTGCCCAGGCGCGGCGCGACGACGACCGTGGCAGTCGAGGCCGACGGGGCGACCTCGGGGGCCGGCTCGCCGTAGGTCAGGATGCTGGTGAGGGCTTCGGCGGCCTCGCCCGGCAGCTCGTCCTCGGTCGCCACGAGGTGGACGTGGCTCGCGGTGACGCCGGTGACCTGCGGTGCGGCCTCCCGGAGGCGGGTCAGCAGCGCCGCCGCCCGGAAGGGGGACAGGGCCGAGCCCCCTCCGACGACGAACAGGTCGTAGTGGTGCGCCATGGATGCCTCCGGTGTGACGGCGGTTGACGCCCGACAGGCTACCGTCGGGGCGGCGATGCCGAGGACCCGGCCCAGTTCCAGAGGGTCCTCGGGCAGGGTATGGAAAAACGTAGCGCCATCTGGACCACACCAGGAGTTGGGGTCGACAGGCACACGCGGGAACCTCCCTTGTCAGGGGGATTCCGGCTGCCGCAGGTCTCCGGTCCTGTGGTCCAGATGGCGCTACGTCAAGCGATCCCGCCTCCGCCGTACACTGTCCGGCGTGGATCTTGCCGAGCTGATCGAGCTCGTCGCCTCCGAACCCGTCGTCGCCGAGCTCGTCGATGCTGCGCGCGCGGGTACGGAGCCGACCCTCGACGTCACCTGTCCCGCCGCGCTGCGCCCCCTCGTCGCGGCGGCGCTGAGCGAGCGCGCGGACAAGCCGCTGCTGCTGGTGACGTCGACCTACCGCGAGGCCGAGACGGTGCGCGACACGCTGGCGTCCGTGCTGGGCCGCGAGTCGGTCGCCTACTACCCGGCCTGGGAGACCCTCCCGCACGAGCGGCTCTCGCCCCGCTCCGACACCGTCGGACGCCGCTTGGCCGTGCTGCGTCGCCTCGCCGGCAACGCCCCCCAGCCCTCACCGCGCGTGATCGTGGCTCCCGTCCGCGCCGTGCTGCAGCCGCAGGTGGCCGGGCTCGGCGAGCTGTTGCCCGTCACCGTCGCCGTCGGCGAGGACCACGACGTCGACGACCTCGCCCACCAGCTCGTCGGAGCCGCCTACGTGCGCGTCGACCTCGTCGAGCGGCGGGGTGAGTTCGCCGTCCGCGGCGGCATCATCGACGTGTTCCCCCCGACGCTGGAGCACCCCGTCCGCATCGACTTCTTCGGCGACACCGTCGAGGAGATCCGCCCCTTCGCGATCGCCGACCAGCGCTCGCTCGACGGGACCCTCCCGGCCGTCACCGCCGACCCTTGCCGCGAAATGCTGCTGACCCCGCAGGTCCGCGAGCGGGCCGCTGCGCACGCCATCCGCGCGGGCGTCCCCGACCAGATGCGCGAGCTGTTCACCCGCATCGCCGACGGCCACGCCGTCGACGGCATGGAGGCGCTCGCCCCCGCGCTCGTCGACCGCCTCGAACTGCTCGTCGACGTGCTGCCCGCGGACACGACCGTGCTCGTCAGCGACCCCGAGAAGGTGCGCGCCCGCGCCCTCGAACTGCACGCCACGTCGCAGGAGTTCCTCGCCGCCTCGTGGTCGGCCGCAGCCGAGGGCGGCAGAGCGCCGATCGACCTCGCGGCGTCCGCCTACCGCCAGCTCGCCGACGTCCGGTCGGACGCCCTGGGCCGCGGCCTCGCGTGGTGGACGCTGTCCGCCTTCGCCGAGGATCCGGAGTCGCGCCACATCGTCGCCGAGGAGAACGAGCCGTTCCGCGGCGACCTGGAGGCGGCCGTGGCCGCCATCGCCGAGGCCGTGGCGTCCGGCTTCACCACCGTCCTGGTGGCGGACGCCGAGGGTCGCGCCCAGCGCCTGGGCGAGGTGCTGGCCGAGCACGACCTCGCGGGGCGGGCGTCCATCGTCGTCGCCGACCTGCCGCACGGCTTCCGGCTGGACGCCGTGAACCTGCGCGTGTTCACCTCCGGCGACCTCGCCGGCATCAAGGGCGGGGCCGAGCGGACCGAGCCGAAGATGCCCGCGCGGCGCAAGAAGGCCATCGACCCGCTGGAGCTCAGGCCCGGCGACTTCGTCGTCCACGACGCGCACGGCGTGGGGCGTTACGTGGAAATGGTCACCCGGACGATCCAGAACGCGACGCGCGAGTACCTCGTCATCGAGTACGCCAGCTCGAAGCGGGGGCAGCCGGGCGACCGCCTGTTCGTCCCGATGGACTCCCTCGACCAGATCACCCGCTACGTCGGCGGCGAGGCCCCCTCCTTGGACCGGATGGGCGGCGCCGACTGGAACAAGCGCAAGGCGCGCGCCCGCAAGGCCGTCCGCGAGATCGCTGCCGAGTTGATCAAGTTGTACGCCGCCCGCCAGGCGTCCCAGGGCCACGCGTTCGGGCCGGACTCGCCATGGCAGCGCGAGCTGGAGGACAACTTCACCTACGTGGAGACCCCCGACCAGATGGCGGCGATCACCGAGGTCAAGCGCGACATGGAGCAGCTCGTGCCCATGGACCGCCTCATCTGCGGCGACGTCGGCTACGGCAAGACCGAGATCGCCGTCCGCGCCGCGTTCAAGGCCGTCATGGACGGGAAGCAGGTGGCGATCCTCGTGCCGACGACCCTGTTGGTGCAGCAGCACTTCGCGACGTTCGCCAACCGGTACGCGGGCTTCCCCGTGTCGGTCGCGGCGTTGTCGCGCTTCCAGACGGCCGCGGAGTCGAAGAAGACCATCGAGGGCATCGCCGACGGCTCGGTCGACGTCGTCGTCGGCACGCACCGCCTGTTCTCCAACGAGGTGCAGTTCAAGGACCTCGGCCTGGTCATCATCGACGAGGAGCAGCGCTTCGGCGTCGACCACAAGGAGGCGCTGAAGAAGCTGCGGCTCAACGTCGACGTGCTGGCGATGTCGGCGACCCCGATCCCGCGCACGCTGGAGATGGCGATCACGGGCATCCGCGAGATGTCGGTCATCGCCACCCCGCCGGAGGAGCGCCACCCCGTGCTCACGTTCGCCGGGCCCAGCGACGACAACCAGGTGCGGGCGGCGATCCGGCGCGAGCTGGCGCGCGAGGGCCAGGTCTTCTACATCCACAACCGGGTGCAGACGATCGAGAAGGCGGCCGCGCACCTCCGCGACCTGGTGCCCGAGGCGCGCGTCGCCGTCGCGCACGGCCAGATGAACGAGACCACCCTGGAGAAGGTGATGGTCGACTTCTGGGAGCGCGAGGCCGACGTGCTCGTGTGCACCACGATCGTCGAGGCCGGTCTGGACATCTCCTCGGCCAACACCCTGATCATCGAGCGCGCCGACCTGCTGGGGCTCTCGCAGCTGCACCAGCTGCGCGGACGCGTGGGGCGCGGCCGGGAGCGCGGGTACGCCTACTTCCTCTACCCGCCGGAGAAGCCACTCACCGACACCGCCCACGACCGCCTCGCGACGATGGCCGCGCACACCGACCTGGGCGCCGGCATGGCCATCGCGATGAAGGACCTGGAGATCCGCGGCGCCGGCAACCTGCTGGGGGAGGAGCAGTCGGGCCACATCGCCGACGTCGGGTTCGACCTCTACATCCGGTTGGTCGGCGAGGCGGTCTCCGACTTCCGTGGCGAGACGACCGAGCCAGAGCCCGAGATGAAGATCGAGCTGGCCGTCGACGCGCACCTGCCCACCGACTATGTGGAGTCCGAGCGCCTGCGGCTGGAGATGTACAAGCGGATGGCGTCCGTGCGCGAGGAGGGTGAGCTGGACGCGGTGCGCGCCGAGCTGCTCGACCGCTACGGCGAGCTGCCCGAACAGGTGGAGAACCTGTTCGCCGTCACCCGCTTCCGGATGCTGTGCCGCTCGGTCGGCATCACCGAGGTGCTCTCGGCCGGGACCATGATCCGGTTCTCCCCGGCGGTGCTCCCCGAGTCGCGCGACCTGCGCCGCCAGCGCCTCTACCCGGGCTCGCGGGTCAACCGCCAGACCCATCAGTTGTTCCTGCCACGACCGATGACCGCGCCCATCGCCGGCCAGCCGATCAAGGACGCCGCCCTGCTCGAGTGGGCGACTCTGGCCGTGACGGCGCTGTTCGTCCCGGAGGGCTAGGATCGCCCTGAAGCCGATCGTCCTCAAGGAGCACGAGCAGATGAACAAGACAGTGCGCGTCCTGTCCGCCGGTGTCGCCGTGGCGGCCCTGGCCCTCACCGGCTGCGCGGGCGACCCCGCCGATGCGGCCACGGTCGGCGGCGTACGCATCGCCGACTCGACCGTCCGGGGCGTGGCCCGCAGCATCGTCGAGGCGACCGGCACGGACCCGGCCATCGCGTTGAAGCAGGCAACGTACGACCTGGTTCTCGGCGAGGCGTCCCGCCAGATCGCGGCCGCGAGCGGCACTGCCGTCTCTGTCGCCGACCGCACCGCCGTCGTCGGCCAGAACCAGCTCGCCGCCGCCGTGTCCGCCACCGAGGCCGGCGCCCCGTGGGGCGAGGCCGTGGGCACCACCTACGTGCTGCTGGACGAGCTGGGCGAGCAGAAGTACATCGAGGAGCTGAACAAGCTCGACATCGAGGTCAACCCCCGCTACGGCCGTTGGGACGCCGCGGGCGTCACCATCGCAGACGCCCCTCTCTCGAACGCGGCGACCGCGGCGAACGCCTGATCCGCCCCGCCCGGTGACCCACCCCGAGGTCGAGCGCCTTCTCGACGTGATGACGGCGCTGCGCGTCGGCTGCCCGTGGGACGCCGAGCAGACCCACCGCTCGCTGGTCACCTACCTGGTCGAGGAGGCCGCCGAGGTCGTCGAGGCGATCGAGACCGGTTCGGACGACCACCTGTGCGAGGAGCTCGGCGACCTGCTGCTGCAGGTCGTCTTCCACGCCGAGATCGCCCGCACCGAGGGGCGCTTCTCGATCGAGGACGTCGCGCGCGGCATCGCCGACAAGCTCGTCGCCCGCCACCCGTACGTCTTCGGCGACGGCGACGTGCCCGACGACCTGATGGGCTCGTGGGAGGCCCGCAAGCGCGCCGAGAAGGGCCGCACGTCCGCCCTCGACGGCATCCCTCCGCTGGACGCCCTTGCCCGCACGATGAAGGTCGTCTCCCGGGCCCGCTCCCACGGCGTCGATGTGTCACTCCCGGACGAGCCCGTCACGGCGTCCGAGGTGGGGGAGTCGCTCGTGGCGCTGGTGGCCCGGGCGCAGGCGTCCGGCGTGGACGCCGACCAGGCCCTCCGCGACGCCGTCCGCGCGCTCGAGGCCGACCTCCGCTCCGCCGAGGGCTCCGCCTAGACCCGCCGAGGGCTTGGGTCCAGTCCGCCGAGGGCTTGGGTCCAGTCCGCCGAGGGCTTGGGTTCAGTCCGCCGAGGGCTTGGGTTGTCCCCAGCAGCCCGAACGAGCCGGACCGACTTGTCCACAGGGCTCCGAAACGAGTGCCCCAAGTGGTCACGAACCGCCCATTGTCCGCGCATGCACACGTTGATCCCTGTGAACGACCTTCCGACCGTGCCGGCACCACAACTCCAGCTGCGCCGCGGCGTCCTGCTCGATGACCCGCCCGAGGACGAACGTGAGTTGCATCGCGAGCGAATGCGCGCGGCAGTCCCGCACCTCGGCACGACGTCGTGGTTTACGCGCCACTCCGCGGCGGTGTTGCACGGGTTGCCGCTGTTCCACGCCGACCTGGAGAAGGTGCACCTCCTGTATTCGGGGGGTGGCAGCGGGCAGATCCGCCGGCTGGCGCACGTCTACAAGACGCCCAAGGTGCCGCCCCACACGACCGTTCTCGATGGCCTGCCGGTGACGACGCTGGCCCGCACGGCGGCCGACCTGATGCGGCGCACCTACTTCGGTCCGGCGCTGGCACTTGCGGACGCCGCGCTGCGGCTCGGCGCGTCACGCCCGGAACTGCTACGCGAGGTCAGCGGTGGACGCGGTTGTCGCCACTCCTCCGAGGCCGTGCGTCGGGCGGACGCCCGGAGTGAGTCACCGTACGAGTCGCAGGTACGGGCGATCATGCTGCAGCAGGGGGTACCCCTGCCCGAGCTACAGGTCAACCTGTTCGATGCCGATGGCTTTGCGGGGCGTCCCGACTTCCTGTGGCGGCAGTGGGGAGTGGTGGGCGAATTCGACGGTGCCTGGAAGTACTCGACGCTCCTGGCTCCCGGGGAGACCGTCGAGCAGGTGCTGGCACGCCAACAGGACAGGCAGGGACGGTTCGAGGCGATGGGGCTACGCGTCGTGCGCTGGGGCAGCGAGGACGTCCACACGCCGGGTGCGGTTGCTGCCTCGATCAGGGCACTCATCGGGGACGTGGTTGTCGAGCACCGCATGTGCCCCGAGGCCCACGACTACCGCAAGCCACGTCACCGGCGTTGAGGGGAGCGGAGCCCTCGGCGGAACGAACCCAAGCCCTCGGCGGAACGAACCCAAGCCCTCGGCGGAACGAACCCAAGCCCTCGGCGGAACGAACTCAAGCCCTCGGCGGAGGTGGCAATCGGGCAATTGCGAGGGACGGGCCGGTGGCGTGGGCGATAGGCTGCACGTGCAGTCACACTTCGACGAAAGGCAAGTCACCGTGGCACTCATCGACATCGTCACCGCCCGCGAGATTCTTGATTCGCGCGGCAACCCCACCGTCGAGGTCGAGGTCCTCCTCGACGATGACGCCCAGGGTCGCGCGGCCGTCCCTTCCGGCGCCTCCACCGGCCAGTTCGAGGCCGTCGAGCTTCGTGACGGCGACAAGGGCCGTTACCTGGGCAAGGGCGTCCTGAAGGCCGTCGAGAACGTCAACGAGGCGATCGCCGAGGAGATCATCGGCTTCGACGCCACCGACCAGCGCGAGATCGACGCCGCCATGCTCGAGCTCGACGGCACCGACAACAAGGGCAAGCTCGGCGCGAACGCCATCCTTGGCGTCTCGATGGCCATCGCCCACGCCGCCGCCGAGTCGGCCGGCCTGCCGCTGTTCCGTTACGTCGGCGGCCCGAACGCGCACGTCCTGCCCGTCCCGATGATGAACATCCTCAACGGTGGCGCCCACGCGGACTCCAACGTCGACATCCAGGAGTTCATGATCGCCCCGATCGGTGCGGAGACCTTCGCCGACGCCGTCCAGATGGGCGCCGAGGTCTACCACAACCTCAAGTCCGTGCTGAAGGAGAAGGGCCTCTCAACCGGCCTCGGCGATGAGGGCGGCTTCGCCCCGAACCTCGAGTCCAACCGCGCCGCCCTCGACCTGATCATCGAGGCCATCAAGAAGGCCGGCTACGAGCCCGGCACCGACGTGGCCCTTGCGCTCGACGTCGCCGCCTCCGAGTTCGAGGAGAACGGCGTCTACACGTTCGAGGGCGAGAGCAAGTCCGCCGACGACATGATTGCCATCTACGCCGAGTGGGTCGACGCCTACCCGCTGGTCTCCATCGAGGACCCGCTGAACGAGGAGGACTGGGAGGGCTGGAAGAAGATCACCGAGGCCATCGGTGACAAGGTCCAGCTGGTCGGCGACGACCTGTTCGTCACCAACCCCGAGCGCCTCCAGCGGGGCATCGACACCAACACCGCCAACGCGCTGCTGGTGAAGGTGAACCAGATCGGCACCCTGACCGAGACCCTGGACGCCGTCGAGCTCGCCCACCGCAACGGGTACAAGTGCATGATGTCGCACCGCTCCGGTGAGACCGAGGACACGACCATCGCCGACCTGGCCGTCGCCACCAACTGCGGCCAGATCAAGACCGGTGCCCCGGCCCGCTCCGACCGCGTCGCGAAGTACAACCAGCTCCTCCGCATCGAGGAGACCCTGGAGGACGCCGCCGTCTACGCCGGCCGCTCCGCCTTCCCGCGCTTCAAGGGCTGACCCTTCGAGGTTCGCTGCCGTTCGCTCCTCCGGGAGCGGGCCCACGCGACGGCCGGTCCCTCCTCGTGAGGGGCCGGCCGTGCGGCATTCCATGGTCGGACGCCGTGGGCCACGAGTGTCGGACCCACGAGCGGGTCCTCCCGGCGCCTACGCTGGAGGGCAACCTCGACATTCCCCGACGAGAGGCGCCCGACCAGTGCGAGAGAACCGGCTGAACCGTCAGCCGTCCGGCCGCGGACGGTCGACGAAGCGCACCCGGTCTTCGGCGTCCGACACCACGACCGGCGCGAAGCCCGCGGCGTCCGCACCGATCCGCAACTCCGCGCTCGCCCGCGCCGCCGCGCGCCTGCCGCGTCCGAAGAACAACTTCGGCTTCACCCGCCGGGCGCTGGTGCTGTTCGGCGTGCTGGCCGTGCTCGGCCTCTCGTTCGCCAGCTCGCTGCGCGTGTGGCTCGTCCAGAGCCAGGAGCTCGCGGCGGCCACCGCGCAGATCGAGCTCCAGACCGAGCGCGTCGCCCAGCTCGAGAGCGACCTTGAGCGCTGGAGCGACCCCGCCTACGTCCGGACCCAGGCGCGCGAGCGGCTCGGCTGGGTCATGCCCGGCGAGGTCGGATACCGCGTCGTCGACGCCAACGGCGAGGTCATGTCGGGCACCAACGAGATCGAGGGCGTCGGGGCGTCCGAGACGAACGACCTGGCCGCCCGCTGGTGGGACAAGCTCGCCACCTCCATGCGTCACGCCGACGAGGCTCCCGCCCAGACGGATCCCCTCGTCAACGCTGAATCGCCCAACGGCGCCGCCGTCGATCCGGCGGCGGCCGCCGACGCCGCAGCCCAGCCGGCCGGTCGCTGAGCGCGACCGCGGGGTTGCGCCGCGGGTAGGGTGGCCGCCGTGCCCGCACTCGAACCCGCCTCGGACGCCGACGTCGCCGCCCTCGCGGCCCAGCTCGGACGCGAACCCCGCGGCATCGCCGGCATCGCCTGGCGCTGCCCCTGCGGCAAGCCCGGCGTCGTAGCCACCGAACCGCGGCTGCCCGACGGCACGCCGTTCCCGACCACGTACTACCTGACCTGTCCACGCGCCACGTCGGCGTGCTCGACGCTCGAGGCGTCCGGCCTGATGGCCGAGATGACCGAACGCCTCGGCACCGACGAGGCACTGGCCGCCGGCTACCGGGCCGCCCACGACGCATACCTCGCCGACCGCTCTGCCCTGGGGGACGTGCCCGAGATCGACGGGATCTCCGCCGGCGGCATGCCCACCCGTGTGAAGTGCCTCCACGTGCTGGCCGGCCATGCGTTGGCCGCCGGCCCCGGCGTCAACCCGCTCGGCGACGAGACGGTCGAGGCGCTGGGCGCGTTCTGGGAGCGTCCCTGCCTGGAGGACCGCGCATGAGCCGGGACGCCACCTCCGCGCGCGTGGCCGCCATCGACTGCGGCACCAACTCGATCCGGCTGCTGGTCGCTGAGGCAGACGGCCGCGGCTCCCGAGAGTTGGAGCGCGACCTGCGCATCACCCGGCTGGGGCAGGGCGTGGACGCCACCGGCGAGTTCCACCCGGACGCCCTCGTCCGCACGTTCGCCGCGTGCGACGAGTACGCGGCCGCGCTGGCCCGCCACGGGGTGGGGCGGGTGCGCTTCGTCGCGACGTCGGCCGCCCGGGACGCCGGCAACCGCGAGGCCTTCGACGCGGGCGTCCGCGAGCGGCTGGGCGTGACGCCGGAAGTGATCCCGGGCGACGAGGAAGCCCAGCTCTCGTTCGCGGGCGCGCTCGGCGCAGCCCCGGACGCCGAGGCGCCCACGCTCGTCATGGACATCGGAGGCGGCTCCACCGAGCTGGTGCTCGGGCAGGCGGGGCGTCCGGTGAAGGGCGTCTCCCTGGACATGGGCTCGGTGCGGCTGCGCGAGCGGATCCTCGCCTCCGACCCGCCATCGCTGGACGAGGTCGCCGAGGCCGGCGAGTTCATCGACGACCTGCTGGACGCCTCCGGCGTCGACTTCGACTCCGCGCGTAGCTGGCTCGGGGTGGGCGGCACCGCGACCTCGCTGTCCGCGATCGTGCAGGGGCTGCCGGCCTACGACCGCGCGCGCGTGCACGGCTCGGTCGTCCCCCGCGAGGCGCTGGGCGAGCTGTCGGGCCGGCTGCTGGCTCTGCCGGTCGCGCAGGTGCTGGAGATCCCGACCATGGTGCCGGGGCGCGCGGACGTCATCTGCGCCGGGGCCCTGATCTGCCACCGCATCGCCACCCGGATGGGCGTCGACCTGACCGTGAGCGAGTCCGACATCCTCGACGGCATCGTGGCGGGGTTGCTGGGCTGACCTGCGCCGAGGGCTTGGGTTCGCTCCGCCGAGGGCTTGGGTTCGCTCCGCCGAGGGCTTGCCTCCGGTCTAGACTCGCACGCACCGCGTCCGGGGGCGTCCACCCGGCCGGCCCCCGTAGCCCAACGGCAGAGGCAGGCGGCTTAAACCCGCCCGAGTGCGGGTTCGAATCCCGCCGGGGGCACGCTCGGCTCCGCGCCGAGCCGTGGGAATACGCGGGCCGCTTGGGGACGTTTCGTATCATGAACAGCGAGCCACCCAGAAAGGCACGACCACTGATCCCTGATCCACCGGTGTCGTGGCGGGTGTGGGCGTGGCATGGGGCGAGGTGACCGTTCTGAGCAGGGAGGATGGTAATTGCTGAAGTCGCCGTCCACCGCGTCGAAGGGTCACCTCGTAAGT
>NZ_SDMQ01000017.1 GCF_004324755.1 Propioniciclava sinopodophylli
CAACGTCAACCTCGAAGCACCCGACGAAGACGCCTACAACCTGGTCATTGCACTCGCCTCCGGCACCGCGAACTACCAGGACGCCGCGGCTCTACTCACCGAATGGCACTGACGGAGCGCGGCATGAGCGGAAGTCTCGGGAGGCGTCGAGAAGTTGACTCATCGGCCGCCGCGATCCAGTATGCGTGACACACGATCCTGACGTGACGACCTCTTCCGGCAGTGGCTTGCCGTTCCGGGTCCTGAAGAAGGCGACGGACATGTTCGCCCGAGACACCGGCTTCAGTGGGCCCGAACTGCACGACCTGTTTGCTGAGCACACTGACGCGCTCGGCCCCTACCAAGGCTGGGGAGGCGGCGCCGCCTCACGGTGGCAAGTCTTCCAGGATGGTGTCAACGCACTCAGCCCGGCGGATCAACGAAGCTTTCTGCTAGCGCTGTGCGACTACGACGGTTACTGCAAATACGGCATACCTTCGATGGAGGACAGGTCGGCCCTTCGCGCGATGCTCCTTGAGGACACCGTTCCGGGCGCAACGGCGGCCGGCAAGGCGTTGGCCAAGTTGACTGATTGGACCGCGGTGACCAGAGCCTGGCAGGCCGCCCTGGACAAGGTAGACACCGATCGTGAGGGAGCCATCACCGCCACTCGCACGATGCTGGAGAGCATCTGTAAGCACATATGTGACGAGCGCAACGCAATTTATGAGGACGGCTGGGATCTAGCAAGGCTGTACAAGGCAGCGGCTTCATCCATGGAGATTGCCCCGGATCAGCACAGTGAGCAGATCATCAAGCAGATCCTCACGGGTGTCACGACAGTTGTTGGTGGGCTCGCCGCCATGCGCAACACTCTTAGCGATGCCCATGGGAAGAGCAAGCGGGTCAGTCCGGCCAGCGCCGAGGCATGCGAAGCTCGCCGTCAACGCCGGCTTTGCGGTCGCCGGATTCTTGATTGACACTCATGTGGAGAAGAAGTCGTCACAGCACTGACGATGCGGCAGGGTGGCGCGAGCGCCAGGCCGATCGGTGCCATATGCGCGGAAGGACGCCAGAATGACCTCTCCCAGTTCGAAGGCGCGTCGAGCGACACACGCCGCGAAGGTCGCGGCTCGAAGCGCTCAGAGGTGGGGCACGATCAAGTGCTACGTAGAGCGATTCGAACGTCCTGGCGGAGTACCCGACATCTGCCTTCGCGAGAAGCGAACCCGGCGAAGGGTGCGCATCCTCAGTGGCGAACCCCTGCACCAGTATGTTCCGCCACTGTCGAACCTACTTCAGGACTGCCATGCCCACGGCGGCGGGCTCATCGAGCCTCGCAGTCGCCATGAGCATGTCGCCATCGTCGCACCGATCTTCAGGCAGAACGCTCAGGAGATCTCTGTTTGGTTCGACGACGAGTTCTCTGTGACGGTGCACATCATCACGACAGGCGCCACCTCGCCACCCGTCTCCGTCTGGTGCTACATCGAGGAGTACCCCAGCGAGAGCGGGGGTCTCGGCGTCCGACTCCGGCAGAAGTCGACCGGCCGCAAGGTGGAGATGTACGGGAAGTCACAAAACCACTTGGCCACCTTTCTTGCCAGCCCGACTTTCACGGGCGCGCGCGAACACATGCCGAATCTCTATGAGAAGGACGGATATCACGACTACGTGTTGGTCTCTGGAGGGACGGCCGTGGACTCCTACGACTTGCTCCTGTTCAAGGACGGCCCCGAGCTCACGTATCTGCTCGGGCCAACACCGGATACGGCTTACCGAGACGCATTCCGCGTCCTGAAAGAGGAATCTCCTGCGGATGCGCACCATAGGACGGCGCGCAGTCATTTCGAGAGGGGGCACTACCGCGAGGCCGTGCTCTCCGCCCGTCTTGCCGTCGAAATGGCCTGCGGCGAAGGTGGGCCCGGTGTGAAGCGTCGGTTGGCCGGCGCCCCCAGAGATGTGGCGATGGCCGGTAAAGCTCTCTTCGAGAAGCGCAATACCGCCGTACACGAGGGCGGCACGAGAGTCGAACAGCCGGACGCGCGGGAAGCGATTGACGCGATGAGAGTCATCCTTGACTATCTGGCGCCACACCGACCCACCGTGACCGTCGGGGCAGCACTTCCCCGGAAGCCTCTTGGCGGAGGGGTGTAGCTGGACGCCGGAAGCTCCGCCCGGGCTAGGAGAAGCACTTGACGCGGCATGTCCATTCGATCTCTCGGGCACGGGAGAGCTAACGCGCGGCCGGCCACCGCGCGCAGTGCGGCATGGTCGAGCGCGCATGAGGGGTCCAGCCTGAAGGCCACCTTCCCCCACAGGGCGGCCAATACAGGAAGTTCTGAACGCGAAGGTGTTCGAAACCTCAACGACGTCGCTCGTGGACTAACGCCCCTTCTCGAACCCGTTCTCCACGATCCCGCACACCCGACCTCAGAAGCACACTCGTACGGACGGCATCATCCAGCAGCGTACCAACCGGACTTCACCCGCTGAATCCGCGAACTTCTCGAAGAGCGCTACTGGCCACCGCAAGTGCTTGCCAAGGCTCAACATCTGGGTACTTCAGCTGTCGCATAGCGTGTGCATAAGCGACGGCAGCGCAAGCTCGCGCATTTGCAACACTATTCGCCCAAGCACGACAAGCCAGGATGAACTCTGGGTATGGAGACGCCGCAGCGAAGCGCCCCGCGTCAGGCCACTCAGCGCAAACCTCTCGACTCAACCACTCAAGATCCCCCGGCCGGTCTTTGTGAAACAGAACGCTCATCTCAAGGGTGACCGGATCCAGGCAAGATGGCGACTCTCCACAATCACCGAAATCGATCATCACCGGGTTGCCACGCCTGTCGATCAACACGTTCTCGCCATGTAGATCGCCGTGTTGGGGCCAAATGTCCATCTCGACGTCTATCTCTTCCTCTGCAAGAAGTGCATCGATTTGATCCCTGAATGGTTGCAATTTCTTCATGGCCAACTTTTCATTACTCACACGCTCGGCGCGCAGATCACTTAAGGCCACCCTTCGCTTCTCACCACTACTACCCCAAGGCCCAGTGGCTTCACGCAAAGGCCCAAGTGTAGCCGCTGCCACGGAAGGATCCGAGTTCAAGAGCTGGAAGAGGGATCGGCTTCGGCTATCGGCAAGCGTCGAAAATAGGGCCACTCTGCCCCTCAATCCGTGAACGATGGGAGACATAGCTGGTGCAAACGACCCGGGTCGGAGCCTCCCAGCGACGTGTATCTCATATCGGGTGAGCTCCGCTAAGCCGACGCCTGACGGCAAGACCTTAACGAAGCAGTGACCCCGAGAGATTTCCCCTTCGGTGAAAGACACGCGCGCGGTTGCTGCGCCCGACAAGCCGGACAGAAACTGCACCTCAGCGCGATCCGCGCCGATGCGTCGCGCATAGATCTGTGTAGCACGGACCAACATGGCTTGGTCCTCATTGCCAGGCCGTGCATCGACTTCGCAACGACTCCGCACATCCAAGAGCGCGTCGACCATCCTCTTCACGAGGCCTTCCGCTTCGCCTGGCATGTCCTTTTCGGCGAGCTGAACTATCGGAAAGTTGATTACTCCGAACAGCTCACCGACCCCGCCTTGCGAAAGAGCATCCTTAACGTTTCTCCTGGTAGCAAAATTCGTGAGGAATATCAATGGGGTGCCTGGCTGTGTTAGACGAGCGGCAGCATGCACCGCAAGGCCGTGCGCCTCGTCAGCACCTAAACCCTGATCGTGGGCTGGAATGCGCAGATCGCACAAGACTAGATCGAATTACTCCGTCTCCAAGTTCCTCACGGCCGTGCTGTGACTTCTTGCAAAAGAGACGTTGCATCCTGGCACGATATTCTGAAGCCAGCGCGATGTTCGAGCGGCACTGGCGTCTTCGTCTTCCACTAATAGGACTCTCCAGAAGTCGGATCTGAAGTCATTGTCCAGCGGATCTCGCATGCCGTTCCTCCTCCATCTCGCGGCCTAAGGGTTAGACTCCCCCCGAGGGAGTGGATAGCTCTTTGAGCTATAGTCAGTCCCCAGCCAAAGTGATTAGTCTTCGACTTGGTGGTCTGACCCGGTTCCGCTGCCCCAGAAAATCCCGTCGGCAAACCAATGCCCTCATCTAGGACTGTTATCCAAACATCCGAGTCAGTGTGCCCGCAAGTGCAAACTACTTTTCGCCCCGATCCCTCACTGGCCTCTACCGCATTCCTGATGACGTTAACGTATGCCAATTCGAGCAGATCAGGATCCCCAAACACAATGACGGGCTCGTTACGCGCAGTAAGGACCTCATTCTCCCCGTAGCCTGCGTCGCGCGCACCCGAGGCCAAGAAGTCGCCGAGGTCGAACTCGCGGTTGCGTGGCGACGCAGCTGCGTCATGAAGTTGGTGGACAACCCGAAGAAAAGCTCGCATTCGATCGATTGCTCTAGCGGTCTCACTCGACTCGAAATGGTCTGCCAACTCTTCTCTCGCCGAATCGTCGATCCTCATGAGGAGGCCACGACTCTCATGTACGAGCACCCTGGTCACCACGCTAATTGCTTCCGCACGAGCGTCCTCCAAATCCTCGTTCTCGGCAATGCTGATCCACGTCTCTCCACGTTCGAGTGACCCGGTTTCGTCCCGCCAGCGGCGCGACATATCCTCCAGGGCTCGAAGTACCCAGGAGTCCGACTCATTCCTGGCGAGAGCCCTGATCTCCGGAAGTAGGGTTGCATCGCCCACTTCAGCCAGAAGCCTTACACCTTTTAACCGCTCACCCGCTCGCGTGGACCTCAGCTGCACGAGGGCCTGTTCGACGGTCATATGCTCGGTCCTAGCTGGGCGCCATAGAAGCGTGCCCGAGCCGAAAAGGCCTCCGGACCTCCTTCCATAATCTGAGTCACGGACTGAACTATTTCATGAGCGTCGAGCGGGCCGGACTGTCTCACGTAGCCACGGTCACCATCGGAATCCATCACGATAATTCTGTCCGCATTGCCGAGTACAGGGATATTTGCGTTGTGGGATGCAAAGATGAACTGATCCGGCGACGTCCTCCTCCTCAGTGCGGGCACCAGGGTCGAGGCAATAAAGGCGTTATCAAGATGGTCCTCGGGCTGGTCGATGAGAAGCGGGTCTCCATGATGCCCCAAAAGCACGGGGAGGACCACCGTACAGCGCTGGCCGATCGATAGCCGGTCACTCGTCTTGTAGTCCCGACCATCCAAGAGGGACAGAGTAACTCCATCGTCAATGCCAGCGGATACGATTCGGCTCACACCTGATCGTCGTAGTGCGCCCACTATTGCCGCAGCCCGGTCTGGTGTGACGTCGAGCGTATTTGCCAACTTGATGTGTTGACCCAGCTCTACCCAAGAAGCTAATTCGAGTGGCGAGACAGCGCTCACAATCAGGCGAGCCAGGGTGTTGTAGTGCAAGCCGCTACCACGGAGCGCCTCAATTATTGCAGATTCGTATTCCGCGGTGGAGCTAGATCGGGTCACAGAAACCTTCACTAGGGGAAGTAGGCGTGCATTCAGTTGGTCCGCCGCTTCTCGTCTCTCACTGAAGATTCTGCTACGGAGATCGTCTAACTGTTCGTACAGTCCGTCCCTCTGCTTCGAGAGCCTCTGAAATACATCTGTATGCTGACTCAAACGCTTCCTGAGCGCAATCAACTGTCCGTGTTGTTCTTGCAATTCCGCAACACGCCTTGTTGCCGAGCCGACTCCTGCTTGTACTGAGTTAAGCAATTGGCGTAATTGCCTTCCCTGGGAGTCAATTTCGTGCCTACGTTCCGCGGAGCGGTGCTGCGCTTCCGTCAAAATGCCCATCATCTGGCTCGCCAGTTTTTCGGCAGCGGCAAGATGTCGATCGATTGCAGCCAAGCACTCACGGGCAGGTCCTAAGATGACATCCGGTTTCGCAGAAGAAGCCGGCGGGAGCACTTGCTCCGTCTGGCCCTTGGCCGCAAAGAGTGTCCGGGTGAGTGTCTGGCTCGCATGGACTGCTTGCTCGATTGTGGCTGCTTCAAGTGCCGCGGTTTCCGTACTAGCCTGCAGCTTAAGCAGTCTCGAACGCTCGGCCTCGGTAGCCTGCGACGCCGCTAGGATTGACTGCTGCTCGGCCTGGGCGGCCGCTAGTTCCTCCGGTACAGCAGCCAAGGAGGAAATCTGTTCCCGTAGCAGACTTCCCTCTTGGATTGCTGCATGAAGTTCCTGCGTTAGACTCTCAATCTCCGTTTGGAGTCCCAGAAGAGAGCGTCCGGTCCCTTCTCGCGTGGGACGGAAACGGTCCAGAAGGTGAAGTCGCCCTGCAGCTTGGGCACCCACCGCCTCGACTTCGTTTTGAGCCAGGACCGTACAAGGGAATGACCTCCCACCGGATGAAGCAATGTGCCCGGACGACGTTCTGGTGATCACGTATTGAACACCGGAGTCGTTCACCGTTACGGTGACCGCTCCGCCTTCGAGGACCGCCAGAGCCTGTTGATTGCCGATAGCCGCGGCGTCCGCAGTGAAGGCCCCTGCATTCAAGGCATATCGTATGAGTTCTATGAGCGAGGTCTTGCCTGTTCCCCGAGCACCAATGATCACGTTCAAGCCCGGGGTGAACTGTACGTCGAGATTGGCAAGGAAGCCCTCGGCCTCCACCTGAACTCGCTCTATATACACTCTTGGCCTCCGTTGTGAGAGTCCGATGAGTATCTCATGCGGCGCGCCGTCGGGGCTGAGGTCGATGAGCCCTCCATCGCGGGAACCTTGGGGCTTGACGGCGAACGGCGAAGGGTCGCGCGCGAAGTAGAGGTGAGGCACGAGCTACAACGCCACAACGTCGCACAGTCGTGAGCGAACTTGGGCTGTGACTCGCGGACGTCCGGGTCGTATCGGTGAGGAGATCACGTGGTCGGCAGGCGGCGGCGCCCGTCCGACTCTGGGCAGTTGAGTAACCACACGCCCTTCGGCAGAGTCGAGCACACCTGATGGGCGCCCAAGGGGATGAGGGCCGCTTGGCCGCTTGCTCGGACGTCCAACAGGGTGTACTCCATGGACGGCTGAAACAGCTCCCAGCCTGACTGTGACTTCGTCTGCTGAATGGCGGGGTTCTTCGGTCGCTTCGTGGCGGGGTCAGGTGACACCGATGACCAGGGTGCTCTGTGCGGCTTCGATGACGTCGTTGGTGATGGTGTCGAGTTCGTTGATCTTCAGGACCCGCTGGATCTGGGGGAAGAGGCGTTCGAGGAGCCGGAAGTTGCCGCGGGTGATGGGGGTAGTGGCTGAACTGCTTCTCCAGGCCGGGCATGCCGATCAGGATCACGTCGACGAGGTCGGGCGGAAGGCGGCGGGAGCCGGCGTCCGCCCGTGAGGCTGTCTCCAGTCCGGCGTAGCCGTCGGCGCGGTAGCGGGCGTGCCAGCGCTCCAGGGTCCGCAGCCCTACATCGGTCTCGCGAGCTAAGCGCGCGAGGGGCAACTGGTCCTCGACGTGGAGCCTGAGGATTCGCCACCGCGCTCGAGCGTCCACGACGCACCTACTGCAAGGCGTTCTCGCGCCCGCGCTCGGCGCGCTGAAGGGCGCGGTAGACCGTGGAGCGGCCCACGCTGAACAGCTCGGCCAGCTCGCCCACGGTGTGCTCGTCGGCGGCATGTAGCTGGACGAGGTGAGCTTCTTGCCGGGGGGTGAGTTTCGGTGACTTCCCGCGCAGCCGGCCCTTGGCCTTGGCGACCTTCATCCCCTCGCGGGTGCGGGCACGGATGAGGTCGGCTTCGAATTCGGCGACCATCGCCAGCACGTTGAACAACAGTTTCCCCATCGGGTCGGTCGGGTCGTACACCGATCCGGCGATGCTCAGCTTCACTTCCCGCGCCGCGAGGTCGTCGGCGATCTGGTGGGCATCACGGACTGAACGCGCCAGCCGATCGAGCTTGGTGACCACGAACGTATCGCCGTCCCGACAGGCAGCCAGCGCCTGCCGCAGGCCCTCACGGTCGGCGTTGCGGCCCGTGAGCCCGTGATCGACGTAGATGCGCTTGGGATCGACGCCGAACGCCGCGAGTCCGTCACGCTGCGCGGTCAGGTCCTGCTCGTCGGTGGAGACTCGGGCATAGCCGACCTTCAAGGGGGACATGCTCCCCAGTGTGTCATATAGCCTCCCTTCACCGGACAGTTCACCGGACGGGTCTTACGGGACAGCCCGCCAGGCGTGCCGTCGTTCCTCTCGATAAGTAGCGGTGGTGTCCGGTGGGGGTTCCCCTTACGGGCATGCGATCTGGGCTGACGCCTGTGACCGAGTGTTCAGTGCGTGCGGTATAGTTCAGTCCATGCTGACTATTGCTTCGCGTCTCGACGTGATGAACCGCCTGGGTCGTGCACTGGCCGACCCCACTCGATCCCGGATCATCTTGACCCTGCTCGACCATCCCGCTTACCCGGCGGAACTGGCCCGAGATCTGGACCTGACACGCCCGAACGTGTCCAACCACCTGGCATGCCTGCGCGATTGCGGGATCGTCGTCTCCGAGCCCGAGGGTCGTCGGACACGATATGAGATCGCCGATTCGCACCTGGCGCAGGCGCTGACGGCACTGGTCGATGCCACCCTGGCAGTGGACGAAGACGCCCCGTGCATCGATCCCGCCTGCTCGCTTCCCGGATGCGACGCAGCTGGGGAGGGCGCATGATCCTCACCTCGGTCTTGCAGGCGATGGGCCTGTTCGCAGCGACCAACATCGACGACATCATCGTGCTCTCCCTCTTCTTCGCGCGAGGGGCAGGCCAGCGCGGCACTACCGCCCGCATTCTGGCCGGCCAGTACCTCGGATTCGCCGGCATCCTCGGTGCCGCGGTCCTGGTGACCATCGGTGCCGGAGCATTCCTGCCCTCGGCAGCCATCCCGTACTTCGGTCTCATCCCTCTGGGCCTCGGCCTCTGGGCCGCATGGCAGGCCTGGCGCGGAGACGATGACGACGATGACGACGAGGCCAAGGTTGCCGGCAAGAAGGTCGGCGTGTGGACCGTCGCAGGAGTCACCTTCGCCAACGGCGGAGACAACATCGGCGTCTATGTCCCCGTCTTCCTCAGCGTGGAACCTCTCGCAGTGGTCGCCTACTGCATCGTCTTCCTCGCGCTCGTCGCGGTCCTGGTCGTAGTCGCCAAGTTCGTTGCCACCCGGCCGCCGATCGCCGAAGTGCTCGAACGCTGGGAGCACATCCTCTTCCCCATCGTTCTCATCGGCCTCGGCATCGCGATCCTCGTCAGCGGCGGAGCCTTCGGACTCTGACGTAGCGGCAGCGATCCAAACGGCCCCGACCGGGCGCACCCCTCTCGGTTCAGACCGCGACACCTACCTGCAGCCAGTCCTGCGTGATCGCGGCAACAAGACCGCCACGGAGCGCTGCAAAAACCCCGCCACCAAGCGAACGAAGCCACAGCCTGACCGTAAACCTAAGCCTCGCATGCGACACTTTGACGAATGCGACGGAAGGTCTAGATGTGGGTGGACGGGTGTACGGATATGCGCGTGTTAGCTCGAAGGATCAGAACCTGGAGCGCCAACGTGAAGCGCTCGCTGGCGTCGATGTGCTGGTCGAGGAGCAGGTCTCTGGGAAGAATGTCGCCGATCGCGAGAAGCTCCGTACGCTGATGGCGTTCGCGCAGGCGGGGGACACCATTCGGGTGAAGTCGATCGACCGGCTTGCCCGTGACACTCGGGATCTGCTGCGGATCGTGGACGAGTTCGCGGCCAAGGGCGTGGCGATCGAGTTCCTGGACTCACCCATGCTCAACGTGACCACCAAGGAAGGGCGCGCGATGCTGACGGTCTTCGCGGCCTTCGCCGAACTCGAGCGCGAGGCCATCCGCGAGCGTCAGGCCGAAGGGATAGCCCTCGCGAAGGCGGCGGGCAAGTACCGCAAGGCCCGAAGGCTCACCGCTGAGGAGATCGCTGCCGCGCGGTTGCGCATCGAGGTTGGGGTACCCAAGGCGCGGGTGGCCAAGGACCTCGGCGTGAGCCGCCAGACCCTCTACTCGGCGTTGGAGGGCAGGGGCAGCTACTCGGCGGTCTGATGATACGTGTGCGCACCTGGTGTACCAGGTCGAACATCTCCTCTGGGCCGGAGTAGGCATCCTTGTCGATCCCGTAGGGTTGAGGGTTCATATCAGAGTTCGCGCCAAGAGGCGCGATCAGGAGGTCGCGGGTTGAAGGGCAGCCTCCGGCCGGGGGGCGCCGAGGGGGGCCAGGTGGCCCGGGTCCAGGTTGATCCGGCGCAGCAGTTGGGCGTTGAGGGCGACCACGATGGTGGAGGCGGACATCAGGATCGCGCCCACCGCGGGGGAGAGCACGAACCCGATCGGGGCGAGCACGCCGGCGGCCAGCGGCACGGCGAGCACGTTGTAGCCGGTGGCCCACACCAGGTTCTGGATCATCTTGGTGTAGCTGGCCTGGGAGAGCTCGATCATCGACAGCACCGCGCGGGGGTCGTTGCTGGCCAGCACAACGCCGGCGGACTCCATGGCCACGTCGGTGCCGGCGCCGATGGCGATGCCGACCTCGGCCCGCGCCAGTGCCGGGGCGTCGTTGACGCCGTCGCCCACCATGGCCACGGACAGTCCCCGGGACTGCAACTCGGTGACCTTGGTGTCCTTGTCCTGGGGGAGGACCTCGGCGAAGACCTCGTCGATGCCCAGGTCCGCCCCGACGGCCTCGGCGACCTGGCGGGCATCGCCGGTGATCATCGCGACCTTGATGCCGCGGGCGTGCAGGGCGGCCACGGCGGCCCGGGACTCGGGGCGGACCTTGTCCTCCACGGCGACCGCGCCGATAACGGACCCCTCGCGCAGCACGTGCAACACCCCGGCCCCGCGCGCGGTCCAGGAGGCGGTGTGCTCAGTGATCTCCGCCGGCATGGTCAGGTTAAGCTCGCGCAGCATGTTCGGGCCCCCGACGAGGATCTCGGAGCCGTCCACGGTGGCGCGCACCCCGCGGCCCATGGCAGCACTGAAGTCCGTGCCGCGCTTGCGCAACGTGCTGGCCTGCGGGTGCTGCCCGGCGGCGGTGACGATGGCCCGGGCCACGGGGTGCTCGCTGTCAGCCTCGGCCGCGGCGGCCACCGCCAGCAGTTCTGCCTCGGACACGCCGGGCATCGCGGTGACGGCGGTGACGACGTGGGCGCCCTCGGTCAGGGTGCCGGTCTTGTCGAACAGGACCACGTCGATGGTGCGCATCCGCTCCAGGGCCATCCGGTCCTTGATCAGGACCCCGGACTTGGCGGCCTTCTCCGTGGAGAGGGCGATCACCAGCGGGATGGCCAGGCCCAGGGCGTGCGGGCAGGCGATGACCAGCACGGTCACGGTGCGGGTGACCGCGTCGGTGGGCTGGCCGATCGCGGTCCACACGATCGCGGTGATGATCGCCGCGACCAGGGCGAACCAGAACAGCAGGGCCGCCGCCCGGTCGGCCAACGCCTGGGCGCGGGAGGAGGATTCCTGGGCGTCGGCGACCATCCGCTGGATCCCGGCCAGGGTCGTGTCGGTCCCGACGGCGGCCACCTTCACCCGCACGGTGTTGTCGGTGGCCACGGTCCCAGCGACCACCGTGTCCCCGGCCTGGCGCAGCACGGGCTTCGACTCCCCGGTGATCATCGCCTCGTCGAACTCCGCGGCGCCCTCGAGGATGGTCCCGTCGGCCGGCACCCGGGCCCCGGCCCGCACTAGCACCACATCGCCCACGGCCAACTCGGTGATCGGCACGGTGATGGTGTCACCGTCCACGACCTTCTCGGCCTCCTCCGGCAGCAGCGCCGCCAGCGCGTCCAAGGCGGAGGAGGCCGCGCCCAGGGCGCGCATCTCCATCCAGTGGCCCAGCAGCATGATGACCACCAGCAGCGCCAGCTCCCACCAGAAGTCCAGCATCAGGTCCCCGATGCCCAGGGTCGTGACCCAGGAGGCGACGAAGGCCACCGTGATGGCCATCGCGATCAGCAGCATCATCCCGGGCTGGCGGGCGCGCAACTCGGTCAGCCCGCCCTTCAGGAAGGGCATGCCGCCATAGAGGTAGATCACGGTGCCCAGCACCGGGGCGATCCACGCCGAGCCCGGGAACTCGGGGACGTGGTAGCCCAGCAGTTGCCCGACCATGTGGCTGAAGAACACCACCGGGATGGAGAGCACCAGTGAGACCCAGAACCGGTTCTTGAACATCGCGGTGGAATGCCCGGCGTGCTGACCGTGGTCGTGGACCTGGTGGTCCTCGTCCAGGGCCGAGTGGGCGTGACCCTGCGGCATGGCCTGACCGTGGGTGTCGGCGTCCGCGGGGTGGTGGGCGTGGCCGGCGTGCCGGTCGCGATTGGCGTGGGGGTTCGGGTCTGGGTGCTCGGCGGTCTGGCCGGTGGGGTGCTCGGGGTGGTGCGGGGTGCTCATGGTGTTCCTTCTGCTCGGCGGCCTACGCGGTGGCCTACTCGGGGATGAAGCTCCGGCGCTGAGGGGATGGGTCAGTGGGTGAGGACGCGGTAGCCGGCCGCTTCGATAGCGGCCTGCACGGCCCCTGCGGAGGCGGGCCCGGTCACGGTGACGGGGGAGGCCCCGCCGGCGACCAGTTCGACCCGGACGTCGTCCGCCCCGTCCAGGGCGCTCACCGCCTCGGCGACGGAGCCCACGCAGTGTCCGCAGGTCATGCCCTCCACCTGGTAGGTCGCGGTGCCTGCGCTCGTCCCGGTCGGATCGGCACTTTGGCGCCCGGCGGGGGCCGGGGTGTCGGCGGCCGGGGCGCAGCACGAGCAGTCGGTGGTGGCCATCGGCAGCGGGGTGCGGGGGGATTCGGTCATGACGGTCTCCTGCAGGTCTTGGGGCGGCACCGGACGGCACCTCCACCCCCGGTATATACCCCACGGGGGTATCATTCAAGGGATGGGACGCCGATGTTCGCGGTGGATGAACGGGTGCGCCGGTCCGTGGGTTGTTCGGTGGGCAGGTCGATGGTGAACGTCGCCCCGGCCGTGGTGGAGGTCGCGGTCAGGGTTCCGCCGTGGGCCTGGACCAGGGCGCGGGAGATGGCCAGGCCGACCCCGGAGCCGCCGTGGTCCCGGTCGCGGGCGGTGTCCCCGCGGTAGAAGCGTTCGAAGATGTGCGGCAGATGCTCGGGGGAGATGCCCTCGCCGGTGTCGGCGACCCGGAGGGTGACCTTCGACGGGCCCTGCCGGGCCTCGAGGGTGACCCGGCCGCCGGGCGGGGTGTGGCGCAGGGCGTTGGTGAGCAGGTTGCCCAGCACCTGACCCATGCGCTGTCGGTCCACGTCCACGGCCAGGCCCGGATCGGCGTCCAGGGCCAGGGCCACGCCCTTGGCGGCGTAGGCCTCGCGGTGGGCCTCGGCGGCGGCGTGCAGCAGCTCGGCCACGGGTTCGGTGGTGCGGTCCAGCCCGATCCGTCCCTCCTCGGCGCGGGAGACGTCGTTGATGTCCTCCACCAGCGGTCCTGAGCGCGAAACCAGCCAACCAGGAGCGCTGGCTGCCACAGGCCCGCATCATCCCGGGCCAGAACGTGACGGACCGTCCTGGCTGGTTCTGTGGCGCGCATCCGAGCAATGCGGTCGCCCAGAGTGCCCAACTCCGAGGTGATGCGCGAGGACATGCAGCAAGGATACGAACAAATGGTCCAGCTGATCGATTGATGAGTGGGTGGCTGAATGGTGCGGGCTCGGCGACAGGATCTACTAGGCCGAGGGGGAGTGCCACTCGGAGGCTCCTGCCCGCCGATAGGCTGCCAAGCACGGGGCACGCACAGCAGCGGCGCTCCCACCCGTGTACCGAGGAGGACACCCCGTGGCGACCCGCACCACTGTCCAGCAGGTCATCGACGAGTTCCGCACCACATACGACACGAACGTGGCACGCGGGGAAGCGTTCGAGAAGCTGATGGTCGCCTACTTCCGGCTGGACCCCACCCTTGCGGCCGAGTATGACCTCGTGGAGCGCTGGCCCAACTGGAACCACAACGAGGGCACCCACGACTCAGGCATCGACCTGGTGGCGCGTACCACCGCAACCGGCGAGTGGACGGCCATGATTCCTGGACGAGGGTGCCGACCTCCGCAACTCCACCTACGCCAACGGTGGCGAGATCCTTTGCCAGCCCCACGGGATCGAGGGTGTCGCTGTAGTACGAGGTGGCGTCAGCGTCCTTGATTCGGCGTTGGGCGGGCCGGCCAAGAACCCGCTGAAGCCGCGCCCACGTGCCGCAATGCGGCGTGTGGGCGCGGCATTGTTGGACCCGGGCGTCGACGGGCTGGTGGCGACAGGCACGCCGGGGGAGGATGGGGCTTCGGCCCCAGCTTCTTCGAACCGACTAGGCCAACCCGATGCTGCGGCCACCTCACCTGCAACCAGGCCCCACTCGGAGTGCTCGGTAGCCCGCGTTCGCCAAGGTCCACGGGCCCGTGCTGTCGGTCTCGGGGCCTTGCAGTCCGCCGGCCAAGAACCGAACCAGTCGTGTCGGTGAGTTGTAGCCGGCGTTGACGTGGGCCAAGGTGGCGGCCCCCCTAACGAGCGTCTCAATGGAGACCTGGCTGGCAACCAACCTGTCGAAGTACTCGATCACCTTGAGTGCATCCCCGGCGGTGGGGTCGAGCAGCGACAAGCGGCCGCGAAGCTCGTGCATTCCTCGATCCCCTTTCGCACGGTGCGCACGGTGGCCTGCCGGGCTAGGGGCTGACGCACCCGTGAGTCTCTCGACCATAGAGGGCAGTAACTCGTGGCGCCAGCGTCGCGGAAGAGCGCGTGGACCTGACAGCGCGCGGGTACATGTGCGGGGCCCGCCAGCACCGCGGGAGTTGGGCCATGCCTGGGTTCTCCGATTGGGTCTGTCTCACGCGAGACTGAGCTGGAGCGGCACCAACTTTGGTACCAACGACCCCCGCAGTTGCTCGTTCTGGGGCCACTGGGCAAGTCTCGCCACGCGGCCGGTTCCAGCGTTGCGGCTACGGGAAACAAGGGTCAGCAGCGGTCATAAGTGGACGTCGCGCTCACTCAGAGGCTTCGTGGTCCAAGACTGGCTGCTGCAGTCGCGATGATCTTCGGTCTGCGCTTCGGGCGGGCTCGTATGGAGGCGAGGTGGCCCACCTGCAGTCGCCGCCGACCCCGGTTCCCGCTCTTCGGTCGGATGGTTCGGGCCTGCGGGTGTCGGTACCGAGTTTGGTACCGACCACCCCCTTTAGCTGCCGTTCCTAGGTGCCACTACGGGGAACGCCGCTGATGCCCGATATTGAGCGTGGCGACAAGGGGGTTCAGGGGTCTCCAGGGACGCTCGCGGGTAGGGTCTGATCTAGTCCGATGGTTGCCCGTTCGAGTCGGGCCGGGGGCGCTGTCATACGCGGTCAGCGCCTTGATTGGCGCCAATCAGTGTCATCGTGACGGCACCTCAGCCAGACGTGGACGGGTGGCTGCCGGCGGCCTGTGCGATGGCTGCGAGGGCTTCGGCCAAGGCTGTTGACGTGGCCTCGTCGCGGACGGCGGCCCTGAACCAGTCGGGGCCGAGTCCGGGGAACGTCTCCCCGCGACGGACAGCGAACCCGTGCCTGGCGAGCCGTGGTCGGATGGATTCCCGCCCCAGTCTGGTGCTGGGGACGAGGACGAACGGCGTCCGGGGGGTGCCGGCGACAGGGAACCCCACGTTGGCCAGTGCTGAGCACAGCAAAGCGCGGTCGTTGTCGGTCTGACGGGCCGCAGCCCCGGCCTCAGCGAGGGCTTCGGGCGTGTTGCAGACCACGAGGGCGTCGAGGGCTGGGGTGGAGGTGGCCCAAGGGCGCTGGCGGTGCGCCAGCACTTCGACGAGGCGGGGGTCTCCCACCACGTATCCGGCCCTGATTCCGGGGATTCCCCACATCTTGGTGAGGGACCGAACGACCAGCATCCCGGTCAGGTCGTCGCCGTTGAGAACCGACTCTTGCTCTCCGGGGACGAAGTCCATGAAGGCCTCGTCGACGACCACGATCCGGTCCGGTCGGCGGAGGGACCGGATGGCCGCGGCGGGGTGGAGGGTGCCTGTGGGGTTGGTGGGGTTGCCGATCACGACGAGGTCGCCGTGGGGGACCTTGTCGGGGTCGAGCAGGAACGCGGGTGCGGGCAGCACGTGCCTGGTCACAGGGAGGCCGGCGTCGGTCAGCGCAGACTCGGGTTCGGTGAACTGGGGGTGGACCACGACGGGTTGCGTCGGTCGGAGGGATTCGGCGACCAGGGTGAACGCCGCCGCCGCGCCGGCGACGGGTAGGACGTAATGGGGTGGGACGCCGTGGCGGTTCGCGAGTGCCGCCATGGCTTCTCGGGGGTCGGGGTAGATGGCCCAGCGGGCGGGGTCGTGGGTCAGTGCGTGCAGCAGCCAGGCGGGGGCCGGGCTCCGGACGTTGACGGCCAGGTCGATGAGGCCGGGGGCGGTGTCGGAGTCCCCGTGGTGGCGGAGGTTCATGGGTGCGCCCGGTGGAAGTGCGTGGCGGCCTCGGCGAAGCGCCGGGCCTGCTCGGGGTGCCCGGCCCAGTGGACGTGGTGGTAGCTGGCCTGGACGCCCCTGCTGAGGTGGGGGTGGCTGTCGGTCGGTTCGACCGTGGTGCGGTGGAACTCGTGGAAGCGATACGTCTCGCCGGTCCGCACGGTCAGTCCGTCGTGGGGGACAGTGGACTGCTGGTACCCCAGCGTGAGCCGCTCCGACATGCGAGCGGCGAGCGGCAGGACGCCGGCCATGGGGGCGCCGTCGAGGCTCCGACACAGGTAGAGCAGCCCGGCGCACTCGGCGTAGGTGGGAAGCCCCGCCTCCACGGCCGCTCTCACGTGGGTGAGGAGCGTGGTGTTGGCGGCGAGTTCGCTGGCGAACACTTCGGGGAAGCCGCCACCCAGGTACAGCCCGGCAGTTCGGTCGGGCAGGTTGGGGTCGGTGAGGGGGTCGAACTCGACCACGTCGCATCCGGCTGCCTCCAGCAGCTCGGTGGTCTCGGCGTAGCGGAACGTGAACGCCCGTCCAGCCGCGATGGCGATCCGTGGGCGCTGCTGCGACCTGGTGGGGGCGTCCATGGCCAGTGCCCTGACCGGCGACCAGGGCTCGGTGTCGAGGGGGGCCGCAGTGCGGGCCAGGTCCAGCAACGCATCGAGGTCGACGTGGTCGGCCACGAGCGCGGCCGCCGAATCGACCACCGCCTGTGCGGCGGCCCGTTCGGCGGCGGGTACCAATCCCAGATGCCTCGAGGGCACGACGAGAGCGGTGCTGCGCGGTATCGAGCCCAGGAGCGGCAGGCTCACCTGCCCCAACGCGTCGGCGACCTCGGCCAGCGCGCGCGGCGAGCCCACCCGGTTCAGGATCACGCCGGCGACGCGCGGCGCGTCGGGGTGCACGGCGAGTCCGTGTGCGACGGCGGCGGCGGTGCGGGAGGAGTGGGCGGCGTCCACGACGAGCACGACCGGCGTGTCGGTGAGCTGGGCGACGTGCGCGGTGGAGCCGAAGCCCCGGCGTCCGTCGACCTCGCCGAGCTTGCCGTCGTAGAGCCCCATCACGCCCTCGATCACGGCCACGTGGGCTCCGGCTGAGCCGTGCAGCAGAAGGGGGGAGATCAGGTCGGCCCCGCAGAGCCAGGGGTCGAGGTTGCGGCCGGGGCGTCCGGTGGCCAGCGCGTGGTAGCCGGGGTCGATGTAGTCGGGGCCGACCTTGAACGGCGCGACGTCGAGCCCGCGGGCCCGCAGTGCGGCCATCAGCCCGAACGCCACGGTGGTCTTGCCGGCCCCCGAGGTGGGCGCGGCCAGGGCGAACCGAGGCAGTGCGGTCACCATGCGATGCCCGCCTGCCCCCGCGCGCCGCGGCCGGCGTGGACGATCAGCGGGGGCTTGGTGCGCCGTGCGCGCGTGGTTTCGCCGTGGGACGGTGCCATCTCAACTCCTCAACGCCAGCAGGGCGTCCAGGTCGAGGTGGGCCTCGACGGCATCCGCCAGCGTGTCGATCATGGTCTCACGGGCTGCCGCGTACCCCGGCCCGGGGGTCGGTCGCCAGTCGCTGCCGGCCAGTTCGGTGACGTGGGTCAGGAAGGCCACACGGAATGCGTCGTCCTCGAATGCCCCGTGCAGCATTGTGCCGAACGTCGCGTCGTCGCGGACGCCGTCCAGGAATGCTTCCCCGCTCCGCGCCGTCACCTGGCCGTGGTGGATCTCGTAGCCGGACACCTCGAGGTTCCGCCACCTGTAGGAGGACCGCCGCGTGGTGCGCTCACCGAAGACGAACTCGACCGGCAGCACGCCCAGCCCGGCGACGTGGCCTGCACCGGACTCGATGTCGTCGGTGATCGTCCTGGCGAGCATCTCGAAGCCGCCGCAGATGCCGAGCGTGGGGCGTCCGGACGCATGCCGCTTCTTCACCACTTGGTCGAGGCCACGGTCGCGCAGCCAGGCGAGGTCGTTCAGCGTCGCGCGCGTGCCCGGCACGACCAGCAGGTCGGACGCTGCCGCCACGGCCGGGTCGGTGGTCACGTCGACGCGCACCCCCGGCGTCGCGGCCAGCGCCTCGACGTCGGTGGAGTTGGAGATCCGGGGCAGGCGGAGCACCGCCACCCGCAGCTCGTGGCCCTCGCGGTGCTGGGCCCCTGCGGACCAGCGGGCGATGTCGAGGGCGTCCTCGCCGTCGAGCCAGACGCCGTCGAGCCAGGGCAGCACACCGAAACACGGCAGACCGGTGCGGCGGGTGATCTCGGCCAGGCCGGGGTCCAGCACCGTCTGGTCGCCACGGAACTTGTTGATCACGTATCCGGACAACAGGCGCTGGTCGGCGGGCTCGAGCAGCGCCCAGGTGCCGTACAGGCTGGCGAGGACGCCACCGCGGTCGATGTCGCCAACGATGACCACCGGGAGGTCGAAACGCTTGGCCAACCCCATGTTGACGTAGTCGCGTTCGCGCAGGTTGATCTCGGCTGGCGACCCGGCCCCCTCGACCACGACGAGGTCGTGTTTGCCGGCGAGATCGGCGTAGGCGGCGTAGGCGGACTCGGCCAGGTGGGCCCGGCCGGTGGCGTACTCACCGGCCTCGAGGACGCCGGCGTCCCGGCCCCGCAGCACGACGTGGGCGCGCCGGTCGCTGCCGGGCTTGAGCAACACCGGGTTGAGCAGGGTGGACGGCTCGACGCCCGCCGCCTGCGCCTGCAGGTACTGGGCGCGGCCGATCTCGCCGCCGTCGGCGCAGATCGCGGAGTTGTTCGACATGTTCTGCGCCTTGAACGGCGTGACCGTCAGGCCGCGGCGGGCGAAGGCACGGCACAGGCCGGTGACGACGAGCGACTTGCCGGCGTCCGAGCTGGTGCCGGCGATGAGCAGGCCGGTCATCGGGTCCTCCTGGTGACGAGGGCGGCGGTGGTGCCCGCCAGGGCCGTGGCCGCAGCCGTGACGGCGGTGACCAGGCGGGCCGCCTGACGGACGTCCCCGGCGCTCGGGTGGGGCCAGTCGGGGTTGCCCAACGTACCGCGGACCTCGACGCGGTCACCATAGGTGTTGGCGCCGCCGAGCCGGACGCCCAACGCCCCGGCCCACGCCGCCTCGCACCAGCCACCGTTGGGGCTGGGGTGGTCGGCGGCGTCGCGCAGCATGGTGGTGGCGGCCCGGCGGGGGATGCCGCCGGCCAGCGGGGCGACGGCGCAGGCGAGCGCGCCGGTGAGCCGGGCGGACGCCCAGCCGAGCAGGTCGTCCAGGTGAGCCGAGGCGGTGCCGAAGTGGGCGTAGCGGTCGTTGCGGTGGCCGACCATGGCATCCAGGGTGTTGACGGCCCGATGGGCGGCCATGCCTGGCATGCCCGCCACCGCCGCCCAGCACAGGGTGGCGACGACGGCGTCGTTGGTGTTCTCGGCCAGGGACTCGACGGTGGCCCGGCCCAGGTCATCGGTGGACAGGCCGTCGGGGGAGCGCCCGCACAGGTTCGGGAGTTGAGCGCGGGCAGCGCCCAGGTCGCCGGTGGCGAGCCGGTCTGCCATGGCGTGACCCTCGCGGGCGAGCGACCGGGCCCCGAGGCACGCCCAGGTGACAACGGCGGTGGCCAGGGTGTGCGCGACCGGGTGGCGGCGGGTCAGCCGCTCGGCGGCGACACCGCACGCCAGGACGGGTGCGACCGCGACCGCGGTGAAGGCGGCGCCGCGTGAGCGTGAGTCGGCGTACAGTTCCCGCTCAACCGTCGCTGCCCACGACCCGAAGGCCGCGACGGGATGGCCGCGCCGTGGGTCGCCGAGGACCGCGTCAGCGGCGACGCCGAGCACCAGGCCGAGGGCGCGGCTCATCGGGCACCGCGCGGGCGGTTAGGGTCGAGGACCATGAGGGTTCTCGTGCTCGCCGGCACCGGCGACGGGCAGGCGGTGGCGCAGGCGCTGCGGGCGTCCGGGCTGGAGGTGGTGGAGTCGGTGGCGGGCCGGACGGCGGCGGCTCGGGGCCGGGCTGTGCACGAGGGCGTGCGCGTCGGTGGGTTCGGCGGCGCCGACGGGCTGGCCGCCTGGCTGCGCGAGCACGACGTCGGCGCGGTCGTGGACGCCACGCACCCGTTCGCGCAGCGGATGACGGTCAACGCCGTCGAGGCCTGCACCCGCGCCGGGGTTCCGGTGGCGCGGTGGGTGCGGCCGTCGTGGCTGGAGCGCCCCGACGCCGCGTCGTGGCTGTGCGTGCCCGACCATGCGGCGGCCGTCCGTGGGGCGGCCGGGAAGGGTCGGGTCCTGCTCACGGTCGGACGCCAGGAGCTGGCGGCGTACCGGGAGCTGCACGACGTGGTCGCCCGGGTCACAGAGCCGACCGCCGGCTGGGTCACCCCCAACGGTTGGGAACTGGTGGTCGCCCGGGGGCCGTTCGACGCGGCTGCCGAACACGACCTCATGGCCGACCGAGGCGTGCGCGTGCTCGTGACCAAGGATTCCGGCGGTGCCAGCACCGCCGCCAAGCTCGATGCGGCGGCGACGCTGGGGGTGCAGGTCGTGATGATCACGCGTCCGGCCGACCCTGACGGCATCCCGAGGCTCACCGACACCGACGCCGCCATCCGGTGGGCCAGCGCGGCGCTCACCGCAGGTCCAGCCCGGCCACGTCCCCGATGACGGTGACGGACGGGGGCCGCACGCTGTTGCTGACCGCCAGGTCGGCGATCGTGGCCAGCGTGCCGCGCACGACCTGCATGGCGGGGCTGGCTGCCTTGGTCACGACCGCGGCGGGCGTGTCTGCGGGGAGGCCACCCTCGGCCAGCGCCGCCGCGATGGCCGGCAGATGGCGCACCCCCATCAGGAGCACCAGCGTGGTCCCGCTCTGCGCGAGGGCTGCCCAGTCGATGTGGCAGTGCGGGTCGTCGGGAGCGACGTGCCCCGACACCACCGTGAACCCCTGCGACACGCCCCGGTGCGTGACCGGGATGCCCGCCAGCTCGGGGGCCGCGACCGCCGACGTGACGCCGGGGACGACGGCGACAGCAACGCCGGCGTCCGCGCACGCGATGAACTCCTCACCGCCGCGCCCGAACACGAACGGGTCGCCACCCTTGAGCCGTACGACGTGCCGCCCCGCCCGGGCGTGCTCGATGAGCAGGGCGTTGATCTCCTCCTGCGGGGTCGCTGGGCCGTGCGGGGTCTTGCCGACGTTGACGACCTCGGTGCCGTTGACCAGCGTGCTCACATCCGGAGCGAGGTGGTCGGTGAGGATGATGTCGGCCGACTGCAGCGCGCGCAGGCCGGCGAGGGTGAGCAGGTCGGGGTCGCCGGGGCCGCCTCCCACCAGGGTGACGCGGCCGGGTGCAGGGTCTGGGGAGGTCATGGGGCTCCTTGTAGGGTCTGGGTCGTGGATGACTGGGGAACGCTGCCGGGGTTGCCCGACGAGGCCTTCGAGCACGACGGGCTGATCACCAAACTGCACCAGCGGGCCTGCGCGTTCGCGCTGTTGCGTCCCCTGCCAGGGCAGCTGTTGTGGGACATCGGCGCCGGTTCTGGCGCGATGGCCATCGAGTGGTGCCGCGCCGCGCCGGGTGCGCGGGCGATCGGGGTGGAGCGCAAGCCGGAGCGGGCCGCGCGGGCGCGCCGCAACGTCGCGAAGCTCGCGCCCGGGGCCGTCGAGGTGGTGGAGGGTGCCGCCGTCGACGTGGTCGCTGACCTCGAGCCCCCCGATGCCGTGTTCATCGGCGGGGGTGCGACGTCCGGGGTGCTCGACGCCTGCTGGGAGGCGCTGAAGCCCGGCGGGCGGATCGTCGTGCACGGCGTCACGCTGGAGACCGAGGCGATCCTGGCGGACGCGTTCCGGGTCCATGGCGGGCAACTCGCGCGGCTGTCCGTCGAGTTCGCCGAGCCCATCGGCCGGTTCTGGGGCTGGAAACCGTTGCGGCCGGTCACGCAGTGGTCCTGTTCTCGGTGAGGCGGGCCTGGATGAGGGCTGCCATCTCGTCCAACGTCCGCGGGCGCCCGCGCAGCCCCAGGCGGGGGGCGAGGCGGAGCGTCCAGGGCGGGGTGAGCCGGGCAGAGGCCAGCAGGGCCTGATCGTCCAGCATCTCTGCGACGGGGCCCTGGCGGACCATGCCGTCGACGACGATGGCAGCCGCGTCCGCCCACGCCAGGGCCCAGTCGACATCATGAGTGGCGACCAGCAGGCTGGTGCCGTCGCTGTGCAGCCGGTCGAGGATCGCGGTCATCTCGGCGACCCCTTCGGGGTCGAGTCCGGCGGTGGGTTCGTCGAGCAGCAGCACCGATGGGGCCATGGCGATCGCGCCGGCGAGCGCCACCTTCTTCTGCTCGCCGTAGCTGAGTTGGTGCGTGGCGCGTTCGGCCAGGTGCTCGATGCCGAGCATCGCCAGCGTGTCATCAACGCGGGCTCGCACCTCGGCGACCGGTAGCCCGAGGTTCATCGGCCCGAAGCTCACGTCCTGGGTCACGTCGGCGGAAAACAGCTGGTCCGCGGCGTCCTGGAGTACGAGTTGGACGGCCGACCGGTGCTCGCGCAGGCCCCGGCGGCCGTGCTCGAGCCGGACGCCGTCGCGCGCGATGTCGCCCCGCTCAGGACGGTGCGCCCCCGACAAGCAGCGCAGCAGGGTGGTCTTGCCGCAGCCGTTCGCTCCCAGCAGGGCCACCCTGCCCCCGTCGGGCAACGTGATGGAGGCGCCGCTCAGCACCGGCTCGCGGCCGGGGAAGCGGGCGACCAGGTCACGGGCGGTGAGCATCATGTGAGGATCACCGCCAGGTTCGCCGCCCAGACGGCGCCGACGACCGCGAGGGCCGTGGCCAGGAACGCGGGCGAGGCGCTGCGGGCGCGGGGGAGCGTGGGCAGGTCGCCGGTGTAGCCGCGTCCCTCGAGACCGGCCTGGAGGCGGGCCGCGTGGGCCCACGACCGGATCAGGAGTGAGCCGGTGGCGCTCGCGGCGGTGGCGACCGAGATGCGCCCCAACCTGGCCGTTTGGGCCGCGTGGATCGCCAGCGCCGAACTCAGGAGCACGAACAGGAGCCGGTAAGTGAGCGAGGCGATGTCGACCAGGGGAGATGGCATCCCCAGGCTGCGGAGCCAGGTCAGGAGGTCGACCATCGGGGTGGTGGTGGCCAGCAGCATGACGGACAGGGTGCCCGAAACCCCGCGGGAGAAGGCGGTGACGCCCTTGCTGACCGTGGCCGGATCGGCCCACAGCGGCCCCCACGCGAAGAAGGCGTTCGGGGTGGGCGTCCCGCCCAGGACGACCGCAACAGTGACGCCGCCGATCACCAGGAAGGTGAGCGCCGGCGCCATCGCGATCGCCAACGTGCGCGGCGGGATCCGTGCGGGACCGCACGTCAGCGCCACACAGGCGATCGCGACGAGGACGCAGCCGGGCCACGGTGGTGACACCAACGCGGTGACGAGGAGGCCGACGCTGAGCACGACCTTCTCGCCGACGCGCACCGCGCGCCAAGGACCCTGCCACGCCGCGTCGTCGAGGGCGGTGAGGTGGGCCATCAGGTGCGGTTGTGCTCGCTTGCGACCGTTTCGCGTTCGACCTTGCGGCCACGGAGGTTGCCCAGCGCGTAGCCCAGGACGCCGGCCCCGAGGGCCGCCTGCAGGCCGAACAGGCCCGACTCGATCTCGCCGGACCCGGGCTCGAAGATGGGATCGAACCAGGGCTCGGTCCCGTCCTGTTCGAGCATGGTGGTGACCGCGGCGTCCGTGCCGCCGAAGGCTTCCTCATCAGGTGAGGTGGGCCGGGGGGCCAGCGCGAACGGCATGGCGAAGAGGATCACGAGCAGGGCCACCAACACGGGGGTGATCCATCGATTCTGCTCACGCATGGGCGGCGTCCTTCACGGGAGCGGCGATGATGCCGCGGCGGGCGAGTTCGGGAGGGACGACCTTGGCCAGGAAGCGGAACAGCAGGACGCCGACGATGCCTTCCATGATGGCGAGCGGGACTTGGGTGAGGGCGAACACCGTGGCGAACTTGCCGAAGGCCCCGAGCAGGTCGGGGTCGGGGTAGGCCAGCGCCAGCTGCAACGACGTCACCACGTAGGTGACCAGGTTGGCCGTGGCCATCGCGAAGAAGACGCTGACCTCCATGGGCGCCCGGGCACCGCGCAGGGCGACCCAGACCGCGTAGCCGGCCCACGGGCCGGCGATGGCCATGGAGAACACGTTCGCGCCCAGGGTGGTGAGGCCGCCGTGGGCCAGGAGCAGGGCCTGGAACACGAGGACGACCGTGCCCATGAAGGCCATCACGGGTGGCTTGAACAAGATGGCACCTGCGCCGGTGCCGGTGGGGTGGGAGGAACTGCCGGTGACGCTGGGCAGCTTGATGGCGCTCATCATGAACGTGAACGCCCCCGCGGCAGCGAGCAACAGCTTGCTCTCGGGGTTCTCCTTGGCCTGAGTGATGACGGATCGTGCCCCGTGCACCACGAACGGCGCCGAGGCCAAGCCCCAGACGACGCAGTGGGTGAGGGGTAGGAACCCTTCAGCAATGTGCATCAGCACTCGTCCCTTCTCGAGATGGCGCGTCTCGATCCTGGTCCGACGAATCGAGTTCCTGACTTCCCGCTGATGCGGTGCACAGTGGCGCGACCGTGCCGGCTCCTCCCGGCTTCCTCGTCACTCGTCGGGCACTATGAGATGGTGCCTTTACCTTCCCACAGCGGCGAAAGGAACGCCATGAGCGACGCCCCTTCCTACGACTACCTCACCGACGGGGCGGCCATCTACGCCGAGTCGTTCCGGATCATCCGGGAGGAGTCCGACTTGGGGCGCTTCCCCGACGACCTCTCGAAGGTAGTCGTCCGCATGATCCACGCCGCCGCCCAGACCGACCTGGTCGACGACATCGCGTGGACGCGCGGCGTCGTGGCGTCCTGCCGCGCAGCCCTGATCGCCGGGGCGCCGATCCTGTGCGACTCGTCGATGGTCGCCACCGGCATCATCCGATCCCGGCTGCCTGCGAACAACGAGGTGGTCTGCCACCTGCGCGACCCACGACTGGCGGCGTTGGCGTCCGAGTTGGGCACGACGAAGACCGCTGCGGCCATCGAGTTGTGGAAGCCGCAACTGGAGGGCGCGGTCGTGGCGATCGGGAACGCGCCGACGTCGCTGTTCAGGCTGCTGGAGGTGGTGCGCGACACCGGCGTGAAGCCCGCGGGCGTGATCGGCATCCCGGTCGGGTTCGTGGGTGCGGCCGAGTCGAAGGCAGCGCTGGCCGAGAACCCGTTCGGGCTCGAGTTCCTGACCGTGCTCGGACGCCGTGGCGGCTCGGCCATCGCGGTGGCCGCGGTGAACGCCATCGCGTCGACCGCCGAGACCACCAACGAGGCCCGCACCGATGCGTGAGCTGGTGCTGATCGGGGTCGGAGCCGGGGATCCGGAGTGGGTGACCCTCGCGGCCGTCCGCGCGATCCAGGAGATCGACGTCCTGTTCGTCGTGGTCAAGGAGCGCGAGTACGACGACCTCGTCGAGGCGCGGCGTTCGATCATCGAGCGGCACCGGACCCGTCCGCTGACGATGGTCGAACTGCTCGACCCGCCCCGGCCGTGGCAGTCGGTGCCGGACTATCCGGCGGCGGTGGCTGCCTGGCGGGCGCATCGACTGGAGTCGTGGGGCCAGGCGGTCGCCGGGCACCTGGGCGAGGGGCAGAGTGGTGGCTTCCTGGTCTGGGGCGACCCGAGCCTGTACGAGAGCACGCTGGCGATCGTGGAACAACTGGTGGCGTCGGCGTCCGAGGAGATCACCTACCGGGTGATCCCCGGCGTGAGCAGCGTGTTGGCGCTGGCCGCGGCGCATCGGATTCCGCTGAACCGGCAGGGCAGGGCCGTGCAGATCTCGCCCGCCCGAATGCTGGCGGGCGGTATGCCCGAGGGCGTGGACGACGTGGTGGTGATGCTCGACGGCAAGCAGGCGTTCGCGTCCATTGACCCGGCCGGGCTCGACATCTACTGGGGTGCGTACCTGGGTACACCCGAGCAACTGTTGGTCAGCGGCCCGTTGGGGGACGTGGCCGAGGAGATCATCCGGGTGCGTGCGGACGCCGCCGCGCGCCTCGGGTGGGTGTTCGACACCTACCTGCTCCGGCGTCGGGACCGGGAGCCGGCGCGCGGCGGTTGATCGCTCAGAACTCCCAGTCCTCGTCCTCGGTGTTGACGGCCTTGCCCATCACATAGGACGACCCCGACCCGGAGAAGAAGTCGTGGTTCTCGTCCGCGTTGGGGGACAGTGCGGCCAGGATGGCCGGCGAAACCGCCACGGCTTCCTTGGGGAACAGCCCTTCGTAGCCCAGGTTCATCAGGGCCTTGTTGGCGTTGTAGCGCAGGAACATCTTGACGTCCTCGGTCAGGCCGATCGGGTCGTAGAGGTCCTCGGTGTAGGACTCCTCGTTGTCGTAGAGCTCGAACAACAGGTCGAAGGTGTAGTCCTTCAACTCGTCGCGGCGGGCCTGGTCGGCCTCCTTGAGTGCCTGCTGGTACTTGTAGCCGATGTAGTAGCCATGGACGGCCTCGTCGCGGATGATGAGGCGGATCAGGTCGGCGGTGTTGGTCAGCTTCGCCCGGCTGGACCAGTACATGGGGGCGTAGAAGCCGGAGTAGAACAGGAACGACTCCAGCATGGTGGAGGCGACCTTGCGCTTCTCGGGGTCCTCGCCGTAGTAGTAGTCGAGGATGATCTGCGCCTTGCGCTGCAGGTACTCGTTCTCCTCGCTCCAGCGGAAGGCCTCGTCGATCTCAGCGGTCGGGATCAGCGTCGAGAAGATGGAGCTGTAGCTCTTGGCGTGCACCGACTCCATGAAGGCGATGTTGGTGTAGACGGCCTCCTCGTGGGGCGTCCGGGCGTCGGGGATGAGCGACACCGCACCCACGGTCCCCTGGATCGTGTCCAGCATGGTCAGGCCCGTGAAGACGCGCGTGGTCATGAGTTGTTCGTACGGCTTGAGGGTGCGCCAGCTGGGGATGTCGTTGGACAGGGGCACCTTCTCGGGCAGCCAGAAGTTGCTGGTCAGCCGGTCCCAGACGTCTTGGTCGATGTCGTCGGTGATGCGGTTCCAGTTGATGGCCTGGACGCCGCGCAGCAGGGTGGGTTTCCTGGTCATGGTTGTTTCTCGCTTCCAATTGGTCAGAGCATGCAGCTGACGCAGCCGTCTACCTCGGTGCCCGCGAGCGCTAGCTGCCGCAGTCGGATGTAGTAGAGGGTCTTGATGCCCTTGCGCCAGGCGTAGATCTGGGCCCTGTTGATGTCTCGCGTGGTGGCCGTGTCGGGGAAGAACAGCGTCAGCGACAGGCCTTGATCGACGTGCTTGGTCGCCTCGGCGTAGGTGTCGATGATCTTCTCCGGGCCGATCTCGTAGGCGTCGGCGTAGTACTCCAGGTTGTCGTTGGTCATGAAGGGCGCCGGGTAGTAGACGCGGCCGATCTTGCCCTCCTTGCGGATCTCGACCTTGGCCACGATGGGGTGGATCGAGCTCGTGGAGTGGTTGATGTAGCTGATCGATCCGGTCGGGGGCACCGCCTGCAGGTTCTGGTTGTACAGCCCGTGCTCGGCCACCTCCGACGCCAGCGCGCGCCAGTCCTGGGGCGTGGGCAGGTGGATGGCGGCGTCCGCGAACAGCTGCGCGACCTTCGGTGTCCGCGGCGTCCAGTCGCCGTCGATGTACTTGGTGAAGTACTCACCACTGGCGTACGCGCTGCGCTCGAATCCGTCGAACCGCTCGCCGCGCTCACGGGCGATCCGGCAGGAGGCCGCGACGGCGTGGAACGTCACCGTGTAGAAGTACAGGTTGGTGAAGTCGAGGCCCTCGTCGGATCCGTAGTGGATGGATTCGCGCGCGAGGTAGCCGTGCAGGTTCATCTGGCCCAGGCCGATGGCGTGGCTCATCGCGTTACCGCGCTCGATGCTGGGGGCGCAGGCGATGTTGGACTGGTCGGAGACGGCCGTCAGGGCCCGCACGGCGGTCTCGATGGTCTGCCCGAAGTGTGGCGAATCCATCGCCTTGGCGATGTTGAGCGAGCCCAGGTTGCAGGAGATGTCCTTGCCGACCTCGTCGAAGCCCAGGTCCTCGGTGTAGGTCGAGGGCGTCGAGACTTGCAGGATCTCCGAGCACAGGTTCGACATCGTCACGCGACCGTCGATCGGGTTGGCGGCGTTCACCGAGTCCTCGAACATCAGGTACGGGTAGCCGGACTCGAACTGGATCTCGGCGAGGGTCTGGAAGAACTTGCGGGCGTTGATCTTCTTCTTCGTGATCCGCTTGTCCTCGACCATCTCCCGGTACTTCTCGGTGACGGAGATCTCGCTGAATGCGACGCCGTAGACCCGTTCGATGTCGTAGGGGCTGAACAGGTACATGTCCTCGTTGTTGCGCGCCAGCTCGAAGGTGATGTCCGGGATCACGACGCCGAGGCTGAGGGTCTTGATGCGGATCTTCTCGTCGGCGTTCTCCCGCTTGGTATCGAGGAAGGCCAGGATGTCGGGGTGATGCGCGTGCAGGTACACCGCGCCTGCACCCTGGCGGGCGCCGAGCTGGTTGGCGTAGGAGAACGAGTCCTCCAGCAGTTTCATCACCGGGATCACTCCGGACGACTGGTTCTGGATCTTCTTGATCGGCGCGCCCTCATTGCGGATGTTCGTCAGGGACAGCGCGACGCCCCCTCCGCGCTTGGACAACTGCAACGAGGAGTTGATCGCCCGAGCGATGGACTCCATGTTGTCCTCGATGCGCAGCAGGAAGCAGGAGACCAGCTCGCCCCGGGACGCCTTGCCGGCGTTCAGGAATGTCGGGGTGGCCGGCTGGAAGCGTCCGGCCATGATCTCATCGACGATGCTCTCGGCGAGCGGACGGTCACCCGCGGCCAGCGTCAGCGCCACCAGACAGACCCGATCCTCGAACCGCTCGAGGTAGCGGCGGCCGTCGAAGGTCTTGAGCGTGTAGGAGGTGTAGTACTTGAACGCGCCCATGAACGTCGGGAACCGGAACTTCACCGCGTACGCACGCTTGAACAGGGCCTTGACGAAGTCGAAGTCGTAGGCAGCCAGCACCTCGGGCTCGTAGTAGCCCTCCTCGACGAGGTAGTCGAGTTTCTCGCGCAGCGAATGGAAGAAGACGGTGTTCTGGTTGACGTGCTGCAGGAAGTACTCGCGCGCCGCCTGCCGGTCGGCCTCGAACTGGATGCGGCCGTCGGCGTCGTAGAGGTTCAACAGCGCGTTGAGGGCGTGGTAGTCGCGTTCGCCGGCGACGGTCTCGTCGCCGGTGTCGGTGAGCAGCGTGGTGGTCATGGGTGCAAGAGCCTTTCGTGGATGCGCTCGACGTCGTCGGGCGTGCCCAGCAGTTCGAAGCGGTCGAGGTGCGGCACGTGGCACTTGCGGGCCACGATGTCGCCGGCCAGGCAGTAGGCCTCGCCGAAGTTGGTGTTACCGGCGGAGATCACTCCGCGCAGGAGGGCCCGGTTGTCCGGGTTGTTGAGGAACCGAATCACCTGCTTGGGCACAGCCCCGCCGGTGTTGCCGCCCCCGTAGGTCGGCACGATGAGCACGTACGGATCCTGGACCGTCAGCGGCTCATCGTGGGCGCGCAGCGGGATGCGGGCGGCATCCACCCGCAGCTTCTGCACGAAGCGGTGGGTGTTTTCCGACGCCGACGAGAAGTAGACGACGCGCACGGCAGGTCGCGCGCTCAGGCGACGTGGACGCGCTGCGCCGCAGCCTTGATGCGGTCCGGGCGGAAACCGGCCCAGTGGTCATCGCCGTCGACCACGACCGGAACCTGCTGGTAGCCCATCGCCATCACGTCGAGGAGGGCAGCCTCGTCCTCGGCCAGGTCGATCACCTCGTAGTGGAGGCCGAGCTTGTCCATGGCGCGGTAGGTCGCCGTGCACTGAACGCAGGCGGGCTTGCTGTAGACGGTGATGGTGCTGGTCGACATGCTCTCTCCTCGAAGCAAGGGGACTCGAGGGCAGGGGAGCGCACAGCGCCCTGGTCTTCCCACGAGACCGATGGTAGGAAACCGGGCGAGCCCGGGCGCTGGCAGGTCTTCGGACTCGAGGGCGGGCGCGGACGCGCTTGCCTAGTGGGCGACGCTTCCCAGCCGTGCGGCCAGTGCTTGATGTCGCCGTTCGTTCCCTCTTACCGCTGCGGGGCAGTCCCGGATTCGCACCGGGTTCCCTCTTGCCTCGCCTCAACCCCTACATGTTGTGGGTGCCTTGGCGAACCAGCACTACGGATAGTAATCACATCGATGTAATCTGTAAAGCCCTTCCCCGCTGCCCGGAGTCGGCCGGAGTCGGCCGCACCGGGGCGTCGGGTCGCCGGTGGGGCGGTGTCACAAGGCCGCGATGGCCGCGACGGCGGCGTCCCGGGCCCGCTTCGAGCGATGGGGCACGCGGTCGCCGATGACGCCCACGGTGAGGCCCTCGAACGTGCCGGTGGCCGGCGTCCGGGCGGTGCCGGCGTCGGACCGGTCGGCGCGCACGCAGAAGATGCCGCGCGCCTCGCAGGCGTCGGCGACCATCGCGTTGGCGTCCGGATCGTCGGTGGCGGCGATGGCGTACCGGGCGCCTTCCACGTCGGACTCGGTGACCGGACGCAGCTCAAGCGTGAGGGCACCACCGAACGCCCAGGCTTCGAGGTCGGGGCAGGCAGCGAGGGCGACGACGTGCAACTCGGCGCCCGCGGCGAGCAGTGCGGGAACGCGGCGTGCGGCGACCGTGCCCGCACCGGCCATGAGCACCCGGCGGCCGCGCAGGTCGAGCCCGGCCAGGTACATCGGTGAGCCTTCCCCAGGCGATGTGTGCAGTCCCCGCCGCCCGGCCGATGCCTTGGCGGCGCCCGTCCGATAGCGGTCGACGACGACCTCGGCCAGAGCGTCGCAGTCGCCAATGACGTCGGCCAGCCGGACCTCGATCCCGTGGTTGGCCGCCCAGTCTGCCGCCTGTTTGGCCGCCGAGTTCTGCAGCCGGCCGGGGAACATGTAGTTCGGCGCGATCACGATGCGCTGGAACCCCACCGCCTTGAGCTGGTTCAGCGCGTCGATCAGCGACGGACGCACCACCTGGATGTAGGCGGGCACCGTGAACCCGTAACCGCCCTCCTCCCCGACAACCCGGCTCAGGCGCGCGTGATCGGCGTTGGCCCGGGTCACCGAACACCCGCGGCCGAGGAAGACGACACCGACCTGCTCGGGCGTCCAGTCGCCGAGCTGCGCCGCGACGCGCTCGATGACGGCCGCGCGCAGGCGGGAGTCCGGACCCAGGTGCGGGGTCGTGATGACCGTCGCGGAACCCACGCGGGCGCAGCCCTCGGCGACCGCCTCAGGGATGTCCTCCAACACGTGGCCGCCCTGGCCCAGCATCAGCGGCACGACGACGGCGCGTCGGTCGGGCTGCGTCTCGAGCGCGGACGCCAGCGCATCGGCGATGGTGGGGGTGTCGAGCTCGACGTAGGCGTCCCGGACGTCGACGTCGGACAGCATGGCTGCCACCCGCTGTGTGAGGGCGCGGCCGACGGCCTGGCCCTCGGCGGAGCGGGTGCCGTGGATCGCGATGACGAGCGCAGGGTTGTTCACAGGGACTCCTTGTCGGGGTTCATCCAGTGGTAGTCCCGCGGGGTCACCATCGCGGACGCCCCTTGTCCCGTCGGCACGAGCTTGGTCGTGGACGATCCCACGATCACGATCGAGTGCATGTCGACCCAGTCCGGGTCGAAGTCGGCCAGCGCGGCGACGCGGTGGTTCTGGTTCGGGCGGGAGGCATCCTGCACGACGGCGACCGGTGTCGTGGGTGGACGCCGTGCGCCCAGGATCTCCAGGGCGCGGGGCAGGTGCGCCAGCCGCTTCTTACTGCGCGGGTTGTAGAGCGCGACCACGAAATCGCCGTCGGCTGCTGCCTGCAGGCGACGCTCGATGGTGTACCAATCGGTGTGCAGGTCGCTGAGCGAGATCGTGACGTGGTCGTGCCCCAGCGGCGCACCGAGGATCGCCGACGCCGCCAACTCAGCGGTCACGCCCGGCACCACCTGGACGTCCACGCCCTCGGTGCCCTTCTCGAGCAGCGGTGAGGCCATCGCGTAGATCGCCGGGTCGCCGCCGCAGACCAGCGACACCGAGCGCCCCTCCCGGGCCTTGGCGATGGCGAACTCGATGCGGTGCTCCTCGGTGCCCATGCCGATGGCCATGATCTCGGTTCCGGGGCGCAACAGATGCCGGATCTGCGCCACATAGGGCCGGTACCCGACCACCACGGCGGATGCGCGCAGGACGTCGCGGGCGCGGGGCGTCAACAGGTCGTCGGCACCCGGGCCGAGCCCCACGACGGCCAGCGTGCCGATGGGGGCGATTCGGCCGATCGCGATGGTCGCCTCGCCATTCTTGCGCTTCTCGACGATGAGGTCCGCTCCGTGCGCGACCACGGACGCCTCCGCCACGCTCGGTGTGCCCACCGCCGTCAGCGGGGCGTCGCTCGGGTTGGGGACGGTGACGTCCGCGAGGACGTCAGCGGGGTAGGTGATGAACGGCACCCCGAGTTGGGCGGCCAGCTGGATCAGGCCCGCCTCGTCGGCCTTGGCGTCCACGCTGGTCAGCGCCGTGATCGACGCCCGCGCCCACCCGCTCTCGGCGAGGGTTTGGCCGAGCAGGACGTCGAGCGTGGTGGCAGGAGTGCCGCGGTTGCAGCCCATGCCGACGACCAGGCTCTTGGGGTGGAGGGTGACGGTCGGCAGGTCGTGGGCGGCGGAGTCGGGCGGCGGAGCCTCAGCGTCCGAGACCACGATGCGGGCGGCCGGGTCGCCGAGATCGGGGAGCTCGGTCTCGTGGGTACCTCGGCGCTCAACGCGCGCGACCCCCGGCTCGCGGACGTTCGTCGGCAGCGGCGGGAGCGGCCACGGCTGTTCGCGGACAAGTTGCACGGGCGCCCCGTCGAGCAGGGCGCGGGTGACGCCGGCGAGATCGCCGGAGGTGGCCCAGCCGAGTGTGTCCAGTCCCGGGATACCCGTGGCGTCGGTGGCCGTGGTGACCGCCGGGGTCGCGCCGAGGATGTCCGCCACCCGGCGGGCCAGTTCATTGGCGCCGCCGACGTGTCCACCGACCAGGGGCACGACGAACGCAGCGGCCTCGTCGACCACCACCACGCCCGGGTCGGTCTTCTTGTCGGCGAGAAGGGGCGCGATCAGCCGGGTGGTGGCGCCGAGGGCGAGGTGGCTGATGATCAGGTCGCACTCGGCCCACGCGGCGGCGAGGTGCTCGGACGCCTTGCCGTCGTAGCGCCGAGTCGCCCCCAGGGCTGCATCGATGGCGTCGGCGTGGGCCCGTGCGGCGGGAGAGTTGGTGAGTTGGCCGAGCACGCGGGCGGCACGGTCAGCGGGACGCACCGGGGCCGGTGCCGACGCCGGACGGGTGGCCGCGGGGGCCGCGCCGGCGAGGCCGGACTGGGTGCCGAGGGCCGCGGGGTCATCAGGATGGTGGGCCAGCACCAGCACCACGTGTGGCTGGGCCGGCTCGGTGACGCGCAGCGCTTCGGCTTCGTTCAGCACGCGGACCCGCTCGTCGGCCTCGCCCAGCCGCTCGGCCAACACGTACCAGCGCCCCAGCCCGGTGGTCGCAGAGACGATCTGTGGCAGTCCCGTCCGGTGGTCGGTCAGGACGCCGACCTTCGGGTGCTCCCCGCACGCCAACAGCGCCGGGGTCGGGTCATTGCCGTGGGCGGACACGAACAGGGCGTCGTCCCAGGGCAGGGCCACTGCGGCGAACGCGGCCGGCAGCGAGCCCACCTCGGGCACGACACGCACGGGCAGTCCTGCCATGCGGATCCGCCGCACGACGCCGTAGAACAGTGGGTCGCCGGACGCGATGACCACGGCGTCCTCGCCGTCCTGCAACGCAGACAGTGCCTCGATCGCCGGGGTGATGGGACCCAGGACCACGCGTCGGGGTTCCGGGACGCCGAGCGCGTCCAAATGGCGCAGCCCGCCGACCACCAGGGAAGCTGTGCCGAGGGCGTCCACCAGCGAAGGGCGGGGGGAGCCCAGGTAGCCGAACACGGTGATCATGCCCGGGCCCCCTTCGTGCGCAGGTCGTCGGCGGCGGCCGGGTCGGCGGCACGGTACTCGTGCCGGAAACCGGGGTGGTACAGGTGCGAGCGCTTCGCCACGGGGGCCTCGGCCAGGGCAGGGCCGACCAGGATCACCGTGTGCTTCCACCAGTGGTGGTCCTTCATCGTGGCCGACAGCTCGTCCAGACGACACCGAATCAGCACCTCGTCGGGCCAGCTCACCTTGTGCCCGATGATCACGGGCGTTTCGGGCGGGTAGCCGCCGGCGAGCAGTTCCTCCTGCAGGGCCCGGTTGCGCGCGGCCGACAGGTACAGCGCCATCGTGGTGCCGTGGCGCGCAAATTCCCGGACGCGCTCGCGCGGCGGCATGGGCGTCCGGCCGCCCTCGAGGCGGGTGAGGATCAACGACTGGGCCACCTCGGGCAGCGTCAGCTCGACCTCCGCTGCGGCGGCAGCCGCCGAGAAGGCGGACACCCCCGGGATCGACTCGAACGCGATGCCGACCGCGCGGCACTGGTCGCGTTGCTCGGCGGTGGCCCCGTAGATGGCCGGGTCTCCGGTGTGCACCCGAGCCACCAGCAGGCCCTCGTCGCGGGCCCGCTCGTACAGCGGGGTGAGGTCTTCCAGCGAGGCGGAGGCGGAGTCGATCAACTCGGCACCGCGCTTGTGGCCGGCGACCAGATCGGGGCTGACCAGAGAGGACGCCCAGATGATGATGTCGGCCTCGGCGAGGACGCGCGCGCCGCGCACCGTGATCAGGTCGGGGGCGCCTGGACCGGCCCCGACGAAGACGACCTTTCCCTTCACAGCCTGCCTCCTCGTTGGGCGCGGCGCCCGGTGATGATCATGGTCCCGAAGTAAGGCACCTCGTCGAAGTCGGCGGGGGAGCCGATGACCTGCTCGGGCGTCCCCACGTTGATGCCCACGATCGCCTCGGCGTCCTCGCCCAACCTGTCGACGTACTCGCGCAGCTCGGCGTAGTGCCGGCCGATCTTGTAGGCGACGATCGTGTCCGCCTCGGCTCCCAGCGCGGCCAGGTCGCCGACGCCGCGCTTGACCGGGACGAGACCCAAACGCTCATCGCCCTCGACCAACGGCGTCCGAGACGCCGCGGCCAGCGCCTGCATCGCCGTGATGCCCGGCACCACCTCGACCTCGACGTCGCCGAACCGTTCGAGGACGGCGTCGGCCAGGTAGCTGAACGTCGAGTACACGCTGGGATCGCCCACGGTTGCGAACGCCACCACGTCGGCCCCGGTCTCGAAGGCGTCGCAGGCGACCGCGGCAGACGTCTGCCACGCAGCAGCCCGGCGCGCGGTCACGCCGGACGGGTCACTCATGCTGAAAGGCACACGAACGATCCGCGAGGAGGCCTCCGGGCAGGCGGCGGCGAGCACACGTTCGGCGCGTCCGGGTCCGTCGCCGGACGCCTCGGTTGCGGGGACCAGAACGACATCCGCAGTGCTGACAATGCGGTGGGCTTTGAGGGTGAGAAGATCGGGATCGCCCGGACCAACGCCGACCCCTATCAAGCGGCGGGACATCGCATGCCTCTCCGGCCCCTGCTGCGGAGGCCACGATGGGGCGCCGGGCCAGGCGACCGGGCTCGTCCCCTCGATCGGGGCATCACCGTTGCGCGACAGCATCGGGATCACACCGACTTCGCTGGATTCGACGCGCCGGCCATCGGCCGACGCCGTCAAACTACCACTGTGAAGCTGCCGGGCACGCCGTCGGTCTTCCCGACTACGCTGGGGCGCATGAGTCTCGACCACCTCGCGCTGCGCGAACGCCGCGCGAACGGGCTCCCGGTCGAGCCGACCGGCCCGCAGCAGCACTGGGCCAGGCGCATCCTCACCAGCCCGTACACGTGGCTGCTCATCGGAATGACGCTCATCTTCGCCGCCTGCCTGTGGTGGATGTACGCCACCTCGATGCAGGACACCCCGGTCGAGGGCGGCGTGATCCCCGGCCTCAACGCCTCGGCGATCCGGCGCTCGGCCCAGCTCGCGCTGCCGACGCTCGCCGCGTGGATCGTGGTGTTCCTCGCCGTCGACCGCTTCCGGCCCATGCGCCCCATCCTGTGGTGGCTCGCGCTCGGCTGGGGTGCGGCGGTCGCCACGGCGCTGTCGATGGTGATCAACACGTGGGCCGGCCAGGAGATGGCGATCGTCGGCAACGGCGACCCCGCGACGGGCGCCCGCACGGCCGTCTTCGTCGCCCCCTTCGTCGAGGAGGCCACCAAGGCCACGATCCTGTTCCTGATCGCGATGGCGCTGCGCCACCGGCTGGTCACGCGCATCCAGGGCGTCGCGCTCGCCGGGCTGTCCGGGGCGGGCTTCGCCTTCACCGAGAACATCCTCTACTACAGCCGCGCCATCGTGTACGCCTCGACGACCATCGAAGCAGGTGACCCCGAGGCCGCACTGAACGAGATCGTCCTCCTGCGCGGCCTCAAGACCGCCTTCGGCCACCCCCTGTTCACCGTGCTCGCGGGCATCGCCCTGGTCATCGCGCTGCGGTCGGCGAGCAAGACCGTGCGCATCCTCGCCCCGGTCGCCGGCTACCTCGTCGCCGCGCTGGCCCACATGGTCTTCAACTTCCTGGCCAGCACCGGCACGGATGCCAACTCGATGGCCATCATCGGCTGGATCATCACCCTCAGCATCGCCATCCAGGTGGTCCGGGCGGTGCTCGCCGAGGGCCGCCGCCACCGCGACCGCCTGGCCGACTACGTCGCCATGTGCTGGCTGCCCGAGGAGGCCGTCGTCGCGTTCAGCCGCCAGCGCACCCGCTGGCACAGCCTCTTCAACGCGATCAGCTACGGCTGGCGTCCGTGGCTGGCCACCCTCCGCCTGCAGCGGACGATGAGCGAGCTCGTCCACCTGCGCGACTCGATGGTGCGCGGCCTCGTGGACGCCGCGGGTCACGGACGCGAGCGCGAGCTGCTCCAGCGCTCCCGCGAGCTGTGGCCGATCGCCATCACCGACCCCAAGGTGCAGCGCTTCCAGCTGCCCCGCATCCCGAACCCCCTGCGCCGCTTCCGTCGCCGCCGCACGGTGCCTGCCACTACGGGGGACGTGCCGCTAGGCTCGCCGCAGTATTCACCGGTGGATCCCCGGTGGGCGCCACCGAAAGGGTAGGACGGGATGAGCACAGAGGCACTGACCGAGGCGTTGACAGAACTGAGGGACGCCCTGGCCTCGGTCCGGCTGCCGCTCGCGCTGCCGGACAGCGAGGCGGCCGGTAAGAGCGCCCGCGACATGGTCACCCAGCTGGACGACTACATCCTGCCGCGGCTGGCCACGCTGGACGCCCCGCTGTTGACCGTGATCGGCGGCTCGACCGGCGCCGGCAAGTCCACCCTGGTGAACTCGCTGGTCGGACGCGTCGTGTCGCGCCCGGGCGTCATCCGGCCCACGACCAAGTCGCCGGTGCTGGTGCACCACCCAGACGACCTCGACTTCTTCCAGTCCGACCGCATCCTGCCCGGGCTGGGCCGCTCGTTCGACCAGGCGCACGACACGAGCACGCTGCAGCTGGTCGCCGAGCCGTCCCTGCCCCACGGCCTCGCGCTGCTGGACGCCCCGGACATCGACTCGGTCGTGGCCGAGAACCGCGCGCTGGCCGCCCAGCTGTTGGCGGCCGCCGACCTGTGGCTGTTCGTCACCTCCGCGGCGCGCTACGCGGACGCCGTGCCGTGGGAGTACCTGCGCGCCGCCGCCGACCGCGCCGCCGCCGTCGCCGTCGTGCTCGACCGCGTCCCGCCCGCCGCGATGGGCGAGGTCCCGCCGCACCTGGGCCGCCTGATGACCGAGCGCGGTCTGGCCAACTCGCCGCTGTTCGCCGTGCCCGAGACGAGCGTGGACTCCCAGGGCCTCCTACCGGACGCCGCCGTCTCGCCCATCCGCTCCTGGCTGGCCACGCTGGCCGCCGACCAGGCCAGCCGGCAGGCCGTCGTGCTCCAGACCCTCGACGGGGCCATCGGCTCGCTGGTGGCCCGCTCGCCCGAGGTCGCCGGCGCGGTCGATGGCCAGGTCGAGGCGCTGGCCCAGCTGCGCACCGACGCCGAGAAGAGCTACGCCGAGGCCGTCCGCACCATCGGCGTCCAGACCGCCGACGGCACGCTGCTGCGGGGCGAGGTGCTCGCCCGCTGGCAGGACTTCGTGGGCACCGGCGAGTTCATGCGCGCCGTCGAACAGAAGATCGGCTGGCTGCGCGACAAGATCTGGTCGACCCTCAAGGGCGAGCCTCCGCAGGCCAACGAGGTCAAGCTCGCCGTCGAGTCGGGCTTGGAGGCCCTCGTCCGCGAGGAGGGCGACGCCGCCGCCGAGCGCGCCGAGGCCTCGTGGGCGGCCAACGCGGCCGGACGCCAGGTGCTGCAGTCCGCCCGTGAGGACCTCTCCCACAGCTCGCCCGACTTCCCGGGTGCGGTGTCGCGGGCCATCCGCGACTGGCAGGGCGACGTGCTCGACATCGTCTCCGAGGTGGGCCAGTCCAAGCGCAACACCGCCCGCTACCTCGCCCTCGGCGTCAACGGCCTCGGCGTCGCGCTCATGGTCGTCGTGTTCAGCCAGACCGGCGGCATCACCGGCGCCGAGGTCGGCGTCGCCGGCGGCACCGCCCTGCTGGCCCAGCGCCTGCTCGAGGCCGTCTTCGGCGAGGACGCCGTCCGCCGCCTCGCCAAGCAGGCCAAGGACCGCCTCGACGAGCGCGTCGAGGCCCTCATGGCCGACGAGCTCAACCGCTTCCTGCGCGCGCTGGCCGCCACGGGTGCGGACGCGGCCATCGCAGACGCCGTGCGCACGGCGTCCGACGCGCTCGCCGAGCACCGGAGCGGCGACCCCGTCCTGGGTCGCGTCGAGCGCGCCGAGCTGGACCCGGCCCGCCGCTCGCTGCCCGCCGCCGAACAGCCCGCGCTGACCGGCGAGGTGCTCGAGCCGCGCGACGAGTCCGAGGGCTACCGCGTGGAGGTGCGCGATGGCGCGTGACCTGAAGCCCAGCATCGCGATGCGCCTCAAGAGCCTCGACGAGGCCATCGACCTGGCCCGCGGCCGGGCGTCCGATGAGGTCGTTGAAGCGGCCGACGCCGTCGTCGACCGCGCGGGGCACCGCCTGTCCATCGCCGGCGAGCACACGGTCGTCGCCCTGGCCGGGGCCACCGGCTCGGGCAAGTCGTCCACGTTCAACGCGATCTCCGGCACCAAGCTGGCGCGCACCGGCGTCACCCGCCCGACCACCAGCGAGGCCATGTCGGTCTCGTGGGGCACCGAACAGCCCGTCGAGTTGCTCGACTGGCTGGACGTCCAGCGCCGCCACCTCGTGGCGTCCGGGGAGTCCGCCTTCCAGGACCTGGTGCTGCTCGACCTGCCCGACCACGACTCGACCGAGGTCGGCCACCGGCTCACCGTCGACCGGCTCGTCGAGCTCGTCGACATGCTGGTCTGGGTCGTCGACCCGCAGAAGTACGCCGACGGCGCGTTGCACGACGGGTACCTCAAGCCGCTGGCCGACCACGCCGAGGTGATGGTCGTCGTCCTCAACCAGGTCGACCGCCTCGACGCCACCCAGCGCGCGGACGCCCTGGCCGACCTGCGTCGCCTGCTCGACGCCGAGGGGCTCACCCGCACCAAGGTGATGGCCATGTCGGCCCTGACGGGGGAGGGCGTGGCCGAACTGCGCGCCCTGCTCGAGGAGGTCGCCAAGGCCAAGGCCATGAAGACCCAACGTTTCACCGCGGACGTCCTGCGCCACGCCGGTCTGCTGGCCGCCGAGCTCGGCACCAGCCCGGTGCCCCGCCTCGGCGGCGACGTCATCGACCGCCTCAACGAGACCATGGCCGAGGCCGCCGCCGTGCCGGTCGTGACGGACGGGGTCCTCAAGGCGTGGCGGCACCGCGGCACGATCGCGACCGGTTGGCCGATGGTCAGTTGGCTCAAGCGGCTCAAGCCCGACCCGCTACGCAAGCTCCGCGTCGGACTCTCGCCGCGGGAGCTGAGCCCCACCGACGTCAGCCGCACGTCGCTGCCGAAGGCGACGTCGGTGCAGAAGGCGCGTTTGGACGCCGCCCTGCGCGGCCTGCTGGACGCCGCGACCGACGGCGTCCCGCGGGGGTGGGCCGACCAGATCCGGCGGGTCGGTCGCGGCAACGAGAAGCTGCTCGCCGACCGCCTCGACCAGGCGGTAGCGACCACCGACCTGCGCATGGACCGAGGCCATGGCTGGTGGGTGCTCGTCACGATCCTGCAGTGGATCCTGTTCCTCGCGCTCATCGTCGGCGCGGTCTGGCTCGCGCTGCCGCTGGTCTTCGCGCTGCTGCAGATGCCGATCGACCTGCCGGTCATCGCGTGGCAGGGCTGGCCGGTGCAGACGGTGCTCGTGGCCGGCGGCATCGCCGGGGGCGTGGTGCTCGCGCTGCTGAGCCGCGTGTTCGTCGAGGCGGGTGCGCAGGTCAAGGCGCGCCAGGCCCGCAAGGAACTCACCGACGCGATCTCCGAGGTGACCGCCGTCGAGGTCGTCCAGCCGATCCAGGCCGAGCTCGACCGGCTCACCGCGGCCCGCGAGGCCGCCAAGCGCGCCGCCTAGGGTCCCTGAGGTGCGAGCGCAGCGAGCCTCGAAGGGCCGCTGCTTCAGGGCCCGCCGTCCGCCTGCTTGATCGCCGAGACCTCGAACTCGAGCTTGATCGCGTCGCTGACCAGCACGCCGCCGGTCTCGAGCACGGCGTTCCAGGTGAGCCCGAAGTCGGAGCGGCTGACGGTCGCCGACCCGGTGAAGCCGATGCGCTCGTTGCCGAACGGGTCCTTGGCCCCGCCCTCGTACTCGAACGCCACCTTCACCGGACGAGTGGCGTCGCGGATCGTGAGGTCGCCGTCCGCCTCCACGTGGGTCTCGTCGAGCACGCGGAAGTCCGTCCCGACGAAGGTGACCGCGGGGAAGCGCGACGCGTCGAAGAAGTCGGGGCTGCGCAGGTGCCCGTCGCGATTGGCGTCGCGTGAGTTGACGCTGCTGACCTTGACGCTGACCAGAAGCGCGGAGTGCTGCGGTGTGGCGCCATCGATGAGGGCCCACCCGTGGAACGACTCGAACGTGCCCCGCACCTTCGCGATGCCGGCGTGACGTGCGACGAAGGCGATGCTGCTGTGCGCGGGGTCGAGGTGGTACAGGCCGGCGAGTTCGGTCATGGGCAGCACGTGGGGTCCCTTTCTGTCCACAGGCGGGTTCGAGCGCGTGAGCGGGTTTTCCACAGGCGCCGGAATCGACTGCACCACGGTAAGTCTTTCCGCCCATTGTCTCGTTCACCAACGCACTCAGAGGAAAGGGAGTCTCATGGAAGCGGACATCGTCATCGAGGGCAACGTCGGCCAGGCGGTCGAGTGGCGCGAGCACCCCGTCTACGGCGGGCGGGCGACCTTCAGCGTCGCCGTCACCCCCGGCTACCGGCGGGGGGAGGATTGGGTCGACCTGAACACGATGTGGTTCCGGGTCACGTGCTGGCGGCAGATGGCAGTCCACGTCCGCGACAGTGTCGGCAAGGGGGACGCGGTCGTGGTCAAGGGGAAGCTGCGCCTCGACAAGTGGGTCGACGACCACGGCACCGAGCGACAGGAGTTCTCCATCAAGGCCGACTGGGTCGGTCACAGCCTCAAGCGTGGGAAGGCCGCCTTCGAGCGGACGCGTTCGCGCCCCGAGCCCGAGGAGCCCAGCTACCTGACCGACGCCGAGTCGGCGCGGCTGGCTGCGATCGAGGCCCAGTACATCGCCCTGGGCTCCGGTGAGGTGGTGGACGCCGATGGCGTGGTCCACGAGGCCCCGGAACCGGCCGCGCTCTGAGGCATCGTGAAGCGGTTCCTCCCTCGCAACGCGGATCGAATCAGCGTTACGAGGGAGGAACCGCGTGACCAAGGCCCACCACAGGGATTGGGGTGTCATGGAAGCACTTCTGATGCTGGTGAAGGAGCAGGGGTTCGTCACCACGCGTCAGGCCGCTGCGCTCGGGGCATCGGCCAACACCTTGAGCAGGCTCGTCGCGGGCGGGCAGCTCGTGCGACCGATCAGCTGTGTGCACCTCCCCGCAGCTGCATGGGGAGCGCTCACGCCGGAACGGAAACACGCGCTCCTGGTAAAGGGAGTCCTGGCCGATCATCCGGGCTGGGTCGCCAGTCACCACAGTGCACTGGCCCTGAGCGGAGTGCCGCTGTGGGACGTACCGTTCGGCACCGTGCACGTGGCTGGGCAGCAGCGCAACAGCGTCCGGCGATCCTCAGTCCACCTGCACGTGCTGCGCCCTGGTGACCCGGTGGGGGAGGCGAGCGGCAACCGTGTGATCACCCCCGGCCTCGCCACGCTGCAGGTGGCCGCCCGCTTCGGCGTCACCGCAGGAGTCGTGGCAGCGGACGCCTGCCTGGCAGCAGGCCTGACGTCGTCGACGACCCTCCGCCGACTCGCAATGTCGGATCGCTGGCGCTACGGCGTGGCGGCCGTGCGGCTAGTGGTCGCCCTCGCCGACGGGCGAGCCGAGTCCGCGATGGAGAGCGTGCTGCGCTCCCACCTCAGCGATGCCGGCTGGGGACTGGAACCGCAAGCCAACCTCGGGGGTCCCGGCGCCGGGTACCGCGCCGACCTGCTGGTGGAGGGGCGTGTCGTCGTGGAGTACGACGGCGAGGAGAAGTACGCGGGTCCCGAGGGCCATCAGGCACTTCTGGCCGAGAAGGCGCGCGAGGATCACCTCCGGGCAGAGGGGTACGGCTTTGTCCGAATCACCAAGGCTCGCATCGGACGTCCGGCAGCTGTGCGTCGCTTGGTCGCCCGAGCACTGGCCGATCGCGGCGCTCACAAAGCGATTCCTCCCTCGCAACGCGGATCGAATCAGCGTTACGAGGGAGGAACCGCTGTGTGAGGCCCAGTCAGCGGACGCACGTGATGCGCAGGCGCTGCTGAGAGCGATGAATCAGTCGCGCTTGAGGCGGCGGTGCTTGGAGGCGTGCGGGCGGGCGGCCTCGGCGCCGAGACGGGCGACCTTGTTCTGCTCGTAGTCGGCGAAGTTGCCCTCGAACCAGAACCACCTGGCCTGGTTCTCGTCGTCGCCCTCCCAGGCCAGGATGTGGGTCGCGACCCGGTCGAGGAACCAGCGATCGTGGGAGATCACGACGGCGCAGCCGGGGAACTCCAGCAGCGCGTCCTCCAGCGACTGGAGCGTCTCGACGTCCAGGTCGTTGGTCGGCTCGTCCAGCAGCAGCACGTTGCCGCCCTGCTTCAGCGTCAGCGCCAGGTTGAGGCGGTTGCGCTCACCGCCGGACAGGACGCCGGCGAGCTTCTGCTGGTCGGGGCCCTTGAAGCCGAACGAGGCGACGTAGGCGCGCGAGGGCATCTCGAAGTTGGCGACCTTGATGTGGTCCAGGCCGTCAGAGACGACCTCCCACACGTTCTTCTTCGGGTCGATGCCGGAGCGGTTCTGGTCGACGTAGCTGAACGAGACCGTCTTGCCGACCTTCAGCTCGCCCGAGTCGGGCTCTTCGGCGCCGGTCACCATCTTGAACAGCGTGGTCTTGCCGACGCCGTTGGGGCCGATGATGCCGACGATGCCGGCGCGGGGGAGCGTGAAGGACAGGTCGTCGATCAGGACGCGGTCGCCGAACCCCTTGGTGAGGTTGGACGCCTCGAGCACGTCCGAGCCCAGGCGGGGGCCGGGCGGGATGTTGATCTCGGCCGGGTCGATCGCGCGGTTCTTCTCGGCCTCGGACGCCAGTTCCTCGTACCGGGCCAGGCGGGCGCGGTTCTTGGCCTGGCGGGCCTTCGGGTTGGCGCGCACCCACTCCAGCTCGCGCTCCAGGATCTTGGCGCGCTTGGCGTCCTTCTTGCCCTCGATCTGCAGGCGGGAGCGCTTGGTCTCCAGGTAGGTGGAGTAGTTGCCCTCGTAGGGGTGCAGCTTGCCGCGGTCGATCTCGCAGATCCACTCGGCGACGTTGTCGAGGAAGTACCGGTCGTGGGTGACGGCCAGGACGGCGCCCGGGTAGTTCTTGAGGTGGCCCTCCAGCCAGTTGACGCTCTCGGCGTCCAGGTGGTTGGTGGGCTCATCGAGCAGGAGCAGGTCGGGCTGGGCGAGCAGGAGCTTCACCATGGCGACGCGGCGGCGCTCACCACCCGACAGCACGTCGACGGGGGTGTCGCCGGGCGGGCACTGGAGGGCGTCCATCGCCTGCTCGAGCTGGGACTCCAGGTCCCACGCGTTGAGGTGGTCGAGTTCCTCCTGAAGGGTGCCCATCTCGGCCATCAGGGAGTCGAAGTCGGCGTCCGGCTCGGCCATCTCCATGCCGATCGCGTTGAAGCGCTCGACCTTGGCCAGCGTGTCGGCCACGGCCTCCTGCACGTTCTCCATGACCGTCTTGTCCTCGGTCAGCGGGGGCTCCTGCAGCAGGATGCCGACGGTCTTGCCCTTGCCGAGCATCGCGTCGCCGTTGTTGGGCTTCTCGAGCCCGGCCATGATCTTGAGCAGGGTCGACTTGCCGGCGCCGTTGGGGCCGACGACGCCGATCTTGGCGCCCTCGTAGAACGACAGCGTGACGTTGTCGAGGATGAGCTTCTCGCCCAACGACTTGCGCACGTTGTGCATGGTGAACACGAACTCGGGCATGAACCGTCCTTGTGAGGTCTGGTGGGAGGAGATCGGCACCCAGTATAGGGACGGCCCGCGCACCGACTACGGTGAAGCCCATGTCGAGCGTCGCGTCAGTCCCCACGAACCAGCCGGCCCCCAGCAGCCGCCCGGGTGGCCGCTGGATCGCGGCTTGGGTGCTGAGCCTCGCGCTGGCGTTCCTGCTGGGCATGCAGGTGCGTCCGGTCACCCCGGTGGACGCCGCGGCCCCGGCTCCCCAGCCGGCCACGGCGTCCGCCACGCCCGAGGTGAACCCGGAGCTGGAACGCTTCCTGCTCGACCTGCCGCGTCGCGATGCGGCGGACGCCCTCGCGATGGGGTCGGTCGACGCCAAGGTCGTCATGACCAACTGGTCCGACTACCGCTGCCCCTTCTGCGCCGTGTGGCACCAGCGGACGCTCCCGGCCCTGCAGAAGTACGTGGACGACGGGTCGCTGCGCATCGAGTTCCGCGACCTGGCGATGTTCGGCGAGCAGTCGGAGGACACCGCTGTCGCCGCCCGCGCCGCCGGGCAGCAGGGCAAGTTCTGGGAGTTCCAGGCGGCCGTCTTCGCCGCCGCTCCGCCCAGCGGCCACCCCGACATCACGTCCGACAAGATCCTCGAGTTCGCCCGCACGGCCGGCGTCGCCGACCTGGCCGCCTTCGAGGCGGGGCTCGCCGACGACTCGCTGCGCGCCGCGGTGGCCGCCGACTCCGCCGAGGCCCACCAACTGGGCATCTCCGGCACACCGTTCTTCGTCATCGGCGGACAGGCGCTCAGCGGCGCCCAGCCGACGGAAGTGTTCGAGTCGGTGATCGCCCAGGAGCTCGCGCGCTGATGCCCGACATCGGCTACCTCGGTGCCCTGCTGGGCGGCGTGGCCACGATCGTGAGCCCCTGCTCGGTGATGCTCCTGCCAGCCTTTTTCGCCTACGCGTTCGGAACCAGGGCCACCCTGCTGGGTCGAACCGGCCTGTTCTACCTCGGGCTCCTCACCACGCTGGTGCCGCTGGGCGCGGCCGCCGGCAGCTTCGGCGCGCTGTTCAACGCGTTCCGCTCCACCGTCATCGTCGTGGCCGCACTCGTCATCATCGCCTTCGGGGTCGTGCAGGCCCTCGGCATCACGGTGCCGCTGCCGGCCTCGGCCCGCCCGGGCGCCGACCCGACCAGCGCCATCTCGGTCTACGCGCTCGGCACCGTCTACGGCATCGCGGGCACGTGCGCCGGACCGATCCTGGGGTCGGTGCTGACCGTGGCCGCCCTCGGACAGGACGCTGTTCGCGGCGGCCTGCTCCTGGCCATCTTCGCGGTCGGGATGGTGGTGCCGCTGGTCGCCCTGGCCCTGGCCTGGGACGCCCTCGACCTGGGCCGCCGCCCTTGGCTCAGGCCGCGCCCGGTCCAGCTCGGCCCGATCCACACGACCGTGGGCAACGTCGTCTCCGGTGCGCTGTTCGTCGGGCTCGGCGTCCTCTTCTGGGCCACCGAGGGGCTCTCGTCGGTGGGCGGCGTGCTCGGCGCGGCCGAGCAACAAGACCTGGAGTCGCGCATCCTCGCCTCCGACGGCGGCGGGTGGAGCGACATTGCCGTCGTCGTGGTGCTGTTTGCGGTGGCCGGCGCCCTGGTGTGGGCGGCCGACCGGTTCAGCCGGCGTTCCGGCGCAGGGCGAGCCAGCCGATGAGCTCACCGCTCCAGTGTCAGCCTGACAAGGCCGGATTGCACCAGTTCGCGGACCTCGTCGAACACGTCGGCCGGCAAGCCGTCGACCGGCCACCACCGCACGTCGTGGGACTCGTCCGAGACCACCAGCTCCGCTCCCGGGCGCGCCCGGCCCACGAACCGCACGTCGTAGTGCCGGGTCGGCTCGGTGTAGCCGCGGCAGGTGATCGGGTGGCAGTCGAGCGTGACGGGGGACGGGTCGAGGTCGACCTCCAGCCCCAGCTCCTCGCGCACCTCGCGGCGGGCGGCGTCGGCCAGCGTCGCGTCCGCAGGCTCCAGGTGGCCGCCGGGGGCCAGCCAGGCGCCCACGATGCCGTGCAGCACCAGGCCGACGTGGGCCAGGTCGTGGCTGAACACCATCGCGGAAGCCGTGAGGTGCCCCGGCGAGCACGACCGTGCGGTGGCGTCCGGGCGGGCGGCGAGGAAGCCGAGGTACGCCTGCGCCAACGCGGCCTGGCTGGGGGAGGGGGCGTCCCACCCCGCCAGCGCGCGGATGGCGTCGGCGTGCAGGCTCATCGGTGGACCGTGTGGGCGGCGACGAGCTCGGCGAAGGTCAGGGCCTGGCGGTCCTGCAGATCCTGCAACTGGGTGCGGCAGGAGAATCCGTCGGCCAGCACGATGGCGTTAGGCCCGGCGGCGTCCAAGGCCGGACCGAGGTGGGTCTCGAACACCTTCACCGAGAAGTCGTAGTGGCCGTCGATCATGCCGTGGTTGCCGGCAAGCCCACAACACCCCTGCACGCGGACGAGGTGCGCGCCCGAGGAGGCGAGCAGACGCTGCTCGGCGGCCCAGCCCATCACGGACGCCTCGTGGCAGTGCGGCTGGGCGACGACGGTGTGGCCGGTCAGGTCGGGCATGGTGAAGTCCGGGTCCTCGGCGAGGAACTCGGCCAGCGTACGCACCGAGCCGGCGACCTCGGCGACCCGGGGGTCGCCGTGCAGCAGCTCCAGCGCGTCCGACCGCCACACCGCCAGGCACGACGGCTCGGTGCCGACGATGCGGACGCCGCGGGCCGCGTACGGGTGCAGCACGTCGGTGGCGTTGCGGAGCTCCTTCACCGCACCGTCGAGCTGGCCGGTGGTGATCCAGGTCAGGCCGCAGCAGGCCTTGCGCTCCAGGAGGCGGGGCGTCCAGCCGTTGGCGATGAGCAGGCCGGCCATCGCCGCGACGTGGGTGCCCTCGAAGGCGTCGGAGAAGGAGTCGACCCAGAGCACGACCTCGCCCTTGGCGGTGGGGGAGGCGCCGGACAGGGCGCGGCGCCCCTCGAGCTCGGCCCGGGCGGACGCCCGGTTCGAGCCCAGCGCGAACCGCGGCATGCCGCGGTGCTGGTCGATGCCGGCCACGGCCTTGAGCACGTTGTTCAGCACGGGCGTCTGCATGACGACGTTCATCAGCCTCGGCAGCACGGGGTTGGACGACACCAGCCGCCCCCACATCGGGAGCAGGCCCATCGTGTAGTGGTCGCGGGGCCGCAGCCGGCGCTTGTACGCCTCGTACTGGACGCGTGACTTGTAGGCGGCCATGTCGGTGCCGGTCGGGCAGTCGCGCGAGCAGCCCTTGCAGGACAGGCACAGGTCGAGGGCGTCGTGCACCTCGACCGAGCGCCAGCCGTCGGTGACGAGCGTGCCGTTGACCATCTCCTGCAGGATGCGGGCGCGGCCGCGCGTGGAATCCTTCTCCTCGCGGGTCGCCTGCCAGCTGGGGCACATGACGCCGCCGCCGGTCGAGGCCACGCACTTGCCGACGCCAGTGCAGCGGTGGACGTCGTCGACGAACTGCCGGTGCGTGCGGAACAGCGGCGAGCGGCGGACGCCGGGGGCGCGCAGGTCGGCGTCCAGCGGGGCGGGGTCGACGAGGACGCCCGGGTTGAGCAGGTCCTCGGGGTCGAAGATCTGCTTGACCGCGGCGAACAGGGCCATGGCTTCGGGGGAGTACATCCGGCCGAGCAGTTCGGAGCGGGCCCGGCCGTCGCCGTGCTCGCCCGACATCGAGCCGCCGTAGGACGCCGCGAGGTCGGCCGCCTCCTCCACGAAGGCCCGATAGCGGGCGGCTCCGTCGCCCACCTGGGTGAGCGGGAAGTCGATGCGGCAGTGGACGCAGCCGTCGCCGAAGTGCCCGTACGGCAGCCCCTCCAGGTCGTGCTTGCGCAGCAGGGCGTCGAGGTCGCGCAGGTAGTCGCCGAGGCGCTCGGGCGGGACGGCCGAGTCCTCCCAGCCGGCGTAGGCCGGACGCGACAGGCTGACGCCGGCCAGCCCGGCCCCGTCGGCGCGGATCTTCCACAGGGCGGCGGCGACGATCAGGTCGTCGACGACCTCGCCGTCGAGGCAGCCGGACGCCGCGAGCAGCCTGCGGGCACGCTCGGCCAGGGCGTCGGCGTCTGTGTCGACGAGCTCGACGAAGATCCAGCCGTCACCCTCGGGCAGGCGCGGCACGGCGTCCACGCCGAGGGTGCGGGCGACGACGTCGACGATGCGGCGGTCCATGCCCTCCACGGCGGTCGGGGAGAAGGGCAGGATTGCTGGCATCGCGTCCGCCGCGTCCGCCATCGTGGGGTAGCCCAGGGCGAGCATCACCTTGTGGGGGGCGTCTGCGACGAGACGCACGGTGGCGCGCGTGATCACGGCCAATGTGCCCTCGCTGCCGGCCAGGAACTTGGCCACGTCGAAGCCGCGCTCGGGCAGCAGCCACTCCAGCGAGTAGCCGGACACCTGCCGGGAGAACGTGCCGAACTGCGTGCGGATGATGCCCAGGTTGGCCTGGACGAGCTCGTGCAGCGCCCGCAGGGTGGGCGAGTCGGACGCCGTGAGGTCGACCCGCGAGTCGAGCGTGAGGCGCTCGCCGGTGCCCGTGATGACGTCGAGGGCGACGACGTTGTCGGACGAGCGGCCGTAACCCAGGGCGCGGGGGCCGCACGCGTTGTTGCCGATCATCCCGCCGATGGTGCAGCGGGTGAAGGTGGAGGGGTCGGGCCCGAAGCGCAGGCCGACCTGCTGGGCCGCGCGGGAGAGCACGTCCTGCACGACCCCCGGGTCGACCACCGCGGTGCGCTCCGCCGCGTCGATGGAGTGGATGGTGGTGAGGTGTCGTGCCACGTCCACCACGACGCCCGGCCCGACCGCGTTGCCGGCGCACGATGTGCCGGCGCCGCGGGTCGTGAGGGGTAACCGGGACGCGCGCGCAGCGTCCACGACGGCGGAGAGTTCGGCGGCGTCGCGCGGGTGGGCTACGCCCTGCGGCACGACGCGGTACAGGGATGCGTCGGTGGAGTAGAGGGCCCGGGTCATCGTGGTCTCGTCCAGACCCGGGATGGTGTCGGCGACGACGGTGCTCACCCGGGTCAGTGTGCCACCTCGGTGACGGCCGTCATCGCCCGTCCCAGCGCCCTGAAGTCGTCGGGGTCGACCACGTCGACCAGCACCTCGCGCACGGACGCCACGTGGGCCGGGGCGGCGGACTCGAGCAGGGCGAAACCCTCGTCGGTGAGGGCCGCGATGACGCCGCGCCGGTCGTCGGAGCACGGCATGCGGTTGAGCAAGCCCTTTTTCTCCATGCGGGCGACCGTGTGGGTCAGCCGGGAGCGGGACTGGCGTGCGGCCTCGGCGAGGTCGCTCATCCGCATGCGCCGCTCGTCGGCCTCCGACAGGCGGACGAGGATCTCGTACTCGCCCAGGTCGAGGCCGTAGGGGCGGAGGACGGTGTCGAGGTGCGCGTCGATCCGCGCCGCTCCATCGAGGTAGACACGCCACACCTTCTGTTGCTCGCTGTCCAGCCAGCGCGGGGATGTGGCGTCCATAACGCCAGCATAGTCCGATTTGACGGTTCAATCGCCGCCCTCTGGCCCCTACACTGACCCGGAAACAGGTGGGCGCCGGGCCGCGCCTGGGGAGGAACACGATGACCGACATCCAGACCGTGCTGGAAAACCGGCCACCGACTGTTGGCGCGATGTTCAACGGCCGCGTCGCGGCGACGCCGAACAACGAGGCCATGCGGTACCCCGACGCGTCCGACAACTGGGTGTCGTTGACGTGGGCGCAGATGCGCGAGGTCGTGTGGGAGATCGGTGCCGGCCTGCTGGCGATCGGCATGCAGCCCGAGGAGCGCGTCGCGCTGGCGTCCAACACCCGCTACGAGTGGGTGCTGCTCGACCTGGCTATCAACTGCGCCGGCGGCGCCACCACGACCGTCTACCCGAACACCCAGGGACCCGAGTTCGCGCACATCATCACGCACTCGGACTCGAAGTACTTCGTCGCCGAGAACGTCGAGCAGCTGGAGAAGCTGCGCCAGCTCGTGCCGGGCGACCAGATCCGCGAGGTGATCCTGCTCGACGGCACCGCCGAGGGCACCATCAGCAAGGAGGGCCTGCGCGAGAAGGGCCGCGCCCTGCTGGCCGAGAACCCGTCCGCGATGGACGACGCGGTCGCCAACACCGGCCCGGGCACCCTGGCCACCCTGATCTACACCTCCGGCACCACGGGCATGCCCAAGGGCGTCGAGCTGCTGCACAGCAACTGGACGTACGAGGGCGTCGCGATCGACTGCATGAACATCATCGGTGCCGACTCGCTGCAGTACTTCTGGCTGCCGCTGAGTCACGTGTTCGGCAAGGCCGTCATGATGATCCAGCTGCAGGTCGGCTTCGCGTCCGTCGTCGACGGTCGCCTCGACCGCATCGTGCCGGGCCTGGGCGCCACCAGCCCGTCGTTCATGTGCGGCGCGCCGCGCATCTTCGAGAAGGTCCGCAACGCGGTGAAGGCCAACTCGGCCGGCGGTGTGAAGGGCCAGATCGCCCGCTGGGCGTTCCACGTGGGCCGCCAGTCCAACGAGTACCGCGTGAAGGGCGAGAAGATGCCCGCCGCGCTCGGCCTGCAGTACAAGGTGGCCGACAAGCTTGTCTTCTCCAAGCTGAAGGACCGGCTCGGCGGCAACATCGAGTTCCTGATCTCGGGCGCCGCCAAACTGAGCTCGCAGGTGCAGGAGTGGTTCTACTCCGCCGGCATCGTGATCGTGGAGGGCTACGGCGCGACCGAGACCTCCGCCGTCGCGTGCGTGAACCACCCGGCCACCCCGCGCTTCGGCACGGTCGGCCCGGCCCTGCCCGGCACCGAGCTGCGCATCGCCGAGGATGGCGAGGTGCTCATCAAGGGCCCCGGGATCATGCGCGGCTATCACAAGGACCCCGAGCAGACCGCCGAGGTGCTCGTCGACGGCTGGTACCACACCGGTGACATCGGTGAGCTGGACGACGACGGCTACCTCAAGATCACCGATCGCAAGAAGGACCTGATGAAGACCTCGGGCGGCAAGTTCGTCGCGCCGCAGAAGGTCGAGGGCGCCATGGCCGCCAACATCCCCTACGTGTCGCAGGCGATTGCGGTGGGCGACGGCAGGAAGTACGTCTCCGCGCTGTTCACCATCGACCCGGGCGCCATGGAGAGCTGGGCCCAGCGCCACGGCAAGGAGGGCCTGAGCTACGCCGAGCTGACGCAGCTGCCCGAGTTCCGTGCCTCCATCGACCGGTTCCTGGCCCGCGCCAACGCGAAGTTGGAGCGCTGGGAGACGGTCAAGCGCTACGCCGTCCTGGACCACGAGCTCACGGTCGAGGGGGGCGGCGTGACTGCCAACATGAAGCTGCGCCGCAGCGCCGTCGCCAAGCGGTACGCCGACTTGGTCGACTCCCTGTACGACGCGGAGGACGAGGACTGAGTGGGGCCCCACCGGGTTCGTGTGCCCCTGCGCTGGGTCGACCTCGACGCCCAGGGGCACGCGAACAACGCAGCGCTCGTGGACTACCTCCAGGAGGCGCGCGTCGACTGGCTCCTGACGGGGCCGAACGCCCACCTGCTGGGCAACGGCATCATCGTCGTCGGCCACCAGGTCGAGTACACGGGGCCGATCTTCTTCACGCCCGAACCCCTTGACGTGGAGTTGCACGTGGGCGACGTGGGTGCGGCTCGGTTCAGCGTGGGGTACCGCGTCCACCAGGGCGGCCAGTTGGTCGCCCGGGCGCGGACGGTCCTGTGCAACTACGACTTCACCACCGGACGCCCCACGCGGCTGACTGACGAGGAGCGGGCGTGGTTCGAGGCCCGTTCGGTCGCGCTGGAGCCCCTGCGTGAGGTGCCCGCCCACGCGGTGGGACCCCACCACCACACGCATGCGTTCCAGGTGCGCTGGTCGGACCTGGACGCCTACGGGCACGCGAACAACACGCGCTTCTTCGACTACGTCGCCGAGGCCCGGATCGCGTTCAAGAACCTGCTGATGGACAACTCCATCCGCTCCAACCCGCACGACGAGGTCGAGCACGCGTGGATGGTCGCGCGGCAGGACCTGCGCTACATCGGCCAGGTGACGCACCGCCTCGAGCCCTACGAGGTGCGCACCGGCGTGGCCGCGATCGGGCGCACGTCCATGACGCTGGGCGCTGAGGTGGTCGACCCGCTCACCGAGCAGGTGATGTCGCGCTCGACGACGATCCTCGTCCACGGTGACGCGACGGGGCGACCGCAGCCCCTCCCGGACGCCCTGCACCGGGCCGCGGACGTGTGGCCCACGACCCCGACGCGACGGCCGCTCCTGTGACACCAGCCCCCACCACCCATCGCTGCGCCGTGCTGGGCCGGCCCATCGAGCACTCCCTGAGCCCGCTGATCCACACCACCGCCTACGCGGTACTGGGCATCGCGGACGACTGGTCCTACGGGCGCCACGAGGTCGACGAGGCCGGGCTGGCCGGCTTCGTCGCCGGCTGCGGCCCCGAATGGGTGGGGCTGTCGTGCACCGCGCCGCTCAAGCAGGCGGTGCTCGACCTCGGGAGGCCCACGGAGCGGGCCCGGCTGCTGGCGTCCGGCAACACGTTCCTGTTCAACGACGGCGACCCTTGGGTGGAGAACACCGACGTCACGGGCCTGGTCGGCGCATTCGCGCGCGCGGGCGTCACGTCGGCGTCCACCGCGCTGCTGCTGGGCAACGGCGCGACCGCGCGCTCGGCGCTGGCGGCGCTGGCCGAGATGGGGGTGACGGACGCCCTGGTGCTGTGCCGGTCGCGCGAGCGCGCCGAGGCATCGCTGGGCAGCCTGGGGGAGCACCTGGGCGTCGGGCTGGAATACGGGCCGTGGGGCACGGTGCCGGACGCCGACGCGACCGACGTGCTCGTCTCGACGGTGTCGACGCCCCTGCCGCCCGAGGTGGCCGCGGGGCTGGTGTCGATGACCCGCGCGTGCTTCGAGGCGACCTACAACCACTACCCGACCGAGCTGGACCGGGCCGCGCGCGCGGCCGGGGTCGTGCAGCTGTCGGGCATCGATCTGCTGGTGGGCCAGGCTGTCGACCAGGTCCGGCTCATGACGGGCCGAGCGTGCCCGCCCGGGCCGCTGCTGGAGGTCGCCTACGCCGCCCTCGATTAGGCGCAGCCGTCGGGGCCGCAGGCCGGGCCGGTGGCGTCCTGCCTCAGGCCGGGAATCGTCAGAGTCTTGAAGGCCGGCTCGGGGTGGACCTCGTCCCAGACCTGAGCCAGCGCCTGGGTGAACACCTCCAGCGGCTGGGCTCCCGAGATGCCGTACTTCTCGTGCAGGACGAAGAAGGGCACCCCGCTGATGCCGAGCTTGCGGGCCGCGTCCACGTCGGCGGCGACGCGGGCCTCGAACCCCTCGTCGTCGAGGGCGGTTCGGGCGGCGCCGGCGTCCAGACCGGCCTCGGTGGCCAGGCGGACCAGCACGTCGGCGTCCGAGACGGACTCGCCGTCGGTGAAGTGGGCCCGGAACAGGCCGAGCTTGAGGTCGTGCGCCAGCCGGCCGGTCGGGTCGGCCTGCTGGGCGGCGTGCAGCAGGCGGTGGGCCTTGCGCGAGTTCGCGACCTGGAGGGTGTCGAAGTCCATCGTGAGGCCCTCGGAGGCGGCCGCCGCGGACACGTGGCCGAACATCTCCTTGACCGACGCCTCGGGGAGGCCCTTGCGCTGGGCCAGGTACTGGGTCTCGGTGCCGTCGTAGGCGTCCGGCAGCGTCGGGTCGAGCTGGAAGCTGTGCAGCGTGACCTCGACGCCGTCGCGGTGCTCGAAGGCGGCCAGCGCGCGGTCGAACCGGGTCAGGCCGATGTAGCACCACGGGCAGGCGATGTCGGACCAGATGTCGATCTTCATGGCCACCCCAACGCGGTCAGGACGGGTCCTGTTCCCGCTTGCCACCGGTCTGCCGGGTGAGCTTGCCGACCATGCGCCAGGCGAGGGGGGTGGCCGCCGTGAGAGCGAGGGACCCGACGGCCGCTACCGAGGGCCCCATGACCGGGGAGGACACCGACAGCACGCCGCCGAGGCCGACCACGAGGCCTCCGGTGAGCCACAGACCCCACCACACGGGCAGCCAGCCGGGCCGGCGTCCGGTCGTGAGGCGGAACAGGTCGGCCACGTTGCCGTACGGCAGCCACCACAGCGCCACCGGGACGAGCCAGGAGCCGGCGTGCCAGCCGGGCGAGCGGCGGGTGGTACCGGGTGGGAACGAGTGGGCGAGGCGGTACTGCCACAGCATCCAGAACAGGCCGGCGACGAGCAGCAGGCCGGATGCCGCGCCCGTCAGGGCGAGGGCCACGTCCTCGGTGAGCCACTCCGGGGGCTCGGCACCGCGCCAGGCCCGGGCGCCCCACGCCAGCGGCATCCCCACGCCGGCGAGCGCGACGAACACCTGGGTCGAGATGGCCAGCGGCCCCAGCCGGGGTGCCACGGGGGCGGGCCAGCCGGAGGTCGGCGGGCCCTGGGGCTCGGGCTCGTGCGGCGGGGCTGGTTCGTCGGGGACGGTGGCGTTGGTCCACATCGTCCCGTCCCACCAGCGCTGGACGGGCGCGCCGTCGGGCGACGGGTACCACCCGGCGGGTGCTTGCTGCGGGGCTTGGGTCACGCGATTCCACCTCCGGACACCAGTGTGCCCCGGGCGCAAGGCTCGGGGCACACGCAGGTGTCGGTCAGTGGGCGTCCACGGCCTCGGACTCGGTGCGGTCACCGCTCCAGTTGGTGTGGAACGTGCCCTCCTTGTCGATGCGGCGGTAGGTGTGCGACCCGAAGAAGTCGCGCAGGCCCTGCGTCATGGCCGCGTTCGTGCGCTCGGCGCGGACGAGGTCGTAGTAGGAGAGGGCGGACGCGAAGCCCGGGATCGGCACGCCGGCCTCGGTGGCCTTCGCCACGACGCGGCGCCACGAGGTGTTGGCGTCCGACAGGCCCTGGGCGATCGAGGGCGCCTCGAGCAGGGTCTCCAGGTTGCCGGCCGCGTACTCGTTGGAGATGCGGTCGAGCAGCTTGGCACGGATGATGCAGCCGGCGCGCCAGATGCGGGCGCAGGCGGCGACGTCGATGTCCCAGCCATACTCCTGGCCGGCGACCTTGATCAGGTGCAGCCCCTGGGCGTACGCGATGACCTTCGCGCTCCACAGCGCCTGGCGGACGTCCTCGATGAACGCCTCCTTGTCGTCGACCTGGACCGTGCCGTCGGGGCCGGAGAGGGCACCCTGGGCGGCCTTGCGGAGGTCGGCCGCGCTGGAGGCGGCACGCGCGAACACGGACTCGGCGATGGCCGCGGCCGGGACGCCGAGGTTCAGCGCCTCCTGGACCGTCCACGTGCCGGTGCCCTTCATGCCGGCGGCGTCGTGGATGACGTCGATCAGCGGCTTGCCGGTCTCGGCGTCCACCTGGCGGAGCACCTCGGAGGTGATCTCGATCAGGTAGGAGTCGAGGTCGCCGGTGTTCCACTGGGCGAAGATGTCCGCGGCCTCGGCGGCGGAGACGCCGACGGCCTTGAGCAGGTCGTAGGCCTCGCCGATGAACTGCATGTCGGCGTACTCGATGCCGTTGTGCACCATCTTCACGAAGTGGCCGGCACCGTCGGTGCCGATCCACGTGCAGCAGGGCTCGCCGTCGTAGTGGGCCGACACCTTCTCCAGGATCGGGCCGACGTGCGCGTAGGACTCCTTCGGTCCACCGGGCATCATCGACGGGCCCTTGAGGGCGCCCTCCTCGCCGCCGGAGATGCCGCAGCCGATGAAGTTGAAGCCCTTCTCGGCCATCATCTTCTCCCGGCGGCGGGTGTCCGGGAAGTACGTGTTGCCACCGTCGATGACGATGTCGCCCTGGTCCAGGAACGGGATCAGGGTCTCGATGGTGGCGTCCGTGGCGGGGCCGGCCTTGACCATCATGATGATGCGGCGGGGCTTCTCGAGGGAGTCGACGAACTCCTCCACGCTCTCCGAGCCGACGAACTCGGCCTCGGGGTGGGCCTCCAGCACGGCGGCGGTCTTGGCGTAGGAGCGGTTGAAGATGGCGGTCTTGAATCCCTTGCTCGCGAAGTTGCGGGCCAGGTTGGAGCCCATCACCGCCATGCCGACGACGCCGATCTGGGCCGTCCCAGTCTTCTCGCTCATGTGTGCTGCATCCTTTGCTCGAGGGGTCGATCACGCTCATCTTGCACCAACCCCGCCGAGCCGGCGCCGAATCGGCGCAATGGGATGGCAACGAGCGGCAATGCACGGCAAACGCCTGAAACCTGTGGCGTCCGGGGCCAGAATGGCGCCCATGACAGAGCCGTTGACCCTGAATCCCGATCGGCTGTTCCCGGCCGAGCCGCAAACCCGCGCGGTCGCCCGCAAGCTGTACGACCAGATCAGGGACCTCCCGATCCTGTCACCCCACGGCCACGTCCCCCCGGCCTGGATCGCCGACGACACCCCCTTCCCGGACCCGACGAACCTGCTCCTGACCCCCGACCACTACGTCAACCGGATCATGCACGGCCAGGGCGTCGACCTGGCCGACCTCGGCGTCCCCATGGGCCGCACCGACTTCACTCCCGAGCAGGCGCGCAACGCCTGGCGGATCTTCTGTCGGCACTGGCACCTGTACCGCGGCACCCCGATGAAGTTCTGGATGGAGGCCGAGCTGGTCGACATCTTCGGCGTCACCGTGCGCCCGTCGGAGGAGACCGCCGACCAGATCTACGACCAGATCGCCGAGAAGCTCGCCCAGCCCGACTACAGGCCGCGCGCGCTGATGGACCGCTTCGACATCCAGTTCATCGCCACCACCGACGACCCGCTGGACGACCTTGAGCACCACGCGAAGATCCGTGACGACGCCTCGTTCACGCGCACGGTCGCCCCGACCTACCGCCCCGACAAGTACCTCGAGCCGGCCCGCGACGACTGGAACGGCCTCATGGACGCGCTGGCCGAGAAGACCGGCGTCGACACCGGCACGTTCGCCGGCTGGGTGGAGGCCATGGAGGACCGCCGCGCGTTCTTCAAGTCGATGGGGTCCACCTCGACCGACCACAGCCACGCCGACCTCGGTGCCGAGCCGCTTCAGGACGCCGAGGCCGTCTACGCCAGGGCCCGCCGCGGCGAGGCGTCGGTCGAGGAGTGCACCGCCCTGCGCAAGGCGTTCATGTTCGAGCAGGCGCGCATGGCGTCCGAGGACGGCCTCGTGATGACCGTCCACCCCGCCGTCGTCCGCAACCACCACCAGGGCACGTTCGAGAAGTACGGCGCGGACGTCGGCGGCGACATCCCGATGCAGATCGAGGTCGTCCGCACGCTGCAGCCGATGCTGAACGCGTTCGGCACCAACCCGAACTTCCGCATCATCCTGTTCGGCATGGACGAGACCGTCTACAGCCGCGAGGTCGGCCCGCTCGCCGGGTTCTACCCGTCGGTCTACGTCGGCCCGCCGTGGTGGTTCATCGATGCCCCGGACGCCATCAAGCGCTGGCGCAAGTCCGTCACCGAGTACGGCACGTTCTACAAGACGTGCGGCTTCATCGACGACACCCGCGCGTTCATGTCGATCCCGGCCCGCCACGACGTCGCCCGCCGTTGCGATGTGTCGCACCTGGCCGAACTCGTCGTCGAGGGGCGCCTGGAGCTGGACGAGGCCGAGCAGACCGCGTTCGACCTGACCTCCACGCTCCCGCGCAAGGCGTTCAACATCCCGTCCTGACGGCGTCCGGACGCCTCGACTCCTGCCCCCGGCCGGCGAAAGTCACCCTTCGCGGGCCGGGGGCGGAAGTTCTCGAAGTTGGTCGCACGAAGTTGCCAGCTTGCTAGGGTTCCCCCATGGTCAATGAGCCGGGCACGGGGTCGGATGCCACGATCTACGACGTCGCACGTGTCGCGGGCGTCAGCCCGTCCACGGTGTCCCGGGCCTTCTCCCGCCCCGGCCGCGTGAGCGCCCAGACCGCCGACAAGATCCGCGAGGTCGCCGAGCAACTCGGCTACCGCAGCCGCGAGGTCGCCCGCACCGCCGCCAAGAGCACCACGAAGGTGCTGGGCCTGGCCGTGGCCGACATCACCAACCCGTTCAACTTCCGCGTCATCCGCGGCTGTCAGGCCGCCGCCGCCGAGGCCGGCTTCGTCGTCACCCTCAACGACGCACAGGAGTCGGAGTCGCTGGAGCGCGAAATGCTGCGCCGCTCCCTGCCCCTGCTCGACGGCCTCATCGTCGCCAGCTCACGGCTGTCCGACACCGAACTGCGCACCGTCGCCAAGACGCTGCCCACCGTCGTCCTCAACCGCCGCGTCGCCGGCCTGCACTGCATCGTGCCCGACATGGGCCACGGCGTCCGCAAGGCCGCCGAACTCCTGCTGGCGCTGGGCCACCGCAACATCACCTACCTGGCCGGGCCCGAGGCGTCCTGGGCCGATGGCATGCGCTGGCGCGCCATGCGCGACACCGCGAAGGACCTGGGCTTCACCGAGCACCGCGTGGGACCCTTCGCGCCGACCCTGCAGGGCGGACGCGGTGCGGCTGAGGTCATCGCCGCGCGCCGGCTCAAGGCGGTCATCTGCTTCAACGACCTGATGGCCATCGGTCTCATGCAGGGGCTGGCCGAGCGCGGAATCAAAGTGCCCGAGCACGTGAGCGTGATCGGCTTCGACAACATCTTCGCCTCGGCGCTCATCACGCCGGGCCTCACCACTGTCGCGGCGCCATTGACCATGCTTGGCGACTCCGCCGTCCGCTACATCGTCGCGTCCCTGACCGGCCACAAGGCCGCCGAGGCCGCCCCGCTGTCCGTGCCCGTGCGCCTCATCGTGCGCGACAGCACGGGCCCCGCCTAGGGCGTGTCTCGTAACCGTTGGAGCCATCTGATGATCGCGTTCAGGACCGCGGCCCCGCGGTAGACGATGCCGAGTTTGTCGTAGCGGGTGGCGAACCCGCGCCATTGCTTGCCGTGGTTGAACGAGCGTTCGACGTGGTTGCGGTTCTTGTAGTCGACCGGGTCGAAGGCGGGAGGTCTGCCTCCGCTGCTGCCGCGGCGTTTCCGGTTCGCGATCTGGTCGGCCGGTTCAGGGATGGTGGTGGTGATCCCTCGCGAGCGCAGCAGCGAGCGGTGCCCGCGGGCGGAGTAGGCCTTGTCGCCCCGCAACCGGTCCGGGGTGGTGCGGGGCCGGCCCGGTCCGATCCGGGGCACCGACAGGTGGTCCAGCAGGACCGGCAGCATCGGCGAGTCACCGGACTGGCCGGCTGACA
>NZ_SDMQ01000018.1 GCF_004324755.1 Propioniciclava sinopodophylli
CAACGTCAACCTCGAAGCACCCGACGAAGACGCCTACAACCTGGTCATTGCACTCGCCTCCGGCACCGCGAACTACCAGGACGCCGCGGCTCTACTCACCGAATGGCACTGACGGAGCGCGGCATGACCGGATGTATCTGTCTCGATGCCGGATCAGCTTGATACAGGCGCGGTGACGCCTCCCCCGACGCTCGGGGGTGTCCTCCCCGGAAGGGACCCAGCCAACGGCTTCCAGGCGGCCGGTAGATCGCAACTTCCGTCGACCTGCCCAAACACGGGCCAGAGGAGGGTCATCGACGGAGCAAGTCGAGTCCTTGACCGCGATCGTCACCGCGGATAGTAGGCCGGAGCCATGATCTTCGAGGCAGACGTGGGCGGAGAACGCGGCTGGTCGCATAACGTTCACGAGCACAACCATTCTGTTACCGTTTCCTTCGTGCCTCCACTTCGCGTCTTCGTATCATCCACGGCCTACGACCTAGCTCCGGTGCGTGAGCAGCTTCGCACTTTGATAAACTCCTTGGGCCATGTCGCCGTGCTCAGCGACTACTCAGGGGTGCTGTACGACCCCAATTTGCACACACACAAGTCTTGCGTCGAAGAGCTGCGGAGTTGTGACGTGGTAGTGCTCATCATCGGCAACCGGTGGGGAAGTCAGGCCCGACCGGAGTTTGTTGACGATTTGTCCGTCGACCTACTTCAGGGCGATGATGCTTCCATCGTTGAAGATCTTGTAGAAGGCAAGCATGTATCAGTCACGCAGTTGGAGGCCCTCACCGCCTTCCAGCACAAAATTCCCGTGTTTGCATTCGCCGAGCGGCAAGTACTCGAAGAACGCCGGTTCTACGAGGCGAATGAGGAGTTGGCCAAACGCGGCGAGTTGCGGTTGCCCTCTGGCAATGACTGCGCGGTTGCAGGTTACATAGTTAGCTTCTTGCGGTATTTAGAGGGTCGCGCAAGCGGCAATGCAGTCATCTCTTTCACCAAAGTGGAGGAGATTCAGGCGCATCTGCGGTCCCAGTGGTCGGCATGGCTCCAGCGCATGCTCGCGCAGCGCCTGCATTTCGAGGACCAACAGACGCTGCTCGAGGTAATGAGCGAGCGGTTGGAGGATCTCAAGACGGTCTTGGTCGCGACAGTCCCGGACGCTGATGCTAGGCGGGTCGCTTCAGGCATTATCCGATATCGGCTCCTGTGTGAGTTCCTTGGCTCTCTGGACCGCGGAGGATCCGTAGCTACGAATTCTCCTGAAGGTACTACCCTCGCGGAGGCTCTAGATCGATGCGGAGTTCAGGCCATCGGAGAGGTGAATCTTGCAGACGAGAAGTACCGCGATAATTCATACGGCAGGACCTACTTAGTGATGAAGGATGGGCGGAAGCTGCGGCTTCGAATGCCCCAAAACCGAGTTTCAAGCCTAGAGTCCGATTGGAATGGCTTCAACACCCTCCGGCCAGAGGAGCGTCGCGTGATATTTGATGCACTCTTGAGCGAACGTCGTCCGATTCTCTTCTCACTCGGCGAGACCGATGCGGCCGAGATCACAACCGCTGATATCCAAAGTTGGCTCGATTCAAGAGGCGAACATCCCGACTCCGGGCCTCCTAAGCAGAAGGGCGCTGAAAAGGAAGGAGATCTCGCGCAGGCTGATGCCTGAGGTGGTTGTTCCTTAGTTGCCAAGAGCCGCCCGGTTGCGTGCAACGTGCAAGGAGCGCCACAGTGGGGAGCTGAGCAAAGTCATGCACTTGGGCGACATCGCGATGTCCCGCCGTGGACGCCCCCATGGGCCTGAGGGCAAGGTCACGACCGTCGGCATGTGTCCGCGAGGTCGCACCCGGCTCGAGTTCGACGCGCGACTCTGGGCAGATCCGTGATGTCACGACCGTCAGCCTGTGCGTGAGGTCTCGACCAATGAGGTCGAGGTCCGCCGTGACACCTCGGGGAAAGCAGCAGGTCAGGCGACCTGGGTCTATCGCAGGAACGGTGTAACTGGCCCTACGGCCCGGTTTGGGCAGGAGGGGTCATGATGACCGAAACACTGATGGCTGTGGAGCCACACGAAGAAGGCAAGGCGGCGCCGGCGGCGTTGGTCTCTGACCAGCCACCGCGACTCGAGCACCCGGGAGGCGGCCAGGTGGCCGAGCCGGTGGTGCTGTCACGTCAGGAGGCCGAGTTGTTGCGCGGGCTGGTGCGCCGCACCCGTGGCGCGGGCGGTGACCTGACCGGCCCCGACGGGCTGCTCAAGCACCTGACCAAGACGGTGATCGAGTCCGCCTTGGAGGAGGAGCTGGTCGACCACCTGGGCTATGACAAGCACGACCCGGTCGGCCGCAATGGCGCCAACTCACGTAACGGCTACCGGCCCAAGACGGTGGTCACCGACAACTGCGGCGAGGTGACGATCGCCGTCCCGCGGGACCGGGACGGCAGTTTCGAGCCGGTGATCGTGGCCAAACGGCAGCGTCGCCTGTCTGATCTGGACACCCTGGTCATCAGCTTGTACGCCAAGGGCCTGACGACCGGAGAGATCTCGGCGCACCTGTTCGAGGTGTACGGCGCAAACGTGTCCAGGGACACGGTGAGTCGGATCACCGACAAGATCGTGGAGGAGATGCAGGCCTGGTGGGCCCGCCCACTGGAGCGGGTGTACGCGGCCATCTTCATCGACGCGATCATGGTCAAGGTCCGCGACGGCCAGGTCGCCAACCAGCCGCCTCTCAGCCGCTATCGGGGTCGACCTGGACGGCCACAAGGACATCCTCAGCATCTGGGCCGGCGGCAACGGTGACGGCGAGTCAGCCAAGTACTGGCTCAACGTCCTCACCGAACTCCGCAGCCCCCAGCTGGCGCGGCAGGTCAACGACGACCTCGCCCTCGCGTTGTCGCGGGCGTCGGTCCGCACCGAAGCGTTCTTCACCCTGGTGGTCCCCGAACCCCGGCTCGGTCGGGAGGCCCGCGAAGCCGGCGGCGGCCTCGACGGCCGGGCCCGCGTCCTCTACGGGCTGATGGCCGAGGTCGAGGGCCAGCTCCGCGGCGGACTCGGGATGACCGCCGTCAGCTGGCTCACCTCCCCGGAACTGGCGTTGGCGGTGCGGACCGGGTTCGCCCCCGGGGACCGCGCGTGAGCTTCATTTCGTCGGCGCTGCGAGACAGGATCAGTAAGGCCGACATCCGGCATGCCGTGGAGCAGGTGGCATACGTGAGTGAGCCTAATGATGACTCCCCGGCAAAGCGGTTCCTGCTGGGTTCGACACCGGCGGGCGACTGCTCGAACGGACGATCCTGACGTTCGACGGTGGCAATCAACTCGTGGTCCATGCCATGAAGGCCCGCCGCAAGTACTGGCACCTGCTCGACTAAACGGCCCCTCGTGAGGGGACGGCCCGGCTGTACCGAGTTTGGTACCGACCATCCCTGAAACGCGACCATGTGAGGGTGGCTAGAGGGGATGCTCGAGACGGCTTGTCTTGAGCGTGGCGGCTAGGGGAGACGTGTTCCGCTGATGGGCGTGTGGGGGTGTCGTCCGGCCAGTCAGAGGGTTACTGGTTCGAGTCCAGTCGGGGGAGCCAAAACACCTAGTGAAACCACTATTGGGTTGGCTCCACAACTTCGGTTTCTCCTCGTATCACCAACACCCCGCGCCCTCATAGCCGGAATGGCCGGGCGTGCTTGTGCAGCGCTGTGCACCAGGAGGAGTGAACGTCCGGGGTCAGGCGTGTTTCATGCAGCAGGTCGACCAGGGGCGGAATTCCAGCCGGTCCTCGTCGATCGGTTCACCGCACACATCGCACTGCCCGTAGGTGCCGTCGGCCAGCTTGGCCTTGGCGCGCAGCACGGCGTCGAGGGTGGCGTGGAGCGTCTGCGCCGATGAAGCGTCGGCCATCTGCTGGATCGCCTGGGTGGTGCCCTCGCCGATGCGCTTGCCGAACCCGATCGTTGCCCCGTCGCTGACCGGCGCCGTCAGCCGGTCGATGGAGCGCCGCAGGTCGGCTTCCTTCGCGTCCAGTTCCGCCCGCATCTCCGTCAGGTCGAGATTCGTCATCGAGTCATTATGCCGCTGACGGAGCGTTGACGGTCAGTTGCCAAGGGATTCAAGGTAGCTGCGGTCGTCCGTCTCCAGCGAGGCCAGCCACGCGAGCTCATCGCCTGCTTCGGGCAGGACGTGCCCGTACTCGACCATGTTCGTCGGGGGGAGGTCCAGCAGGTAGATCCACACCGCCCGCCGCCGGACACCGAGGGTCGCGGTCACGGCATGGGTGAGGGCGTCCAACAGGATGCGCTTCTGCTCGGGGGAACGGCCTGAGCGGATCTGGCCGTGGACGAAGACGAGGTCCTCCGCGACCGGGACGCCGCCGACGAAGTGCTGGTCGGCGGCGAGTTCGGTGAAGACGACTTGGGCGAAGAAGCCCTGCGCGCCCGTGGCGGCGGTGTGCGCGTGGGTGATCTCGCGCGCGAGTGCGGCGCGCGTCCCAGCATCCAGACGTCCGGCTGGAGTGCGAACGGTGTAGGTCGGCATGAGCTGGAGGCTATCTGACGCGGCCGGGGGGTTGCTCCAGGGTGTTTCCCGGGCTGGCGGCTGCCACCTTGGTTTGGTGTCGGTCAGCGTAGTTCCGGCCTCACCGCGGGTAGAGCGCCACCTGCGCGGCCTTGACCACCAGCCACACCTCGCGTCCTGGGACGAGCCCCTCGTCGACGGACGCCGCGAGCGTGAGGTCGGCGGACACCCGGCTGCCGTCGGAGAGTTCGCCCGTCAGGCGGACGAGCGAACCGCGCGGTTCGATGCCCGTCACGGTCACGCGCAGGTGGTTGCGGGGGCTGCCCGACGGCTCGGCCGTGTGTACCGCGACGGACGCCGGCGCGAACGACGCGATGGCGGCACCGCCGCCCAGGGCGTCCGCGGGGACGCCCACGACCCGGTCGCCGGTGGCGAGCCGGATGGCGTCCGGCCCCGTGGCCGTCCCCGCGAGGAGGTTCACCCCGACGAGGTCGGCGACGAAGGGCGTCCGGGGGCGGGCGAGCAGGTCGGCGACCGGCCCGGCGGCCAGGACCCGTCCGGCCTCCATGACGGCCAGTTCGTCGGCCAGGGTCAGGGCGTCGACGGCGTCGTGGGTGACGAGCAACGCCGTCCGTCCCTCCCCGCGGATGCGCCGGCGCAGCAGCGACCGGATGGCCGGGGCGACCGACACGTCGAGCGCCGCGAGGGGCTCGTCGAGCAGAACCAGGCGCGGGTCGGTGGCGAGCGCGCGGGCGATCGCGATGCGCTGCGCCTGGCCGCCGGAGACCTCCCACGCCCTGGCGCCGGCGAGCTCGCCGCAACCCACGGCGTCCAGCTCGCGTTGCGCGCGGGCGAGGGCCTCGGCCGCCCGGACGCCGCGGGCGCGCAGCCCGAACGCGGCGTTCTCCGCGATGGTGAGGTGCTCGAACAGGAGGGGGCGCTGTTCGAGGACGGCGATGTTGCGGCGGTGCACCGGCACATGGACGCGTGGCCCGCTGACGACGGCGCCGTCCACCGACACGGTGCCCCCGTCCGGCTGCAGCTGGCCGCCGACGAGCTGGAGCACCGAGGACTTGCCGGCGCCGTTGGGTCCGACCAGCGCCACGACCGTGCCGGGGGCGACATCGAGGGCGGCGTCCAACCCGCGCGCCTCGACGCGTGCGTGCACGGAGACGGCGCTCACGGCACTCGCCTTCGGACGGTACGGCGCGAGAACCAGCCGGTGACCGCCACCGTCAGGGCGGCGACCACGATGAGCACCAGGGCGAGGGCCAGGGCAGCGTCGGTGTCGAGTTCGCGGAGCAGGTAGATCTCCAGCGGCAGGGTGCGGGTCACTCCCTGCAGAGAGCCCGCGAAGGTGATCGTGGCTCCGAACTCGCCCAGCGCCCGAGCGAACGTGAGCGCGCTTCCGGAGGCGATCGAGGGTGCCAGGAGCGGCAGCGTGACGCGGCGCAGGGTGTAGCTCGGTGAGGCGCCGAGCGAGGCGGCCGCCCCTTCGAACCCGCTGCCCGAGGATCGCAGCGCGCCCTCGACGGCGGTCACCAGGAACGGCATCGCGACGAAGACCTGCGCCATGACGACGGCGACGGTCGAGAACCCCACCTCGATGCCGAGCACCGACAGGGGAGCGCCGAGGACGCCGCGGCGTCCGAACGTGATGAGAAGGGCGAGGCCCGACACCACAGGGGGCAGCACCATCGGGATCGTCACGAGCGTGCGGACGACCCCGGCCAGGCGGCCGTCGGAGCGGGCCAGCACCAGCGCGAGCGGCAGCCCGATCGCCAGGGCGATGAGGGTGGCGACGACGCAGGTCAGCAAGCTGAGCGCCAGTGCGTCCACGGAAGAGGGGGTGGAGAGCAGGGCCGGCACCTCGGCCCAGGGCACCCGCGCCGCGATGCCGAGCAGCGGCACGGTGAGGAACAACGTCGCCAGCGCGGCGGGGACGAACAGCCACCGGGGCAGCCCGTCCCCGAGGCGTGCGGAGGTGGTCAGGGTCATGGGGCGCCGAAGCCGTGGGTGGCGAGCACCGCCTGGCCCTCCTCGCTCAGCACGAGGTCGATGAAGGCCCGCGCGGCCGCGGGGTTCTTCGCCTCGGTCACGATCGTCATCGGGTACCGGGCCGCGAACCTCTTCTCGGGGTCGACCGCGATGGTCTCGACGGCGTCGCCCGCGGCCTGGGCGTCGGTGGCGAAGACGATGCCTGCGTCGGCCTCGCCGGACGAGACCTTGCCCCGCACGTCGGTGACCTTCTGCTCCTCCGACACGGGTTTGAGGGTGACCCCGGCAGCCTCGGCGATCTTGTGTGCCGTGGCTCCACAGGGCACGGCGCGGGCGCAGACGACGAGCTTGGTGCCGTCGAGGGAGCCGTCGACGCCGGAGACCTGGGCCGGGTTGCCCTTCGGCACGATGAGCACGCCGGAGTTGGTGGCGAAGATGGTGGGGTCAGGGGCGACGATCGCGGCCTCGGTGGCCCTCTGCATGCTGGCCTCATCGGCCGTGGCCAGGACGTCCGCGGGCGCGCCGCTGGTGATCTGGTCGACCAGGGTGGGGGAGCCGTCGAAGTTCAGGGTGACGTCCAGGGAGGGGGCCAGCTCGGCGATCTCGGTGAAAGCGGCGGTGAGCGACGCGGCGGCGAACACGGTCACGGGTCGGGGCCCGGTGGGGGCGGACGCCGCGGGCCCGGTGGAGCAGCCGACCGATGTCAGTGCCAAGGCGACCACCGCGACGGCGCTGCAGAGGGCAGGTGCACCTCGAAAGTGAATCTGCACCTGCTCCAGCGGGTGCAGATTCACTTTGGAGGTGCGTCTGCTCGGAGAGTGCATGTCAGGACCGTCCTCGGGGGGTCTCGACATGGACGTTGGTGGCCTTCACCACGGCGGTGGCGACCGACCCGACCTCGAGCCCCAGGTCGCGGACGGCCTCGGTGGAGATCAGCGACACGACTCGGAACGGCCCGCACTGCAGGGTCACCTGCGACATCACGGTGTCGGAGACGACGCCGGTCACCAGCCCGGTGAAGTGGTTGCGGGCAGAGCGGTGGGCGGAGTCCCGGTCGGTGAGCGCGTCCTGGACCAGTTGCTCGGCCAGCCGGGCCAGGTCGGCGCCGGGCACGACCTTGCGTCCGGAGTCGTCGAGGTCTGTCGAGAGCCTGCCCGCATCCACCCAGCGGCGCACGGTGTCGTCGCTGACGCCGAGAAGGGCGGCGGCTTCGGAGATCCGCAAGTGCGTCATGGAAGCGAACGTTACACCGCAACTGCGGATAAGGGGGGGGAAGGGGAGGAACCACGATGCGCCGAGAGCCCCGGCTCTGACCGTCCACAGCCCCTGCTCTGTACGCCCACAGCCCCTGCTCTGTACGCCCATAGCCCCTGTCTGTACGCCCACAGCCCCGTCCCTGACAAGGGTCTAGGCACGGGCCACGGAAACCTCTAGGGTCGGCGCATCGGTCCCGAAACCACCGGAGGAGCTGCGATGACGAACGACGCCCGCGACGAGGAGATCACCCTCACCGACGACGAGATGTCCACCGACGACCCCAGCGCCCTGGCCGGCGCGGCCCCGGGCGATCCCGACAAGGTCGGCGATGCCGACGGCATCGACGGGGGTGACGCCGACGGCACCGATGGTGGGGACGCCGACGGCACCGACGGCGATTCCACCGACGGCGATTCCACCGACGGGACCGACGGCGACTCGGGTGACGCCGACGGCACCGACGCCTGAGGCATGGACCATCTCGCACTACTCTCCGGCGACCCCGCGACCTTCCTGAGGGAGGTCTGGGGTCGCCGGACCCTCGTCCACGAGGCCGACACCGAGACGCTGGCGTCCCTCTTCAGCCTCGAGGCCGCCGACGACCTCATCACCACGCGCTCGCTCCGGACCCCCCAGGTGCGCCTGGCGCAGGACGGCAAGGTCCTCGACCAGTCCCGCTACACGCGGCACGCGACGATCGCCGGCCAGGCGATGACCGGACTGCTGGACGCCCGCAAGGTGCTCGCCCTGTTCGAGGGCGGCGCCACCATCGTCTTCCAGGGGCTCCAGCGCTACCATGAGCCGCTGCGCCTCCTCGTCCGCGATCTCGAGCGTCAGATCGGCCACCCCTGCCAGGCCAACGCGTACCTGACGCCCCCGGGCTCGCAGGGCTTCGCGCTGCACTCCGACACCCACGACGTCTTCACCTTCCAGACCCACGGCACCAAACAGTGGGAGGTCCACGACAACGAGGGTGCCCGCCCGGTGCACATGCGTCCGGGCACCTGCATGTACCTGCCCACCGGCACGCCCCACATGGCGCGCACCGGAGCCGACACCGCCTCGCTGCACGTGACGGTCGGCATCAACCAGTTCGTCTGGTCGGAGGTGCTCCGTGACGTGGTGAACCGCGCCATCGAGGCGGACGCCGACCTCCGCGAGCACCTGCCCGCGGGCCTCTTCGCCGATCCGGACGCCCTCGCCACGGCCCTGCGCGAGCGTCTCGCGCACGTCGCCGGCCTGCTCGGCCAGGTGGACGCCGACGCGGAGGTCGACCGCCTCGAGACCATCTTCGGCACCCGCCGCCAGCCGGTTCTGGCCGGCGCGCTCCTGGACGTGCTCGACGTCCGCCACCTCGCCGCGGACACCCGGCTGCGGCGGCGTCCGGGCAGCCAGGCCACACTGCGGACGCGCGGCGAGACGCTCGAACTGCTCCTCGGGGACCGCCGCCTCACCCTGCCCGCCCGCGTGGGGCCGGCGGTCCGCTCGGTGCTGGATGCGGGCGTCCTGACCCCCGCCGACGTGCAGGGGCTCGACGAGGCGGGCGCCCTCACCCTCTGCCGACGACTGGTGCGCGAGGGGTTGCTGGAAGTCGTCCGGTGACGTTCCGCTGCTCGGAGGCCAGCCGCGAACGCGACGAGTCGCTCTCGGCCACGGCGTCGACGGTGCCCGCTTTCCTTCTGCTCGAGGACCCGGGCCCGTGGGGCCCCGACATCCTGCGCAGCCGCCGGTTGCCGGACGCCCTGCGTGCCACCCTGCGCGGCTGGCAGCGCGACCTGGGGCTGCGGACGCTGCTCATCCGCCGGCCGGGCCGCGACCCGGGCGGGCCGCGCCGGGTGTTCGTCGCCAGCGCCCGGCACGCCTGGCTGGAGACCACCACGGTGGTCGACCTCGGCGAGGTGGGGGAGTTCGACCTCTCCGGGGTGCGCGGGCCGGACGGGGTGGGGCTCGCGGCGCACGCGGGGCCCGTCCTGCTCGCCTGCACCCACGGCGCGCACGACCGCTGCTGTGCCGAGCGCGGGCGTCCGCTGGCGGCGGCTCTGGCGCGACGCTGGCCCGAGGAGCTCTGGGAGGCGTCTCACCTCGGCGGCGACCGCTTCGCCGGCAACCTCGTCGCGCTGCCGCGCGGCGACTACTTCGGCGGGCTGGACGCCGACACCGGGCCGGACGTCGTGGCCCGCTACCTCGACGGCGTGCTCGACCTCGCTCATCACCGCGGGCGCTCCAGCCACGCGTGGGTCGTCCAGGCCGCGGTGCACGCGGCGCGCGAGCGGTTTGGCGCCCTGGGCGTCCGGGACGTGGTGGTCCGCGCCGTCGGGTCGGACGCCGAGGGTGTGGTCGTCCGGCTGTCCGTGCGCGGGGAAGACCGGGTCGCCCGCGTGCGTACCCAGCACGGGGAGGCCGCCCACCTCACGTGCAGCGCCTCCCGCGCCGAACCCCCGTTGCGCCACCTCGTGACCTGGCTCGACGCGCCGTGAGCACCGGATCGCGGTGGGTCAGGCGCGGCGGACGGTGGCGAGGATCTCGCTGATCATGGCTCGGGACCCCTCGTCCTGGGCGCCGGCCGAGGTGACGATGATGGTCGGCGCCGCGCCGGAGCCGATCGCGATGACGGTGAGCTCGTCCAGGCGGTCCTCGACGGACATGGTGCCGGTGACCATCCAGCCCTCCATGTCGGCGACCTGCACCGGCGTGGACGTCTGGGTCAGGGGCTGGGGGATCGCCGCGTCCAGCAGGGCGATGCCCCACGCGGCCTCGGCGGCCGCCTGCAGGTCGTCGGCCGGGAACGGCGAGACGCCCAGAGTCACGGTCGCGGTGGCCGTCGTGGAGGCGACCGAGCGGGTGCACTCGAGCCACGCGAGGCTGTCCACCTCGGCCCAACCAGTGGGCAGGGTGAGTGTCACGCGCCCGTCCGACAGCGCCGTCGGGTCGCTGGCGGGCGGGCAGCCGAGGTCGGCCGCGGGCGGCGGCGTCGCCGGGATGCTGGGCATCGGGGTCGGCCTCACGACCGGCCCGCCCGTGTGGGGCGCGGCCGTCGCGGGCGGCAGCTTCGCCACCGACGGCTGTGGGCTGGACGCGATGCGCGGCGAGGGCCGGGCGAACGCCGCGGGCGACGGGCTCTCGGCGGGCAACGGGGTGGCCCGATCCGGTTCGCGGAGGCCGAACAACCCCAGCACGAGGCCCACGACGAGGGCCCCCACCAGGGCCGTCACGAGGCCCAGCCCGATCCAGGGCCACGGGCCGCGTTTCGGCGAGGGCGCCACCGACGACCCACCGGTACCCGGGGCGTCCGGCTGGGGACCCCCGTGGATGTGTTCGGTCCACCGGGTGCCGTCCCACCAACGCAGGCGCTGCGGCGTCCCGTCGGGGTCGTCGTACCAGCCGGGTTGGGGCATCGGGCTCTCACTCTCTCGCTCGCGCCCATCGTAGGTGGCAGGGGAGAAGGATCCGAGGGGTGGACCGATGTGCCGTGCCAGTGATCAGGGGGACTAACCTGTGCCCCATGGGTCACATCATCTCCGCGGCGAACGCCGTCTGGATGATGCCCCTGTGCTGTCGGCGAATGTGCGCCTGACGGCACGGATCCGGTCGCTCCCCGGGAGGGTCGAGCGAATCTGGACCCACTGAACCCTGCCAGCGTTCGCTCGCGGTTCCGTGCTGTCGGCCTGCGTTCCACCAGTCCCTGAAGACGAAATGAGAGAAGAAGCATGTTCCGCCGTGTCACCACCACCGTTGCCACCCTCGTCGCTGCCGGCCTCCTGCTGACGGGCTGCGGCGCAGCCCAGGGTGGAGGACCGGGCGCGCCCGACGCCACCCAACCGCTGCGCATCATCGCCGACGTCACCCCCCATGCCGTCCTGCTGGAGGAGGCCGAGAGGCAGGGCCTGCTCGGCGACGTGAAGATCGACGTCACCGAGATCTCGGGCGACATCGACCCCAACCAGCTCGTCAACGCCGGCGATCTTGACGCCAACTTCTTCCAGCACGTGCCCTACCTCAACGACTGGAACGCCAAGCACGAAGGCGCCGACCTGGTCGCGCTCGCGCCGGTCCACGTCGAGCCGCTGGGCCTGTACTCCGAGAAGGTCACCCTCGACACCGTCCCGGACGGTGCCGTCATCGCCATCCCGGCTGACGCCACCAACCAGGCCCGCGCCCTCTTCCTGATCGCGGACGCCGGCTTGATCACCCTCGACGTGAAGGCCGACGACCCGGGCCTGGACTACAGCCAGATCACCCCGGAGACCAACGTCACAAGCAACCCCAAGAACATCTCCTGGCTGAAGATCGACCGCCCCCAGCTGGCCGCCACGCTGAAGGACCCCAAGGTCACCCTCTCGATCATCAACGGCAACTACGCCCTCGAGGCCGGGCTCACCCCGGCGACCGACGCCCTCAAGCTGGAGTCTGCCGAGAACAACCCCTACGCCAACGTGCTGGTGGTCAAGGAGGCCCTCAAGGACGACCCGCGCGTGGTCAAGGTCAATGAGGCGCTGACCAGCCCCGAGCTGCAGAAGTTCATCGAGGACAGCTTCAAGGGCTCCGTCCTCCCCGCCAAGTGATCGGTTGAACCACTCGTGATCGAGGTCACCTCACTGACGAAGGTCTACGGCACCGGTGACGGCGCCGTGACCGCGGTCGACGACGTCTCGCTGAGCGTCCCGTCCGGCCAGGTCTTCGGGATCCTGGGCCGGTCGGGCGCCGGCAAGACAACCCTGATGCGCTGCCTGACGGCGCTCGAGCGCCCCACGTCGGGGAGCGTGACCATCGGCGAGGTGAACCTCACCGAGCTGTCGGCGTCCGGGCTGCGCAAGGCCCGCCACCGGATGGGCATGATCTTCCAGCACTTCAACCTGCTGGGCAGCCGAACGGCCGCCGACAACATCGCCTTCCCCCTCGAGGTGCAGGGCGTGCCCGCCGCCGAGCGACGCGCCCGCGTGGCCGAGCTGATCGAGCTCGTGGGCCTGCAGGGGCGCGAGCACGCGTTCCCGTCGCAGCTGTCGGGCGGCCAGAAGCAGCGCGTCGGGATCGCCCGTGCGTTGGCCGCCCACCCCGACGTGCTGTTCTGCGACGAGGCCACCTCGGCGCTCGACCCGGCCACCACGGAGCAAATCCTCGACCTGCTCAAGGAGATCAACCGGCGCACGGGCGTGACGATCGTGCTCATCACGCACGAGTCCGAGGTCGTGCGCCGGATCTGTGACGCGGCCGCGCTCATGGCGTCCGGCCGGGTCGTCGAGCAGGGGCCGCTGCTGGAGTTGCTGGCCGACCCCGACTCCCGCCTGGCGGACATCCTGCTCCCCGTCGGCGACGTGTCACTCGACCCCGAGCACACGTCCGTCGTGCTCGGCTTCGCGCACGGAGGCACCACCGAGCCGGTCATCTCGGGGCTGACCCGCCGCTTCGGGCTCGACGTGTCGATCCTGGGCGGTGCGGTCGAGACCGTGGCCGGGCACAAGGTCGGACGCCTCCGCGTCGCCCTGACGCACCCCGACGGGGGCTACGACCGGGACGCCGTGGCGGCCTACCTCGCCGAGCATGAAGTGAGCGTGCACCTGTGAACCAGAAGACGTGGATCGAAGCCCTCCCCGAACTGCTCGAGGCGCTGGGGGAGACCGCCTGGATGGTCGGCTGGGCGTTCCTGATCGTGGTGCTGGTCGGCACCGCCGTGGGCGTCCTGCTGCGCCTGTGGGCGTCCGACGGGCTGACGCCCTCGCGGGGGCTGTACGCCGTGGTGGGCGCCGTGGTGAACATCGCCCGCTCGCTGCCATTCCTGATTCTGATGATCGCGCTGATCGGCTTCACCCGGTGGCTGGTCGGCACCGCCTACGGGCCCACGCCCGCCATCGTGCCGCTGGCGGTCGGCGCCATCCCCTTCTATGCGCGGGTGGTCGAAGCCGCCCTGCGTGAAGTCGCGCCCGGCAAGATCGAGGCGGCCCAGGTGATGGGCGCCACCACGTGGGACATCGTCCGCAAGGTGCTGCTGCCCGAGGCCCTGCCCGGGCTCGTCGCCGGGGCCACCCTGACGTTGGTGACCCTGATCGGGTACTCGACGATGGCCGGCGTGATCGGCGGCGGAGGCGTCGGTGACTTCGCCATCCGCTACGGCTACCAGCGGTTCAACGAGCCCGTGCTGCTGATGTCGGTGGTCGTGCTGATCATCATCGTGCAGCTGGTGCAGTCGATCGGTGACTGGCTCGTGTCGCGTATGGCCCACCGGCGGGGCTGACACCGCGCCGGGCTGCTCCTGCCGGTAGGGTTGCCCCGCGGTTGGGGGCGTTAGCTCAGCCGGTCAGAGCAGGGGACTCATAATCCCTGGGTCGCGGGTTCGAGCCCCGCACGCCCCACCGGTTGTCGGCGTGCTGTTCATGGTTGCGGGTGGCACGTGGCTGTTGGACCGGGAGCGGCAGGGGACCGAAGAAGTTCCAAGCCGATGGTCGTGACAGCGCGGATCTGCCCATGTGCGACCGTTCGCGGTCGAGCCGATGGTCGTGACTTCGCGGATCTGCTCAGTAACGGAAGCTCTCACACGCCGAGATTCGAGCGTCCTGGGAGGATGGCTCAGGGAGGCTTTATCCCTGGTAGAGCCAGACCCAGTTGCCGTCGAGATCAGTGACTGCGCTGGCGCGGGGCATCCCTTCGGCGTCAGTGATCGGTACTGTTTCGGTCGCCCCGGCTGCGAGAGCTTGGTGGTGAATGGTGTCGAGGTCGGGTACGAGCAGGCCGAGGGTGCTGCGTCCGGGGCAGTCGAAGTCGGTGTCGTCGACCAGGAGTAGCAGGAAGAAGCCTGGCTGGCCGTAGTCGCCGAACAGGTAGCCGTCGTAGTCCGCGTCTTCCGTGTGGCGGATCACCTGTGCTGCTAGGCCGAAGGCGTCCTCGTAGAAGCGCCGTGCTCTGTCCTTGTCGGCGACGCGGATCTTCAGCTGGACCGGAACAACGGTGGTGGCGACAGTGGGCATAGGTACTCCTTCGGAGGCGTAGGCGCTGCACTGGGCGATCTGCTGATCGAGATGCTTGCGGGTGCGAACAAGGCGGTCGGCATGTGACTCGAGCAACGCCCGCACCCGGTCTGAGGAGGGTGCCGCGACGATGTCGCGAACGTCGGGGAGGGGCACGTCGAGCCAGCGCAGATCGGCGATGAGCCTTGCCGTCGTGAACAAGCTGGTGGAATAGCGGCGGTAGCCGGTGTCGGGGTCGACTTCGGTGGGCTTGAGCAGGCCCAATGCGTCGTAGTGGCGCAGCGCATGCACGCTGAGCCCTGCGCGCTTGGCGAACGGCCCGACGTTGAGGAGATCGTCACTCATAACTCAAGAGTCGGGCTTCGGGTTACCTGAGAGTCAACCCCTGTCCCGGGTGGTCTATAGGGTCACTGGCGGGTCCTCCTCCGACCTGACTCCGGCAGCTGACGCACGCTATTGCCGCACACCGCACGGACGACATCCTCCGGTTCGCCCTCGTCGTCATGCCGTGACGCGCGAGCGAGCGCCCCCGTCACCAGAAGCGCAGGAAGAAGTGATACTCCCCTGAGCTATCCGTCTCCCGATGTGCTCTCTACATCCAGGGGTCGGGGGCCGCGAAGCACCCTGAGAGCCACTTTGCCAACTACCTGAGTCAGCGCGTAGTTTGAGATTCCGGCGACACCGACGCCGATGCCAAACGGGATGACTTTAGCCGCTGCCTTCTGGGTGAACGTGATGGCAACTTTACGGAACAAAGTTTTGATGAACTGGAGAGTGGGTCCACGCAGATACTGGTAGACCAGTTTGGCGGCCACCTTCTCTGCGAAAGGCTTCGCAGTCCGGCTAACCCCCTGTTCAGCTGCACTTGCCACAGCGATGACGATTGCCAGATCTTCAGCATCCTGAGGATTCAAGGTTTCATCGAAAAGCTCCACGAGGCACAGTGCCATATCTGCCTGCAGCTTGATGGAAGCGCCAACGTCGAGAGCGCCTCCTCCCAGCGCTGCTGCTGTGCCCCACCCAGGGATGATGCCGGGAGCCGCAGTACCGACGCCGATCAAGCCGGTGTAGGCCGCGTAGCGAGAGATGATGGCTCGCGCAATCTTCAGCCGGTCCTCATCGGTCAGCGGATCACGCCAAGGGTTTCCATTGGAACCCTTTCGCTTGCGATACCTGTGCTCTTGGGAGCTGACAAAGGTATTCGCCTGTTCAGGGGTGATCATGAACTTCCTGACAAACGCCTCGACCTGGTTACCGGTCTCGGCTACTTTGTCAGAGTCCTTCGGATCATTGAACGTCACGGTTCAGTGTCTCCCTCTTCACTTGGCACTCTTGACAATTCGTCACCCAGCAGCACCCTCGAGTCTCAACGAAGGATACGTTCACACATGCCGCACTTGCGAATCGTAGCCCTTCCCTGGCCCGCGGACCCTGAACGACGTCCGGCCTTGCCGCACCCTGACGAGATGCCCGCTCAGCGGCCCACTCAACCGCGGACGCGTGGATCCATGAGGATCGCGTAGACGTACGAAGGTCCCTGGAGATCTTGGAGCGCGCCCGGGCCAGAGACGGGCATTCTCTCGAACGCCTTCTTGAAGTCGGCACGCGGCACGGCGCGCTTCGTCGTGTTCATGCTGATGCCGCCGTTCGCAGCGCGGTAGCTGAACTGCTTCCCTCGGACGGTGGTGAAGGTGGCGTCAGTGAGACTCTTGACGCGTTCCCAGGTGGCTTCGAAGGTGTCGTTCACGCTTGCGAGTTTGATTGGTAACAATGGGGTGCTGTCAAGGGCCGACGGAGCGTCCCAGCATCTGGCTGAGGCAGTGGTCTCCCGTAGTCGGCTTGGCCCGTCAGGGCGCTGGAGCATCCGTCCACGCCCCTTAGGCCTTGAATAGGGCCAGTAGTGAGCGTTGCTGATCGTCGAGGGGTAACAACGAGCTGGTGGGTGTGGGCCAGATCTCGGAGGCCTGCCAGACGTGCCGACGGACGCTGGTGGCCTCCCTGACCGCGACACCACTCGTGCGGAGCTCGGACATTAGGGTCAGCGTGTCAACGAGGTAGACAGCGTTGATGGTCCATGGGCGGTGTGTTCCGCGGGAACTGGCTGCGGGGGTGCGTGGGCCGGCCAGGACGAGGTAGTAGTCGGGCGCAATGGACTTGCCGATGTCGAGCAGCCCCTCGAGCTTGGGGTACCACTTCACGTTGACCGTCTTGGAGACGAGAGGCCCCGAGCGGAATCGTCCATCGATTCCGGGCGCGGTGGCGGAGGCTTCGAGTTCGATGTCGAAGATGTGAGCGGCGATCCATTCGCCAAGGTGGCCGGCGCTCATCGGTCGTTCGGTGACTTCGGCGATGCGTGCGTCGATGAAGTTGCGCTGCCTCAGGAGGGCAGCCACTTCGACGAGTTCGTCACTTCCCACTCGCCAAGACTGACATAGCCGATGCAGGAGGCGCGCGTCCCATCAGGCCACGGAGCGGGCTCATCCCTCCACTCCGACGCTGAGCAGCCTGTACGACACATCCGATCATGCCGCTGTGGCGTCGCGGATGCGATCGGTCGACAATGTGGACATGAGCATTGAGGCGTGGTGGCCGAAGCTTCGGCAGGAGTCGCGTGAGTACCCAGCTCGAACTGGAAGAGCTGCGGTGCGGGGTTGCAGGGACCGCCTCCCACACACCTCACCGACACGACAACGAAGGGAACGCCCCAGTGAATGATCTCTCCTCGCCGAGGCTGCAGGTAGTCATCAACGGCGCTACGGCACCCGCACGGGTGCTGACCGTGTTGAAGGACGCGACGGGGCTGGGGTTCAGCGAACTGCGGGCGCTGATCGCGGTGGGCGCTCCCGTGCTCGACGTCGAGATGTTCACCAACGACTGGTACGACAGCGACGCGGTACGCATCCTCGACCTACTTTTGGGCTGGGATGCCCAGGGCGTCGGCTACATCCTCTGCGAGACGTTTCCCGAACCCGACGGCGGAGAGGCAACGGGTGACGCTTCGCGGATCACCGTGGATGAGCTGCGCAACATCATCCGCTCCGGTGAAGAAGAACGTGCCCGTCAGGAAGAGCTCGACAACCTCAAGTACGGCGTGCCCCGTGACTGAGCAGGGAACGCCCCCGAGAACGCCGCGCCGCAATCATCTCGTCGATTACGTGCGGTGATGTACGGAATCGCCGGGCTGCTGCTGCTCGCCGCCTGGTATGCCACCGCACGGCTCCCCTTCACACGACTGGGAAAGCGTCGCGTCTGGTGGATCCTGCTCCTCGCTGTGGGCCCGGCCGTGCTCTTCGCGATTGTCGCCTTGGATGCAATCGCCTGAGAAACCACAGGGATACGACCGCCGTGAGAGAGGCATCGCCCGACCAGGAAGGGATCATCATGCCGGGCAGTGACGGAGCTGGTGGCACAGCGCCACCGGTGCTCCGGGTGGGGAGCCGGGGTGCGCGGGCCCGGGGCCATCACGCTGCCGTACCTGCCGCCCTTGGCCACGGCCGGCGTGGAGGGCATCGTGGCCCAGCGCATCGCCGAAAGCCTCGGGGGTCAGGGGTTCGCCATCGTATCTTTCCGTCATGAGGTCGCCGCAACGAAGCTGTAGTCCGACGGGTTGGCATGACGTAGGCAGGAGGTGTCCATGGCTACCGAACCGACACTGATCAACTCGGTGGTGCGAGCCCTGACCCTGCTGGAACTGGTGGCCGACGAGGGTCGACCGGTCTCGGCCAAGCGGCTGGCTCGCCTCGCCGGCCTGCCCCTGCCGACGACGTACCACTTGCTGCGGACCCTGGTGCACCAGGGTTACCTCGTGCGAACCGACGAGGGCTACGTCGTGGGGGACCTCCCGGGCCACCTCGCGCGGGCCAGCCACGGCTCGACGCACAGTCAGCGGGTGAGGGCGGTCCTGCGGACCCTGCACCAGGACCTCGACGCGGCTACCTACCTCGCGGTGCTGGTGGATGGCGAGGTGGAACTGGTCGACATCGTCGACTCCCCGAGTGTCCCGCGGACCGACCTGTGGGTGGGGCTGCACGATGCTGCGCACGCCACGGCGCTGGGGAAGGCGATCATCGGGTCGCTCCCGGATGACGAGCGCCGCGCGTACCTGCTGCGGCACCCGATGTTCGACCTGACGCGGCACACCAAGACGCGGGTTCGCGCGCTGCTGGCCGAGCTGGACGAGCACAGTGGGGTGGTCGTCGACGACCAGGAGTACGCGATCGGGACCGCCTGCGTCGCGGTGCGCCTGCCGAGCCGACACGTGACGGGTGCGGTGGCCGTCTCGGTGCCGAGCGGGGAGGTGCACCGGGTCCTTGACCAGGTGCGCAGCTTGCGCCGGGCGGCGCACGTGATCGGCGTGGCCTACGGGGTCGATGGTGGGGACGTGTCTCCTATCACCATGTGAAATGTCGGGCTGGAGGTTGGGCCGGGCACGTCGCAGGGTGGGGGCACCGTCCAATGGAGGAGGTAGTGAGATGACCACAGTCACCGACGCTCCAGTACCGGAACCCACCGAGACCGGAGTTGGTCACCAGCTGGCTGACGAGGTGCGCCTGGACCTGTACCGGACCATGGTGCTGGCCCGCACCTATGAACTCGCGATCCTGCGTGAGTACCACGCCGACAAGGGGCCGGGCTTCGACATCGGCAAGGGGTTGATTCCCGGGGAGATGCACCTCGCAGCCGGTCAGGAGCCCGTCGCTGCCGGGGTCTGTGCCCACTTGGTCCCAGGAGATGCCGTCACCGCCACGCATCGCCCCCACCACTTCGCAATCGCGCACGGTGTGGACCTGGACAAGATGACCGCCGAGATCTTCGGTCGGGAGACCGGGCTGGGCCGTGGCCGCGGGGGACACATGCACCTGTTCGATCCGGACGCCCACTTCTCGTGCTCGGGGATCATCGCCGAGGGGTATCCGCCGGCCTTGGGGCAGGCGTTCGCCTTCAAGCGTCGCGGATCCGGCAACATCGCAGTCGCGGTGACCGGAGAGGGAGCTGCGAACCAGGGCGCGTTTCACGAGTCGTTGAACCTGGCTGCGGTGTGGAAGCTTCCGGTCCTGTTCGTGGTGGAGGACAACGAGTGGGGCATCTCCGTACCGCGCACGGCGTCCACAGCCGTGCCATCGAATGCCGACCGCGCTGCCGGCTACGGCATCCCGGGCCACCGGGTCGAGGACAACGATGTCGATGCCGTGTACGAGAAGGCGGGGGAGTTCATCGAACGTGCCCGGCGTGGGGAGGGACCCGCCCTCTTGGAAGTGGCGACCCTGCGCCTGTTCGGGCACTTCGAGGGGGACGCCCAGGGCTATCGGCCGGAACTGGTGGATGTCCCCAAGCTGGACGCCATCCCGCGCTACGAATCACGACTCATCGAGGCCGGCGTGCTGGACGATGCCCTGCGTCAGGAGATTGCCGAGGCGGCCTCCGAGCGCGTCGAGGCGGCGATCACGTTCGCCAAGGACAGCCCACTGCCCAGTGCCGATGAGGCCACGAAGTACGTCTTCACCGAGGAGGCATGAGATGACCACCACCGCGCCGAGCGGCCGCCGGCTCAACACCAGCAAGGCGATGGCAGAGGCGATCGCCCAGGAGATGCGCGCCAATCCCGAGGTCTTCTACATGGGCGAGGACGTGGGCAGTTATGGGGGCATCTTCGGATCCACCGGTGGGCTGCTCGAGGAGTTCGGGCCCGAGCGCATCATCGACACCCCGATCTCCGAAACGGCCTTCATCGGTTTGGGGATCGGTGCCGCGACCGAGGGGATGCGGCCCATCGTGGAGTTGATGTTCGTCGACTTCATGGGGGTGTGCCTGGACCAGATCTACAACCACATGGCGAAGATCCACTTCGAGTCCGGTGGCAACGTCAAGGTCCCGATGGTCCTCACCACGGCCGTCGGCGGTGGGTACTCCGACGGTGCCCAACACAGTCAGTGCCTGTGGGGCACCTTCGCCCACCTTCCCGGCATGAAGATCGTGGTGCCGTCCAACCCCGCCGACGCCAAGGGCCTCATGACCGCTGCGATCCGGGATGACAACCCGGTGGTGTACATGTTCCACAAGGGAGTGATGGGGCTGCCCTGGATGGCCAAGAATGCACGCTCGATCGGCGTGGTGCCCGAGGGGGAACACGTCGTCCCGATCGGCAAGGCCGCCATCGTGAAGCAGGGCAGCGACGTCACGGTGGTGACCTTGTCCCTCTCGGTCCACCACGCCCTGGACGTGGCCGAGCAGTTGGAGGGCGAAGGCATCTCGGTGGAGGTGCTGGACCTGCGATCCCTGGTTCCCCTGGATCGCGAGGCGATCCTGGAGTCCGTGGGTCGGACGGGTCGCCTGGTCGTCGTCGACGAGGACTACCAGAGCTTCGGGCTGAGCGGCGAGGTCATCGCGACGGTCGCGGAACGAGGCCTGGCCCTCAAGGCAGCCCCCTCGAGGGTGGCGATGCCCGACGCACCCATCCCGTACGCGCAAGTGCTCGAGTACGCGGTGTTGCCGCGGCATGAGCGCATCGAGGCCGCCATCAGGGAGGTGATGGGATGACGGAGGTCCGGTTCCCCCAGATGAGCGACGAGCGCCCCGATGCCGTCGGCGTGCTCGCCACTTGGTATGCGCTGGAGGGCGACACCGTTGCTGAGGGGCAGTTGATCGGCGAGGTGCAGCTCGACAAGGCCGACGCCGAGGTCACCGCTCCGGCAGCCGGGACGATCAAGCTCCTGGTCGCCGAGGGCGACGAGGTCGCCCAGGGGGCAGTCATCGCCGAGATCACCTGACCTGCCGGCCCCTACCTGCCGGGTGTGCCGGTCGCCGTCCGCGGCCGGCACGACCCGGGGCGTCCGGCGGCGGGGCACCTACGCTCAGACTGCGATCGACCGCCTGCGACTGGGAGGGCACCGGCACCGGGGTGCAGCGCCTCATCCCGAGGCCGGTCGGAACTAGGGTGGGGCCGTGGCGATCGAGATGTCTGCGGACGCGTTCGAGGAACTGGTCAACGACGCGCTCGACAGCGTGCCCGACGAGATCTTCGCGCTGCTGGACAACTGCATCATCGTCATCGAGGACGACGCGCCCGCCGACGACCCCCAACTGCTCGGGCTGTACGAGGGGATCCCGCTGACCGAGCGGGACAGCCACTACGGGGGCGTCCTGCCCGATCAGATCCGCATCTTCCGCAACCCGACGCTCGCGATCTGCGACACGTTCGAGGACGTGGTGGACGAGGTGCACATCACGGTCGTCCACGAGATCGCCCACCACTTCGGTATCGACGACGACCGCCTGCACGACCTCGGCTACGCCTAGGTGAGCACCACCGGCACGCGCGCGTAGCCCCCGACCGGGGCGACCTCGCGCTCGGCCTGCTCGCCCGGCGCCCAGTCGATCCACTCGGTGGCCGCGAGGGCCTCCTGCACCGCGACGCGCAGCTCGAGCGTCGCCAGCGGACGCCCCGGGCACACGTGCGGACCGATGCCGTAGACGAGGTTGTGCTCGGCGTTCGCCGCGGGGTCGAACGCGTCGGGGTCGGAGAACACCGCGGCGTCGCGGTTGGCCGAGGTCCAGTGCAACTTCACGTGGGCGCCCTCGGGGATGTCGACGCCGGCCACGTGCACCGGACAGGTCGTCTTCCGCCGGTTGCTGAGGAACGGGTCGTCGATGCGCAGCACCTCGTCGATCGCGGCGTCCAGCTCGGCGTTGCCCACCCCCGCCCGCAGCCGACGCTGCACGTCGGGGTTGTCGGCCAGGAACGCGAACAGGACGCCGACGCACAACGCGATCGAGCCCAGGTCGCCGCCGGTCCAGTTGCGCAGGATCGACACGATCTCCTCGTCGGTGAACGGCCGGCCCTCGACGGTGTCGCGCATGAGCTGGGTGGTGAGGTCATCGGGGGCGGCGTCCAGGTCGGTGCGCCGGGGGTCGGTGATCGAACGGATGATCGCGTCGAAGTCGGACGCCACCACTGCGGTCCGCGACCGGTCGCCCGAGCGGGTCGCGGCGTGGTTGTCGGCCATCCACGCGAGCAGGTGCGGCTCGTGGTCGGCGGGCCAGCCCAGCCACGCGCTCTGCGCGCGGACCGCGAACATCGCGCCGACATCGTGCACGGCCTCCACCGTCCCGCCGCGCGGGAGCGAGGCGAACAGGTCACGCGCGATCCCGCGGAACACCGGCTCGAACGGGGCCAGCGCCTCGTCGGTGAAGTAGCGGTCGAGGGTCGCGCGGGCCGCGCGGTGGGCGTCCCCGTCGAGGCCGTTGGGCACCTGCAGGTGCTGGGAGACCGCGTTGCTGAACCGCTCGGCGTCCGAGGCGGCCTCGACGACGTCGGCGTGGCGCAGCAGCACCCACTCGCCGCGGGCGTTGCGCACGACGCGGTGGTCGGGTCGCAGTTCGTCGGTGTACGCGCGCAGGTCGCGGCCGGACGGGTCCAGTTCGTCGGGGATGTGGTCGCTCATGCGTCTATCCTGCCGTCAGGAGGCCGCCGACATGAGGAAGGCGAGCAAATACGTGCGGGTGCTGCCGTCGTCGATCGCCTCGTCCGAGACCTCCCGCGCGGTGGCCAGGGCCTCGGCCCGGTCCTCCTCGCCGGCCAGCGCCGCGTACATGAGGAGGTAGTCGCCGTACTGCTGGTCGAACCCGCGCGTGGCGGTCGCCTCGGCCACGTTGGCGCGGATGCGCTCGGGGTCGCCCGCGAGGTGGTCCGACGACGGGCTGGCCGGGATGATGAGGATCGCCAGCGCGGCCGCCGGCTCGGCGGAGAACCACGTCGCGTAGTCCCGCTTGCCCCCGAAGTTCAGCGGCAGGATCGTGTGCGCCAGACCCTCGTACACCGGGTCGGCCCGGTCGAAGTCCGTCCAGTAGGCGCGGGCGGCCTGCGCCTCGAGCGCGTGCATCCAGCGGGCGTGGTCGGCCAGGGGGGCGTTGCCGCGCGCCCGGGCCCACAGGGTGAGGCCGGCCCAAGCGTTGACCGCCTCCGAACTCGACTCCTGGTTGTTGCCGTCGGCGAACGGGCTGGTGCCCGACGCCCACGAGTGCGACGCGTAGACGTCGAACGTCCGGCGCTCCGGGTAGAGGTCGGACGCCGGCGACGCGGCGATGTCGGCGGCCAGCAGGTCCATCACGGGCGCCCACCGCTCGGCGAGCTCCGGGTCCTCGGCGGCCAGCACGCCGCCGGCGTAGAGGAAGTACCCGTAATGGAAGTGGTGGTCGTTGAACTCGTCCGAACCGAACGAGGGCGTCCGGCCCACGATGCCGCGGTTGGTGGTGTCGTAGGTGAAGCAGAACGCGTCCCCCGTGGCGCAGCCGTCAGGGTCCATCCACCGGTCGAGCGTGCTGACGAGCCGCTCGCGCAGCACCTGCTCCTGCTCGGTGGCGCCCAGTTGGCGGGCGATGTGCCACAGCTGTGCGTCGCGGTAGAGCGCCTTGCCGCCGAAGTAGGTGTCGGCGGGGTGGGGCTGGGCGGACGCCACGTCGGCGGCCAGCTGGGTGGCCAGCTCCTCGCGCTCCGCGTCCGCCAGACCCGACAGGTCGAGCCCGGCGCGCGCCGCGTACAGGGGCGCGGTCCACGCAAGCTCGGTGCCCTCGCACAGGGCCAGCGTGCCGAAGATGCTCGGGTAGGTGCCCAGCTCGCAGCCGGACGCCCCGCCCGCGGTGTGGTGCGGCAGGGCGGCGATCGCGGTGGGGCGCGCGCCTTGCGTGGCGTAGACGAGCCGGATGCGCGCCTGGTCGTCGACCGACCAGTGCGCGGAGGTCCCCTCGAGGGGGACGGCGAGCTCGGCCAGCCGGGTGGCGTCGCCGCCGGCCGGCAGCACGAACCAGGTCGCGCGACCGCCGGCGGGGACGGTCACGTCGTCGCCGGAGACCACCAGGCCCTCGCCGACCAGGGCGTACTCGTCGTTGCCCAGCTTGGTGCGCCACACGTCGCCCTCGGCGCGCCAGCCGGCGCCGGCGGCGGACAGGGTGGTCTCCTCGCCGGCGGTGAACCACACGTAGGGGGAGCCCTGCGCGATCGTGACCGCGCCTCCGGAGACGGTGTCGGTGACCGTCACCGACGCCTCGTCATACGCGCTGACCTGCCAGCTGGGGCGTTGGGGCAGGACCAGGTCGAGAGCGGGGTCGTTGCTGCCCATGATCGTCTTCCCGGTGGTCACGACGACGGGGACGCCGAAGCCGAACCCGTCCTCGACCAGGGAGAACACGTAGGGCAGTGGGAAGACCGGCTGCGGGGTGTCGCCGAAGGCGAGGCCGGAGAACCAGCGGTTCGTCGGGGGCAGAAGGCCCTCGGCGAGCCGGGTGGGCTTCAGGTCGAGCCCGTCGCGCTGCGGCAGCGTCCGGGTGGCCTCGGCGACGGCGTCCGGCGCGAGGACGGGGGAGCCGGAGGCCCCGCCCGGACGGGGTGCCGACGGAGAGATCGGCGCCTGATCGGGCCCGGCCGTGCAGCCGGCCAGCGCGAGTGCGGCGACGGTGAGCGCGGCGGCGAGTCGCGGGGCCCTCATCGCAGACCCACCTTCACCAGGAACTGCAGCAGGGCGTCGGTCGGGCCGGCCAGGATGCCGTCATCGCGCAGCGACATCACGGCCTGGACGGGGGAGCCGGACCGGGTGAGGGCCTCGTGTCGGGGGTCGGTCAGCCCCTCGGACTCGACACGCACCTGGGTGATCGCGCGGCCGTCCTGGGTGGTGACGGTGACGTCGGCGACCGATCCCTGCACCTGCGCGTTGTTGGCGAGGTTGATCGTCACGGGCGCGCCCCGCTCGACACGGCCGTAGTCGACGGCCTCCAGGTCGAAGCGGGCCAGCACCGACTTGGGGTCGGTCGCGGAGATGGTGGCCAGGGACACGCCGGGCGTGAGGTAGGAGCCGAGGACGCCGCTGACCTGGGTGACCTGCCCGTCGATGACGGCGAGGTAGGTGATCGCACCGGTGGTGGTGTCCACCTGGTAGGCGGCGGTGGACTGCGGCTCGACGCCCTGCTGGCGCTCGCGGTTCACGTCCGGGCTGATGACGGTGAAGAGGGGGTCGCCGACCGCGACGGTGTCGCCGGCGCGCACGAACTGCTCGGTGAGGACGCCGCCGTAGCCCGAGCCGACCTGGGCGGTGGGTGCGTTGACGGTGGCCTCGAAGCTGGCGACGCGGGCCTGGCGGTGGTTGAACAGCAGGGTCAGGCCGGCGACGAGCACCAGCACGGCGAGGATGCCGCCCAGCAGGCGGAAGCGGTTGGACCAGGTCATCGGGAAACCTCCGATAGGGGATTGGGGGTGTCGCCGGGGGCGATCGCCCGGCGGTGGATCGGCTGGGGACGCGGGCCGGTCTCGTCCGGCTCCGGAGAGCCGTCCTGTTGGGCTGCGCGCCCGGCGAGGAGGGAGGCGACGTCGTCGCGGGCGCGCTCGATGGCGCTGCGGTCCAGCATCTCGACCTGCTCCCCGATCGGCTCCGGGGGCAGGGGCAGCGGGTCGGGGGAAGGCGGCATGGTGGCGCGGCGTCCGCGCAACCCGGCCTGCTCGCCGAAGGCGACCGCCATGAAGGCGGACAGCGCGATCAGGTTGATGCCGTTCCAGAAGGTGGCGATGTTGAGGTATCCCAGCGTCATGTCGCGGTAGATCGACACGGCGGTGGTGCCGAGCAGGAACACCCACACCAGCACCTGCGGGATCATGAAGTTGAACGGGGACGACGAGCGCCCGGTGGCGCCGGTGACGCTCCACTTGGTGTCGGCGCCGACGAAGGCGTTGCGCAGGGCCCGCAGGTAGATTGGGAACGAGCACTGGGCCAGCATCATCACCTCCCAGCGGAAGGTGCCCATCGTCAGGGCGGCCAGCAGCACCTGCAGGAGGTAGAAGCCGGCGTAGAAGCCGAACCACTCCAGCGGCCCGACGGTCAGGTTCACCGGGCGGAGGTCGAAGAAGATCTCCAGCGCGGGCACGAACAGCAGCAGGCCCGGCGCGATGCCGGTCAGGTAGTGGCTCGCGGTGACGAAGTACATCAGCCGCTGGTCGAGCGTGAGGCGCCGGCGCGGGCTGAGCGGGACGTGGGTGAACAGGATCTCGAAGCCACCGGTGGCCCACCGCTGCTGCTGCTTGGTGTAGGCCTCGATGGTCTCGGGAGCATCGCCGACGGCGAGGGTGGCGGGGATGTAGACGCTGCGCCAGCCGCGCTCGTGCAGGGTCAGCGACGTCCACACGTCCTCGGACTTGGAGTCGACGTAGAGGCCGCCGATGTCGAGCACGGCGCTGCGCCGGTAGAGCACGTTCGTGCCGACGCTGAAGGCCGCATTGAAGCTGTTCCGGCCCGGCTGGATGAACCGGTAGAACATGGTCTGCATGTAGCCGGCGCCGCGGGAGATGATGTTGTGCATGTTCCCGTACGTTTGCGGGGTCTGCACCAACGCGACATTGGGGTCGGCCATGAACGGCAGGGTCTCCTCGAGGAACTCCGGGCGGGGCACGAAGTCGGCGTCCAGGATGACGAAGTAGGGGGCCTTGGCGACCGTGAGCGCGTTGTTGACGTTGCCCGCCTTGGCCCCGTGGTTGGTGAGCCGGCGGACGTAGTGGCAGCCCAGCTCGGCGGCGAGGTCGCGGACGGCGTCGGAGCGGCCGTCGTCCAGGATCCACGTGCCGTGGGCGCCTCGGATCGCGAGCGCCGCGGTGGCGGTGCGCCGGATCACGTCGAGCGGCTCGCCGTAGACGGTGATGAGGACGTCGACGTCGGCCGGCTCGTCGGCCAGGTGCAGGGGCCACTCGGTGGCGTCGTCGGTGTCGGCGAGTTCGGCGTTGGCGTCCGCGTCGTAGAGGCGGTCTTTCGCGGCGTGGAAGGCGAAGCTGCGGGGGTCGGACGCCGACAGCATCGTCCACATCGCCATCAGGGCGTGGAAGACGAGGATCGCCTCGGCGGCGACGACGAGCAGCCACGGCAACAGGTCGCCGCGGTTCCCGGGATTCAGCAGGAACCAGCCGTAGGCGAGGATGCCGATCAGCGCGAGCAGCGAGACGACCACCATGACGGGCGAGTAGGCCGCACGGGTCGCCCAGCGGCGGGTGTTCGGCCGGTGGTCGTCGACCGGGGCCAGGTCGTTGTGGTCGGAAAGGTGGGTGGGTACAGCAGGACGGAATCTCATGGTGGAAGCTCTCGAGTCAGGTGGTTCGGGAGCCTCGTTGCTACCGCGCGGTCGGGGGTGTGCGGGCGAGTTGGTGCTTCGGACTAATACCACTGTAACCCCGAAAGGCCGTGACGCGAAATTCGTCGCGTCAACCTTTTCCTGCGCTGCCCCCGGCTCAGCCCAGCAGGCGGCGGATCTGCGCCCCCACGCCGCCCTCGGCGTTCGACCCGATCACGGCGAAGCGTTCCAGCAACGCGGGGTGCCCGTTGGCCATCACGTAGGGCATCCCCGCGTACTCCAGCATGGCGAGGTCGTTCGGCATGTCCCCGAACGCGGCGACCTGGGCGGGCGTGATACCACGCTCCGCAGCGAGCTCGGCTATCGTCGCGGCCTTGGAGATGCCCGGCGCGCTCATCTCGAGCAGGGCGCGGCGGCCCGCGGTGACCGAGTGGGTGACCTCCGCTCGCCCGCCCAGCACATCGGTGGCCGCGGCGAGCAGGTCGTCAGGGTCGGCGTCCGGGTGCAGCGCGAGGAACTTCACCACGTCGCCGGCCTCCGCCAGCACGCACGCCCACGCCCCGCGCCGCGTCACTGACTCCTCCTGCGCCAACGAGCGGGAGGCGTCGGGCAGGTGGTAGGCCCACGCGTCCTCGGTCGAGAAGCGGCGGCCCTCCTCCAGGGCGAACAACAGGCCGGGAAGGGCGCCGCGCAGGTCGTGGGCCAGCGCCCCGATCAGCGGCACGTCCAGCGTGTGGCTGCGGACGACGGTGTCCGCGTGCAGGTCGTAGACCACCGCCCCGTTGCACGCCACGACGAGCGGGTCAGCGTCCGCGATGGGGGCCAGCACGTCCAGCCAGCGCAGGGGGCGTCCGGTCGCGACCACGACCACGATCCCGGCCTGCGACGCCGCGCGCACGGCCTCCGCCTCGGCCTCGGCGATGCGGCCCGACGGGTCCAGCAGGGTGCCGTCGAGGTCGGTGGCGATGAGGCGGACGTCGCTCACAGGCGCCGGTCCATGGTGGGCGAGGGTTGGGCCGAGCCCGACTCACCGGGCGACGGCTCGGCGGACGCAGGCGAGGGCGACCCCGACTGCGGCGAGGGGGAGCCCGAGTCGGGCGGCGGCGAACCGCTGCCGGTGGCGGACGCCGACGTCGGCACGGGCGGGGGCGGTGACTGCGGGGGCGTGGCCTGGAAGATGAGGATCGCCAGCAGCACCGCCAGGGCCATCAGCAGCATCATGATGATCCACGAGATGAGGATCGTCAGCCAGCCGGCTCGGTCGGTGCGACCCGGCCAGGGCAGCGGCCAGGCGCGGGCCGGGCCCGGGGAGACCTTGTCGATCCAGGGCAGCTGGTAGTCAGGGCCCGAGGGCGTCCCCTTCGGCGGGAGCCAGCTGAGGTCGACCTCGGCCAAGATTCGCTCGGCCTCGGCGACGGCGGCGGGGCTCCCGTCCCACGCGAGCGCCACCCAGGGCGCGATGGGCGCGGCGTCCGGGGCGGGCGGGGTGTCGGCCTGCTCCACGTACCGGTGCCCGAGGCGTCCGTCGGCCTGCCCGCGGCCCCCGCGGGCCACCACCGTGTCGATGTGCATCTTGTTGACGGTGCCGGCCAGCCGGTCGACGGCCGCGGCATCGGCGGTGGCGCCTTCGCCGAGCATGACGACCATGACCTGCTCGCCCGCCTCCGAGTGGGCGGTGTACGCGACGCCGGAGGGTGCCGCGGCCAGGCGCGCGTCGAGCCACCAGTCGCCCACCTTCGGCGGGTCGACCGCGAGGAGGGGGTACAGCAGCGGCTCGGTCATCGCCGCCCATTGTGCCTGATGGCTCCGACCCCTCCAGCAGGAGGCCCGGAACGACCGGGTAAGGTTGCCGCGTCCGAGACTGTGAGGAGACAACGCGCGTGACAACCCCCGTCCAGGCCCTCTCGACGCGCGAGGCGGCAGACGTCCTCGGTGAGGCGATCGCCGAGGTCCAGTCCGTCATCGTCGGCCAGGAGCACATGGTCGAGCAGTTGATGGTGGGCCTGCTCGCCAAGGGCCACGTCCTGCTCGAGGGCGTCCCCGGCACGGCCAAGACCCTCGCGGTGCGCACCTTCGCCCAGGTCGTCGGCGGCGACTTCGCCCGCATCCAGTTCACGCCCGACCTGGTGCCCTCCGACATCGTCGGCACGCGCATCTACTCGGCGCAGCAGGAGAAGTTCGACGTCAACCTCGGCCCCGTGTTCGTGAACTTCGTGCTCGCCGACGAGATCAACCGCGCCCCCGCCAAGGTGCAGTCCGCGATGCTCGAACTGATGGCCGAGAAGCAGGTCTCCATCGGCGGCAAGACCTACCCGGTGCCGCAGCCGTTCATCGTGATCGCGACGCAGAACCCCATCGAGTCTGAGGGCGTCTACCCGCTGCCCGAGGCCCAGCGCGACCGCTTCCTGCTCAAGGTCGACGTGCCCTACCCGCGCGGCAACGAGGAGTTCGAGATCCTGCGCCGAATGTCGGTCAGGCCGCCCACGGCCCGCGGCATCCTCGAGCCGGGCCGCGTCCAGGCGCTGCAGGACCAGGCGAGCGGCGTGTTCGTGCACAACCTCGTCGCCGAGTACGTCGTCCGGCTCGTGCTGGCCACCCGCACGCCCGCCGAGTTCGGCATGCCCGACCTCGCGCCGGTGATCCAGATCGGTGCGTCCTCGCGCGCCACGCTGGGCCTGGTCGCCGCCGCGCGCGCGCTGGCCCTGATCCACGGCCGCGACTACGTGCTGCCCACCGACGTCCAGGCCGTGGCCCGCGACGTGATGGCGCACCGCCTCGTGCTCGGCTTCGACGCAATCGCCGACAACATCTCCCCGGTGCAGGTCGTGGAGCGGATCGTCGCCATGGTGCCCGCTCCCACCCCGGTGTGGAACGAGCAGCAACGCGCCCAGGCGCGCGAGGAGCACCGCTACGCGCCACACCACGAGGCGAACTGAGGCGCCCGTGACAGGCTCGCCGGTCGACTTCACGGCCCCCCGGGACGAACTGGGGGCCGTGGCGTCCGTGCTGCGCGAGCCCACGTCAGCCACCCTGCCGCTGGGCAAGCTCGCCCCGGAGCAGGCGCTGCGCCGGCTCGAGCTGACCATCGTCCGGCGGATGGAGGGGTTCCTGCAGGGCGACCACCGCGGCCTCCTGCCCGGCCCGGGTTCGGAGACCAACGACGCCCGCGCGTACGTGCCCGGCGATGACGTTCGCAAGATGGACTGGGCGGTCACCGCACGCACCCGGACGCCCCACGTGCGCGACACGATCGCCGACCGTGAGCTCGAGGTGTGGGCGCTGCTCGACGTGACGCCGTCCATGAACTGGGGCACCGAGGGCGTCACCAAGCGTGACCTCGGCATCGCCGCCATCGCCACCATCGGGTTCCTCGGCCAGCAGATGGGCGACCGGTTCGGCGGGCTGATCATGCGGCCGGAGACCATGGTGCGCATCCCGGCCCGGTCGGGCCGGATGGCGCTGTACTCGCTGCTGTCGCGGATGCTGTCGGAGCCGATCGTGCGCGACCGCACCGAGGGGCCCTACTCGCTGGCCAAGGGCATCGACCAGCTCGCCCGCACGCAGCGGCGCCGCGGCCTGCGCGTCATCGTGTCGGACTTCCTCTCGCCCGGCGACACCGAGCTCGATCCCGATGTCCCGCCCGAGTGGGAGCGCGCGCTGCGCCGGCTCGCGGTCCGCAATCAGGTCATCTGCGTCGAGGTCGTCGACAGGCGCGAGGTCGAGCTCCCCGACGTGGGCGACATCCTCATCCGCGACCCCGAGTCGGACTTCGCCCGCTACGTCAACACGTCGGACGCCGCCGCCCGGGCCCGCTTCAACGCGGCCTCGGCGGCCCAGCGGGAGCGGATCCGCGTCGCGCTGCGCCGCGCCGGCGCCGGTCATATCCAGCTGCGCACCGACCGCGACTGGGTCCAGGACATCGCGCGCTTCGTGCTCACCTACCGCCGCGTGGCCGCCTCGCTGCACCAGCCGCCGCAGGGGGTGAGCAAGTGAACCTCGCCGACATGTTCCTCGCCCCCGAGCGGCTGTGGTGGCTGCTGCTCGTACCCGTGCTGGTCATCGCCTACATCTGGGCCACGCGCCGCAAGGGCCGCCAGGGCATGCGCTTCACCAACACCGCCGTGCTCGGGCGCGTCGTCCGCAAGCAGTCGCAGTGGCGTCGGCACCTGGCGGTGGCGCTGTCGCTGGCCTCGCTGGTCACGCTGGTGCTGGCCTGGTCGCGTCCCAACGGCGTGGAGAAGATGCCGCGCGAGCGGGCCACCGTGGTGCTGGTCATCGACGTGTCCCGGTCGATGGCGGCCACGGACGTCCAGCCCTCACGCCTGGAGGCGGCGCAGCAGCTGTCCAAGGAGTTCCTCACCCAGTTGCCGTCGCAGTACAACGTGGCCGTGGTGAGCCTGTCCGGCAACCCGGCGACCCGCCTCAGCCCCACCACCGACCGCGTCTTCGCCAACCGGGCCATCGACGCCCTGTCACTTCAGGACTCCACCGCCGTCGGGGACGCGCTGTATGTGGCGTTGTCGGCGATCCAAATGGCGCCGCGCGGAGACGACGGATCGACCGCGCCCGGCGCGATCGTCCTGCTGTCGGACGGCATGAACACCGCCGGGCGTTCGCCCCTGCAGGGGGCGGCCGAGGCACGCAGGGCCGAGGTGCCGGTCTACACGATCGCCTACGGCACCGAGAACGGGTCGGTGGACCTGGACGGCAAGCGCGAGCGCGTCCCGCCGGACCGCGAGCTCATGCAGCAGATCGCGGACAGCTCGGGCGGGGCCACCTTCACCGCCGAGTCGGCGGGTGACCTCAGCCGCGTCTACGAGAACATCGGCTCGGAGGTCGGCTACGAGGAGGTCAAGAAGGAGACCACCGCGACGTGGGCCGGCTACGGCCTGGCCTTCGCGGTGCTCGCCGCCCTGGCCGCGGTGTCGCTGGGGGCGAGGTGGCCGTGATGGTTCCCCTGATCTCGTTCTTCCACCCCGAGCGGCTGTGGCTGCTGGCCCTGGTGCCGGTGTTGCTGCTGCTGTACGGCGCGCTGCTGCAGCGCAGCCGGACGCGATCGCGCACGCAGGGCATCGACAACCTGGCGAAGGTGATGCCGAAGCAGGCGGCGTGGAAGCGCCACATCGCCGTGCTGGCGGCCGTGGTCAGTCTCGCCGCGCTCGTGGTGGCGTTCGCGCAGCCCAAGGACGCCGTAGACGTGCCGCGCGAGCGCGCGACCGTGGTGCTGGCCATCGACGTGTCGCGATCCATGGAGGCGACGGACGTCGACCCCAACCGCCTGGACGCGGCCAAGGAGGCGGCGTCCGGCTTCGTGGACCTGCTGCCGCGCGGGTTCAACACGTCTTTGGTGGCCTTCGCGGGGTCGTCGTCCATCATCACGCCGCCCACGCAGGACCGCGGCCTGGTCAAGCGGGCGATCGACAACCTGCAGCTGGCGCCGTCGACGGCGATCGGCGAGGGCATCTACTCGGCGCTGGACGCCATGCTGCTCGTGCCGCAGGACCCGAACGACCCGGAGGAGTCGACGCCCGGCGCGATCGTCCTGCTGTCGGACGGGTACACCAACATCGGCCGCTCCTCGACCGTCGCCGCGCGCGACGCCAAGGAGGCCGGCTACCCGATCTACACGATCGCCTACGGCACCCCCAACGGGTACGTCGTCAGCAACGGACGCCGCGAGCCCGTGCCGGTGAACCCCGCAGAGCTCAACGCGGTGGCCCGCGAGTCGGGCGGCGAGGCCTTCCAGGCCGGGTCGCGCGAAGAACTCCAGCGGGTGTATGCCTCGATCGCGCGCTCGGTCGGCTACGAGAAGGTCGACCAGGAGGTCACCGAGTTCTACGCCGGCATCGCCCTGGGCTTCGCCGTGCTGGCCAGCCTGGCGGTGCTCTCACTCGCTGCGCGCTGGCCCTGACCCCCTCTGCGCCGAGAGCCCCGGGCTTGTGTGTTGAGGGCCCCGGGTTTGTGTGTCGAGGGCCCCGGGTTTGTGTGTCGAGAGCCTTCGCATGAGGCGTCCGGTTTCGCGTGCCCTCACGGCGCCACCCTGCCCTCAGGGAGCGGAGAGTGCGCGGGCGCCGAAGATCGTCGTGCCCAGCCGCACGCAGGTCGAGCCGCACTCGACGGCGACCTCGAAGTCGCCCGACATCCCCATGCTCAGGGCGTCGAAGCCTCCGCCGTGCTCGTCGCGGAGCCGGGCCTGCAGGGCCGTCACCGTCGTGAAGCATGCGCGGACGGCGTCCTCGTCGTCGGTGTTGGCCGCGAGCGTCATCAGCCCACGGACGTCCAGGCCATCCAGTGCGCGCAGGTCGCGGACCGCGGCGGGCACTTCGTCAGGTGTGAAGCCGCCTTTGGTGGGCTCGCCGGACGAGTTCACCTGGACCAGGGCCGGCAGACGCCGCCCGAGCGCTTGGAGTCGGCGATCGAGCGCCTGCGCCAGCCGGAGCGAGTCGAGGGCCTGGAACTCGTCGGCGAGTTCGGCCACGACACGTGCCTTGTTCGACTGCAGGTGACCGATGAAGACCCAGCCCAGCCCGAGGTCGGCCAGGCCGGACGCCTTGGCCTCCAGTTCCTGAGGACGGCTCTCCCCGAAGCGCCTGTAGCCCGCTGCGTGCGCAGCGCGCAGGGCGTCCTGCGGGTGGGTCTTGCTGACCGGCAACAGCTCCACCTCTTCTGGGTCACGGCCCACCCGCGCGCAGGCGGCGTCGATGCGGGCGCGGGCCGCAGCGAGGTTGGCGGCGATGGCGGTCTCGGTCACGCCTCAACGTCTACCACGGGATGGGGCTCCGGGCGCACAAGACCGGGGCTGTCGGCGCACAAGACCGGGGCTGTCGGCGCACAACACCGGGGCTGTCGGCGCACAAGACCGGGGCTCTCGGCGGTCAGGAGGTGAGCGTGCCGAGGGTCTGGGGCTTCTCGAGGGAGACCTCGGCGACGTGGCCGAGGTAGAGCTCGGCGCAGGCGATGGCGTCGGTGAGGGCGCCGTGGGCCTTGTAGCGGGGGAGCCCGTAGCGCTTCCGGGCGTTGAACAGCCGCAGCTCGCCGGCCTTGGCCTCGTCGTCGAAGCCGCGGTTCACGAGCCGGTCATGCAGCACGAGCGTATCCACGACGGGGGTCACCAGGGGAGCGCCATACATCTGCTGGCACAGCAGCGACAGGAACTGCGTCTCGATCGCCGCGAAGTGCACCAGCATCGCGCGCCCGGCCAGCGCCGCGAGCACGGCGGCGACCGCCTCCTCGACGGGCGTCCCGGCCTCGACCTGGTCGTCGGTGATGCCGTGGAACACCGCCGACTGGCCCACCTCGGTGCCGGCCGCCAACACCATGTGCCTGGCAGCGGACAGGACGATCGTGTCCCCGTCGACCGGCACCCAGCCGACGCTCAGCACGGTGTCGGTCCGCGGGTCGAGCCCGGTGGTCTCGATGTCGAGCGCCAGCAGCCTCAGCTCGGACGCCGGCGTGGCGGCCGGCTGGATGGGCACGCGGTAGAAGTCCGCCAGCGCGCCGGACGCCCGCGCGGCGGCCCTGGCGCGCCGCCGCTCCACCGACGGGGAGAACAGCCCGAACATCACGAGGTCACGTCGGTGCGGTGGACGAACGCGAGGGCCTTCTGCATCGACCGGATGATCGTGAAGGCCTCACGCAGGTGCCGCCGCTCGAACGAGCTCAGGGTGGCCGGGGGGACGTGGTTGTCGGGGGACTCGCCGTCCTTCAACTGGCGGACCTGGTGGCGCAGCCGCACGTAGTTGATGAACTCGAAGGCGTCGGCCAGGTCGGCGGCCTTCTCCTCCGACAGCGCGCCCGCCACGGCGGCCGACTTCAGGCGGCCGTGCGTGTTCAGCTCCGAGCCGCCCTTGGACAGGGTGAGCAACCGCGCGATCTGGACGATCGGCGCGATGCCGCCGGCCTTGATGTCGAGCGTGTTGGCGTGCTCGCCGGAGTCCGCCAGCACGAAGTCCCGGAAGAACCCGATCGGCGGCTCGAAGCGTTGGGCCTGCTTGGCCAGGTACGCCTGGAAGCGGGTCGCCTGGGGCGCCCGTGCCACCACGGCGCCCTGGAGCGTCTCGAACAGCCGCACCTCGCCGTGCACGGGCCGCATGTCGAAGAACGTCTGCGCGTTCAGGAGGGCGTCCGGCTCGGGGGCGTTCATCCACTTCGCGAAGTAGGACCCCCACGTGGCCCGTCGCACCCGCCACTGCGGGTTGGACGCCATCATGTCGCCGGGGCAGCGCTCGAACCCGCAGGCCTCCAGCCCATCCACCACGCGGGACGCCAGCCCGGCGAACCAGGCGACCTGCTCGTCGGTGGCTCGGTCGTCGATGATGATCGCGTTGTCCTGGTCGGACTGCAGGCCGGACTCGAGGCGTCCCTGCGACCCGAGCGCCACCCAGCAGTACGGCACCGGCGCGGCACCGAGGTCGGCCTCGGCGAACTCGATGAGCTTGCGGGTCAACGCGTCGATGATCGCGGTGACGACCCGGGAGACGTCCTCGGCGGTGGCGTCCTGCGCGACCGCGTGCGACACGACCCGGGGGATGCGGTGCGAGCACGCGCCCAGACCCTCCAGGGTGGTCTGCTTCTCGACCTCGCCGACGAGGTAGCTGGGGTTGGCCTGCTCCAGACGCATGAGGTCGCCGGAGGTCACCATGCCGACCAGGCGTCCGCTCTCGACCACGGGCAGGTGGTGCCACCCGCGTCGCGCCATGAGCACGAGCACCTCGAAGGCCAGCGTGTCGGGGGCGATGGTGACCGGGTCGGGCGTCATCACCGTGCTGACCGGGTCGTCGATCGGGAGGGCCCCCGCGATCACCTTCGACCGGAGGTCGCGGTCGGTCAGGATGCCCACCAGCCGCCCCTCGGACGCCCCCGCCACGGGTTCGGTGACCAGCAGCGCCGACACCCGCCGCTCGGTCATGAGCTGGGCGGCCTCGCGGATGGTCCGCGTGGGCTCGATCGTGATGGGTGCCCTCTTCACGATGTCGGACGCCCGGGTCCGCAGGATCGCCGACCCCGACTCCTCGTGGTGGACGGCCTCGACCGCGTGCCGCAGCCGGCCCGCCTGCCGGCGCAGGAAGAAGTCGGCGAACGCCGGGTGGGCGCCCATGAGGGAGTGGAAGACCTCGCTGGGCATCAACAGGCACAGGGAATCCTCGATGGCGCGCAGGGTGTAGAGGCTGGCGTCACCCGAGAGTACGGACGACACGCCGAAGGAGCCGCCCGGGTCGGTGCGCTCGACCAGTGCGCCCTGGGCGTCCACGATGTCGACGGCCCCCGAGCGCAGCACGTAGAGGTAGCGGTTCCTCTCCCCCAGGGAGACCACCGCCGTGCCACGCCGGTAGTACTTCGCGACCAAGCGTTTGGGCAGGTCGTCCAGCACTGCCGGCGGCAACGCGTCGAAGGGTTCGTTCTGGGACAGGAAATCCCGCACCTCGGCCAGTTCGACGTCCATGACCTGATCGAACCGTCTGGCCGCACGAAAATCCACTCCCGGAGCCCGCTTGTGTTTCGAGGATGTTCCAAGTTCCGCGACAGCGGCCCCGCACCTGTCATCCGGTTGGGGGCGCCCGTATGCTGGCAGCCCGTGGGCAACGCGAACCAGACCAAGCACATCTTCGTCACCGGGGGCGTCGCCTCCTCACTCGGCAAGGGACTCACGGCGTCCAGCCTCGGCTCCCTGCTCGTCGCGCGCGGGCTGCGCGTCACGATGCAGAAGCTCGACCCCTACCTCAACGTCGACCCGGGCACGATGAACCCCTTCCAGCACGGCGAGGTGTTCGTCACTGAGGACGGCGCGGAGACCGACCTCGACGTCGGCCACTACGAGCGCTTCCTCGACGTCGACCTCACCGCGGACGCCAACGTCACCACTGGCAAGGTCTACTCGACCGTCATCGCCAAGGAGCGCCGCGGCGACTACCTGGGCGACACCGTGCAGGTGATCCCGCACATCACCAACCAGATCCGCGACGACATGATGGCGATGGCCAGCAAGGGCATCGACATCGTCATCCACGAGATCGGCGGCACGGTCGGGGACATCGAGTCGCTGCCGTTCCTGGAGGCCGCCCGCCAGGTGCGCCGCGAGGTGGGGCGCGAGCACTGCTTCTTCCTGCACGTGTCGCTGGTGCCCTACATCGGCCCCTCCGGCGAGTTGAAGACCAAGCCCACGCAGCACTCGGTCGCGGCCCTCCGCCAGGTCGGCATCACGCCGGACGCCATCGTGGCCCGCTGCATCCGGGACGTGCCGGCGTCCATCAAGCGCAAGATCGCCCTGATGTGCGACGTCGACGAGGAGGCCGTGGTCTCCTGCCCGGATGCCCCGTCCATCTACGAGATCCCGTCGGTGCTGTTCAACGAGGGGTTGGACGCCTACGTCGTCCGCCGCCTCGGGGTGAAGTTCCGCGACGTGGACTGGCGGCACTGGGACGACCTGCTGCAGCGGGTCCGCAACCCCAAGCAGGAGGTGACGATCGCTCTGGTCGGCAAGTACGTCGACCTGCCGGACGCCTACCTGTCGGTCACCGAGGCGCTGCGCGCCGGCGCGTTCGCCACGTGGGCGAAGGCCAACGTGCGGTGGGTCGCCTCCGACGAGTGCGCCACCCCCGAGGGAGCCGCGCGCCACCTCGGCGACGTGGACGGGGTCGTCGTGCCGGGCGGCTTCGGCATCCGCGGGGTGGAGGGCAAGCTGGGCGCGCTCACGTACGCCCGTGAGAACGGCATCCCCACCCTCGGGTTGTGCCTGGGCCTGCAGTGCATGGTGATGGAGGCCGCGCGCAACCTCGCCGGGCTGGAGGGGGCGGCGTCCACCGAGTTCGACCCGGACACCGCCCATCCGGTCATCTCGACGATGGCCGAGCAGCACGCTTTCGTCGAGGGGGCGGGAGACCTGGGCGGCACCATGCGACTGGGCTCCTACCCGGCCACCCTCGTGCCCGGTTCCGTGGTCGCCGGCGCGTACGGGGCGACCGAGGTCACCGAGCGCCACCGCCACCGCTATGAGGTCAACAACGACTACCGCGCCCGCATCGAGGAAGCCGGCCTCAAGGTCTCGGGCACCTCGCCCGACGGCACGCTGGTCGAGTTCGTCGAGCTCGACAGGGACGCCCACCCGTTCTACGTGGCGACCCAGGCCCACCCCGAGCTCAAGTCGCGCCCGACCAAGGCGCACCCGCTGTTCACCGCCCTGCTCGCGGCGGCGGTCGAGCGCCAAGCGAGCCAGCGGCTGGTTGAATGAGCCCGTGGTGACTTCCCTGCGTGTCCTGTCCGGCGACGAGGTGCGCGACGAGCCCCTGGCCTGGCCCGTCCGCTCGCACACGCTGCTCGGCGGGGGGCTGGTGTCCGACTTCGTCCGGGACGAGGTCGAGACGCCCGCCGGCGAGGTGATGAAGCGCGATTACCTGCTGCACCCCGGCGCCGTGGGGATCATCGCGCTCGACGACGCCGAGCGGGTCGTGGTCGTGCGCCAGTTGCGGCACCCGGTGGGGTTCCGGCTCATCGAGCCGCCGGCGGGCCTGATCGACGCAGGGGAGACGTCGTGGCTGGCGGTCGCCCGGCGCGAGCTGGCCGAGGAGGTCGAGCTCGCGGCGTCCGACTGGCGCATCCTGGTTGACTACATGACCTCGCCCGGCTGCCTGCAGGAGGCGCTGCGGGTGTTCCTCGCGCGCGGGCTGTCGCGCGTGGGGCGTCCGGACGGCTTCATCGTCGAGCACGAGGAGGCCGACATGGAGGTCTGCCTCGTGCCGCTGGATGACCTCGTCGACGCGATCTACGCCGGCCGCGTCCAGAACCCCACGATGGTGGTCGGCGCGCTGGCCGCCTACGCGGCCCTGCGCACGGGGCGTGTGGACGCGCTGCGTGCGGCGGATGCCCCGTGGCCGGCTCGCGACGCCAAGCAGGCCCGGGACGCCCGGATCCACGCGCTCGGCGGGGAGACCCGACCGCGTTGAGCTCGCTCGATCGGACCATCGGCGACTACCTCGACCACCTCGAGGCCGAGGTGGGGGCGTCAGTGCACACGGTGGCCGGCTACCGCCGCGACCTCGCCCGCTACCGGGACTTCCTGGCCGGTGAGGGCATCCAGCAGGTCGCGGACGTCCACGCCGACCACGTCGCCGCGTTCGCGCAGTGTCTGCGGGCCGGGACCGGACCGGCCCTCGCGGCGTCCAGCGTCGCCCGGGCGGTGGCGGCGGTGCGGTCGTTCCACGCCTTCGCGGTGCGCGACGGCGACGCGGAACAGAACCCGGCGGTGCAGGTGTCGCCGCCCAAGCAGGGCAAGCGGCTGCCGAAGGCGCTGTCGGTCGACCAGGTGCAGGCGCTGTTGGACGTGCCGGACCGCACGACGCCGACCGGCCTGCGGGACGCCGTCCTCCTCGAGCTGCTCTACGGCACCGGGGCGCGGGTCTCGGAGGTGTGCGACCTCGACGTCGACGACGTGTCCTCCCAGCTGGACGACCCCGACCTGGGGCTGCGGCTGTTCGGCAAGGGGCGCAAGGAGCGCATCGTGCCGCTGGGCTCCTACGCGCGGACGGCGATCGGCGACTGGCTCGTGCGCGGGCGTCCGACGTTCATCGCGAGGGCGGCCCGGCCGGGGCCGGCGCTGCTGCTGAACGCCAGGGGCGGACGCCTGTCGCGGCAGTCGGCGTTCAACGTGCTCGCCGAGTGCGCGGAGCGGGCCCGGATCGGCGTGCCGGTGAGCCCGCACACGCTGCGGCACTCGTTCGCGACGCACCTGCTGGACGGGGGAGCCGACGTGCGGGTCGTCCAGGAGTTGCTGGGGCACGCGTCGGTGACGACGACGCAGATCTACACGCTGGTGACGGCCGAGCACCTGCGCGAGGTGTTCCTCAGCTCACACCCGCGGGCGCGGGGCTGAATCAGCGGGCCGTCATCCGGCCGTCGGGGTCGATGCGGTCGAGGATGGCATCCGCGATGGCGTCCAGCTGCTCGAGCTGCTCGGGGTTGAGGGCGTCCAGGAACGACTCGCGTACCTGGGTGACGTGGCCCGGGGCGGCGGCGGCGAGGAGGTCGTGCCCGGCGGGGGTCAGGGTGACGTTGGTGGCGCGCCCGTCGGCGGCACAGGCGCTGCGGGCGACGATGCCGCGGGCCTCCAGCCGGGTGACCACGTGGGACATCCGGGTCAGCGATGAGTTCGAGCGCGTGGCGAGCCCGGTCATGCGCAGCGTCCGGTCGGGCTGCTCGGACAGCATGGCGAGCACCTGGTACTCCATGTGCGTGAGCTGGGAGTCGCGACGCAGCTGGGCGTCGAGCAGGCCGGGGTAGAGCTCGACCACGGCCCGGAACTTCAGCCAGGTCTCGATCTCGTCCTCGTTCAGCCACCGCACGCTCGTCATGGCCTCCACGATACCAAACAGTTGACAGTTCAACCAATGTTGTTGCCGGACACGTGTGCGTGCCGCGCGCCGAAGTCACTTTGTCGCCTTTTGGGCATAGGGTCGCGGTGACACCATCAGGAAGGACCACCGTGAGCCAGAACCCGGCGCTCTTCGAGGACGAAACGGACACCGCGAGCGACGCACTGGGACCGACGGGCCGCCCGTGGCCCGACCTGCCCGAGCCGTCCGCGCCGCGTCCTGGCCCCAAGAATGCCACGGTGATCGCGATGACCAACCAGAAGGGCGGCGTCGGCAAGACCACGACCACGATCAACCTGGGCGCCGCGCTGGCCGAGACCGGCCGCAAGGTGCTGCTGGTCGACTTCGACCCCCAGGGCTCGGCGTCGGTGGGCCTGGGTGTGAACCCGCACACCCTCGACACCAGCATCTACAACCTGCTGCTCTCGCGCGACGTCGACATCGAGGACGTGATCCTCGAGACCAGCGTGGAGGGGCTCGACCTGCTGCCGGCCAACATCGACCTGTCCGCCGCCGAGGTGCAGCTCGTCTCCGAGGTCGCCCGCGAGCAGACGCTGCGCCGGGTGCTCAGGCCGGTCAAGGGCTCCTACGACATCATCATCATCGACTGCGCGCCGAGCCTCGGCCTGCTCACGGTGAACGCGCTGACGGCTTCCGACTACGCGCTGATCCCGCTCGAGTGCGAGTTCTTCGCGCTGCGCGGCGTGGCGCTGCTCACCGACACCATCGCGAAGGTCACGGAGCGGCTGAACCCCGACCTGGAGATCCTCGGCATCGTCGGCACCATGTACGACGGCCGCACGCTCCACAGCCGCGAGGTGCTCGAGCGCGTCGTGGAGGCGTTCGGCGACACGGTCTTCCACACGGTCATCAAGCGCACCGTCAAGTTCCCCGAGACCACGGTCGCGGGCGAGCCCATCACCAGCTACGCCACCGCGAGTCCCGGAGCAGCCGCCTACCGCAGCCTCGCCCGGGAGGTGCTCGCCCGATGCCCCGACGCGTAGGCCTGCCCGGGGCGTCCGAGCTGTTCCGCTCGACCTCGGACGAACTCGCGCGCGAGGCGGACGCCGCCCGCGTGCCCGAGGCCCAGCCCGAGCCGCGGCCGGACGCCAAGCCGCCGCGCCGGCGTCCGACCCGGACGACCGCCGGCGAAGTGGAGCACACCGGACGGGTCCGCCACGACGAGAAGATCACGGTCTACGTGAGCGGCGAGGAACTGCTCGCGCTCGAGCACCTGCGCCTCGACCTGCGCGCCGAACACGGCCTGGCCGTCGACCGTGGCCGCATCGTGCGCGCGGCGATCGCCTCGGCGCTGGCGTCCGTGGCCGAAATGGGGGCGGACGCCGACGTCGTCCGGCGGCTGTCGCAGTGACCGCGTCGGCGGCTTTCACGCTCCGCCTGGACAACTTCGAGGGCCCCTTCGACCTGCTGCTGCAGCTGATCAGCCGGCACAAGCTCGACGTCACCGAGGTTGCCCTCAGCCGGGTCACCGACGAGTTCATCGCCCACATCCGCGCCATGGGCGACGCGTGGGACCTCGACCAGACCAGCTCGTTCGTCGTCGTCGCCGCCACGCTGCTCGACCTCAAGGCCGCCCGCCTCCTGCCGCAGGGCGAGGTCGAGGACGCCGAGGACCTGGCCCTGTTGGAGGCCCGCGACCTGCTCTTCGCCCGCCTGCTGCAGTACCGCGCGTTCAAGGTCGTCTCGGGGCTCATGGGCGAGCGGCTGGAGGCCCAGGCGCTGCGGCATGCCCGGCCCGGGGGCCTCGAGGACGCCTTCGCCCGGCTGCTGCCCGAGGTGGAGATCCCCGTCGAGCCGGACCAACTGGCCTGGCTGGCCGCCCGCGCCCTCCAGCCCAAGGACGAGCCGACCGTCTCTCTGGCGCACCTGCACGCACCCGCCGTGAGCGTGCGGGAGCAGGCCGACATCATCGTCGGACGCCTGCGTGGGGCCGGCACCGTGACGTTTCGGTCGCTCGTGGCGGACGCCGGTGAGCGGCTGGTGGTCGTGGCGCGCTTCCTCGCGCTGCTGGAGCTAGCGCGCGAGCGGGCGGTGACGTTCGAGCAGTTGACACCACTGGGCGAGCTGACGATCCGGTGGACGGGCACCGCCGAGGGCGAGCTGAGGATCTCGGACGAGTTCGACGAGGCGGACGTCCCGGCCGAGGAAGGACAGGAGAGCGATGGGTGACACGAGCGTGACCGCGCCGCTGGAGGCGCTGCTGCTGATGGCGACCGAGCCGATGGGGGCCGCCGAGCTGGCCCAGGCGCTCGACGTGCCGACGCCGGTGGTGTGGGAGGCGCTGGAGGAGCTCGCGCTGTTCTACGACGAGACCGGCCGCGGCTTCGAGCTGCGCCAGGTCGGTGGAGGATGGCGGTTCTACACCCGCCCCGAGCACCACGACCTCATCGCGGCGTGGGTGCTGGAGGGGCAGCAGGCCAAGCTGTCGCAGGCGGCACTGGAGACACTGGCCGTCGTGGCCTACCTGCAGCCAATCTCGCGCAGCCGGGTCGGGTCCATCCGCGGCGTGAACGTCGACGGCGTCATGCGGACGCTCGCCACCCGCGGGCTCATCGAGGAGGCCGGGCACTCCGAGGAGACCGGTGCCATGCTGTGGCGCACCAGCCCGTTGTTCCTGGAGAAGATGGGGCTCACCACGTTGGACGCCCTCCCGCCGATCGCGCCCCACCTGCCCGAGGCGTCCCTGCTGGAGGCCGAACTGGCCGGACTGGCCGAGACGCCGGTTGCACGGGAAGATGGAGCCATGAGCGAGAACACCGAGATCCCCAGCGCCCAGCAGGCCGCCGAGTGGGCCGACGCCGAGGCCGCCGAGAGCGCCCGCCGCAACGAGCCCGCCATCACGGCCGACGAGGTGCCCGCCGAGGAGGACCTCGACCGCCTCTCCGAGCCCTCCTGATGGCGGCTGACGACGAGGGCGTCCGGCTGCAGAAGGTCTTGGCCCAAGCCGGTATCGCGTCGCGGCGCGCCGCCGAGAACATGATCGCCGAGGGCCGCATCGAGGTGAACGGGAAGCTCGTCACTGAGCAGGGCCGCCGCGTCGACCCCGAGCGCGACGTCATCCGGGTCGACGGCAGCCGCATCCCGCCGCCGCGGCGCCACGTGTACGCCGTGCTGAACAAGCCGCGCGGCGTTGTGTCGACGATGGACGACCCCGAGGGGCGTCCGACCGTCGCCGACCACCTCGGCAAGTACTCCCGGGAGCGGCTGTTCCACGTCGGGCGCCTCGACACCGACACCGAGGGCATGCTGCTGCTGACCAACGACGGCGACTTCGCCCAGCGGATGATGCACCCCAGCTACGAGCTCACCAAGACCTATGTGGCCGAGGTGGAGGGGTTCGTCGACAACGCCACCCTGAAGCGCATCGGCAAGGGCATCCGGCTGGAGGACGGCTGGGTGAACCCCGACCACGTCAAGCTGGGCATCCGCACCGAGCAGCGCACGATGATCACGCTCGCGATCCACGAGGGCCGCAACCGGATCGTCCGCCGCCTGTTCGACGCGGTCGGCCACCCCGTCCGGACGCTCGCGCGCACCCAGATCGGGCCGGTCAAGATGGGCCAGCTGCCCTCGGGCCAGCTGCGCGACCTGACCCGCGACGAGCTGGGCGCCCTGCTGGACGCCGTCAAGCTGTAGGCGATGGCCCGGCGGCGCATCTACGGCGTCGAGACCGAGTACGGGCTCGTCGCGACCGTCGACGGTCGCCGGCTCCCGGCCGACGAGGCCGGCACCCGGCTGTTCGCACCGGTCGCGCACCGGCACGCGACCACGAACCTGTTCCACCGCGCGGGCGGGCGCCTCTACCTCGACATCGGTGCCCACCCCGAGTACGCGACGCCGGAGTGCGCGTCGGCGTCCGACCTGGTCACGGCCCAGCGGGCCGGTGACGCGCTGCTGCTGGCACTCGCCGCGGACGCCGAGGCGCTGGAGGCCGAGGAAGGGCGCGCGACGACGTTCCGGCTGGTCCGCAACAACGTGGACCCGTACGGCAACACGTGGGGCAGCCACGAGAACTACCTCGTCGGCCGGTCCACCGACCCGCGGGTGCTCAGTGACTGGCTGGTGCCGTTCCTCGTCTCGCGGCTGCTGGTCGGCGGCGCGGGACACTGGCGGCGCGGCCGGTTCGCGCTCTCGCAGCGGGGGGACGTGCTCGCCGACGTGGTCTCCAACCAGACAACCCGCTCGCGACCGCTGATCAACACCCGCGACGAGCCGCACGCCGACCCCGAGCGGCACCGCCGGTTGCACGTCATCTCGGGCGACACCAACTGCCTGGAGCACCCCATGTGGCTCGTGGTGGTGGCGACCGAGCTGGTCCTGCGCCGCGCCGAGTCGGGAGGGACGCCGCCGGTCGGCCCGGTCGACCCGCTGGGGGCGCTGCGGACGTGGAACCGCGACCCGGACGCCGGTGTCGCTTCGTCGTCGGGTGGCGTGGTGACCGCGCGGGGGCTGCAGCGCGCCTACCTGGCCGCGACGCAGGACCAAGCCGACGACGCTGACGAGACCGGCCCCGGCTGGCGCGCCTGGCGCGACCTGCTGGACGCTCTCGACGCCGGCCGCCCCAGCGGCGCGGAGTGGGATGCCAAGCGGCGCACCATCGAGGCCTGGCGCGACCGGCACGGGCTGGCCGATGCCGACCCGCGGCTGGACGCCCTCGACCTGCGCTGGCACGAGCTCGGCCTCGGCGCGGACGGGCAGCCCCGCGGGCTGGCGGCGCGCTTCCAGGCGCGCCACGGCGTCCGCCACACCACGGACGCCGCCGTGGTGGCCGCAACGAGGACTGCGCCGGGGGAGACCCGCGCCCGGGTGCGCGGCGCCCTGCTGGCCGCCGCCCAGGACGCCCGCCGCGACCACGCCGCGGACTGGTCGTCGTTCGAGGTGCGCGACCTGCCCGGCCCCGACGGACGGGGGCCCGCCACCGTCCGGCTGGAGCTGCCCGACCCCTTCGACCCGGCCGTGCCCGAGGCGTCTGACCTGGTGTCACGGATGGGCGCAGAACCGCGCCTGCGGGCGCTGGGCGGGTTCGTCCCGCCGCCCGGCTAACATGGCACGGTGCACGTGACCCGACGCCCCTCCCGCCTGGCCCTCGCAGCTACGGCTTTCCTGCTGTCCGCGACGCTGGCCGCCTGCGGTGGTCCCGCAGCCCCGGCGTCGAGCCCGGACACCACGCCCGCCGCGACGGCGACCCCGGCGGAGGCGACGCCGACCCCGACGCCCACGCGCGATCCGGTGCCGGTCTCGAACAGCATCGACACGATCACCGCGGCGGGTGAGTGGGGCAGCGCGCCCGAGGTGACCGTGCCGGCCCCGTTCGCGATCGATGAGACGCGCACGCGCACCCTCATCGAGGGCAACGCGGACGCCCCGGCCGCCGCGGCCGACAGCACCGTCGAGGTGCACTACGTGGGCATCAACGGCCGCACGGGCGAGAAGTTCGACTCCTCGTGGGACCGCGGGGCCCCCAGCCCCTTCGGCCTCGACCAGGTCGTGGCGGGTTTCACCAAGGGCCTGACCGGCGCCAAGGCCGGCCAGCGCATCCTGATCGTCATGCCGGGCACCGACGGCTACGACGCCCAGGGCGGCAACCCGCCGGCCATCGAGGTCGGTGACACCCTGATCTTCGTCGCGGACGTCATCGCCGTCTCCACCCAGGAGCCCGTCGGCGCGACCGAGACGCCCGAGCTGCCCGTGACCCTCGGTGAGGCGGACGGCAAGCCGACCGTGACCATCCCGACCGGCTCGGCGCCGCCGACCGCGTTGGTGGCTGCGCCCGTGATCCGCGGCGTCCAACCCGCCGTCGAGGCCGGCGACACGGTGGTCGTTCGCTACCGCGCCTGGTCGTGGAAGACCGGCGAGATCGTCGAGGACAAGTTCGACCAGCCCGTGTCGGGGAACATCGACGAGACCATCGAGGCCTGGAAGCAGGGCATCGTCGGGCAGCCGATCGGTTCGCGCGTCGTGCTCGTGGCGCCTCCGTCGGTGGGCTACGAGAAGGCCAGCCAGAACCAGCCGATCGAGGCGGGCGACACGGTGGTCTACGTGGTCGACATCCTGTTCGCCACCGTCGGCTGAGGCCGGGTCGGGGTCTAGGGTGGCCCCATGAACCTGGAGAAGGTCGTCTTCGGCTTCTTCGTCCTGCTCGCAGCGACGTTGAACTTCGGCTACGTCACCGGAGACCTCGGCAACCCCCAGCACCACAACGTGCTCGAGCTGTACGCGGCCGTCGTGGTCAACGTCATCGCGACGATCCTCAAGTTCGGTGACCGCACGCAGATCGGTGCCATCCACCTGGCCACCAGCCTCGTGGCGACGATCCAGCTGATCGCCGCCGCCGTCGCGTGGATCTGGTACACGCAGATCCAGGTCGGGGAGATCTCAACACACTCGATGGCCAGCGTGGTCTCGCTCGCGCTGGGCGCGCTGCTCGCCAACGTCGTGTCGGTGGTGCTCATGATCATCGAGACGGCGAACTTCCGTCGCCACTGAGCCGCGCCGATGACGCTGCCAGCCTCGGCACCCGAGCCGACCCACCCCGACGGACCGTACCGGACGCTGCGCCGCCGCTTCGTGCGGGTGCCCGCGCCGGAACCGTCCACGGATGCGGTGTTCCTGGCCCTGCGCCGCATGCGCGCCCCGCTCATCGTGGTGGTGGCCGTCTTCACGGTGTCGGTGGCGGGGCTGACCGCGATCCCGGGGCTGGACTCAGACGGCAATCCGTACCGGATGACCGTGTTCGACGCGATCTACTTCATGTCCTACACAGCGACCACCATCGGCTTCGGCGAGACGCCGTACGAACTCACCCGCCCCCAACGGCTGTGGGTGACCGTGTGCATCTTCGCGTCGGTGGTCGCCTGGGCGTACGCGCTCGGTGCCCTGCTGGCGCTGCTGCGCGAGCCGTCGTTCCGTGAGGCGCTCGACCGGCAGGCGTTCGTGCGCCGGGTCAAGCGGCTGCACCGGCCCTTCCTGATCCTGGTGGGCTACGGCCAGATGGGGCGCGCGGCCGCCGAGACGCTGGACGCGCTCGGCCGCAGCTGTGTCGTGGTGGCGGCCGACCAGGAGTCGATCGACGCGCTCGCCGGGGCGCAGCTGGCCAGCGACATCCCCGGCCTGGTGGGGGACGCCCGAGACCCCGCGGTGCTCGGCCTCGCTGGCCTGGGCAGCAAGCACTGCATCGGGGTCCTCGCGCTGACCGACGACGACGCGGTCAACCTCTCGATCGTGATGGCGGTGACGCTGCTGCGGCACGACATCCCGGTGATCTCGCGAGCGAACCAGCGCGACACGGCCAAGGCAATGCGCGAGTTCGGCGCCCAAGCGGTCGTGAACCCCTTCGAGCGGTATGGCAACTACCTCGTCATGCGGCTGCGGCGCCCATCGACCTACCGCCTGCTGACATGGCTCATCTCCGCGCCGGGCACTGCGGTGGCCCCCGACACCGAGGAGCACGAGGACGGCCTGTGGGTCATCGCGGCCGACGACCACTTCGGGCCCGAGATCGCCCAGGACCTCGAGGACGCCGGCCTGTCGACCACTGTCGTCTGGCCGGCTGACGGCGCCCCCGACGTCTCGGGTGCGGTCGGCCTCATCGCCGGTGGGGCGGATGACGCGACCAACCTCGCCATGGCCGGGCACGCCCGCCTCGTCGACCCCGAGGTGTTCCTCTCGGTGCGGCAGCGGTCGCGCCGCAACGAGCCGCTGCTGCGGGCGTTCGCCCCCGACTCGGTGTTCGTGCCGGCCCAGCTCACCGTCCAGGAGGCCCTCGCCCGGGTGGTGACCCCCGACTTCTGGCGGTTCGTCGTGCACGTCTGGGGCATGCCGGACGCCGAGGCCGAGGCCCTGCTGGACCGCCTGATCGCGACTGTGGGACGCCACTCGCCAGACAGCCACCGCGTCGTGGTGGGGGAGCGCGAGACGCCGGCCCTCCAGCGACGGTTGCACGGCGGACGGGTGTTGCTCGGCGACCTCTTCCGCGACCCCGACGACCGCGACCGCCAAGTGGCCGCGGTGCCCGTGCTGCTGATCCGGGGATCGGAGACGTTCTACCTGCCCGGCGACGACACCCCGGTGCAGCTCGGCGACGTCGTCCTGAGCGTCGGCAGCGGCCAGGCGTTCGCGATCATGGCGGACGCCCAGCACTACGACCACGTGCTGGAGTACCTCGCCACCGGCGAGTTCGTGCCCGCCACCGCGGTCGGACGCCTCCTGCGCCGGGCGGCGCCCAAGCGGGCATGAGGGCCTGAGGGGGCATGAGGGCCGGAGCGGGCATGAGCGGGATTCTCTCCGCGGGTTCGACCGCCGCTCCCCACCCAGTTCGGCCTCTATTCGATCAAGACGCTTTGAGGCGCCGCGAGCGCAGGGGCTGGTGTGAGTGTGGCTGCGGGCAAGGCTCGCTCTTCGGCCTGGCGTTGGTTCGAGCGCAGGGGTGCCTTGCCCGGGGCTTGGCCTACGCGGGTGGGTGGGGTGAAGACGGGGTGTCCGTCGTGGGCGATGTGGACGGTCCATCTCGTGGGTGGGGAGCTGTGGTCGAAGAACCGGTGGGGTTCGACGGTGCCGTGGTGGTGGGGGCACAGGAGCACCATGTTGCCCAAGGCGGTGTCGCCGCCCAGCCACCAGGGGATGATGTGGTGTGCTTCACACCCCGAAGCTGGGACCCGGCAGCCCGGGAACGCACACCGCTTGTCGCGCTGTTCGAGGGCTTTGCGGATGGCGGGGGTGACCAGGCGTTGGTCGCGGCCCACGTCGAGGGGCTGGCTGGCCGAGCCCAGCACGATTGGCACGATGGTGGCGTCGCACGCCAGCCGGCGCAGTTCGCCGGCGGTGACCTTCTCGCCGCTGGCCAGCACCCCGGCCTGCTCGACCCGGTTCAGGACGTCGTCGTAGGACAGGGTGACCACCACGGTCGGCTTCACAGGCGGGCCGGTCCGTGTGGCGAATCTTGCCGAAGCCCCGGCCTGGGACGAGGACACTTCCGCAGACTCAGGGAACCCAGGTCGGGTAGCTGAGCTCATCGAGTGCGCGCTGGCCCCTTCGACACGCTCAGGGGCCCGGTGCCCTTCGGCGGGTTCACCGAACCGGGCCGGCTCAGGGGACCGGGCGGGCCTGGGAGCGCGACCAGCAACGAGGGCGATGAGGCCGTCGGCGGTGCGCTGC
>NZ_SDMQ01000019.1 GCF_004324755.1 Propioniciclava sinopodophylli
AAATGAGCCAAATCGGGACACGTCACCATCACTCTGGCCGGCCGACAACTCCAAGCCGAGCCCATGACCCCCGACGACGTAGCCCACATGCTCGACCGCGCAGGTCACTAAAAGTGTGCAAGTCAGGCACGGCTGCTCGCTTCCCAGCCGTCCCCACCGCCAGACAGGGGTGCCACAGCATCAGACGAGCGCCGTCGCCTCCCTTAGTGCACCCGGCACATGCTGCGACATCGCCGAAGTAGCCGCTTCCTTGACATCGAACACTACTCCCACGCCGAGCACGACCTCGGTGCGGCTGTCACCGCCCTGACGAAATGGGCGGTAGGACATCCAATCGCAGCCCAGCAGCGATGAAGGCCGGCCGCATGGCATCAAGAGCCGCGTCCGCCCTAATCACGAGGTGATCACACCCGAGGTCCTCCGCAAACAACACGGCAACGGCCGCTTCAGGGTACACGCGCGCACCGTTGATCGTCGCCGCAAGATTTCGTAGCGCAGTTGCGTTGGAGGCCAGGCGCATCGTTCGCCCAACCAACATGCGCCCAGTCGCTTGGTCCCCAGGGCACACCTCAAGACCAACTTGGGCGGACGCCTCGGACATCAACTCCTGCAGGCCCCCGGGGTCGGTGCCCACGGCCAAGGTGCCGTGACCGGCAGGGAATCGTCGTTGCGGCAGGAACACCGGCTCGACTCCCGACACAAAAGGAGCCAATGCTGCCGTTAGAGCAGTGGCTACCCCAATCGAAACCCGCCTGCCGTCCACCACCATCTGGCCCGCCATGAATGCCCCGAAGGCAAGCGCGCCAGCCAGCGCCAAACGGTCATCGTGGAGGGCCTCCGGCGCGGCATCCATCCATAGATTCCCGAGTGGTGGCACTCCGTCGTACTCGCCCCCCTTCACATGAACACCCCACCTGCCAGAGCGTTCAGCAACCCATGAGACGTTCATCGACCCTCACTTCCACGACGCATGCCTACGAGAGCGTCCAAGACGCCCACACCATAGACGCCCGCCAAGACAGACCCGCCGGTTCCACGCGCAGCTTCAATCTCACGTTTCGCCGCCTTGATCCCTTCACAAACGCGAATCGCGTACCACGACTCCTCACCGCGAGAAGCAACACGCCAAGTTTCCTCGACTTCGCCCACGAGGCCCTGGATATCGTCAGCCGTACGACCCAAATAGACGACCGCCACCGCCGCGCCGGCCAATCCCTTACCAAGAAGGGCCTCGACCCGATCTACAATGAACTGCAGGCCGTTGTCCAGCCTAGGGGCGGCATTGGGCTCCGCCACGTCCTCTGCAGCGGTGACCGTGTACTCCATTCCGCATGACCGCAGGCGCACCAGATCGGCCCAAGTTGCGCCATGAACCCGGGTGAGCCCCTGAGTCACGCCAGTCCCAAGCTCCTCAGCATAAAAATGCTCGATCCCCCGGGGCGCTTCAAACAGACCTTGCACATCCCGCACAGGCGTCGCGAGCTGAACTGACCTGACCCCACACAGGTGGTCCGGTAGATAGGGCCGAATGAACTCGTCCAAATTTCCGTGGCCGGGAACCTTGACCCAGGGCTTGTCACTTCCACTCGATTCCACTTCCGCGCGAAGCGGGGGGTGTGCGTTGAATCTGAGGTAGTGGCGGTTAGACGCGGCTACGCGTTCATGTTCCAGTTGATCCGTCTGCGTCATTTGGCGGGAGTGTCGTCGGCGCAAGGCTGCAATCTGCCCGCAGTGAGCGAACGTCACGCCAGACCGGAGCATTCGCAGGAATACTTCGTTGTCCTCGCCTGATACAAGATCCTCATTGTAAGGAATGGCGATCAAGACGTCACGCGAGACCAGCCAAGTCGAGTGACCCGGTGCGCCGCCCGTCGCGTATGCCGTACTCACAGTAACGTTCTTCTCATTGAAGATCTTTGTTGCGCCGGTATCATGATCAAAATTGACAAAAGCGCCGTAGGTTCCAAGAACACCCTTCCTCAACGCCTTGAGTTGAGATTCCAATCTCCATGGCGGCATCAGGTCGTCGTCATCGAGATTGGCGATGAAGTACCCTCGACTCTTTTTGATCGCCGCGTTGTGCGCGCTCGGGATCCCCCCCGATGGCTGGTAAAAGTACTTGATACGGGGGTCCTGGAAGGAGGCGGCAACTTGTTCGGCTGCCCTTGTATCGGAGCCATCGTCCATGATCACAATCTCGAAGTCCTGCACCGTTTGGGTCAAGACTGAACTAATTGCATCGCGCAAAAGGTGCTCGCGGTTACGGGTGGCGATCGTCACGCTCACTAGAGGCCGTGACGCACGCCCCTGGGCACTCCACGCCTCGATATTCCTCACATAGTGTTTGTCGTTGTACAGAATGTTTCGATTGAAATCTACGATCTTCTTGAACTCGCCATCTTCATGCGACTGGCGGTCCTGCGAGGGGTGCCACATGTGATACATCCGAACCCGCGGCTCGTCGAGCCAGAAGATCCTATTGCCAGCCCATTGAGTCCGCTGGCCAAAGTCAAGATCCTCTGCCCCGTACGTATGCATTCTCTCATCAAGCCCACGCACGCGGTCATAAACATCGCGGGACACAGCCACCAAGCCGCCCATACCCCACCGCCCTCGCAACTTCGCGTTCGACTCGAATTCATCGAACATGAACCCATGGGCGGCAACGTGGTCATCATCCCACCCGAAAGGCAGGTCGCGACACTCGATAAGTGCGGTGGTGTTGGGAAAGCGAATCACCCAGTCGCTGACCAAGCGAAGCGAGTCCGGGCTGAACAGCATATCCGCGTCCGTGCACAGGAGGACTTGCCCCTGTGCGACCGCAAACCCAGCGTTCAGGGCGCGCGAGCGGGACCAAGGTTCGTCACGCACATCCGAGTACACATACGTCGCACCTGATTCCAAAGCCACCTGCTCAACGGGTTCCGGGTGAGTCGAGCCGTAATCCGAAACGATGACCTCGAATGGCATCTCCCCAAACGCGACCCTGATGGATCGAATGCACAGGCGTAGCCGCTGGACGCCCCAGTTCCGGAAACCGATTACAATTGACGCGACCGGCGTCCCTTCCTTCACGATTCACTCCCGTCCGCAAAGCACAACATATCCCCACGCATGGAGGCGCCAGACAACAAGACGCTTGCGCCGAGCGTTTTGATGACATCACGCGGGGCCACCCCTGGCCCATTCCAGCGCACCGGCGTAACTTCAAGCCACGTGATGGGAGGTTCTGTTGCCACGGACGAGATCGTGATCCACTGCGCTCCATCCGACGGGCGCAAGTAGACGAAACATGACTTCAGCGACGCTGAATAGGAGCAACTCCACGCGTCTGACGGTGACGCAACGTCGACACCCGCGTCGGACGTCAACCCCCCGCGGAGCTTGAGTACAAATTCCTTCTCAGTTACCGTTTGGCCCACCTCAGCTATTAGCTTGAATGATGCCACCGGAGCGCCAAAGCGAAAACGAAACCGCACAGTTTCTTGCAGTCTAGGAGTGGGCGGCACCAAGCCTGAGCTTTCCATGCGTCAGAAATCCAATCCGATGGGCGGGAGGTCGAATATGCTGAGGAATGAGGAGAAGTTGTCGAACTTGGAGTGAATGTTGTCGAAGAACTCCGTCGGGTCATAGGCGTGCCGGATCTCTTCGGGCGTCATCTGCGTGGCCTGATCGAGGTGCATGTGTGGAAGATGCAGGAACTCCGCCATCTCCGCCGTTCGCGAATCGTGTGTGATCCACATCGCAGGAACCCCGGACAACATCGAGGCCATGTTCACATGGAATCGAGTTCCGTACGTGAACGACACATGTTCCGCGTTGAACTGGTACCACGGCTCAGCATCACGGAACAAGCGGTAGAACTTGCCCATGTAGTTGACAATCCGCTCTTGGGACAGTTCTCCTGATTTGACGCTGGGCGTGAGGTACCACGGCACCTCGGGCGCGCTCGGGGATGCAAAAGAGTCCAAGTAGAGGCGATGGTTGAAGCGATTGACTGGCTCGATGAGGAACTGTGACCGATGGATCGCGTCCACCAGCATCTTGGTCTCGTTGTCCCTGTGGTAGACCGTTCCTGCGTAGGCGAACAATCCGGGCTTGTGCGACTTCCAGTTCTCGTAGGCCTGAGCAATTGCTTCCGGGCGAGAGAAGAGAGACGGGCAGCCGGTGATGAACGTATTTTCAACCCCAGCGAAACGTGCGAACACTTGCTTCGTGAACTCGCCACGCACGCCGACGACTCTACACCGGGCGCCGAGATACTTCATGAGCGCTACGGCTTCCGGGGGCATCGTCGCATCGACCAGTTGCGTGCCATCAGGCGCCTGTGCGCCCAGGCCAAAGATCACCAACTCAGCGTCGAGGCTCTCCAGTTGCCGCTGGAACGCCGCATAGGGCGCTCCGTCTTGATCATTCACACGGAGGAAGTTGGCCAGCGTGATGATCACATGAGTGGCTTGGTCAGCGACCCATCCACGAAAGGAACCGGAGTCGCCCCAAGTGGATGAATGGGACTCCGAGGAGACGGCCCAGGGAAACATTTCGAGGGGAGCCCGAGCGTGAATCATGTTGCCGGCGTTCTCTGGGTACTCCATCGGGAAGGAGAGTGGCATCCTCGTCAGACAGCCGGTCACTCCGATAACTGACTTGGCCATGAGACTCCTTCAGTGCAAGTTTGGGGTGGAGGGGTGCGGAGGTGGGCCCCGGAGACCCGCCTACAGGCGCGACTATACCAAGAACCACTCATTGAGGTTCTCGCCGTCCAAGGAGTTGTACGGCCGCCGCGCGGGCTCCAAAGGCCGTGCCGGGCTGGCAGGTCCCGGGCTGGCAGGCGCAGAACGGGCTATGTCTCACTAGTCTCTGAGTCAGAGGGCGCCTGCCTCTGACGGCACGGGTGGGCTACGCCCAGGGCGTAGCGAGACTGCCGCTTGACGAGTTGGCAGCAGAGCTCAGGAAGACCTCGTCCTCCTGCGTCCAAGTGTGGTCCTCAGGACGTCCGGACCTCTCCTGGACGAAGTTGAACCGATCGGCCGCGTAGATGCGCACTCCGTCCTCGATGGCACGCTTCAGGAACGTCGAGTCCTCGCCACGATTGACTGATAGGAACGGGATGCGCTGCAGCACGTCCCGACGCGCCGTCAACGTCGGTCCGGCAACGAAGTCAGTGTAGCGATGCTCGTTCATCTCCTGCACCAACACGGTGAGGTCATGTGCGGCCAGGTGCACGAAGCGGCAGTGCTTGCCGACGACGTGGGCGTCCGAGAACCGCATCGCGCGCAACAGGTCGGCCAGGTAGTCGGAGCCGTACCAGTCGTCGTCGTCTATCTTCGCGCACACCTCGCCCGAGGCCCGCTCCACGAGCGCGTTGAGGCAGTCCCCGAGGAAGGCCTCCGGGCCCATCGGCACCACCGTCACCCGCTCGAGTCCCAGGGCCCGTGCCCGATCGACAAGGTCAGGCGCGTCGAAGTCGTGCGTGGCCACCAGCAGCTCGAGGTCGACGTCCCGCTGGCGGGCCACCTGCTCCAGCACGTGGTCGAGCTGGTGCGGCCGCTTGGTCGACACGATCGCCGAGACGGTCGGCAGCCGGGTGGGCTCGTGGTCGATGCCGAGGGCGTCCAAGACCGTGTCGACGCGGTGGGAGTACGTGTGGGCCTTCCAGAGCTCACGCTGGCCGCGGTGGACCAGGCGGACACGGGCGAACGCGTCCGCGACCAGTTCGCGCACCGCCGCCTCGGCCTCGGCCGGTTCGGAGACCTGCACGATCCCGTCGCCCAGGAACTGTGACAGCGAGGGCGCCGGCGTCGAGACGACTGGCGTCCCACACGCGACCAGTTCGAGCACGCGCCGGGCCATCATGGTCGGCGACGACGTCACCGTGTTCACGTTGAGGAACACCTTGTACGAGCGGTACGCCGACAACATCCGGTCATAGTCGAGGCTGCCCACCACGTGCGATGCGTAGGGCTCGGGGAACTGGTACTTGTCGTCCTGACCGAGGAAGCGGCTGTAGATGTCGAAGTGGTTCTCGGGGGTCTGTGCCACGATCGCCGCGTCGAACAGCAGCTTCATCTGCTTCCGGCGCTCGGGGTACTTGTGGGCGAACCACGTGCCGGCGAAGGCGATGCCCAGCGGCTGGTGCTCCCGGGAGACGCGCACCGGGTTCGTCACCCGGTCGGGCACAGCGAAAGGCAGCACGCCGACCCGGTCGTGGCCGAGGCGCTCGCGATAGGCGGGCACGCACTCGACGTCAGTGGTGAAGACCCAGTCGCACAGGCCGGCGGTGTCGAGGAAGTCCTCGAAGTGGGTCGGGTCCTCCTTGTTCCAGAACACGGTCGGGATGCCGCGCTCGCGCGCCCCCTCCAACAGCGCCACCACCGCCGACCGAGGGGCGCTCGTGCCGGTGATGTGGTACTGCCAGGCTCCACCGTTGCCGTTCCACGCCGACTCGACGAACACCAGGTCGAGCCCGTCCAGCTGCTCGGCCCAGTCGCGCGGCGCGAGCTCGACCTGCTGCCACTCGTAACGGAAGCTGGCGAGGGTGAAGGGGTCCGCGATGATGCCCACCTTCAACGGGCGCCGCGGGTTGGCCACCGGCCACTTCCAGCGGGCGAACTGCCGTTGGCCCTCCCGCTCATGGAAGAGGAGCTCAGGGCGCCAGCCGCGTCGGCGCCGCTTCTTGAAGAAGGCGGCGGCCTGCTTGGGTCCGCCCTTGCGCAGGTGCCAGGCAGCGCGCCGGGCTGTGTCGAGCACTTCCTGGAGCCGATCGTTCAAGAGCCATCCCCCCTCCAGGTGAGGCTAGCGGTCCCGGCTACGATCGCGGGCGTGAACATGCCCCGTCTGCGCCGGCTCGCCGCCTCGCTGGCCCTTCTCGCGACCCTCGGTGCATGCACCGCACCGGGGTCCCAGAACCCGCTCCCGGGCCAGTCGGCCGCTCCCACCGCCGGCGGACGGACGGCCACGGCGTCCCCAACGCCGACCCCGCCCCGCATCCTCACCCTCGAGGACCTCGCACCCGGCCTGCAGAAGGCCCCGGCCGCCTTCAGCAATCCCGCACCCGCGGTCGCCGAACCCGGCCCCGCGCTCGCGGTGTCGCTGGCCGCCGAGGCGAGCACGAAGCGGTTCGACCAGGGCAGCCTCGGCTTGTCGTTCGAGGCGACCGAGCTGGCCGACGACCGCTGGGACCCCGCCAAGTCCTACCTCGACGAGCTCGTCGGCGCCCTCGACCGGCCCTCGCTGCGGTTCGGCGGCAACTCGGTCGACCGGCGCCTGTGGTGGACCTCCACCGACGAGCCGGCCCCCGAGTGGGCCGAGGTCACGCTCACCCCGGCGGACTTCACGCGTCTGTCCACGTTCGTCACCAAGACCGGGGCCAGCGTCACCCTCGTCGTCGACCTCGGGCACAACGACCCGGCCCGGGCGGCCGACATGGTGTTCCACGCCCGGCGATCCCTCGGCGACCGGCTGATCGCCGTGTCGGTCGGGAACGAGCCCAACGGGTTCGCCCTGGCGTCCCAGCCCCAGTACCGGATGCGCGAGGACGGTTACTCCCCCGCGCAGTTCGTCGCCGAGGCTCGCCCCTACGTCGAGGCCATCCACGCCAAGGCCCCCGAGGTCGGCATCGTGGGTCCCGGCACCTTCGACGCTCCCTGGTGGCGGGCCTTCGCCGACGCCGGGTTCCCGCACACCCAGGCCCTGTCGCAGCACTGGTACCCGCTGTGGTCGTGTGATGGCTCGGCCGAGCCCAAGGCGTCCCCCACCGTCGCCAACATCACCTCGCCCTGGCTGCACGAGAGGGCCACCTTCATCATCGGCATGGGCCTGCAGACGGCCCGCCGCTACGACCTGCCCCTGTGGATGGAGGAGACCGGCCCCACCTCGTGCGCCGGCACCAACGACAGCTCCCGCACCCACGCCCAGGCCTTGTGGACCGCCGACTTCACCCTGCACGCCGCCGCGCTCGGAGTCGAGCGCCTCAACCACCACAGCATGATCGACGCCTGCCGCGGCGGCGCGCCCATGAGCCCTGTCTGCGACACCGGGAGCCTCGGCAGCCGCTCCCCCGTGCTGAACGGCCAGTCGAACTACCTCGCGCTGCTGCAGCTCGCGCGCCTGCGCGAAGGGGTGCTGCGGCCCGTGCGGGTGTCCGGGGCCGAGGGGGTGTACGGCTACGCGATCGAGGACGACAAGGGCCTCGACCTCGTGCTCGTCAACCTCAACGACCCGGCGGCGGTCGGGGCGTCGGCGCTGGAGTTCGCCGTGCCCGAGGGCCTCACCCCGACGCACGGGTCGGTGCTGTGGGCCGACACCCTGGACGTGCGCAACGGCACGTCCCTGCTGCCGTGGTCGAAGCTGGACGCCGTCCCGGCCACGGTGAACGCCGGCAGTGTGCTGGCGGTGAAGTTCCAGCGGGCGTGATCAGCCGCCGGTCAGGGCGTAGCCCTCGCCGTACTTGGCCACGTACCCGCTCACGTCGCCGGAGTTGAGGGCCTCGGCGAGTTCGCGCGTGCGCGGCTCGTTGACGATGCACACCGACGCCTGCCCCACCGTGCCGAACCGGGAGATCGGCACCATGAGCGACGTCACCGCGTCGAGGTTGATCTTCTTCAGGGGGTCGGCGAGGTCGCCGACCAGGGCCGGGTCGAAGTCGGTGACCTTGGCGTTGTTGACCACGTTCTGGGCCATCACCTCGAACTCGTCGGGGCGCTCGACGGCGATCGCCTGGAGGCCGCGGAGCAGCCCCGTGATCAGCGCGCGGTGCCGCTCGGCGCGGTCGAGGTCGCCCAGCGGCATGGTCTTGCGCTCGCGGCCGTAGATCAGGGCATCGGTGTTCTCCAGGAGGATGTCGCCCTCCTCGAACTCGACGACGCGCCCGGTCGAGATCACGCGCGTGCGGGTCGCGTTCTTGTTCTTCACCCGGATGCCACCCAGCCAGCGCGTGATCGCGATGAAGTTGTTGAAGTTGTTCTGCGCCACCATGTGGATCGGCAGGCCGCCCATGAGGTCGCTCACGGTGTTGCGCAGCCGCTCGGTGCCGCCGCCGGAGAACGCCGCGTTGATCTTGCCCTTGCCGCCGCCGGCGAAGTCGACGTACGAGTCGCGCGCGATCGACACCAGCGTGAGCTTCTCGCGGTCGGCGGAGAGCTGCGCCACCAGGATCGCGTCGGCGTTGCCCGTGAGCGACTTCGGGTCACGCGAGTCGGTACCGAACACCAGCGCGTTCACCACTCCTACCGGCAGGGGGTCGACGCTGGACGCCGTGGGCGTGGGTGTCGGCGTCGCGCTCGGTTGTGCCGAGGGGGTCGCACTGCCGGAGGCAGACGGGTCGGGCGTGAAGTCCGGCAGCATCGGGCCGGGCGGCTCGGGCTGCCTTGAGCAGCCCGCCAGTGCCGCGCTGAGCCCGATGAATCCTGCCCCGATCATGCTACGTCGCGTCACGGCCATGGTTGTGCCCCCTCGTGGTTCTGGGGACGATCATGCCGGGTGTGGTGTGGGTCGGGCCAGTTGCCCTACGACCAGTCGAGGATGACCTTGCCGCACTGCCCGGCGCGGGCGGTGGCGAAGGCCTCCTCCCAGTCCTCGGCGGCGAATCGGTGGGTGATGACCGAGCGCACGGCGTCCTTGAGGCGGTCGGAGGTCGACAGCATCGACGTCATCAGGTACCAGGTCTCGAACATCTCGCGGCCGTAGATGCCCTTGATCGTGAGCATGTGGGTGATGACCTTGCCCCAGTCGATGGCGTAGTCGGACGCCGGCAGGCCCAGCATCGCGATCTTGCCGCCGTGGTTCATGTTGTCGATCATCTCGGCGACGGCCTGGGGGGCACCCGACATCTCCAGGCCGATGTCGAAGCCCTCCTTCATGCCCAGCCCCAGCTGCACGTCGCGCAGGCGGGTGGTGCCGGAGTTGACGACGAGGTCGGCACCCGCGGCGTCCGCCAGCTCGAGCCGGAAGTCCGACAGGTCCGTGACCACGATGTTGCGCGCGCCCGCGTGCCGGGCGATCGCGGCGGCCATCACGCCGATGGGTCCGGCGCCGGTGACCAGCACGTCCTCGCCGACCATCGGCCACTGCAGCGCCGTGTGGGTCGCGTTGCCGAGCGGGTCGAAGACCGCGCCGAGGTCGGGGTCGACCCAGTCGGGGTGCTTCCACACGTTCTCGACCGGCAGGACGACGTAGTCGGCGAAAGCGCCGTCGGTGTTGACGCCGAGGCCGACGGTCCGGATGCACTGGTGGCGGCGTCCGGCCCGGCAGTTGCGGCAGTAGCCGCAGACGATGTGGCCCTCGCCGCTGACCTTGTCCCCGGGCTGGAGCTCCTTGACGTCCTGGCCGACCTCGACGATCTCGCCGTAGAACTCATGCCCGATCGTCTGGGGAGCGTTCACCATGGACGCCGCCCAGTCGTCCCACTGCTGCAGGTGGAGGTCGGTGCCGCAGAGCCCGGCGCGGAGGACGCGGATCTTCACGTCCCAGTCGCCGCAGGTGGGTTCGGGACGGTCGACCAGCGTCAGCCCCGGTCCGGCCTGCATCTTCGCCAGCGCTCGCATGCCAGCCATCATGTCAGCCGATCGCCGGCCTTCGAACCCCCGCGCCCGGCCGTCGGGGCGGGCCCGGGGTCAACATTTCAGACCGGGGCCCGTCAGGTCGGGCAGGGACCTCACGTAGGCTCGGGAACGTGCCGATCCCCGACCCGACCCCCGCCCAGCTGGACGCCGTGGCGTCCGTGTTGCGCGGGCGCAGCTGGGTGGCCCTCACCGGGGCCGGCCTCTCGACGGACTCGGGCATCCCCGACTACCGCGGGCCGGACAGCCGCCCGACCAACCCCATCCAGTACCAGGACTTCATGCGGCACGCCGACGCCCGGCGCCGGTACTGGTTCCGGTCGATGATGGGGTTCCGATCCTTCGGGGCTGCCCACCCCAACGCGGGCCACCAGGCCGTGGCGGCCCTGGGCGTCCCGGTCATCACCCAGAACGTCGACCGCCTCCACTCCGAGGCCGGCTCGCGTGAGGTCGTCGACCTCCACGGGCTCATCAACCGGGTCATCTGCACCGACTGCGGCACGCCCTCCTCGCGCGCCACCCTGCAGACCCGGCTGGAGGACGCCAACCCCCAGGCGACCGGCCGCATCCCCGCCGGAGCGGCCGAGTTGCGCCCAGACGGCGACGCCGACATCGAGGACCCCGACGACTTCATCGTGCCGCCCTGCTCCGTGTGCGAGGGCGTCCTGAAGCCGGACGTCGTGTTCTTCGGCGAGTCCGTCCCGAACGAGCGCGTCGCCGCCGCCTTCCGGCTCGTCGACCGCGCCGACGCGCTCGTGGTGGCGGGCTCCAGCCTGACGGTGATGTCCGGCCTGCGCTTCGCGCGGCACGCCGCCCGGCACGGCAAACCGCTGGTGATCATCAACCACGGCCCCACCCGCGCCGACGAAATCGCCGACGTGCGGGTGGCTGCCGGTACCACGCCCACCCTGGTGGCGCTCGCGTCTGCCCTGTGAGCGACGCGCGAGGCCCCCGCCCGGACGAACCGGGCGGGGGCCTCGTGCTGTGTCGGCGTGACGATCAGCGGCGGACGCCCAGGGTGTCCTTGCCGTCGCCGTTCCAGTCACCGACGAAGACCTCGTCGGTGGCCTCACCGTAGGAGAACACGATGTCGGCGTAGCCGGTGGCGGTCGTGTTCTTCAGGAGGTACTGGTTGCCGCGACGGACGCCGAGGCCGTCCGTCTTGTCGCCGTCCCAGTCGCCGACGATGACGATGTCGTCGGGGTTGCCGTACGCGAACATGTAGTCCGCGTAACCGGTGGCGATGGTGTTCTTCACGTAGTACTGGTGGCCGCGACGCACCGCGAGGGTGTCCACGTCGTCACCGTTCCAGTCACCCACGAGGACGACGTCGGTCGGGTTGCCGTAGAGCACGACCTTGTCGGCGTAGCCGGACGCGATCGAGTTCTTGATGAAGTACTGGTGGCCGCGACGCACCGCGAGGGTGTCGACGCCGTCACCGTTCCAGTCACCCACGAGGACGACGTCACCGGCGTTGCCGTAGGCGACGACCTTGTCGGCGAAGCCCGCGGAGTTGCTGTTCTTGATGAAGAACTGGTTGCCGCGGCGGATCGCCGGGGTGTCGATGCCGTCGCCGTCCCAGTCACCGAAGAGGACCACGTCGCCCGGCTCGCCGTACTTGAACTGGATGTTCGCGATGCCGGTGAAGTCGTCGTTCAGGAAGAAGCCGGTCTCCAGGGAGATGACGACCGGGCCCAGCTGGACGACGGTGCCCGACTCGGCGGCCACGAGGGTCAGGTCAACCGACTCGTTGGTCTGCAGGCCGGTGCGGTCGACCGTGAGGACGCCGTTGGTGACGCCGTCACGGACGGGCAGCGGAGTCGCGACGCGCTCGGTGACGATCTCCAGGGTGCCGACGCTCTGGCCGTTGGCGAAGACCTCGAACTCCGTGTTCGCGGGCGCGCCGAGGCTCGTCATGTCGACGCCCTCGATGGTGACCTCGACCTCGTCGACGACCTTCTCCGGCATGTCGATGACGCCGACGCCGCGCTTGGCGAAGTTTGGCTCGATGGGGGCGTCCGCGCGACCCATGAAGTTCATGAAGGCCTCGGTGTCGACCAGGCCGGTGTCGCGGGTGTTCGTGCCCTTCTGCAGCGCGGTGAAGTTGTCGCCACCGGCCATCAGGAAGGAACTGGAGGTCACCTGGTAGACGGCGTCGAGGTCGAGGCGCTCCTCGCCCACCCACACCGACGTGATCCGGCTTCCCTTGGGCAGGTTCGGATCGAACGTGTAGCTCACGTTGTCGGAAAGGCCCAGGTTCAGGAAGCCGCGCGAGGAGCCCTCGGGCTGCCACTGCTGCTCCAGGGTCTCCTTGAACTGCGCGCCCGTGATGTCCTTGACGACCAAGGTGTTGCCGAACGGATTGACCGCGGAGGCCTCCTCCAGCGTCACGACCCCGTCGCCCTCGACGCCGCTGGCCTTGTGGAACAGCTCTGCCCGCAGGCCACCCGGGTTCATGATGCCGATGTCAGCGCCCGGACGGCCGGGGACGTTCAGCTCCTCGAGCCAGGCCTGGGCGACCAGGTTGCCCAGCGCCGACTCGCGCATGCGGTCGTCGCGCGCGGTGCCCATGTAGACACCGTCGTCGGTGACGGCGGCGTTGGCGTAGGCGGTGGTGATGTCCGCGGCGATCTTGCCGACCGGCTGGGCGCCCAGCACCTTGGCAGCCGCCACGGCGTCGTCGGAGATCTGCTTCGCCGCGAGGTACTGCGGGTCGGTCAGGCACGCGCCGGACGGGGCGGCGTCCGGAACCGGCACGTAGTCGTTGACGTACTCGACGACCTTGTTGGTCTCGGGGTCGATGCCCAGCTGGACGCTGGTCAGGCCGCCGCCGTACTGGCCGGCCTGACTGATGTTGCGGGTGCCAGCCGTGATCGGCGCGTCGACGGTGTAGATCTGGTGGGTGTGGCCGTTGAAGATCACGTCCACCTCGGCCGACAGCTCGTTCACCATGCGGTTGTAGATGGCGTTCGCGGCCGGGACACCGCCGGTCACGGAGGCCGCGCCGTCGTGGATCTCGGCGACGATGACGTCCGCCTCGCCGTTCTCGGCGTTGCCATCGGACAGCTTGGTGGCCACGCGGTTCACGGCCTCGACCGGGTCACCGAACTCGATGCCGGTGGTGCCGTCGGGGCTGACCAGGGACGCGGTCTCCTGGGTCACGGCGCCGATGATGGCGACCTCGACACCGTTGACGGTCTTGATGACGTACTCGTCCAGGGCAGGGGTCTCGGTGCCGCGCTCGTAGACGTTCGCGCCGAGGTACGGGAAGTCGGCGGCGGTGTCGACGCGCCCGGTGAGGTCGTCGAAGCCGCGGTCGAACTCGTGGTTGCCGACGGCCGCGGCGTCCAGTTCGAGGGCGTTGAGGTAGGCCAGCGTCGGGTTGTCCTGCGCAACGAACGACACGAACAGCGAACCGCCGATGTTGTCACCGGCGCTCAGCAGCAGCGTGGTGTCGTCGCCCAGGAGCGTCTTCTGGTTCTCGACGAGGCAGGCGAACCGGGGGCCGGCCGTGGCGTCGATGCGCCCGTGGAAGTCGTTGAAGTTGAGCAGGTTGACCTTCGTGAGGCCCTCGGAAATGGCTGACTTGCTCTCGGCCGCGGTCGCTGGGGTGGTGAGCCCCATCGAGGCAACCAGCCCCAGGGCGGCGATGGCCACCCCGGTGCGCTTGCGTGCGTACATTCTTCCTCCGATTGTGGGTACCCCGTCCTGGGAGGGACGGCATCGTCCTGGAGTCACCCAATCAGCACGAGGTGAACTGCGGGCAAACGCGATCAGGCGCTGGCGAGGGAAGATGATCTGCGGCTTCGGCGCCCACGCCACCAACCCCACACCCACCGGCTGACCACAACCAGTGGCGAGTGCCGGGAGACTAACACGAGGAGAGCCGTCCACGCGCCCACGAGGGCGGGAACGACGAGGCGGGCGTGGTGGGCCGCCCAACCGAGGATCCCCCACGGCGTGGACTCGCCGGACGCGGGGCCCACCTGGGCGCCGACCTGCAACGCGGGCGTCCAGAGGTAGGCGCCGAGCGCGACGCCGAGGAAGACTCCCGCCCAGGCGACCACGCGGGCGCCCCAGGCGCGGCGTCCGTTGCCCGCGCGGCGCATCGCCCACGTGAAGAAGACGTGGCTGACGAACGCGGCCGCGAGGCCGACGAGGATCATCCACGGCTGCGGGAGGCGGCCGGTGTCCCAGGCGAACTCGGAGTTCATCACCATGCGGCGGGCGACGTCCAGCGACCCCATCACCGAGGCCGCGACGAGCACCCAGCTGGCCCCCACGGCGACGTGCGCCAGCAGGGCCAGCACCACGTCGACGACGCGGGCGCCCAGCGGCTTGCGGACGGGGGTGGTGGCGGTGCTCACGCGAGCGATCCTAGCTCCACCACCCCCCTCGGCCGAGTCACCCTTTCGCGCACAGCAGGGGGAGCCGCGATCCATGCCCGGCGACCCGGGCGACGGATCTGAGTGACGCTGCTCACCACCGGGCGACAAGTCTGAGTGGCGCTTCCCATGCCCAGGCGTGGATTCGGTCACTCAGGCATGTCGCACGGCGCCGAGGCGTCCGCCCTTGGGGACGCCGCTGGGCCCCGGACAGTTCCGGGAAAACGGCTCGGACCTGCGGTTTCGGGTCGACAATGGGAGACGTGCAGCCCACCGAGTCCACCGTTGAGGTCGAGGAGACGCTGTTCGACCGCGTCGGCGGTCACGCGACGTTCCGCACACTGATCCACGTCTTCTTCGACGGGGTCAAGGGGGACCCTGAGCTGGCCGCGCTCTATCCCCAGAACGACTGGGACGGCGCCGAGAACCGGCTGCTGCTCTTCTTCGAGCAGTACTGGGGCGGTCCCATGACGTACTCCCGCACGCGGGGGGCGCCGATGCTGAAGATGCGCCACATGCCCCACAAGATCACCGAGCGCATGGCCCGCAAGTGGGCCACCTGCATGCAGCGCGCCATCGACACCATCGACATCGGGCTGGAGGATGAGTTACTGCTGCGCGACTATGTCGAGCGCGCGTGCCAGTACCTGATCAACGCCGACGAGGCGCCGCCGTCTCAGTGAGAGACGACCGGTGTGACGGACGCCGTGGCGTCCGTCGCGCGCTCCACGCCACCTGTGCCAACGGCCGGCGAGGTCGGCTCGGAGGTGACGGTGGGGGCGGGGGTCTCGGCCGGGTCGGGCGCCGGGGTCGTGGGCGCCGGGGTGGCCGTGGGGTCGGCCGCCTCGGTGGGCTCGGGGCTGGGCGCCGGGGTCTGCGTCGGGGCCGGATCAGTCGCCTCACTCGTCGGCTGGTCGGGAAGGACACGCTCGGCGTCGCTCGACGGGGCGGAGACCTCGGGTGACGTCCGGCCCGCATTGCTGACGGTGGTGCCCGGGTTGCCCGCCAGGGACGTGCCGGCCACCTTCTCCACGCTCGTGATCACGCCAAGGGACAGGACGAACGCCGCCAACGCCGTGAGCAGGACGCCGGCGACGAGGCGTGCGCGGCGCGGGGTCATCGCGCTGAAGGCCTGCCAGGTCCGCTGCAGGCCGAAGGTGTAGAGCGCCGTCGACACGGCGCCGATGACCGAGCCGACGGCCGCACCGGCCAGCGTGCCGGCGGTGCCGAGGTGGGAACCGATGACAGCCGACGTGACGGCCGCCAGCGCGCCGGCGGCCAGCGCGGTGGCCGACAGGGCCAGGACGGGGCGCTCGGGTGCGGGCGGGACCGCCGCAAGGGCTTGGTCGTCAGCCCTGGTCGGGCTCGGGGGATGGGTCGTGTTGCTCATGGTTCTTCCACGGTAGATCGGCGCACGCTCGGTTGTCGCGTCGTTGCCCGGCACCCTGGGCCCCGATCCCAGCCGCCCCGTACGACCATGGTCGTACCAACCAATATTCCGCCGAGGGCTTGGGTCCAGCCCGCCGAGGGCTTGGGTCCAGCCCGCCGAGGGCTTCGGTCCAGCCCGCCGAGGGCTTGGGTTCAGCCCGCCCGGCCACCCGCCCAAGCCGCCACCACGGCGTCCACGTCGACGAGGCGCACGATGATGCGCGGTCCGGTGTCCGGCCGGCGGTAGTGCTCGCGGACATGCGCGTTCAAGGCCTCGCAGCGTTCGCGCACCTCGGCCTCGGTGCGGCAGTCGGCCACGGCGTCCTGGATGTCGGCGACCTCGCGGCGCAGGGCGAGCGGCAAGGGCAGCACGGCCTCAAGGTTCTCGGCCTGCATCTTGGCCTTGATTCACCAGTCCTCGGAGGTGTCGAGTTCGATCGGTTGCCCGGCGCCGGGCAGGTTGTCGAAGGCGCCGCGCTCCATTGCCTCGCGGATCTGCCGGTCGATCCAGTTTTCGAATTGCATCATGGCTTTCGCTCGCCGCGCACCGCGACCGACGGCGGCCGATCACCGCGGATGGAGGCGACCATGTCAAGGGTGCGCCGCGTCGCGCGCACGTCGTGGGTCCGGAACACCGTCGCCCCTAGCCAGGCCGCCACGGCGGTCGCGGCCAGGGAGCCCTCGAGGCGTTCATCGGCAGGCAGATCGAGGGTCTCGCCCACGAAGTCCTTGCGGGAGATCGCCTGCAGCACCGGGTACCCCAGCGCCGCCACCGACGCAGTGGCCCGCAGCACGCGCAGCGAGTTGCGGGTCGTCTTGCCGAAGTCGAGGGTCGGGTCGACGAGCACCGCCTCCGGCCGGACGCCGGCGTCCACCGCACGCTGCGCGCCCGCGGCCAGCCCCGCCAGCACGGAACGGACGACGCCGTCAGGGTCGTCGCCGTAGGAGATGTCCACGGGATCGGTGCGGGGCGGGAGCCCGCCCGTGTGCGACACGACGTAGCCGGCCCCCAAATCGGCCGCTCCGAGGACCAGGTCCGGATCCGCGCCGGCCCACGTGTCGTTGACGAGATCCACGCCGACGTCGGCGATGGCCTCGAGCACCTCCGAGCGCCAGGTGTCGACGCTGAGCACCAGGTCGGGGAACCGCTCGCGCGCCGCCAGGAGGAAGGGCCGGACGCGGGCCACCTCGGTCGCGACATCGACCCACTCCCCCTGCTGGCCCGCACGGACGCCACCCACGTCGACGATGTCGGCACCGGACGCCACGGCCGAGGCGAGGGCGTCCAGCGCGGGTTCGAGTGCGTCGGTGCCGGCGGTGACGTAGAAGGAGTCGCGGGTGCGGTTGACGATCGCCATGACCGCGGGGCGTCCGGCGTCGAAGCGCTGACCGCGCAGGGCCAGCGCCGGGGTGGTCGGCAGGTCGACGGGGAGCAGGTCAGCATTCACGCGTCCATTGTGCCGGGGGCTGGCGGCGGACAGGACCGCGGCTCTCGGCGGCGTGGCAAACCAGAGTCCTCGCCCGGCTTGAGGATCTCCTCGCCACCCGGCTGGGTCACGGTACTGCAGACATGGACGTCCATCCGCCGCGTGACAGGATGGGACGGCAGCGACAGCGAAAGGTTTCCGCCATGAAGTTCCGTCACCTGGGCCGCTCCGGCCTCAAGATCTCCGAGATCGTCTACGGCAACTGGCTCACGCACGGTTCCCAGGTCGAGAACGACACCGCGACCGCCTGCGTGCGCGCCGCACTGGACGCCGGCATCACCAGCTTCGACACCGCCGACGTGTACGCCAACACCGTCGCCGAGCAGGTGCTGGGTGACGCGTTGAGGGGCCAGCGCCGCGAGAGCCTCGAGATCTTCACGAAGGTGTACTGGCCGACCGGCCCCAAGGGCCCCAACGACACCGGCCTGTCGCGCAAGCACATCATGGAGTCGATCAACGGCTCGCTGAAGCGCCTCGGCACCGACTACGTCGACCTCTACCAGGCCCACCGCTACGACCACGACACGCCGCTGGAGGAGACCATGCAGGCGTTCGCCGACGTCGTCCGGCAGGGCAAGGCCCTCTACATCGGCGTCAGCGAGTGGACCGCCGACCAGATCCGTGCGGGCCATGCGCTCGCCCGTGACCTCGGCGTCCAGCTCATCTCCAGCCAGCCGCAGTACTCCATGCTGTGGCGCGTCATCGAGGGCGAGGTCGTCCCGACGTGCGCCGAGCTGGGCGTCAGCCAGATCGTCTGGTCGCCGGTCGCCCAGGGCGTCCTGACCGGCAAGTACGCGCCGGGACAGCCGCTGCCCGAGGGGTCGCGAGCGACCGACGACAAGGGCGGCGCGAACATGATCAAGCGGTTCATGGACGACGCGGTGCTCGAGCGCGTCCAGCGGCTGCGCCCCATCGCGGACGACCTCGGCCTGTCGATGGCGCAGCTGGCGGTCGCGTGGGTGCTGCAGAACGACAACGTGGCTGGCGCCATCATCGGGGCGTCCCGTCCCGAGCAGGTGGCCGAGAACGTGGCCGCCTCCGGCGTCACGTTGGACGCCGGCGTCCTGGCCGCGATCGACGACGTGCTCGGCGACGCCGTGCAGTCCGACCCGGGGCTGACGGCCAAGAACGCGCCCGCGGGCCGCGTCGTCTAGGGCCGGCCCAAGCAAACGGGAGACTGACCCGTCCTCATGGGCATGACAGCCACGGACGCAAGGCAGGGATCCCGCAGACCTGCCAGTGGACGGAGGGCCGACTGCTGGTGGCGACGCGCGGCATGGGAGACTGGGCGCTGATCCGAACGAAAGGCCCTCGATGAAGCGCATCCTCGCGGCCACGGCCACCGTGGCCGTCCTGGCCCTGTCCGCCTGCACCCCGGACGCCGTCTCGGGCACGCCCAGCCCGACGCCGCTGCCGTCATCGAGCCCACTGCCCACGGCCACCGCGACGCCGACGATCAAGCCGTCGCCGGCGAACACGGGGCTGACCACGAAGCCGACCGTCACCCCGCCGCCGCGCAAGCAGACGGCCAAGCCCACCACGCAGGCCACCCCTGAGGTGCCCAGCGACATCCCCGGCGACCTCGGCGAGGTCCCCGCGGGCTTCTCGCTGCCGGACGAGGACCGTCCGGGCGACGAGGAGACCTCCGCGTTCACCACCACCGTCTGGCGGGCGTCCTGCCCCGATCGTGTGCTGAAGCTGGACGCCGCCTCGGGCATCACGGCGTCACGCGTCAAGGAGTCGATCGGACCGGAGCACGCCGTGGTCAACGGGTTGTTCGTGTTCGCCGACGAGGCGGCCGCACAGGCCTTCATGGACGAGCTGGGCACGAAACTGCGCGCCTGCGCTGCTGAAGGCCCCGACGAGGACGGCTGGCGGACGGTCCAGGCCACGCGCGAGCTCGCCGACCTCGGCGACGGCGGCCTCGACGTCGGCAGTTGGTCGGAGTGGGACGCCGGCGACGACGGCTACATCGTCGCCCCCGGCGCCGGGCTGGAGTACATCGTGCGCTCGGGCGCCCACGTCGTGATCGCCCAGGAGGGCGGCGAGTACGCGGGCGACCCCGGCCTGCTCCCCGACGTCGTGGCGGACCTGCGGGCCCGCATCACCACGATGCTCGACCAGCTCTGACCGCCGTGGCCTGGGTGGACACGCGTCGCGCGTGCCCCGGGCGACGGAACTGGCTGACACGTCTCGGCGCCGTGCGACATACCTGAGTGACCGACTCCACGCCTGAGCGTGCCAAGCGCCACTCAGACTTGTCGCCCGGTGGTGAGCAGCGTCACTCAGATCCGTCGCCCGGGGCGCCGGCCGCTCTTGCATCCGGGCGGGCGCACGGTTGCTCCTGCGCCCCGGTTCACCGCCGGCGCGAGCGCTCCTGAACCGTGCGTGAACTGGTCGCCGAGCGCCCGCGGACGACCCCCACGAAGTCGTCCAGGACCGGATCGTCGCGGTCGGCCAGCCACGCCAGGCCGACCGTGGTGGTCGGGGCGTCCGTGACCGGACGGTGCGCGAGGTCGCGCCGGCTGGGCGCCCGCGCCACCGAGAGCGGAACGCGCAGGACGACCCCGCCCCCGGCGACCATCGCGATCGTTTCATCGGTGACCTCCGTGCGGACGTCCTCGTCAGCGAGGTCGGCCGTGGTCACCTCGTCGTAGAGCGAGATCGGGTGGTCCTTGGCGACCCACACGACCGGCTGCTCCTCGTACAGGCGGATGAGGTGGAGACCCTCGGTGTCCAGCGGCAGGCGGGCGAAGCAGAAATCCACCTCGCCGGAGACCAGGACGCGGCGCTGGTCCGCCTCGGTGACCTCGAAGGTCTCCAAGGGGGTGCGGGGGTAGCGCTCGGCCCACGTCCGACGCCACTTGGTCAGGATCACACCCGGAACGAAGGCTACGCGCATGCGCCCACGCTAGCCGTGCTGCACCGGGTCGGCCTCAACCACACGGCCCGCGGCCCTGCCGTCGCGTGGCGGACGCAGCGACGCCGCCCCCGGCCCGGACCCTTCGAGGCTCGCGTCCCTCGCACCTCAGGGCCCCTGGCGCCAGTGGGCGGCGTCGCGGTGGTTGCGTGTCGGTCAGTAGCCGATCGACTTCAGGTACGCCCGGGAATCGGCGATGCAGTCGAACGGGTCGCGGCCGTAGGTGTCGTCCTGCTCGATGAAGAAGAACTCCGCGCCCGCGGCCTCGGCGGCCGGCAGGAGCTCGGGCCAGTTCATGTTGCCCTGGCCGACCTCGGCGAATTGCGCGATGTTCAGGAAGCCCTGAAAGCCTCCCGCGACGTCGCCCGACATCATCTTGTCGACGGCCTCTTGCGGCACCGGCACAACACGGAAGTCCTTCACATGGATCAGCTTGCACACGCCCGAGTACTCCTTGAGCATGTCCAGCGGCGCCATGCCGCCCCGCTGCACCCAGTGCAGGTCGACCTCGAAGTGCACGCTCGGGGCGACGCGGCGCACGATGTCGAACATCCGCTCCCCGTCGAACTTGGCCAGGTCGACGTGGTGGTTGTGGTAGCACAACGTGATGCCGTCGTCCGCCAGCTTGGACGCCGCGGGCTCCACCTCTGCGGCCCACGCCTCGCAGGCCTCCTTAGACACCATCGCGGTGAACGGCATCATGCCGATGCGGACGAACCGCGTGCCGAGGCGACGGCAGTCGGCCACGACCTTGTCGTAGTGCTCCTCGAGGTTGTCGCCCGTGGCCGTCGGGCCGGGCTTGAGCGCCACCGAGAGGGCACCCACCTGGATGCCCAGCTCGTTGATGCCCTGCTCGAGGGCGGCCGTGTTGGTCTCATCCATCGGGATCTGGCTGACCTCGACGGCGTCGACATCCAGCTCCTTGAGCCGCTGCAGCACGGCCCACATGCCCTCGTCAGCGACCTGCTGACGGAGCATCATCATCTGCACACCCAGAACGGCCATTCTTCAGCTCCTCTGCTCGAACTTGCCCTCGTCGGCGATGCGCTTGTTGAGCTCGCGCATGTAGGTCTCCTCGTCGAAGTCGTCGATCGAGACCTCCTGGCCCGTCCAGCTGGACAGGTGGATGGCGTTCGCGAGGCGGACGCCGTGGATGCCGTCGGAGCCCGGGGCGAGCGGCTCGGCGTCGTGGAGGATCTGGTCGGCGAAGTTCTTCAACACGTCGGAGTGCTGCTGGCCCCACACCGAGCCGTACTCGATGGTCTCCTCGGTCATGAGCTCGGCGCGGTCGAGCTTGCCGGTGAACAGGGCGGCCACGGCGCTCATGTCCATGTTCTGGCTGAGCACCTGCTCGTCCTCCTTGAGGCGCGTGATCGTCACCTTGTTGGAGTTCTCGACGACGATCTTGCCCTTGTCGCACAGGATCTCGAGGCGGTCGGTGCCCGGCAGGTCGTGCGTGCAGGTGATGAACGTGCCGGTGGCGCCGTCCTCGAAGCTCACCAGGGCGTTGACCTCGTCCTCGACGACGATGTCGCGGCGGAACCCGTACTGGGCCTTCGCGAACACGCTCTTCGGGACGCCGCACATCCACTGCCACAGGTCGAGCTGGTGGGGGGCCTGGTTGACCAGGACGCCGCCGCCTTCGCCGCCCCACGTGGCACGCCAGTCGGACTGGGCGTAGTAGGGCTGCGGGCGCCACCACGTGGTGATGATCCAGGAGGTGTGCCGGAGCTTGCCCAGCTCGCCGGAGTCCATGATCGCCTTGAGGTCCTTGTACAGCGGGTTGGTGCGCTGGTTGAAGAACACGCCGAACTTCAGGTCGGGCTTGGTCTCGGCGAACTCGATGACCTCGCGGGCCTGCTTGGTGTAGACGCCGACCGGCTTCTCCAGCAGCGTGTGCATGCCGTGCTCGAGCCCGTAGATGCCCATCTCGGGGTGCAGGTAGTGCGGCACGGTCGTGACGATGGCGTCCACATTGCCGGACGCGATCATCTCCTTGTAGTCGGTGTAGAAGGGGACGCCGTACTCGTCGGCCGCTTCCTTCTTCTCGGGCAGGATGTCGCAGATGGCGCCGATCACCATGTTGGGGACCATGCCACCATCGATGAACTTGGCGTACATGCCGCCCTCGGCGCCCAGGCCGATGATGCCCAGCCGGACCTTGTCCTCCGCCATTGATCGCTCCTTCGCAACGTCTGTGGTCGTGGATTTCACACTAGGTCCGGGTCGCAGGCAACGTGCCGGAACCGTGAGAGTTGCCGCGCTTTGCCCCCAGTCGCCTCACACCAAGAACGCGGTGCCGCGTACCGGACGCCGCCACCACACTGCGTCCCCTCCTGGTGCCCCCTTCGTCCTGGGGAAGGCTAGAACCCCGAGACCTCGTAGGTCTTCTTCAGGATCTGCAACGACTTCATGGCCTCGGCCGGGCTGATCCAGAACGGCTCCGGGTCGTCCACCTTGGCGTAGAAGTCGCGGATGAGCAGCTCGTGCGACACGCCCCAGTACGAGCGGCCCCCCGAGGGCACCTTCCGCTCCTCGTAGGTGTCGAGGCGCCCGTCCTTCCAGGCGACGGTCAGGCCGTTGCGCAGGGAGACGTAGGCGTTCTCGCAGTCCAGCTCGAACTCGACCGGGCGGTGCTGCGGAGCGGTCAGTGTGGCGTAGAACGACGTCTTCAGCCCCGAGGAGTGCGTCAGCAGCATCTCCGCGGTGTCCTCGACCTCGATGACGTCGCCGAACTTGTTGGTCGCCACGTGTCCGGCGATGTCGACGACGTCGCCCATGAACCACTGCACCAGGTCGAGGGTATGGATCGCCTGGTTGATCAGCAGTCCACCCCCCGACTCCTCGCGCGAACCGCGCCACGGCTTGGCCCGGTAGTAGTCCGCGGTCCGCGTCCACACGACGGACGCGTACGCGCCATGGATCTCGCCGAGCTCGCCCGAATCCAGGAGGCGCCGCAGCTCCTGGGAGCTGATGTTGTAGCGGTTCTGGAAGCAGATGCCGATCTTGGGCGCCCGGTCCCCTGCCCGGGCGTCCACCCAGTCGAGCAGGCGCTGGCCGTCCTCGATGGACGCTGCCAGCGGCTTCTCCTGGATGACGTGGACGCCCCGCTCGAGGGCCTCCAGCGTGGGCGTGATGTGCTGGTGGTGCGGCGTCGTGACGTGCACGACGTCGGGCGCCGCGGCGTCCACCAGTTCGTCGATGGACGCGTACGCCGGGACGCCGAGCGTCGCGTTCGCCTGCTCGCGCCGGTCGGCGTCCGTGTCGACGATGCCGACCAGATCGACGCCCTCGATCGTGTCGATCGCCTCGCGGTGGATGATCGCAACGTCACCCCAGCCGACGATGGCCGCCCTGGTCACTGCCATGCGATGTCCTGGTCGGACAGGATCTTGGTGATGGCGTTGTAGGCGTCGGTCCACAGGTCGGGGCCGCACAGGCCGCCGAAGGCGTTGAAGTCGCCCAGGTGGGGCTCGATCGAGAGGAAGCCCTCGTACCCGTCGGCCTTGAGCGCCGCGATGAGCTCGGGGAACTGGCCGTCGCCGTGGCCGGCCGGCACGACCTTGCTGTGGCCGTTGGCGTCGAACTCGGTGGCGGAGGCGTCCTTCACGTGGAGGTAGTGGGTGAAATCCTTCACGAGCGGGTAGGCCTCGTCAACCGGCTTGGCGCCGCACTGCACGTAGTTGGCGGGGTCGAAGATGCCGCGGTAGTGCGGGGAATCCATCTCGGTGATCAGATCGACGACGCGCTCGGGGATGTCGCCGTAGATGTCCTTCTCGTTCTCGTGCAGCATCGTCACGCCGCCAGCCTCGGCGAGGCGGACGAAGGCGCGCGAGCGGTCCATGACCTCGCCGCGGTACTGGGCCGGGTCCTCGCCCTGCGGGATGAAGAAGCTGAACATGCGGATGTAGTCGCAGCCGAAGAACTTCGCGACCTCGACCGCGTGTGCGGCGCGCTTGAGGTGGTCCTCGAACGGCTCGTTGATGAAGATCTTGCCGATGTCGGAGCCCACCGAGCTGAGCTTGATGCCTGCGGCGTCCAGCTTGGCCTTGGCCTCCTCGAGCTGCTCCTGGGTGAGGTCGAGCACCTTGATGCCCCATGCGCTGCGGAACTCGATGTGCTTGATGCCGAGCTTGTTCAACAGGGCGATCTGCTCATCGAGGTCGCTGGAGGCCTCATCGGCGAAACCGGACAACTTCCACATGGGGGGCTCCTTCATCATCGGACGGCGGTCGTGTTGCACTCTAACCACGCACCCCGTTCTCGGAGAGTTGTTGCCGTGTGTGGCCTTGATTCGTCACGACGATCGCGCAGGCCGCCGACCACGCCACCAGCGCCAGCAGTCCCAGGTTGCGCGCGGTGAGGAACGCGAGGGCGCGTTCGGTCAGCTCGCCCCGGTTGACCAGGCCGTCGTAGTGGACGGGGTAGATCGCCAGCGTCAGCCCGCACAACACCAGCACGGTGGCGAAGGTGAGCAGGGCGGGCGCCAGCGGCGGGGCCTGCTTCCCTCCCCGCAGCGCGAGGGCGACGAGCACCGCGGTGGGCGCCGCGAGCCACAGCAGGTACTGGGGCGAGAGCGCGCGCGAGGTGACGACGAACGTCCCGACCAGCACCAGTGCGAGCCAGGCGATGGCGGCCGGGTCGGAGCCGCGCCAGAACCACCAGCCCACGAGCGTGACGCACGCCAGCGCACCGACCACGGAAGCTGCCTGGGCGACGGCCAGCCAGGTCGGCACTGACGTCCCGACGACCTCGTAGGCGACGAACGTGGAGAACCAGACCCGGTAGGCAGGATCGTCCGCCCACGCGTGCATCGGGATGGTCGCCGCCACCGCCTCGATCTGGAGCCCCCGGTCGCGCTGATAGCCCAACGGACTGAGCAGCCGCGTCCAGCCGCCAGCGGCCAGCGAACCGGCGACGAGGGCCGCACCGGTCGCCGCGAGCGCCACCAGCGACGCGCGCCAACCGCCTCGCCGGTGGGCGAGCGGTGCGAGCACGATGGGCCAGATCTTGAGGCCGGTGCCGAGGCCGACCAGCACGGACGCCGCCACGCGGCGGTTCTCCATGGCGAGCAGGACGGCCGCCCCCGCGGCGGCGGCGGGGAGCATGTCGAAGCGCAGGAGCGCCAGTTGCCCCAGGGAGCTGGTCAGCAGCACCCAGGCGAGCACCCCGAGCGGCCCGGTACGGCGGCCCAGCAGCAGGGCGAAGGCGGCGTCGGCGAGCGACGTCATGACGAGGATGGCCGCCCGGTACTGGTCGTGGTGGGTGGCCCCCAGCTCGTACGGGAGCATCAGCAACAGCCCCGCCGGCGTCGGATACTCGCGGAACGCCTCGGCCACCCCGCCCCCGGCCCGGCTGACCTCCTCGGCGGTGGTGAGGTAGTAGTACGTGTCGCCGTACTCGCCGGTGAGCAGCACCCAGGCCCAGGTGGACACCATCTTCGCCACGAGCCAGATCGCGGCGGTCGTGACCACGAGCGAGGCCGCGGTGGCGGCGTCCGGCCCCCACGAGGCGCGCGGCAGGCCGGGCGCGGCGGGAGCGGGCGGAGTCACCGGGCCATCATCCCCCATCTCGCCGACGGTTCGGGTGGGGCCCACCGCGCTGGCGCCTCGTCCTCCCGGGGCAGGCGGCGTCCCGAAGGACGCCGCCCGGCCCGTCAGCCCTGGGTCAGAGCGGGTAGTTGATCACCGCTGACTTGGCGATCACCTCACCGTTGGCGTCCAGCAGCACGGCCTGGGCGTCCTCCCAGCCCTTGTTGCTGTTACCCGACCACCACGATGACTGCGTGGTGGTGCGCACCTGGGTCTTGCCCTTGCGGTCGGTCCAGGTGATCTGGAGCGTGCTCCCCTTCGGCATGAGGTCGACGACGAAGCCGAAGGCCTTGTCGCTGACCCGCTGCGTGGTGATCATCGGGCAGCTGTCCGGGTTGATCGGGTCACCCGACGTGGCGAGCACGTTTTCGTCGGCGTCCAGCACCGTGGCGACGGCGTTGCTCCACCCGGCCTGGCGGTCGCCCGACCACCAGGTCAGCGAGTTCACGGTCGTGAACTGCTTCTGGCCGCCCCGCTCCCACTCGATGCGGAGCTTGGCACCCTCGGGAGCGCCAGTCACGCTGAACCCGAACGAGTTGCAGTCGAACCCGGTCGCCGTGACGAGCACCGGGTCGGCTGCGGGCGCGGCCGGCTTGAGGCCCACGATCACGGGGTCGTGGTCGGAGCTCGCGAACTCGTCGTCGCTGTGGAAGTCGACGGTGTTGTAGTTGCGCCGGCTGTACTGGAACGCGATGGACTCGTCGCCGTTGATGTCCCAGACGGCGGCACCGGTCACCAGGGCCATGGCCTCCTCGTTGGCGAACACGTGGTCCAGCGAGCCCAGGCGGCCCGAGAACTGGTACGTCGCCGAGTCTGGCGCGAAGTGCTTGGCGGTGTTGGTGTAGCCGGCGGCCTCGATGATCTGGACCGGGGTCTCTTTGCTGTACGCGTTGAAGTCGCCCATCAAGAAGGCGGCCTTTCCGGCGAACATCTCGTCGACCCAGGCCACGAGCTGCCGGGACTGCGCCTCACGCGACGGGTTGGACAGGCCCTGGCCTGTGCCGTCGTCCTCGCCGGACCCCTTCGACTTGAAGTGGTTGGCGACGGTCACGAACGTGGTGGGGGAGTCGAGGACGGCGAACTCCTGCGCCAGCGGGTAGCGCGCGTTGGCGAAGGCCTCGTCCAGGTCGATGAAGGACGGACCGACCAGCTCGACGACGCTGGGGTCGTAGAGGAAGGCGGTGCGGATGATGTCCTCGTTCGACGGGGTGACCGTCGGCGTCGGGGCGTAGGCCCAGCGGGTCGTCCCAGCGTCGGCGTTCAGGGCATCGACGAGCTGTGCGAGAGTGTGGTCGCGCGCGTGGTCGATGTAGCTGACGCCGGCGGAGTTCTCGATCTCCATCAGGGCCACGACCTCGGCGTCCATCTTGTTGATGGCGGCGACGATCTTGGCCTGCTGGTCGGCGAACGCGCTCTCGGAGTACGCGCCCCGCACCTCACAGTTGTTGGCGCCGACCGGGTTGCCGTACATGTCGGTGTACGCCTTGCAGCCGGTCTCGTTCACGCCGAGGTCGGTGAAGTAGTTGAGCACGTTGAACGCGGCGATCTCGAGGTCGCCGCCGACGTTCGGCACGGTGTACTCGCGGTCGTTCTCGGAGACGACCGGGTCGTTGGGGTCGGTCGCGCCGACGATCTGGTCGACCGGCTGGTAGTTCCACTGGAAGCGGTAGTCGAGGATCACCGGCTTGGCGAACGTGACCTGGGACGCCGTCCGCAAGGGCTCGTCCGCGCTGAGGTAGGGCAGCGGGGAATTCTTGGCGGTGGCGTTGGTCACGTAGTTCCACGAGGACCCGTCGTCCAGCGTGATGAGCTTGGCGAGGTTGGCGGTCTCGTACGCAGCAGCCTCGTCGCCGGGGGTCACCACGTCGGTGGCCTGGTAGAGCGGCTCATCGCCGAAGGCGAGGCCGAGCTGGCCGTACTGGTTGAGGCCGTAGTTGTTCGTGATCGTGTAGGTGCCCTGCGGCAGCACGAGCATGCCCTCGTACGCCTCCTTCTCGGCGTCCGTCTCCGGCAGGGTGGCGAGCGCGGTCGGGACGACCGGCGCACAGCCCTCGTACTCGGTCACCACGACGCTGCCCGAGATCTGGGTGAGGCCGTTGTACTCACCGGCCGTGCCCTCGACGCGCACACAATCGCCGATCTGGACGTTGTTCGCCGCCCAGTTCGAGAACACGAACAGGCCATCGGACGCCTCGCCCGCGGCCTTCACAGTTCCGCCCGTGCCGGGGGTCTGGATGTAGATGCCGTTGAAACCACCGGTCGGGTAGGCCGCGGTGACGACGCCGTCGGTGACGACGGACTGGCCGGCGAGCGGCGTGGTGTCACCGGTGCCCTGGATCTGCGCGATCGGGGTGATCATCGGCTCCGGGTCGGGGTCAGGCGTGGGAGTCGGGGTGGGCGTGGGAGTCGGCGTGGGGTCCGGGTCGGTCGCCGAGCCCGAGTTGGTCGGCGAGGGGGCGCCGGTGGTGAAGTCGGCGCGGTTGTCGTCGGTGTCGACGAAGTTCGTCCGGCTGGCCGAGGTGGTGTTCGACAACGTCGGCGCGGCGGCGCTGCCCTCGAAGCGGACGGCCGAGCCGAAGCCGACGAGATCGACGATGCCGGCGGGGCCGTTCAACTCGACGATCCCGTTCGTGCCCGACATCGGGGCCGTGCAGATGGTGTCCGGGGTTGGGAGCGGTTCGGTGCCGCCGGCGCCCTTCGCCTGCTGGATCAGGTAGTGGGAGTTGGCGGCAACCGAGCCGCTCAGGGTGCAGGTGTTCCCGATGTTGCCACCCGACGAGTAGTACTTGACGGTGTAGCCGGTCACGTCGATCGTGGCGCTGGTCGGGTTGTACAGCTCGACGAAGTCGTGGGTGTAGGTCGCGCCGGAGTTACCCCCGCCGCCGTACACCTCGTTGATGATCAGGCCGCTTCCATCGGGTGCTGCGGACGCCGGCAAGGCGGTCAGACCCGTCACGGCCAAGGCCGTGGCCGCCAGTGCGGCGACTCCTCGGCGCAGGTGGGTGGTGAGTTGCATGGGCTCGGTCTCCCTGGTCCAGGCCGCCGACGGTGGCGGCTCCTCAGGGGCACGCTACGGGACAAAAGCGCTCGTGGCAGCACCTTGGAGCGGGTGCACCTTCAAGAGTTCAGAAGGAGTTCATCTGGCTGGGCCTCAGCGGTCGCCATCTCCCCCCACCAGACCCATGTCGGTGCCCTCGAAGCCGTCGGGGCGGTCGTCCCAACCCGTCGGGTCGAATGACCGGCCGCGGTTCTCCAGCGCGGCGCGGTCGAGCACCTCGGGGCCCTCGGAGGCCCCGGGCGGGGGGTACGGCGCGGCGGCGTGGCCGGGCACGGTCGGGGGCGGTGTCGTGTCAGCGAGCAGGGCCTCCTCCCAGGCGTCCCGATCGGGCGCGACCGGGGGCAGTGCCCGATTCCTCCGCAGCGAGAGGCCGACCAGGACGCCGACCAGGAGGACGCCCAACAGCGCACCCAGTGCGACGATGCTCAACCAGCCAGCGGCCATGGCGGCCTCCCCTCACTCCACTCCCAGCCTAGCGACCTGCGCTCACACGAAGACGATCTGCGCGCCCTCGCTCAGCGGCCAGCCCGTTCATGTCGAAGCTCAACCAGCAGCCCACAGGTGGCGGCCCGAGGCGACGATGATGTCGAGCATCCCGCGTACCCCTTGAAGGTGCGGCCCGCCGTTCAGAAGCTGAGCAAGGCGAAGAACGGCAGGAGCGGGACCATGATCCCGGTGCTCATCCAGAACATGCCGAAGTTCATCGCGAAGTCCGACAGCGCGGCCATGCGGAACTTCGGCGAGCCCACCGGACGCACCTCGTGGCACGAGGGAGCAGTCTCGACGCGGGCGGCCGTGGCGAGGGCGAGCGAGCGGCCGTCCGAGTCATTCGCGACCGGGCCGAGCGCGGGGCGGGGCAGGTCGCAGGTGCAGTCCGGACCGCAGGTGCAGGTGCCGCCGCAGCAGTCGGACGCCGTGGCCACCGGTGTCGCAGGGGCGAGGGCCTGCCGCAGGGCGTGGACCGAGGCGACCAGCAGGTAGGCCATCAGCGGGACGCCCACGACCGCGAACCACCACAGGACGCCGCCGGGCTGCTGGGCGGCCATCATCGGGTTCATGCCCCCGGCGTCGGCCTGCCCGGACTGTGCCGCCATCTTCAGCGGCCGCATGACCGCCATCGCGGCCACGTGCCAGGCCATCGCCGCGAACATCGTGGCGTGGCCGACGAAGTGCCACCCCGACGAGCGCTGGGCGGCCACGAACGCCCGCACCGCGAGCCAGGCGAACCACACAACGCTGGCGGCGAAGAAGCCGGCCAGCACCCAGATCGGGATGATCTTGATGAGCGTCATCCACGTGGGCCCGGCCACCATGAGCAGCATCACGACGGCCATCACCAGGTGGAGGCCGTTCGAGACCCGCTGCCGCCAACTTTGAGGGCGGGTCATCTCGTAGATGCTCCACGCCGTGCACCACAGGTAGAGAACGAACAGCCCGACAAACTTCACCGGCACGGTGGCGAACGAGAACATGCAAAACCCTCCTGATGCGGACGCCTGGCACGTCCTCCGCCCCAGTAGTCGGCCGGGCTGGGCCGAAAGTTCCCGAGGATCCGAGTCACGTCCGACCTTGGACAAACCTTCGACCAAGCGGGGGTCGTCACGTAACGTGGCCAACCACACGGATCTCACCCAACCACCGTGTGACGAGAGACATCATGGATCGCGACCTGCTCCGCCGCCTGTGGGTGACCGCCATGGCGGCCCTGTGCGTCTACACCACCCTGCTGGGATTCGGGGTGATCGGGACGCGGGTCGAGGACTCGTCCTCGGGCGTCCTGTCTGCCGACGCGACGCTGCTCGCCCCCGGCGGTCCGGCGTTCTCGATCTGGTCGCTCATTTACGTGGGTCTGGCCGCCTACACCGTCTGGCAGTGGCTGCCGTCGCAGTGGACGGCCGAACGCGCCCGCGCCACCGGCTGGCTGGCCGGCGCCTCGATGGGGCTCAACGGCGCCTGGCTGCTGGTCACACAGGTGGGGCTGATCTGGATCAGCGTCGCGGTCATCGCCGCCCTGGTCGTCGTTCTCGGTCTGCTGATGGACCGCGTCACCGCCCATCCCGCCGCCGGCACGGCCGACCGGGTCGTCATTGACGGCACGTTCGGCGCCTACCTCGGCTGGGTGTGCGTCGCGGCCTGCGCCAACGTCGCCGCGGCCGGGGTCTCGTCTGGCTGGAGCGTCGGCCCGTTCGCGGACCAGCTCCTCGCCGTGGCCGTCCTCGCGGTGGCCGCCGGCGTCGGGGTCCTCTTGGCGAAGCGCCACGGCGGACGTCTCGCGCTCGCCGCGGCGTCCGCCTGGGGGCTGGCCTGGATCGCCATCGCCCGCCTGACCGACCAGCCCTCCTCGACCATGGTGGGCTTGGCCGCTGCCGTCGCCGCGGCCCTGGTGCTCGGCGCGGCGTTGGCGTTCCGCGGGGGCCTCCTGCCGCAGCGGCACTCCACAGCGACCGCCCGTTGACGATCATCGCGCTGCCACTTGCCCACATCCTGGCCCGAGGGCTGCAGTTGGTGGCCGTCGCCGCGGGTATGAAGGTCGTCCACGAGGGCGAGCGGACGCGCGTCGTCGCCGCCTTCGGCGAGGTGCGCCCGACGTTCATGGTCGTCGTGCCCCAGCTGCTGGTGAAGATCCGCCAGGCCGGGCGCGACAGGGCGGCGGACGCCCGCATCGGTCCGGTGTTCCGGCTCGCCGAGTCGACCGCGGTCGCGTGGGGGCGCCACCTCGAGGCGAGACAGGACGATCCCGGACGTCGGGCGCGGCCTGCCCTGCGCGTGCGGCACGCCTTCTTCGACCGCCTCTTCTACCGGCGGATGCGGCGCCTGATGGGTGATCGCGTCGAGTGGCTGTTGTCCGGCGCGGCGGGGCTCGACCCGACGCTGGCGCACTTCTTCCGCGGCATCGGTGTGCCGGTCATCGAGGGCTATGGCCTCACGGAGACGACGGCGCCCGCGACCGGGCTACGTCCCGGTGACCTGCGGGCCGGCAGCGTGGGGACGCCGCTGCCGGGCACGACCATCCGGATCGCCGACGACGGCGAGGTGCTGGTGCGGGGCGTCGGTGTCTTGCCCGGTTCCGTGGACCCGGCCGACGACGCCGGCGCTTTCGTCGACGGCTTCTTTCGCACCGGCGACCTCGGCTCGCTCGACGACGCCGGGCGGCTGACACTCCACGGGAGGCGCAAGAACCTGATCGTCACGGCGTCCGGCAAGAACGTCGCCCCCGAGCCGTGGGAGGACGCCGTCACCCGCTCCCCCTTGGTCGCGCACGCGGTGCTCGTCGGCGAGGGACGCAGCCACCTCACCGCCCTGCTGCTCGTCGACCCCGACGGCGTCCGGCGGTGGGCGCAGCAGTCGGGCAACACAGACGTGGTGGCCCACCTGGACGCCCCGCTCCCTGACGACGGGCTGGTGCTGGACCACCCTGCCCTGTTGGCGCGCCTGCAGCGGCCCTTCGACCGGGCCAACGCGGAGGTCTCCCGGGCGGAGCAGGCGCGCGCCTTCGTGCCCCTGCTCGTGGACGTCACCGCGGCGTCCAACTTCATCACGCCCACGCTCAAGCTGCGCCGCGACACGTTGTTGGAGGCTGCGGCCCGTCACATCGAGGCGCTCTACGCGCCGCACTGACCCGGCGACCCTGGGACTGGGCTGGCGTTCCTGCACGCGGCTGGCTTCCGCCCGCCTTGCTGGGGTTCGGCCACCTCGCGGGCGGCCCAGGGCCAGCGGGGTGGGGGGGACGGCAGCGACGTGGCGGAGCGCCGGCAAGGTGTGATCGTGCTGCCGATGGCAGTGGTTCGGCTCAAGGACAGCCTCCGCCGAAACACCGGATAGGCGCCGAAGCTGCGGCATGCGGGTCAGCCGCCACGGAGCCATCGGGGTTTGCAGCATTCCCTACGGCGTATCGAGCGCCTGGCGAGACTCACTCCGGACGGCGCGGTCGATCAGTGAACTCATCGCGACCGAAGGTTCTGGCGAAGCACGTGCCAATGAGGTCAGCCGGGGGGCCTTGTCCCGCCTCTGAAGCTACTGCCGCCGGTCAGGTTGCTGCCCCCGTTGATGCGTTGCGCGTTGGTGCTGCTGGGGATCGCCTCTTGGGCGTCGGACAGGACAATCCGGTCACTGGCCTCGACGCCGTCGGTGATCTCCGGCATGGGGGCGCCGGGAGTCGGCTGCTCGTGGTGTCCGGCGGGTGTGAAAGTGAGAGGGGCCAGTCGCTCAGCCCCGAGATTTTGCGAGCAGGATCCGGGATGGAAACTGAGAGTGCGGCATGGCCGGACGCGAGATCGAAGGGCACCACCCCTCATATCTTGCACGGAGTGCCAATCCGGAGCCGGTTACCGTCAGGGTCGCGCACCTCGATGTCACGACCCCACGGCATGTCGTCGATCCCGGCCACGCCGAGCATCTGTGCCACGGCGTCGATATCGGGCACGTACAGATAGAGCAGTGTGTCCGGCTGGGCGTCACCGGTGTGCTCTGAGAGGTGCAGCCAGTTCTGGTCCTGCCGCAGCCCGAGATACAGCGGGAACCCCGGCTCGAACTGGTGGCGCCACTCAACAGCGAAGCCGAGTTGCGAATACCGCCGCGCGGACGCCTCCGCGTCGGCGACCCGGAGCACGGGTGCCTGCGCAAGCAGGCTCCCGCGGGGATCTCTTGAGCCAGCCTGAGCTGGTTCCCGACTCATACACCCATTGTGCATCCGCAGGGATGGCGGCAGATCCGGGTGTTTGGCGCCTTGAATCGCCGGAGCAGATAGCGGGGTGTGCTCCTCCCCGGTTCCTCCACGCCGAGCGGTCCAGCAGCCACATCGGCTGGCCTCAAGAGCAATTACAAGATCACCGCCGCGCACCGCCTATGCGGTGACCACAAGGTGTCCCGGATCAGATCCCAGGGGCTGGGCGCTTGCAGGCAGCCCGAGGGCAATCGGTGCTGGCTTGGGCGTCGGTGATACGCCTCATCTGTAGCATCCATGCTGCAATGCCGAATCGGTTGCCCAACGATGGAGTCGATATGGATGAGGAGCATCTCGTCGCGGACGAGGATAGGAGTCGCTACGCAGCCCAAATGGAGCGCATCAAGCTCAGGATCGATGAGGCGCAGCGCGTAGCCTGCGAACTCGGAGACGAACGAGGACTCATCTACGCCGCAGCCCAACTCCGGCTTGCGATCGAGGAGATTGCGTTCGCTTCACTCGTGGGGAATCGGAAGGCTATGGAGGAAGCAGAACGAACTCTTGCTCTCAATGGATGGGACAAAGCCATTAAGAGTCTCCGAACTGTGAACCCCGAGTACTGGCCTCGCGGCGTCATCGAGATCCGAGGCGAAACGAACGAATGGATCGACGTGACCGATGGCCTGTTCGAGTCGGATGTTGCGAGGACTTGGGGTCGGCTCAGTCAGTTGCTTCATGCTCGGAATCCTTGGCGTGGGGTTCCTGACCTCAAGTCCGAAGGCGAGTTCATGATGTCACTGATCGGTCAGTTGCGAACCACCCTCAACGCTCATTTCATAACGCTGGCAGGCGACCGGCAGAAGCTCTTCTGCCAAGTGGGCTCTCAGCCCGTACGGGTCTACTTGTTCACTCGAGTCGATGAGTAGCAATCTCGTGGCGCACGCGGGGTTCGACGCGATGCTCCAGTTCGCGGCCGTCTGGCCGCAGCGGGGGGTCGAGGGATTTGCCGGGATCGGCCGTCACGTCGCCGAGCGACTCCTGTGCCAGGGCGAGTCGGTGGTGGACGTGCCGGCCAAACTGTCGGCCCGGATGCGGATGTTCACCACCGGTCAGGGCCGCAAGACCGGCGACACCGACGCCCACGCCATCGCCCTGGTCGGGGTCCGGATCACCGGCCTGCCCCGGTCGTGTCAGATGAGCAACTGGAGGTCCTGCGCCTGTTGGTCGACCGGCGCCGACGCATCGGTGAGGAACACGTGGGGCGCGCTGGCCGTGGCCTTCATGTACCCGGACGAGTCTCACCAGCGCCGGATCAGGTGCCAGAGTTGTTCTAGCCACCGGTATCGTCGGAGCTGCTCTCTCTGGCCCTGTCGACGGAGGTCTGTGGCGTCTCGCTGCTGAGCTTCGGTGATCTCGTCAGGCGTGAATCGGTTCGCCCAACGGATTCGACCGTGGTCGATCCAGTAGTGGGATTGACAGGGCAGATTCCAGTTGCCGATCGAAGGCTTCAGCGTGACGTTGCGTCCGTCATAGGTGAAGCGCCATTGCGCTGGCGACAAGGGGGCTATGACTTCGAGTCCACAGCCGCAGGCGCAAAGGTGAGCGGTGGTGTTGTATCTGATCGAGACGTAGATGCGATCCGCCTCGAGAGGCTCTGGGAAGCGGTCCACGAACACTGGGTCGAGGCGGCTCGCTGGCATCGGGCGGCTCATGCGAAGTCTTCGTTGGAGATCTCGTTGGTGTAGATCGAGTAGGTGCAGAAGCCCTCCCGGTCGCCGGCATAGAAGCCGAGGTGCCGCTTCCACCGAATCACGGCCATGAGAGCGTTGAGGGCGTTGAGGTCGGCGATTTGGATATTCCGGCCATAGTCCTCCCCTCCCCCGGCTCCTTGCGGGATCCGGTCGAGCAAGTGCACATGATCGCGGTGGTCGGGTGTGCTGGTGGTGGTCCGGAGCAGTCCGGTAAGCCGTCCGTCCACCTCTTCGATTCCCATGCCGACGTCGATGAAGCCGGTCTGATGGCCTTCAAGGTAGGTGATGATTGCCGTCTTGCCGTGCGGGTCGTCGGAGCAGAGGAACACGAAGTCGAGACCGTCGAGCAGGTTGAGGTTGGTGGATTGCAGGTACTCGGCGTGGGGCTGGATCGCTCGGCGCATGTGTCCGTACAACTCGGCGAAGTACTCGACCTTGAACGGGTGCGCCTGGAGGGTGGCGAGGCGGGCTGCTCCGGGAGCTCGGAAGGCGTTGTGGTTCTCGAAGCGGTCGCCGTCGATCAGGCGGATCTGGGCCACCGGTGTCTTCGCGACCTGATCCAGAACGTATCCTCCGGTGCCACCTAGCCCCACGATGCCGATCTTGAGGCCGCGAAACAGCGCGTTGAGGCGTCCGAGAGCGGCCCGTGAGGTGGCAGTGTCGGGGTAGACGAAGACATCGTCTTGGGGAGCGTCGCCATCCCAGTCGGGGCCGGGAGTGGCGGTCACTGTCGGGTCCAGTGCAAGCGCTTCGTGGGAAAGGATCCGCACGTATTCTGTGACCTTGGCGTACTGATCGGGGTACACGCCTTCAGGCATGGGCTTGGACGAGAGCATGTAGTTGGCGGAGAGCCCGGGTCGAATCTCGCGTGGATTGGTGCTGGCCAGGATCAGCGGTTGGCCGCTGGCGCTGTGGGGCTGGTCGCCCACCAGCCACAGCTCGTGGGCGCATTGCGGCAGGATCCGGTCACCGGAGTAGGTCACCGGGTAGGCCAGCTGGCCGTAGGCGACCGTGTGGGTGGCGGTGACGTAGGGCACGTGGTGAACGATCAGCCAGTTGTTGTCCAACGAGAGCCTGTAGCCCTCCTGGACGAGTCGCTGCAGGTCGGGCTCACGAGCGAACGGTGCGGACGACATCGAAGACCATTCCCTTCTTGACGGCGACGGTCTTGGCGGAAGTGAGTGTCCCGGTGCCGTGGCCGTCGTGGCCTCGGCTGTACCGGACGGTGTAGGTGATGTCGGGGTTGGGGGTGTCGTCGGGGTAGGCCAACGCCACGACCTGTTCGTAGCTGATCTTGTTGTTGGTCCAAGTCCGCGGCCGCGTGTTGACGATGACGGTGGTGTGGCTGTTGGCGTTGTGAGGCATGAGGTTCTCCTTGCGTTGCGAACGGAGCAGACATCGATCCGAGTGTCCGCAGGACCCTTGTGGTCCCTTCTGCCTGGTAGTCGCCTCAGCCGCAGGTTTCTTTAGGGCTGCCTCACTGACAGTCGACGCAGATCCCGTCGGTGCCCACCAGGTGCCGCTGCTTGCGCTGGAAGCAGCGGCTGCACAGGAGCTCGCTCGCGGCCCGCTTGTCGCATTGGCACTGCTTGCAGCTTGGGCAGTAGAAGCCGTTGCAGTCCGGGCAGGGGAATGTCGAGACTTGATGGGTCTTGCCGCAACAGGTCAACTCGCCCAAGAATCCTCGTCGGTACTCGCGAGGCCCATCCAGATGCAACTGCTCGCTGCCCCAGAGGTCGCGGTCGGCGAAGATCGCTACAATTTTCCCGTAGTGGCGGCACGCGTCGACGTAGTAGGGGGCCTGATCTCCCCACGGTGTGGTCCAGGTCATCCGCCGTCGAGCATCGAGTTCGGAGCCGTCACGCAGCCGCTGCAGGGGATGGCCCTCGGGGAGAAGCTGGCGACGCCAAGGAAAGCTGGCCGGCCAGCCCCGCTCGCTGTCGGGCTGAACGCAGGCCAGGTCGACCTCTCCCCGTTCGATGTTGATCAGGACGATCCCGGCCGGTCCCATGAGGCGCCGGCTCAGCGCGATCGCGCAGACCGCCATGCTCGCCTGCGAGGCCTCGAAAAGGTCCACCACACCGGTGGCGCTGATCCCTGATCCACCGGTGTCGTGGCGGGTGTGGGCGTGGCATGGGGCGAGGTGACCGTTCTGAGCAGGGAGGATGGTAATTGCTGAAGTCGCCGTCCACCGCGTCGAAGGGTCACCTCGTAAGTGAAAG
>NZ_SDMQ01000001.1 GCF_004324755.1 Propioniciclava sinopodophylli
AACCGCAACGCCGGCACCAGACCGGCAGCAGACACCAGGTTCGGGTCATCGAACACGGGACGGATCGTGTGAGAGGCTTTCACTTACGAGGTGACCCTTCGACGCGGTGGACGGCGACTTCAGCAATCACCATCCTCCCTGCTCAGAACGGTCACCTCGCCCCATGCCACGCCCACACCCGCCACGACACCGGTGGATCAGGGCTGAAGCTCCGTAACGTGATGTGTATACCGTCGACGAGCCGCTCGCGTGTTAGGACTCCATCGTCGCCTATCGTGGCCTTATGAAGGACGCGTTGCTTCGCACACTGACCTCCGCCGCGGCTGGCCTGTTCGTGTACGTTCTGTCAGGACTCATCAGCGGACTGGACCAGTGGGGCAAAGCTGGCATCAGCGGCGCGGCATTCATCGTTGTGCTGATCGGCAGCATCCTGATCGGACGAGCTTCGCCCGACAAGGGCTCCCCGACAACTGGACCCAGATACTTCTCCGGCCTGCGTGGGAAGAACGTAACGATCAAGGGAGTGCGAGGACCAGCTCTTCTGGAATCGGGCGAATTCTTGAGTGACGTCCACGCAAAGCAATCCATAAACATCGATGATGTGGGATCTAGCAGTAACCCGCAGCAGCCATGAGGAACTCACATGACATCTTCAACTGGGCTAACGAGGGAGAAGCCATCCGCTCATTTCTAGTTGGAAATCACTCAGTTCTACACGTTTTCGCGGGACACTCCTCAAAGCCTGATCAGTTCTTGAATCTCGTGGAGCGCATTGCGCAGGAACTATGGGCAGAGGATCACCGGATCTGTCGCGTGGACCACCTCGCGATGCCAACCGCCACCCCTGTAGCCGTCCTGTCTCACATCGCGGAGTCGCTCGGACTTTCTGACATGAAGGAAAACAATGGCCGAGCAGTTGGCGGCAACTTCATGTCGGATCTCCGATCCCTTCGAGACATCACCATCTCAGGAAACCATATCACAATTGCATCGGGTGTCGATGTAGAAGTCTTGACCTTTTGGCTGCGCGCGTTCTGTCAAGCCGCGAAGGCCGGTCTGGACCTTTCCAAGAACGTCATTGTAGTTCAAGCTTGCGAAATCCTCACCGTCGAGGAGAAACGCGCCTTTGGCCGAAACGTTTGGGAATCGGCGCTCTGCCCCTTGCTGCCGGCCGGGTTGAAAGTAGTATTCTCGTTCAACCCAGATGATGCTAGAGAAGCGGATTGTCCTTGGCCACCCCCAAGGGATGCCGTCCTTCAGTTGCCCAGTTTTTTCGACGCTTCAATAGAGTTGGTTCAACAGATTGGCGAGTGGCTGATCGCCCATGGGCATGCGTCAACAGTTGAGACAGCACACGAATCGGCGAAAATGCTGGTCGCAAGTTCACGGACTGTCTCCGACCTATACGACAGGTTGGCCATGCTGGAAATCACTGGGCACGCAAGGGGCTCTGCGACATGACTTCTGTCCTTGATGAGCTTGCTGGCATTGACGAACTGGCACTGCTAGCAGCGGCCCCCAGCCTGACGGACGAGATGGCCTCCCGCGCATTCGCTGAGTTCCACTTTTCGCGCAAGATTATCGATGCCCTCAATAGCCTGGGGTTTATCGTTAGCGCCGGTTCAGAATTCCGCTTGAGTGAGGAACTTCGGGCAAAGATCATATCGCGCCAGTCCGGCGGGTCTCTGTGGAAGCAAGCCAATACTCACTTCTATGCTCGCGCGAGCGAAGCGCAGTATGGCGAGTCTCTTCCCGAGTATTTAGTCACGGGACCAGGCCTGGCGTACCATGGCCTCGAGGTAAACACGGAAATTGGCGAGCAGGCGTACCGCGACGTGGCTCACATCGACTCCCTCCGAGTGAGCCTTGAAGCACGGCGGCTGGGGTTCGAACAAGCTTCTCGAGGATTGATTCATTTTGAGAGCGTCGGCCTGCTGTTTCTTCAAGGAATGACAATCTATCGGCTAGGATCACGAACTGAAGCCATAGGGGTTCTTCGCAGGGTTGCGCACGCGCACGAGGATTCCCGGGAGGTCGCAGTTGCTCAACATCTCGTAGGATATTGGGATTGCATGAGTCGTGGCGGTATTGGAGGTACGAAATCAGCGCAAGAGCTTCTTAGAGCAAGCCATAAGAGCGCAGCAAAAAGACAGGACCAATGGCACCTCGCCCATGTGAAGCACAGCATGGCGTTATGCATGCTCAAGTCCAAACCACAGGAACGCCGCGGTCCTATTCAGCTGCTTCGGGCAAGCCTGGAGTTAACCCGTGAAATCGGGGACCGCTTCGGGGAGGCCAAGGTGCTTCACAGCCTCGGGCAAGCGTTGGCTCGTGATCCAGGATCGAAGAAGGAGGCCCGACTTCTGATGAACCAAAGTCTCTCCTTGGGCGTTGAACTGGGGTATATCCGGCATCAGGCCCTAGTGCTTCAGTCACTCGTCAAAATTGAAGATCGGCCCGCGCGTCGCGCTGACTTGGAGAGGCGATTGCGGCGCCTGGAAGCGTCTCTGCCCATCCGGGAGGGGGCTTGCTAGCGTTCGCGCCTACGCCATCGTTCAGACCTCACTTGTCGCTGCTCTGGCGGGGCGCGAGGACCGCACCGCAGCGAAGCGAGGAGCGGACCGCAGAGGCCGCGCCGGCGCAGCCGGCGCCTTGATCTCGTAGAGGCAGATTCACCAGAGGTCCGGTTTCACTGGTGTCTCTGCCGCCACACGAACTCGCCGGTAGCTAGGCGTCGCGCCGTGGAGCTGTCGTGGTCACCGGCCAGATGATGGAGCTGTCGTGGTCACCGGCCAGATGAAGGCAACTCGGGTGGCACTGCCGCAGCGCGGTGGCCAGTATCCTGCTGAAGTGTCTACACACGTTGTGACCGACGACCTGCCGGACGAGCTTGCTGATCGCCTCCGCGTGGAGCGGCGTGTGGCGGTCGACACCGAGACGACGGGGCTGAACTGGCGTGAAGACACCTTGGAGCTCTGCCAGATCTACTCCCCCGGCACCGGCGCCATCCTGGTCCGAAGGTCGTGGCGACGCCCAACTAACCTCTTGGATCTGCTCGAGGACTCCCGCGTGACCAAAGTGCTGCACTACGCGCCGTTCGATCTGCGGTTCCTAGAGTCGACGTGGGGTGTGCGTTCGGAGTCAGTCTTCTGCACCAAGGCCGCCTCCAAGCTGCTAGATCCGCTCCTCCCCCCGGCGGAACACAGCCTGAGTGCGCTCCTAGCCCGCCACTTCGGCATTCGGCTGGACAAGGGCGCAGTCCGGGTGAGCAACTGGGCAGCCCCCGACCTCACGCTCGACCAGATAGCCTACGCGGCTGCCGACGTGTCCTCTCTGCTGATGCTGGCGGACAGCCAAGAGGCGCGGCTACGGGAACGGGGTCTGGCAGGAGATTTCGCAGCGATCTGCACCTACATGCCCTTGGACGCGCACCTAGAGATAAGCGGCATCCCGAACCCGCTGGCGTACTAGCTGGCCAAAGCCTGCCAGCGACCCTCACGATCGAACGCGAAGCCACTCGGGACCGGCACGTTCAAGTCGAGGACGAGGCGCAGGTGGAATGGAGCGTTGGGGCTGCCAATCCGATGGACCGTCGCGTGACAGGGTGCGTTCTGAACAAGCTGTCGCACGCCGGATGACAAGACACGGGGCACCCATCCGACCGGAACTCCGCTTGCAGTAACGAGAACCGCGTTTGGATCCTCGGGGTTACGCAGCTCAGGCTCAAGCAGCACCCCGTCACCGACGCGAAGGCCCCTCAGTGCTTCTTCCTGTTCCTGGCGCGTGACTCGGATGGAGCGTCCCGGCAGAACCCGTTCGTCTTCGGGGATGTGACTGACGCCGTTCGCCAGGAATCGTGCCTGGGCCCGGCCGCAAGTCACCCTCGGTATCGGCATGAACTGCAGAGTGTCACCAGCTCGGTCCCCACCCGACTCGACGATCTGCTCCCATGGGGTAGCCAGCGCGGTAGTCAACCCGAGCGTGTCCATGTACTGGGCATAGTCCGGCCGCTCAGGCGACATAACTCGCTGGCTAAAGACCGCCGGGATCTGACGACTCTCGTAGCGCCGGTGGAGATCAGTCATGCCCGGGAGAGGCCGAAATCCGTTCACCTCAGCTGCGGCTCGGGTGTATGAGAACGCGAACGCCCCGCCTTCGCGGATGAAGCGGCCAATGGGGACGATCTCACGCGTCACTGGATGTTGCCAGAGCACGAGCAGGTCGTTGACGTCGTGCTGAGGAGTGGACGTACCCCTGTCAAGCACCGCCGTTGATCGCATCTCGGAGCCTCCTTAAGTTGACATCGAGAACCCTGCTTGCGAACGTAGCTGCCGTCTCCGACATTCCGGACACCCCAGTCGCCAACACGCCGTGCAGTTCGCTCAGATCCAGACTGGCCAGCTGCGCATGCCACCATTGTGCGGCCTCGGGCGTGCACAACCTAACGGCCGCCGCCGCATGGTCGACCAATGTGGGCGCCGGGGGGGCGTGTTCGAAGCGATGCGCTGTGCCCTTGGCCGCCCAAGCCTCTAGACCCGCCGGCTCACGCAGCAGCGTCTCCCTGCCCTCTTCCCGCAGATTGTATCCGAGGCTTCCACCATGGTCATACGAGGGGGCCAGCCTCTCGGGCTGATCTGTGAGCCGTGGCCGCAGGACGGCCCAGTTCTGTTCGTGCCTGTCGCGATTAGCTACGAGCGCATCCAGGATCAGGAAGCCTGCGAAGACGTCGAAGCCGGTGCACCCGACCGGCCCGTCGAAGGAGGGTGGCGGATGAACGTCACGCAGCACCTGGTTGATGTTGGACAAGTTGTGTCCAGGACGCCGTACATGGGGCCGGCGGGGATCGCGGGCCTTGTTGTTGTCCGTTTGCCGGATGTACCCGGGCACACATGCTGCCTCAAGAACGACTCCTCCTTCGTTTAGGTCGCAACCCGCCGGAACGACTGATCGGGACAAGGAGCCTGGCACTCCGTTCCGTATACAGAGTCGCGTCTCCGCGCACGGGACCCTGAGCGCCATGGAAGCCTGGGTGGTTACGACCTCGGCCCAGTCCTCACCTTGAGCAACCCCGTTGGAAGGCACGTGGACGCTCTTGTGGAGCCACAGCTGTCCGGTATCGGGCGCCTTCAGCCAGACGACTTGGTTGGTGCCCGTTGTCTCCACGTGGCGTACGGGCCAACGGGACACGTCGATGCGTTCTGTAGCCCAGCGGGGGGTGCGCGGGTCCACCGTTCACACCCCGTCTGCCATGACCTCGGCCTGTTGGAGGATGAGTTGCGTGGCCGTGGGTTCCTGGTCGGGTGGGTACCCGTGGATGAGCAGTAGTCGCTTGATGCGCGTCCTGAGCTTGGCGCGCACGGTCTCTTTGACCTGCCAGTCGGTCTTGGCGTCATTGCGGACGATCTCGGTGAGTTCGTGGGCGATGGCCTTGAGCTTGTCGTCCTGCATGGCCGAACGTGCCGACTCGTTGCTTCCAAGGGCGTCGTAAAAGGCGAGCTCGTTCTCGGTGAGCCCAGTCTCCTCCCCTCGCTTGCGCTGGGCCCGGATCGCCTTGGCGATCTCGACGATTTCAGCGATGACCTGGGCTGCGTCGATGGTCCGGTTCTGGTACCGGTTCAGGGCTTCGGCGAGCATCGCGGAGAACTTGCGGCCGGCGACGATGTTGCGTTGGCCGATGACCTTGACCTCGTTCGAGATCAGTCGGCGGACGGCTTCGAGCTGCAGGTTCTGGTTGTCGGAGGCCTCGAACTTCTTGCGGAACTCATCATCGATGACAGAGAGGTCGGGCTTGTCCAGGCCTGCCTCGGCGAAGATGTCGATGACCCCACCGCCGGCCATGTGTTCGCTGACGATCTGCCGCACCGCGGTGTCGAGGGCGGGCTCACCGGTCGGCGTCCGGTCGATGGTCTCGATCTTCGCGATGGACTGGCGCACGGCGTCGAAGAACGCCACGTCATCCCTGATCGCCGTTGCCTCCGCCGACGTCGGCACCAGGGCGAACAGGCGCTTCAGGCGTCCGGTGTGCGCCATGAACCGCTTCTTCAGCGACGGCACCTCCGAGGTGTTCATGTCGAACTCGCCGACGCTCACGTCGCTGGCGGACCAGTCCTGGCCACGCTCCGACTCCAACAGGTGGTCGACGGCATGCGTCACGGCGTACACGAACGCCTTCGCATCACCCGACCCCAGCACGGTGACCCAGTCGATGCCGTGCAGCAGGTCACTGACGATGGAGTGCTCGGCGAGCATTTCGGGGATCGCGGCCTGCCGGACGTCCTCGCCGATGGCCCGGTCCTGCTTGTCACGGTCGGTGTAGGTCGCAAGTGCGTCCTTGAGGTTCTCGGCGATCCCGATGTAGTCGACGATCAGCCCGGAGGGCTTGTCCTTGAACGTGCGGTTCACCCGCGTGATCGCCTGCATCAGCCCGGCGCTGCGCATCGGCTTGTCGACGTACATGGTGTGCATCGGCGGGGAGTCGAAGCCGGTCAGCCACATGTCCCGCACGATCACCAACTCCAGGACATCCGACGTGTTCGACGCCCGCGCCTTCATCGCCCGACGTTCCTGCTTGTTCCGGACGTGCGGCTGGTAGGAGACTGGGTCGGTGGCGTTGCCCGTGATCACGACCTTCACGACACCCTCGTCATCGTTATCACTGTGCCACTCCGGTCGCAGGGCGATCATCGCCGCGTACAGGTCGACGGCGATCCGCCGCGACATCGTGACGATCATGCCCTTGCCGGCCAGAACGTCGCGGCGGGCCTCCCAGTGCTCGATGATGTCAGCGGCCAACTGCTTGACCCGCTCCTCGGAGCCGACGATCGCCTCGACCTTCGTCCACTTCGACTTCAACCGTTCGCTGATCTCGGTCTCGGAGCCGGTGGTCGCGTCCTCGAACTCGTCATCGATCTGCTCGCGCGCGTCGCCGGGCAGCTCCACCTTGGCCAGGCGGGGCTCGTAGAACACTTTGACGGTGACGCCGTCCTCGATGGCCTGAGTCATGTCGTAAACATCGATGTACTCGCCGAAGATCTCCGCGGTCGAGCGGTCCTTCTCATCGATCGGCGTGCCTGTGAACCCAATGAAGGACGCCTCGGGCAGGGCGTCACGGACGTTACGCGCGAACCCGTCGATCACGTCGTAGTTGGACCGGTGCGCCTCATCGACCATCACCACGATGTTTGACCGGGCCGACAGCAGCGGGAACCTCCGGCCGGCGTCGCGGTCCTCCTTCGACAAGCCGAACTTCTGCAACGTGGTGAAGACGATGCCACCCGACTCGCGTCCCGCCAGCAATTCCTTCAAGTGGGCGCGGGTCTCGGCCTGAACCGGCGGCTCCGGCAAGGGCGATCCGGCCTTGGCGGGGGCGAACGTCTCATCAAACAGTTGTTCGTCGAGGTCGTTGCGGTCAGTGACCACCACCACCGTCGGGTTCGACATGCCCGGATGGCGCATGATCTTGCCGGCGTAGTACGCCATCTCCAGCGACTTTCCCGACCCCTGGGTGTGCCACACCACCCCGATCCGGCCGTCGGTCTCCATCGATTCCAACGTCTGGTCAACCGCCTTGTTGACCGCCCAGTACTGGTGATACTTCGCGACCGCCTTGCGCGTGTCCGCACCGTCGCCGAACGTCGCCACGAAGTGCCGGCACAGGTCGAAGAACACATCGAGCCGGAACATGCCCCGGGTCAGGACCTCGATCGCCGGGATCCGATGTCCGTCGACATCTTTCGGGTCACGCCGCGCCCCATCGATGGTCTTCCAAGCAGCCCAGTGGTTCCACGGCGCCGAGAACGATCCTGCACGCGCGTCCAACCCGTCGGACACGACCGCGATCTGGTTCCACTTGAACACCTCCGGGATCTGCGACCGGTAGGTCTGCAACTGCCGGAACGCACCATCCACACGCGCGTACGACTTACCCGGCCGCTTGATCTCGAAGATCGCCAGCGGCAGACCGTTGACGAACAAGACGATGTCCGGGCGGCGCGTGCGCTTGGGGCCCTCGATACTGAACTGGTTCACCGCCACCAGGTCGTTGTTCTCTGGGTCATCCCAATCGACCAGCCAAGCCCGATCTGACCTCAGACGGCCGGCGTCGTCGCGGTATTCGACCGGCACCCCTTGGACCAAGTGGCGGTAGGCGTTCCAGTTCTCGGACTCGATCAAAGGTGACTCCGTCCGCCGCACAGTCGCCACCACATCCGCCACCGCCTCCGCAGGAAGCTGCGGATTCAGCTGGCGGACACCATCCGTCAGACGACCTGCCAGTACAGCCTCCCGGTAGTCAGCCCGCTCCGCTTCGTGCTCGCCCGGTGCGACGTGCGGGCCGTGCACGTGGGTCCAGCCCAACTCGGTCAGGATCTCGAGCACCCAGCGCTCCAGCGCATCTTCGGTCAGACCGTTCGCACCTGACATCACGCCACCTCGAAGTCCTCGGACACCCTGACCCGGCCCGACATCAGCAACGGCAACAATTCATCGCGGGCCCTAACCAGGTCCTCCGACTCACGCGTCAACTCGAGGATCGAGTCGTCCAGAACCGCCAGAGTGGACTCAACGTCGTCACACTCCACCCAAGGCACCATCAGGTTCTCCATGCCAGCCCTGTTGACGGAGGCGAACACGGTGCCCGTTCCTTGGTGCATGTCCCACAGTTGGCTATCCACCAGGAGTGCCTGGAGCAGAGTCGCCGGGCGTCCGACCGCACGCAGGGCGCCCACGCCACGGCCAAGAGCGGTGTCCTCGGTCGCGACGTTCACCTCACCAACGGGCGCTCGCACAGAAACCAAGATGTCGCCCGCTCCCGCCATACGCGAAGGCTGGGATGTCCAGACCCGGCGCCCCGGGAAGCGCCATCCGAAGTCGCGAGTCCCTTGGTAGAAGACAGTGCCCTCACCTGACTCGTTATAGGTATCACCGGGAGGAGATTGCCCCATCGTGATCGCAGCAACGTCTACCAGGCGCTCTCGTTGTTCGCCGTCCCAGTGTCGAGCGAAGATCGCCAGCTGAAGGTTCGCCGTGTACCGATTGACATCTCGATTGACCTCGATCAGGTCGTCCAAGGCACCCAAGAGGGCGCCGATCCGCCGCTGGTCTTCCACCGGGGGCAGGTCGACCGGCAGCGATGCGAGAATGCTGGTGTTGAGGTTCAGCATTGTGGCACCTACCGCGTGGCGGTATAGCCACTCGTGCGTCCAAGGAGTTGAAAGCCAATAGGCCAGCCAGCGGTGGTCCGCGCCAGAGCCAGGCCGAACCAAGAGGCATCCCGTGCCGCAAAGCCACCCCGCCTCGCGCTGGGTGATCCGGGCGCAACGGGTGATGTCGCCCCGACGTGAGTAGACGATGTCACCGACCTTCATTCTATGACGAGACAGCCTTACGGCATCCGCTTCGGTGATCCGGGCAATCCCAGACTCTTCAATGCGTCCTGACGCGATGTTCGCCGGCATCACCACCGGGACGCCGGCAGCCACATAGTCCTCGGCATGCAACTGGCTCCCAAACGGGCCAGTCTGGATGACCCCATCCGCACAGACCTGCCCGAGTGTTACGGATGTCCAATCAGCCATCCGTGCCACTCACCAACGCGCCCAGCGCCGTCGTCACCCGTCGTTGAAGCAGTTCTCGCCTCGCGAACCCCTCTCGGATCTGGGTTGCGAGTCGGGACACCTTCTCGTCCAGTGGCTCGCTGTCGTCTTCCGCCTCCGCGCTGCCCACATAGCGTCCAGGCGTGAGGACGTAGTCGTGGCCGGCGATGTCAGCGGCTCTGGTCGCCCTGCAGAATGCGGGCTGGTCGACGTAAGTCGTGCTGGTCGAAGTTCCGCGCCAGGCGTGGTAGGTGTCCGCGATCCGCAGGATGTCGTCCTGGCTGAAGGCACGGAGAGTGCGCCCTTCCATGTGGCCAATCTGCCGGGCGTCGATGAAGAGAGCCTCGCCGCGCCGGTCGCGGCTGGCGGGCAGTCCGTTGGCGTGCCCGATCTTGTTCTTGGTGAGGAACCACAGGCAGACAGGGATTTGCGTGCCGTAGAAGAGTTGAGGTGGTAGTGCGACGATGCACTCGACGACGTCCGCCTCGACCATGGCCCTGCGGATCTCGCCCTCGCCGTTCTGTTGCGACGACAGGGAACCGTTCGCGAGGACAGTCCCGACGGTGCCAGTGGGTGCGCAGTGATGGAGGAAGTGCTGCAGCCAGGCGTAGTTCGCGTTCTGCGGCGGCGGCGTCCCGTACTTCCACCGCACATCGCCCTTGAGGCGTTCCCCAGCCCAGTTGCTGTCATTGAACGGCGGGTTCGCGATCACGAAGTCTGCGCGCAGGTCAGGGTGAGCATCAGCGTGGAATGAGTCGGCCCACTCCGGTCCGAGGTTGCCATCGATACCGCGAACGGCGAGGTTCATCTTCGCCAGCCGCCAGGTGGTGGGGTTGGACTCCTGCCCAAACACAGAGATGTCGTTGCGACTACCGCCGTGGGCGGCGACGAACTTGTCGGCCTGGACGAACATGCCACCCGACCCACAGGCGGGGTCGAGGACGCGGCCGTGGTAGGGCTGGAGCATCTCGACCAGGAGTTGAACGATGGTGCGAGGCGTGTAGAACTCGCCGGCCTTCTTGCCTTCCTTAGAGGCGAATTGTCCCAGGAAGTACTCGTACACCCGGCCCAGCACGTCGAGGTCCTTGAACTCTTCCGACGCGAGGTCTTGGCGGGAGAACGTGTCGATCAAGCCGCCGATGGCCTCGGCGGACAGTTCACGCTGGGTGTAGTTCTTCGGTAGGACGCCGCGGAGGCTCGGGTTGTCGCGTTCGATGGCTTCCATGGCGGCGTCGACGCGCTTGCCGATGTCGGGCTGCTTGGCGGCGTTGCGCAGGTCCTGCCAGCGGTGGCCTTGCGGGATCCAGAAGACGCCTTCGGCGGTGTACTCGTCGCGGTCCTCCAGCACAGACTGCTTCGCGGCCTCGCTCGGCATGAAGTACTCCGAGGTGGGATCGCTGACGAGCCGCCGGAGTTGGTCGTGCCGGACCATGAACGTGTCCGAGACGTACTTGAGGAAGATGAGGCCCAGCACGACGTGCTTGTAAACGGCGGAGTCCATCTTCCCGCGTAGCTCGTCTGCGGCGTCCCATAGAGTCGCCTCCAGGCTCTTGGATGATTGCGCCGCCTTCTTCGCCACTCTTCTCCGCCTCCAGCACCACTCCGCAACGAATGTCTCTGTCGAACAATAGGCCGTGAGCACGCTCGGAGTCGTGTTCTCCGGTCCGGACCTGGTTCGGCAGGGGCTGGCTGAGGGTTCGGTGAAGCGGTACCGCGCGAGCCTGTCGTCCTTCTTCGGTTGGTGCGTGCGCGAGAAGTACGTCCTCGTCAATCCGGTCTCCTCGACCAGGGCTCCACGCTCCTCGGACGAACCGACCGAGATGCTGCCGTTGGCGGAGGAGGAGCTCGAGGTGGTCTGGGAGCGGTGGGCGGCCAGGAACCGACGCCTGGCCGACATCATGCTGCTGCTCGGCTGGACCGGCCTGCGGTGGGCCGAGGCTCGCGCGGTCAGGGTTGGCGATGTGATGCAGGTGCCGACACCGGGGCTGGTCATCAGCCGTTCCAACCCTGAGGGGGTCGGGCTCAAGTCGACCAAGGGACGGCGTAGCCGGCTCGTCCCCCTGGCCGATCGGGTGCTGGACATCGTGGCCGAGCTGAGCAAGGACAAGGCGGCGACCGACCTGCTGTGCACCACCGACACCGGGAGCCCACTGCACCGCTCAGCCGTGGTGCGCACGCTTGCCTGGGAGGCCACTGCTGCTGGCCGCCGTATCCACGACCTGCGCCACACGGCTGCCTGCCTGTGGTTGGCCCGCGGGGTGGACCCGGGGACCGTTCAGGCGTGGCTGGGGCACGAGTCGATTGCGACCACCAACCGGTATCTGCACTACCTCGGCACCGGGGCCCATCGGGCCGGTCTGGAGCGCCTCAACGCGCCGCGGGGCAATGCGGGGGCAATGGGGACAAGCGAAACGGACACCCAATAATGAGTGTCCGTCCTTGTGGAGCTAAGGGGATTCGAACCCCTGACCTTCTCATTGCGAACGAGACGCGCTACCAACTGCGCCATAGCCCCATGCCCGAGAGCGAGGACGAGCATACCACCGCCCCGGCGACCCCAGAAATCAAGAAGATCACCCCGGGGGGAGGATGTATCAGCCCGTCCCCCTGTCCGCTCCTTTCGGCATGGTGTTGGATCTGATCATGCACGGGCAGCCTCCCGCCGATGCGTCGGCGTCCCTGTGGGATCGCGCGGCCGAGGCGCACGCCCGGTGGCGGGCTGGCGACCGTCTCGCCCTCGACGACCTCGTGCGCACCTTGACCCCCGCGCTGTGGCACACGGCGCGCAGCTACGGCTTGTCGGAGGACGCCGCGAAGGACGTCCTGCAGAACGCTTGGGTCCGCCTGGTCCGCGACCCCGGGCAGGTGCGGGATTCCCAGGCCGTCGCCGGCTGGCTGCTCACGACGACCCGCCGTCTCGCGTGGGCGTCCACCCGTGCCCGCGAGGTGCCGGTCGAGGAGGTCGCCCCCACCGCACCCGACAGCTCCCCCACCCCCGAGGAAGCCGCCATCGCCGGGTTCGAGGCGTCCCGCCTCTGGGGGGCGGTCAACTCGCTCAACGCCCGCTGCCAGCGGCTGTTGCGCATCGTCGCGTTCGCCGAACGCCCCGACTACGCCGCCCTGTCGGCCGACACCGGCATGCCGGTCGGCAGCATCGGCCCCACCCGGCGCCGCTGCCTCGACAAGCTGCGCCTCCTGCTCGAAGGGGAACTCGCATGACCCAGCAGCCCACCCACGACGCGCTCGTCGACGCCGTCCGCGCCGCGTGGCAGCGTTGGGACCCGCCGCCACCCGACCTGGCCGACACCATCCTCGTCGGGCTGGCGATGACCGACCTGGACGCCGACTACGAGCTGCTCACCCTGGTCAGTCGGCACGACCACCTCGCCGGGACGCGCGCCACGCCCGCCGACACGCAGCGCGTGCTCATCGAGTTCCGCTCCGGTGAGCTGACGGTGCTGGTCCGGGTCAGCCAGGACCAGCCCGCCGGCGCCCACCGCCTCGACGGGTGGGTCACCCCCGCGACGGGTGGCGAGGTCACCGTGGTGCAGGGCGACCGGTCCACCACGGTCGACCTCGACACGAACGGTCGCTTCGCCGTCCCGGGCACCGGCCCGGGGCTCACCCAACTCATCGTCCGGCCGGCGACGCACGCCGAGGCGTCCGACTTCCGCACGACCCTGTTCGAGATCTGACCCCAGGAGGCCCCCATGAAGCCCGACCGCGAGCACCCCGAACCCGACCCCTACGACCGTGAACCCCGGCTCCCGTCCGCGCGCGTGCTGCGACGCCTGCGCGCCCGCGTCCTCGATCCGCTGCGGGACGTGGTCCTGGCCGGGCAGGACGTCCGGCCCACGGCGTACGTACCCGGCTCGGTCCTCGTCGGCCAGCACGACGACTCCCAGATCGACGCGCTGAGGAAGGTGGCGGCCGAGCTGGGGTGGCGCCTGACCACCTCGCCCGATCAGGTGCACCAGACCCGTCCGTGGCGGCGCACCATCGCCCTGCAGATCGAGCCGCGGGAGGGCATGGTCGCCAGCGCGCCGGACGCGTGGGCCCTGCTTCAGCACCTGCGCCTGCTGGACTCCGACCTCGCCCAGCGCGCGTGCCTGAACCACGTGCTCACCCTGTCCCCCTACACCGAGTCGGCCCCGTACACCGAGTCCGCCCCGTACACCGAGTCGGCCCCGTACACCGAGTCCGCACCCGTCGCCGGGTACGGTGTCCCCGGCCGCGGCGGACGCCAGCCGGTCGCCTTCGTCGGCCGCCCACCCGTGCGCCGACCCGACGTGAAGCGTCGTCCCGTTGTGGCGATCCTGGACTCGGGCTGCGGGGAGCACCCCTGGCTCGGCACGCAGGCCCCGATCCCGCCCGACCCGGTGGTGCGCACCGATGTCAGGATCGACGGGGGCCTGCTGGGGCTCGAACCGAACTCCGGCCCCGAGTTCCTCCCCGACACGGTCGGCCCACTCGACGGGATCCTCGACGCGTATGCCGGGCACGGCACGTTCAGCGCCGGACTGGTCCACCAGGCCGCCCCCGACGCCGACGTCGTGAGCTGGCGCATCCTCCCCGCCGAGGGTGCGATGGTCGAGCAGGACCTCCTCGACGCCCTCGACGACCTCGCCGAACTGGTCCGCCGCGCGCGCACGGGCGACCCCGACGGCCTGGACGTCGACATCGTGAGCCTGTCCGTCGGCTACTACCACGAGCTGCCCGACGACCCGAAGTTCGACCTCCCCCTGTGGGAGTCGCTGCAGGCCCTGCTCAAGCTCGGGGTCGTGGTGGTCTGCGCGGCCGGCAACGACGCGACCTCGCGCCCGCGGTTCCCGGCAGCGTTCGGCCCGTGGGACGACGGCAGGGGCCCCATCACCTGGGACGCCTCCCTCGCCCCGCTGGTCAGCGCCGGCGCCCTCAACCCCAACGGGACCTGCGACGCCCTGTTCAGCAACGTCGGGCCATGGGTCCGGGCCCACGTCCACGGCGCGGCGCTCGTCAGCACCATGCCGACGACCTTCCAGGGCGGGCTGCAGGCCACGGCGGCCACCCAAGCCTTCGGACGCCCGCGGGCCACCATCGACCCCGACGACTACTCCTCCGGCTTCGGCGTCTGGAGTGGCACCTCGTTCGCCGCGCCCCTGCTGGCGGGGCAGCTCGCCGCCGCGCTGATGGAGGCCGACCGCGCATCCGCGGATCCGGTCGAACGCGCCCGCACCCTGGTGGCCGAGACCACGGGAGTGGTGCCAGAGTAGGGGCGTGCTCGACGCCGCCGCGTTGCAGGTCCGCGCCCGGGCGGCCACGAACGCCGGCCGCCACGTGCAGGCCGCTGCCCTCGCCCGGCGCGGCCTCACCCGCGACCCCGACGCGGTCCAGCGGGCGCGGCTGCTGGCCACGCTGGCCTACGCCGAGTCCGAGCTCGGCCACCTCGACCTCGCCGAGACGCTGTGCTCCGAGGCGCTCGAGCTGGCTGGGGTCGACGACACGACGCGGGGGACGGTCCACGGGCAGCGGGCCGTGGTGCTGCTGCGCCGCGGCCACCGCGACCGGGCCCTGGCCGACTTCGGCGCGGCGATCCGCTCCCTGACCGGCGACCCGGCGAGCCTGGGTCGGCAGCTGCTCAACCGCGGCAACCTGCACCTGGAGGCCGGCGACGCCCGCCGCGCGCTCGCCGACTTCGAGCGTGCGGTCACCGAGTCCGACGCGGGCGGCCTGCCCGGGCAGGGCGCGAAGGCCCGCCACAACGCGGGCTACGCGGCGTTCCTGCTCGGGGACCACGTGCGCGCCCTGACGAGCATGGACGCCGTCGCCCAGGAGCTGGCCAGCTCCGCCACCTCCCGCGCCATCGGGCTGCAGGACCGCGCCGAGGTGCTCGCCGCGGCCGGGCTCCGCGGCGACGCGATCGCCGACCTGCGCCAGGCCATCACGCTGTTCCGCGCCGGGCGGGCGCGGCGGGCCGAGGCCGCCGCCGAACTGGCGCTCGCCCGCACGCTCGTCGTCGCCGACCCCCGCACCGCCCTCGCGCTGGCCCGGCGGGCGTCGGCCCGCTTCGCCACCATGGGGGCCGAGCTGTCCCGCCTGCGCGCCGACGCCCTCGTCGCCGCCGCGGCCCGCTCGGCCCGCCTGCGCACCGTGCCCGACATCGCCCCCCTGGTCTCGGCCCTGCGCGAGCGCGGGCTCCACGACGACGCGGGCAGCCTGGCGATCGCCGAGTGCTCCTGGCTGCTGGCGCGCGGCCGGCTCGACGCGGCCGCGGCCGTGCGGCTGCCCCGGTCGAGCCGACGGCGTCCGGACGCCTGGGCGGCCTACGTCACCGCCGAACGCCAGGCCGCGCTCGGCCGTCGCGCTGCCGCCCTCGCCACCGTGCGCCGGGCCCTCGACGAGTCGCACGCGGTGCGGTCGGGGCTGGGCAGCCTCGAGTTGCAGGCCTCCTCGACCGACGCCGCCGCCCACCTCGGACGCCTCGGGCTCGCCCTGGCCCTCCGCCGCGGCGACCCCGGCCTCGTCCTGGAGTGGTCGGAGCGCACCCGGGCAGCCTCCTCGCGCATCGTCGCCGTCCGGCCGCCCGCCGACGCGCAGCAGGCCGACGACCTCACCGAACTGCGAACCCTGCAGGCCTTCGGCCGCGACACCGCCCGGCAGGACGACCTGCGCCGCCGCATCCGCGAGCGCGCCTGGCAGGTGGCCGGCTCCCACGCGGCCCAACCCGTGTGCCGGCTCGAGGACCTGCAGCGCGGCCTGGGCTCCCAGGCTGCCACCCTGGTCGCCCTGCTGGCCGACGACACGACGCTGACCGCGCTGGTCGTGCACCCCGATGGGGCCACCCTGGTCCCCCTGGGCGCGCGCCCACCCGTGGACGACCTGCTCGCCGGCCTGCCCGCCGACCTCGACGTCGCCGCGACCGACCTCCCCGCCGCCATCGCGTCCCGGGTCCGCGCCGGGCTGGCCGACCGGCTGGCCCGCCTGGACGCCGTGCTGCTCGCCCCCCTGGCCCCCCACCTCGCGGGCCGGCGGGTGGTGCTCACACCGTCGGGTCCGTTCGCGCGCGTGCCGTGGCCCCTGCTGCCGACGCTCGCGGGGCGTCCCGTGACGGTCGCCCGCTCGGCCACCGCCTGGCTGTCGACCCCCGCCGCCGCCCCCGCCCCGACCCGCGCCCTGTTCGTGGCCGGGCCGGGCCTGGCCCGCGCCGAGGACGAACTGGCCGCCTGCGCGCGACACTGGACGGAGCCGACCACGCTGGTGGGCGACGGGGCCACAGTGGGCGCGACCGCGCGGGCCGCGGCGCACGCCGACGTGGTCCACCTCGCCGCCCACGGTCGCCACGAACCCCAGAACCCTCTGTTCAGCCACGTGCAACTGGCCGACGGCCCGGCCTACGGCTACGAGCTGGACCGGGTGCGCCCCATGCCGGCGGTGATGGTGCTGTCGGCGTGCGAGGTGGGCGGCCACACGGCCAGCGACGACCCGCTCGGGCTGGCGACCGCGCTGCTGCACGCGGGCGCCCGCACCATCCTGGCGTCCCCGGCCGCCCTGTCCGACGACGCCGCGGCGGCGGTCATGCCCGAACTCCACGGGCGGCTGGCCGCCGGGGAGGCCGCGTGGGACGCCCTCGCCACCACCCTCGCCGCCCACGGCCCCGCAGCTCCCCCCCTGGTCTGTTTCGGCGCCGGTTGGTGACAGGGCGCGTGTATCACGACGCCGACGGCCCGCCTCCTGAGGACACCAGCGCGCCCCCGGCCGCACCCCGTGGCCCCCCGCTGGACCTACCAAGGAGAAGACATGGCCAAGGACTTCGACCTCGCCGCCGTGAAGGCGGACATCGAGGCGTCCCCCTTCGACTGGACGGCCGGCGAGACCGCCCTCACCCGCATGACGGAGGCCGAGCGCGACCACCGGCTCGGCGTCCCGCTGCCCTCGAAAGCCGAGGTCGCCCGCCTGGAGAAGGCCGGTGCCAAGATCGAACGGGCCGCACTCGCGGCGTCCGCCGACGACGGCGTCGCACTGCCGGCCGCGTTCAACCTGAACAACGTGGGCGGCGTCAGCTACGTCGCGGGCGTCCGCAACCAGCTCGGCTGTGGATCCTGCGTGGCGTTCGGCTCGGTCGCAGCGCTGGAGGGCACCGCCCGCTGGACGCGCCGGATGCCGAACCTCGACGTCGACCTCTCCGAGGCCCACCTGTTCTACGGCTGGGGCGCCTCCGTGGGCCGCACCTGCGACAACGGCTGGTTCCCCGAGCCCGCGCTGGGCTTCTGCACCAACCGCGGCGTCACCTTCGAGAACGAGTGGCCCTACTCCGACGGCAACTCCAACGGGCGCTCCCTGCCCGCGTCCTGGGAGAGCCACCGGGCCAAGTCGGTCGGCGTGGTCACCCTGACCAACAACGTCGCCGGCATCAAGCAGCACCTCAACGACTACGGCCCCGTCGCCGCCTGCTTCATCGTGTACGCCGACTTCTTCGCCTACCGCGGCGGCGTCTACCGGCGCACCAGCAACGACCAGCGCGGTGGCCACTGCGTCGCGATCGTCGGCTACGACGACGCGCAGTCCGCCTGGATCTGCAAGAACAGCTGGGGCACCGGCTTCGGCGAGGGCGGCTTCTTCCGCATCGGTTATGGCCAGTGCGGCATCGAGACGTGGCAGGTCGTCGGGGTCCGCGGGGTCAACCTGCGCACCTGGACCGGCAACAAGGCCGTCGTCGGGCTCTACGCCTCGGGCCACGACCGCAACGCGTGGGCCTACCTGGCCGACCACGGCTGGCTCCGGATCGGCGGCACCACTCAGGTCGCCCACACCACGATGCTCACCCAGGTCGCGGCCAGCAAGACCCGCAACCGTCCGGTCAACACCTACTGCGACGACGGCCTCGTCACCACCCTCTACGCACTCTGACCACCCGACCCACCCGACCCACCCGAGGAGACACCATGACCATCCTGCTGAACGCGCCCGAACAGGGCGGCGCCCCCATCCTGACCGATGGCGACCTCGCCGCCCTGCTGGGCCAGACCACGGACGCCGCCGGTGAGGCCCCCGTCCCCACCATGCAGCCGCCGACGGCCGCCGACGGCGTCACCGCGTCGATCAGCGGCAAGGTCGTCGACGCGCTGTACAGCGACGGCGCCAACCGCAACGCCTGGCTCGCGATCCGCGACGTCGGCTGGCGGAAGGTCTCGCAGACCTCCGACTCCGGCGCGATGGCGATCTCGATCATCGCCGGCGTCGCCATGCAGACCGGCCGCGCACCGGGACTGGAGGACGACGCGGCCCAGCTCATCCAGTCGATCGTGCTGTGGTGAGATGACCCTGCACCGCCTGACGGAGGAGGTCACCGGCCCGGTACTCGCCCGGGTCGGTGACCTCCTCGAGGTGCACGTCGTCGAGAACGCCGGCACAGGCCACCTCTGGGAGGTCGCGCGCATGCCGGCCGGAATGGTCGAGGTCGACGCGGAGTCCCTGACCGGGTCGGCGGCGCCGGGGGCCGCGTCCCTGCGCGTGTTCACCGTGCGCGCGGACGCCGCGGGCCGCGGTCAGCTCCGCCTGGAGCTGCGGCGGCCGTGGGAGGACGAGCCGCTGCGCGCGGTCACCTGGGCGGTGACCGTCGCGGACTGAGTCACTCGCCGACGGCGCGGGGGCGGTCCTGTTCGGTCGCCGTGGCCGACTCGTGCGGCAGATCGGCCGTGACGGGCACCCCGGTCAGTGCCGGGATCGGGGCCGTCAGGTCGATGGTGCGCACGGTGCGCGGCGTCAGCGGGCGGCTCACGTAGGTGGGCGCCGTGATGGGGATCGGGTCCCACAGCGTGCCGGTGCTCTCGACCGGCGCGGTCAGTTCGATGGAGAGCTCGGCCTCCTCCTCGACCTCGTCGAGGACGGCGATCGGGACGGTGTGCTCGTCCACGGTGTCCCCGCCGCGGATCAGTCGGGCGCGGGCGTCCAGCCCCTTGCGCATGGCGCGGACGGAGAAGCGGGCGATGCCCAGGAACACGACGATCAGGCCGAGCGGGGCGGTGATCGTCCACCAGGAGATCAGGCCGAAGCCGGCGAAGGCGCCCACGATGCAGACGACGACGGCCAGGAACGCGAGCACGATGCGGCGCCGGCGGGCGGCCTCGCGGTCGATGTCGGCCAGTTCGCGCAGGGCGGCCCGACGGTTCAGGGGGGTCGAGACGACGGCAGTACCGTTCTCCGCGGAATCCAGCGGGGTGCCCCGGCGCACGATGGTCACGGAGGCGGAGAAGGGCTCCCCGGGCTCGATCTCGTCCATCAGCCCGTTCTCGTTGCGGTTGAGCACCAGGGGGACCAGGTAGACCAACCAGAACGCCGCGAGGGCGCCGAAGATCAGACCTGTGTAGCTCATGCCGTCGACCCTAGGACGCCGCCACGCGAGGGCCCCGGCGGACGCGCCGCCGACGGCCTAGAACAAGGTGCAATCAGAGCTAGGACGAGTCCTCGCCGGTCGTTGCACGAGTCCTCGGCGGGGGGAGGCGGCCGATGAGGCCCTCGGGCCCGACCTCCTCGGCGTGCAAGGCGAACATCAGGTGGTCGCGCCAGGCGCCGTCGACGTGCATGTAGGCGGGGCGGGTGCCCTCGAAGCGGAAGCCGAGCTTCTCCACCACGCGCAGCGACTTGGTGTTCTCCGGCCGGATGGCGACTTCGAGCCGGTGCAGCCCCATCGGGCCGAACATGTGGTCGGCGGCCAGAGCGAGCGCGGTGGGCGCGATCCCGCGCCCGGCCAGGTCACGGTCGACCCAGTAGCCCGCCATCCCCCAGCGCGCCGAACCCCACACGATGCCGGAGATCGTCATCTGGCCGGCCAGCACGGGCCTGCCGCCGGGTTCGGTCCAGGTGATCAGCCACGGCAGCGAACGGCCGGCACGGGCGTCCGCGTTGAAGCGCGAGACCATCTGCTCGAAGGTGAAGTCGTCCTCGGCGGCGTCGCTGGGGCGCGTGCCGTCCCAGGGGGTCGTCCAGCCGCCGTTGCGTCCGCGCGCCTCGAACCAGGCGCGGGCGTCCCGTCGACGGATCGGGCGCAGGCCGACCGGCCCGTGCGCCAGGCTCACGGGCCACCGGTGCGGCCCGAAGCGGCTCACTGGGCGGATGCCGCCGTGTGGGCGTCGTCCAGGACGATGCACTGGACCGCGCTGCCGGCCGCCGCGCCGTCCCAGTCCTCCGGGATGACGGCGAGCACGTTGGCGCGGGCCAGGTCCCAGGCCAGCTCGGAGTCGGCGCCGCCGACGGGGCGGACCGTGCCACCCTCGTCGCGGATGGCGGGCACGAACTGGGTGAGCCCGGCCGGGGCGTCCAGCCGCTCGGCGAGGCGGCCCTCGAGGCGCTGGGCGCTGAGCGGGTCCACGTCGTTGAGCTTGTTGATCACCGGGCGTACCAGCGCGTGGTAGGCCACGTACGAGCTCACGACGCCGGCGGGCAGGATGATCAACGGCGTCCTCGTGTCGCCGAGGCCGGCGTAGGCGACGCGGGACTCGCGATTGATCGCGACGACGGCCTCGTCGAGCTCACCCAGGTCGTCGACCACGTCACGGATCAGCTCGCCGCCGCCAACCACGACGAGGAGGTCGGCGCGGATCTGCTGGTCGGAGATGGCCTGCTTCACCTTGGCCGCGTCCGAGGGGACGATGCCCAGCGGGTAAACCGTGGCGCCGTCGGCGCGGGCCGCGGCGGTGATCAGAGCGGTCGCGGAGTCGTAGCGCTGCTGCGGCTTGGTGAGGGCCTGGCCGGGCGCGACGAGCGACTCGCCGACGGTGAGGACGACCACGCGCGGACGCGGGCGCACGAGCACCTTGTCGAGGCCCACCTCGGCGAGCACGGCGACCGAGCGGGGGGTCAGCACCTCGCCGGCGCGGAGCAGGGGCGTGCCGTCCGCCAACTCGGAGCCGGCGCGGCGGAGGTTCTGGTAGAGGCGCACCTCGGAGCCGATCTCGACGTAGCCGTCCTCGGCGAGGCGGCCCGCCGCGGCCGGGACGACGGCGTCCACACCCTCGGGGATGATCGCGCCCTCCTCGATCTCCACGGCGGCACCGGAGACCAACGGGCGGCCCGGCCCGTCGGAGACGCTGATGGTGTCGACCACGAACAGGCGCTTGGGGGCCTGCTCGGTGGCGCCGACCAGGTCGGAGCCCCGGACGCCCCAGCCGCCCACGCGGGCGGTGGTCACCAGCGGAAGGTCGAGGTCGGACTCGATGTCCTCACACAGGACCAGCCCCGGGACGTCCCAGATCTGCATACCGAACGGGCGCATGGCCCCCACCTTGTCGAGCAGGAACGAACGCTGCTCCTCGAGCGTGCGGCGGGTGGGCGTCGCGGCTGCCTCCTCGTCGCGCCACAGCGACGCGGTGGTCGCGTCGGTGGTCGCATCGGTGGTCGGGCCGGCATCGGCGGCGGAGTCGCCGTCAGTCGTCTTGCGTCCAAACAGGGCCATGAAACTACAGTAGGCGAATGTCCTCAGCGTCGCCGGAAGGGGCCCCGCGAGCCTCCCAAAGTGGCGCGCCGACGTCCCCGCACCCCGCCAAGGACGCGCTGCGGGCGGCGGTCCGCGCGGCCCGCGCCGCCGACCCCGGCCGTGAGGCTGCCGACGCGGCCCGCCTGCCCCGCCTTCTCGAGGTCAGCCGCGGTCACGCCACGGTCGCCTGCTACTTCTCCGTTCCACCCGAGCCCGACACCACTGCGCTGGTCGAGGCGTTGGCGGACGCCGGCGTCCGGGTGCTGCTGCCGGTGCTGAAGGGCCACCGGACGCCCGCGTGGGGCTGGTACGACGGGCCGGGTTCGCTCGTGCCCGGCTGGCGCGGCATCCCGGAACCGGGGGGCGAGGCGCTGGGACCGGACGCCCTGGCAGCCTGCTCGCTCGTCTGGGTCTCGGCGCTGCGGGCCACGCCCGCCGGCTACCGGCTGGGCACCGGCGGCGGCTGGTACGACCGCGCGCTGCTGCGCGCACGGCCGGACGCGGTACGAGCCACCCTGGTCGGCGAAGGCGAGCTCGTGGACGCCCTGCCCCGCGACCCCTGGGACCTCCCGGTGGACCTCGTGGTCACCCCCACGGACACGATCGCGACCGGCGCCCGCGGCGTCCCGTGGCCGCCGGAGGCGGAACAACCCCGCCCGCCCGCGCGTTAGGATGCGTAGCCGCTGAGACGTCGCGAGGAGAACCGATGCCCACCTACCAGTACCGTTGTGCCGATTGCGGGCGCGAGCTCGAGGTCGTGCAAAAGTTCACCGACGCCTCCCTGACCGAGTGCCCCAGCTGCACCGGCGACCTGCGCAAGGTGTTCAACGCCGTCGGCGTGGTCTTCAAGGGTTCTGGCTTCTACGCCACCGACAACCGCACCAAGGGCAAGACGGACGCCACCAAGCCGGCCACCTCCGCCCCGGCCGCCGAATCGTCGTCCCCCCCGGCGTCCGCCCCGGCCGCCTCCGCAACCCCCGCGAAGGGCTCCGCCGCCTGAGTGACAGGCGCCGCCTAGTGTCCCGGGCGTGAGTGCCCATCCGTCCCGAGCGGCCCTGCGCCGCACCCTGTACCTGCGCCGACGACCGCTGGCCGCGCTGTGCGCCTTCGCCGCGGTGCTCGCGGCATTGCTCGCCCTCGCTCCCGCGCGCGAGCCGACCGTGACCGCGGTGGCCGCGCGCACCGCCCTGCCCGCCGGGACGGTGCTCGAAGCAGGCCACCTGACCGCGGTTCAGGTCCCAGCGCCCCTCGTGCCCGCCGGCGCCGCCTCCGCCGAGGCGGACGTGGCCGGTCGTGCCCTGGCGGGCCCCGTGACGGCGGGCAGCATCCTCACGACGGCCTCGGTCTCGTCCGGCGGGCGGGTGGCGCGCCCCGGGCACGTGGTCACGTCCCTGCCGCTGCCCGACGAGAGCATCGCGGCGCTCGTCCGCCCGGGCGTCCGGGTGGACGTGCTGGACGCGACGGGGGTGGTCCTGGCGGCCGACGTTGCCGTCGTGGCCCCTCCCGACACGCCCGGTGGCAACAGCCTCACCACCAGCCCCACGGGGCGAACGGCGCTGGTCGAGGTGCCGGTGGAGGTGGCAGGAAAGCTGGTCTCACAAGGGGCGATGTCGCTGACTGTCGTGGTGCGCTGACGGTGCGCAAGCACCGTTCTTCATTGCCCCCAAATCCCCACACTACCGCGCGGTTTTCTTTGAGGTAGCGGTTTCGTTAGAATCTTCGGGGCCGGATAGCCCCACGCCCCCCAACGGGGCACTATCCGTCCCACTGAGAGGGAAGATTCTCAATGAAGGGTTTCAAGGACTTCTTGATGCAGGGCAACCTGATCGAGCTGGCGACCGCCGTCATCATCGCTGGTGCCTTCGGTAAGGTCGTCGAGGCCTTCACCAAGCTCATCATGGACTTCATCGGCCTGGCCGGTGGCACCCCCGACTTCAGCACCGTGACCATCCCCGGCCTCGGCATCAACATCGGCGTGTTCATCACCGCCCTGATTTCGTTCATCATGATCGCGGCGATCGTCTACTTCTTCGTCATCAAGCCGTACCAGCACGTCAAGGAGCTGGCCGACGCCCGCCTGAAGGCCGACAAGGACGCGGAGGCCCCGGCCCCCACGACCGACGAGCTGCTCGCCGAGATCCGCGACCTGCTCAAGACCCGCGCCTGAGCCTCACGCTCACCCGGTGTTGAACGGGGCCCGTCCACACGGACGGGCCCCGTTTCGCATGCGGGCCGCCCGAGCGGTCGGAGGGTCAGCGGCCGAAGTGCGGCGGAACCTCGGCCAGCAGTCGCCGCTCGTCAGCGTCCAGCCGGGTGCGGCGCGAGGGCGGTAGCACGGTGAGCACGGTGAGCCCGAGCCGGTCGCGCGCGCGGGCTACCGCCGCGTGCAGCTGGGCTGCGCCGAGACCGGCGCGCAGGTTGTCCGGCACGGGGTGGGGCCACGGCTGGACGCCCGCGGCGTGCTGGGCGTGGGCGATGACCCGCTCGGCGGGCCAGCCGGCCTCCTCGAGTTCCCGGGCCAAGGCGTCCGGGTCGGGCACGGCCTGCGCCCCGAGGTCCAGCCGCTCCCCCGTCAGGGCGAAGGCGATCGCCGCGTGCCAGGCGCTCACGGCTTGCCGATGACCTCGTCCTCGACGGTGCGGGGCTGGCCCTCGTCCGGCAGGAACGCGTCGCCGAGCACCGTGACCGGCTCGGCGAAGGTCCAGTCACCCTCAACGGTGAGCGAGCGCGCTTCGCGCAGGGAGGGGACGTACTCCACGCGCGCATCGAAATCGGGAAGCAGGCCGTAGAAGCGCTTGTCCAAGGAGATGCCGGGCAGCCGCTCGGTCGTGGCGACCAGGCGGGCGTCGCCGTCGAGCGCGAAGGCGTCCGAGCGGACGAGCATGAGCTCGTTGGTCGTCTTCACCGGCAGGAAGCGGTCGCGCTCCACCGCGATCGCCTGCGCGCCCGGGAAGACCTCGATGGCCGCACCCATGGCCGTCTCCATCTGCACCACCGGGGTGGAGCTCGGGTCGGACGGGTCGACCGTCTTGATGTTGCGGATCAGCGGAAGGCCGAGGACGTTGTGGCGCTCCGACATGAGGCGGCGCAGCGCCCCGAGGTCGATCCACAGGTTGTTGGCGTGGAAGTAGGGGTGCCGGTCCTCGTCGGTGAAGAAGTGCATCTCCTCGGGGGCGCACTGGGCGGTGTCGCGCAGGATGAGCTGCCCGTCCGACTTCCGCACCGCGAGGTGGCCGCCCTTGCGGTCGTTCGGCGTCCGGGGGCAGACCTCGGCGGCGTAGGGGGCACCCGACTGCGCGAACCAGCCGGCAAGCTCGGCGTTGGGGCCTGCCCCGAGGTTGTCGCCGTTGGCGATGCTGACGTACTGGAACCCCTCGTGCAGCAGCTGGTCGAGGATGCCGGTACCCACGAGCGCGGTGTAGATGTCGCCGTGACCGGGCGGGCACCACTCCAGCGTCGGGTCGGCTGGCCACTCGACGGGCTCGTACCCGTCGAGGGTGAGCTTGGGCTCGAAGCCCTGCAGGAAGTCGATGGGCAGGTCGCCGACGGCGAGCTCGTCGTAGACGTCGAGGTGGTCGAGCGTGGCCTCGCGCGTGCGGAAGCTGTTCATGAACAGCAGCGGCAGGCGGGCGTCGTAGCGCTCGCGGGCGTGCAGCACCTGGGAGACGAGGATGTCGAGGAACGTCTTGCGGCCGCGGACGGGCAGGAGCGTCTTGGGGCCTTCCAGCCCCATGGAGGTGCCGAGGCCGCCGTTCAACTTGATGAGCGCCGTGCGCGCGAGGGCGTCCCGAGCGCGATCGGGGTCGATGTCCACCGCGGCGAGGCGGGGCGGGTCCGTGAGGGGTTCGATGTCGTCCTCGCGGATGAATCCCCCACCGCCGGCGTCCAGCTGCCCGAGGTAGTGGGTGAAGACGTCGATCGCCGCATCGGTGGCGCCCGCGTCCGCCATCTTCTGGCGGGCGCGTTCCAAGCCTGAGGTCATGGCCTCGACTCTAGCCGGGGTGCGAGGAGGCTGGAAAAAGTAAAGGAGAGCGACGCCGGTCGAAGGGCTAGAAGCCGTCTACCCACCCCCAGGAGACATCAACTACCTGGCGTCGCTCTCGCGTCTCCACTATAGACCAATCCGGCGGTTTCACCAGCCCCAACTACCCCCGATTGGGCCCAACCTCGTGTTGACCGGTAGATAACTCTTCAACTTTCGCACCGATCAGCATCACCCCACCCCACACGGAGTAGGGCATGTGGCGCCCGGAGGCCGAGAGCCTCCGCGACCCCCTAGGATGGCGGGGCTGGCCCCGTAGCTCAGGGGATAGAGCAGTGGTTTCCTAAACCATGTGTCGGAGGTTCGAATCCTCCCGGGGCCGCCACCTGAACTCCGCTCTGGCTACAGGGTTCACCCGGATTCGGCCAGCACCGACCGGGCCAAAACGCGGGGGTCACGTCGACGAGGGCGGCTTTCGACGGAGATGCTCGATCTCGCGGCGTAGTTCGAGGTTCTCGGCACGCAGCAACAGCACTTGCGCGACTCCTGCGAGGTTGAGCCCAGCAGCGAGCAGGCTCGCGATTTCGCCAATCCGCTCCAGTTCCCGAGTGCTGTAACGACGAGTTCCACCCTCGGTGCGGTGGGGCTCGAGCAAGCCCTTCTGCTCGTAGATGCGAAGCATTTGAGGGTTCACCCCGGTCACTTCCGCGGCGACGGAGATCGAGTACAGGGCCCGGTCGGTGTTCAGATCCACCATGGCGCACCTCCGAGTCCGTGACGCCTGTCTCCTGCTACGTGCGCGATCTGGTAGGCGGCAGAAATGGCGGCGAACCGCTCGGCCGCGTCGGAGCGCTTCGACACACCCAGCAACCGCAGCGCCTCCGCTCGCTTCCCCTCCATGACTCCCCGATCCGACCTGCCCCGACTTCTCCGACGTGATGCTTGACATCTTTGCACAGGCCAACCAAAATCTGAAGTATCCAGTTTAGATAATCTGAAGAGTACCGGCGCAGTGCTCTTCAGAGCACACGGTTAGGAGGAAGAACCCATGTTGATGCGCACCGATCCGTTCCGGGACTTCGACCGTCTGGCCGAGGCCATGTTGGGCACGCGCGCCCGCCCGGCCGCCATGCCCATGACGGCCTACCGGGACGATGGCTCGTTCGTGGTCGAACTCGACCTGCCAGGGGTCTCGGCCGACTCGATCGACCTGATGGTGGAGCAGAACGTGCTCACCGTTCACGCGGAGCGCAGGCCCCCCGCCGATGACACCGAGCGCATCGTGGACGAGCGCAGCTACGGGGTGTTCAGCCGTCAGCTCTTCCTGGGCGAGACGCTGGACGCCGAACGGCTCTCCGCCAACTACGACGCAGGCGTGCTCACGATCCGGATTCCCATCGCCGAGAAGGCCAAGCCACGCAAGGTCGAGATCACGTCCGGCGATACCGCCAAGGAGATCAGCGCCTGAACGGACGCCGCAATTCTGGAGTCCTCAGGGGGTCGGGATGCGTCCCGACCCCCTGAAGTCCGACCAACGCCCCACAGGAAGGAGAGAAATGTACCCGTCCAAGGAAGCTCGTGAACTTGCGATCCTCCTCCGCATCAGCCGCGAGCTCGACATCGTCGGAGACGTCACAGCCACCGTCGAGTCGCCCTCAGAGCTCCTCGCTTGGACGCTCATCCTCCACAAACCCCAGGTTCTGGCCTGGCGCGCCACCCACTCGGGCCACCGCTACATCCAAGTGACGGCGCACCGCTCCAAGGCGCCCATCCGCGGCCACATCACCGCCATCCTCCACTGCGAACGTCACCCGGAGTTCTGGGAGGCGCTCTCCTTGGCCAGTCTCAACCCGGGGGACCGCCGTGAGCTCGCCCCCGGGACGCTCTCTGAGGGATGGGCCATCATGCCACTCACCCCGGAAGCCTCCGGACAAGAGGCGCCACCCCAACCCCCTCAGCCCTGAACTCGGCTGGCGGCCAGCCGGCCCAACGCCTCGGCGCGCTCGACACGCAGGTCGACCAGCGGGTCGGGGTAGTCGCCGCGCGCCTGGGCGGGGAGCTTCCACGGCTGGTGGACGGCCGACCCCGGGATGCCGCGCAGTTCGGGGACCCAGCGGCGCACGTAGTCACCCTCGGGGTCGAAGCGCTCGCCCTGCAGCGTGGGGTTGAACACCCGGAAGTAGGGGGCCGCGTCGGTGCCGGTGCCGGCGACCCATTGCCAGCCGTGCTGGTTGGAGGCCAGGTCGGCGTCCGCGAGGTGCTTCAGGAAGTGCTCGGCCCCCACCTGCCAGCGTGTGTGCAGGTGTTTGACCAGGAAGCTGGCCGTCACCATCCGCACGCGGTTGTGCACCCACCCCTCGCCCAACAGTTGGCGCATGCCCGCGTCCACGATGGGGTACCCGGTGCGTCCCTGTTTCCAGGCCGCGACGCGGTCGGGAACTTCGTCGTAGGCAAGGTCGGCGAGGGAGTGGTTGAGGTCGTCCGTCGCCGAAGCCGGGTGGTGGTGCAGCACGTCGGCATAGAACTCGCGCCACGCCAGCTCGGTCCGGAAACGATCCGCCCCCCGGCCGCCGTGCGCCTGGAGGTCGGCGAGCAACGTGCGGGGGTGGATCGCCCCGACCGACAGGTGGGGCGACAGGCGGGAGGTGCCGTCGAGGTCGGGTCGGTTGCGGTCGGCGTCGTAGGTGCCCAGCGGTCCAGCGAGGAACCGGTGCCACGCGTCGAGGGCAACCTCCTCCCCGGCGTCGGGGAGCGCCACGTCCCGTACCGCCGCGGCACGTTCGACCTCGGCCCAGGCGTCCGGGTCGCTGCGGTCGGCAGCCAGCCGCAGTCCGGCCGGCTCCTCGGCCGGTGGCCTCCAGCCGTGCTCGAACCACGCCGCGCTGAACGGGGTGAAGACCCGGTAGGGCGAGCCATCCTTGCGGCGCACCCTTCCGGGGGTGACTGCATACGGGCTGCCGGTGCGGACCAGCGACACCCCCGACGCCGCGAGGGCGGCCTCCACCCTCGCGTCGCGGGCCGCTCCGTCCGGCTCGGTCTCCGCCGACACATGGACACTGGGGGCGGCGAACTCGCGGGACAGGGCGGGTATCACCTTCACGGGATCACCCCGCCTCAGGGTGAGCCGGCCCTCATAGGCCGCTCGGGTCGCCAGCAGGGTGCGCGCCGTGAACGTGCGCTTGGGTGCCCCGAGGGCAGCCCAACCATCCGGGTCCAGGACGAACACGATGGCCACCTCACCACCCAGGGCGGTCGCGGCCCCCAGCGTGGGCAGGTCACTGCGCCGCAGGTCGCGGCGGAGCCAGACGATCTCAGCCATCGGTCACCGGTTCAGGCGGGCTAGTTCAGCCGACAGCGCCGTCGCGAACCCGCACCAGGCGGCGTAGAGCCCCAGCCCGACCGCCTTGCCGGACCCAGTCGCGGCGGCTCGGCGGGCAAGATCGGCGGACGAGGCGGCCAGCGCCGCGGCGCCCAGGGTCGCAGCGGGCAGGTTGCGCGATCGGAAGAAGACCCCGCTCCAGGCAGCATTGAGCGGAAGGTTCACCGCCAACGACCGGCGGAGGTCCGCGGCCTTTTCGAGGTCGCCGGCCTCCTCGGCTTCGGTGATCGCGGCGGTGGTCGCCACCGCGATGATCGCGTAGAGACCGGTCCACACGATCGGGAACGCGCTGGCCGGGGGCTGCCACGTTGGCTTGCGCAGCGACCGGTACCAGGCGCTGTCCGGGTCGGTGAGCAGGGAACCGGCCACAGCGGTCGCCGCGACCGCTGCTGACACGGTTGCCAGCGTCCTGCCCCAGCGGTGGGGGTCGATGTCCCGGGTTGCCAGGGCGATGGCGTCCTCGAAGCCCTTCAGGCCCCCTTCGGGGTCCCCGAGGAGGGTCGCGGCGTCATCCTCTGACTTGACCGCATCGTGGATGAGACTGCCCACCAACGGCCGGGCGATACCGGCCGGGACGGGGGTGACGAGTCCGACCCACAGCGACGCCAGGCGGGGCGTCAACACCGGCACCGTCCCCACCAGGCGGGGTCCCAGGCCCGTGGCAGCGGCGTAGCGGCGCATCATCTCGAGGTAGGTCAACTGCTCGGGCATGCCGACGTCGATCGTCCGGTTCACGCCCGGATCCAGGTCGGCCGCGCGCACGAGGTAGTGGACGACGTCGCTCACCGCGATGGGCTGGATGCGGTTGCGCAGCCACTTGGGTCCGAACGAGACGGGAAGACGCTCGGTGAGGTGGCGCAGCATGTCGAAGGACGCCGACCCCTCACCGAGGACCACCCCCGCCTGCAGAACAGCCGTCGGGACACCGGACTCCAAAAGGATCTCCCCCACCTCGACGCGGGAGGCGAGGTGGTCGGACAGCCTGCCCTGGGGGTGTAATCCCGACAGATAGACGATGCGGCCCACCTCGGCGGCGCGGGCGCTGTCGGCGAACCGGCGGGCCAGCCGGCGGTCCCGGTCACGATAGTCACCCTTGCCGTCCATCGAGTGCAGCAGGTAGTACGCCACCCGGCAGCCCGCCAGTGCCTCAGCCAGCGCGTCCGGATCGGTCGCGTCGCCCTGCACGACGTCCACCCGGTCGCGCCACGCCTGCTCGAGTCCTCCGGGGTTGCGCGCCAGGACCCGGACGGTCCATCCCTGTTCCAGGAGGGCGGGCACGAGTTGGGATCCGACGTAGCCGGATGCCCCCGTGACGAGGGCGGTGCGATCAGGCATATCAGCCTCCCAGGGCGAAGACGGGTGGTAGTAGGAAGAGCATCCCCATCGACCAGGTCAGGTGCGAGGCGATGGGGCCCAGCACGCCACCGGTCACGCGCCGCTGGGCTGCGGTCAGCAACCCGAGGCAGATGGCGGCGAAGGTGAGCAGCAGCACCCCCGAGAACAAGGTGGACGCCGCGTAGAGGGCGGTGCTGCCCAAGGCGTTGATGCGCGGGGGCAGAGCGGCGTAGAGGGCACCGCGGAAGAACAGTTCCTCGGCGATCCCGTTGACCGCCGTGACCAGGGCCACGACCCACAGGGCGCCGTAGCGGGCGTGGTCCAGCAACCCCTCGACGGGTCCCCGCAGGATCGGCACCTGCGCGACGACCAGAGCCCCGACCAGGAAGACGGCCAGCAGCAGGATCCCCAGCAGGAACCCTTGCAGCAGACCGAGGCTGGTGTCCCCGCTGCGGGTCCGCGCCGCGCCGAGATGGAGGGGGCCGGACACGATCGCACCGGCGATCCACAACAGGGCGACGCCGAGCGATGCCAGGTAGAACAGCGGGTCGCCGGGCCGGACGGCCAGGGCCAGCCCGAGGCCGACCGCGCCCAGGACGACGGTGACGCCCACCACGACCCGACGGCGGCGCCGAGCTGACACGCTCTCGGTGCGGGTGCGCTCGACCGGGGTGACCAACGACGCCGCCAGGAAGGCGCGGAACTCCTCGATCGCCGCCATCTCAGCAGCCCTGCCGGGGCGTCTGGGTGCGGGGGGCCGTGGTCATGTCCCCACACTAGGCGTGATCGGCATCGCGACCCAACCACCTTGGACATGACGCGGGGTTAGGGTGGCCGGGTGTTCGATGTCGCGATCGTGGGCCTGGGCCCGGCCGGCAGGGCCCTCGCGTCGGCCTGCGCCAGCGCGGGCCTGCAGGTGCTCGCGGTGGATCCCCACCCCGATGCCGTGTGGGCTCCCACGTTCGGAATGTGGGCGGACGAGTTGGGCGACCTCCCCACGACCGTGGTGAGGGCGCGCGTGGATCACCCCGAGATCCGGGGGCGAGCGGCACACGACCTGACGCGCACGTACGTGATCCTGGACAACCCAGCCCTCCAGGCGGCCCTCCCCCTCACCGGCGTCGAGATCGAGCGATCGAGGCTGGACGACGACGACGTGTTGGCCCTGTCGGGGCGCGCACGCGTCGTCGTTGACGCGCGGGGTGCCCGGCCGGACGGCAGGGTCCTGGACGACCCCACCCCCCATCAGACGGCGTACGGCATCGTCCTCCCGAGCGCTCTGGCCGCGCCCGCCCTGGGCCACGCCGAGGGGTTCCTGATGGACTTCACCCCGGACTGGGCGGCCGACCCCGACCGCCCCGAGGATCCTGCGTCGTTCCTGTACGCGCTGCCGTTGGGCGACGGTCAGGTGCTGCTGGAGGAGACCTGTCTCGCCGCTGCCCCGGGCGTCCCGATCGACACGCTGAAGGTGCGGCTGGGGCGACGGCTCGAGCGTCGCGGCGTCGACCCCGCAGCGATCGCCACCCCGTCGGGCCGCGAGGTCGTGCGCATCCCCATGCTCGGCCGCGGCGCCCCTCCCCCGCCGGGGGTGGTCGCGATCGGCACGGCGGGGCGCGGAGGCCATCCGGTCAGCGGGTACTCGGTCGCGCACGCGCTGGCCAGCGCCCCACGCCTGGCCTCCGCCATCGCTGCCGGGCGCACTCCTGTTCCGGATCCCACGCGCGCCGGCGACCACGTGCGGTCCCTCGCGTTGCGGGCGCTGCTCCGTCTGGATTCCGACACCACCATCGAGCTCTTCGACGCTTTCGGACGGCTACGTCCCGGCCAGCAACGTGCGTTCCTGTCCCGCCAGAGCAGCGCACTCAGCGTCCTGGGTGCCATGTGGGGCATCTTCCGGCGCATGCCCGGGAAGGCCCAACGTCGTTTGGTGGCAGCGACGTTCGGGCGCTGATTCGCGGCGCTCCACCCGCTCGCACCCGTGCTGGGCTTCACCGCACCTGGAGTTCGAAGTCGCGCAGTGTGTACCCCTCGATCAGGTCATCCCAATCGATCGAAGGTTCTCGCACGATCCGGACCTCGCGCGCCAAGAGGCGCACGAGCAGGGCATCGGCCTCCAGCAACGCGAGCGGTTGGCCAGGACACTTGTGGGCCCCGTCACCGAACGTCATCCCGGCCGGGTCGACGCCGCGGGCCCTCTGCCGATCCGGACACACGTTCAACGGCTGGTCGCCGACCGCGTCGAGGTCGATGTTGGTGCTGCGGACGTGCACGTCGACGAGGTCCCCGGGCTCCAGCGCCACCTGGGTGTCCCGGTCGCGGATGGTGAAGCCCTCGTGAACACGGCGGTACAGGTGGCCGACGACGGGCTCCAGCCGGATGACCTCGTTCAGGATCGCAAGCCTTTCCTCCTGCTCGCCCTCGAGGAACCGGCCCCGAAGGGAGTCATCGGTCAGGAGGTGCCAAGCAGCCATGCAGATGAACTCGCGCGTGGTGACCATGCCTGCGGTCCCGTAGGTCACGGACTCGACGAGGATGTCGGTGTCGGTGTATCCCTCCGCGATGAGGTGGCTGATCACGTCGTTGGCGGGCTCCCGGCGGCGAGCCCGGACGGCGGGCCGGACGTCGGCGACGTAGAAGCGGACCAGCGGCACGAGACCGTTGACCGCCGCCTGCATCCACTGGCGGCGCGTGCGCCCCAGGCCCGGTTGGTCGAGATCGAAGGGTGGCTGGTTGAAGAACGTCACGAGGCGACGCGCCATCGAGCGAACGTCGGAGCCGGTCAGCCCGACGACCTGGGCGGTGACCTCCACGGAGTAGAACAGGGCGAGGTCGTCGAGTCGGCACCGAGGTGAGGACACGGCCTCTGCGACGATCCGCTCGGCGCACGACTCCATCAGGTCGGTGTACCGCTCGCGCACCACGGAGGGGGCGAAGAAGCGGGCCACCTTCGTGCGCTGCTGGTCGTGGAGCGGACCGTCCGACATCAGGATGGGATGGTGCTTCAGGACGCCCTGCGGGATGGACTCGGCGGTGAACCCAGCTTGGGTCGTGCGCTGACGCGCCCGCAGCACCTGTCTGGCGGCCTCGAGCGATCGGACGCGAACAGTACGGCCCCGGCGCTCGATACGCGGCCCGGCGCCCTCTCCGGGGCGGTGCGCCTTGCGGTGGCCAGGGTCCGGCTCCATCACACTCCTCCGTGGGTGTCCCCGCCACTCTAGGTGATCTGACCCCAGACCCAGCCGCCTCCGAGCAGCGTCGGGCGATCCTTCTTTGGCGGGGTTATTTCCTTCATTGTCTGAACTAGAGTGGCGACGAGGGGGCAGTAGACAGGTTGCTTTCTGCAACGATTTGGTGTTCCCCCGGACAGCGACCGCGCACGATTGGACGAACCTTGGAACTTCAGATGCCCGTCCGGCAAGACTCTGCGCCGCGCGAACCCGACGTCGCCGTCGCCGACGAAGTCGTGCTTCTCGACGAGCAGGGCCAGCCCGTCGGCGCCGCCGACCGGCGTAGTGTCCACACTCGCCAGACCCCGCTCCACCTCGCCTTCTCCACCTACCTGTTCGATCCCGAGGGCCGGGTGCTGATCACGCGGCGTGCCCTCCACAAGGCCACCTGGCCGGGCGTGTGGACCAACAGCTGCTGCGGGCACCCGCTTCCGGGCGAGGACATCGAGACGGCGGCCCGGCGGCGCGTGAGCGAGGAACTGGGCCTGGAGGTCACCGAGCTGCTCCCGGCGGTGCCCGACTTCCGTGATCGGGCAGTGGACGCCAGCGGAATCGTGGAGAACGAGTTCTGCCCCGTCTTCATCGGCCACGTCTCCTCCTCCCGCGTCACCCCCGACCCGGACGAGGTCGCTGAGCACGCTTGGGTGAGGTGGGAGGACCTGGTGGCCGCGATCACCGCCACCCCCGCTGTGTACAGCCCGTGGAGCGTCCTCCAGGTGCCCCGTGTCGCGCTCGCGCTCGAGGGCGCCTCGTGCGCCCCGGCCCCCTCGGCCACGGATTTCATCGACCGCGTGGACGGGCTGCTGACCACCACCTTGCGCGACCTGGCCGGCACCTGGGAGCGGACCAACCGTGCCGAGGGCGTCGAGGTGCTCCCTGACGACCTGCCGGCCTGGCTCGAACGCCTGCTCGTGGGGCGCGGCAAGCGCCTGCGCGCCACCATGCTCCACTGGGCCTTCGTGGCGGCCGGCGGTGACATCGCCGGCCCCGATTATCCGGGGCTGATCCGGATCGCCGCGGCCCTGGAGACCCTGCACCTGTTCGCCATGGTGCACGACGACATCATGGATGAGTCGGGGTCACGTCGCGGGATGCCGGCGGCACACGTCGAGGCCGCCGAATGGCACCGGCAGGCGGGCGCCGCCGGTGAGCCCAACGCCTTCGGGGTCAACCTCGCCATGCTCCTGGGTGACTTGGCGCACACGCTGGCCGACAGCCTCGTCCAGCCGCTCCCCCTCCGCCTGCGCCGCCTGTGGTTCGAGCTCTGCGTCGAGCTGATGGTCGGGCAACGCGCCGATCTCACCGGCGCCGCGGCAGGTCGACGTGACCTTGCCCACGCCGAGCACATCGCCCGGCTCAAGTCGGGCATGTACACCATCGAGCGCCCCCTGCAGTTGGGCGCGCTCGCTGCGGACGCCGAGGAGGGCACGTGCGCCGCACTGCAGCAATGGGGGGAGCACATCGGCCGCGCCTTCGCCCTGCGTGACGATCAGCTGGGGATTTGGGGCGACCCGGCGCTCACCGGGAAGCCGGCTGGCGACGATCTGGCCGAGGGCAAGGCAACGGTGATCCTCGCACTGGCCTTCGAGCGCCTGGAAGGTCCCGCCCGCGAGGCACTCACCCGCCTCGGGACCGTGGATCTTCGCCCGGGCGACGTCACCGTGGTGAGTGATGCCCTGGTATCCACCGGCGTCCGCGACGACATCGAAACCATGATTGAGGACGCCGTGGCCCGCGCCGACGCCTGCCTCGCCCACGGCCAGCTCACCGAAGCCGGCATCGAGGGGCTGCGATCCGCGGCCCGCGCCATCGCCTGGAGGGACGCATGAACGTACTCGTCATCGGAGCCGGCCTGTCCGGCCTGTCCGCTGCGCTGCACCTGCGGGGGCAGGGTCACCAGGTCACGGTGCTCGAGCGTGCTGCCGTGCCCGGCGGGCGGAGCGGCCGCATCGAGCGCGACGGGTTCACCTTCGACTCCGGCCCGACCGTGTTCACCATGGTGGACCTGCTCGACCAGGCCTTCCGGGCGGTGGGTCGCCGCGCGGACGACTACCTGACGATGCAGCTGCTCGACCCGGCCTACCGTGCGTGCTTCGACGACGGCTCCACCCTCCACGTGCGCCACGGAGTGGAGGCGATGCGCGCCGAGATCGCCCGCGAGTGCGGGTCGGTCGACGCCGCCGCCTACGAGGAGTTCGTCGTCTGGCTGCGCAAGCTGTACCTGGCGGAACTGCCCCACTTCATCGACGTGAACTTCGACCGCCCGACCGACCTGCTGCGCAACCCGGTCGCGGCCGCCCGTCTGGTGGCGCTGGGCGGCTTCGAACGCCTCGGTCCCGCCATCGAGCGCCGTTTCTCCGACCCGCGCCTCCACCGCATCTTCAGCTTCCAGGCGATGTACGCCGGCCTCGCGCCCGCCCAGGCGCTGGCGCTGTACGCCGTCATCACCTACATGGACTCGGTCGAGGGCGTCTGGTTCCCCGAAGGAGGCATGCGCGCGGTCCCCGATGCGATGGCGCAGGCCGCCATGGACGCCGGGGTCGCGTTCCACTACGGGGCCACCGTGGACCGCATCACCTGCGCGCAGGGGCGAGCCACCGGCGTGCTGCTGACCGGTGGAGAACGCCTGAACGCGGATGCCGTGGTCTGCACGCTGGACCTCCCGGTCGCCTACGAAGAGCTCCTCCCCGAGGTCCCCACACCCCGCGTCGCCGCGCGGGGGCGCTACTCCCCCTCGTGCGTGGTGTGGCACCTGGGCGTCAAGGGCGCCCCACCGCCGGAGGCCGCCCACCACAACATCCACTTCGGGCAGCAGTGGCACGACGCCTTCGACGACCTGCTCCGGCGCGGGCGTCCCATGGCCGACCCCTCCCGCTTCGTGGCCGTCCCGTCCCTGCACGACCGCGACGCGGCACCCGAGGGCTGCACCAGCCTCTACGTCCTGGAACCCACCCCCAACCTGGAGGTGGGCCGGCTCGACTGGCCCAGCGAAGGCCCCCGCCTGCGCGAACGCATGCTCACCGACCTGCAGCGCTGGGGCTACCCCACCGACATCGTGACCGAGGAGTTGGTCACCCCCCAGGACTGGCTGGCCCAGGGCATGGCAGCAGGAACCCCGTTCGCGCTCGCCCACACGTTCCGCCAGACCGGCCCCTTCCGGGCCAAGAACGTCGACAAGCGCGTGAAGGGCCTGGTCTTCGCCGGGTCGAGCACCACCCCCGGTGTGGGTATCCCCATGGTGCTCATCTCCGGGAAGCTCGCCGCCCGACGCGTTGCGGAGATGACCAGGTGAGCACCCTGCTGGAGGAGGGGTACCGCACCGCCGCACGCCTCACCCGCGAGCACGGCACCACGTACTACTGGGGCGCCCTGCTCCTGCCCCCACCCCAGCGCCGGGACGTGCACGCGGTCTACGCGCTGTGCCGACTGGCCGACGACATCGTCGACGAGCCGGACAAGACCCCCCACCCATCGGTGCCGGCCCACGGCACCCCGACGGAGCGTCTCGACGCGTTCCGCGCCTGGTTCTTCGCGGCATTGGCCCGCGGCACCTCAGACGAACCGGTGATGGCCTCGGTGATCGACAGCGTGCGGCGACGCGGCACCGACCCCGAGTGCTTCGAGCGGTTCTTCGACGCCATGGCGCTCGACCTGACCCACTCCACCTGGCCCACGTGGCCCGCGCTCCGCGACGGCTACATGGAGGGCTCGGCGGCCGTCATCGGAGAGATGATGCTGCCCGTCCTGGAACCCACCAGCGACGCTGCCCGCGACCACGCACGCTCTCTGGGATTGGCCTTTCAACTCACCAATTTCCTGCGTGACGTCGACGAGGATCTCAGCCGTGGCCGCGTCTACCTGCCCCAGGACGAGCTCGCCAGGCACGGCGCCGCCCCCCACCTGCGCCAGGTGACGCCGCAGTGGCGCACGTTCATGGCCGAGCAGGTGACCCGCAACCGCACGCTGTACGCCCACGCAGCCGATGGCCTGCCCTATCTGCCCGAAGCCTCGCGCCGCTGCGTTGGCACCGCCCTGACCCTGTACCAACGGATCCTCGACCGGATCGAAGCAGCCGACTACGACGTCTTCAACGGACGCATCCGGGTACCCGCCCACGAGAAGCTGGCCCTGTTCGGTCGCCAAGCCGCAGTCGGCGCGCTACGCCCCTCGCGTTGGACCGGCGTGCGAGGCCGCGTGGACCGCCACCAGCAACGATGAGCACCCGAGCAGCGTTCGACCGCGGGGCGCGGCACTACGACCTCATGGTGGCCCTCAACCCCGGCTACCACGCCCATCTGCGCAGGGCAGCCGCATCACTGGTGGACGCGCTGCGCGGCCAGCCCGGACCATGGCGCCTCCTCGACCTCGCCTGCGGTTCGGGAGCATCGACCCGAGCACTGGTGGACGCAACCCCACCCGACACCCACATCCAAGGGTTGGACGCCTCCCCCGGCATGCTCAGCCGCGCCCGCGCCAAACACTGGCCTGCGTCGGTCACCTTCGCCGAGGCCACCGCCGGCTCGCTGGACACCCAAGCGTGGCAGCCCGGAACCCACCACGGCATCCTGTCGGCCTATCTCTTCCGCAACCTCACGCCCGTTCAACGCCGAGACGCACTGGCGGAGATCCAGGCGCTGCTCACACCCGGCGGCACCCTGACCGTCGTCGAGTACTCCGTGCGCGAGCGATTCCGCGCGCAACTGGTGTGGAGCATCGTGAGCTGGCTGGTCATCATCCCGCTCGGAGCCCTGCTCGACCGCAACCCCTCGCTGTACACCTACCTCTGGCGCAGCGTGATGGAGTTCGACACACCGACGGACTTCATGGAGCAGCTCCACACCGCCGGCTTCGTGGACATCGCCACCCGGAGTGTGCCCGGCTGGCAACACGGCATCCTCCACCTCTACATGGCCCGCAAGCCCCAGGAGACCGCATGAAGCGACCCGCCCGCCCCGGCCGCGATCGGCGCGCCGTCCACCACCCCGGTCCCTCCGGTGCCGAGCGCTTGACGGGCGAAGCGAAGGTCGTCGTCGTCGGAGGCGGCATCGCCGGCCTGTCGGCCGCCACGATCCTGGCCGAACGTGGAGTCCGAGTGACGCTGGTGGAGGCATCACCCCGACTCGGCGGACGCGTCGCCGCGTGGCCGCTCGAGGACGGACGCACCATGAGTCGCGGCTTCCACGCCTTCTTCCGCCAGTACTACAACCTACGGGCGGTGCTGGGCCGACCCGACCCCGACCTGGCACGGCTGATCCCGATACGCGACTACCCACTGCAGCGTCCCGACGGAATGCGGGACTCCTTCAACAACATCCCCAGGACGCCACCGTTCAGCGTCATGGGGTTTGTCGCCCGGAGCCCCTCATTCACACTCGCGTCCCTGGCGAAGGTCGACGTACCCGCCGCCCTGGAGCTGTTGCGCGTCCGCTTCCCCGACACCTACAGCCATTACGACGGCGAATCGGCCGCCGCGTTCCTGGACCGACTGCGCTTCCCCGCCGACGCACGCGACCTCGCCCTCGAGGTGTTCGCACGCTCCTTCTTCGCCGATCCGAACGACTTCGCCGCCGGCGAACTGGTCGCCATGTTCCACACCTACTTCATGGGCTCGGCCGAAGGACTCCTGTTCGACGTCCCCGACGACGACTACGACACCGCCCTGTGGCAACCCCTCGGCCACTACCTGGCCCGGCTCGGCGTGGAGGTACGCACCGGCGTCCGCGTGAGCACCATCGGCCCGGCCGGAGCCCGGACCGACCACGGCGAGCTCATCGAGGCGGACGCCGTCGTCCTGGCCACCGACCCCCGCGCTGCCCGCTCCCTGGTGGCCGGCATCGGCGACCCCTCTGGGCCGATGGACGCGTTCACGCGTCGGGTCGCCGAGACGGTCAACGCACCCCCGTTCGCCGTGGTGCGGCTGTGGCTCGATGCGCTGGTCGCCCCACAGCGCCCCGCCTTCCTGGGCACCAGCGGCTACGGCGCGCTCGACAACGTTTCGGTGCTGGAACGTTTCGAGGCAGGAGCCGCCGCCTGGAGCCGGACACACGGAGGATCCGTCGTGGAACTGCACGCCTACGCGTGCGACCCGGACGTTCTCGGGAACGAGGGCTCGACCGACCGCCTCGTCCAGCACCTGACCAGCGAGCTGCACCGGGTCTTCCCTGAGACGGCGCACATGGGGACGCTGCACAGCGAGGTGCTGGTTCAGGACGACTGCACCCTCATCACCCCATCCCCGTGGAACGACCGTCCGGGGGTGGAGACACCTGCCTCCTGGCTCGTCCTGGCCGGCGACTGGGTACGCAGCGATTATCCCGTGGCGCTGATGGAGCGCGCCGCAACGACCGGGATCCTGGCAGCGAACGCATTGCTCCAGCGATGGGGAGTCCAGGGCGAGGGCCTGTGGACCGTCCCGACCCGCGGACTCCTGGCCCGCTGAGGTCCCGACCCCCGGATGGTTCCGTTGCCACCGTGCACGGTGGGCTCGTCGCCGAGCGTCAGGCCAGCATCTCCCGCACCAGCGGGACGACGCGCGTGGCGTACAGCTCGATGGACTTCATCAGCTGGCTGTGCGGCATGGGCCCGTTGGCGTACTTCAGGTCGAACTGGTCGACCTTGAGTTCGCGCACGGTCGCGGCGATCTTGGCCGCCACCGTCTCCGGCGACCCGACGTACAGCGCGCCGTGCTCGATCTCGTTGGTGAACTCGTCGGACCCCATGGCCCCCCAGCCCCGCTCCCGGCCGATGCGGTCACGCTGGGCCTTGAAGTGCGGGAACAACTGCTCGGCCGCCAGCTCGTCCGTCTCGGCGACGTGGCCGGGGCTGTGCACGGCGACGGGCATCTCGGTCGTCACGCCGAACTCGTCCACCGCACGGCGGTACAGGTCGGCGAAAGGCTTGAAGCGCTGGGCGGGGCCGCCGATGATCGCGAGCTGCAGCCCGAACCCGCGGTGGGCGGCGCGGACGACCGACTGCGGCGATCCGCCGACCGCGACCCAGGAGCGCATGCGTCCGCCCTCGGTCTTGGGGAACACATCGACGTCGGCAAGGGGCGTCCGGTAGGTGCCCGACCAGGTGACCGGGCCCTCCTCGCGCAGCAGCGAGAAGACCTCGAGCTTCTCCTCGAAGAGCTTCTCGTAGTCGGCCAGGTCGAAGCCGTACAACCCGAAGGACTCGATGAAGGACCCGCGGCCCAGCACGGGCTCGGCGCGTCCGCCGCTGAGCGCGTCGATGGTGGCGAAGCGCTCGTACACGCGGATCGGGTCGTCCGACGACAGCACCACGACAGCCGACCCGAGGCGGATCCTCCCGGTCGCGGTGGCGAGGCCAGCCAGCACCGTGTCGGGCGCGCTGACGGCGAAGTCGGGGCGGTGGTGCTCCCCGATGGCGAAGTAGTCGACGCCGAGGGAGTCGGCGAGGACGCCCTGGGCCACGACGTCGCGGATCACCTGGGCCTGCGTGACCGGCTTGCCCGCGCCGTCGACGGTGACGTCACCGAAGGTGTCGAGCCCGAACTGGAGATCCATGACGCGCCTCTCGAAGCAGTTGATTCTTCAACTCACCGGTGTCTCAGTGCTGATGGTCGGCGTGGTCGTGGTCGGCGTGGTCGTGGTCGGCGTGGTCGTGGTCGGCGTGGCCGCCGGCCTCGTGGGCGGCCTGCGCGGCAGCGGCCTGCTGGCGGACCTCCTCGACGTCGAGGGCCTTGACGGCCTCGACGAGCTGGTCGAAGCCCGCGGCGTTCATGGCGCCGGCCTCGCGGTAGACGAGGACGCCGCCGCGGAAGGCCATGAGGGTCGGGATCGACTGGATCTCGAGCGCGGCCGCGATCTCCTGCTGCGCCTCGGTGTCGAGCTTGGCGAAGGTTGCGTCGGTGTGCTTCTCCGCGGCGCCCTCGAAGACGGGGGCGAACATGCGGCACGGGCCACACCAAGCGGCCCAGAAGTCGATGAACAGGGTGTCGGAGTTCTCGATCGTGCTGGCGAAGTTCTCGGCAGTCAGCTCGACGGTGGCCATGGGATGGATCCTCTCGTAGATACCCTCCCTCAACACCGCGGGCGGGCGAGGCATTCCCGGGTGGCTACAACTCCGGGCCGCGGGTGGCCACCGGCTGCTTCAGTACCAGGAAGCGGCGCATCGCCAGCGAGATGCGGACGGGCCCCTCCTTGGCCGTCCGGTCGACGAGCCACTCGACGGCCGCCGCGCGGCGCCGGGCCGACGTGGTCGGCAGGTAGAGGGCCGACACGATGACCTCGGCGTCCTGGAGGGTGGCGACCTCGAAGTGGTAGCGCTCGCGGGCGTCCTCGACCTTGCGCAGCCCGGTGCCGATCAGGGCGTCCTTGTAGCCGGTGATCTCGGTGGGGCCGGGGAACCGCGGCAGCGACCTGAGGCGTCCCACCACGCCCAGGGACGTGACCAGGTCGCGGGGGTGCAGCGGCAGGACGGTGGGCGCGGTGAACGCGAACACCCCGCCGGGCCTGAGGACGCGCCCCACCTCGGTGAACAGGGCGTGCGCCGGCTGGATCACCACGGCGCCCATCGAGCTGACCACGGCGTCCACCGACGCGTCGGCCAGCGGCAGGGCGAGGCCGTCAGCGCAGACCCACGGACCCTCCGACCGTTCCGAGGCCAACCGCAGTTCCGACTCGGCCAGGTCGACGCCCAGCACCGTTCGGCCGGGTAGGGCCAGCTCGCGGGACATGGCGCCCGAGCCGCAGGCGAGGTCGACGATCAGCTGGGCGCGCGGGGAGACGGCGCGGGCCAACCAGCGGTAGGGGGTGTGCCCGCCGGCGAGGGTCCTCGACAGCACGGCCTCGGTCACGCCGGGGGCGGCGTCGTGGAAGCCCCGCACGTAGGCGGCCCAGTCGAAACCCTTCCTCATGACTCCCCCTCCAACTCCGCGATGGTCGCCCCGATCTCGCGCAGCAGCCGTCCCGGGCCCATCGTCGCCCCGGCGACGGCCGATACCAGCGCCGCCATGCCCGGCAGCGCCTCGGTCGGGTCGGGCCGGCCCAGCACGTCCCCCGCGGTGAGCGGGTTGCTGCCGTCCGGCCAGGGGGCGACGAGGCGGGTCCAGGTCGCGAGCCACGCCTCGGAGATCTCGGTGGTGCTGGGGACGCCGAAGAAGTGGCCCACCGGGGCGTGGTGCCGCAGGCCCACGATCGGGGACGCCTGGTAGATGATCGCGAGCCGGACGCGGGCGTCCAGGTCGCGCTGCTGGTCGAGGGTGCCGCGGGTGGCCCACGAGCACGGGTTGGGGCAGGTCTCGCCCACGTCGGGCCGCTCCCCCACCGAGGTGGCCTCGTGGTGCATGGCGCAGATGGCCAGCGCTGCGCCTTGGCGACTGTGGAAGCGGTCGAGGTAAGCACGGTAGCCCGCCTCGTCGCCGGAGCAGGCGTGCAGCGCCCGCCGGGCCGTGGTGCGCAGGGCCGAGCCGTGGGGGCAGGCCCTGTCGTTGGTGCCCCAGCGCTCGCTCACGTACTCCCCCAGCACGAGCGGGTCCCCCGCGTGGCCCAGGGTCGACTCCCACGCCAGTTGCGGCAGGTACTCGCCGATGAGGTGCGCCGTCACGACGACCTGCAACGGTTCGTGGCGCTGCGCTCGCAGGTCGAGCACCTCGAGCATCAGCTCGTACAGGGGCACCAGCGAGCCCAGTGCCCCGCGTTCCTCGCTGCGCGGCGCCGCCGGGAAGCAGGCGCCGTTGAGGCCCTCGCGCCACTCCGCGCGCGGGAACGCCGCCGAGATCGACTCGAAGTCCTCGGCGTCCAGGTCGAGGACGCGCTTGGCGGCGGTGGCCAGGTCGCGGGCGCGGACGAGCTCCGGCGTCGCGGCGCCGCGCCGCACCTCGGCGTCCAGGACCGAGGACAGGGCGTCGTACCAGTGCCCCTCCAACAGCGGACGCAGGAGCGCGCGATCCATCAGGGGATGCGCACGAAGAGGTGGTGGGCCACCTCCGCCTCGACCGCCTGCGGGCCGTCGGACGCCGTGAGCTCGAGGCGGTCGCCGGACAGGAGGGCGGTTACGGTCGTTCCGGGCGCGATGCCGGAGCGGTGGAGCAGGGAGATGAGCTCGGGGTCGGCCTGGATGACCTCGGTGAGGCGCTCCACCACGACGCTGAGGGGGGAGCCCGGGCGCAGGACGGTCGCCAGCGTGCAGAGGCCGGCGGTCTCCGGCCCCGACGGGCCGAGCGTGCCGGCCTCGGGGATCGGGTTTCCGTAGGGCGAGCGGGTCGGCGCGTCCAGGATGGCGACGATGCGCTCCTCGACGGCGTCGGAGATCACGTGCTCCCAACGGCAGGCCTCGTCGTGGACGAGTTCCAGCGGCAGCCCGATCACCTCGGTGAGCAGCACCTCGGCCAGGCGGTGCTTGCGCATCACGCTGGTGGCCTTGGCCCGGCCCGCCGGCGTCAGCTGGATCGTCCGGTCGTCAGCGACGTGCAGGAGGCCGTCGCGCTCCATCCGCTGGACGGTCTGGCTGACGGTGGGGCCGCTCTGGGCCAACCGCTCGGCGATGCGCGCGCGCAGGGGCGGGACGCCCTCCTCCTCGAGCTCGTACACCGTACGGAGGTACATCTCGGTAGTGTCGATCAGGTCACTCACGCCGCCTCCTTCTGGCTCGACGTGCCCACCCTAGCGCCGGACGAGGACGACCAGCCCCGCCAGCGCGGCCACGGCCACAGCCGCACCAACGGCGAACGTCGTCCCGGTCTGCTCGAACGTGGCCGTGTCGTCCTCGGCCTCGGCCACCACCGGACGCGGTGCGGCGGCCCGGGTGCGGGCAGGGGCCGGGGTCGCGGTGGGTGCCGGCCCCGGGATCTCGGTGCTCGTCACGAGGCCGCCGGGGCCCATCGCGGTGAGCACGGTGTCGTCAGCCAAGCCCTGGGCGAGCACCTGCCCGGTCTCCTCGACGCCGATCTCCACCTCGCCGATGGGCTCGTGGGTGGTGGCGTCGAGGGTGACCAGCGTGGTCGCGGTGCGCACGACCCAGCGCCCGTCGCGCAGCACGGTGGCGTCGGTGGTCCCGGCCGGGGCGTCCCCCACCCGCTCGAGCACGTTGGGTTCGGAGCTGGACGGCGCGACCGGGGCGGCGTAGATGCCGGGGGCGTCGCCGCCGGTGACGACATAGAGGCGTCCGTCGCGGTCGAGCAGGATCGCGGTGCCGACGTGCACGCCGTCGGGGTAGGTGAGCACGAACGGGACAGCCTTGAGGATGTCCGTGGCCGGCCACGGCTCCATCACCTGGTAGACGGTCACCTCGGGGCGCTCGCCGCCGACGTCGCCCACGTAGAGCTCGCCGGCGTCGTAGGCCAATCCGGTCGCGTTCACGAGGGTGTCGCGGGAGGTCATGTGGCCCTGCACCGCCCCGTCGGCCCCGAGCGCGGTGAGCGAGAGGCGTCCGGACGCCTTGTCGAGCAGCCAGTAGCGGGAGCGCTCATGGTCGGTCGCCATGCCGACCGGGGCGGAGCGGACTGTGAGGGTGAAGGCTTCGGCGGCGCGTGCGGGGGGCGCGCCCGAGAGCAGGGCACCGAAGACGACCAGGAGGAGCAGGAGCACGAGGGCTGCCGTCACGATCCGGTTTCGCGCCTTGAGCTTCACCGCGCCAGTCTAGTCGGCGACCCCCAGAGGGCCTGCCCGGGGTCGCCGTCTGGCAGGCTGGGGCCATGGGCACCGTCAGCCTCCACGCCATCAGCATCGACGAGTTGCGGGACGTCTTCTCGGGCACGGACGCCGCCGTCGACCGCCTGCGCAGCGTCGCGCTCGCGACGTGGCCGCCCGCCCCGGCACCAGGACGCCGCGAGGGCGGGCTGCTCGGCAAGCTCGGCCCCTTCTCCCGGCGCGCGGTGGGCGCACCCGTCGTCCGGCCCGGCGTCCCGACCGGGCGCGACCTCCACGACGTCACCCACGGCCGCGAGGTGCCGCCGGACCGCCGCGAGGCCGCCTGGGCGCTCGTGGACGCCTTCGTCGCCGCCACCGCGCGCGACAGCCTCGCCTTCGAGGCGGACGACCGCACGATCGACGACCTCGACTTCGCGATGGCCGCGGCGGGGCTGCCGAGCAGGTACGGCCTGCGTCAGCTGTTCAAGGGCGACACCGCGCTCCCGATCAAGCTGCTGCCGGGGATGGCCGACGGGTACGTCCGCAACCGTGTGGCCGTGGCCATGGCGTCCGCCTGGGGCGAGGCGGTCGGACAGCTGGAGGGCGAGCACGCCCTCGCCCGCCGCGTGGCGGGCTGGCTGGGCGTCTACACCAACGGCGCCCCAGACGCCGACGAGGCCGGACGCCCAGCGCCCGACCTCGTCGTGTGGTACCGCTGCTGACTAGCTGATCAGCGCGCCGATCACGCCCTCGGCGAAGAACAGCACGAAGGCCGCCGCCACCGCGAACAGCAGCGGGTGCACCTCGCGCGCCTTGCCGCGGACGAGCTTGATGAGCACGTAGAAGATGAAGCCGGCGCCGATGCCCACCGTGATCGAGTAGGTGAACGGCATGGCGATCATCGTGATGAAGGCGGGGAAGCCCTCCTCCGGGTCGGTCCAGTCGACATGGATGACCTGGCTCAGCATCAGGAAGCCGACGAACACCAGTGCGGGCGCCGCGGCCTCGGACGGCACCAGCTTGACCAGCGGGGCCAGGAACAGGCTGAGCAGGAACGCGATCCCCGTGACGACGGAGGCCAAGCCCGTGCGGGCGCCCTCGCCGACGCCGGCGGCCGACTCGATGTAGGAGGTGTTCGACGACACGGACCCGAGGCCACCGGCCACGGCGGCCAGCGAGTCGACCACGAGGATCTCGCGGGTGCGCTCGGGGTTGCCGTCCTCGCCGAGCAGGTTGCCCTCGGCGCCCACGGCCACGATGGTGCCCATCGAGTCGAAGAAGTCGGCCAGCAGCAGCGCGAAGACCGTCATCAGCATGGCGATCGTGACCTCCGGGCCGACGGTGAACGCACCGAAGATGTCCACCCGGCCGAGCAGGGAGAGGTCGGGCAGGCTGAACACGGAACCCTCGATGGCGGGCACGTTGAGCATCCAGCCGGTGGGGTTGGAACCGTCGGGGAGGTTCGCCCCGATCTTCAGCACGGCCTCGAGGATGACCCCCAGCACGGTCAGGCTCACGATCGTGATGAGCATCGCGCCGGGGACGCGGCGCACGAACAGCAGCACGAGCAGGATCAGGCCCACCACGAAGACCGCCATCGGCCAGCCGAGCAGGTGGTTGTTGACGCCCATCTGCAGCAGCGGGCTGCCGGGGCGGACGATGCCGGCGTCGGCCAGGCCGACCAGCGTGATGAACAGGCCGATGCCGACGGCGATTCCGGTGCGCAGCGGGCGCGGCACGGCGCGGAAGACCGCCTCGCGGAACCCAGTGAGCACCAGGACGAGGATGATGATGCCCTCCCACACGACCAGGCCCATGGCCTGCGGCCAGGTGACCTGCGGGGCGATCACGTAGGCGAGCATGGCGTTGAGGCCCAGGCCGGTCGCCAACGCGAGCGGGAAGCGGCCGACCACGCCCATGAGGATTGTCATGATGCCGGCGACCAGGGCCGTCGCGGCCGCGACCATGGCGATGGTGGGCCCGATGTTGGCCGGGTCGGCGGCCGAGAGGCCGCTCACGAGGTTGCCGTCCTTGTCGGGGGTGGTACCGATGATGAGCGGGTTCAGGGCGATGATGTAGGCCATCGTGAAGAAGGTCACGAGGCCGCCGCGGACCTCTTGGGCGATCGACGAACCCCGGCGCGAGATGCCGAAGTACCCGTCGAGCCCGGACGCCGGCGCGACAGGAGCTGTGGTGGAAGACATGGAGCGCAGCCTACGGCCCATCGCTACCGATGGATCGGGCCGTCTCGGGTGTCAGTCGAAAAGCAGGTCGTCGGTGGAGATGGTGTCCCACACCGGACGCGGCAGGTCGACCCCGCGCTGCGGCTCCACGACGTCGGAGTGCGCGCCGCACCCGTGATCGACGGTGACGACGTGCGCGTCCTGCGGCGAGAACTCGTTGGCGCAGACGCCGAACTGGCGGCCCAGCGACCCCGTGAGGCGGACGAAGTAGGCGCAGCCCTGGCAGACGCCCGGCGCCTGCTTGGTCATTTCGTTGTGCGGGCCGCCCTCGCCCTCGACCCAGCGGTCTGCGGCCTCGTCGCGGCCGTACTGGCTCATCACGCGCTCGCGGCCCAGGCCCAGCTCGGCGACCACGGCGCGGGTGGCGGCCCACTCGGCCGGCTCGGTGTCGCGGGCCGAGTCGCCCCCGGTGAAGCCCGCCTCGACGCGCGGGTCGTTGTCGGCGGTCGGCATGAGGACGCCGGGGGTGACGTCGCCGGCCTGGATGCGGTCGGACCACGGCACCCACGCGGGGGCCAGCAGCGCGCCCTCGCCGGGCAGCATGACGACCTCGCTGACGGTGACGACGCGGGCGCGCGCGGCGCGGGCGACGGTCACGGCCCAGCGCCAGCCGTGGTAGCCGGGGTGCTCGACGGCGAAGTAGTGGGTGGCCACGCGGCTGTCCTCGCCCACGACGGCCAGGTGCTCGCCGACGCCGGCGACGTCCGCCCGCCCCTCGGCGGCGGCCCGGGCCAGGTCGACGGCGGCCGCGCAGGCGGCGTCCAGCTCGATTGTCTTCGTCGCCACGCTCACAGCTCCAACTCGTCGGCGACCGCGCGCAGTACCTGGGCGGTCTTGGCGGCGTGCTTGGCGTCGGGGTGCCGGTGGTGCCGGTAGCCGTTGCCGATCGAGTCAAGCATCTTGATCAGGTCCTCGACGATGACGGCCATCGTGTCCGGCGACTTGCGCTGGGCCTTCGACAGCGACACGGGGGCCTCCAGGAGGCGCACCGAGATGGCCTGCTCGCCACGGCGTCCGTCGATGATGCCGAACTCGACGGGCTGGCCCTTCTTCAGGGTCGCCGTGCCCGCGGGCAGCGCGGATGCGTGCACGTACACCTCGTCGCTCCCGCCATCCTTGGCGATGAACCCGAAGCCCTTGTCGGCATCGAAAAACCGCACGCGGCCGGTCGGCATGGCACTCACTCCTGATTGGTCACACTGGGGACCGACTCATCGTACCGGAGCCGGACAACCGGCCGCCACGCGCCCTCGGGTACCCTGAACGCGCACCGCGCGGAAGGAGGATGCCGTGGCCAACTGGACCGACGGCCCCGAGTACGCGCCCACCCACCGCCCCGACGTGTTCGTCGAGCCGGACGCCACGCGCCTGCCCGACCTCGCCCCGCCGGACGTCCCGGCCACGGCACCCGAGCCTCCCGCGCCGCCACATCAGCCCACCTACGCCGCCCCGGACGCCGCGCCGCTGGACGCCGTCGCGCCGCCCAGCGCCCCCACCCGCGACCCGCACCAGGCGTTCGACGTGGCGTCCACCCCGATGACGTCGTGGTCGCCGCGCACGCTGCCTCCGCCCGACGGCGAGCCGGTCCCCCTCGCCCCGCCCGAGGGGGCGCCGCCGATCCCGGCTCCCATCCCGCAGATGGGTCCGGACGGCTACCCGGCCCTGCCGCCCCCGGCCTCGGCGTGGGGTCACGCGCGCGCCCCGCAGGCGCCGGGCCGACCGGTCGATGCTCCCCCGCCGTGGGCACCGCAGCAGCCGTTCCCGCCGGGCGCGCCGCCGCCGCTCTCCAACGTCCCCGGGCCGCCGCCGACGTGGCCGCCGGCCCAGGTGAACCCGGGCGGCTTCCCCCAACCGGGCCCGGCCCCGTGGGAGCGACCCGGCGCGCCGCGTCGCTTCGAGCCCGTCACGGTCGGAGCCATCGCCCGCAACACGACCCCGGCCGTCCTGATCACCCTCGGCGTCGGGGCGCTCGTGGCGCCGCTGTCGCTCGCGCTGCTGTTCGTGGCGTCCGTGCTGGCGGTCCGCGTCCGGTACCGCCGGCGCGTGGTCGGGCGGGTGTTCTCCGGGTCGATCCTGGGCAGCTTCCTGCTGGGGCTGATCGGCCAGTTCAGCTACTACGGGGCGCTCGACCTGTTCACCTGGTACGACGCCTCCACCGGGTGGGCTCAGCTGGCGTGCCTGGCGCTGGTCATCGTCGTCCCGCTCATCGTCGGAGATGCGATGCGCCGGGGAGAGCCGCCCGAGGAGGGCCTGTGAGCGAGCCGTTCCGGTCGCGGACGTTCACGCCTGTTCCCCCCGGGCAGCGCCCGTTCAAGACCCGCCGTGGCGTCCGGGTGGTCGTCACCGACGGGACCCACGTCCTGCTGTTCGCCGACACCGACCCGGGCATCCCGGGGTCGCGGTGGTGGGTGACGCCCGGCGGCGGCATGGACCCGGGCGAGACCGAGGAGCAGACCGCGCTGCGCGAGCTCGAGGAGGAGACCGGGCTGCGGGCCAGCGCGTCCGACCTCGTGGGGCCGGTCATGCGCCGGGTGGCCGCGCACGGCTACTCCGACCAGGTGTGCGAGCAGTCCGAGTGCTTCTACGTGCTGCGCACCGAACGGTTCGAGGTCGACACCGCCGGCCACACCCCCCACGAGCTGCGCACGCTCGCCGGCCACGCGTGGCTCCCGCTCGACGGGCTGGCCGACCTGCCGGACGAGGTCTGGCCGGGCAACCTGCCCGAGGTGGTGGCGTCCGCCGGCACGCCCGACGCGTGGCCCGGCGACGTCGGCCGCGTCGAGGAGTCGACCGTCCCGATCTGAGCCCCCACCGGTCGAGCGCATCAGATGGCAACGCCGGCACGATCCCGCGCGCCGCGACTAACCTTTTCTGGGCCCACCCGAGAGGATCCACCATGCAGAGCAACGTGCCCACCGCCGAGGCGGAGGTGTCGACGAAGTTCCTGCTGCGCTTCATCGTGCTCTCGATCATCGCCGCTGTGCTGACAGTGTCCATCAAGTTCGCGGCCGCCTGGATCACCGGCTCTGTCGGCTTCCTCTCCGACGCCATGGAGTCCATCGTCAACCTGCTCGCCGCCATGGTCGCCCTGTGGGCGCTGATCGTGTCGGGCAAGCCGGCGGACCACAACCACGACTTCGGGCACGGCAAGGCCGAGTACATGTCCTCGCTGGTCGAGGGCGCGCTGATCTTCGTCGCGGCCGCCGGCATCATCGTCACCGCCATCCAGCGCCTGGCGAACCCGCAACCGCTGGAGGAGGTGGGCATCGGCCTCGTGCTGTCGGTGGTGGCCACTCTCATCAACCTGGTGGTAGGGGCCATCCTCGTCCGCGCCGGCCGCAAGCACCGCTCGATCACGCTGGAGGCCGACGGCCACCACCTGCTCACCGACGTGTGGACCACGGTCGGTGTCATCGTCGGCATCGGCCTGCTGTTCGTCTTCCCCGACCAGCTGTGGATCGACCCCGTCGTCGCCCTCGTGGTCGGCGTCAACATCCTCTGGACCGGCGGCAAGCTGCTGCGCCGCTCGTCGGTCGGCCTGCTGGACGCCGCCCTGCCGGCCGAGGAGGTCACCGCGATCCGCTCCGCCATCGACGGCGTGATCGGCGACGACCGGGTCACCGTGACCGACCTGCGCACCCGCGAGTCGGGCCGCCAGCGGTTCGTACAGACCACCGTGGTCGTCCCCGGACACTGGACGGTCGCCCGCAGCCACGACCTGGCCGACGACATCGAGGCGGCCGTAGGTGCGACGTTCCCCGAGTGCCAGACGGTCGTTCACATCGAGCCGGGACGCTCCGACCACCCCGAGCCCCCGCCCGCGGCGCCGGTCCCGGAGGACCACTCGATCTGAGTGGGCGACGGATCTGAGTGACGGGGCTGGGGTGCTGGCGCGTGGGTCGCGTGTCTGAGTGACGCCACTCAGCCCCGGGTGACAGATCTGGCTGACGGATGCCGCGCTGGGGCGCGTGTTTGGTCACTCAGATACGCAACCCGGATTGATGGAGGATCAGCCAGACCCGCCGCACGACCTGTGGATCGTCCGCGTTTTCCACAGGTCCTCGGATTGAGTGACCAGAATCGACCCGGACTGCCCATTGTCACGGCATGCCCCATCCACGATTCCCCGAGATCGATGGTCAACGCGGCTTCGCGACGACCTCGCAGCTCCTCGCCGCCGGCTGGACCTACTCCGCGCTCTCCCACCTGGTCGCCACGACGGGCTCGCGCGTCCTCCCTCGCGTCTACCTCCCCCATCAAAGCCACGTCGCCGTGGACGACATCACCGTGGCCGGCTGGCTCTGGGCCGGCCATGACACTGCCCTCACCGGCACGCGAGCCCTGGCTCGACACGGCCTCGCCCTCACGGCGTTCTCCCCCATCACACGGTTCCTCACCCGGCGGAACGGACGGAACCGCGAAACGATTCACGGCATGGAACTGCGCCGTACACGACGGGCGCCCCGCGCGTCCGTCCGCGACGACATCGCGGTCGCGCCGGTGGAGCGCGCACTGGTGGACGCCGCCCGTTACAAGGAGGCATCGGCCCGGGACATCACCGGTTGGACGATCGCGGCCCTGCAACGAAGGCTCACCACGCTCGACAGGTTGGACGCCGAGGTGACCGCCAGTGGCTGGATCGGCCTCGGCGCCGTCACCGACGGGTGTGCGGCATTCCGCCGCGGCGCCTGGTCGTTGCCCGAGGCCACGCTGGGGACGCTGGTGGCCGAGGACCCCCGGTTCCCGCGCATGCTCCCCAACCCGCGCCTCGAAGATGAGTCGGGCGTGCTCATCGGACGCCCGGACGGGTACTTCGAGGAGGAAGGGGTCGTCGTCCAGGTGCATTCCCGCGCATTCCACGACGGTGAGGCCCCGGACGGCCGAGACCGCTGGAACGCCACCGTCCAGGCGGACAACCGGTACACCGCTGTCGGTCTGGCCGTGATCGGGGTGACGCCGACCGCGCTCGCCGAATCCCCCACACGCTTCCTCGACGAACTCGCTGCCACCTTGGTGACACACAGAGGACGGGCGCCCAAGGGCGTCCGCGTGGTCCTCGACGCGCCCCCGGGCGACAAGTCTGGCTGACGACCCTGCACCCTGGGTGACAAACCTGAGCGGCAGAACCCACGCCCTGGCGTGCAACCGGTCACTCAGGTTTGTCGCCCGGCGCGGGCACCGTCACTCAGGTTGTCGCCCGGCGCGGGAACCGTCACTCAGGTTTGTCGCCCGGCGCGCGAACCGTCACTCAGGCTTGTCGCACAGGCGCGAGGACCGTCACTCAGACACGCCGCACGGCGTGCGCCACCTCCGTGTCGATCAGCGTGCGCCACGAGCGGACGAGGGCCTCGTCGACGTAGGCCTTGCGGGAGCCGCCGGGCCGGACCTGGTCGTCCAGGTGGAACTGCCGGACGCCCGCGCGCGCCAACCACGGCACGTGGTCGGGGTGGAGCTGGCCGTCGGCGACGACCAGGGCCGCGACCTCGGCGTCCGTCTTGGCGCGGCGGACGAGGTCGTCCAGGCCGTGTTCCAGCGTGCGGGCCGAGCCGGCCGTCCGGACGCCGTCGAGGCCCGGCAACCGCCGCGCCGCGGTCCACGCGTCGTCGGAGTCGAGCACGGTGTCGAAGGCGCGGGAGAAGGTCCACGGGCAGGTGAAGCCGTCCATCAGCGCGCCGATGACCTCGGCGTCCACCTCGCCCAGCCCGTTGAGGAACCCGAACACGAGGCCGTCAGCGCCGGCGTCCAGGTAGGCGGCCACCAGGCCGCGCAGCCGGACCAGCTCGCCGCCGTCGGTCGAGTAGCCCTCGCGCAGCCGCACCACCGGTCGCAGGTGGATGTTAGTCCTGTCCCTGATCGCCGCCACCGCGCGTGGTTCGGGCGAACGGGCGTCGTCCACCGGCTCCCCCACAACCTCGAGGCGGTCGGCTCCCCCGGCCTCCGCGGGCACGGCGTCGTGCGCGGCCAGCACCCGGACCTCCAGCGTCCCGCTCATGCCCCCATCTTGCCGGACGCGGTGCGCGAGACCGGGCAGCACCGCCGCACATCGCGCTGCGGGCGTGTCACCGTCCGTTCACCCGGATGCGGTACGATACATCGCTGGCGATACATCGGTAACGCTGGAACCCAGGAGGAGCCAACCCCCGTGACGCAGCTCCGCGCCCACCTCGCCCCGCCGCCCCGCACGCTCGTGGACGTCTTCCGCGCCACCGTGGACGCCGTGGGCGACGCGCACGCCCTCGACAACGGCGTGGAGGTGCTCAGCTACGCCGAGTTCGCCGGGGCGGCCGAGGAGGTCGCGGTCGAACTCGCCGCAGCCGGCATCGGGCGGGGCGACCGCGTGGGCGTCCGCATCGCTTCGGGCACCACCGATCTCTACGTCGCGATCATGGGCATCCTGCTGGCCGGCTCGGCCTACGTCCCGGTGGACGCCGACGACCCCGATGAGCGGGCCCGCACCGTGTTCGACGAGGCCGCGGTCGCTGGGGTGCTCGGCAACGGGTTGTCCCTGACGACCCGTGGCCCACGGCGGCAGGCACGGGAGGCGCTGCCCGAGGTCCAGCTCGACGACGACGCCTGGATCATCTTCACTTCCGGCTCCACCGGCAAGCCCAAGGGCGTCGCCGTGCAGCACCGTTCGGCGGCCGCCTTCGTGGACGCCGAGGCACGGCTGTTCTGCCAGGACGACCCGATCAACGAGACCGACCGCGTGATGGCGGGGCTGTCGGTCGCGTTCGACGCCTCGTGCGAGGAGATGTGGCTCGCCTGGCGCTACGGCGCCTGTCTGGTGCCTGCCCCTCGCTCGCTGGTGAAGTCCGGCATGGACCTCGGGCCGTGGCTGGTCGCCCACCGCCTCACGATCGTGTCCACGGTGCCCACCCTGGTGCTGCTGTGGCCGGCGGACGCCCTCGAGCGCGTCCGCCTGCTCATCCTCGGCGGCGAGGCCTGCCCGCCCGAGATCGGCATCCGGTTCGCCACCGAGCACCGCGAGGTCTGGAACACCTACGGCCCCACCGAGGCCACCGTCGTCGCCTGCGGGGCCCGCGTGCACGCGCACGAGACGGTACGCATCGGCTGGGCCCTGGACGGCTGGGACCTCGCGGTCGTCGACCACGACGGCAACCCCGTCGAGCCAGGCGGGCAGGGCGAGCTCGTCATCGGCGGCGTCGGCCTGGCCCGCTACCTCGACCCCGTGAAGGACGCCGAGAAGTACGCCCCCATGCCCTCGCTCGGCTGGGAGCGCGCCTACCGCTCCGGCGACCTCGTCGTCGACGACCCCCAGGGCCTGCTGTTCCTCGGCCGCGCCGACGACCAGGTCAAGGTCGGCGGCCGACGCATCGAGCTCGGCGAGTTGGACGCCGCCCTGTCGGCGCTGCCCGGCGTCCGGGGCGGCGCAGCGGCCGTGCGAAAGACCGCCGCAGGCACGCAGGTGCTCGTCGGCTACCTCGCCGCCGACCCCGACTTCGACACCCACGCGGCCACGGCGATCCTGCGTGAGCAGCTGCCGGCGGCACTGGTCCCCCGGCTGGCGGTCGTCGACGACCTGCCCACGCGCACCTCCGGCAAGATCGACCGGGACGCCCTGCCGTGGCCCCTGTCCGGCGGCCCGGCCGAGTCGGCGGCGTCGGGTGAGGCCGCCGCACTGACGGAGGACGAGGCCTGGCTCGCCGGGCTGTGGGCCGACACCCTGGGCACCGTGGTGTCCGATCCGGCGGCCGACTTCTTCGACCTGGGCGGCACCTCGTTGGCCGTCGCGCACCTGCTGGCCGGCATCCGGCGGCGGTTCCCCGAGGCCGGTGTCACCGACATCTACGACCACGCCTCCCTCGGCGCGATGGCCGCCCACCTCACGGCGATGGAGGCCCCCGACGTCCCGCTGAACGACCGGGTCGAGCCCGTCCGGCGCCGGACCCGCGTGGCGCAGCTGATCGCGATCGTCCCGCTGCGCGGGGTCGGCGCCCTGCGCTGGCTGACGTGGCTGGCGACCGGCGTGAACCTCGCCGGGTGGCTCGCCCTGCCCGTGGCGGCCGTCCCGTGGTGGCTGGTGGCGCTCGGCTGGGTCCTGTTCGTGCTTCCACCCGGGCGCATGGTGCTGGCGGCGTTGGGCGCCCGCGTCCTGCTGGCGCCCGTCGTGCCCGGTAGGTACCCGCGCGGCGGGCGAGCGCACCTGCGCATCTGGCTGGCCGAGCGCCTCCAGGAGGAGCTGATGGCCACCAGCAACGCGGCCGCACCCGGCATGGCCTGGTACGCCCGCCTACTCGGGGCGCAGGTCGGGCGCGGCGTGGACCTGCACGCCCTGCCCCCGGTCACCGGCCACCTGACCATCGGCGACGGCGCGACCCTCGAGCTGGAGACCGACCTCGCGGGCCACTGGCTCGACGGCGACACCCTGCACGTGGGCCGCATCACGATCGGAGAGGACGCCCGCATCGGCATGCGCTCCACCCTCGGCCCCGACACGGTGGTCGGCGCAGGCGCCGAGGTCGGGCCCGGCTCGGCGGTGGTCGGCGACGTCCCCGCCGGCGAGTACTGGACAGGGTCCCCCGCTGCGAAGGCCAAGCGCCAGGCCCGCGGGCCGTGGGGCGCACCGCCCCCGCGGCGTCCGGCGTGGTGGTTCGGCTACGTGGCCGCCTCGCTCGTGATCGGGGGCATCCCGGTCGCGGGACTGGCCGCGGGCGTGGCACTGGTGCTCGCGACCGCGCCGGCCGGTGCCGGCATCACCGCCCTGCTCGGGCACGCCCTGGCCTTGCTGCCGCTCGCCGTGCTGCTCGGGTTCGCCCTCGTCGCGTTGCTCGTACTCGGCCTGGTCCGCGCGCTGGCGCCCTTCGTCACCGAGGGGCCCGTTCCGGTGCACTCGGGCCGCGGCCTGGCGGCGTGGTCGACCGTGCGGGTGCTCGACGAGTCCCGCACGTGGCTCTACCCGCTGTACGCAGGCTGGTTCACCACCGTGTGGCTGCGGCTGCTGGGCGCCGAGATGGGGAAGGACGCCGAGGCGTCCACCGTGCTGATGATCCCGAAGCTGGCGTCGGTCGGCGAAGGGTCGTTCCTGGCCGACGACACCCTCGTCGGCGGCTACGAGCTCGGCGGCGGCTGGCTGCGAACGGCCCGGACGCGCGTGGGCAAGCACGCGTTCCTCGGCAACTCCGGCATGGCCGCCCCCGGCCGCAAGGTGCCGGCACGGGGTCTGGTCGCGGTGCTGTCGTCCGCGCCGCCGCGCGCTCTGGCGCGCAAGACCACCTCGTGGATCGGCTCCCCGCCCGCTCCCCTGCGACGCGCGGTGCAGGACGTCGACGAGTCCCTGACCTACGACCCGCCCCGCCGCCTGCGCGTGGCGCGGGCCGTGGTCGAGAGTTTCCGCATCGTCGCGGTCATGGTGTCGATGGCACTGGGCGTCGGCGTCGTCGCCGCACTCCTGGCGCTGGCGTCCGTCTCGTGGTGGCTGGCGGTGGCCTTGGGCGGGGTCGTGCTCGTGGTGGCCGGCTACCTGTCGACCTGGCTGTCGGTTCTGCCCAAGCGACTGCTGGTCGGCCGGGTCGAGTCGGGCGAGCACCCGCTGTGGAGCTCCTTCGTGTGGCGCAACGAGCTGGCCGACCAGTTCGTCGAGTTGGTGACCGCCCCTTGGTTCGCCCGCTGGGCCACCGGGACGCCGCTGCTGAACGTCTGGCTCCGCACCATGGGCGCCCGCATCGGCGCCGGGGTGTGGAACGAGACGTACTGGCTGCCCGAGCCCGACCTCGTCGAGATCGGCCCGGGCGCGACCATCTCGCGCGGCGTCGTGGTGCAGACCCACCTGTTCCACGACCGCGTGCTGGCGCTGGACACGGTGGTCGTGAAGTCCGGAGCCACGCTGTCCCCCAACAGCGTCGTGCTGCCCGGCGCGACCGTGGGCCGGCACTCGACGATCGGGCCGGCGTCGCTGGTGATGCGCGGTGAGTCCGTGCCGCGCCGCACGCGGTGGATCGGCAACCCGATCGGCCCGTGGGCCGATGTGGCAGGATCGTCCGGTGCGCGTCGTCCCTGATCCCTACCTGCCCGGGCACGGTGACGTCTCCTACGCGGTCGAGCACTACGACCTCAAGCTGGACTACCGCACCGCTACCAACCGCCTGGACGCCACGGCCACCCTCACGATCCGCGCCCTGCACCCCGTCACCACGCTGCGGCTGGACCTGAGCGGCCTCCACGTCGACAAGGTGCGCGTCGGCGGCGCTAAACCGCCCAAGTACGTCCACAAGGCGCGCGTCCTCACGGTCCAGCTGTCGGCCCCGCTGGCCGTCGGCGAGCGCACCACCCTGCAGGTCGGCTACAGCGGCAAGCCGGGCCCGGTCCCGGGCGCCCACGGCCCCGCCGGCTGGGAGGAACTCACCGACGGCATCCTCGTCGCCTCGCAGCCCTACGGTGCCCCGTCGTTCTACCCCTGCAACGACCGTGCTGACGATCGCGCCACCTACCGCATCGCGGTCACCACCGAGGCCGAGTACACCGCCGTCGCCACGGGCCGGACGGCCAGCACCACGACGCGGGCCGGGCGCACCACGTCCGTCTTCGTCGAGGACGCCCCCACCGCGCCCTACCTCGTGAGCCTCGTGATCGGACGCCTGGTCGATCAGGCCCTGCCCGGCTCGGGCGACAGGGTCACGCTCGTGCGGCCGCGCGCCACGGTCGTGGCCGGGGCGTCCCCCCTCCTGCGGCTGCCCACCATGCTGGACGCCCTCGAGGGCTGGTTCGGGCCGTACCCGTTCCACTCCTACCGTGCGGTGGTGGTGGACGAGCCGCTGGAGATCCCGCTCGAGGCGATGGCGATGGCGAGCTTCGGCACCAACCACCTGGCCGACACGTGGGACAACGAGCGGCTCGTCGTGCACGAGCTCGCCCACCAGTGGTTCGGCAACAAGGTCACGTCGGCGCTCTTGTCCGACATCTGGCTGCACGAGGGCTTCGCCTGCTACACCGAGTGGCTCTGGTCGGAGCACCGCGGCCTGGGGAGCGCCGACGAGCGCGCCGCCCGCCACCACAAGGCACTCCCGATGCAGAAGCAGGCCACGCCGCTGTCGAACCCGGGCATGGCCGCGATGTTCGACGACTGGGTGTACAAGCGCGGGGCGCTGACCCTGCACGCGCTCAGGGCAGCACTCGGCGACGAGTCGTTCTTCACCGCCTGCCGCACGTGGGTGGCCGACCACGAGGTGGTCACGACGCGCGCGTTCGTCGACCACGTGGCGCGCGTCACCGGGACCGACCAGTCGGCGCTGCTGGCCGCGTGGCTGGACGGGGTCGCCCTGCCGCCCTGCCCGCGTCTTAAAAGACCCTGACGACGCCACAGGGCGCCCCGCGTGTGCGGGACGCCCTGTGGTCGGGTGTTGCGTTGCGCCGTGCGGCGTGGGTCAGAAGCCCATGCCACCCATGTCGTCGCCACCGGCCGGCATTGCGGGAGCCTTCTCGGGCTTGTCCGCGATGACGGCCTCGGTGGTGAGGAACAGCGCTGCGATGGACGCCGCGTTCTGCAGGGCCGAGCGGGTCACCTTGGCCGGGTCGGGGATGCCCGCCTCCAGCATGTCGACGTACTCGCCGGTCGCTGCGTTGAGGCCCTTGCCCGGCTCGAGGCCGGAGACCTTCTCCGCCACGACTCCGCCCTCGAGGCCGGCGTTCTCGGCGATCTGCTTCAGCGGGGCCGAGGCCGCGGTGAAGACGATCTGGGCGCCGATCTTCTCGTCGCCCTCGAGCTCGGAGGAGACCTTCTCCTTGACCGCGGCAGCGGCCTGGAGCAGCGCGACGCCGCCACCGGCGAGGATGCCCTCCTCGACGGCCGCCTTGGCGTTGCGCACGGCGTCCTCGATGCGGTGCTTGCGCTCCTTGAGCTCGACCTCGGTGGCCGCGCCGACCTTGATGACGGCCACGCCGCCGGCCAGCTTGGCGAGGCGCTCCTGCAGCTTCTCGCGGTCGTAGTCGGAGTCGGAGTTCTCGATCTCGCGGCGGATCTGGGCCACGCGGCCCTCGATCTGCGCGGAGTCGCCGGCACCGTCGACGATGGTGGTCTCGTCCTTGGTGACGATGACCTGGCGCGCGCGGCCGAGCAGCTCGACGGTCACGGCGTCCAGCTTGAGGCCGACCTCCTCGGAGATGACCTGGCCACCGGTGAGGATGGCGATGTCACCGAGCATGGCCTTGCGGCGGTCACCGAAGCCGGGGGCCTTGACGGCCAGCGACTTGAAGGTGCCGCGGATCTTGTTGACGATCAGGCCGGCGAGGGCCTCACCGTCGACGTCCTCGGCGATGACGAGAAGCGGACGCCCGGCCTGCATGACCTTCTCCAGCACGGGAAGGAGGTCCTTCAGGTTCGAGACCTTGCTGTTGGCGATGAGGATGTAGGGGTCGTCGAGGACGGCCTCCATGCGCTCGGCGTCGGTCACGAAGTACGGGGAGATGTAGCCCTTGTCGAAGCGCATGCCCTCGGTGAGCTCGAGGTCCAGCCCGAAGGTGTTGGACTCCTCGACGGTGATGACACCCTCCTTGCCCACCTTGTCCATGGCCTCGGCGATGATCTCGCCCACGGTCGGGTCGGCGGCGGAGATGGACGCCGTGGCGGCGATCTGCTCCTTGGTGTCGACCGGCTTGGCCTGGGCGGCCAGCTCCTCGGCGATGGCGGCGACGGCCTTCTCGATGCCGCGCTTGAGGCTCATCGGGTTGGCGCCGGCGGTGACGTTGCGCAGGCCCTCACGGACCATGGCCTGGGCCACCACGGTGGCCGTGGTGGTGCCGTCGCCCGCGACGTCGTCGGTCTTCTTGGCGACCTCCTTGACGAGCTCGGCGCCGATCTTCTCGAACGGATCCTCCAGCTCGATCTCCTTGGCGATGGAGACGCCGTCGTTGGTGATCGTGGGGGCTCCCCACTTCTTCTCGAGGACGACGTTGCGACCCTTCGGGCCGAGCGTCACCTTCACCGCGTCGGCGAGGATGTTCATGCCCCGCTCGAGCCCGCGGCGGGCCTCGACGTTGAATTCAATCAGCTTTGCCACTGCGGCAGCCCTTTCGAATGTCTTTGCCTTGCCCCGGACGGTGCCCGCGACGGACGACCTGATCGGCAGGTCTCACACGGCCGGTGCTGGTGGCACTCTCAACCGGAGAGTGCCAACTACATGTTTACCAGCCCGTTAGCACTCGAGACAAGCGAGTGCTACCCGGTTGGCCCTAGGCTGACGCCATGCGCCGCTCCGACCGCCTTCGCCACGCGGCGAACTGGCTCAACCTGACGACGCCGGTGGGGCTGCTGGTGGCCGGCATCGGCGGCGCGCGGGTGCGCCGGGGCGACCATGGCCTGTACGTGGCCGAGGGCTACCGCTTCCGGTTCCCCGACGCCGGGGCGTTCACGATCGGCGACGTGGTGGTGACGGCGAGCACGATCCAGCGCCTCGAGGCGCGGACGCCGGGGGTGCTGGGGCACGAGCGGCAGCACGCGCGCCAGTACTCGGTGGCCGGGGTGTGGTTCCTGCCCGCGTACCTGCTCGGGTCGGCCTGGTCGCTGGCGCGGACGGGCAACCCTGCCTGGCACAACCCGCTGGAGCGGCACGCGGGGTTGCTGACCGGCGGCTACGCCGACGAGGCGGGGACGCCCGTTGGCGCGGTGTGGACCTTCAGGGGCCGGCCGGGGCTGTCGGCACTCTCGGTTCGGGCGCTCAGACCGTCGAGGAGACCGGCAGGTGGCGCGCGGAGCGGTTCCGCTGGCGCTGGTCGCGCAGGCGGCGCAGACGCTTGACGAGCAGGGGTGCGTGAGCGAGCGCCTCGGGGCGGTCGATCAGGGCGTTGATCTCCTGGTAGTAGCGCGGGACCGACAGGTCGAACCGCTGCAGGATCGCCGCGTCCTTGCCCTCGGGGGCCTTCCACGCGGTGGCCTCGAAGTCGAGCAGGTCGGCTTCGAACTCCGACAGGCCGGACGCCGTGGCGGCCCTGCCCGACTGGAGGTGCGCGACCGACGCGGTGCTGGTGACGACTGGCATGGCCTCATGCTACGTCACGAATCACAGGCGTGTCATTCACCGCCCGCGCGACGGCCACGGCGCACGGCGGCTTGCCGGAGTCCGGTCCGGGGAGAAGAATAGGCGGACGCCCGCACCCGGATGGGCCCGACCAGAGGAGGACCGCGCGGCATGCAGCACCTGCGGGGCACACTCGTCCATTACCCGTGGGGCACGTTCGACACCATCCACGAGCTGCTGGGCAGCCAGCCCGACGGCCGACCCGTCGCCGAGCTGTGGCTGGGTGCGCACCCCCTCGCCCCGTCCACCCTGGTCGACACCACTCTCGACGTGGCCGTGGCCCAGCGGCCCGAGCTGCTGGGCGCCCCGAGCGTGGCCGAGTTCGGCCCGAACCTGCCGTTCCTCATGAAGGTGCTCTCCGCCCGACACCCTCTGTCGCTCCAGGCGCACCCCTCCCGCCAGCAGGCCCGCGAGGGTTTCGCCGCGGAGGAGGCCGCCGGCGTCCCGCTCACCTCACCCCAACGCATCTACAAGGACGACTGGCCCAAGCCCGAGATCCTCGTGGCGCTGACGGAGTTCCACGCCCTGTGCGGCTTCCGCGACCCGGACCGGACGTTCGCACTGTTCGAGGCGCTGGGCGCCGGCCCGCTGGTCGACCGCCTCGTCGCACCGCTTCGCGGCCGCGGGGGCGAGGTCGGGCTCCAGGAGTTCTTCCTCGAGGTGCTGTCGATGAAGGAGCGCCACGTCGACGTGGTGGACGCCGTCCTCGCGGCCGCCGTCCCCCTGCGCCACGAGCGAGGCGAGCTCGGCGCGTTCGCGGCCACGGCCCTCGAGCTGGACGACGTCTTCCCGCGCGACCCCGGCATCCTGGCCGCCCTCCTGATGAACCGCATCACGCTGGCGCCCGGCCAGGGCATGTACACCGACGCCGGCGTGATGCACGCGCACCTGCGCGGCACCGGCGTCGAGGTGATGGCCAGCAGCGACAACGTCCTGCGCGGCGGCCTCACCGCCAAGCACGTGTCGGTCGACGAGCTCGTCCGGGTGGTCGACTTCGGCTGGGGCGACCCTGAGGTGATGGACGGCGTCGAGACCAGCCCCGGCGTGTGGGACTACCCCACGCACTGCCACGAGTTCGACGTCTGGCGCCTCGAGGTCGCCCCCGGCGCGAGCGTCGCGGTGCCCGCGCCCGAGGGGGCCCGGATCGCCCTGGTCACGCAAGGAACCGTCACGCTCGCCAGCAGCGTGCACACGCTCGAGCTCACCCGCGGCGCTTCGGTGTTCATCCCGGCCGGCAGCCCGGCGATCACGGCCACCGGCTCGGGGCAGGTCTTCCTCTCGGCGCCCGGCCTCGGCTGAGCGCGAGCGCTTCCGGCTTGGACGCGCTGAGCCAACCGATCGGCGGGCTCAGCCGCGCCCGTCCGCGCCGACGAGGGTCCGGCCGTCGTCGGTGACCGTCCAGTACGGGTTGTAGGCGATCTCCCACGGGTGGTCGTCCGGGTCGCAGAACACGCCCGCGTAGCCGCCCCAGTAGGTCGCCGCGGGCTCGCGCACCACGCGCGCGCCGGCGTCCGCCGCCTCGGCCATCAGCCGGTCGACCTCGGACGGTTCGGACACGTTGACGGCCAGCGTCACACCGCCCCAGCCACCGCGGTCGAGGTCCTGGGTGCCGGAGTCGATGGCCAGGGCCGAGCGCTCCCACAGCGCCACGACCAGCCCACCCGCCTGGTAGAAGACGATCCCGTCCGGTGAGGGCGACTCGCTCCAGCCGAGCGCGCCGTAGAAGGCGCGCGACCGGTCGAGGTCGGCGACACCGAGGGTCACCAGGGAGATCCGCATATCCATGCGGCCATCCTCCCCCACGCGGCCCGGTGGTGCACGCACTACCGCCCGTGCCCGTAAACTTGGGGCGCACACCGAGCGGAGAAGGACAAACCCATGAGTGGTGGCCTGGCTGCACTGCTGGACGACATCGCGGCTCTGGCCAAGCTGGCCGCAGCCTCGGTCGACGACGTGGCCGCGGCCGCCGGGCGCGCGGGCGCCAAGGCCGCCGGCGTCGTCATCGACGACGCGGCCGTGACCCCCCGCTACGTGACCGGCTTCAGCCCGGCGCGCGAGCTGCCGATGATCAGGACGATCGCGATCGGGTCGCTGCGCAACAAGTTCCTGTTCATCCTCCCGGCCATCCTGGTGCTGTCCCAGTTCGTGCCGTGGATCCTCACGCCCCTGCTCATGCTCGGCGGCCTGTACCTGAGCTACGAGGGCGCCGAGAAGATCTGGGAGAAGGTCTCCGGCCACGGCAAGGACAACCCCAAGAACAAGACGCCCGTCGCGCTGCAGGGCGGCGACCAGGAGAAGGGGATGACGTCGGGCGCGATCCGCACCGACTTCATCCTGTCGGCCGAGATCATGGTGATCGCGCTCAACGAGGTCGCCAACGAGCCGATCGTCTCCCGCGCCATCATCCTCGCCTTGGTCGCCCTCGCGATCACGATCGGCGTCTACGGCGTGGTGGCCCTCATCGTGAAGATGGACGACATCGGCCTCCACCTCGTGGCGAGCGGGCGTGCGCCCGGCGTCGGCAACGCGCTGGTGAAGGGCATGCCCAAGCTACTCACGGCCCTGGGCATCATCGGCACCATCGCGATGCTCTGGGTCGGCGGCCACATCCTGCTGGTCGGCGTCGACGAGCTCGGCTGGCACGCCCCCTACGGCTTCGTCCACGACGCCGAGGTGCTGGTCGCCGGTGCCATCGGGCCTCTGGGCGGGATCATGGGTTGGCTGACCAACACCTTCTTCTCGTTCCTGGTCGGCCTGTTCGTGGGCGGCATCATCGTCGCGATCATGCACGTCATCCCTCGCGAGGGCGGGCATAACGCGGACGCCCACGCCGTGGCCGCCGACGGCACCTTGGTGGGCACCGGCCACGCGGCCGTGGCGTCCGACCGCGCCGTCGTCGTGAACCGCGACCCGGCCGCCTTCGGCCCGCCGGTCCTCGGCTCCTCCCAAGGCAACTCCCCCGGCGAGCTCGTCAAGCGCCAGGTGGAGGAACGGAGGGGCTGACCTCCGGCTCACCCGCGGCCTTCAGCGTCGCGACGCACGCGATGGTGCCGGCCAGCAGCACCACCTTGACCGGCGAGAGGGGCTCGGCGCCGCTGATCGCGGCCCACGTGACGGTGAGCACCGCGCCGATGCCGGTCCAGACCGCGTAGGCCGTCCCAGTGGGGATCGTCCGCATCGCCCAGCCGAGGCCGACCACCGACGCGACGGTCGCCACGAGGAAGACCACGCTCGGCACCGGTTCGGTGAGCCCGTTCGACTGCGAGAGGGCGGTCGCCCACACGGCTTCCAGCACCGCGCCGAGGATGAGCACCAGCCACGCCACGTCAGCCCACCACCTTCAGGCCGACCACGCACGCGACGATCCCCATCAGCAGCAGGCCGCGCCGCAGGGTCGCCGGCTCGGTGCCGCGCAACATCGCCCACGCGACAGTCAAGGTGGCGCCGGTGGCCGTCCAGACCGCGTACGCGGTGCCGACCGGGATCGTCACCATCGCCACGCCCAGCCCGTAAAGGCTCAGGATCGACGCGACGACGAACACCACCGTCGGCTTCAGCGTCTTCAGGCCGTTGGACGCCCCCAGCGCTGTGGCCCACACCGCCTCCAGCACGCCGGAGGCGAGCAGGATGACCCAGTCCATCAGACTCCTCCCACCCCGCGGACGCCCACAGCGTCCGTCATCGAACACGGTTTGCCAGTCTTGTCCTCACCGGGTACTGGTCGCCTCGTCCGGGGCTCGGGAGCCGCGAGCCAGTCTACGGCCTGGGGTTGAGGCCATGCAGTTCGAAGTGGAGGCCATCCTGTTCGACGTCGACGGCACGCTGGTCGACTCGACCGCGGCGGTCGAGCGCACGTGGCGCACCTGGGCGGCCGCGTACGGACTCGACGCGGAGGCGATCCTGGCGGCCAAGGAGCACGCCGGGGCGCTCGTCGCGGCCATACCGACGGGGTTGGTGGTGCGGGTCTGACGAGCCGGGCGCGAGTCGGGCACAATGGTCCCCGGCCCATCGCGCACGCGCCGGGCAGTGCCTCCGTAGCTCAGTTGGTAGAGCGCCCGCCTTGTAAGCGGATGGTCGCGGGTTCGAATCCTGTCGGAGGCTCGTGGACCCCTCCAAGCTCGCCCCGACCAGCCTGACCGCCGCCATGCTCCGCGCGGCGCGGCGCAGCAAGTGGGCCGACGCCGTGGCCAACAACCCCAACCACTCGGCCTGGTACGTGCAGCGCTTCCGCGACATGGCCGCCAACGGGGCGGACCTTGTCGGCGAGGCCCGCCTCATCGACGCCATGGCCCAGCGGGGTTCGACCATCCTCGACGCCGGCTGTGGTCCGGGCCGCCACGCCGGCTACCTGCACGCCGCCGGCCACACCGTCGTCGGCGTCGACCTCGACCCGGTGCTCATCCAGGCAGCCGAGGAGGACTTCCCCGGTCCCCGCTACGTCGTGGGCGACCTCACCGACGTCGTGCTGCCCACCGACGCCCCGCAAGAATTCGACCTCGTGTTCTCGGCCGGAAATGTGATGGGCTTCCTGCACCCCGACACCCGGCGCGACGTGCTGGCGAACATCGCCGGCTGGCTGAAGCCCGAGGGCCGCGCGGTGATCGGCTACGGCGCCGGCCGCGGCTACGACTTCGACGACTTCGTGACGGACGCCGCGAGCTCAGGCCTGCTGCTGAAGCAGGCCTTCTCGACGTGGGACCTGCAGCTGTTCACCGAGGAGTCCGCGTTCCTCGTGGCGGTGCTGCATCGCGCTCGCACCGCCCTTCCTCCCTCGTAACGCGGATCGCAACCGCGTCACGAGCGAGGAACCGCGTTGCGAGTGCTTCAGACGAGCCCGGCGTCGTGCACCTTCATGGCGACCTGGACGCGGTTGTCGACGCCAAGTTTGTAGAAGATGCGGGTGACGTAGGCCTTCACGGTCGCGATGGACATGTAGAGCTCGCCGGCGATCTCGGCGTTCGACTTGCCCTGCCCGATGGCCACGGCGACCTCGCGCTCGCGCTCGGTGAGGGCGTCCAGCTGCTTCAGCGCCATCTCCGAACGCCCGTCGTCGGCCGACTTCGTCGCCAACCCGACCACCTGCGAGATCACCGAGGGCGAGAGCGTCGTCTCCCCGGCGTCCACCGCGCGGATGGCCTCGACCATCCGGGCGGGCGGGGTGTCCTTCAGCAGGAAGCCGGACGCGCCGGCCTGCAGCGCCTTGAGCACCAGGTCGTCGGAGTCGAACGTGGTCAGCACGATCACGCGCGGGGCGTCCGGGCGGGCGAGGATCTCCTCGGTCGCGGCGATGCCGTCCTTGCGGGGCATGCGGATGTCCATGAGCACGATGTCGGGGCGGTGCTGGCGCACGACCTCGAGCGCGTCCGCGCCGTCGGACGCCTCGGCCACCACCTCCAGGTCGGGCGAGCCGCCGAGGATGAGCCCCAGCCCCGCCCGGACGAGGGCGTCGTCGTCGACGAGCACGATGCGGATGGTGTCGGTCATGCGTTCCTCCTGAAGTCCGTGTCCCACGGTAGCCATGCCTCGACGACGAACCGTCCGCCTCTCACGCCGGCGTCCAGCCGCCCGCCCAGCATCTGGGCGCGCTCGGTGATGCCGACCAGGCCCAGCCGCGAACCGGGGATCGACGCGGTCGGGTTGGTGAGCTCGTTATCCGCCCGCACCGTGATGCCCACGCGCCGGTTGCCGGACAGCTCGAGCCGCACCGTCGAGCGCGGCGCATGCTTGCGGGCATTCGTCAGGCACTCCTGGACGATCCGGTACAGGTGGCGCTGCAGCACGAGCGGCACGGACGGCGCGTCGAGGGTGTCCTGCACGTCGAGGCGCTGCCCGGAGGCGCGCACCTCCTCGAGCAGGGCGGGCAGGTCGGCGAGCGTCGGCTGGGGCGCCGCGACGGGGCCGGACGCCGCGACCCCGGCGGCCACGACCCCACCCGAGGCGTCCAGCGTCGGGACCTCGCGGAGCGTGGACAGCACCGATCGCAGTTCGGTCAGGGACGCGTGGGCGTTCTCCTGGATGATCGAGGCGATCTCCTGGGTCTTCTCGGGTGGGAGATCACTGCGGTAGGCGAGCACGCCGGCGTGCATCGAGACGAGCGAGATGCGGTGCGCGAGCACGTCGTGCATCTCGCGGGCGATCCGGTTGCGCTCGGCGAGGACGGCGAACTGGCGGTCGGCCTCGGCCTGCTCGACGCGGCGCAGGAAGCCGGCGGCGGCGTCGCGGCGGACGCCGATGTACATGCCGAGCAGCGTCCAAGCCACGGTGAACAGCCCGGCGGAGACGAGGCTGCTCCAGGTGAAGGGCGCCGACCAGGGCAGCAGGAAGCTGGCCAGGCCCGCCCCCATGGTGACGGCGAAGGCGATCGCGGTGTTGCGCAGGTTCCGGCGCGAGGCGTTGGAGATGTAGGCCCACAGGGTGACGGCCGCGATGGAGGCCGAGGCGAACGAGAAGACGGCCGTGCCCACGGCCAGCGCCAGCGGGAAACGGCGTCGCAGGTGGATGGTCGCCAGACCGACGGCGCCGAGGATCGGGTCGAGGACGGCCCACCAGACGGGCGGCAGGGAGCCGACCTCCTCGGGGGTGATGGGGATGTCGAGGATCACGCCCGTCTGCCGGGCCTGGAAGGCCAGCACCCACAGGGCGGCCATCGTGAAGAAGACGCCGATGGCCACGGAGTAGCGCCACGCGAACCCGAGGCCGGTCAGCGGCGGGGGCGGGTACTTCTCGGCCTCGAACATGGCGGCCCAGGTGGCGCGGAGCGGCATGGTGGGAGACTACGAGTCCCCGCGTCGAGGCGGGAGCGACCTTCGTCTGCCGGTCAGCGCTCCCGGGTCGAAACGGCGGCGTCCGCCTTCTTCTGGCGGTACCAGAACACCGCGAGCATGCCGACGAGGATGGCGATGGACACGTACCAGAGGTAGCGGCCGTAGGTGTCGACCGCCTGCACGGCCAGCTCCCCGATCCAGTAGCCCAGGGCCATGTAGCCGGCGGTCGTGACCAGCGCACTGAGGAAGCCAACCGTGAGGAACTTCCACAGCTTGGTGCCGGCGGCTCCCAGGGCGGCGTAGATCACGCCCGCGGGCAGCGGGACCGGGAGGAAGGTCACGAAGATCGCGAGGGTCTCGAAGCGGCGGGCGCCGTCCCACATCTTCTCCCAGCGGCGCTGCGTGCGGGGCGACTTGTTGGCCGCCCACACGTTCATGATGTTGCGCCCCCAGAGGCGTCCGGCCCACCAGTACACCCAGTCGAACTTGATGGCCATCAGCGAGCCGAGCACCAGCACGAGCGGCCACCACCGGTCACCGACCGCCGCGAGCGCGCCCACCAGCACCAGTCCGGTGCGGTAGCCCAGCGAGCCCAGCACGTGCGGGGCCAGCCCGAGGATGACCGGGCGCAGCGGCAGCATCACCAGGGAGTAGATCGCCACGATCGACATGGCCGACATGCAGAGGATGTCCGCCCGCTCGGGCTTGTGCCGCCACGGCAGCGCCGGGTTGTCCCACCACTCGGGCTCGGCCGAGGCGGACGCGCCTGCGTCGTCCGGTGCGTCGGGGGCGGGCTGCGAGGTCACCCGGTGAGGATACTCGCCGTACCGCCGCCCGCGGCGTCCAACATCTCGCTTCGGTCACGACTCCCGCCGGCCGACTTGCGGGAGCGCTGACAGACGAGTTGAATGGCATGAAGGGTCGCGAGCGCGCGTCCCGAGTATTTCCACTACGGATCGTCGGGCACGTACCTGCCCGTGGAAAGGATGTGTGGCATGGCCACCGTTTCGTTCAAGGACGCCACGCGCGTCTACCCCGGAGCCGACCACCCGGCCGTCGACAAGCTGAACCTCGAGATCGGCGACGGCGAATTCATGGTCCTCGTCGGCCCCTCCGGTTGCGGCAAGTCGACCTCGCTCCGCATGCTCGCCGGCCTGGAGGAGGTGAACGCGGGCGCCATCCACATCGGCGACCGCAACGTCACCGATCTGCCTCCCAAGGACCGCGACATCGCGATGGTCTTCCAGAACTACGCCTTGTACCCCCACATGACGGTGGCCGACAACATGGGCTTCGCCCTCAAGATGCAGAACGTGCCGAAGGCCGACCGCGAGAAGCGCGTCCTCGAGGCCGCCAAGCTGCTTGGCCTGGAGTCCTTCCTGTCCCGCAAGCCGAAGGCCCTCTCCGGTGGTCAGCGCCAGCGCGTCGCCATGGGCCGCGCTATCGTCCGCCAACCGCAGGTCTTCCTCATGGACGAGCCGCTGTCGAACCTCGACGCGAAGCTCCGTGTGTCGACCCGTACGCAGATCGCCGCCCTCCAGCAGCGCCTCGGCGTCACGACCGTCTACGTCACCCACGACCAGGTCGAGGCCATGACGATGGGCGATCGCGTCGCAGTCATGAAGGACGGCCTACTGCAGCAGGTGGCGTCCCCGCTCGAGCTGTACGACACCCCGAGGAACCTGTTCGTCGCCGGCTTCATCGGCTCCCCGGCCATGAACCTCATCGCGGGCAGCGTCGTCGACGGTGGCGTGCAGGTGGGCGACTACGTCGTCCCGGTCGCGCGTGACATCCTGGCCAAGGCCAACGGCGAAGCCGACCTGACGATCGGCATCCGCCCCGAGCATTTCCACACCTCCGAGGACGGCCAAGGCATCGCCATCGACATCGCCGTGGTCGAGGAGCTCGGCGCCGACTCGTACCTGTACGGCACCCTCGCGGGCCTGTCGGCGGACGAGAAGCTGAACGCCAACCAGATCGTGGCGCGCCTCCAGTCGCGTCACCCGCTGACCAAGCGCGAGATCGTCCGCCTGGAGCCCGACGCCGGCCGCATGCACGTGTTCAGCAACAAGACGGGTGACCGCATCAGCTGACGTCTCTCAGCACCGACCAGGGCTCCTGCTCCCCCACGGGTGCGGGGGCCCTGCTCGTCGGTACCCGGCGTCGCGTTCTGAGAGGATGGCCCCGTGCCCCGATTCCTGGCTGCCCAACCGGACGCCCGGCTGCTGCCCCTGCCCTGGCACACGCCGCTGGCCGAGTGGCCGCACGAGCACCTGGTCGCGCTACCGCGCGGCATCTCCCGCCACGTCGTCCGCTTCATCCAGGTCGGCGACGAGGTGTACGCGGCCAAGGAGGTCATCGAGACCGCCGCGGTGCACGAGTACAGGATGCTCACCGACCTGCACCGCCTCGGCACGCCGGCCGTGGAGCCCACCGGCGTGGTCACGAATCGGGTCTCGTCCGAGGGGGAGCCGCTGGACTCGATCCTGCTGACCCGGCACCTGCAGTTCTCGCTGCCCTACCGCTCCCTGTTCTCCTCCGGCGTCCGCCGCGAGACGGTGTCGCGGCTGCTGGACGCCATGGTCGTCCTGCTGGCGCGCCTGCACCTGATCGGCTTCCTGTGGGGGGACGTGTCCCTGTCCAACATCCTGTTCCGCCGCGACGCCGGCGAGTTCGCCGCCTACCTCGTGGACGCCGAGACGGGCGAACTGCACGACAGGCTGTCGGACGGCCAGCGGCTGCACGACCTCGAGATCGCCATGGTCAACCTGTTCGGCGAGTTCTCCGACCTCGAGGCGGGGCGGATGCTCGACGAGTCGCTCGACCCGCTGGGCCTCGTGCAGCAGATCGAGGCCCGCTACCGCGACCTGTGGTGCGAGCTGACCGGGCTGGAGCGGTTCGCCGGCTCCGAGCTGTACCGCATCGAGTCGCGCGTGCGCCGCCTCAACGAGCTGGGCTTCGACGTGGCCGAACTCGACATCCACACCTCCCCCACCGGGGACACCATCAGCATCCAGCCCAAGGTGGTGGACGCGGGCCACCACAGCCGCCGCCTGCTGCGCCTGACCGGCCTCGACACCGAGGAGAACCAGGCCCGCCGCCTGCTGAACGACCTGGACACCTACCGGGCCCGCACCAACCAGGGCCACGTCGAGGAGTCGGTGCTGGCCCACCAGTGGCTGACCAACGCCTTCGAGCCCGTGGTCACGGCGATCCCGCCCGAACTGGCCGGCAAGCGCGAGCCCGCCCAGATCTTCCACGAGGTGCTCGACTACCGCTGGTACCAGAGCCAGCGCGAGAACCGGGAAGTCCCGCTCACCGAGGCCGTCCACGGCTACGTCCGCGACGTGCTGAGCGTGCTGCCCGACGAGGTGATCTCGCACGAGTCGTTCTCGCCGCTGGGCGAGCAGCGCCAGCTGGCGAACCCGCTCGACCCCTCCCAAGGCTTCGTCGATGAGGACGAGATGCCCGAGGACCCGTGGGAGTCCGAGGCGTTCGCCCCCGGTACCGAGGTCCTGCCCGACTTCCTCGACATCGAGGCCCTGCGACGCCGGGCGCAGGGGTGAGCGTCCGCTTCGGTACGCTTGCCCGGTGAGCCTGCACCTGTACAACACCGCCACGCGTGCCAAGACCGAGTTCCGCCCCCTCGTCGAGGGCCAGGTCTCGATCTACGCGTGCGGCCCGACCGTACAGAAGCCCCCGCATCTCGGCCACGTCCGCAAGGAGGTCAACTTCGACGTCCTGCGCCGCTGGCTGGAGCACTCCGGCTACGACGTCACCTTCGTGGCCAACATCACCGACATCGACGACAAGATCCTCGCGATCTCTGCTGAGTCAGGCGAGCCGTGGTGGGCCCTGGGCTACCGGGTCGAGGGCGAGTTCCACGAGGCCATCCGCGCCCTCGGCGTCCGGCCGCCCACGTACGAGCCGAAGGCGACCGGCCACGTCACCGAGATGGTCGAGCTCATCGGCGAGATCATCGACGCTGGCCACGCCTACGCGACCGAGGACGGCTCGGGCGACGTGTACTTCGACGTGGCCAGCTGGCCGGCCTACGGGTCGCTGTCGGGCATGCGGGCCGACGAGATGGTCTCCGACGAGGAGGCCGACCTGCGGGGCAAGCGCGACCCCCGCGACTTCGCGCTGTGGAAGGGCACCAAGCCCGGCGAACCCGCGACGGCGTCCTGGCCTTCCCCGTGGGGTCGCGGACGCCCGGGCTGGCACATCGAGTGCTCGGCGATGGCTGGCAAATACCTGGGCCCGGAGTTCGACATCCACGGCGGCGGCCTGGACCTGCGCTTCCCGCACCACGAGAACGAGCTGGCCCAGAGCCAGGCGGCCGGGCGCCCATTCGCCCGCGTGTGGATGCACAACGCCTGGGTCACCCGGGCGGGCGAGAAGATGAGCAAGAGCCTCGGCAACACTGCCGACGTGGGCGAGGCCGTCGCGCAGTACGGCGGCCGCGCCGTGCGCCTCTACCTGGCCGGGCCGCACTACCGCTCGGCGATCGAGCTGTCCGACGAGTCGCTGGCCGAGTCGGCCGCCCAGCTCGGGCGCATCGACTCGTTCCTGGCGCGAGCGGGCGAGGCCGTCGGCCACCGACCGGACGCCGACCTCCCGCAGGCCTTCGCCGCAGCCATGGACGACGACCTCGGCACGCCGGGGGCGCTTGCCGTGCTCTTCACGACGGTCAAGGAGGGCAACACGGCGCTGGGCGCGGGCGACACCGAGGGCGTCCGAGCCGCGTACGGGTCTGTCCTGGCCATGCTCGACATCCTGGGTCTGGATCCGGCTGCGCCCCAGTGGGCGGACGGGGCGTCGGCGTCCGGCGACCTGACGCCCGTCGTGGACGCCCTCGTCACGACCCTGCTCGACCAGCGCGCCGAGGCGCGCGCCGCCAAGGACTGGGCCACCGCCGACGCCATCCGCGACTCGCTCGCGGCGTCCGGCCTGACCATCACCGACACCAAGGACGGGGCCCGTTGGTCCCTGGAGAGGGGCTGACATGCCCGGGAACAGCCAGCGCAAGGGGGCCGTCCGCAAGCGCGGCAAGGGCGTCGGATCGACCGGCAACACGGCCGGCTCCGGCGGCCGAGTGAAGCGCGGCCTCGAGGGCAAGGGGCCCACGCCGAAGGCCGAGGACCGCCCGTACCACAAGGCCTACCGCAAGCGCCGTCCGGGCGAGTCGCCGATCTCGAACGACACGCCGCGCGGACGCCGCACCGTCCCGGGCGAGCAGCGCGTCCGCCAGACCTCGGCCAAGGCGCCGGGCGCGGACTGGATCATCGGCCGCAACCCCGTGCTCGAGGCGCTGCAGGCCGACCTGCCCGTGCGTCGCGCGTACATCATGGAGGGCGCCGAGCGGGATTCGCGCATCACCGAGATCCTGAAGCTGGCCGCCGAGAAGGGCGTCACGCTGCTGCGGGCGTCGCGCTCCGAGCTCGACCGGCTGACCGCCGGCGCTGTGCACCAGGGCGTCGCGTTCCAGATGCCCGAGTACGAGTACGCCCACCCGGGCGACCTCCTCGAGGAGGTGCTGGCCGACTCCGACGCCCCGATCATGGTGGCCTGCGACTCGATCACCGACCCGCGCAACCTGGGCGCGATCATCCGCTCGGCGGCGGCGTTCGGCGCCCGCGGCGTCATCGTGCCGGAGCGCCGCTCGGCGCACATGACCGCGGCGTCGTGGAAGACGTCCGCCGGTGCGGCCGCCCGTGTGCCGGTCGCGCTGGCGACCAACCTCAACCGCGTCCTGCGCGACTACGCCGAGGCCGGCTTCGTCGTGGTCGGGCTCGCGGGCGAGGGCGAGGTCGACATCGCCGACATCCCGGGCGTGGAGGGGCCGGTGCTGCTGGTCATCGGCTCCGAGCGCGAGGGCCTGGCCCAGCTGGTGCGCAAGAACTGCGACGTGCTGGCGTCCATCCCGATCGCCTCCGACGTCGAGTCGCTCAACGCGTCGGTGGCGGCGTCCATCGCCCTGTACGAGGTGGCGCGCGCCCGCGACTGAGCGGTCACAGCAGGCCGAAGTGCCGGGACTCATCCTCGGTCATCAACCGCGACCGGATGAGGAACCGGACTCCTTCGGGCGCCTCGAGCGAGAAGCCCGCGCCGCGACCCTTGACGACGTCGACGGTCAGGTGCGTGTGCTTCCAGTACCCGTACTGGGCCTTCGACATCCAGAACGGCACCGGGGCCTCCAGGCCCTCGACGGGCACCTCGCCGAGGCAGATGTCGGCGTCCCCGGTGAGGAAGTCGCCGTCGGGGTAGCACATGGGCGCCGAGCCGTCGCAGCAGCCGCCTGACTGGTGGAACATCACCGGGCCGTGCCGCCCGACGAGGCGGCGGACGAGGTCCGCCGCCGCGTCGGTGAACGCGACCCGCGCGAAGGCGGGGGCGTCCATCAGAAGAAGCCCAACTTGTCCTGCGCGTAGGACACCAGCAGGTTCTTGGTCTGCTGGTAGTGCGACAACATCATCAAGTGGTTCTCGCGGCCGATGCCGGACTGCTTGTAGCCGCCGAATGCGGCGTGCGCCGGGTAGTGGTGGTAGCAGTTCGTCCACACGCGCCCGGCCTTGATCGCCCGGCCCATCGTGTACGCCCGGTGCGTGTGGCGCGACCAGACGCCGGCGCCGAGGCCGTACAGGGTGTCGTTGGCGATCGACAGCGCCTCGGCGTCGTCGGCGAACTTCGTCACCGAGACGACGGGGCCGAAGATCTCCTCCTGGAAGATGCGCATGGTGTTGACGCCCTCGAAGACCGTCGGCTGGATGTAGTAGCCGCCCGACAGGTCCCCGCCCAGGTCGACGGGCTCGCCGCCGGTGAGGATCTTCGCGCCCTCCTCCTTGCCGATCTGGATGTAGGACAGGATCTTCTCGTACTGGTCGTTCGACGCCTGCGCGCCCATCATCGTGTCGGTGTCGAGGGGGTTGCCGCGCTTGACCGCCTCGACGCGCTTGATGCCGTCGGACAGGAACTCGTCGTAGATGGACGCCTGGATGAGCGCGCGGCTCGGGCAGGTGCACACCTCACCGTTGTTGAGCGCGAAGAAGGCGAAGCCCTCCAGCGCCTTGTCGTAGAAGGCGTCCTTGGACTCGGCCACGTCCTCGAAGAAGACGTTCGGGCTCTTGCCGCCCAGTTCCAGGGTGACCGGGATGATGTTCTGGCTCGCGTACTGCATGATCAGGCGGCCGGTGGTGGTCTCGCCCGTGAACGCGATCTTGGCGATGCGCGGGCTGGACGCCAGCGGCTTGCCGGCCTCGACGCCGAAGCCGTTGACGATGTTGACCACGCCCGGGGGCAACAGGTCGCCGATGATCTCGAACAGCTTCAAGATCGACCACGGCGTCTGCTCGGCCGGCTTCAGCACGATGCAGTTGCCGGCGGCCAGCGCGGGGGCGAGCTTCCACACGGCCATCAGGATGGGGAAGTTCCACGGGATGATCTGGCCGACGACGCCCAACGGCTCGTGGAAGTGGTAGGCCACGGTGGTCTCGTCGAGCTGGGAGAGGCGGCCCTCCTGCGCCCGGATCGCGCCGGCGAAGTAGCGGAAGTGGTCGATCGCGAGCGGGATGTCGGCGTTCAGCGTCTCGCGGACGGCCTTGCCGTTGTCCCAGGTCTCGAAGACCGCGATGTCCTCGAGGTTCTGCTCCATCCGGTCGGCGATCTTGTTGAGGATGACGGCGCGCTCGGCCGGCGAGGTCTTCCCCCAGGCGTCCGCTGCGGCGTGGGCGGCGTCCAGCGCCTTGTCGATGTCCTCGGCGGTCCCGCGGCCCACCTCGGTGAACGCTTGGCCGGTGACCGGCGTGATGTTCTCGAAGTACTCGCCCTTGACGGGGTCGACCCACTCTCCCCCGATGTAGTGCCCGTAGCGGGACTTGACCTCGATCGAGCTCCCGTCGTGCCCGGGCGGCGTGTACACGGTCATGCAGATCCTCCTCGATATGCGGACACCCACGTCGATGGCGTGGGCGTAGGGGGACAGTCTGTCCAAGCAGGCGCCCGAGCGAAAGGGGTCGACACGACCAGAAAGGGGCCCGGACGCCGTGCGTCCGGGCCCCTCGTCAGGCTGGGTGGGGTCAGCTGCAGACGCCCACCAGCGGCCCGTGCCACACCAGGGGGGCGGTGGGGTCGGTGCACATCTGCGCGGTGGCGCGGGCGGGCTGCCCGCCGACCGGCTGCGCGGCCGGCGCCACGCCCCACGGGCGCGCCTCGACGCCGAACAGGCTCGCCCACAGGCCGGGGGCGGTGGCCTGGACGACCTTGGTGTCGGCCGGGTCGAGGCCCGCGCCGGTGGCGAAGTGGCGCATGGCCTCGTCGCGGCCCATGACCTCGTCGATGTAGCCGACCTCCTTGGCCTTCTGGCCGGTGAACATGCCGGCGCCGAGCTGGTCGACGATCACGGCCCGGTCGATGCCGCGCTTGGTGGCGACGTGGTTCACGAAGTCGTCGTACATCTCGTTGGTGATGTCGGTCAGGTTCGCGCGCTCCTCGGGGGTGAGGTCGCGGAACGGCTGGCCGGCGTCCTTGCCCTTGCCTGCGGTGATGTACTCCTGCGTGATCGAGCCGGCCTCGACGGCACCCATGATGCTGCCCATGCCGGTGACGTCGCGGTAGCGCTCGAGGGGGCCCATGATGACGCCCACGCTGCCGACGGTGGTGCCGTGGTCGGCGATGATCTCGTCGGCTCCCGCCATCGCGTACATGCCGCCGGAGGCCGACATGCCCTGCACGAAGGCGTAGACCTTCTTGTTGGTGCGCTCGCGGTAGCGGTCCACGGCGTCCGCGATGGCCTTGGAGCCGGTGACGGTGCCGCCGGGGGTGTCCATCATCAGGATGACGCCGTCGGTGTCGTCGGCCTCCAGGGCGTCGAGCACGTCGGCGACCTCGTAACCGTAGGTGCCCTCGGCGAGGGCGAACCCGTCGGCCGCGCGCGTCTGGATGGCCCCGGCCACGGGGATGGCGCGGAGCTTCCTGGTGGCGGTGTCCTTGCCCCACACGGTGGCCAGCGGCTCGACCGCCGTCTGGCCGCTGCCGGACAGCGTGGACGCGGCGCCGGCGAAGCCCATCATCATCAGGCCGGTCAGCAGGCTGGCGAGCAGGGAGAACACCAGCATCGCGCCGCCGAAGCCGAGGCCGGCGCCCGCGCCGAGCCCGAAGCCGCGGCGGAACGGGGCCGGCTTGGCGAGGGCCATCGGCGACAGCGAGGGCGGCGCGGGCTGGTAAGGGGGCGCCATGGGTCGCGGTGCGGGCTGGGGGTGCGGGTCCTGCTGCGGACCGGACGCCTCGGGGTGCTGCTGGGGCTGGTGGGGCTGCTGGGGCTGCTGGGGCTGCTGCGAGTCTTGGCTCACGTCATCTCCTCGGTCGGGGGGCTTGCCCGCCAACGTAGTCGGGCCCATCGGTGGACCGACATCGACCGGCGGCTCCGGGGGCACCGTCCGGCGGCCAGACAAAGGTCGGTACCCCGGCCGTCCGGACAGTATGTTGAGGGGGTACGCCCAACGAAGGAGTCCCTCGTGTCCGACCTCGCCGCCACCGCGTCCAGCGCCTACGCACAGGCCCTGTCCGTCATCGAGTCGGTGGAGCCGCGGATCAGCGGAGCGATCCGCTCCGAACTCGACGACCAGCGCGCCTCACTGAAGTTGATCGCGTCCGAGAACTACGCCTCGCTCGCCACCCTGCTCACGATGGGCAACTGGCTGAGCGACAAGTACGCCGAGGGCACCATCGGCCACCGCTTCTACGCCGGCTGCCAGAACATCGACACCGTCGAGAGCGTCGCGGCCGAGCACGCGCGCGAGCTGTTCGGCTCCGAGTACGCCTACGTGCAGCCCCACTCCGGCATCGACGCGAACCTCGTGGCCTACTGGGCGATCCTGAACACGCGCATCGAGTCGCCGACGCTGGCTCGCCTGGGCGCCAAGAACGTCAACGACCTGTCACACTCCGACTGGGAGGCGCTGCGCCGGGAGTTCAACTCCCAGCGCGTCATGGGCATGAGTCTGGACGCCGGTGGCCACCTCACCCACGGCTTCCGCCACAACATCTCCGGCAAGATGTTCGAGCAGCTCAGCTACGGCACCGATCCCGAGACCGGCCTGATCGACTACGACCAGTTGCTGGCGACCGCGCGTGAGTTCAAGCCGCTGGTGATCGTGGCCGGCTACTCCGCCTACCCGCGCCGGGTGAACTTCGCGAGGATGCGCGAGATCGCGGACGCCGTGGGCGCCACTCTGTTCGTCGACATGGCGCACTTCGCCGGCCTCGTGGCGGGCAAGGTGTTCACCGGCGAGGAGAACCCGGTGCCGTACGCCGACATCGTCGCCTCGACCACCCACAAGTCGCTGCGCGGCCCGCGCGGCGGCTTCGTGCTCGCCACCAAGGAGTACTCCGACGCGGTCGACAAGGGCTGCCCGATGGTGCTCGGCGGCCCGCTGTCGCACGTGATGGCCGCCAAGGCCGTGGCGTTCGCCGAGGCGCGGACGCCCGACTTCCAGGCCTACGCCCAGAAGGTGGCCGACAACGCACACGCGCTGGCCGAGGGCCTGATGAAGCGCGGCGTGAAGCTGGTCACCGACGGCACCGACAACCACCTCGTGCTGCTCGACGTCACAACCTCGTTCGGCCTCACCGGCCGCCAGGCCGAGTCGGCCCTGCTCGACTCGGGCGTGGTCACCAACCGCAACTCGATCCCGCGCGACCCGAACGGCGCCTGGTACACCTCCGGCGTCCGCATCGGGACGCCCGCGCTCACCTCGCGCGGCTTCGGCGCCGACGAGTTCGACCGCGTGGCCGAGCTGATGGTGGACGTGCTGAAGCAGACGACGCCGGTCACGGCGTCCAACGGCCAGCCCGGCAAGGCGAAGTACTCGCTCGCCGACGGGGTCGCCGACCGCACCAAGGCGTCCGCCGCCGAGCTGCTGGACGCCAACCCCCTGTACCCCGGCCTGGAGCTCTGAGGGCTGACCCTCAGCGCTGGAGGAGCGACCCCTCCACCGTGGTGACGAAGTTGCGCAGGGAGTCCGGGAGGTCGGCCAGGTGCCAGCCCTCCGGGCCGTGGTACCAGTCGAGTTCGGTCTCGTCCGAGGTGTTGTCGCGGTCGGTGGCCGCCAGGCCGTCGAGCCAGCGGTCCGCACCGCCGAGCACGACCGCGAACGGCAACACCTTGGAGAGCTCTTCCACGGCGTGGCCGGGCGGCATCTCCTCGACCGGCTGGGTGAGCAGGTGCCCCCGCAGCAGGCCGAGGCCCGCGTGCAGGCCGGAGCCGGCCTTCGTCCGCGTCGGGGCTTCCTGCGCCATCAGGCCGAACCCGCCCGCCAGCGCGACGAGCACCAGGGCCGCGCCCCCGAAGGACGTGAACGCGATGAGCAGCAGCGCGACCACGATCGCCAACGCGAGCAGCACCCAGCCGACCCGGGTCATGACCGAGCGCACGGCGTCCGGGCGGCGGGAGAACCAGCCGCGCTCCACGACGTCGTCGTACAGCTGCGACCGGACCTCGGGCAGCACCTCGGCGACGCAGGCGCCCAGGTTCGAGCAGCGCACCGACCCGTCGGCGGGGGCGACGGCGTCCAGCAGGGTTCGCTCGTAGGGGCGCAACGGGTCGTCGGAGAAGCGGCGCTCGAACTCCCAGTCGGCGCGCGCGTAGGTGGAGCGGTGCGGCAGCTCGCGGATCAGCAGGTGGCCGCGGACGGCCAGGTCCAGCAGGGTGGCGGTGATGTCGACGGGGTCGACCGACTCGTCGACGAGCGTGCCGACCTGCCCGGGGCGGATGCCGTCGGACACCTCGAACGCCGAGTAGCCCGCGCCGGCGGGCCGGAAGGTGCCCACGAGCGTGGGGGTCGGGTCGGCCACCTCGGCCGCCCGGAAGCGTCGTCGTACCAGGTACAGCCCGACCAGGCCGAGCGCCGCGATGCCGGCGGCGATCGCGGCGGGCAGGGGGGCCAGCGAGAAGGCGCGGTCGAGCGACCAGCGCTGCACGACCTGCTGGTCGGACGCCACGGTCCCGGCCGGGAAGCGCACCATGACCTGGACGACCTCGCCGGCGCCGCGCGGGCCGTCGTTGAACGTCGGGACGGGGTTCTCGTGCGTGCCGCCGGAGTACCACCCGCAGGCGCCGGGCGCCCCGGGTGGGCCGGCGGCGCAGTCGATCATCGTGAAGGGGGCCGGGACGGCCACGGTCGCCTCGAACGACCGCACGGGCAGGTTCAGGCCCTGCAGGAGGCGCCAGGTGACGGTGGTGGTGTCCTCGGTGGCGATGGCCGCTCCCCGCACCGTGTACTCCAGCACCACAGGCTCGGCGCCGTCGACGGGGATCGCGACGACCTCGTAACCGCCATCGCGGGTCACCCGGGCGCCGGCGTCCGCCCCACCGCGGGTCGCGCGCACGTCCTCGAGGGTGAACTGGAACTCGCGCGCGTCGCTCGTGGGCAGGGTGGTCGCGAACCGCTGGACGACCTCGCCCGCCCCTCCGTCGGGCGTGATCGTCGCGCGCACCCTCAGCCCGCCGTCGGCGGCGATCGTGGCGTCGACGATGTACGACTCGACCTCGGTGGCGGCCGACGCCGGCAGTGGGACGGACACGACGGCCACGGCGAGGAGCAGCGCCGCGACGAGGCGGCCCAGGGCGGTGCGGACGGGGCTCACGTGAGTGAACCTACCGCACGCCCGCTAGGGTGGCGGCGTGAGCCAGACCCCGTGGGGAGCCCCACCGCCGCCCCAGCGCGGCGGGGCATGGCCCCCGCCCCCGCAGCCCCGGCAGTGGCAGGGCTGGCCCCAGCAGCGCGGGCTGCAGCAGCCTTGGCCGGCCCAGCAGCAGTGGCAGCGCCCGCCCCAGCAGTGGCCGCCGCCCCAGCCCCCGCGCCGGCGTCCGGGCAGCGGGCTGGCCAACGCGGTCCGCGTGGTGATGGCGGTGGTCGCCATCCTGATGCTGGCCTCGTTCGTGCGCGGGCTGCTCGACCAGGCGCCGGGCATCGAGGCGCCCCGAACGCCCGTGCCCCCGCGTCCAGACGCCCCCGCCCCGGCCCCCCAGGTGCCGGGGGACCCGACCTCGCCGTACCGGAACGAGGACTACACGCCCCCGGCCGCCACCCGGAACCCGCCGGCCGTGCCGGGCCCCCGCAACATGGACGCCGCCGGGCGCCTCGTGCGCGAGAACCCGCTGTACGAACAGCAGATCCCCACGCCGACCAACTGCCGGATGGCGCCGGTCGACGTCGGCTCCGCCTCCGCGGCCGAGAAGGAGTCGCACTTCAACGAGCTGATGGCGTGCCTGATGACGGTCTTCGCCGGGCCCGTCGAAGCCGCGGGCTTCGAGATGCCACGCCCACCGGTGGTGGTCTACACGCGCCCGATCAAGACGGCCTGCGGCGACTTCGCCGAGGTGAACGCCGCCTACTGCACCGGCGACCAGCGCGTCTACTACGCCAACTCGCTGCTGCGGGCGTTCCCCGCGCGGGTGGCGAGCGCCCCGTACGCGGCCGAGGTGATCCTCGCCCACGAGTTCGGGCACGCGATCCAGGCGCGCGCCGCCATCCTCATCTCCGAGAAGTACCTGGAGCAGGATGCCCGCACCGAGCGCGAGGCGATGGACCTCTCCCGCCGGACCGAGGTGCAGGCGGACTGCTTCGCCGGCCAGTACGTGCGCTCGGTCGCGCAGAGCCAGTCGCTGGGGGCACGCGAGCTGGCCGGGCTCGGCGAGCTCGCGTGGAACTTGGGCGACGACGTGTTGACGGGGCGTCCGGGCTACTCGGGCGGCCACGGCACCGGCAGCGCGCGCCAGGACTGGTTCAACCGCGGCCTCGGCTCGGACGCCGCGGGAGTCTGCAACAGCTTCGTGGCCGGCTCGGACGAGGTGCGCTGACCCTACGGGGCGAGCAGGAGGGCCGTGGCGACCGCCGCGACGCCCTCGCCGCGCCCGGTGAGGCCCAGCCCGTCGGTCGTGGTGCCCGACAGGGTCACCGGCGCCCCGAGTGCCTCCGACAGCACGGCCTCGGCCTCGGCGCGCCGCCCGGACAGGCGGGGGCGGTTGCCGACAACCTGCACCGCGACATTGCCGATCTCGAACCCAGCCGCGCGCACGCGCCGGGCGGTCTCGGCCAGGAAGGCCACGCCGGACGCCCCGGCCCACTCGGGCTCGGCGGTGCCGTAGTTGGAGCCCAGGTCACCCAGCCCGGCGGCCGACAACAGCGCGTCGCAGGCCGCGTGTGCGGCGACGTCGCCGTCGGAGTGCCCGGCCAGGCCGGCCGGCTCGTCGGGGAAGTGCAGGCCCGCGCACCACATCGGCACGCCGGCCTTCAGCGCGTGGACGTCCGTCCCGATGCCCACCCTCATGCGGGTTCCCCGCGCGCGGCGATGGCCTCGGCGACCACGAGGTCGAACGGGTCGGTCACCTTGAACGCGTCGCGGGAACCCTCGACGAGCACCACGTCGCAGCCGATGTACTCCGCGGCGGCCGCGTCATCGGTAACAGTCATCCGGGTCTCGTAGAGGGCGGCGTGGGCGTCCTCGAGGAGGCCCCGGCGGAAGCCCTGCGGGGTCTGGACGGCGCGGAGGCGGGCGCGGTCGACCACCACCGAGCCGGTGTCGGTGAGCTCGCGGACGGTGTCGGAGACGGGGACGGCCGGCACGACGGCGTCCGCCCCGGCCCGGACCGCCTCGATCACCCGCGCGACGACCTCGGCGGGCACGAAGGCCCGGGCGGCGTCATGGACGAGGACGACCTGGCCCTCGGCGTCCGCCTCGTCCAGGTCGGGCAGGGCGGCCAGGCCGTTGGCGACGGAGTCCTGCCGCTCCGCTCCCCCGTCGACCCAGATCACGGGCACGGGCGCGGACGCCAGCACCTCGACGAAGGCCTCGCGCTCGGCGGCGGGCACAACGACGATGACCTCGCCGACGCCACCCTCGGCCAGCCGCTCGATGGCGCGCGTCACCAGCGGGACGCCCGCGACCGGCACGAGCGCCTTGGGCACCGCGGCCCCCAGCCGGGAACCGGAACCGGCCGCCACCACGATGGCGACGACCGGTACGGGATTGTTGTGTTCACCCATGGGTGTTACGAGGCCAGCACCTCGTCGAGCATGACCTCCGCGCGGTCGTCGGAGACCTTCTCGGCGAGCGCGAGCTCGGAGACGAGGATCTGGCGCGCCTTGGCCAGCATTCGCTTCTCGCCGGCGGACAGGCCGCGCTCACGCTCACGGCGCCACAGGTCCCGGACGACCTCGGCCACCTTCATGACGTTGCCGGAGTGCAGCTTCTCGAGGTTCGCCTTGTAGCGGCGCGACCAGTTGGTCGGCTCCTCGGTGTGCGCGGCGCGCAGGACGCCGAACACACGCTCGAGGCCGTCCGCGTCGACGACGTCGCGTACGCCCACCAGGTCGAGGTTGCAGGCCGGGACCCGCACCACCAAGTCGTTCTGGCCGACGATGCGGAGGACGAGGTAGAGGCGCTCCTCTCCCTTGATCGTCCGGGTTTCGATGTCTTCGATCACAGCGGCCCCATGGTTCGGGTACACGACCGTTTCGCCGACCTGAAAAGTCATATTCATTGACCCCTTTCCCAAACGCCAGTCTACCACGGCCCCTCGGGGCTCCGCGGTGGCATGAGGCGTTGTCAGAGCGACTTTGACCTCTTGACAAGCGGCGGAGAGTGTGCTCCGGGGTAGACCTCGCCCCATCCAAGCGCGTCGTTACCAACCTAGAACGCCGACCCGCCGGACGCCAGCGCCGCCGCCCCGTGTTGCCACACGTTGCACGCAACGTCCTTTCGTGGCCCGCCGGGTCCCGGTTTGACAACGTTGTCCACCGCGGGGTGCTGCGGCTAACCATCCGCAGCGGTGTTTCGTTATTGTGTCTGCGAGATTGAAGTCCCGAACCAGGAGGCTCCTGCCATGGATTCCAGCACCCGTCGTCGCCGCCGGGCCGCAAGCACGTTCGTCGCCGGCCTCGGCGTCAGCCTGCTGCTGACCGGTTGTGGCTTCAACATGCAGACCCTCCAGCCCTACACGCCCGCCCATGGCGTGAACGTCGACGTCGCCGCGGGCGAGGCCGGTCGGCAGTTGAAGGTGCGCAACCTGCTGGTCGTCTCCGACGCGGAGGGCCAGGGCATCCTGTCCGCCTCCATTGTCTCCCCGGTCGCCGACCGCCTGGTCAAGGTCGAGGGCAACGCCCGCAGGGCCGACAACACAGTCGGCGCCCCGTTGACCGTGACCGGCAGCCCCGTGGAGCTCAGGCCCAACCAGATCGCGGTGCTCACCGACGGCGACCCGTATACAGTCACGAGCCCCGACCTGAAGCCGGGCCTGCTGGTGGACCTCACGCTGACCTTCGAGTCGGGCGCCCAGGCGTCCGCCCAGGCGCCGGTCATGAGCTACGAGAACCCGATCTACTCCTCGTTATCCCCCTCGCCCGTCGCGTCCCCGGCCGCGACAGCCACCGCCCCGGCGGCCACGCCGGCCCCGTCGGCGACCCCGACACCCTGACGCCGGGGGTTTCACTCCCCGTAGGTGTTCTCCTCGGAGAACAGCGTGCTGACCGACTCGCCGAGGTGGATGCGCCGCACCGCCTCGGCGAACAACGGCGCCACCGACAGCACCCGCAGCTTCTCGACGGGCTTGTCCTGCGGGACCGTGTTGGTCGTCACGATCTCATCGATGGCCTCGACGGCGCCCAGGCGCTCGACGGCGTTTCCGGTGAACAGGCCGTGAGTGGTCGCCACCGAGATGCTGTTGACTCCGTAGTCGCACAGCGCGTCGATGAGGGTGACGATCGAGCCGCCCGTGGCGATCTCGTCGTCCAGCACGATGCAGTCCTTCCCGGCCACGTCGCCCACGATGGCGTCGATGACGACCGTGTCGTCGCCCTTGCGCTGCTTGGAGCCGGCGGCCACCTCGACGCCCAGAGCGCGCGCGAACCGTCCGGCGTCCTTGGCGTTACCGAAGTCGGGTGAGACCACCACGGTGTTGGAGAGGTCGCGCCCGCGGTAGTGATCGGCCAGCACCGGCAGGGCGGTCAGGTGGTCGACCGGGACGGAGAAGAAGCCGTGGACCTGCTCCGAGTGCAGCGCCATGGTCAGCACGCGCGTCGCACCGGCGGTGGCCAGCAGGTCGGCGACCAGCCGTCCGCCCACCGAGATGCGCGGGGCGTCCTTCTTGTCCGAGCGCGCGTACGCGTAATGGGGCATGACGACGTTGACGTGGGCGGCGGAGGCCCCGCGCGCGGCGTCCACCATCATGAGCAGCTCGACGAGGTTCTCCTGCGTGGGCGGGACGAGCGGCTGAACGATGTAGACGTCCCGCTGGCGGCAGTTGGCCCGCAGCTGCACCTGGACGCAGTCGTTGCTGAAGCGCTGCACGCGGGTCGGGGAGAGCTCGACGCCGAGCAGGCCGCACATCTCCTCGGCGAACTCGGGGTGGGCCGCACCGGAGAAGACGACGACATCGTTGGTCACGGGCCGCATCCTACGCACGGGCCCGGGCGGGCGGACCGGGGGCCTACCCGTTGAACTTGTAGCCCAGGCCACGCACGGTGACGAGCATCCGCGGGTTCGCCGGGTCGGCCTCGATCTTGCCCCGCAGCCGCTTCACGTGGACATCCAGGGTCTTGGTGTCCCCCACGTAGTCAGCTCCCCAGATGCGGTCGATGAGCTGGCCACGGGTCATCACACGCCCGGCGTTGCGCAGCAGCATCTCCAGCAGCTCGAACTCCTTCAGCGCCAGCCGCACGGGCTCGCCGTCCACCCACACCTCGTGGCGCTCGACGTCCATGCGGACTCCGGAACCCTCGATCACGTCGGGGATCAGCTCGGTGTCGACGCCGCGTCGCAGCACAGCGCGGACGCGCGCCACCAGCTCGCGGTGGCTGAACGGCTTGGTGACGTAGTCGTCGGCGCCGAGCTCCAGACCGACGACCTTGTCGATCTCGGCGTCCCGGGCGGTGACCATGATGATGGGCACGGTGCTGCGCTGGCGCAGGCGGCGGCACACCTCGGTGCCGGACAGCCCGGGCATCATCAGGTCGAGCAGGACGATGTCGGCGCCGTGGCGCTCGAACTGGGCCAGCCCCTCCTCGCCGTCGGCAGCCAGGAGGACCTCGAACCCCTCCTTGGCGAGCATGAAGCCCAGGGCGTCCCGATAGCTCTCCTCGTCCTCGACGATCAGGACAACGCTCATGCGACTTCCTCCTCAGCGGGGGCGGCGGGCAGGGTGATGGTGAAGGTCGAGCCGCTCCCCAGTTTGCTCCACACGGCGACCTCGCCGCCGTGCCCCTCGACGATCTCGGCCACGATCGACAACCCGAGGCCGGTGCCGCCCGTCTGGCGGCTGCGTGCGTAGTCGACGCGGTAGAACCGCTCGAAGATGCGCCGAGTGTCCTCGGCGGAGATCCCGATGCCGTTGTCGGAGACGGCAATGGCGATGCGGTCGCCGCGCTCGGCGTCCTCGACCGGGCGCGTGGTGACGACGACGCGCGCCTTGTCGTCGGAGTACGTGATCGCGTTGTGCACGAGGTTGGCCAGTGCGGTGACGAGCTGCTCGCGTGAGCCCCGCACCACCAGGCCGCGGACGCCGCCGAGCGTCAGGCTGATCCGGCGGGCCTCGGCGAGCTGCCGACTGCGGTCCAGCGCGCTGCCGATGACCTCGTCGACCTCCAACCGCTCGGCGTTCGCCGGTGCCTGCCCCTGCAGGCGGGAGAGCTGGACGATCTGGGCCACGAGCAGCGACAAGCGGCTCGACTCGGCCTGGATCTTGCGGGAGAAGCGGACGACGGCGTCGGGGTCGTCGGCGGCCTGCTCGACCGCCTCGCCCAGCAGCGTGATCGCGCCGACCGGAGTCTTGAGCTCGTGGGTGGCGTTCGCCATGAAGTCGCGTGCGGACGCCTGTACGCGCAGGGCGGCGCTGCGGTCGTCAGCGATGACGAGCACGTTGCCGTCCTCGAGCCGCAGGACGCGGACAGCCAGCTGTTGCTCGGCGCGGCCGGCGCGTGTCTGGTCGAGGTTGATGGCCGCGGTCTCCCCCGTGCGACGCACCTCGCGCACCTGGGTGAGCAGGGCCGGGATGGCGACCCGATTGCCGCGGACGATGCCCAGGTCGATGGCCGGCTCGTTGGCGGCCAGGATCTCGTCGATGGGCCCGATGACGGCCCCGCCGCAACGCAGGGCGTCCAGCACGCGCCGCAACTCCAGGAGCGGGTCGGGTTCAGGTCCTTCGTTCGGCTGCCGGACGATCGCCCAGGCGATGAGGTACCCGCCCAGGAGCCCGACGACCACACCGATGAGGGCGGCAAGGGCAGGCGTCACGTCCGCCAGCATAGGCCGATCCGACCGGCCGGGGTCGGGGCCCGTCCCACCCGTGCCGCACTCCGATGTGAGCATTCACCGAGAGTTCACCCGGGGTTAGCCGAGGCGTCCGATTATGCTTGCCGGGGGCCGTAATGTCATGGTCTTCGCCCACCTCCGGGCGACCGTGCCCGCACGGGAACCGCACCACCAGCAAAGGAGCTCACATGCGCGAGAGCTACCACGAGGAACTCACCTCCGTCGTCACCGATCTCGTCACCATGACCGACCGGGTCCAAACCGCCGTCCAGGACGCCACGCGCGCCCTGTTGACCACGGACCTGGCCGCGGCGGAGAAGGTGATCGGCGACGACGTCGTGCTCGACCGCCTCCACGACGACCTCGAGCAGCGCTGCTTCTCGCTGCTGGCCCGCCAGTCCCCCGTCGCCGGCGAGCTGCGGACGCTCGTGGCCGCCCTGCGCATGGTGGCCGACCTGGCCCGCATGGGCGACCTGTCGGCCCACATCGCCAAGATCGCCCGCATGCGCTACCCGCGCGGCGCCGTGCCCGAGTCGATGCAGCCGAACTTCCAGCGCATGGCCGTCCTGGCCAGCGAGATGGTCGAGGCCGCCGGACGCACCCTGCGCGAGCGCAACGTGCTGGACGCCGAGAAGATGGCCGACCACGACGAGGAGATCGACGAGCTCCGCACCCACCAGTTCCGCGTGCTGCTGGACGACTCGTGGAACCACGGCGTCGAGGCCGCCGTCGACTGCGCGTTGCTGGGCCGCTACTACGAGCGCATTGCCGATCACGCCGTCCTCATGGGAAGCCGCGTGATCTACATCGTCACCGGCCTGCACCCCGAGGGCGAGAACTGGACGATCGCCTGAGTCCGCCGAGGGCTTGGGTTCAGTCCGCCGAGGGCTTGCCTCCAGAACGCCGAGGGCTCCACCTGCTGCTGCAGGTGGAGCCCTCGGCGGTGTGGAGGCAAGCCCTCGGCGAGCGTGGTGCTACTTCTTGCCCTGGTTCTTGACGGCCTCGATGGCGGCCTTGGCGGCCTCCGGGTCGAGGTAGCGGCCGCCCTTGGTGATCGGCTTGAAGTCGTCGTCCAGCTCGTAGTACAGCGGGATGCCGGTGGGGATGTTCAGGCCCGCGATGTCGGCGTCGGAGATGTCGTCGAGGTGCTTGACGAGCGCGCGCAGCGAGTTGCCGTGCGCGGTGACCAGGACGGTCCTGCCCTCAGCCAGGTCCGGCTTGATGTCGGACTCCCAGTACGGCAGCATCCGGACGACCACGTCGGCCAGGCACTCGGTCTGGGGGCGCTCGTCGGCCGGGATGTCGGCGTAGCGCGGGTCGTTGTACTGGCTGTACTCGGCGTCCTTGTCGAGGACGGGCGGCGGGGTGTCGTAGCTGCGGCGCCACAGCATGAACTGTTCCTCGCCGTACTTGGCCAGGGTCTCGGCCTTGTCGAGGCCCTGCAGGCCGCCGTAGTGGCGCTCGTTGAGGCGCCAGCTGCGGGAGACGGGGATCCAGTGGCGGTCGCAGCCGTCCAGCGCCAGGTAGGCGGTGTGGATCGCCCGCCGGAGCAGGGACGTGTGCAGCTTCTCAGGCAGCAACCCCTCGGCCTTGAGCATCTCGGCGGCCTTCTTCGCCTCGCCGACACCCTTCTCGTTGATGTCCACGTCCACCCAGCCCGTGAACAGGTTCTTCTGGTTCCACTCGCTCTCGCCGTGGCGCAGCAGTATCAACTTGTACGTCATGGCCCGAGCCTATCGCCCGCGGCCCCGCGGGTGTCTCCCCCGCGGTCCCTTCGATCGCGTGCGAGGATGGCGCGATGACCGAGCAGCACCGGCACGCCGAGGTCACCGCGCGTGCCTTGGCGATCGCCCCCACCGAGTTGTTCGTCGACGGCGCGTGGCGGCCGGCGGCGGACGGCGCCACCCTCGACATCGCCAACCCGGCGACCGGGGCCGTGCTCGCGACCATCGCGTCAGCGGGCCCCGACGACGCCCGGGCGGCACTGGACGCGGCGGCCTCCGCCCGGGACGACTGGGCTCGGACGCCCGCGCGCACCCGGTCGGAGTTGCTCCGCGCGGCGTTCGAGCGGGTCCACGAGCTCGGCGAGGAGTTCGCGGCCCTGATGACCCTCGAGATGGGCAAGCCCCTGACGGACGCCCGCGCCGAGGTCACCTACGGCGCCGAGTTCCTGCGTTGGTACGCCGAAGAGGCCGTCCGCATCAACGGGCGCTACGCGGCCTCGCCGGAGGGGAACCTGCGCCTCCTGACGGTGCGGCGTCCGGTGGGGCCCTGCCTGTTCATCACGCCCTGGAACTTCCCGCTCGCGATGGCCACGCGGAAGATCGCCCCGGCCCTGGCCGCGGGCTGCACGGTCGTGCTCAAGCCGGCCGCACTGACGCCGCTCACCTCGCTGGCGCTCGCACGGGTGCTGGAGGCGGTGGGCGTCCCGGCCGGGGTCGTCAACGTGGTGCCCACGGCGTCCGCCGGCGCGGTGACCGACCCGTTGCTGGCCGACCGCCGGTTGCGCAAGCTGTCGTTCACCGGCTCGACCGCCGTCGGACGGTCGCTGCTGCGCACCTCGGCCGACAACGTGCTGCGCACCTCGATGGAGCTCGGCGGGTGCGCGCCGTTCATCGTCTTCGAGGACGCCGACCTCGACCTCGCCGTGGAGAACGCGGTCCGGACGAAGATGCGCAACATCGGGCAGGCCTGCAACGCCGCGAACTCGTTCCACGTGCAGCGCGGCGTCGTCGAGGCGTTCACCGACCGGCTCACCGAGCGCCTCGGTTCGCTGCCGATCGGCAACGGGCTGGACGTCGGCGTCGAGGTTGGGCCGCTCGTCAGCGAGGACGCCCGCGCCGACGTCGACACCCTGGTGCGGGACGCCGTGGCCGCCGGCGCCCGCGTGGCGACGGGGGGCGCCGTCCCGGAAGGCCCCGGCTCCTTCTACCCGCCGACCGTGCTGGCCGACGTGCCCGCCGACGCCGCGATCCTGGGCCGGGAGATCTTCGGTCCGGTGGCCCCCGTCACGTCCTTCGACACCGAGGAGGAGGTGCTGGCCCGCGCCAACGCGTCCGAGGTGGGGCTGGCGGGCTACCTGCACACCGGCGACATGGCGCGGGTGCTGCGGTTCGCCGAACGCCTCGAGGTGGGGTTGCTGGGGGTCAACTCCCCCGCGATCTCGAACGCCGCAGCCCCGTTCGGCGGGGTGAAGCACTCGGGCCTGGGCCGGGAGGGCGGCCCCGAAGGCATCGAGGAGTACCTGGAGACGGTCTACGTGGGCCTCACCGACCCGTTCGCCTGATCAGGCGATGGCGAGCGTGAGGCCGAGCATCTCGCACAACGACCACGAGCGCGATGATCGCGCCGGGATCGCCCAGGCGAACTGCACCTCCCGACGGCGGGAGATGTGAATGGCGCAGGAGAGTCCCCTCACGGGGCTGCGGCGCTACCCCGCCGTCCCCAGCACGTCGGCGAGGTCATAGCTGACGGGTTCGTCGAGTTGCGCGTACGTACACGAGGCCGGCTCGCGGTCCGGACGCCAGCGAACGAACTGGGCGGTGTGCCGGAACCTGTTGCCCTCCATGTGGTCGTAACGCACCTCGACTACGCGCTCGGGGCGCAGGGGCGTGAACGACAGGTCCTTCTTGGCGTTCCAGCGCGAGTGCGCCGCGGCGGTCGGCGTCCGGGGGAAGGCCTGGTCGCGCAGGTCCTCCTGCCCTGCGCCGGGGCCCTTCGAGGCTCGCTCCGCTCGCACCTCAGGGTCCTCCGGCTCGGCCCACGCCCACGGGTGGCCCTCCCAGTCGGAGACCAGCTCCTGCAACTCGACGAACAGCTCGCGGCGCCGCTCCATGGTGAACGCACCGATCACGCCCACCGAGTTGAGCGTCCCGTCGTCGGTGTACAGGCCGAGCAGGAGCGAGCCGATGGCGTCCGTCTCGTCGCGGTAGAGGCGGTAGCCGGCCACAACGCAGTCGGCGGTGCGCTCGTGCTTGATCTTCCACATGACGCGCTTGTCCTCGGCGTACGGGGCGTCCAGCGGCTTGGCGATGACGCCGTCGAGCCCCGCCCCCTCGAACTGCTCGAACCACTGCTTGGCCAACTCACGGTCGGCGGTCGCCCGGGTGAGGAAGATCGGGGGCTTCGCCCCAGCCAGCGCCTTCTCCAGGCCCTTGCGCCGCTCGGCGAAGGGCTTCTCGGCCCAGTTCTCCTCGCCCCACGCGAGCAGGTCGAAGCCGACGAAGCTGACCGGCATCTGTTCCGACAGCTTCTTGATCCGGGACGCCGCGGGGTGGATCCGTTGCTGCAGCAGCTCGAAGTTCAGCCGGTCGCCGGAGTCGGGGTCGATGAGGATGATCTCGCCGTCGATCACGCACGGGTCGGGGAAGTTCTCCTTCACCGCCTCAACCAGCTCGGGGAAGTAGCGGGTCATCGGGCGGCTGTTGCGCGAGCCCAGCTCGACCATGTCGCCCGAGCGCCAGATGATCGTGCGGAAGCCGTCCCACTTGGGCTCGAACAGCACGTCCGCCTTGGGGAACTCCTTGACCGACTTGGCCAGCATCGGCCCGAACGGCGGCACGATGGGCGTCCCCCACTCGGCGTCGCGCTCGGCCTTGGGCGCGAGGTAGTCCTCCTCGGGCCGGTCGGCCTTGCGCTTGCTGGGCGGCACGCGCGGCGGCTCGCCGGGCATCTTCGGGTAGTCGGGCGGGAAGTTCAGCTCGCCCAGGCCCCGCTCGAGGTCGGCCTCCCACAACGCCAGCGCGCCGGCGAGGTCGCCGGGCTCGGCGTCCATGGACGCCCACGGGCACGGCCGGTCGGCGAGCAGTTTCGGGACCCTCCACACGGTGAGGTCGCGCGGGTCGGCGTCCGGAAGCTCGTCCCACGTCAGCGGGGTGGAGACGGGCGCGCCCGGCAGCGGACGCGGCGAGTACGCCCCGGCGATGGTGCGGTCGCGGTTGGCCTGGTTGAAGTCGACGAAGACGCGCTCGCCGCGCTCCTCCTTCCACCAGCTGGTGGTGACGAGGTCGGGCATCCGGCGCTCGAGCTCGCGGGCGACGCCGATCACGCCGTGGCGGACGTCCTGGAACTCGTGCGTCGGGGCGATGCGGGCGTAGACGTGGACGCCGCGGTTGCCGCTGGTCTTCGCATACGCGGCGAGGCCGACCTCGGCCATCACCTCGCGCAGCGCCAGGGCAGCGGTGACGGCGTCGGTGAAGTCGCGGCCGGGCTGGGGGTCGAGGTCGATGCGGAACTCGTCGGGGTTGTCGAGGTTCGCCGTGCGCACCGGCCACGGGTGGAAGGTGATCGTCGCCATCTGGGCGGCCCAGGCCAGGGCGGCCGGCTCGTCGAAGGTCAGCTGGTCATGGCGGCGCCGACTCGGGTAGGTGCACGTCACCCGGTTGAGCCACTTCGGCGCGCCGGCCGGCGGCCGCTTGGCGAAGAACTCCTCGCCCTCGATGCCGTCGGGGAACCGCTGCAGCGTCATCGGCCGGTCGCCGTTGATGCGCAGGAAGGGCCCGGACACGGCGAGGAGGTAGTCGGCCAGGTCGCGCTTGGTGATGGCGGCGGACCGCCCGACCTTCGGCCACAGCACCTTGTCGGCGCTGGACAGCTTCACCTCACGCGTCCCGTGGGAACCGTCGATGGACAGAATCTCTGCTTCGGCCACGGCTGAGCCTAACCCGGCCGTCAACGACGCCGACCTTGGAGAGGGGTTCCCAGCACCGCGTCGCTCCCCGGAGCGTCGAAGGCCCGTCGCCGACACCAGGAGCAGCACTGCGGACGCGCTGGGCCGGGACACCGCGGGCCTGAGGCGGGTCCGGGCGGCGTCGCCCCTGACCAGGCCCCGAATCCCTCGCCCGCCTCGGCCGCACTTGCTACGGTCGGCGGCGTGACCGACTCGGCCGACCCGCGCTACACCGTCAAGCAGGTGTCCGCCATCACTGGGGTGCTGGAGACAACCCTGCGCGTGTGGGAGCGACGCTACGGGGTGGTGGAGCCCGAACGCTCACAGGGCGGCTACCGCCTCTACACCCCCGAGCAGGTCGAGCGGCTGCGCCGGATGGCGGCCCTCGTCGAGGGTGGCATGGCCGCGTCGCTGGCGGCCCGGACGATCGCGAGCGGGTCGCCGCCCGACGCCGGTGACGCCGCCACGCTGGGCCGCCTGGACCTGGTCGCCGCGGCCGTGAGCCTCGACCCGGCCAGCCTTGACGCCGTGCTGGCCGACGCCTTCGCCGCCGCGCCGCTGGACGTGGTCTGCCAGGCCTGGCTGATGCCCGAGCTGGAGCGGCTGGGGGCGGCGTGGGCACAGGGCGAGCTCACGGTCGCCCACGAGCACTTCGCCAGCGCCGGCGTCCTGCGCGCGCTGGGCCGCCGCTTCGACGAGGCGCGCCCGACCGAGCCCGGGCGCGTGCTGGTGGGCCTCCCGCCGGGCTCGCACCACCAGCTCGGCCTGCTTGCCTTCGCCACGTGTCTGCGCCAGCGCGGCGTGGACGTGGTCTATCTCGGCGCCGACGTCCCGATCGCGGACTGGGCGCGGGCGGCCACCTCGCTCGCCCCGCGCGCCGCGGTGCTCGGGGTGCCCCGGGCGTCCCGGACGCCGCGAGCCCAGGAGGTCGTCAACCGGCTGCGGGCCTTCTCCCCTCCGATCCTGGTCTGGGTCGGCGGAGTCCGCGCCGGGCACCTCCCCGGGGCGGCGCGCCTGCCCGACGACGTGGGCGTCGCCGCCCAGGAGGTGGCACAGTCGCTGCGCGTGCGCGACACCGGCTGACGCGGTTACCGCCGACAGGGTTGGACATCGTTTGCCGCCCCGGTTCCGGGATCCCTCGCGTGGTCGGGACGCACCCCGAACGGGCTGCTGCTGGTCGCCGTCGTCACCGCCGCCCTGTGCCTGGGCATCCTGGCCGTCCGGCAGTGGGGCGCCCGACTTGGCGCCGTAAGCGGTACCGACTCCTATGATCGGGGGCATGACCTCCACCGCCGTCGTCACCGGAGCCTCCAGCGGGATCGGGGCCGCCACCGCGCGCGCGCTCGCGGCCCAGGGCTACCGCGTCCTCTGCGCCGCCCGCCGCATCGACCGGATCGAGGCGCTCGCCGCCGAGATCGGCGGCGAGGCCGTGGCCTGCGACATCACCTCGGACGCCGACGTGGCCGCCCTCGCGGAAGCCGCCGGGCCCGGCGTGGACCTGCTCGTCAACAACGCCGGCGGCGCCGTTGGGCTGGAGCCGCTGGAGAACGCGGACCTCGAGGCCTGGACGACCATGTACGAGACGAACGTGCTCGGCTCCGGCCGCGTGACCAAGGCCCTGCTCCCCGCCATCGAGGCGGCCGAGGGCACCGTGGTGTTCGTCACGTCGACCGCAGCCGAGGCGGCGTACGAGAACGGGGCCGGCTACAACGCAGCCAAGGCGGGCGAACGGATGTTGGCGGGCGCGCTGCGCCTGGAGCTGTCCGGACGCCCCGTCCGCGTGTGCGAGGTGGCGCCGGGCATGGTGCACACCGAGGAGTTCTCGCTCGTGCGCTTCCACGGCGACCAGGCGAAGGCGGACGCCACGTACGCGGGCGTCCCGGACCCTCTGGTCGCCGAGGACGTGGCCGACGCGATCGCCTGGGTGGCGTCGCGTCCGGCGCACGTGAACATCGACCGGCTGGTGATCCGGCCCCGGGCCCAGGCGGCGAACCACAAGGTCCACCGCGTCACCTGAGCCCGGGACGGGCGCGGCTCAGCCGAGCTCGATGAGGGCCTCGCCGCCGGCGACGGACTCGCCCTTGGCGACGAGGATGCGGGCCACCGTGCCGTCAGCCGGAGCGGTGATCTCGGTCTCCATCTTCATGGCCTCGAGGACGCAGAGGACATCGCCGGCCTTGATGGCCTGGCCCTCCTCGACGAGGATGCGCGACACCGAGCCCGACAGGGGCGCGGTGACGGCGTTGGCCGACGTGGCCTGCACGGACGCCGTGGTCACGACCGGGGTGTTCATGCCCCCCGCGCCGCCGATCACGATCGAGCCGACGGGGCGCTTCTCCTCCGCCTGGACGTCCACCTCGATGTCGTAGGGAATACCGTTGACGGTCACTTTGAGCTTCATAAGAGTACCTTTCGGTTCACCGCAGGTGGGGCGGCGTGCGGTCGTGCTGGGAGGCGCGCGTGGTCGACTGCCAGGCAGCCGAGCGCGTGAAGTGGGCCTGGCGACGCTTGGCGCGGTGACCGAGGTAGGCGGCGACGGCCGCCGAGATGGCGACCACCACCTCCTCGGGCACGTTCTGCGCGTTCAGCAGCTTGATGCTCTTGATCTCCGCCTCGAGGCCCTCGACGCGATCGGTGAGCTTCCTGACCGCGGCCAGCAGCTCGGCGTTGATGTCGTCCGACATGGTTCCCTCCCCGATCACACCGGACCGAGGCCGTGCTTCTTGGCCGGCCGCAGCTCACGCTTGTTGACGAGGATCTCCAGCTGCATCGCGATGTAGCGACGCGTGTCGGCCGGGTCGATGACGTCGTCGACCAGGCCACGGGACGCGGCCACGAACGGCGTGGAATAGGTGTCCTTGTACTCCTGGACCAGCTCGGCGCGGCGTGCGTCCGGGTCGTCGGCGGCCTCGATCTCCTTGCGGAAGACCACGGCGGCCGCACCCTCGGCGCCCATGACGGCGATCTCGGCGGTCGGCCATGCGTACACCGTGTCCGCACCCATGTCCTTCGAACACATCGCCAGATAGGCGCCGCCGTAGGCCTTGCGAAGCACGACGGTGATCTTCGGGACGGTCGCCGCCGCGTAGGCGTACAGCATCTTCGCGCCGTGGCGGATGATGCCGCCGGCCTCCTGGGCGACGCCCGGCAGGAAGCCGGGGACGTCCACGAGCGTCACCAGCGGAATGTTGAAGGCGTTGCAGAAGCGGATGAACCTGCTCGCCTTGTCCGAGGAGTTGATGTCGAGCACGCCCGCCATCACCTGCGGCTGGTTCGCCACGATGCCGACCGAGCGGCCGTTGACGCGGCCGAAGCCGATCACGATGTTGGTGGCGTAGCCGGCCTGCACCTCGAGGAAGTCCTCGTGGTCGACGATGCGCGCGATGACCGTGCGGACGTCGTAGCCCTTGTTGCCGTCGGTCGGCACCAGGTCGTAGATCGACGGGTCGTGCTCGACATACGGGTCGGGGTCGATGATCGGCGGGTCTTCGGTGTTGTTCTGCGGCAGGTAGCTCAGCAGTTTCTGCGCCACGAGGATGGCCTGGGCGTCGTCGTCCACCACGAAGTGGTTGACGCCGGAGACAGCCATGTGGGTGTCCGCACCGCCGAGCTTGTCGGCCGTGACGTCCTCACCGGTGACCTGCTTGATCACGCCGGGGCCCGTGATGAACATGTGGGCCTTGCGCGTCTGGATGATGAAGTCGGTCAGCGCCGGGGAGTACGCGGCGCCGCCGGCGCAGGGGCCCGCGATGATCGAGACCTGCGGAACGGCGCCGGACAGCTTCACGTTGGTGTGGAACACCGCGCCGTAGCCGTGAAGGGAGTCGATGCCCTCCTGCACGCGCGCGCCGCCGGAGTCGTTGATGAAGACGAAAGGCGTGCCGCACTTGAGGGCGGCGTCCATCATCTGCGCGACCTTCAGGCTGTGCACCTCGCCGGCGGACCCGCCGACGACGGTGAAGTCCTGGCTGGCGATGTGCACCGGGCGCCCCAGCACCGTGCCGGTGCCGGTCACCACGCCGTCGGCGGGCATGTCGGCGGTGTCCATCCCGAACGCGGTCGTCCGGTTGCGGCGGAAGAGGCCGACCTCGGTGAACGAGTTCTCGTCAACCAGAGCGGTCACGCGCTCGCGGGCGGTCATCTTCCCGGCGTCGCGCTGCTTGGCCAGGCGGTCCTCGCCGCCGCCCTGCCGGGCGGCGAACCGGGCCTTGTTGAGTTGCTCGACCTGCTGCTGCATGGGAACGGGCTTCTTGGCCACGGTCTTCACGCCCTTTCCACGACGACGTTGTGTTCGCGTCCACCGAGGGACACCTTGTAGGTGATCGGGCCCTTCACGGCGCGATCGTCATCGCCCTTCGCGGCGGCCTGGCTGGCCATCTGCTCGGGCGTCTTGCCGACGTTCTTGGGGCCGTCGGCGCGGTTCTCGAAGAACCCGGGCGCGACCGAGGGGAACATCGCGTAGGTGAGTACGTCCTCGTCGGAGCCGTCGTTGCCCGGCAGGGCCGTGGCCTCCGCGACCAGCTTGTCCCATTCGGGCTCGAGCAGGTCGGCCGGACGCTGCGTGATCGGCTCCTTCTTGGTCTGTGCGCGGGCGACCTCGACGACCTCGGGGTTCCGCTCCCCGATGCACTCGCCGTAGTAGCCGAGCATCAGGTCGGCGAACTCGCCGGTGAGCACCTTGTACTTGCCCATCAGGACGTTGAACACCGCCTGGGTGCCGACGATCTGCGAGCTGGGCGTCACCAGCGGCGGGTGTCCGGCGTCCGCCTTGACCAGGGGAACCTCGGCCATGACCTCCCTGATGCGGTCGCCCGCACCCTGGGCCTTGAGCTGGCTCTCCATGTTGGAAAGCATGCCGCCGGGGATCTGGCTGGAGAAGATGTCGGTGTCGACCAGGGTCGCCGACTCGAACTGCGCGTACTTGGGGCGCACCTTCGCGAAGTGGTCGCGGATGCGCAGCAGCCGGTCCATGTCGAGGTCGGTGGTGTACTCGGTGCCCTCGAGCATCGCAACGAGCGACTCGGTCGGGTTGTGGCCAGGGCCGAGGCTCATCGAGGAGATAGCGGTGTCGACCACGTCGGCGCCGGCCTCGATCGCCTTCATGAGGCTGACCAGCGTGACACCGGTGGTGGAGTGGCAGTGCACGTTGACCTGCACGTCGCCGTAGGTGTCCTTGATGCCCTTGACGACGTCGTAGGCGGCCTGCGGCTGCAGGAGGGCGGCCATGTCCTTCAGCGCGATGGACTCCGCACCCATGTCGAGCAGCTGGCCGGCGAGCTTGATGTAGCCCTCGGTGGTGTGCAGCGGCGAGATCGTGTAGCAGATCGTGCCCTGGGCGTGCTTGCCGGTCTTCTTGACCGCCTGCATCGCCCGGGCCATGTTGCGCGGGTCGTTGAGGGCGTCGAACACGCGGAAGACGTCCATGCCGTTCTCGGCGGACTTCTCGACGAAGCGCTCGACCACGCCGTCCTCGTAGTGGCGGTAGCCGAGCAGGTTCTGCCCGCGCAGCAGCATCTGCAGGCGGCTGTTGGGCATCAGCTCACGGAACGTCCGGAGGCGCTGCCAAGGGTCCTCGTTGAGGAACCGGATACAGGCGTCGTACGTCGCGCCGCCCCAGCACTCGACGCTCCAGAAACCGGCCTGGTCGATGTCGGCGCACGCGTCGACCATGTCTTCCATGGCCATGCGCGTGGCCATCAGGGATTGGTGTGCATCACGAAGCGCGACCTCTGTCACGCCAATGGTTCGTGGAGTCATGGGCCCATCCTGCCACTGTCTCTACTACATGTCGTCGGACTGACGAATAATGCCGACACGTGGGACACTTCCTACCACATCGTGGGATGGACGGGCGCCGCGCGGCCACCGCGTCTCCCCGCGCCCCCGAACGGTAGAGTCGGGGACGTCCGTAGCCGACCTCCAGGGGACCCATGACCCAGAAAAGCACCCTCGTGCTGATGCCCGCGTGGAACGAGTCCGTCGTCGTCGGCGAGACCGTCCGTGAGCTCCGCGAGGCCGTCCCCGACGTGGACCTGCTCGTCATCGACGACGGGTCGACCGACGACACCGCGGCCGTGGCCCGCGCGGCGGGGGCGACCGTCCTGAGCCTGCCCTACAACCTGGGCGTCGGCGGTGCCATGCGCGCGGGCTACAAGTACGCGTGGCGCAACGGCTACGACCAGGCGATCCAGGTGGACGCCGACGGCCAGCACAACCCGGCCGACCTGCACCGCGTCCTCGAGGGGCTGGAGCGCGCCGACATCTCGATCGGGGCCCGCTTCGCCGGCGAGGGCGACTACAAGGCGTCCGGCCCCCGGCGCTGGGCGATGCTGCTGCTCGCCTCCACGATCTCCCGCGCGGCGCACACGCCGCTGACCGACGTGACGTCCGGCTTCCGTGCCGCGAACCGCCGTGCCATCCGCCAGTACACCGAGCACTTCCCCGCCGAGTACCTCGGCGACACCATCGACTCGCTGATGACCGCCATCAAGGCCGGGCTGACGGTCACGCAGGTTCCGGTCGCGATGCGGCCCCGGCAGGGCGGCGTCCCCAGCAAGAACCCATGGAAGGCCGCGATCTACCTGTTCCGCTCCTTGTTCGCCTTGTTCATCGCGAGCACCCGCCGCGCCCGGAAGGCGATCGAGCCATGACAACCATCATCTTCGTCGTCATCGCGCTGCTGGTGCTGGTGACCCTGGGCCGCGTGCTGCGCAACGGCAACATCCGCGAGAAGTACGCCTTCCTGTGGGTGCTCGTCGGCGTCGCCACCGTGGTGCTGGCCCTGTGGCCCGGCCTGCTGGAGTGGCTGGCCCGACTCGTCGGCGTCGCCGTCCCCTCCAACCTGCTCTTCTTCCTGTCGATTCTGATGCTGCTGGGCGTCTCTCTGCACTTGTCGCTGGAGGTGTCCGAGCTGGAGGACGAGACCCGCACCCTGGCCGAGGAGGTCGCGATGCTGAACCTGCGCGTCGCCGACCTCGAGCCGCCGGCGGTCAACCGCCTCGACGCGCCGGAGCCCCCGCTGGAGCTTCCGGGGCCGGAGGGCCGCTGAACGATGGCCGTGGAGATCCTCATCCCCTACTGGGGAGACCCGGCCCTGATGAAGGAGGCCGTCAACAGCGTCCTGGCCCAGACCAGCGACCAGTGGCGGCTGACGATCGTCGACGACGCCTACCCCTCGCTCGAGATCCGCGACTGGATCGCCGAACTCGACCACCCGCGCATCGCCTACCACCGCAAGCCCGTCAACGAGGGGCTGGTGGCCAACTTCCGCACCACCGTCGGCATGGCCACCGAGCCGCTGCTCGTCAACCTCGGCAGCGACGACCGCCTTCTGCCGAACTACGTCGAGGAGATCCTGCGCGTCCACGCGCAGTTCCCGCAGGCCTCGATGATCCAGCCGGGCGTCCGCGTGATCGACGAGGACGGCAACGAGTCCCTGCCGCTGGCCGACCGGGTCAAGCAGCGGCTGGTCAGGCCGCGCGGCCACGGCCCACAGGTGCTCTCGGGCGAGGCGCTGGTGGCGAACCTGCTCACCGGCAACTGGCTCTACTGGCCCTCGATCGCGTTCCGCACCGACCGCATCCAGTCGGTCGACTTCCGCGAGGAGTACGCGATCGTGCTGGACCTGGCCCTGATCGTCGACCTGCTGGCCCAGGGCGACGTGCTCGTCACCACACCGAAGGTGTGCTTCGAGTACCGCCGCCACTCGGCCTCGGCGTCCAGCCTCGACCTGCTCGACGGCAGGCGCTTCGCCGGCGACCGCCACTACTTCGCCGCCGCGGCCGCGCAGGCCCGGGCCCTGGGCTGGCGGAGGGCCGAGATGGCCGCCCGGCTCCGCCTCACCGCGCGCGCCCACGCGCTCACGCTGCTGCCCGAGGCCGTCCGCACCCACGACACCCGCGGCGTCCGCACCGTGCTGCGGCACGCGTTCGGCGCCTGAGGAGGAGGAGCCCCATGGCCGACCCCCGGGTCACCGTCGTCATCCCGGCCTACAACGCCGAGGAGAGCATCGAGCGGGCCGTCCGCTCCTGCCTCGCCCAGACCGACCCCGACCTCGAGGTCGTCGTGGTCGACGACGGATCCACCGACGGCACCCGGGCGATCCTGGAGGGACTGGTGGCCGAGGACGCCCGCGTCCGGCTGTTGCCCGCCGCCCCGAACGCCGGGGTGTCCGTGGCGCGCAACCGCTGCCTGGACGCCGCGCGCGGGGAGTGGATCACCTTCTTGGACGCCGACGACGACGTCACCCCCGACCGCCACGCCGTGATGCTGGCGGCCGCCACGGGCGACGTCGACCTCGTCGTCTCCCACCACACCATCCACCCCGCCGACGGGGCCCCTCGCGACCGGGGGCCCGCGGCGTCCGGCGACCTCGTCGGGCGCGAGGTGCTGCTCGCCGCCCTGCAGGACCGGCTGGGGCCGTTCCTGTGGGACAAGATGGTGCGGGCCACCGTGATGGCCGACCTGCGCTTCCCCGAGGGCGTCCACCGGGGCGAGGACGCCGCCGTCGTCGTCGGCATGGCGAAGCGGGCCCGCCGGGCGCGCGTCGTGGCCCGTCCCACCCTGAACTACTACGTGAACCCCGCCTCGCTGACGTGGGGCCACGTCCGTCCGCTGGCCGAGAGCCGCGCCGCGGTCGACTTCGTGCGCGAGGGACTGGGCGAGCTGGCCCACGACCCCGCGGTGGCGCGGGCGCTGACGGCCTCGGCGATGATGACCTACCTGACCGCCGCCCACCAGGCCATTCGGGGCACCGGGGACGCCGTGTCACGGAGGGCGGGGGTTCGCGCGGCGGCGTCGGCGTTCAGCTGGGGCGACGTGGCGGTGACGCTGCGCGAGCGCCCGCCGGTGGGCGCGGCCGGCCTCCTGCTCAAGGCGGCCCCGGGGCTGTACGGCCGTCTGTACCGCGCTTACGTGGCGCGGGCCTACAACGTGGGGCGCTGAGCGCGGTCGGCCCGGGCGATCGCCTCGAGGTGGACGCCCCAGCCCAGCAGCGGCCCCGCCAGCAGGGCGACCACGACGCGGGGCTCCAGCGGCAGCGGCAGCCACAGCAGGGCGACGGACGCCGCTGAGGCGACGACCCAGCCCGCGAGGTAGGTTCGGTGCGCGTTGATGGCCAGCGCGGCCATGCCGCTGAGGGTCAGCCAGGTGATGGCGACGGCGGCCAGCATCAGGCCGGCGAAGGTGGCGCCGGGCAGCTCGTAGCCCAGGGCCGGGTAGAGCAGGCCCAGCAGCCACGGCCCCAGCAGCGCGGCGGCGACGGCCGCCACCGCGCCCAGGGCGGCCAGCGCCCCCATGTAGCGCGCGAGCACGGCGAGCCGGCGCCCGGGGGCGGCGAGGAACGCGGTGACGGCCACGCCCTGGAACGCCTGCAGGGGGATCATCAGGGGCGAACGCGTCAGCGAGATGGCGAGGATGAGCGCCGCGAGCGCGGCCGCCTGCTGGCCCCCGCCCGCGAGCCCCTTGAGCACGGCCGGGAAGCCGGTGATCAGGACGGCGGTAGCGGCGGCCGACAGCGCAGTGACGACGTTGTTGCGGACGAGCTGGCCCAGCCCGACGTCGGCCACGGACGCCGCCGCCCGCCGCGAATCGCGCGACAGCGCCACGAAGACCAGCCACATCGCCGCGGGCCCGATGGTCGCCCAGGCCAGCGCCGTCAGGTTGCCGGGGGCGAACCACGCGGCCAGCGCGACGGTCACCAGCCGGAGCACGGCTTCCGCGCCCATGACGAGGGCGAACAGGCCCCAGCTCCGCTGGCCGGCGAGGGCGCCGGAGAGGGCGACGTGGAACGCGTAGAGGAACACCGCGCCGACGAGCAGCGCCGGGGCCCAGCCGACGTGCGGGACGAACCGCGGGGCCCACCACCAGGCGGACGCGCCCACGAGCGCCGCCGCGGCACCGCCCATGACCGCGGCGCCGGCCAGGACGGGCGCGCCCCTCGTCACCGGCCGCCGCGCCCCGGTGGGTGCGTGCTCGGCGAGCCAGACCGCGCTGGTCGCGCGGGTCGTCTCGTTCTGGATGCCCGAGATGACACCGTAGGCGCCGAACAGCAGGGCCCAGAAAACGAGGAACTCCAGCGCCAACTCCTCGCTGCCGAGGCTGTTGGTGCTCACGACGGTGATCAGGAAGCTGCACACGGCGGCCGCGCCCGAGGAGGCGACGATACCCAGCGCGCGCGACCGGGCGATGGGAGGCTCGGGGGTCGCCTCCGGGGCCTGCTGGGTGCTGCTCACTCGAGGATCCTACGGGGCGGGCCGGCGTCCGGCCGACGCGCGGCTGCCGCTGGGCCGACGGCGGATCGGGCAGGATGGGGACCATGTCTTGGCTGGCCCTCCTTCCCGCGGCGCTGCTCGCGGCCCTGCTGCTGTTCGGGCTCGGCGTCCCGGTCCTGCTGGCGGCGGGCATCCGTGGTTTCCCGGTCGCGGCGCTGGCCCCGGCCACCTCGTTGACCATCATCGCCGTCACCGCCATCCTGACGACCCCGCTCGGCCTGCCCTGGACGTGGATCGCCCCGGCGGTCGTCGCGCTCCTCCTCACGGTGGCGCTGTGGTTCGTCGTGCGCCGGTGGGGCCTCCTGCGTCGGTTCGACGGCGTACTGGGCGCAAGGACGCCCGACCGCTGGCTGGGCATGGACTCGCTGTGGACGCTGGTCTCCTTCGTGGTCGCCGCCCTGCTGATGACCCGGCACTTCGTCCGGATCTTCGGTCGCCCGGACGCCATCTCCCAGACCTACGACAACATCTTCCACCTCTCGGCAACGCGCTACATCGTCGACACCAACAACGCCTCCACGCTGACCCTGAGCGCCATGAGCGCCGGTCCGGGCGAGTCCACGCTGTACCCGGCGGCCTTCCACGACACCGTCTCGCTGGTGCTCAAGGCGATGCCCGAGAGCCTGCCGCTGGCGATGAACGGCGTCCTCTACGTGATCGTTGCGCTGGTGTGGCCGCTGGCCTGCATCTTCTTCGTCCGCTCGGTGATGGCGCCCAAGGCGGCCACGCTGGTGGCGGCGGGCATCCTGTCGGCGTCCTTCACCGCGTTCCCGATCGGGCTGCTCGACTTCGGCGTCCTGTACCCCAACCTGCTGGGCCTGGCGCTGCTGCCGGCCGCGCTGGGGCTGGTGGTCCAGCTGATGGGGCTGGCCACCGTGCCGCGGTTCACCCTCGGCGAGGTGCTCTTCCTCGGCCTGGTCACCGTGCCCGGCATGCTGCTGAGCCACCCCAACGTGTTCATGACCCTGTGCCTGATGGTCATCCCGTTCGTGGTGACCCGGCTGTACCGGCAGTTCCGCGCCGGACGCCGCGGCGAGATCCCGTGGCGGACCGCCGCGTGGCAGGTGGCCGGGCTCGCCGCCATCCTGCTGGTGATCCTCGCACTGTGGCCGATCGTGCGCCCGCCGGCCTCGGCCGCCACGTGGCCGCCGTTCCACACCACGCAGGCCGCCCTGGGCCAGGCGATCCTCAACGCCCCCATGGAGAACACCCCGGCGTGGTTCGTCAGCGTGCTGATGTGCATCGGCGCGTGGGCGGCGCTGGTGCACAAGCGGGCGTGGCTGTTCTGGTCGTGGGCCGGCGTGACCCTGCTGTGGGTCATCATCGCCAGCTTCGGCATGAGCCCGCTGCGGATGTTCCTGACCGGCATCTGGTACAACGACTCGCATCGCTACGCGGCGTTCCTCGTGTTCATCTCTTTGCCGCTGGCCACCCTCGGGTTCGGCTGGCTCCAGCGGGCCCTGGACATGGTGTGGGCCGGGTTGGCCCGCCGGTGGGGGCGCCCGTCCGCGCGCGCACACCTCGCCGTCTCCCGCCTCATCGGGGTCGGCCTGCTCGGCGTCCTGCTCGTGATGACGCAGCCGGCCAATTACCTCGACCGCGCCGTGGAGCGCGCCGCGGCCCAGTACGTGCTCGACGACGACTCCCTGGTCGTCGACGCCGACGAGATGAAGCTGCTGGAGCGCCTGCGCGAGCACGTCCCCGACGGCGCCGTGGTGGCGACCGAGCCGGGCAACGGCTCCTCGCTGGCCTACGCGCTGACGGGCGTGAAGACCACGACCCGGCACATCCTCTACATGCCGTCCCCGCCGCTGCGCATCGTCAACGCACGTCTGGACACCGCGGGCATCGACCCGACCGTCTGCCCGGCGGTGCGCGAGCTGGGCATCACGCACGTACTCGACTTCCGCTACCCGGTGGGGCGGTTCCAGCGGATCCGCGACGCGGGCTTCTCCGACCTCGCGTGGATGCCCGGCTTCCGGCTGGTGGACTCCGAGGGCGACGCCGCGCTGTACGAGGTCACCGCCTGCGGCTGACCGGCGGGCGGGTCGTGGCGCGGGCGTCCGGTTAACGTCATCGGGGCCGCGGCGCGTAGAATCGAGCGTCAATCCCCATCGACGGTCTGAGAGATCCCCGCATGCCCTCACGCGCCGACCTGCGCAACGTAGCCATCATCGCCCACGTCGACCACGGCAAGACCACCCTGGTGGACGCCATGCTCTGGCAGTCCGGCGCCTTCCGCGAGAACCAGGACGTCGAGAACCGCGTCATGGACTCGATGGACCTCGAGCGTGAGAAGGGCATCACGATCCTCGCCAAGAACACGGCCGTGACCCACACGATGGCCGACGGCCGGGCGGTGACGATCAACATCATCGACACCCCGGGGCACGCCGACTTCGGCGGCGAGGTCGAACGCGGCCTGGAGATGGTCGACGGGGTCGTCCTGCTGGTCGACTCGTCCGAGGGCCCGCTCCCCCAGACCCGCTTCGTGCTGCGCAAGGCGCTGGCCAAGCACCTGCCGATCATCGTGGTCATCAACAAGGTCGACCGGGCGGACGCCCGGATCAGCGAGGTGATCGACGAGGTCTACTCGCTGTTCATGGACCTGGTCGACGACGACGAGGCCGACAAGCTCGACTTCCCGATCGTGTTCGCCGCCGCCAAGGCCGGCCGGGCGTCCCGGACGCAGCCGGCCGACGGCACCATGCCCGAATCGGACAACCTCGAGCCGCTGTTCGAGGTCATCATGGAGACGATCCCGGCCCCGACCTACACCGAGGGCGCCCCCCTGCAGGCGCTGGTCACCAACCTCGACTCCTCGCCGTACCTCGGCCGGCTCGCGCTGTGCCGCATCGTCCAGGGCACCCTCAAGCGCGGTCAGGCCGTCGCGTGGATGCGCCGCGACGGTTCGGTGCAGAACCTCAAGCTGTCCGAACTGCTGATGACCAACGCGCTGGAGCGCGTCCCGGCCGAGTCGGCGGGCCCCGGCGACATCGTCGCCATCGCGGGCATCCCCGACATCACCATCGGCGAGACGCTGGCCGACCCGGCCAACCCCGTCGCCCTGCCGATCATCCATGTCGATGAGCCGTCCATCTCGATGACCATCGGCATCAACACCTCGCCGCTGGCTGGCAAGTCGGGCAAGAAGCTCACTGCCCGCCTGGTGAAGGCGCGCCTGGACCAGGAGCTGATCGGCAACGTGTCGATCAAGGTCAACCCGACCGAGCGCCCCGACACGTGGGAGGTGCAGGGCCGCGGCGAGCTGCAGCTGGCCGTGCTGGTGGAGATGATGCGCCGCGAGGGCTTCGAGCTGACCGTCGGCAAGCCCGAGGTGCTCACCCGCACCATCGACGGCAAGCTGCACGAGCCGGTCGAGCGCCTCACCGTGGACGTCCCCGAAGAGCACCTCGGCACCGTCACCCAGCTGATGGGCACCCGCAAGGGGCGGATGGAGTCGATGACCAACCACGGCACCGGCTGGGTGCGCCTCGAGTTCACGGTGCCGGCCCGCGGGCTGATCGGCTTCCGCACCGAGTTCCTCACCCAGACGCGCGGCACCGGCATCATGCACCACGTCTTCGAGGGCTACGAGCCCTGGGCCGGCGAGATCATGACCCGCTCCACCGGCTCGCTGGTCGCCGACCGGATGGGCTCGGTCACCTCGTACGCGCTGTTCAACCTCCAGGAGCGCGGCGTCATGTTCGTCGCCCCCGGCGAGGACGTGTACGAGGGCATGATCGTCGGCGAGAACCCCCGCAACGAAGACATGGACGTCAACCCCACCAAGGAGAAGAAGCTGACCAACGTGCGCTCCTCCACCGGGGAGGAACTGGAGCGCCTCGTGCCCCCGCGCGTGCACTCGCTGGAGCAGGCGCTGGAGTTCTGCCGCGCCGACGAGTGCCTCGAGGTGACCCCGGCGACCGTCCGGATGCGCAAGACGATCCTCGTCGGGCACGAGCGCGCCAAGGCGCGCAGCCGGGCCAAGAAGGACGCCTGAGGCCACAGCGGTGCCCGAGCCGGGGCGAGGGCGTGGCGCGGAGTGGCTCCTCCATGTCAAGGTGTCTCCCGACACACCACTCGCCCCGGAGAGGCCCGACATGGCACCCACCCTCATCAAGCGCGGCCTGGCGGTCGCCACGGCCGCCGCGCTGCTCGCTGTCGGCCAGGGCGTCCCCGCCTCGTCGCAGGGCACCCCGGTGGGCGGGACGGGCAACACGTACTACCTGAACGACTCCTTCACCGGCACGGCGAACACGGTGTTCCCGTTCGGCGACGTGACCGACGTCGTGTTCTTCGGCGACTGGGACGGCAACGCGACAGACACCCCGATGCTGCGCCGCGGCAACCAGTTCCTCATCCGCAACAGCAACAGCACCGGCGTGGCCGACAAGGTGGTCTCCTACGGCGACGCCGGCGACGTCGTGCTGGCCGGCGACTGGGACGGCGACGGCGTCGACACGCTGGCCGTCCGCCGCGGCAACACCTACTTCTTCAAGAACTCGATCAGCTCCGGCTACGCCGACAAGGTCATCGCCTACGGCAACCCGGGCGACGTGGTGCTCGTCGGCGACTGGGACGGCGACGGCGTCGACACCCTCACCGTGCGCCGCGGCAACCAGTACTTCGTGAAGAACTCGATCGCGACGGGGTACGCCGACAGCGTCTTCTCCTACGGCGACGACGGCGACACCGTGCTCGTGGGCAACTGGGACGCCCAGGACGGCGACAGCCTGGCCGTCCGCCGCGGGCACACCTACTACCTGCGCAACACGCTCACCACGGGCAACGCGGACGTCGTGTTCGGCTACGGCAACCCCGAGGACACGTCGTTCACCGGCGACTGGGACGGCGACGGGGCCGACACCCTCGGCGTCCGCCGCCCGCCCGCCCAGGCCCCCTTCGGAGACGGCACCCACCGGATCGGAGTGAACCTCAAGCCGGGCACCTACCGGGCCAGCGGGCCCAACGACGCGAGCTGCCACTGGAAGCGCCTCAGGGGGCTGAACGGCGACGGTGACATCATCGCCCAGGACTACGGCATGCCGACCTCGATCGTGACCATCGCGCCGACCGACGTGGCCTTCTCGGCATCCCGGTGCGGCACGTGGCGCCTCGTCGAGCAGACGTTCCCGCAGGCCCCGGCCACCTCGATCGCCGACCCCGGCCACCACGTGGTGGGCGAGCACATCCAGCCCGGCACCTACACCGCCGCCGGCGGCTCCCAGTGCTACTGGGAGCGGACACGCGCCTTCACCGGGCTCGGCCCGAACGACACCATCGACAACGGCTCGGGCCAGACGCGCCCGACCGTCACGATCGCCGCGTCGGACGCCGGCTTCTACACCTTCGACTGCGGCACCTGGACCAGGGCCTGAGCGCCGGGGTCGCCGGCCGGGATCAGCCGACCCGGCCCGACTCCAGCAGCCCGAGCAGGTAGTCGCCGTACCCGGACTTCACCAGCGCCTCGGCGCGGGTGCGCAGTTCGTCGTCGGACAGGAACCCCATGCGCCAGGCGACCTCCTCCGGGCAGCCGACCTGCAGGCCCTGACGGGCCTGGATGGTGCGGACGAAGTTGCTGGCGTCGTTGAGGGAGTCGAACGTGCCGGTGTCCAGCCACGCGGTGCCGCGGGTCAGGACGCCGACCTGCAGCTTGCCCTGCTCGAGGTAGACGCGGTTCACGTCGGTGATCTCGTACTCCCCGCGCGCCGAGGGCTGCAGGTTCGCGGCGATGTCGGTGACCTGCTCGTCGTAGAAGTACAGGCCCGGCACGGCGTAGTTCGACTTCGGGTGGGCCGGCTTCTCCTCGATGGAGATGGCCTTGAACGCGTCGTCGAACTCGACCACGCCGTAGGCGGTGGGATCGGAGACCCAGTAGGCGAACACGGCGGCGCCGTCGACCTCGCTGAAGCCGCGCAGCTGTCGGCCCAGTCCCGGCCCGTAGAAGATGTTGTCGCCCAGCACCAGCGCGCACTTCTCACCCCGGGCGAAGTCGGCGCCGATGGTGAACGCCTGCGCCAGCCCCTTGGGCTCGGGCTGCGTGGCGTAGCTGATGTTGATGCCGAACTGCGAGCCGTCGCGCAGCAGCCGCTGGAACGCCTCCGCCTCGTGCGGGGTCGTGATCACCAGCACGTCCGAGATGCCCGCGAACATCAGCGTGGAGAGCGGGTAGTAGATCATGGGCTTGTCGTAGACCGGGACAAGTTGCTTGCTCGTCGCCTGGGTGACCGGGTGCAACCGGGTACCAGAGCCACCGGCCAGGATGATTCCGCGCATGGGGCCCATTGTGGCGCACCTCCTCCATCGGCGCACCGCGGGAGAATGTCCGACCCGAGTCATACCCTCCTGGTGTCCCACCCACGACAGGAGACCTATGAACAGCTTCATGCAAACCGTGCAGCAGCGATTCGCCGTCCGCCTTCGCCATTTTCAGTCCGACGAGCAGAGACGCTGGGCGAAGCTCTTCGCCTCGTGGGAGTCGTGGAGCGCCCACATCCGGGTCACTCTCAAGTTCTACGTGATCATGCTCGCTCTCTTCGCGCTGGTCATGGTCAGCTACTTCGCGAACCCCGAACATTTGGGGCCAGTGGCCGGGGAGACGATGCGCCTGTTCCTGCGCACGACCCTGCTGGCTCCCTACCTGTGGGTTGCCGCCGTGCTTCTGGTGGCGTGGGCCGTCCTGCGCGCGTTCCTGACCCCGCCGCACCGGACGCACACGACGTTGATGAGCTTGGCCTCCGCTGTCGGTTGGGGCGGTGGGCTCGGGTTTCTCGCAGGAATCGCCGCAACGGCGCCTGCACTGGCGACATCCCAGACACCACTCAGCTTGGACCCGCTTGGTGTCCTCGCGTCCTCAACGGTCGGGTTTGGCCTGGCCGGAGGGCTGGCCTGCTTGGTGCGCGAGGTGGCACTGATGGCGTGGTCCTTCCCCACCCCCGCGATCGGTTCCGTGCTTATCTCCTCGATCACAGCGGGTGTCGGCCACATCGTGGCTGATCCGCTGGGGTACCGGGTGGAGTCGCTGCAGGATCGCCTGTTCGCGACCTACTCTGACACTCTGCTCGCCCTCCTGACGGCCGAAAGCGGCGCGGCTCCCTCGGCTCACGAGTGGGAAGCGATGCGAGAAGGGGTGAGCCCGCGGGTCGTGACGCACGACACCCTGCTCTGGGGCTTGTGCGCAGTGGTGCTGATCACCAGCTTCACCTTCACGTGTCGCTCGGAGGTGAATCGCTGGCGCACCCCCGTTCCAGCATCTGGCACCGGGTCCATTGCGGGATAGGCTGGACGTCGTGGCCCATTACCTCGTGACCGGCGGTGCCGGCTTCATCGGAAGCAACTTCGTCCGGTCGGTCGTCGACGACACCGACCACACCGTGACCGTGCTGGACAAGCTCACCTACGCGGGCAACACCGCCTCGCTGGACGGCCTGCCCGAGAACCGGGTCGACCTCGTCGTCGGCGACATCTGCGACACCGAGCTGCTGGACGGCCTCGTCCGCGGGGCCGACGTCGTCGTCCACTTCGCCGCCGAGTCGCACAACGACAACTCCCTCAACGACCCCAGCCCGTTCGTCGACACCAACCTGGTGGGCACGTTCGCGCTGCTGGAGGCCGTCCGCCGCCACGGTGCCCGCTACCACCACATCAGCACCGACGAGGTCTACGGCGACCTGGAGCTCGACGACCCGGAGCGGTTCCACGAGACCACCCCGTACAACCCCAGCTCGCCCTACTCGGCCACCAAGGCCGGCAGCGACCTGCTCGTGCGGGCGTGGGTGCGCTCCTTCGGCGTCGAGGCGACGCTCAGCAACTGCTCCAACAACTACGGGCCCCGCCAGCACGTGGAGAAGTTCATCCCCCGCCAGATCACCAACCTGATCGACGGCGTCCACCCCAAGCTGTACGGCGCGGGACAGAACGTCCGCGACTGGATCCACGTCGACGACCACAACTCGGCCGTGCTGCGCATCATCGAGGCGGGCCGGATCGGCGAGACCTACCTCATCGGCGCCGACGGCGAGATGAACAACAAGGCCGTCGTCGAGATGATCCTGCGCCTCATGGGCCACCCCGCCGACGCCTACGAGCACGTCACCGACCGCCCCGGCCACGACCTGCGCTATGCGATCGACTCCACCAAGCTGCGCACCGAGCTCGGCTGGACGCCGCGGTACACCCACTTCGAGGACGGCCTGGCCGCCACCATCGACTGGTACCGCGCCAACGAGGCGTGGTGGCGTCCGATGAAGCAGGCCACCGAGGCCAAGTATGCGAAGACGGGCCAGTGACCGTGGCCGACCTGGCTGTTCACACCACCTCGATCCCCGGGCTGCTGGTCATCGACCTGCCGCTGCACGGGGACTCCCGCGGCTGGTTCAAGGAGAACTGGCAGCGCGCCAAGATGGTCGGCCTCGGGCTGCCCGACTTCGGCCCCGTCCAGAACAACATGAGCTACAACGCCGAGGCGGGCGTGACCCGCGGGCTGCACGCCGAGCCGTGGGACAAGCTCATCAGCCTCGCCCAGGGGCGCATCCTGGGCGCGTGGGTCGACCTGCGCCCCGGCGTGAGCTTCGGGGCCACCTTCACCCTCGAGATGGGCACCGACAAGGCCGTCTTCGTGCCCCGCGGGGTCGCCAACGGCTACCAGGCGCTGGAGGCGGACACGACCTACTCCTACCTGGTCAACGACCACTGGTCGCCGGCGGCCCGCGAGTCCTACACCTACCTCAACCTCGCCGACGAGACGGCGGCGATCGCGTGGCCGATCCCGCTGTCGGAGGCGATCGTTTCCGACGCCGACCTGGCCCACCCGCGGCTGGCCGACGTCACCCCGATGGCGCCGCGGCGCACCGTCATCACCGGCGCGACCGGCCAGCTGGGCCGGGCGCTGCAGGCCGTCCTGCCGGACGCCGTGGCGCTGGGCCGCGACGCACTGGACCTCACCGACGCCGAGGCCGTCCGCGCGTACGACTTCTCCGGCGTGGGCACGATCATCAACGCCGCCGCCTGGACTGCCGTGGACGCCGCCGAGACCGACGAGGGCCGCCGCGACGCCTGGGCCGGCAACGTCACCGCCGTGGCGAACCTCGTCGAGGCCGCCCGCGCGCACCGCGCCACCCTGGTCCACGTCTCCTCCGACTACGTCTTCGACGGCACCGTCACCGAGCACACCGAGGAGGAGCCCTTCAGCCCGCTCGGCGTCTATGGGGTGACCAAGGCCGCCGGCGACGCGCTCGTGGCCACGCTCCCCGACCACTACGTGGTGCGCACGAGCTGGGTGATCGGCGAGGGCCGCAACTTCGTCGCCACGATGGCCGGCCTGGCCGCCAAGGGGGCCACGCCGTCGGTGGTCGATGACCAGTTCGGACGCCTGACGTTCACCGACACGCTCGCCGACGCGGTCGTGCACCTGCTGGCGACCCGGCCGGAGGCCGGCACCTACAACGTCACCAACGACGGCCCGATCCGCTCCTGGTTCGAGATCGCCCGGCAGGTGTTCACGTTGACCGGCCACGACGCCGCGGCTGTGTCGCCGCAGACCACCGAGGAGTTCGCCGCCGGCAAGGTCGTTTCCCCGCGCCCGCGGCACAGCGCGCTGTCCCTGGACAAGATCAAGGCGACGGGCTTCACCCCGCGCGACGCCGACGAGGCCCTGGCCGCCCACCTCGCCTGAGGCGCGCGCGGCGCGGGCCCGGCTTGGACACCCTGTCGACGTCGTCGTGGTCGAGCACGACCAGTCCGACGTGCTGGCGGCCGTGGCGTCCGCCGGGATGGCGGACGTCGAGTGGTACCGCCGCGGCCCGCTGCCGCACGAGGGCGCCGCCGAGCACCTGTACGTGCTGGCGCGGAAGCCGGTTGGCTGAGCTGGCCAAAGCCCCTTCGACAGGCTCAGGGGGCCGGGCGCAGGTGGGGGCGCACGTGCAGGCCGACCTCGGGGTCGACCAGCGCCTCCTGCGCGGCGACCAGCCCGTCGACGACGAGGGTGGCGTCCAGCGGTGTGTTGCGCTTGAGCAGCGCCAGCCCGATCGGACCGAGTTCGTGATGGATCGCCGAGCTGCCCATGCGGCCCACCGCCTTGCCGTCGAGCAGCACGTCCGCGCCCACCTCCGGCAGGCGCTCGTCCGAGCCGTCGAAGTGCAGCAACGTGAGGCGGCGCGGGGGGCGTCCGAGCGTGTGGACGCGTGCGACGGTCTCCTGGCCGCGGTAGCAGCCCTTCTGCAGGTGGACGCCCGAGCCGAGCGCCAGTCCGTCCGGCATCGCGACCTCGTTGGGGATGGTCCGCTCGTCGGTGTCGAGGAAGACCCGCGGCTCGCCGGCGGCGATGCGCAGCGCCTCGGACGCCCACGTGCCCGCGCGCTCGGCGCCCAGCACGGCGTCCAGCTCGTCGCGGGCGCAGATGCGGGGGCCGCCGGCGATCACCATCGCGTGGGTGGCCGACACATCGGCCAGCTCGACGCGCGAGGCGAACACCATGCGGCGCAGCCAGGCCAGCAACGCCTCGGCGTGGCCGGGTTCGGTGGTGGCCCAGAAGGTCTCCCCGTCGTCCACGCCGCCCAGGACGTGCTCGATGCGGCCGTTCGGGTCGAGGACGAACGCCGTCGTCCACACGCCCGGCGCCAGGCCCTCGAAGGCCTGGGACGTGATGGCGTGCAGCCAGGTGAGGCGGTCGGGGCCGCTGATGGTGAACACCGGCCGGTGCGACAGGTCGACCGTGGCCTCTCCCGAGGCGAGGCGGCGCTGCTCGCGCAGCGGCTCGCCGTGGTGCCACGGGACGCCGGCGTCCGGCCCGGCCTCGTTCAGGACCGGCCTCCCCACGTCAGGACCCCACGCGGTTGAGAGTCGCCCACATGTAGGGGCGCAGCGCCTCATCGGTGGTGGCCCGGTCGAAGCTGTACATCAACTGGCCGTTGACGTTGCCGTAGAGGCGGCGTCCGGCCGAGTACTCCACCGGGGCGTTCGGCGAGCGCACGACGGCGTCGGTGGTCAGGTCGACGCGTCCCGGCTGGAGCTTGCCGAACCAGATCTCGGAGTACCCCTCGGGGCTGCACATGACGACGTCGGCCTCGGCCTTGGCGTTCGCGCGCCAGAAGCCGGTCTCGATGGTGAGGGGCCGCTCGGGTCGACCCTCGCCGTCCAGGAGGAACATCTGCGCGAGGTAGTGCAGGTAGTCCCCACCGTTCTCGACGAAGTCGATCTGGACGCCGAACTCCACCTTCCCCTCACCTGGCCACTCGCGGAAACCGGTGCCCTCCCAGCGGCCACGCAGCCAGGCGAGCCCGGCGAGGGCGGGGTTGAGGTCGGACGGGATCTCGAACACGGGGCATTCTCCTCGGTAGGTGCTTCGACACCCCAACGCTCGCGCCTACGGGATGATTCCGCAACCTCTGGGGCTAGGGTGGACACCGATGATCACCCGTCGGAACCTCCTCCTGTCCACCGCCGCCTCAGGATCCCTGTTGCTCGTCGCGGGCTGCACCGCGGACGGGCCCGCCCCCAACCCCTCCACCTCACCCGGCGGCCCCGTCGGGCCCGAGGAGACGCCCCGCCTCGACCCGAACGCCCACCAGGTCGTGACCCGCACCCCCGCCGCCGACGTCGTCGTCACCCCGGACGCCGCGGGTGCGCTGGCCGCCTCCCGCGCGCTGCTGGCCGCGGCGACCGCCGTGGTCGTGCTGGCGGACGCCACCCCGCCGACCCCCTCCGCCTCCGCGTCCCCGGCGGCATCGCCCACGGCGTCTGCCCGGCCCTCGCCCAGCGCGTCCGCCACCGCGACACCCACGGCGTCCGCCGCACCCGCGGAGGAGCCGGCGACCGACCCGGTGCAGGTCGCGGCCGGCCTTGCCCGCGAGCTGGGCGTTCCCCTGTTCGTGGACACCCCCGACCTGGCCGCAGAACTGGACCGCCTGCAGACCCGCACCGTCATCGCCTACGGGACGCCGGCCCACGTCGGCGGCCGCGAGGTCATCCCGGCCCCGGCCACCGCGGCCGAGCTGTCGGTGCCCGGCCTGCCCGTCGCAGCGCCCGCCCCGGCCGCGCTCGCCGTGGTGTCCGGCGAGGCCGTCCCCGCCGTGCTGGCGACGCTGGCCGCCGCAGGCGTCCAGCCGCAGCAGGTCCCCGCGCCGCACCCCGGCGCGACGGTCGAGTCGACCGCGCTGCTCAAGGCCAACCCCGGGCCCGTCGTCGCCGTCGGCGAGGGCTTCGGCACCGACGAGCAGTTCGCCACCCAGGTGAAGGTCACCCGCACCGCCGACGAGCTCCCCGGCGGCGGCATCGCGCCGCTCCCCGGGCGCCACATGATCGCGTTCTACGGCCACCCCGAGACTGCCGCCCTCGGCATGATGGGCGAGCAGCCGCCGGCCGAGGCCGTCCGCCGCCTGGGGAGGCTGGTCGACGAGTACCGGGCGCTCATGCCCGGGCAGACCGTCATCGGCTCGTTCGAGATCATCACCACTGTCGCCTCGGCGGCGGCCGGCGACGACGGCGACTACTCCTACGAGACGCCGATCGAGAAGCTCATGCCGTGGGTCGAGGCCGCCGAGGCCAACGACATCTACGTGGTGCTCGACCTGCAGCCCGGCCGCACCGGGTTCCTCGAGCAGGCCAAGCGCTACGAGGAGTTGCTGCTCCGCCCCACCGTGGGCCTGGCCCTGGACCCGGAGTGGCGCCTCAAGCCCGACCAGAAGCACCTGCGCCAGATCGGACAGGTGCACATCGACGAGGTCAACGAGGTCGGGGCATGGCTGGCCGACCTGGTCGCCGAGCACGAGCTGCCGCCGAAGGTGCTGACGCTGCACCAGTTCCAGACCCGGATGATCATCGACCGGGCCCGCCTCGACACCTCCCGGCCCGAGGTGCAGTACCTCGTGCACGTGGACGGCCAGGGCGGCCAGGGCGCCAAGCAGGGCACATGGTCGGTCATCCGCCGCGACCTGCCCCCGCGCGTGTGGCTGGGCTGGAAGAACTTCGAGGACGAGGACATCCCGATGCTCACACCGAAGCAGACCGTGGAGCAGGTGCACCCCACACCACACTTCATCTCGTACCAGTGAGCACCGCGTACCTGTGAGCATCACGAGCCTGTGAGGCAGGCATGAGGGTCGTCGTCCAGCGGGTCACCCGGGCGTCCGTCACGGTGGCGGGCGAGGTCGTCGGTTCCATCGACGGCCCCGGCCTGTGCCTGCTGGTCGGCGCCACGCACGACGACACGCAGGCGGACGTGGACCGGCTGGCCGACAAGGTCTGGGGGCTCCGCATCATGCGCGACGAACTCTCGGCCGCCGACCTGGACGCGCCCGTGCTGGTCGTCAGCCAGTTCACCTTGTACGCCGACGTCCGCAAGGGGCGCCGGCCGTCCTGGAACGAGGCGGCGCCGGGCGCGGTCTCCGAGCCGCTGGTGGACGCCTTCGTGGCCGCCCTCCGGGCGCGCGGGGCCCGGGTGGCAACCGGACGGTTCGGCGCCGACATGGCCGTGGAGCTCGTGAACGACGGGCCGGTGACCATCCTCCTCGACAGCGCCATCTGGTCACGCTGAACTCCCGCACCCTCTCCGCCCCTAGACTGGGGCCGACCGCCACGGCGGTCGGAAGGGGGGCAGCAGATGGCCCAGGTCCTCGCGGTCAGCCCACGCGCGCACCACGCGTCGGGTGAACTCGCGTTCGGCGTCCTCGGCCTCCTCCCCCACACCGTCCGCGAACTGAGGCCCGACACGGCCGTCGCCACCGAGGCGGCCCGCGCCGACATCGTCGTGCTGGACGGCCGCAGCGACCTCGCCGTCGCGCGGCAGATGTGCCGGCTGCTGGAGGCCGCAGGCAACGAGACGCCGATCCTGCTGGTCCTCAGCGAGGGCGGGTTCGCCGCCGTCAGCAGCGAGTGGGGCGTCCGCGACATCGTTGTGGACGGAGCCGGGCCCGCCGAGGTGGACGCCCGCATCCGCCTGGCCATCCGCCGCGAGGAGTCGGCGGGCGTGCTGTCGGCCGGCGGGCTCGTCATCGACGAGTCCGCGTACTCGGCCTCCCTCAACGGCCGCCCCCTCGACCTGACCTACACCGAGTTCGAGCTGCTGAAGTACCTCGCCCAGCAGCCCGGGCGCGTGTTCACGCGCGAGACCCTCCTGTCGGACGTGTGGGGTTACGACTACTACGGCGGCACCCGGACGGTCGACGTCCACGTCCGCCGCCTGCGCGCCAAGCTCGGCGTCGAGCACGAGACCCTCATCGGTACCGTCCGCAACGTCGGCTACCGCTTCGCCCCCGACGCCCGCCGCAGCGAGGCGTCCGCCTAGCGGCTCCCGGGTCCGTTGGGGCGCGCCCTTCGAGGCTCGCTCCGCTCGCACCTCACGGACCGCGGAGCGAGCCCGACGCGACGCCCGGCGACCGGCGGGGGCCGGACGCCGTACGATCTAGGGTGCGATGACGATCCCCGACTGGGTGTCCTCCTATTCCGACACCGACCTCGAACGCCGCTTCGGCGCGGAGACCGCCGCGCGCGGGCAGTCCTATGCCGAGGACGGGCGCGTGCGCGCGATCCGGTCGGCCGGGGACCTGGTGATGGCCACCGTGCTGGGCAGCGCCCGCGAGGCCTACCAGTGCTCCGTCGTGGCCACGGCGGGCCCCACGTCGCTGGTGGCCACCTGCACCTGCCCCGTCCGGCGGGACTGCAAGCACTCGGCCGCGCTGCTGCTGGCGGCCCGCCGCTCGGCCGGACGCCGGGGGCCGGCCTCCTGGCAGCTCGCCCTCTCCCCGCTGGTGCCACGCCCGAGCTCGGGGCGCGGCACGACCCTGCTGGCACTGCAGGTGAACGCGTCCGGCCGCGAGTTCACCCTGCGCCCGCTGCGCCCCGGCCACCGCGACGCGTGGATCAAGGCGGGCGCCACCTGGGACGACGTACGCCTTAGCCCGGCGGTGTTCGACCCCGAGCAGCGCGAGGCCGTGCTGGCCCTGCTGGACTCCCGCCGCCGCAACGAGTACGCCTACGGCCATCGGGCCGACGCCCTGCCCCTGCGGGAGCTGCACACCGACGTCTGGGAGGTCCTGGCCCGCGCTCGCGCGACCGGCGTCCCGCTGGTGCCGGGCGAGGGGCCCGACCGGCGCCCGCTGCCCACCCCGGAACTGTTGGCCGACCCGCTCGTGCCGGTGCTGCACCTGCACCGTGCCGACGGAGCGGTCCGGCTCGACCCGCGTGTTCTGCTGGAGGGCGAGGAGGTCGCTCTGGACTGGCAGTCGCTGGTGGGGCGTCCGGCCCACGGCGCCGCCTTCCTGCACGAGGGCCGGCTCATCCTGGCCCGCCTCGAACGGCCGCTGGACCAGGCCGAGCACCAGCTCTTCACCCAACCCGCCACCGTGACGGTACCGGAGGCCGACCTGGCCCTGTTCGGCGCCGGGTTCCTCCCGGCGTTGCGTCGCCGCATGGCGGTCGTGGTCGACGACGGCGTCGAGATCCCCGAGGGCAGCCCACCCACGTTGGTGTGCACCGTCGAGTTCGGCGAGGGCAGCGCGACCGTGCGGTGGGGCTTCCGCTACCGCTTGGGCGGCGACGTCCACTCGCTCGGGCTGGCGCCCGCGGCGTCCGACCCGCCGATCCGCGACCTCCACGCCGAGTCCGCGCTGGCCCGGAGCGTGCCCGAGGGGCCCTGGAGCGTGGTCGGCCCGCGCGGCGAGCCGGAGCTGCGGCCCTCCTTCCTCACCGGGCGCGCCCTGTTCGGGTTCACAGCACGCACGCTACCCATGCTGCAGGAGCGCGACGACGTCGAGGTCGAACTCTCCCGCCCGGCGCCGACCTTCCGCCGCGCCGAGGCGGCGCCGGTCGTCTCCCTCACCGTCAGCGAGCCCACGGCGGGAGATTGGTTCAACCTGGCGGTGGAGGTGACCGTCGACGGCGAGGTCGTCCCGTTCGCGGCGCTGTTCGCCGCCCTCACCCTCGGGCAGGACCACCTCCTGCTCGACTCCGGCACATGGTTCGACCTCGACCGGCCCGAGTTGGGGCAGCTGCGCGCCCTCATAGAGGAGGCGCGCCTGCTGGTCGAGGCCGACGGCGACACCTTCCGCCTTCGGCCCGAGCACGTGGGCCTGTGGGCCGAACTCGTCGAGCTGGGCGTCGTGGCCGAGCAGTCGGCCGCCTGGCAGGAATCCGTCGGGGCGCTCATGGACCTCGACGAGCTCCCCGAGACCCCGCTGCCCGACGGCCTGGACGCCGACCTGCGCCCCTACCAGCACACCGGCTTCTCGTGGCTGTCGTTCCTGTGGCGGACGCGGCTGGGCGGCATCCTCGCCGACGAGATGGGCCTGGGCAAGACGCTCCAGACGCTCGCGCTGGCGCAGTCCGCCCACGAGGCGGGCGAGTTGACCGCCCCGGTGCTCGTCGTCGCGCCCACCTCCGTGCTGGGCACATGGGTGGCGGAGGCGGCCAAGTTCACACCGGGGCTGCGGGTGACGTCCATCACCGAGTCCCACAAGCGCCGCCGGACCCCGCTGGCGGACGCCGTGGCCGGGGCGCACATCGTGGTCACCAGCTACACGCTGCTGCGGCTGGAGGCGGACGCCTACGCCGAGCTGGACTGGTCGGCCGTCCTGCTGGACGAGGCACAGTTCGTCAAGAACCACCGCTCGCAGGCGTACCAGGCCGTCCGGAAGCTGCGCTCCCGTGTGAAGATCGCGCTCACCGGCACCCCGCTGGAGAACAACCTGATGGATCTGTGGTCGCTGCTGTCGATCACCGCACCCGGCCTGTTCCCGCACCCGCAGGCGTTCACCGAGGCGTACCGCAAGCCCGTCGAGGCCGGCGACGCGGACGCCCTGGCCCGCCTCCACCGCCGCATCCGCCCGCTGGTGCTGCGGCGCACCAAGTCCGCCGTCGCCGCCGAGCTACCCGACAAGCAGGAGCAGGTCGTGCCCGTGGAGCTGGCCGGCCCGCACCGCCGCCTCTACGACCGCCACCTGGCCCGCGAGCGGCAGAAGGTGCTGGGCCTGGTCGACGAGCTGGGCCGGAACCGGGTGACAATCCTGCGCTCGCTCACCCTGCTGCGACAGCTCAGCCTCTCCCCCGCCCTCATCGACGAGGAGTACCCGGCCCACTCGGCGAAGATCGACACCCTGCTGGAGCTGCTGGACGAGGTCGTCGCCGGAGGACACCGCGCGCTGGTGTTCAGCCAGTTCACCGGCTTCCTCGCGCTGGTGCGCCAGAGGCTGGACGACGAGGGCATCAGCTACTCCTACCTGGACGGGCGGACCCGCGACCGCGCGGCCCGGATCGGCGCGTTCCGCACCGGCGACGACCCGGTGTTCCTGATCTCCCTCAAGGCAGGCGGCTTCGGCCTCACGCTGACCGAGGCCGACTACGTGTTCATCCTCGACCCTTGGTGGAACCCGGCGGCCGAGGCCCAGGCCATCGACCGCGCCCACCGCATCGGGCAGGACAAGCCGGTCAACGTGTACCGGCTGGTCTCGGCCGACACCATCGAGGAGAAGGTCGTGGCGCTGGCCGACTCCAAGCGCCATCTCTTCGACGAGGTCGTGGGCGCGGCGTCCGACATGGTCGCGCCGCTCAGCGCGGACGACATCCGCGGCCTCCTCCTGCCCTGACAGCACGCCTGTCCAGCATGTGGACGCACCTGACAAGCGAAACCGCGGCGGCGCGATCACCCCAGCCCAGCCCGAGGTCCGAGCCTCCGCCGGCCAACGCGCGGTCCGAGGCCCCGCAGGGCACGGCGCGGACGGATCCGCCCGCCTCGCCCGAGCCCGGCCCGCAGGCCCGAACCGACGGCTAGGGTGTCCTCGTGGAGCCACTCAGCAGCCTGTCCGGGCGCCAACGCGCCGCCGTGAGCGCCCTCGCCGCGGCCGCCGAGGCGGCCGACGGTGTGGCCCCGCTGAACGAGGAGGCCCGCCTCCAGCTGGGGCGCGAGGACGCCTTGCACTGGCTCGCGACCGAGGGCGACACCGTTGTCGGGTACGCCCAGTGGCAGCCCACGAACGCGACCGCCCAGCTCTTCGTGCACCCCGGCCACCGTCGGGCAGGCCACGGCACATCCCTGCACACCGCCTTGGTCGCCGACGTCGCCGAGCCCGCACTCTGGGCCTTCGGCGACCTGCACGCCGCCCAGCGCTTCGCGGCCTCCCGTGACCTCGTCCCGGCCCGTGGCCTGCACATCATGGAGCGCGCGATCGGAGACGCCCCCGGCCGGCCCGTGCCGGACGGTGTCACCCTGCGCCCCTTCACCGACGCCGACACCGACGCCTTCCTCGCCGTGAACGCGGCCGCGTTCGCCGACCACCCCGAGCAGGGGCACTTCTCGGCCGATGACCTCGCCAACCGGCGCGCGGAGGACTGGTGGGACCCGGCAGGCCTCATCCTCGCCGAGGACGCCGAGGGCGTCGTCGGCTTCCACTGGACCAAGCGTCACCCCGGCAACACCGGCGAGGTGTACGTGCTCGGCGTCCACCCCCGCGGCGCCGGGCGCGGCCTGGGCGGCATCCTGCTGGATGCCGGGCTGGCCCACCTGGCCGGCACGGGCGCGACGCGGGTGATCCTCTATGTCGACGCGGTCAACGCCCCTGCGGTCGCCCTGTACGAGCGCAGTGGGTTCGCGGTATTCCACACCGATACCCTCTATCGCCCGGCCACCCGGGACTGAGACCGGTAGCGAGAGGAGCAAGGTGACCCCCGTGCGCGCGCGCCTCGCGGCCCCGGACCTTCCCCAAGAGCGGTTCCAGGACCGGGAACTGTCCTGGCTGGACTTCAACAACCGCGTCCTCGACCTGGCCCGGGACGCCGACCGCATCCCCCTGCTCGAGCGCGCCCGGTTCCTGTCGATCTTCAGCTCCAACCTCGACGAGTACTTCATGGTGCGCGTCGCCGGACTCAAGCGCCGCATCGCGGCGGGCGTGGCGATGCCCGCCGCGTCCGGCATCCTGCCGCGCGACCTGCACGCCCTGATCCTCGGCCGCGTCCGCGAGCTCACCGACGCCCAGGCCCGCGTGTTCACCGACGACGTGCGTCCGGCCCTGGCCGCCGAGGGCATCCGCATCATCGGCTGGGACGACCTGTCCGCCGCCGAGCACGAGCGCATGGCCCAGCTGTTCGAGGAGCGGATCTACCCGATCCTGACGCCGCTGGCGGTCGACCCGTCCCACCCCTTCCCCTACATCTCGGGGCTGACGGTCAACATCGCCGTCCTCGTCCGCAACCCGTCCACCGGCAGCCGGCAGTTCGCCCGCATCAAGGTGCCCGGCATCCTGCCGCGGTTCACCGCGCTGGCCGACGGCCGCTACCTTCCGATCGAGGACATCATCGGCCACCAGCTGGACGCCCTGTTCCCCGGCATGGATCTGCTGGCGTGGACGACCTTCCGGGTGACCCGCAACGAGGACCTGGAGGTCGAGGAGGACGACGCCGAGAACATCCTCGTCGCGCTGGAGAAGGAACTGCTGCGCCGCAAGGTCGGCCGCCCGCCCGTCCGGCTGGAGGTCGAGCGCGGCATCCCCACCGAACTGCTGGATGTGCTGCTGGCCGAGCTCGACGTGGCCGAGGACGAGGTGTTCCACCTCCCCGCTCCGCTCGACCTGACCGGGCTGTCGGAGATCGCCGCGAGCAGCGAGCGGGAGGACCTGTGCTTCTCCGCTTTCCTGCCCAAGACGCACCCCGACCTCGCCGAGGTCGAGACGGCCCAGCCCGCGGACCTGTTCAAAGCCCTGCACGATCGCGACGTCCTCCTGCACCACCCCTACGACAGCTTCGCCACCTCGGTGCAGCGCTTCGTGGAGCAGGCGGCGGCCGACCCGGCCGTGCTGGCCATCAAGCAGACGCTGTACCGCACCTCGGGCGACTCCCCGATCGTGGACGCCCTCGTCGAGGCCGCCGAGGCGGGCAAGCAGGTGCTCGTGGTCGTCGAAATCATGGCCCGCTTCGACGAGCAGGCGAACATCCGCTGGGCCCGGAAGCTGGAGCGGGCCGGCTGCCACGTCGTGTACGGCCTGCTGGGGCTCAAGACCCACGCCAAGCTGTGCCTGGTGGTGCGCGACGAGCCGGACGGCCTCAAGCGCTACGTGCACATCGGCACCGGCAACTACCACCCGAAGACGGCCCGCCTCTACGAGGACATGGGCCTGCTCAGCTCGAACCCGATCATCACCGAGGACGTCGGGCGCGTGTTCAACCACCTGTCCGGCCTCACGCGCGACATGGAGTACCGCCGGCTGCTGGTCGCCCCCCACGGCGTCCGGACCGGGCTCATCGCCAACATCGAGCGCGAGATCGAGCACGCGCGGGCGGGGCGTCCGGCCGGCGCGCGGATCAAGGTCAACTCGATCGTCGACGAGCAGGTCATCGAAGCGCTCTACCGGGCCTCGCAGGCGGGCGTGCCCGTGGACGTGTGGGTGCGCGGGGCCTGCGTGCTTCGCCCGGGCGTCCCGGGGTTGAGCGACAACATCCGCGTCCGGTCGATCCTGGGCCGGTTCCTCGAGCACAGCCGCCTGTACTGGTTCGCCGACGGCGGCCACCCACGCGTCGGCCTGGGCAGCGCCGACCTGATGCACCGCAACCTCGACCGGCGGGTCGAGGTGATCGTGTCCATCCCGCAACAGCGGCACGTGGACCGCATCGGGGAACTGTTCGACACGGCCTTCGCCGACGACACGGCGTCCTGGCACCTGGTCGACACCACGTGGACGATGCGGACGACCGAACCCGACGGGACGCCGCTGGTCGACCTGCAGGAGCACCTGATCCGCAGCGTCGGCGCCAAGCGAGCGGAGGGCCGATGAGGCGCCGGGGCAGTGTCACGGTGGCCGCGGGCACGGTCACCATCCGCGAGCGCGAGGGGAAGCCGCCGCACGTCCTCCTCATCCACCGGCCGGCGTACGACGACTGGTCGCTGCCCAAGGGGCACCTCGAGCCGGGCGAGTACGAGGCCGTCGCGGCCGGACGCGAGACGCTGGAGGAGACCGCCGTCCGTGTCACGCTCAAGCAGCCCCTGGGCGCCATCTCGTACCCCGTCGGCAGCGGCACCAAGGTCGTCCACTACTGGCGCGCCGATCCCGTGGACGCCAAACACCGCAAGGCCGACAAGGAGGTCGACAGGGTTGCCTGGCTGACCCCGGCCAACGCGCTGGCCCGGATGACGTACGCCGACGAACGCGGCGTCCTGGAGCACGCGCTCGAGTTGGAGGGGACCACGCCCTTCCTCGTCGTGCGGCACGCAAAGGCGATGGACCGGAAGAACTGGTCCAAGCGCGACCAGTACCGGCCCATCACGAGCCGGGGGCGCAAGCAGAGCCGCCGGCTCATCCCGCTGCTGGAGGCCTTCGGAGTCCGTGCGCTGGCCTCGAGCACGTCGACCCGCTGCGTCCAGACCCTGGAGCCCTACGCGCGCAGCGCCGGGCTGCAGGTGGACGGCTGGGCGATCCTGTCCGAGGAGGTGGGCGAGGAGGACCTGCCCGGCGTGGCGAAGATGATGAAGCGGCTGGCGAAGCAGGCCGCAGCCTCCGGCACCCCGACCGCGGTGTGCGGGCACCGGCCCGTCCTGCCGACGATGCTGGAGGCGCTCGGGGTCTCGAACCGGCTGATGCAGACGGCGGCGACGATCATCGTGCACCTGGACGCCCAGGCCCGACCGGTCGCGACCGAGTTCCACCGCCCCCGCGCCTGACCTGTTGCCGCGCGGTTGCCACAAATCGGTCCACCTGATTTTGCCGGGCGTCGATGCTCTCCTGACTGACGGTTTCGCCACCGGGCCCCGACTTCTTGTCCGGATCGAGACAACGCGTTCACCGTTCGTTCACCTCGCGGATCGAATCTCTTCATGGCGCCTCCCTACCGTCGAGCGCGGAGACCGGATCACACGTTCCGCCCTCGGGGGGCTCCCCCGAACGCTCGTACGTTAGGAAGAACCTTGAAGCTCAAGAAGATCGGCGCCCCGCTCGCCGTCCTCACGGCCGCCGCCCTCTCGCTCACCGCCTGTGCGGCCAACGAGGGCGCCGCCCCGGCCACCACTCCCGCCGGCGGTTCCGGCCCCGGCGCCCCCTCCACGGCCGCCGCCTCCTCCCTGTCCGGCACCCTCGCCGGCCGCGGCTCCAGCGCGATGAGCGTGGCGCAGCAGACCTGGATCGCCGGCTTCCAGGCCGCGAACTCCGGCGTCACCATCAACTACTCCCCCGACGGCTCCGGCGCCGGCCGCGAGTCCTTCACCTCGGGTGCGGTCGACTACGCCGGTTCCGACCGTGCGTTCAAGGACGAGGAGATGGGTGCCGGCAAGTTCGGTGCCTGCACCGCCGACTCCAACGCGCTGAACCTGCCGGTCTACATCTCCCCGATCGCGATCATCTTCAACGTCGAGGGCGTGGACAAGCTGCAGCTCGACGCCGACACCGTCGCGGGCATCTTCTCCGGCAAGATCACCAACTGGAACGACCCGGCCATCGCCGCCACCAACGCCGGCGTGACCTTCCCGGACTCCCCGATCACCGCCGTGCACCGCTCGGACGACTCGGGCACCACCGAGAACTTCACCGACTACCTCGCCCAGGCCGCCCCGTCGGTGTGGACCGAGGAGGCCGACGGTGAGTGGCCGGCCGCTTTCGGTGGCGAGTCCGCCCAAGGCACCGCCGGTGTCGTGGACGCCGTCACGGGCGGCACCAACACCATCGGCTACGCCGACGCCTCCCAGGCCGGCGACCTCGGCATCGTCGTGGTCAAGTCCGGCGACGCGTTCGTCGGCCCGACCGCCGAGGACGCCGCCAAGCTGGTCGACAACTCCCCGGTCGTCGAGGGCCGCGGCGAGCACGACTACGCGCTGGAGCTCGACCGCAAGGCCGAGGGCGCATACCCGATCGCCCTGGTCGCCTACGCGATGGTCTGCGAGGACTACAAGGACGACGCCAAGGCCGAACTCGTCAAGGCCTACATGGAGTACATGATCTCGGACGAGGGCCAGAAGGCTGCCCAGGCCGCCGCCGGCAACGCCCCGATCTCCGCCGACATGCAGGCCAAGCTCCAGGCTGCCGTCGAGTCGATCTCCTGATCGACCCCGCCGTGACGAGACGGGTGCCCACCCCCCGAGGGTGGGCACCCGTTTCTCCGGCTCCACTCCCCACTACTGCGCAGGAGGTGCAGTGAACAAGCAGGTCCAGGCCCCACATGAGCGGGCCGCTCACTCCGATCTCATCCCCGCCAAGCCCCGCGTCGGTGACAAGGTCTTCACCGGACTGTCCACCGGGTCCGGCGTCGCGATCCTCGTCATCCTGGCCGCCGTGGCCGCCTTCCTCCTGCTGCGCGCCCTGCCCGCCCTGACGGCGTCCGCCGACGACATCGCGGCCGGCGGCTACACCAGCAACCTCGCGTGGCTGGACGGTTTCTGGGGCTGGGTGCTCCCGCTGGCCTTCGGCACCATCTGGGCCGCCCTCGGCGCGCTGGCGCTGGCCGTGCCCGTGTCGATCGGCATCGCGCTGTTCATCTCGCACTACGCGCCGCGCCGCCTCGCGCAGACCCTCGGCTACGTCATCGACCTGCTGGCCGCCGTGCCGTCGGTCGTCTACGGCCTGTGGGGCTTCTTCGTGCTGGCCCCCGCCCTCGGCGGCCTGCACCGCTGGCTGACCACCTACCTGGGCTGGTTCCCGCTCTTCTCCGGCCAGGCGTCCGGCACCGGCCGCACCATCTTCACCGCCTCCATCGTGCTGGCCGTGATGATCCTGCCGATCATCACGTCGCTGTGCCGCGAGGTCTTCCTGCAGACGCCGAAGCTCCACGAGGAGGCCTCGCTGGCCCTCGGCGCCACGCGCTGGGAGATGATCCGCATGGCGGTGTTCCCCTTCGCCCGCGCCGGCATCGTGTCGGCCATCATGCTGGGCCTGGGCCGCGCGCTCGGCGAGACCATGGCGGTGGCCATGATCCTGTCCGGCCAGAACCGCATCTCGTTCGAGGTGCTCACCGCTCAGAACCCGAACACGATCGCCGCGAACATCGCCCTGAGCTTCCCCGAGGCCTACGACCTCAAGATCAACCAGCTCATCGCCTCGGGCCTGGTCCTGTTCATCATCACCCTCGCCGTCAACATGTTCGCGCGCTGGATCGTCAGCCGCCGCGCCGCCTTCTCGGGAGCCAACTGATGTCCACCGCCACCCTGACCCCGAAGCGCTCCGCCTCCCCCTCGAACTCGCTGACCGCCGGCCAGCTGCCCGCCTGGACGACCCCGGTCGTCGGCGCGGCGTCCCTGGCCGTCGGCTTCCTCGCCGCCTGGCTGCTGACCGGTGAGATCGGCCTCGGCCTGGGCGTCGCCCTGTCGGCCCTGGTGTTCCTCGTCGTCATGCACGTCGCCTCCCTCACCATCGAGGGTGGACGCCGCGCCACCGACCGCCTCGCCAAGCACCTGGTGGTCGGCATGTTCCTGCTGGCCCTGCTGCCGCTGGTGTCGGTGTCGCTCACGGCCCTGACCAACGGCATCAACCGCCTGGACCCGACCTTCTTCAGCACGTCGATGCGCAACATCGTCGGCGCCGGCGGCGGAGCCGCGCACGCCATCTGGGGCACGCTGATCATCACGGGCGTCGCGATGGCCATCTCGGTGCCGATCGGCCTGCTGACCGCCGTCTACCTGGCCGAGTACGGGCAGGGCAAGCCGCTGGCGCGCTCGATCACCTTCTTCGTCGATGTCATGACCGGCATCCCGTCCATCGTTGCCGGCCTGTTCGCCTACGCGCTTTTCGGCGTCCTGTTCGGCATCGGCACAGTGAACGGCATGGGCGGTGCGGTGGCCCTGTCGGTGCTGATGATCCCCGTGGTCGTCCGCTCCACCGAGGAGCTGCTCCGGATCGTCCCGAACGAGCTGCGCGAGGCGTCGTACGCCCTCGGCGTCCCGAAATGGAAGACGATCATGCGCATCGTCATCCCGACCGCGATCTCGGGCATCGTCGCCGGCGTGATCCTGGCCCTGGCCCGGATCATCGGCGAGACCGCCCCCCTGATGATCGCCGCCGGCTTCACCCAGTCGCTGAACACCAACCCGACCTCGGGCGCGATGATGACGCTGCCGGTGTTCGTCTACGACCAGTACGCACGCCCCGGCGTCCCCCGCGAGCCCTATTGGGACCGCGCCTGGGCCGGAGCGCTTACCCTGATCCTCATCGTCATGCTGCTGAACCTCGTCGGCCGGCTGATCGCCAAGCGGTTCGCCCCGAAGACCGGCCGATAACCCAAGGAGAACCACACCATGTCCAAGCGAATCGAAGCGAAGAACGTCGACATCTACTACAGCAAGTTCAAGGCTGTCGAGGATGTCAACATGGTCATCGAGCCCCGCGCCGTCACGGCCTTCATCGGCCCGTCGGGCTGTGGGAAGACGACCTTCCTGCGCACCCTGAACCGCATGCACGAGGTCATCCCCGGCGCCTACGTCGACGGCCGGATCGACCTCGACGGCGAGGACCTCTACGGCCCCGGCGTCGACCCGGTGAACGTGCGCCGCAAGGTCGGCATGGTGTTCCAGCGGCCCAACCCCTTCCCGACCATGTCGATCAAGGAGAACGTGCTCGCCGGCCTGCGCCTCAACAACAAGAGTGCCGGCACGAGCGAGCAGGACGAGATCGCCGAGAAGGCGCTGCGCGGTGCCAACCTGTGGGAGGAGGTCAAGAACCGCCTCGACCTCCCCGGTTCCGGCCTCTCGGGCGGCCAGCAGCAGCGCCTCTGCATCGCCCGCGCGATCGCCATGTCCCCCGAGGTGCTGCTGATGGACGAGCCCTGCTCGGCCCTCGACCCGATCTCGACGCTGGCCATCGAGGACCTGATCCAGGAGCTCAAGGCCACCTACACGATCGTGATCGTGACCCACAACATGCAGCAGGCCGCGCGCGTCTCCGACACCACGGCGTTCTTCAACATCGCCGGCACCGGCCAGCCCGGCAAGCTCATCGAGATGGACTCGACCGAGAAGATCTTCTCCACCCCGACGGTCAAGGCCACCGAGGACTACATCACCGGCCGCTTCGGCTGATCGATCCGACCCCGGACGCCACGACCGCCCGGATGCGTGCCCCGGCACGTGTCCGGGCGGTTGGGTTCCGGGGCCCCACCTAGAATCGACCGCATGAGCAAGGCAGGGTGGTACCCGGACCCGGGCGGCCAGCCGGGCATGTTCCGTTGGTGGGACGGCTCGCAGTGGACGCCCCAGCTCACCGCGCACCCGTACGCGCCGCCCCAGCCGCCCGGTCCGCCCGACCCGACCCAGCCGTTCGCGGCGATGAGCGGCGGGCCGCTGCCCCGACGGGACGCCGGCGCCTCCGGATCGCCCTCATGGCAGGTGGCCTACGACGACGCCGGGCCGCAGCGCTCGGGACGCGGGCCCCTCATCGTGCTCGGCCTCGTCGGCGTCCTCCTCGTGGCGCTGGTCGTGGCCTCCCTGCAGCTCCTCGGTGGCGGGCGCCTCGGGCCGTTCGGCGGCGAGCAGCCGGCGTCCAACCCAACCGGCAACGTGTGCCCGCCCAAGCGCATCCTCCAGGACGAGCCCGTCAACCGCACCGCGCCGGTGGGGCGGGTGCAGGGCGGGAAGCTCTCGTACCCCCAGCTGGGGGCCCCGTGGGGGTCGGTGATGCTCGAGGACCGCGTGCCCTTCGGGCGCGACGTCTACGGCCAGTCGGTGATGGTGGAGCCCAACTACAACGGGGACGCCTCCTGGGTGGCCTCCATCGTCGTGGGCGAGCTCGTCGCCGGCGACGGCTTCTTCTCCCCCGAGCAGGGCGCCGAGATCGTCACCCGCTGCGTGCTCGGCGTGTTCTACGCCGACGCCGAGGTGGGCCGCACCGACCGCGTGAACCAGGCCACGACCGTCGACGGGCGCGAGGCGTGGCTGGTCGAGATGCACCTGAGCTTCGACATTCCGAACCTGCAGGAGAAGGGCGAGACCGCGATCATCATGATCGTGAAGACCGGCGAGGAGTCCTCGAGCCTGTACTACGCCTCGATCCCCGACAGCCGGCCCGAGCTGCTGGCCACGGCGCGCGAGGTGCAGGGCCAGTTGCGCGTCGAGCCCTGACCCGGGCCCTCAGCCCAGCACCGGTTCGCACGAAGCCAGCCCGTGGGCGGCCTTCAGCGCCAGCACACGGCCGGCTGCGGCGGTGACCTGAGCGGCGAGCTCCTCGTCGCCCTGCGTGGCCTCGGCGAGCCCCTGGACCATCGCGAGCGCCGCGGGGGCGTCCACGCTGATCGCGAGGTCGCCACCGGCCCGGACGAACCGCACCGCGCGCTGGGCCGCCGGCACGTCCGCCACGGCCTTCGCGACGCCCAGGTCGTCACTGACGACGACACCGGTGAAGCCGAGGTCCTCGCGCAGGACGCCGATGACGGCGGGGCTGAAGGCGGCCGGGGCGTCCGCGTCGATGTGGGTGTACCAGGCGGTTCCCACCATGACGGTCTCGACGCCGTCGGCGATGAGGCGGCGGTACGGGGCGAGCGCCGCGGCGTCCGCGGTGGTGACGTCGTCGACGACCTTGGCCGTGAAGTCGGTGTTGCCGACGACCTGGCCCAGGTTCGGGAAATGCTTGGGCGAGGCCGACAGACCCGCTTCACGGAAGCCCGCCACGACGGCGGCCACGTTCTCGGCGACCTCGTCCGGGGTCGTGCCGTAGCCGCGGCCCAGCTTGCCGATGGGCTCGTTGCTGTGCAGCTTGTCGGCGGGCACCACGTCCGCAACGGGCGCCAGGTCGAGGTGGACGCCCGCGTCCACCATCTGCTTCCCCCATCGCGCCGCGGCGGCGGTCAGCCCGGCCGGGCCGAGGTCGGCCTGCTCGGACGCCGAGGGCATCGTGTCGAAGCCCGGACCCTTGAGGCGCTGGACGAGCCCGCCCTCCTGGTCCACGGCGACGAGCACCGCTCCCCCGCCCGCCTCCTGGATGGCGTCCGTGCGCCCTCTGGTGCCGGCGACGCCGTCGGTGGTGCTCCCCATCAGGATCACGGACCCGAAGGCGCCGTCGGACAACGTCCTCGCCTCGGCGGCGTCGAGCCCACCGGTGACGCCCATCATGACCAGCTGCCCGGCCCGCTCGCGCGGGGTCATCCCCGCCGCCAACTCGGGGCACGTGGGCGGATGGGCGACCGACGGCGATGCCGCCGCGGTCGGGGGCGCCGACGCGGTGGCGGACGCCGACGGCACGCTGGGCGCCGGGGTCGTCACCGGGCCGGACGCCGGCGGGGTCTGGGCGCACCCGGCCAGGGCGACGGCGGCGAGGCCCAGGGTGGCCGCGAGGGGGGCCCTCGCAACCCGGGGCATGCTCACGCCTCCAGTCCGAGCGACAGCAGGGCGTTCTCGACGACCTCGGTGAGCGCCGGGTGGATCCAGTACTGGCCGCGCGCCATCGTGGGGACGTCCACGCCGGTCGACATGCCCTGGACCAGCGGCTGGATCAGCGAGGACGCCTGGGGGCCGATGATGTGCGCCCCGAGCACCTGTTTGGTCTGCTTGTCGGCGATGAGCTTCACGCAGCTCTCGGTGTCCTCCAGGGCCCAGCCGTAGGCGGTGCTGCCATACTCCTGGACCGCCACGGCGATGTCGTGTCCGGCGGCCCGCGCCTCGGCCTCGGTGAGCCCGGCGGCCGCCACCTGCGGGTGGCCGAACACGGCGTGCGGCAGGGGCGCGAGCGTGTTCTCTCGCGGGTCGTCGGGGTGCAGCAGGTTGTGCTGCACGATGCGCGCCTCGTGGTTCGCGGCGTGCTTGAGCATCGACGGGTTGGACACGTCGCCCACCGCCCACACGCCCTCGACGCTGGTGCGCTGCTGGGCGTCCACGACGACGAAGCCGAGCGGGTCGACCTCGATGCCGCCGACGGTGACGGCCAGACGGTCGCTGTTGGGGCGGCGTCCGGTCGCCACGAGCAGCAGGTCGCCCTCCAGCACGTGCTGGACGCCGCCGTTGTCGGTGGTGTGCACACGGACGCGGTCGGCGTCCGCCTCGACGCGGTCGGTGCTGTGGCCCAGTCGCAGGTCAACGTGGCGGGCGGCCGCAGCGGTGTAGCGGCGGGAGATCTCGGCGTCCTCGCGGCGCAGCATGGCGCCGGAACGGGCCACCACGGTGACGTGGCTGCCGAACGCGCTGAACACGTGGGCGAACTCGGCGGCGATGAACCCCGCGCCCAGGATGATGAGGCGCTCGGGCAGCTCGTCGATGCGCATCACGGTGTCGGAGTTGTGGACGCGCTGGGACGCCCACGCCTCGTCCAGGCCCGCTATGGACGCCGGCGACGTGCACCGGGAGCCGGCGGCGATGACGATACGGTCGGCGGTGATGGTCTCGCCGGACACCTCGAGCGTGCCCTCGCCGGTGAACCGGGCCGTGTCGCGGTAGAGCGTCACGTTGGCGGCCTCGGCCCGCCACATCTCACCGCCGGTGCTGATCGGGTCGATGCGCCCGAAGATGCGGTCGCGGACGACCGCCCAGTCGGCGCTCGGCTGCGGGGCGAACACACCCAAGGGGGCGCCGGCCTCGGGGGCGCGCAGGATGTCGGCGGGCAGGACAAACATCTTGGTCGGGATGCAACCGTAGTTCAGGCAGGTGCCGCCGAAGCGGGGACCGTCGTCGATGAGGGCCACGTCCCAGTCGGCGAAGCGATCGTCGACGATGGAGTTCCCGGAGCCGGAGCCGATGACGATGAGGTCGAAGTGTCGCACCCCGACAGTCTTCCAGATGGCCTCAGATGCCGGCGTAGGAGTGGAGGCCCACAGTCAGCAGGTTGACGCCGACGAAGTTGAACCAGAAGGTGATGACGCCGAGGATCGCCAGCCACGCGGCGCGGACGCCCTTCCAGCCGGCGGTGACGCGCGCGTGGAGGTAGGCGGCGTAGACGACCCACGTGACCAGCGACCAGGTCTCCTTGGGGTCCCAGCCCCAGAAGCGGCCCCACGCGTAGTCGGCCCAGACGGCTCCGGCGAGGATGGTGAACGTCCACAGCGGGAAGGCGAAGCGGTGGACGCGGAAGCTGAAGTCGTCCAGGGCGGACGCCTTGGGCAGCCGGGCCAGGTAGCCCGCCACGGTGCCCCTGGCCTCGGCGCGCGTGCGGATGAGGTAGAGGATCGCGGCGATCGCGGCCACGTTGAAGGCGGCCGCCGAGACGGCAGCGGCGACGATGTGGATGATGAACCACACCGAGTGCAGCGCGGGCACGAGCGGCGCGATGGCCACGTAGAAGACGGTGACGGCCAGGCCCTGGCCCACCGAGAGCAGGAGGGTGACGGGCAGGCCCAGCCACGTCCACCCGCGCCGCCACACGAGCACGAGGTAGAACACGACGGCGAAGGCCAGCGAGCTGGTCACGAACTCGTACATGTTGCCCCAGGGCAGGCGGTCGGCGGCCACGCCTCGGAGCACGACGCCGGCGATGTGGGCGATCGCGCCCACGGCGGTCAGGGCGACGCCGATGCGGCCGAACAGGCGGACGCGGTGCTCGGCGGGCTCCTCGGGGGCGAGGACGACCGGGCCACCGGCGCCGACGAGCTCGCGCACGGGCACGGTCTCCGGCTTGCGCGCGGCGGCCCACTCGGCGGCGTGGGCGACCATCGCCAGCAGGTAGATGACGGCCGACAACACCATCGGCAGGCTCGTGTAGGCGCTCATGCGTCCTCCTCTTCGTCGACGACGGCGGCGTCGCAGTGTTGTTCGGTGGCGTCCAGGACGCCGGCGGCAGCCGCGAGTCCGGTCACGTCCTCGTCCAGCCCTGTGGACGAGTCTGCCCGATCGAGGCCCCCGGCCTCGACCCGGGGCCCGTCCGGGCCCTCCACCACGCGCACCCAGAGGCGGCGCGGGCGGATGTAGAGGCTGAGCAGCATGCCGGCCACGGCGAGGCCGACCGACGTGATCACGAGCCACAGGCCCGGCTCATCGGAGACCTGCAGCTTCGTCCAGCGGCGCCAGTCGTCGAAGGACAGGCTCGAGCCGTCGGGCAGGTCGATGGCCTGACCGGGTGCGATGCGGAAGGTGACGACGTTGCCCTCGGGCGTCCGCATCTGCTCCAGGCCGTCCTTGGTCAGCGAGTACACCGACTCGGGGCGTCCGGTCTCGTCGCGGGGCGGGCCGGTCCAGACGTTGACGAACAGCTCGGGGGCCAGGGCGTCGGGGAAGACAGAGCGCGGGCCCTGCTCGTCCACGATGGCGGTGGGGAGGAAGAAGCCCTCGAAGCCGAGGTAGTTCGGGCGGGCGTCCGGCGCCTTGATGACGCCGAGGGAGGTGAAGTTGCCGTCCTGCGGCAGGAACACCACGGGCCCGGAGAAGGCGACGTCGCCGTTCGGATCGGTGACGGTCACCACCGGTGCGTAGCCATGGCCGATGAGGTGGACCTGGGTGCCGTCGACGACGAGCGGGTGGTTGACCTCGATCATCGCCTGCTCGGGCTCGCCTGCGCCGTGGGCGATGCGGACGTTGGCCTCGAACACGCGCGCGGCGCCGCGCTGGACGTCGCCGGTCTCGAACTTGGCGATGAAGCTGTCCACCCAGATGGTGAAGGGCTGCAGGTTGGCCGGACGGAAGGCCGCGCCCGCGGTGAAGTCGTCGTACTGGGTGAGGTTGTTGCTGAACGCCTGGCCCTCGACGATGACGACCTCGCCCTTGTAGTGGAGCATGGTGTTCCAGGCGACGCCGACCAGCATGAGGGCGAAGCTGAGGTGGAACAGGATGTTGCCGAACTCGCGCAGGTAGCCGCGCTCGGCCGCGACCGAGTCGCCGTCGCGGCGGACGCGGAACCGCTTCGACCGCAGCCACTCCTCGGCCCCGCCCAGGGCCGCGTCGGCGGACAGGGTGGTGGTGCCGGTGGCGCTGGCCGGGAGGCGGTCCAGGCGCTTGGGCGTCCGGGCCGGCGGCTGGCGGACGGAGCGGAGGTAGACCGCGATGCGGGGCACGATGCAGCCGATGAGCGAGACCGTGAGCAGCAGGTAGACCGCGGCGAACCACGGCGAGCCGTACACGTCGAACAGCCCGAGCGCCTCGTACAGGTCGGCGACGGCCGGGTTGGCCTCCTTCCAGTCCGAGACGCGGATGGGCGCGACCGGACGCTGCGGCAGCAACGAGCCCGGGATGGCCACCAACGCCAGGGCGAGCAGGAGCAGCAGCGCCGTCCGCATGGACGTCAGCTGCACCCAGAACAGGCGGAGCAGCGCCACTAGATCACCACCCCGTACGTCGAGGCCCACTGGCGGAAGATGCCCATCAGGCGGTCCCACAGGCCGGTGACGAGCAGGACGCCGACGACCACCATCATCGCCCCGCCCAGCTTCTGGAGCAGGCCCTGGTGGCGCTTGACCCAGTCCAGGGTGCCGGCGAAGCGATCGAAGGCCAGACCGGCGACCAGGAAGGGGACGCCGAGGCCGATCGCGTACGCCAGCGCCAACACGGCGCCGCGGACGGCGGTGCCCTCGTTCAGGGCCAGCGTCAGCACGACCGACAGTGTGGGGCCGATGCACGGCGTCCAGCCCAGGCCGAACACGACGCCGAGCAGCGGCGCGGCGGCCAGCCCGACGGCGGGAGCGCGGCCGACGCGGTAGGTGCCCTGGCCGAGGCGGATGACGCCGGCGAACACCAGCCCCAGCACGATCGCGACGATGCCGATGGCCACCGAGATGGGTCGGCTCCAGGTCAGCAGCAGGCTGCCCAGCCCGCCGAACAGCGCGCCGGTGGAGACGAACACCAGCGCGAAACCGGCGATGAACAGGCTGGTGCCGAGCAACATGCGGCCGCGGCTGCCCGTCCCCGACGTCACGTCGGAGGCCGTCAGCCCGGTCGCGTACGACAGGTAGCCCGGCAGCAGGGGCACCACGCACGGGGAGAAGAACGAGACGACCCCGGCCAGGACCGCAACGGGCAGGGCCAGCAGCATCGAGCCGCCGGCCGCCTGGGCGAACCACGCCCCGAGGTCGAGGGCCGTCACTTGCCGGCCGCCACGTCGTCGACCAGCCCGGTGATGGTGGACCGGGTGGTCTCCCCCAGCACCCGGGCGGCGATGCGGCCCTCGGCGTCCACCACGAGGGTGGACGGGATGGCGCTGGGCGGCAACTGCTGGCCGAACTTGAGCAGCTCGCGCCCGTTCGGGTCGAACACGCTGGGGAACGTCACGTCGAAGGCGCGCATGAAGGCCAGCGCGGGCGCCTGGTCGAGGTCGCGGGTGTTGATGCCGACGAACTGGGCGACGTCGGCGGTGTCGCGGGCCGCGGCCTCCAGGGCAGGGGCCTCCTTGCGGCACGGGGCGCACCAGCTGCCCCAGACGTTGTAGACGATGACCTTGCCGGCCAGCTGGTCGGAGTCGAAGTCGCCGCCCCCCAGCAGCTCACCGGTCACGCGCGGTGCGGGCTGGCGCTCGGCCACCGGCACGATCGTCAGCGAGCCGTCGCCGCCGACGAAACCGCCCTCGGCGGTCGGTCCGGTGCCGCAGGCGCTGAGCACGAGCACGGACGCCACGGCCAAGGCCACCCCCCGGGGGAATCGCCGCGAGCGCGGGGAAGTCAGCGTCACCCGGCTCACATCCCGGGCCTGAACAGGCGGCGTCCGACCGGGTACAGGTCCGCGGCCGGCTCGGTGTACCCGACACGCACGACGCGGCCGTCGAGGAAGTGGAAGCTGGTCACCGACGCCAGCCGGCACTCGCGGTTGGCCGGGTTGTGCAGGTAGCTGCGGCCTTCGGCGTCCAGCCGGGCCACGTAGATCGGCAGCTGGTGGGACACCACGAGCGCCTGGCCGCCCACAGGCACGGACGCCGCCATGTCGGCGATCGCGGCGCGCATGCGGGCCGCGACCTCACGGTAGGGCTCGCCCCACGAGGGAAGGAACGGGTTGCGCAGGTGCCACGCGTTGGCGGGGAACAGCAGCCTCTGGTTGAACCGGCCGAAGTTGCGGCCCTCCAGGGTGTTGCCCGCCTCGATGACGCGGGGCTCCTCGGTCACCTCGAGGTGGGGGTGCCGGGCCGCGATGGGGGCCATGGTCTCCTTGGCCCGCTGCAGGGGCGAGACGTACAGGGCGTCCAGCGGCACGTCGGCGAAGTGGTCGGCGAGCCGCTCGGCCATCTGCTTGCCGAGTTCGCTCAGCCCGTAGCCCGGCAGGCGGCCATACAGCACGTGGTCCGGGTTGAGGACCTGCCCGTGGCGGCACACGTGGACGATGGTGGGCTGCATGGCCGTAAGCATAGGCGCTCAGGCGAGGGCGGCCGCGAGCCGCCCGGCGTCCACGAACCACAGCCCGTGCTGCTCGCCGTCGACGAACGTCACGGGCACGTGGTCGGTGTACTGCCTGCGCAATGCGGGGTCGGCATCGACGTCGACGGCCTGCCACCGAACGTCATGTTCGGCGCAGACCGTCTCGATGATCGCGATCGCCTCGTCGCAGAGGTGGCACCCCTCGCGCGTCAGGACGACCACGCGGGCGTCCGACTGCGCCGGGAGGTGCCGCGGGATCACTTGCCAGCGCGGCGGCGCTGGATGCGCGTCTTCTTCAGCAGCTTGCGGTGCTTCTTCTTGGCCATCCGCTTGCGACGCTTCTTGATGACAGAACCCACGTGTTACTCCTCAGGACGCCCCCGAACCTCAGGGGCGGGGATGAATTGGTTGCCGCGCACCCGATGCGGGCCCGCAAGGACAGCATTCTACTCGCTGGCACGGACGCCGATCAAACGGTGCCCACGGCGTCCGGCCCTGGGCTCAGCTGCCGCCCAACTGGGCGGACCGGTCGCGGGCGGCCTCCATCGCGGCCATGAAGGCGGCCTTGACGGAGCGCTCCTCAAGGTGGCGCAGCGCGGCGGCGGTGGTACCGGCCGGGGACGTCACCATCTCGCGCAGCAGGTTGGGGTGCTTGTCGGACTCCACGAGCAGCTTGGCCGACCCGTACATGGTCTGGTTGACGAGGATGGTCGAGACGTCGCGGGGCAGGCCGAGCATGACGCCGGCGTCGATCATGGCCTCGACGACGAAGAACAGGTAGGCGGGGCCGGAGCCGGAGACTGCGGTCACGGCGTCCTGGTACTTCTCGGGCACGACGACCGCCTGCCCGACCGCCTCCATGATGTGGACGGCCTTCTCCAGGTCGACCTCGGAGGCGTGGACGCCCGGGGAGATCGCGGCCATGCCTTCGGAGACCTGGGCGGGCGTGTTCGGCATCACCCGGACGACGGGGGTGCCCTCGGGCAGCCCGCCCTCCAGCTGCCCCGTGGTCACGCCGGCGCACAGGGACACCACCAGGGCCCGGTCGGACAGCCGCGGCGCGATGGCGGGCAGCAGGTCGGCGACGTCCTGCGGCTTGACGACCAGCAGCACGGTGTCGGCCCCGTCGACGGCGTCGGCGGGCGACTCCACGCAGCGGACGCCGTAGCGCCCCTCCAGCTCATGCCGGCGGGACTCGCGCCGGTCGGCGCCCACGATGGACGAGGGCGTCCAGCCGGCCCTCAGCAGGCCGGCGAGCAGGGTCTCCCCCATCACGCCGGTGCCGATGAGGGCGGTGTGGCTCACTTCTTGCCGGCCAGGATCTCGGCGACCTGGATCGCGTTGAGCGCGGCGCCCTTGCGGAGGTTGTCGCCGCTCAGGAAGAGCACGAGGCCGCGCTTGCCAGGGACGCCCTGGTCCTGGCGGATGCGCCCCACGAACACGTCGTCGGCGCCGGCCGCCACGCGCGGCTGGGGAACCTCGGCCAGCTGGACGCCGGGGGCGTTGCTGAGCAGTTCGGTCGCCTGCTCGGGGGCGATGTCGCGCTCGAACTCGGCGTGCACGGCGAGGCTGTGGCCCGAGAAGACCGGGACGCGCACGCAAGTTCCGGACACCAGCAGCTCGGGCAGGTGCAGGATCTTGCGGGACTCGTTGCGGAGCTTCTGCTCCTCGTCCGTCTCGCCGGAGCCGTCGTCGACGATCGAACCCGCGAGGGCGACCACGTTGTAGGCGATGGGCGCCACGTAGGGGGCGGTGTCGCCGGCCTCGACGGCCGAGCCGTCGATGGCCAGCGGGCGGGGGTCCTCGATGGCGGCGACCTGGCCGGCCAGCGCCTCGACGCCCTTGACGCCCGAACCGGAGACGGCCTGGTAGGTCGCCACCGTGAGGCGGGTCAGACCGGCGGCGTCGTGCAGCGGCTTGATGACCGGCATCGCGGCCATCGTGGTGCAGTTCGGGTTGGCGATGATGCCCTTGGGCGGGTTGATGGCGTCCTCGGGGTTGACCTCGCTGACGACCAGCGGCACGTCGTCGTCCTTGCGCCAGGCCGACGAGTTGTCGACGACGGTCGCCCCGAGGGCGGCGACCTTGGGGGCGTACTCGCGCGACATGGTGGCGCCGGCGGACATCAGTGCGATGTCGAGGCCGCTGAGGTCGGCGGTGGCGGTGTCCTCGACGGTCACGTCCTTGCCCTTGAACGGGATGGTCCTGCCGGCCGACTTGGCCGAGCTGAAGAACCGCACCTCATCGAGGGGGAAGTCCCGCTCCTCGAGGAGGGCCCGCATGACCTGACCGACCTGACCGGTTGCACCGAAGACTCCAACACGCATGGGGCTCATCCTACGGTGGCACCCCGGGGCGGCCGCGAGGCGTCCCACGGTGTTGCCGCGGCTAGAACCAGTCGGTGTACGGCGCGACCAGGGCGTAGCCGATGAAGCTGACCAGGTCGAGGATCACGTGCGCGACCACGAGCGGCATGACCCGCCCCCAGCGCTTGTACATCCAACCGAAGACCAGGCCCATGACGATGTTGCCGACGAACCCGCCGAAGCCCTGGTAGAGGTGGTACGCCCCGCGGATCACGGCGCTGACGACGATGGCCACCCACGGCCCCATCCGCATCTGCTCGAACCGCTTCAGGACGAAGCCGAGCATCACGACCTCCTCCAGGAGGCCGTTCATCAGCGAGTAGCCGACCAGGACCGGGATGGTCCACCAGTTCGCGGCCAGGTTGGCCGGGGCGACATTCGTGTTGAACCCGAGCTCGCGTGCTGCGAAGTAGAACGCCAGCCCCGGGATGCCGATGACCGCCGCCGCGAGGAAGCCGCGGGCCAGGTCGAAGCCCGGCCGCTTCAGGTCGAAGCCGATCGAGGCGCGGTCCCCGGTGAGCCTGAGCAGGTAGAGCGCCAGCAGCATCGGCACGAGCGGGAAGGTCATGCCGGCGAGCTGGTAGGCCAGGTCGAGCCAGCTGCGGTCGGGCGTGACCGAGTTGTTGATGGAGGTCGTCTGCTGGTTGAGCGGGACGTCCCGGGTCATCTTCTCGACGATGGACAGCAGCGAGTAGACCGCGGACTGGCCCAGCGAGACGCCCAGGACCAGCAGCACCTCGGTCAGGTGCTTCGGCCTCACGGGACCACCGGCAGCGACAGTGCCTCACGCGTCCAGGCCAGCGCGCGCGCCAGCGCCTCCTCCCGCGCCGAGCGCGAGCCGATCGAGCGCGTGTTCAGCTCCAGCACGACATGCCCGGCGAAGCCGCGGGACGCCAGCGTGGACAGCACGCGCCGGGCCTCCTGGTCGCCCTCGCCGGGGAAGAGGTGCGAATCGGCGATGGAGCCGTCCCCGTCCGTGAGGTGGACGTGGGTGAGCCGCTCGCCCCAGGCGTCCACGAGGTCGAGCGACTTCTGCTTCGACGTCGAGGCGTGGGACAGGTCGAGGGTGAGGTGGTCGTAGTCGCGCTCGGTCGGGTCCCAGCCGGGCGAGTAGGCGCGCACCTCGGTGCCGCGCGGCCCGCGCCAGGGGAACATGTTCTCGACGGCGAAGATGATGCCCGTGGTGCGCTCGAGGCGGCGGATGCCCTCCACGAAGCCCTGCGCGTAGCTGCGCTGCCAGCGGAACGGCGGGTGCACGACCACGGAGTCGGCGCCCAGGCGGTGGGCGGCCAGGGCGGAGCGCTCGAGCTTCTCCCACGGGTCGTTGCCCCACGTGCCCTGGGTGACCAACAGGGTCGGCGCGTGGATGGAGAGGACCTCGACGCCGTGGTAGTCGCGGAGCTGGACGAGGGCGTCGACGTCGCGGCTGACGGGGTCGATGCCCACCATGACCTCGACCCCGTCGTAGCCCAACCGGCTCGCCAGCTCGAAGCAGCTGCCGGTCGACTCGGGGTAGACGGACGAGGTGGAGAGCCCGACGCGGGGCGATCGCTGCGCCTCGGTCCCGGGCCACGCTGGCTTGCCACTCACGCGGCCAGCATAGGCACCCGGCGGCCGCGGCGGCAGGCGAACCCCTTGCGGGCAAGGTGTCTCGATGTCGTGATATGCGCTCCCACTGAGGCTTTCGGCCCCGATTGGCGTGCTCACGCGCGGATGGGTTTGAATGCTGTCATGCGTCTGTCGAATCTCTCCTTCGCCGCCGGTCCGGACGGCTTGGCCGCCGCGGTCGGCCGTCTCGAGGACGTGCTCGGCGTCGAGTTCCGCGACGGTGGGTTCCACCCGCGGTTCGGCACGCGCAACAACATCCTCTCCATGGCCGACGCCCGCTTCATCGAGGTCGTCGAGGTGCTGGAGCACCCGGCCGCCGAGAAGGCCGTGTTCGGGCAGGCCGTGCGGGCCCGAACCGAGCTGGGCGGCGGCTGGCTGGCGTGGGTCCTGGAGGTCGACGACATGTCGCCCCTGGAGGCCCGCCTCGGGCGCCGAGCCGTCGACGGCACCCGCCAGTTCCCCGACGGGCGCCGCCTCGACTGGCAGCAGATCGGCATCAAGGGCCTGATGGCCGACCCGCAGCTGCCCTTCTTCGTGAAGTGGACCAGCGAGCCGGAGCTGCGCCCCTCCGCCCTGCCTCCGGAGCCGGTGGAGCTGCTGGAGATCCGCCTGTCGGGCTCGCCCGAGCGCGTCTCCGACTGGATCGGCGACTCGCTGGGGCCCGTCTTCGACGGCGTCGCCCTGACGTTCAACTCCCCCAACGGTAACCCGGGCATCGAGGCCGTCACCTTCCGCTGCCCCAACGGCATCGTCACCATCTGACGCCCCCCCCGCCGATGACCGGACGCCCACGGCGCCCGGTTTGTCTGGGCGAGGCCCTAGGTTGGGGGACATGGCCAGGACCAGCACGAACTACCGCTGCACCGAGTGCGGCTGGACGACGGGGCGCTGGGTCGGCCGCTGCGGCCAGTGCCAGGCCTGGGGCAGCCTGTCCGAGGGCGAGCCGACCTCGACGCGGGCGGTCGCGTCCCAGCGGCCGGCCCAGCCGGCGATCCGCATCACCGAGGTCGAGGCCAACACCGCCCGCGGCGTCCGTACGGGCATCGGCGAGCTCGACCGGGTGCTCGGCGACGGCCTCGTCCCGGGCGCCGTCGTCCTGCTGGGCGGGGAGCCGGGGGTGGGCAAGTCCACGCTGCTGCTCGAGGTGGCGGCGCGCTGGGCGTCCGCGGGGCGCCGGACGCTGTACGTGACGGCCGAGGAGTCGGCCGCCCAGGTACGGCTGCGGGCCGACCGGACGGGCGCGCTGCACGACGAGCTGTTCCTGGCCGCCGAGTCCGACCTCGGCGTCGTGCTCGGCCACATCGAGGAGCACTCCCCCAGCCTGCTGGTGCTCGACTCGGTGCAGACCGTGCAGGCGCAGGGCACCGACGGCGTCGCCGGCGGCGTCGCGCAGGTGCGCGAGGTCACCAACGCGCTGGTCCGCACCGCGAAGCGCCGCAACATGGCGGTGCTGATCATCGGCCATGTGACCAAGGACGGGGCGCTCGCGGGCCCCCGCACGCTGGAGCACCTCGTCGACGTGGTGCTCAGCTTCGAGGGCGAGCGGCACGGCGGCTTCCGCATGGTGCGCGCCACCAAGAACCGGTACGGCCCGGCCGACGAGGTGGGCTGCTTCGAGATGACCGAGACCGGCATCCGTGAGGTGCCCGACCCCTCGGGGCTGTTCACGTCCAGCCGCGGGCCCACGGCGGGTACGTGCGTGACCGTGAGCCTGGAGGGGCGGCGTCCGCTCGTGGCCGAGGTGCAGGCGCTCGTGGTGCCCACCAGCCTGCAGCAGCCGCGCCGGATGACCCACGGCCTGGAGAACGCCCGCGTCACCCTCACCCTGGCGGTGCTACAGCGCCGGGCCGGCCACAAGCTGCACACGCGCGACGTGTACGCCTCGACGGTCGGCGGGGTGCGCCTGAGCGACCCGGCCGCCGACCTGGCGCTGGCCATCGCCGTGGCGTCCGCGCTGCGAGACGAGGAGCCGGTCGGCAAGCTGCTCGCGATCGGCGAGGTCAGCCTGTCCGGCGAGGTGCGGCGGGTGCCGGCGCTGGGACGCCGCCTGGCCGAGGCCGCCCGCCTCGGCTTCGAGCGCGCGATCGTGCCCGAGGGGTCGGGCAAGGAGGTGGCGGCCGCCGGCCTCCGGGTCATCGAGGTCGCCTCCATCGACGAGGCGCTCAAGGCCGCGTTCGGCACCCCGTCGGGCAAGGTCGTCGGCCTGGAGAAGCGGCGCCGCGAGCATGGCGCCGAGGGGGCGTCCGCGGCGCCGCACTAGACTGGGCCGCACACACCTTGGTTCCCGGGAGGCCTGCGTGAGCATCGGACGGTTGCCGGACGAGATCGTCCAGCTCGCCCCGGGCACGCCCCTGCGGGACGGCTTGGACCGCATCGTGAGCGGCCACACCGGCGCGCTGGTCGTGCTGGGTACCAACCCGGCGCTGGCGGCGATCTCCACCGGCGGGTTCCCCCTCGACATCCGCTTCAACGCCACCCGCCTACGCGAGCTCGCGAAGATGGACGGGGCGATCGTGCTCAGCACCGACCTGACCCGCATCGTGGCGGCCGCCGTGCACCTCTCCCCCGCGGCGGACGTGCCGACGTCGGAGACGGGGACCCGGCACCGGACGGCCGAGCGAGTCGCCAAGCAGGTGGGCCTCCCGGTGGTCACCGTTTCGGCCTCCATGGACACCATCTCGCTGTTCGCCGGTGCCGGGCGCCAGATCGTGCCCCGACCCGACCAGTTGCTCGACCGCGCCGGCCAGGCGCTGGCGGCGATCCAGGGCACCCGGCAGCGGCTCAACGACTCCCTCGACCGGCTCACCACCCTCGAGGTGCACGACAGCGTCACCCTGCGCGACCTCGCGCACGTCGCCCAGCGCTTCGAGATGGTCAACCGCCTGGCCGACGAGGCCACGACCTACATCAGCGCGATGGGCGGGGACGGCCGCTTGGCCGCGCTCCAGTTGCACGACCTGGTCGACGACCTCACGCCACTGTCGTCGCTGCTGCAGCGCGACTACGTCACGGAGGGCGCCGAGGCCATGCCGTTCGCCACGCTGGCACGCCTGGATGACCACGAGCTGTTCGACATCGTGCTGGTGGCGCGCTCGCTGGGTTTCGGCGGCGACCTCCACCTGGACTCCCCCATCCACCCCCGCGGGTTCCGCCAGCTGGCGGCCATCCCGCGGCTTCCCCCGGGCGTCCGGGGCCAGCTCGTGGCCCACTTCGGCGACCTCGGCGCCCTGTACGGGGCCTCGACCGGCGAGCTGCTGGCCGTTGAGGGCGTCACCCCCGAGATCGCCCACACGGTCCGCGACGGGCTGACCCACATCGCCGAGCGCGCCCTCACCAACTAGATGGACCGCCCCGCCCTCGTCGCCCGCGTGGCGGCCTGGTATGCCGCGCACGCGCGGCCCCTGCCGTGGCGAGCCCCCGATTGCACGCCCTGGGGCGTCATGGTCAGCGAGTTCATGCTGCAGCAGACGCCGGTGGTGCGCGTCCTCCCCGCCTGGGAGGCGTGGCTGTCCCGCTGGCCCACCCCCGCCGCGCTGGCTGCGGAGGAGCCCGGCGAGGCCGTCCGCGCATGGGGACGCCTCGGCTACCCGCGACGCGCGCAGCGCCTGCACGCGGCTGCCATCGCCATCCGCGACGAGCACGGCGGCGCGGTGCCCGCCGACCTCGAGGCGCTGCGCTCCCTCCCCGGCGTCGGCGAGTACACCGCCGCGGCCATAGCGTCCTTCGCCCACGGGCGGCGCCACGTCGTGCTCGACACCAACGTCCGCCGCGTCCTGTCCCGGCTGGAGGGCGGCCAGCAGTACCCGCCCGCCACCCTCACCCGCGGCGAGCGCGAGCGGGCCGCCGCCTGGCTGCCCGAGTCGGACGCCGACGCCACCGCGTGGGCCGCGTCCTCGATGGAGCTCGGCGCCCTGATCTGCACCGCCGACGCCCCGCGTTGCGACGCGTGCCCGGTCCAGGAGGCCTGCGTCTGGCTGGTCGCCGGGCGTCCTGCGTGGGACGGGCCGCCGAGGGTCGGGCAGGCCTACGCCGGCACCGACCGCCAGTGCCGCGGCGTCCTGCTCGGCGCGCTGCGCACCGCGGACGCCGCCTCCGACGACACCCTGCTGGCGCTGTGGACCTCCGATCCCGCCCAGGCACGGCGGGCGCTCGCGTCGCTGCTGGCCGACGGGCTGGTGCGCCGGCGTCCGGACGGGTCGGTGACCCTGTAGGGGCCTCCACAGGCTCAGCCGCCTGCTGTCGTTCCGCCCCGCCTGGGGAACCAACGACGAAGCCCCCAGCCCTGATGGGCTGGGGGCTTCGCACGTCGGGAACTCAGCCCTCCTGCGTGCCGCTCAGGTCGGCCGGGGCGTGGTCCGGCAGCTCGGCGCGCTGCTGGCCGGTGAAGGTGAACGGCAGCTCCGACCCCTCCTCTGCCACGTCGACCACCACGATCTCACCGGAGCTCAGCTCGCCGAAGAGGATCTTCTCGGCGAGGATGTCCTCGATGTCGCGCTGGATCGCACGGCGCAGCGGGCGGGCGCCCAGCACCGGGTCGAAGCCGCGCTTGGCGATCGACGTCTTGGCGGCGTCGGTGAGGACGATGCCCATGTCGCGATCAGCGAGGCGCTCCTCCACCTGGGCCACCATCAGGTCGACGATGTGCTCGATGTCGGCCTGCGTCAGCTGGTGGAACACAATGATCTCGTCGACGCGGTTCAGGAACTCGGGGCGGAAGTGCTGCTTGAGCTCGTCGGTCACCTTCGCCTTCATCTTGTCGTAGCCCCCGACCGGGTCGTCCGACCTGCTGAAACCGAGGTTGACGGACTTGCTGATGTCGCGCGTTCCGAGGTTCGTGGTCATGACGATAACAGTGTTCTTGAAATCGACGACGCGGCCCTGGGCATCCGTCAGGCGACCCTCGTCCAGGATTTGGAGGAGGGAATTGAAGATGTCCGGGTGCGCCTTCTCGATCTCGTCGAACAGCACCACCGAGAACGGCTTGCGACGCACCTTCTCGGTGAGCTGGCCACCCTCCTCGTACCCCACGTAACCGGGGGGCGAACCGAACATCCGCGAGGCTGTGTGCTTCTCGGAGTACTCGGACATGTCGAGGGTGATCAGAGCGTCCTCGTCGCCGAAGAGGAACTCGGTCAAGGCCTTGGTCAGCTCGGTCTTGCCGACGCCCGAGGGGCCGGCGAAGATGAACGAGCCGCTGGGCCGCTTCGGGTCCTTCAGGCCTGCGCGCGTGCGGCGGATCGAACGGGACAGCGCCTTCACGGCGTCCGTCTGCCCGATGTAGCGCTTGCCGATCTCGGCCTCCATCTGGAGCAGTCGCGCGCTCTCCTCCTCGGTGAGCTTGAAGACCGGGATGCCGGTGGCGCTGGAGAGCACGACCGCGATCTCCTCCTCGCCCACCTCGGGCGGGGCCCCCTGGTCGCCGTTCTTCCAGTTCTCCTCGAGTTTGTTGCGCTCGGCGATCAGCTTCTTCTCGTCGTCGCGCAGGCGCGCGGCACGCTCGAAGTCCTGGCCGTCGATCGCGGCCTCCTTCTCGCCGCGGGTCACGGCGATGCGCTCGTCGATCTCGCGCAGGTCCGGCGGGGCCGTCATGCGCTTGATGCGCAGGCGGGCGCCGGCCTCGTCGATCAGGTCGATCGCCTTGTCGGGGAGGAAGCGGTCCTGGATGTACCGGTCGGCCATCTGGGCGGCCGCGGTCAGCGCGGCGTCCGTGATGGTGATGCGGTGGTGCGCCTCGTAGCGGTCGCGCAGGCCCTTGAGGATCTCGATGGTGAGCGCGATGGAGGGCTCGGCCACCTGGATCGGCTGGAAGCGGCGCTCGAGCGCGGCGTCCTTCTCGATGTGCTTGCGGTACTCGTCCAGCGTGGTCGCGCCGATGGTCTGCAGCTCGCCGCGGGCCAGCATCGGCTTGAGGATCGACGCGGCGTCGATGGCGCCCTCGGCGGCACCGGCACCCACCAGCGTGTGGATCTCGTCGATGAACAGCACGATGTCGCCGCGCGTCTTGATCTCCTTCAGCACCTTCTTGAGGCGCTCCTCGAAGTCGCCGCGGTAGCGGGAACCCGCCACCAGGGCGCCGAGGTCGAGGGTGTAGATCTGCTTGCCGCGCAGGGTCTCGGGCACGTCGCCGCGGACGATCTGCTGGGCGAGGCCCTCGACGCAGGCGGACTTGCCGACGCCGGGCTCACCGATCAGGACCGGGTTGTTCTTCGTGCGGCGGCTCAGCACCGTCATGACGCGCTCGATCTCCTTCTCGCGCCCGATGACCGGGTCGAGCTGGTTGTCGCGCGCCGCCTGGGTGAGGTTGCGGCCGAACTGATCCAGGATCGTCTGGTTGCCCTGCTGTGGCGCCTCGGGGGCACCCGCCGTCGAGGGCTTCTCGCTGCCCTGGAACCCGCTGAGCAGCTGCAGGACCTGGTTGCGGACGCGGTTGAGATCCGCGCCCAGCTTGATGAGGACCTGGGCCGCCACGCCCTCGCCCTCGCGGATGAGGCCGAGCAGGATGTGCTCGGTGCCGATGTAGGGGTGGTTGAGCTGCAGCGCCTCGCGCATCGACAGCTCCAGGACCTTCTTGGCCCGCGGGGTGAACGGGATGTGGCCGGTCGGCGCCTGCTGGCCCTGACCGATGATCTCCTCCACCTGGGCGCGCACAGCCTCCAGCGAGATGCCGAGGGATTCCAGCGCCTTCGCGGCGACACCCTCGCCCTCATGGATCAGGCCGAGCAGCAGGTGCTCGGTGCCGATGTAGTTGTGGTTGAGCATGCGCGCCTCGTCCTGGGCCAGGACGATCACGCGCCGCGCGCGGTCGGTGAACCGATCGAACATGAGCTCTCCTTGATCTCCGGCCTCCAGCCGGATCGCCCGCTGGACGCGGGCCTTGTTGCGTCAGTCTAGTCAACGCGTCCGGACCGACACTTGTTCCGTGTTCGCCCTCGGCATAGCGGACGCCCCGGGTGCGGTTGCACCCGGGGCGTCCTCGACCGGTCCAGGAACCCGATCAGCTGTGGGCGGCCTCGTAGGCGGCGCGGACCTCGTCGCGGACGCGGCCACGGTCGGAGACCTCCATGCCCTGGGCGCGCGCCCACTCGCGGATGTCGTTGGCCGAGCCGGCCCCCGAACGAGTACGACGGCCCGCGGAGGCGGCGGGACGCCCCGCCTGCTTGCGGCCGGCGACGCGACGCGCGGAGGCGACCCAGGTGGCCAGGCCGTCACGCAGCTTGGCGGCGTTGTCGGCGGTCAGGTCGATCTCGTAGCTGACGCCGTCGAGCGAGAAGGTGACGGTCTCGTCGGCCGGCGTACCGTCGCCCAGGAGGTCGTCGGTGAGTTCGATGCGGACACGCTGTGCCATGCACATTCCTTTCGAAGAATTGACTGGCCCGGCGGGAAGCCCAAACGCATCCGCCCGTGGCCGGACCAAATGTATACCCGGGTGGCGCCCCGATCAATCCGCAAATAGGATTCACGGGTGCCCATGACCGAATCTGTCGTCCGTATCGGCGGCATTCCCGACCCCCATTTCGGCGGGGAGTTGATCGACCTGGGCCCGACGCATCCGGGTTCGGCAGGCATCCTCGACGTCCGCATTTCGACGACCGGCGTCGCCATCGCCTCGGCCGATCCGCACCCGGGTTCCCTCCATCGCGGGGTGGAGATGATCCTCACCGCCCGCGACTACCGGCAGGCCCTCAGCCTCGCCAACCGCCACGACTGGCAGGCGCCGTTCTTCGGCGAGTGGGCCCTGGCCCGCCTCGTCGAGGACGCGCTCGGCATCGAGGCCCCCGCCCGCGCCCGCTGGCTGCGCGCGGTCGGCGCCGAACACAGCCGCATCGCCTCGCACCTCGCGTACCTGTCCTTCGTCGGGCACCGGCTGGGCGACGCGTCCCTCGGCACCGACGGCGTCCGCGAGGCGCTGCGAGGGCAGACCGCCGCCTGGACCGGCAACCGGGTTCACCCCATGGTCGTCCGGCTCGGCGGCGTGGCCGCCGACCTGCCCGCGGGGTGGGCGGACGCCGAGCGCGGGGTGGTGGCGCGGGCGTCCGAGCTGGCTGAGCGGATCGGCACGGCGGTCGCCGCCGGGTTCGGGGCGGGGGTCGCCCCCGTGTCCGCGGCGGTGGTGGACGCACACGGCCTCGCCGGGGCCGTGGCGCGGGCGTCCGGCGTGGCGACCGACCTGCGGCGCGCCGGCAGCCTGCACGAGGAGCCGTGGGCAGGCCTGGCCGACCTGCTCGCCGTGGACGCCGCGGCCACCGGCGACGCGCAGGCCCGGTTCGCGCACCTGGCCGCCGAGGTGGTCGCGTCCGCGGCGATGCTCGGGCGGCTGCTGGACGCCCTCCCCGACGGACCGCTGGTCGCCCACCTGCCGAAGGTGGTGAAGCTGCCCGACGGTGACTGGCTCGCCGCCGTCGAGGCGCCGCTCGGACGCGCCGGGATGGTCGTCACCTCCCGCGGGGAGAAGACGCCGTGGCGGCTACGGTTGCGGACTCCCTCGTTCGCCAACGTGTCCGCGTGGCCGGCGGTGCTGCCCGGCACCGACCGAGCCGACCTCGACGTGGCCATCGCGTCCCTGCCGTGGGTGGCGGGCGACCTGGACAAGTAGCCCTTCGACAGGCTCAGGGAACGGCGGAACCCCCGGCACCGGGCCGGGGGTTCCGCGATGTTCGGGTCAGTTGGCGTGACGCGCCTGGACCTCGGCGACGAACGGCTGCGCGAGGCGCTGCAGGTCGAGGTCGACCACGGTGGGGGCCTCGAGGGCGTCCCACGCGCCGGTGCCGTCGGTGGCGCGGCGGCGCGGCAGCGCGAAGACCTCGGCGTCGCCCTCGCCGACCTCGGCGGTGGCGGCGGCCAGCTCGCTGCGCAGGCCGGTGTTCTCCATGCGCAGGGCCTCGTTGTCGCCGCGCAGGCGGGAGACCGTCTGCTGCGCCTCACCGAGGGCCACCTTGGTGTCGACCAACACCTCCTTGGTGGAGTCGAGCTCGGTGCGAGCCTCGTCGAGGGCCCCTGCGATCGCCTGGACGCGGGCGTCCACGGTGGTGAGGACGCCGCGCTGGTTGGCGTGCAGCTGCCGGGTGCGCTCGCGCTCGGCGGCGCGGGCGGCGGCAGCCTCGGCCACTGCCTGGACGCGCCACTCGCGGAACTCCACGAGCGCGGCCCACGTGGCGAGGAAGCCGGCGACCAGGGCCACGACCACGGCCACCCAGTCGAGGAACGGGACCCACTGGCTGGCGACCATCAGGCCGAGGGACAGCACGGTGCCCCCGATGAGCGAGGAGGCCAGCAGGATGCGGCGGCGGGTACGGGGCGCGGGGGAGGTCGAGGTCGTCACCCCCTCAGGCTACCGGCCCGCGCCTCAAGATCCGGGGGTGCCGTGCGGGGTGTTGGGCGTTTCGTCGCCGGGCTCGTCCGGGTCGTCGGGCAGGCGGCAGACGGCCTCCAGCGCGCGTCCGGCCAGCACCCAGCCGACGCAGGCCAGCACGGCGAGTCCGGCATGCACGACGCGCACGACGGCCAGGGGTGCGGGAAGGGCGTCCGCCGCCGCCCACGCCAGCGCGGCGTACCCGCCGAACAGCAACGCGCCCCCGATCTGGGAGGTCTTGCCGAGCAGCAGTCTGGTGACGGCCTGCTGCGGGTCCAGCGAGGCCCGGTCACGGGCCAGCGTGCGCCGCGTGCGGCGGGCCAGCCAGGTGATGCCGCCGGCGATCAGGGCGATGGACGCCCACGACACCACCCCCGGGATGGGCAGCGAGCCGCTCTGGTCCTGCCACCAGGCCAGCGCCAGCCGGGTGACCACGAGGACGCCGGCGGCCGACCCCGCCACGTGCAGCGGCGGGGTCGGCCGGATGGTCGGGCCGTCGGTCACGGAAGGTGGATCGTCGCGCCCTCGACGCGCTCGACGCCCGAGGGGTCCACGTCGGCCAGCAGGTCGGCGACCGGGCCGACGCCCGAGAGCTCGGCCCCCGGGTCGGCCTCCAGCCACGGCACCAGCACGAAGGCGCGCTCGTGGGCGCGGGGGTGCGGGAGGGTCAGGTGCTCATCGGTGCGGCGCCGGTCGCCGAGCTGGATGAGGTCGATGTCGATGGTGCGCGGACCCCACCGCTCCTCGCGGACGCGACCCAGGTAGTACTCGATCGCCTGCACGCGCTCCAGCAGGATCGACGAGGACATCATCGTCTCGGCGAGCACGACGATGTTGAGGAAGTCGGGCTGGTCGGTCTTTCCGACCGGGGCCGTCCGATACACCGAGGACACGTCGGTGACGATCACGTCCGGGGTGGACGCGATCGCGTCGACAGCCTGCTGCAGGGTCTCGAGCACCTCGCCTTGGTTGCCACCCAGCGAGAACACGACGCGGCGCAGCGGCTTCATGCCGCTCAGGGTGTCGATGTCGAGGTCGATGACGGGATAGTTCACGGTTTCCTCCTCGTGCACGTGACCGTGACGTCCCCGAACGGGACGGCAATCGGCGCGCTCGGCTTGTGGACGGTGACGGTGGCCCGCTCGACGAGCGGGTCGGCCAGGCAGGTCTGGGCGAGGCGTCCGGCCAGGGTCTCGATCAGGTCGACCGGGTCGCGCTCCACGTCCGCCACCAGGGCGTCCGCGAGGCCACCGTAGTCGACGGTGGTGGCCAGGTCGTCGACCAGGGCCGGACGCCGGACGTCCAACTCGGCGTCCACGACGAACTCCTGTCCCTCGCGCCGCTCGAAGTCGAACACGCCGTGGAAGCCGGTGGCCCGCACGCCCGTCAGGCGGATCGTCACCAGGTGGTCGTCCATCACTGTCCCATCCGTTCGGCGACGGCGATCGCGTCGCGCGTGGCGCGCACGTCATGTACCCGGACGCCCCACACGCCGCGCGCGGCGAAGTAGCCCGACAGCCACGCCGTCGCGACGTCGCGCTCGCGCGGGGGCCGCGGCGACTCGGGCGTGCCCAGCAGGCTGCCGAGGAAGCGCTTGCGGCTCACGGCCAGCAGGAGCGGAAAGCCGAGGGCGTCCAGAGCCTCCCACCGGCGCAGGATCGCCCAGTTGTGTTCGGCGTTCTTCGCGAACCCGATGCCCGGGTCGAGGACGAGCTTGTCGGCCTCGATGCCGGCGGCGAGCGCTGCGGCCCTGCAGGCGGCGAGCTCGCGGGCGACGTCGGCCACGACGTCGTCGTAGACGGCCCTCTCGCCCATCTCCCGGGAGTGCCCGCGCCAGTGCATGGCGATGTACGAACCGCCCAGCCGCGCGACCGTGCCGAGCATCTCCGGGTCGGCGAGGCCGCCGGAGACGTCGTTGATCCACGTGGCGCCGGCCTCCAGCGACGTTGCGGCGACCGCGGCGCGGGTGGTGTCGACGGAAACCTTGACGCCGGCGTCCGCCAGCGCGCGGACGACGGGGACGACGCGGGCGAGCTCGGTCGCCTCGTCGACGCGGTCCGAGTCGGGGCGGGTGGACTCCCCGCCGACGTCGACGACGTCGGCGCCGTCGGCCACCAGCGCCAGGCCGTGCGCCACGGCGGCGTCCGTGTCGGCCCACGAGCCGCCGTCGGAGAACGAGTCGGGCGTGACGTTCAGGACGCCCATGATCAGCGTGCGCGCCATCGGGAACCTCAGCCGATGATGAGGCCCATGGCCTCGGCGCGGGTGGCCGCGTTGCGGAGCGCGCCACGCACCGCGGACGTGACGGTACTGCTGCCGGGCTTGCGGACGCCCCGCATCGTCATGCACTGGTGCTCGGCCTCGACGACCACCATGACGCCCTGGGGCTGCAGGTGGTGCACGAGGGCGTCGGCGATCTGGCCGGTGAGGCGCTCCTGCACCTGCGGACGCCGGGCGAACACGTCGACGAGGCGTGCCAGCTTGGACAGTCCGGTGATCTTGCCGTCGCGGCTGGGGATGTAGGCCACGTGGGCGACCCCGTGGAACGGCAACAGGTGGTGCTCGCACGTGGACCAGAGCTCGATGTCCTTCACGAGCACCATCTCCTCGTGCTCGATATCGAACGTCACGCCGAGCGGGTCGCCGGGGTCCTGGTCGAGGCCGGAGAACATCTCGGCGTACGCGCGCGCCACCCGCTCGGGTGTGCCGACGAGGCCGTCGCGGTCCGGGTCCTCCCCGATGGCGCTGAGGATCTCGCGGACCGCCGCGGCGACCCGCTCCTGGTCGACCGCCATGTCAGCGCCCCTGCCCGGGCTGCGGCGCCTGGCCGGGCGGGTAGGGACCCTCGCCGGGACCGGTCGGCGGGTGCGGCGCGCTCGGCGGCGGGTAGGCGCCGGGCTGGTTCCACGGGCCGGGGCCCTGCTGCGGCGGCTGGTCGTACGGGCCGGGCGGCTGGCTGCCCCACGGGCCGACGGGCGGGCCGGGCTGCCACGGGCCGGGCTGGCTCGGGGGCTGCTGCCCCCAAGGGCCAAGGCCAGGGCCGGGGGCGCCGGGCAGACCGGCCGGCTGGGCAGCCGGGCCCACGGCGTCCGGCACCTTGCGCTCGGGTGGGTCGATCGGGGGCACGTCGGAGGGGATGCGGTCGGGCGAGCCCGTCCAGGCCGGACGCCGCGGGCGCTTCTTCAGCGGCTCGAAGACGCGGGCGACGTGCTCCTTGTCGAGGGTTTCGTGCTCGAACAGCTGGCGGACGAGCTCGTCGAGCACCTCGCGGTTCTCCTCGAGGACGTCGAACGCCTCCTGATGCGCGGTCTTGATGAGGGCGGCCACCTCGGAGTCGATGATCGCGGCGATCTCCTCGGAGTGGTCGCGCCCGCCGCCCATGCCCGCCTGCATGCCCAGGAACGGCTCGGTGTTCGCCCCGCCGAACTTCACCGCACCCAGCGCCTCGGACATGCCGTAGTCGGCGACCATCGCGCGGGCGACCTTGGTGGCCTTCTCGATGTCGTTGGCCGCACCGGTTGTGGGGTCGTGGAAGACGAGCTCCTCGGCGGCGCGGCCGCCCAGCATGTAGGCCAGCTGGTCGAGCAGCTCGCCGCGGGTCTGGGAGTACTTGTCGGCGTCCGGCATCACCATCGTGTAGCCGAGCGCCCGTCCGCGCGGCAGGATCGTGACCTTCTGCACGGGGTCGTTGCCAGGCATGGCCGCGGCGACCAGCGCGTGTCCGCCCTCGTGGTAGGCGGTGATGAGCAACTCGCGCTCGTTCATGACACGGGTTCGCTTCTGCGGGCCGGCGATGACGCGATCGATGGCCTCGTCGAGGTTCTCCTTCGTGATCCACTGCCGGTTCTGGCGGGCGGTCAGCAGGGCGGCCTCGTTGAGGACGTTGGCCAGGTCGGCGCCGGTGAAGCCCGGGGTGCGCTTGGCGACCGACTCGAGGTCGGCGTCCACGGCCATCGGCTTGTTCTGCGCGTGGACGCGGAGGATCTGCAGGCGGCCCTTCATGTCGGGGGCCTCGACGGGGATCTGGCGGTCGAAGCGGCCCGGGCGCAGCAGCGCCGGGTCGAGCACGTCGGGGCGGTTGGTGGCCGCGATCAGGACGACGCCGCCCTTGACGTCGAAGCCGTCCATCTCAACCAGCAGCTGGTTGAGTGTCTGCTCGCGCTCGTCGTGGCCGCCGCCCATGCCGGCGCCGCGGTGGCGTCCGACGGCGTCGATCTCGTCGATGAACACGATGGCCGGGGCGGCCTCCTTGGCCTGCTCGAACAGGTCGCGGACGCGGGAGGCGCCGACGCCGACGAACATCTCGACGAAGTCCGAACCGGAGATCGAGAAGAACGGGACGCCCGCCTCACCGGCGACCGCGCGGGCCAGCAGGGTCTTGCCGGTTCCGGGCGGGCCGTACAGCAGGACGCCCTTAGGAATCTTGGCGCCGACGGCCTGGAACTTGCCGGGTTCGGCGAGGAACTCGCGGATCTCCTGGAGCTCCTCGATGGCCTCCTCGCAACCGGCGACGTCGGCGAACGTGGTGCGCGGGGTGTCCTTGCTGGCGACCTTGGCCTTGCTCTTGCCGAAGCCGAGCACGCGGTTGCCGCCCTGGGCCGAGTTGAGCATGAAGAAGAACAGGAAGCCGATGAGCAGGAACGGCAGGACGCCCATCACGAACAGCGACATGAACCCGTTGCCCGGGTTCTCGCCGCGCCACTGGTCGAGGGTCTTCTCCGCGACACGCTCGTTGAGGCGCTCGACGATCCCCTGGCTCTGCTGGCCGACCCAGTTGGCGCGCATGCGCGCGCCGCCGTTCTCCTTGTACTCCAGGCGGATCTCCTGGTCGCCGTCGACCATGACGACCTCGCGGAGCGGGTCGTTGCCCTCGATGGCCTGGATGATCTGCGACGTCGGCACTTGCTGGTAGCGGCTGGACGCCGAGAACAGGTTCATCCCGAGAACGATCAGCAGGAAGGCGGCGAGGATCCACAGGAACGGGCTGCGGAGGAGCCGTGGTGCTTTCATTCCACTCCCTGTCTGGGGCGAGTTGGGTCGCGATTGAGCCTACCGGACCACCCCAACGCCGAGGGCTTGGGTTCAGTCCGCCGAGGGCTTGCCCCTGCGAGCCGTGAGGTCGCTGAGGTGTGAGCGGAGCGAGCCTCGAAGTGCCGAAGGCAAGCCCTCGGCGCCCTGGAGGCAAGCCCTCGGCGCCCTGGAGGCAAGCCCTCGGCGCCCTGGAGGCAAGCCCTCGGCGCCCTGGCCGGAGGGTCCAATTCGGATACAGCGAGGGCATCGACCCTTCCCGCGCCCGGGGGCGGCGGGTGGCCCGGTCAGCTGTAGACGTGCGGCGCCAGCGTCCCGACGTCGGTCAGGTTGCGGTACCGACCGGCATAGTCCAGCCCGTACCCGACCACGAACTCGTTCGGCAGGTCGAAGCCGACGTATTTCACGTCGACCGGGCTCTTGATCGCCTCCGGCTTGCGGAACATCGTCATGATCTCCAGGCTCGCCGGCTTGCGGGACTGCAGATTCTGCATCAGGTAGGCCAGCGTGAGGCCGGTGTCGATGATGTCCTCGACGACCAGCACGTGGCGGCCCTCGATGTCGGTGTTGAGGTCCTTGAGGATCCGCACGACGCCGGAGCTCTGGGTGCCCGAGCCGTAGGAGGAGATGGCCATCCAGTCCATCTGGACGTGGGAGGTCAGGTGGCGGGAGAGGTCGGCCATCACCATGACGGCGCCGTTCAGGACGCCGACCAGCAGGAGGTCGGAGTCGGCGTATTCGGCGTCGATCTCGCCGGCGATCTCGGCCAACCGGGCCTGCACCTGGTCGTTGGTGTAGAGGACCCTGGTCAGTTCACTGGTGATGTGCGATGCGTCCACTCACCGCAGCCTACCGTCGCCGGAGGCGGGAGTGAGCAGCAACCGGCCATCCCGGCGGGAGACGCGGCCGCCCGGGACGTCCACGCCCTTCTGGCCCCGCCAGTGCGTGACCAGGCGCTCGACGGCGTCCACGTGGGTGGCGGAGACATCGCGGACGCCCTCGGCGGCCAACCAGTCGGCCAGCACCCGTCGGCGGAGCCCCGGCGCGAGCCCCAGCAGGTGGAGGCAATCGGCGGTCAGCGCCGGGTCGGTTTCCTCGGCGAGCTCGGAGAGGAGGTCGTGCGCCTCGCGGCACTGGGTCGCCGTCCGCGCCAGCGCCTCGCGGATGCCAGGGCCCAGGTCACGCTCCAGCACGGGCAGCACGACCTCGCGGACGCGCACGCGCGCGTAGCGGGGGTCGCGGTTCATCGGGTCGGCCCATGGTTCCAGGCCCAGCTCGGCGCAGGCGGCCAGCGTCGTCTCCCGGCCCAGGCCGAGCAGGGGCCGGTCGAACACCCCGCGGGAGACGGGCATACCGGCCAGCGACCGAACGCCCGCGCCCCGGGCCAGGCCCAGCAGCACGGTCTCGGCCTGATCGTCGAGGGTGTGGCCGAGCAGCACGCGCTCCCGCGGCTGGACGGCGGCCTCCAGCGCCGCGTACCGCGCCTCGCGTGCGGACGCCTCGGGCCCAGCCCCGGCGTCGGCCACCGTGACGCGGACGGCCTCGGCGGCGAGTCCGAAACCGGCGAGCCGGGCGACGGCGGCCGCGGCCACGGCGTCCGACCCGGGCTGCATCGCGTGGTCGACGACGACCGCGCGCACCGGCGTCCCGCGCTTGCCGGCCACGTGGTGGGCCGCCCAGGCCAGGGCGAGCGAGTCCACGCCCCCCGAGCAGGCGACCGCCCAGCCACCCGAGGCCAGGGCGTCCACGGCCTGCACCACGGCCAGCGTGGCCGGCCCGAGCGCCCTCCGCGCCATCAGCCGTGCACGCGACGCATCCAACGGGCGGGGTCGCGCATCTCGTCGGGCGTGGGCAGGTGGGCGGGCCGGTCGTAGACGACGTTGAGGCCGTCGACGCCGACCCGGGCGATCACATGGCGGCAGAAGGCGGCGCCGTCGCGGTACTGGGCGAGCTTGAGGTCCATGCCGAGGGCGGTGTTGACGGCCTTCGTCCAGCCCCCGCGGTTGCGGCGGGCGTCGAAGCGCTTGCGGATCTCCTTGACCGTCGGCACGACGTCGGGGCCGACCCGGTCCATCATGTCGTCGGCGTACCCCTCGAGCAGGGCCATGGCGGCACTGACCCGCTCGAACACCACCTTCTGCGCGGGGCTGGTGACGACGTCCACGACGCTGCGCGGGCGTCCAGAACGCGCAGTCTCGGCGACGGGGGCGTCGGCGATCAACTCGCCCACCTCGGTCAGCAGGTGACCCCGCAGCCAAGGGGCGCGGGCGAACTGCAGGCGGTGGGTCTGCTCGTGCAGGCACACCCACAGTCGGAAGTCGTCGTGGTCGACCCCCATCGCCCGCTCGATCTTCGCGACGTTGGGCGCCACGAGGACCAGTCGCGGCTCGGTGAGGAACGGCAGGTACTGGCCCAGAATGCGCGAACCGAGCACCGCGAGCACGGCGCCGAGCTGGGCGCCGTTGGCGCGGGCGGCCACCTTGTCGCGCAGCCGCTCGGGCGCGGGATACGCACCCCCGACCGCTTCTCCGAGCATCGTCAGCGCCATGTCCGCGTTGGCGCGGATCCAGGTGGGCCGGTCCACGACCAGCATGGGGCCGTCGGCGTCCCCGGACAGCCCGGTCACGCGCGCCACCGGTGCCACGGACGCCAGGGCAGCGGCCCGTAGCCCGTCCACCACGTCGGCGACCTCGGCCTCGGTCAGGCTCGGACCGGGTGGGACGAGCCGCCCGCCCACCGCGGCGGCGACCTCGGCGTCGATGAAGGGCAGCTCGCTCATGCCCGACAGCCTAGGTGTGTCCCGCAGCTGCCTGAGGTGCTCGCCGAGCCACGGTGCTGGCACATCAGCACGTAGCGGGCGTTGCAACGCCGGTGGAGTGCCGGCGGGCCGGTGGAGTGGCGGGAGGCCGGCCGGGTGGCCCGTGGACGGCCACCCGCGCGGCCTGACCTACGAGCATCCGCACGAGGCCAGCGCGGCGGACGCCCGATCGAGCCAGAGGCGGGCGCTGGTCTGCCCGGCCCCGCCCGACGTCATCAGGGCGAACGCGAGGGGGTGGCCGTCCTCGGTCACGGCGTAGCCGGTCAGCGTGTTCACGCCCCGGATGGTGCCGGTCTTCGCCCGGACGACCCCGCGGCCACCCACGGCGTCCGCCTCGTCGAAGCGCTCGGCGAGCGTGCCGGTGACGCCCGCGACGGGCAGCCCGTCCGTGACGGGGCGGAGGTCGGGGTCGGCCAGGGCCATGCGGATGGCGCCCACGAGGGCGTCAGGCGTGACCTGGTTGTCGGCGGAGATGCCGTTGCCGTCGAGCACGCGCATGCCCTCGTCCCACAGCCCCAGGCGCTGCAGCTCGGTCGCGAGCACGTCGGCGCCATCGGTGGGCGTGGCGGCCCGGCCGCGGGCGAGCGCGACCTGCCACAGGAGCGTCTCTGCGGCATCGTTGTCGGAGTCGGCAAGCACGCGCTCCGCAATCCGTGACACCGGGAGCGAGTCGACGTGGGCCAGCTCACTGGCGTCCGTCGGGGTGGTCACTGCGGAGGTGCCGGTCACCGCGATGCCCTGCGCGGCGAGGAAGCCCGCGAACTTGTCGGTGGCGAACCGGGCGGGGTCGGGGGCGCGCTCGAAGGCGTTGCGGGCCAGGCTGGGGCGGGCGTGATCGGCGGTCAGCGCGGTGATCGGCGCGACGGACCGGGCGAAGATATCGGGCCACGCGGGGTTCCACGCCGGGCCGGCGAACAGCGTGGCGTCGTAGCCGAGCGCGACGGTGGTGACGCCCTTGGCCTTCAGCGCGGTGGCCGTCTCGGCCGCGAGTTCCTCCAGCGAGGCAGGCTGCGGGTGCGCGTCCGGCCGGGCGGCCCCGGCGAGCAGCGGGTCTCCCCCGCCGCGCAGGACGACGGTCCCGGCGTCCGCGGTGAGGAAGGTGGTGGTGGCGAAGGTCTTCTCGGGGCCGAGAACGTCGATGGCCACCAGCGCGCTGAGCACCTTCAGGCTGGACGCCGGGGTGCGGACGCCGGCGCCCTCCCGGTAGAGCTCGGTGCCGGTGCGGGCGTCGACCACGAGCGCGACCACGTCACCGAGCCCCTCTCTCGGGACGGCGGCGAGCCGCTCGGCGACCTTCGCCGCGGAGGCCTGCTGCGTGGGCGCCTCGAGCTCGGGCAGGACGGCGCCCGGCGCGTCGGCGACGGCGGGCTGGTCGAGGCGTCCCGCGCCCACGAGCGGGTCGTCAGCGAGTTGGGGGCGGACCACCAACTGCAGCCCGACGACCGCGAGGGCCACCACGAGGACGCTGATCCACAGGAGGGCGCGCCACGCCCATCCCCTGCGTGCGGACACGGGGCCTCCCTCCTGGCGGACGGGGCGTCCCGCCGGCCCCCATTGTGGCCGACGGGCGGGGCGCGGCGTGGCCGCGTGTGGTCAGGCCGGCGCGCGCCCGCTCACTATCCCGTTTCGTCTCCTCGATCCTGTCCGCGCACGGGCGTAGGGTCGTCCATGTGGACGACAGCTTCGACCGCGCCGCGAAGGCAGGGCTCACCGTGGTGGCCCCGTGACGATCGTCGCCGCCGTCCTGGCCGGGGTGGTCGTCGGCGTCATCCTGGGTGCGCTGGGCGGCGGCGGCGCCATCATCACCATCCCCGTGCTCGCGTACGGGTTCGGCATGACGTTGGGAACCAGCAGCACCGCGTCGCTGGTCATCATCGGGCTGTCCTCCGTGGTGGCCGTCATCACGCACGCCCGGGCCGGCCGGGTCGACTGGGGGCGTGGCGTCGCCTTCGCGGCCGTCGGCATGCTGGGCGCGGCGGGTGGGTCGGTGGTCTCCCGCGGCCTGGACGAGGACTGGCTGATGCTCGCCTTCAGCGTGCTGCTGCTGGTGGTCGCCGGGTTGATGCTGCGCCGCTCGACGGCGCCCGGCCGGGAACGTGAGCCGGTCAGCCTGCGCGACCCGCGTGCGTTGGCGGTCACGCTCGCGGCCGGTCTGGTGGTGGGCCTGCTCACCGGGTTCTTCGGCGTGGGCGGCGGGTTCGCCATCGTGCCGGCGCTCACCCTCGTGCTCGGCCTTCCGATGGGGGTGGCGACCGCGACGTCGTTGCTCGTGATCGCCTTGAACAGCGCGGCGGCCTTCGCCACGCGGCTCACCCTGGGTGTCGACCTCGACTGGCCGCTGGTGGCCGCGTTCACCCTGGCGACCATCGTCGGCTCGGTCACCGGTGCGCGGGTGGTCGGGCGCGTCGACGGGGAGCTACTCAAGCGCGGGTTCGCGATCCTGCTGCTGGTGATCGCGGTGTGGACGCTGGCCACCACGGGGCTCGCGCTCGCCCGCTGACCCCCGACCGATGAAGGGGGCGTCCTACCCGAACGTGCTCGGGTGAGGCCTACGGCGCTAGCCTGTGTGCAGTACCGGACCACCTGATGTGAGGAATCCTATGCGCGCCAGCTTCGAACGCCCCAAGGTCAAGCCCCCGCTGCACTTCGACGTGACGGTCGAGATCCCCAAGGGGACGAAGAACAAGTTCGAGATGGACCACCACAACGGTCGCATCCGGCTCGACCGGACGCTGTTCACGGCGACGGCCTACCCCAACGACTACGGCTACATCGAGGGCACCCTCGGCGAGGACGGCGACCCGCTCGACGCGATGGTGCTGCTGCCCGAGGCAACGTTCCCCGGCTGCCTCATCGAGTGCCGCGCGATCGGCATGTTCCGGATGCAGGACGAGATGGGCGGTGACGACAAGGTGCTCTGCGTGCCGGTCGCCGACCTGCGCCAGGACAACATCCGCAACCTCACCGACATCCCCGACCTGACGCTGCTGGAGATCGAGCACTTCTTCAGCGTCTACAAGGACCTCGAGCCCGGCAAGTCGGTCGAGGGCGCCGTGTGGACCGGCCGGGCCGAGGCCGAGGCCGAGATCCGCAACTCGTGGGAGCGGGCCCGCGGCACGGAGCACGAGAACGAGTTCACCCCGCCGCCCGGGGGCGACGCGAAGGACACCATCGGTGGCCTCCACGACGACGAGGACCTGAGCGGGGCCGGCGAGGAGTGACCCGGCGCCGGGGCTGAGCCTCAGATCTCCCCATCCACCACGTAGACCAGCCCTTCGGCCCCGCCGGAGGGCTGGACTCGTAGTTCGACCTGCTTGGTGCCGCTGCCGAACGAGGCGTCCTCGACGGTGAAGAAGGGCTCGCCGCCGCAGGCGTTCGTGGACCCGATCATCTCCTGCCCGCCTGCCCACAGCTCGACCGCGACCTCGCCGTCGTGCGAGGCGCAGAGCACGTGGTAGCTGACCGGACGCCCGCTGAACCGGTGCTCGGCGCGTCCGACGGTCGTCGTCGCCCCGAACGTGGCGCGAACGACCTCGCCCGGCACTGGCTCGGCGGGGATGCTCGGCAGCGGGTGCGGCGTCGGTGACTCGGTGGGCTCGCCGGCCTCCGGGGTCGCGGCCGGGCTGATGGCCGGTGCGGGGGCGGACGCCGGCGCTGCGGGTTCGGTGGGTGCGGTGGCCGTGGGGCCGGTGCACCCCGCCGCTGCGAGGGCGAGGACGAGCACGGCGGGGAGACGCTTCATGCCCCCAGTCTGCCGGTCCACTAGCCTGCGGGCGTGGCAAAGCAACCGCGCATCTCCGTCCTGCAGCTCGACCCGGGCTGCCCGCTCGACCGTTTCGAGGACTGGCTCGCCGACACCCGGGTGCGGTTCGGCGTCGTCTCGCTCTGGGACCACGACGTCCCGCAGCTCGCCTCCTCCGGCGACGGGCTCATCGTGCTGGGCGGGCGGATGTCCGCCCACGACCAGGCGCACCACCCGTGGCTCGACCCGCTGTCCGACCTGCTCGCGGACGCCCACAGCATCGACCTGCCGATCCTCGGCCTGTGCCTGGGACACCAGGTGCTGGCGGAGACACTGGGCGGCGCGGTGACGGTCGGCGCCGAGGGCGGTCCCGAGGACGGCCGGGCCGAGTTGCTGTGGACCGACGCGGCGGCGTCCGACCCGCTGTTCGGGGGGCTGGTGGCCGAGGGACTGGACACCGTGGCGATGTCGCACTCCGATGTCGTCGCCGAACTTCCGCCCGGGGCCGTCGAACTGGCCCGGACGGCACGGTTCCCCCACGCGGCCTTCCGGCTCGGGTCGAGCTGGGGCGTCCAGTTCCACCCGGAGGCCTCCCCCGACCTGGTGGCGTCGTGGTACCGGCGGTCCGCCCGCAAGGACACGGACGCCCTCGTGGAGGGGCTCCGCACCGCCGATGGCGACATCCGCGCCTCCGGCCGCGCCCTCGCCCACGCCTTCGTGGACATCGTCCGCGGCTGACCCCACCCGCCGAGAGCCACAGGTTGGGCCGCCGAGGGCCCCTACGCCTCCAACAGCGTCTTGAGCTGGGAGTAGATCCAGGGCGTCCCTTCGGCCGCCTGGGCACCGGTCGCGGGGCCGCCGGTGGTGGTGACGGTCAGCTTGGTCTGGCCGTCCACCTCGGCGAGGTCGTAGACGAGGCGTCCGCCACTCTCGGCCGACACCTCGTAGACCAACCCGGGACTCTCGGCCGATGGGGATAACGAGTCGGTCACGACTCTTGACTGCTCAACCGACACCCAGCACGATTGCGGATAAGTGAATCACCATTCAGGTTTGTGATTCGCCCGTCGTGAAGGGATCCTCATGCGGACATCGAAGTTCCTCGTCGCCGGCGCGGCCGCGCTGGCCCTGACGCTCAGCGCGTGCGCCCCGAACGCCGCCGCGCCGAGCTCTGCCCCCGCCGCGTCACCACGATGATGGGCGTGCCCACGCACTACCGGATGATGGCCCAGCAGCGCCGATTCGCGACGACGGACCTCTCCTCCCTGCGGCTGCTGGTGGTCGGCGGCGCCCAGATGCCGCTGCCGCTGCTGCGCACGTGGCACGCCCGCGGGCGCCTGGCGTCGTTCAAGGTGCCAGCCGAGATCCGGTTCGTCGACGCGCTGCCCCAGGCCAGCCTGGAGAAGGTCAAGCGGTCGGCCCTACGCGAGGAGGCCACCCGATGAGCAGCGCGCCCCGCACCGCCCGTGGGCGGGCCACCCGCGACCGCATCCTCGACTCGGCGCTGAAGGTGTTCGGGGAGGTCGGCTATCACGACGCCTCCATCGTGCGGATCACCGAGGGCGCCGGCGTCGCCATGGGCACCTTCTACCTGTACTTCGAGGGCAAGCTGCAGGTCTTCAACGAGCTCGTCGAGGACCTCAACCGCCGCATGCGCCACCGCATGACCCAGGCCATCGCGGCCGCCCCCAACCGTCTGGAGGCCGAGCGGGCGGGATTCCGGGCGTTCTTCGCGTTCACCACCGAGGTGCCGCAGCTCTACCGGATCATCCGGCAGGCCGAGTTCGTCTCCCCCGAGGCGATGCACCTCCACTACGGGCGCATCGTCGACGGCTACCGCAAGGCCCTGGCCGCTGCCTCGGACGCCGGCGAGATCGCCCCGGTCGACCCCGAAGTGACCGCCTGGGCGCTGATGGGCATCGGCGAGATCATCGGCATGCGCTGGATCCTCTGGCAGGAGGGCAGCGACGGCGCCCCGCCCATCCCCGACGACGTGTTCGAGCACACCCTCGACTTCATCACGCGCGCGCTGCGCCCCGACAAGGAGTGACCATGTTCCGCAAGTTCGACACCGCCTCGGGCCTGCACGTGGGCGTCTGGGAGCCGGACGCCCCCACCCCGACCACGCCCACCATTCTCGCCGTGCACGGCATCACGTCCTCCCACAAGGCGTGGGCGCCGCTGGCCCGCCAGCTGCCGGACGTGCGCATCATCGCCCCCGACCTGCGCGGACGCGGCGGCTCCCGGGCGCTGCCCGGGCCGTACGGCATGTCCCGTCACGCGGCCGACCTGTCGGCCCTGCTGGCCGAGTTCGGCGTCGGGCGCTGCCTCGCCGTGGGGCACTCGATGGGCGGCTACGTCGTGGTCACCCTCGCCCACGAGCACGCGGGTCTGGTCTCCGGGCTCGTCCTGGTCGACGGCGGCCTGTGCCCCGCCGCGTGGGTGGCCGAGCAGGTCGAGCGGCAGCCCCGCGTGCGCGTGGTCGAGGTGCCCGACGTGAACCACTACACGATCACACTGTCCGACCCGGGGGCGACCGCGGTGGCGGGCGCCGTGCGGGACGCCCTCGCGGGGGCGCGCGTGTAGGGTCGGCGGATGGTGGCCGGACGGGATCTCGCGACGCTCCCCAAGGCCCACCTCCACCTCCACTTCACGGGTTCGCTGTCGGTGCCCACCCTGCAGCAGCTCGCGGAAGCCCGCGACATCGAGCTGCCCGACCAGCTCGTCGACGCCATCGCCCTGGAGGTGCCAGCCGACAAGCGCGGCTGGTTCCGCTTCCAGCGCCTCTACGACATCGCCCGCGCCGCCGTGCAGGGCGAGGACGCCCTGCGCACCGTCGTCCGCTCCGCCGCCCGCGAGGACGCGGCCGAGGGGTCACGCCGGCTGGAACTGCAGGTCGACCCCACCTCGTACGCCCCCTCGGTCGGGGGGCTGCAACCCGCCTTGGAGATCATCTGCGACGAGGCGAGGGTGGCCTCGGCCGAGACGGGCGTCCAGGTGGGCATCATCGTGGCCGCCTCCCGCATCCGCCACCCCTTCGACGCCCGTACGCTCGCGCGGCTGGCCGCCCGCCACGCGGGCCAGGGCCCCGGCGAGGTGTGCGCGTTCGGCCTGAACAACAACGAGTGGGAGGGCGACACCGCCGAGTGGGACGGCGCGTTCCGCATCGCCCGGCGCGCCGGCCTGCCGGGGGTACCGCACGGCGGCGAGCTGCGCGGGCCCGAGCACCTCGCCGAGGTCGCCGAGCACCTGGAGCCCACCCGCATCGGCCACGGCGTCCGGGCCGTGGAGGACCCTGCGTTGCTCGCGCGCCTCGTGGACGCCGGCGTCGCCTTCGAGGTGTGCCCGGCCTCCAACGTGCACCTGGGCGTCTACCCCACCCTCGCCGACGTGCCGCTGCGCCCGCTGCTGGACGCCGGCGCCCAGGTCGCGCTCGGGGCCGACGACCCGCTGCTGTTCCTGTCGCGCCTGGTGGACCAGTACGAGACGGCGCGCTCGGTGCACGGCCTGGACGACACCCGCCTGGCCGGGCTGGCGAAGGCGTCCATCGAGGCGTCCTTCGCCTCGGACACCGACAAGGCGCAGTGGCTGGCCGAGGTGGACGACTGGCTCGTAGGCTCGGCCCATGACGGACCACGTTGATCCACCCTGGGAGCCGCCCCTCGCGGGCACCGAGATCGAGCACCTGGTCGGCGCGCTGGACAGGCAGCGCTGGACGTTCCGCTGGAAGGCCGATGGCCTGGACGCCGAGGCGCTGGGTTTCCGGTTGCCGAGTTCGTCGCTGTCGCTGGGCGCGCTGCTGAAGCACCTGGCAGCCTGCGAAGCGCTCAAGATGACCTGGGACATCGATGCGTCCCGGCCGTGGGAGCCCTTCGCCCGCGAGGACGCGCACCTGTGGGCGTTCGAGTCGGCCGCGACCGACTCCCCCGAGGAGCTGTACGCGCTCTACGACGGGGTCGTCGCCCGGGCCCGGGAACGGACGGCCGAGCTGCTGGCGTCCGGCGGGTTGGACCAGACGGTCGCCCTCGGTCAGCAGTGGGGCGTGACCGTGTCGCTGCGCCGCGTGCTGTTCGACCTGCTCGAGGAGTACGCGCGCCACACCGGCCACGCCGACCTCCTGCGCGAGGCCGTCGACGGGCGCGTCGGCGAGGACCCGCCGGAGGACTGGCGTCCGGTCAGCTGAGCGCGGCGTCGATGCGCTGGCGGTAGGCCTGCGGCGACTGGGCACCCATGAGGGTGTCGACCTGCTGACCGTCCTTCAGCAGCACGACCAGCGGGATGCTCTGCACCTTGAACTGGTAGGACACGTCGGGGTTGTCGTCGACGTTCACCTTCACCACCTTGACCCGCCCGGCGTACTCGGTGGCGATCTTGTCGAGGATCGGCGCGATCATCCGGCACGGCCCGCACCACGGCGCCCAGAGGTCGAGGACGACCAGCAGGTTCGTGTCGACGGCGGCGTCGAACGTGCGGTCACCGGCCTCGACCAGCCACGGGAGATCGGCCTTGCACGACGCGCACCGCGGGTGCCCCGTCGACGCCTCCGGAACCCTGTTCTTCGTGCCGCACCCCGGGCACGCGACCACCTTTGCCATGGGGCTAGCGTAGGGGCTGGCCGACGTCATCCGGCGGTCTCGCCGCCTCCTGTGACCGTGACTTGATCGTGATGCCTGGACGCCGGCGGATTCGGCCCCTCGTTCGGAAATTGTCAGTGGGGGCTGGGAGGGTTGGTTCATGGCGGAACTGGTCCTGGATTCGGTGGCGGTGGCAGCAGCAGCGCTCGACCACGCCACCGACACGATCCGCGCCGCCGAGGTCGCGCAGTGCTTGGCCATCGCCGCGTTGTGTGACCTGCACGAGGTGGACGAGTCCGTGCTGGTCGACGGGTGCGAACGCTGGGTGCCCGGCGGTGCCGACGGCACCCCACACATCGGGGAGTTCGTCATCGGCGAGATCGCCGGCCTGCTCGGCGCCGGCATCGGCGCCACCGTGCTCCGCATCCACCGGGTCCTCAACCTGCGCCACCGCCACCCCACCCTCTGGACGCTCGTGGTCACCGGCGACATCCGCGCCCACGAGGCCTTCCTGGTCGCCGACGCCGCCGCAGCCGCGAAGCTCGACGCCGACGCCTGCAGTCGGTTCGACCGCATGTGCGCCCACGCCCTGGCCCTCCAACCCTGGGCACGCGTGAAGGGCCAGCTCGAACGCTGGCTGGTCAAGGCCGACCCCACCCAGGCCGCCGCCAACGCCGCAGCGGCTGCCGGACGCCGACGGGTCGACCTCGGCCCGATCACGGACGGCCACGTCGGCCTGTGGGGCCAGTTGGACGCCGCCGACGGCCTCGCCCTCGACGACGCCCTCAACCACCTCGCCGAGAACCTGGACGGGGAGACCATCGACCACCGGCGTGCCGGCGCCTTGGGTTTGATGGCCCGCAGCGTGCTCGGGCAGGACACCCTCCCCACCAACGGCGTGACCCGGACAGCCGAGATCGTCGTGCGCCTCCACAGCACCGACCTGGCCGACCCGAGCAACGGCACCGCCCACCTCGCCGGGTGGGGGCACGTGCTGCTCTCCCAACTCGGGACGATCCTCACCGGCTGCCAGGTCACCGTCCGCCCGATCGTCATCGACACCACCGTGCCCGCCTTCGACGGGTATGTGGTGCCCGACGCCATGCGCAGGGTGCTGGGCGAGCGCAACCCCGTCGACGTGTTCCCCTACGGCACCCGACAGGCCGGCTCCTGCCAGGGCGACCACACCATCCCCTACCAAGCCGGCGTCCACGCGCAGACCCACCTGGGCAACCTCGGTCCCCTGTCGAGCTTCACCCACCGGCTCAAGACCCACGGCGGCTGGCACCTCGAACAACCAGCCCCCGGCCTGTTCCTATGGCGTTCACCCCTGGGCTATCAGTACGCCGTCACCACCACCGGCACCATCCGCATCGGCAAACCCGAGCCACCCCAACACCGGTGGTGGCACCAGGAACCACCCGAACACCAGCCACCCGACGACCTCGGGCCACCCGGCCGAGCAGGCACGGCCCCGATCCCACCCGACCCGGGCGAACGACAGACACCCCTGCCCTACGTCGCCTGACCCAGGTCGCCACCCACCGCGGCCCGCGGCGTCCAACACCCACCCGACCAATCACCCGCCGAACCCGACCGGAACCACCCCGGCCGGGCAACCGGCATGCACGGAGGAATACGGCCGCCGGGGTGGGGGTTCACCGAGCGTGAAGGCTTTCGGATTCCTCAGTTTCGGCCACTACGCCAGCGACCCCCGACAGGGTCCGGACGCGAAGGGCATGCTCACCGACGCCCTGGAGATCGCCCGGGGCGCCGACGAGCTCGGCGTGAACGGGGCGTACTTCCGGGTGCACCACTTCGCCCGCCAGGCCGCGGCGCCGGTGCCCCTCCTCGCCGCCATCGCGGGCAGCACGAAGCGCATCGAGGTGGGCACCGGCGTCATCGACATGCGCTACGAGAACCCCCTCCACCTCGCCGAGGAGCTCGCGGCCCTCGACCTGCTGTCGGACCAGCGCATCGCCATCGGCGTCAGCCGCGGCTCTCCCGAGCCAGCCCTGCGCGGCTGGGAGGCCTTCGGGTACACCGGCTCGACCGACCCGCGTGGCGCCGACATCGCCCGGAACAAGTTCGACCTGTTCCTCCGCGCCGTCGACGGGGAGCGCCTCGCCGAGGCCGACCCGCGCCAGTTCGGCCCCGGCCAGCGGCTGCGCGTCGAGCCGCACTCCCCGGGCCTGCGCCAGCGGCTGTGGTGGGGCGCCGGCACCCGCGAGACCGCCGTGTGGGCCGCCCGGCATGGCGTCAACCTCATGAGCTCCACGCTCGTCACCGAGGCGACCGGCCAGACCCTCGGCGACCTCCAGGCCGAGCAGATCGACCGCTACCGCGAGGCCTTCGCCGCCGCCGGCCACGGCTGGACGCCCCGGGTCTCGGTGAGCCGCAGCGTCTTCCCGATCGTGGACGCCGAGGACGCGATGTGGCTCCAGCTCCGCCGCGCCGAGGGCTCCGACCAGATCGGGGTCATCGACGGGTTCCGCTCCACCTTCGGGCGCTCCTTCATCGGCGAGCCGGACGAGCTCATCGACCAGCTGCGCGAGGACGCCGCGGTGATGGCCGCCGACACGCTGATGCTGACCATCCCGAGCCAGTTGGGCCCGGAGCCGAACCTGCGCATCCTGTCGAACTTCGCCGAGCACGTCGCCCCCGCGCTGGGCTGGCAGCCCAACACCCAGGGCCCCGTCACCGGCTACCCGCTGGGCTGACGCGGCGCGGCCGCGCGGGCGGCGGGGTGCAGCTTCGCCGCCGAGACGGACGCCGACCCGGCGTCCCAGAACCGCCACGGCCGGGCGAACGCCCGCGACACGTTCACGCGGACGCCGGCGCGTACCCCGGCCGGCGCCGCACCGGGCACCAGCTCGATGCCGCCAGAGCCGAGCACGGTCCCGTCGTCGGCCCGCGTGACGCCCAGGGCGCGGCAGAGGTTGCCGGGGCCGCGTGCGAGCCAGGCGTCCCGCACCCCGGGCCGACGCTCCCGCGCCTCCTCGATGCCCTCGACGACCTCGCCGGCCCGCACCAGCACCGCCGAGGCGACGCCCTCGGGCCCGCACACGACGTTGAGGCACGCGTGCCCGTGCAGCGTGTAGACGTAGATGCGCCCGCCCGCCTCGAACATCGACGCGTTGCGCGCGGTCGGCCCCTGCCACGCGTGCGAGGCCGGGTCGTCGGCCCCCTCGTACGCCTCGACCTCGACGATCCGCACCCCGATGCCGCGCACCCGCAGCACGCACCCCAGCAGCTCGGGCGCGACCTGCAAGGCACGGCGGGTGAGGTCCATCAGGCCGAGGCGGGCGTCCCGAAGCGGGCGGCGTTGCGGGCGCGGGCCCTCTCGCGCTCGACCTCCCGGTCCTTGGGTGCCGCGCTGGTCGACAGCGACGCGATGAGCTGCTGGGTGGCCGCCTCGATGGCGACGACCGCCTCGTCGAACGCCACCTGGTTCGGGATCGACGGCTTGTTCATGCCGCTGATCTTGCGGACGTACTGCAGCGCGGCCTCGTGCACCTCGTCCGGGTACGCCGGGGGCTCGAAATTGAACAACGGTCGGATGTTGCGGCACATGGGGCCCACCCTGCCACGATGGGGGGCATGACTGAACCCACCGCGACCACGGATCGCGCCGGGCTGCTGGCCTTCATCTCCGCACAGCAGGCCTCCCCGTCGACGGCGACGACCTACCTCGGCGACGAACCCGCCGGCGTCGAGGCCGAGCTGGAGGGCCTCGATCAGCCGTGGCTCGAGACCGCGCGCGTCCTCACGACGGACGCCGGCCTGAGGGGCGCCGCGCTGGCTGAGTGGGACGCCGAGGTCGGGCGCGCCTGGGTGTACGGCCCGTGGGCGGCGCCAGGGCAGTTCGACGCGGTCGGCGAGCCGCTCCTGCGCGCCGTGGCGGCCCAGTGCCCCCCGGAGATCAGCGAGTTCGAGGTCAGCGGCGACGTCGCCAACACCTCGCTCGCCGCTCTGGCCGAGCGCCTCGGCTGGCGCCCCAGCAAGGTGAACCACGCCTACGAGGTGGCGGCAGTGGCCGTCGCGCACTGGCCGACGGTCGAGGGCATCCGCCCCGCGACGGACGCCGACCTGCCGGCCCTGGCGACCCTGCACGAGGCGGAGTTCCCCAAGACCTACGCGACGACGGCCCAGCTGCTCACCCGGCACACGACGCTGGAGGCGGAGCGGGACGGCCGCGTCGTCGGCTACGCGGCGGGACAGCTGCAGGACGACGGCAGCGCCTACATCGACTTCATGGCCGTCGAGGACCGCTACCGCGGCCACGGCATCGCGCGGGGACTGCTGGGCGAGCTCGCCAGGAACCTCGTGGTCGAGGGGCACACGACCAAGGTGCACCTCACCGTCGATGACGACCGCGCCCCCGCCATCGCGCTGTACGAGTCGCTGGGCATGCGCCGGGCGATCTCGCTACGCGGCTACTGGGGGTCGCTCAGCTGAGCGACCCCCGCTCGGCCGCGGTCAGTGCCCGCGTGCCAGCCAATCGTCGAGGCCGGGGCGCTCGGCACCGATCGTCGTGGAGTCGCCGTGCCCGGTGTGCACGACCGTCTCGTCGGGCAGGGCGAAGAGCCGGTCCGTGATCGACCCGATGATCGTGTCGAACGAGCTGTAGGACCGTCCCGTGGCGCCCGGGCCGCCCCGGAAGAGGGTGTCGCCGGAGAACAGAACCCCGAGGTCGGGCGCGTACAGGCACACCGCGCCCGGCGCGTGGCCTGGCGTGTGCAGCACGGTGAGGTCGGTGCCGCCGACGGAGATGACCTGCCCGTCGGCGAGACCGCCGTCCGGGGCCCGGTCGGGGTGGACGGCGTCCCACAGCACGCGGTCGTCGGGGTGGAGCCAGATGGGGGCGTCCACCAGGTCGGCCAGCTCGGGGGCGAACCGGACGTGGTCGTCGTGCCCGTGCGTGCAGACGATGGCGAGCACACGGCGTCCGCCCACCACCTCGGCGATGGCGGCCGGGTCGTGGGGGGCGTCCAGCACGATGCACTCGTCGTCGTCGCCGACCACCCACACGTTGTTGTCGACCTCCCAGGTGCCGCCGTCGAGGGAGAAGGTGCCCGAGGTGACCGCGTGGTCGATGCGCGCGGTCACAGGACCACCACCGAGCGCAGCACGTCGCCGGCGTGCATCTTCTCGAACGCCTCCTCGACGTCGTCGATGCCGATGCGCTCGCTGACGAAGGCGTCCAGGTCGAAGCGGCCCTGGCGGTAGAGGTCGACCAGCATCGGGAAGTCACGCTCGGGGAGGCAGTCGCCGTACCAGCTCGACTTGAGCGAGCCGCCCCGTCCGAAGACCTCCAGCAGGGGCAGCTCGACGGTCATGTCGGGGGTCGGGACACCGACGAGCACGACGGTGCCGGCCAGGTCGCGCATGTCGAACGCCTGGCGGTAGGTCTCGGGGCGGCCGACCGCATCGACGACCACGTCGGCCCCGAAGCCTCCGGTGAGCTGCTTGACAGCCTCGACGGCGTCCATCACCTTCGCGTTGACCGTGTGGGTCGCGCCCAGCGCGCGGGCCTGTTCGAGCTTGCGGTCGTCCACGTCGACGGCGACGACGGTGGTGGCCCCGGCGATGCGGGCGCCCGCGATGGCGGCGTTGCCGACGCCGCCGCAGCCGATGACCGCCGCGGTGTCGCCCAGGCCCACGCCGCCGGTGTTGACCATGGCGCCGAAGCCGGCCATGACACCGCAGCCCAACAGGCCGACGGCCGCCGGGTCGGCGTCCGGGTCGACCTTGGTGCACTGGCCGGCGGCGACGAGCGTCTTCTCGATGAAGGCGCCGATGCCCAGGGCCGGCGTGAGCTCGGTGCCGTCCTCGGCGAGCGTCATCTTCTGCGTCGCGTTGTGGGTGGCGAAGCAGTACCACGGCTTGCCCTTGCGGCAGGCACGGCACTGACCGCACACGGCGCGCCAGTTCAGGATCACGAAGTCGCCGGGCGCGACGTTGGTGACGCCCTCACCGACGGCCTCGACCACGCCCGCGGCCTCGTGGCCGAGCAGGAACGGGAAGTCGTCGTTGATGCCGCCCTCGCGGTAGTGCAGGTCGGTGTGGCACACGCCGCAGGCCTGCACGGCGACCACCGCCTCGCCCGGCCCCGGGTCGGGCACCACGATGTCGACGAGCTCGACGGGCGCTCCCTTGGCGCGGGCGATGACGCCCTTGACGGTCTGGGGCATGGTGGCTCCTCTCGGTCGGTCTGCGCCGATCCTAGGCAAGCCCGGCAAGGGTCACCAACCCCCGCCGCCACCTCCGCCGAAGCCGCCGCCACCGGAGAAGCCCGAGCCGCCGCTGGACCCCGCGGTCGCCGCCGTCTGGGACGCCACGGCCGCCTGCATCGACTCGCTCAGGGTGTGCGTGAGGTTGTTCATCGCCGAGGTGAAGTAGGCGCCCTGGTAGAGGCTGTGGCCCACGTACCAGTCGTCGGTCGGGGTGTAGCGCCCCTCGGCGGCCAGCTGCTCGAACACCTTGGCCCAGCGGTCCGCGACGCCGAAGATCGTCGCCCACGGCAGGTAGCGGGAGAACACGTCGATGCCCTCCTCGAACCTGATCTGGTCCGCCTCGGCGGTGCGCAGGTAGAGCTCGAAGCCCTTCGCCTGGGCGAGGACGGCAGAGCCCTCGGCGGTGCGGCGTCCGGCGCGGAACGCCAGCGGCGCGAGCACGAGCCCGGCGATGACCGGGGCGAGCCCGACCAGGCCCAGTTCGAAGGCGAAGCCGAGCACCGCGCCGATGGCCAGGCCGGCCACGACGAGGAGGGCGGCGCCGGCCAGCGCCAGCCCCTGGGCGACCTGAGGGCTGCCCTTGAACCAGCGCAGCTCGTTGGTCACCCGGTCCTGCAGGCGCTCCCGCGCCCCCGACAGGAGCTTGTGGTAGCGCTTGTGGCGTAGGTCGGAGGTGCTGACCTGGTTGCCGCGGGAGAACATCACATCGACGATGTGCCGCTCGGGCGGGGTCAGCGGATCGTCCGTGCGCCGCCGGACGAAGAGCCAGTCGGTGCCGTCCTCGACGATCTGGTAGTGCCCGCGCGCGGCCAGGTCGAGGATCGTCGCGGTCACGTCAACGTTGTCGGCGCGGGTGTCGAGCAGGACGCCGACCTCGCCCACGTGCGCGCCCGGCGGCGGCGTGAACTGCACCGCCACGGGCGTCTTCTCCGAGGCCGGACCGACGCGGGACGCCTCGCCCGGCGCGGGACGGACGCCGGGGGTCAGGCCGAGGTAGACCTCGTCCCGGGACCAGCGGCGCGCCTTCAGCAACACGCCGCCGATGCCGAGCGCGGTCAGCGCGCCGGTCAGGCCAAGACTCAGCGGGGTCAGCGGCACGACGTTGCCGAGGTGGTAGCGCTTCGTGAACCGGGGTTCGGCCCCGACGAAGGTGTCCACGGGGAAGCCGGCCACGACCTGGACGCCCTCGCCCGGCTCGAGCCCGCCCGCGGCGAAGCTCGCGGTGGGCCCGGCGTGGCTCGCCTTGCACGCCTGGTCGAAGCGGCTTCCGGAGAAGCAGGCGGTCTGCACCACGTCGGCGGGGCCGGTGACCCGGGCGGTGACGCTGTCGATGGGCACCTGCCAACCGGTGCCGATGACGTTCCAGTTGAACTCGGCCAGGCCGCTCGTCGCGTGGCGCGGGGCCAGCAACCCGTGTGCGGTGTAGGTGATGACGTAGGTCTGGGTGCCGCGCACGCGGGTGCCTTCGCGTCCGACCCGCAGCACCAGCGAGCCGTCCTGCGTCGTCTCCTGCGTCTCGACGGGGGCCCCGGTCGGGCTGGACACGCCGGTGATGTCGATGTCGATCATCCGCCACACGTCGGGGTCGTCGGCGACCTCCTGCTGGCGCGGCAGCGTGATGAAGGGGCCGTGCCCGGGGCTGTTGCCGAAGTGGAAGTCGAACTCGAGCCGGACGGTGCTCAGCCCGTCGGCCGCGACGTCGACCTGGGCGTCGTAGCGGGTGATCCGCCATTCACGGGGGGTGTCGTCGTCGTCCGCGTGGGCCATGGGGCCGAGGCCCAGGACCAGCGCGAGGGTGGCAACGAGGATGCTGACGAGTCGGACGGTCCGACGCATGGGGCGCTCCTGACGATCGGGGTCCCCTCCACCGTAGCCACCCGCCCGCGGCGTCCGCTGCCGACCGAGGTCGATCTGAGGGGTTGCCCGGGGCCGGGAATGCCCCGGCCGGGCCGGGCGTTGCCCGGAGGTGACGAAAACGCTCGGGATCATCGGCGCCGGCAAGGTCGGCACCACGCTCGGACGCCTCGCGTTGGCCGCGGGCTGGCAGGTGCTCGTCTCCGCGAGCCCGACCCGGCCCATGCAGGCGCTGATCGTCGAGACGATGCTGCCCGGCGCCCGTCTGGTCTCCGAGGCCGAGGTCGTGGCGGGCTCCGAGGTGGTCGTGCTCGCCGTCCCGTTGTCGAAGGTGGGCACGGTCGACCTGGCCGCCCTGTCGGGCAAGGTCGTCGTCGACGCGATGAACCACTGGTACCCCGTCGACGGCGCGCACGACGCGGTCGCGGCTGCCTCCTCCTCCAGCCACTGGGTCCAGGCGCTCAACCCGGACATGCGGCTGGTGAAGTCGCTGAACCACCTCGGCTACCACGACCTGGAGAACGACGCCCGCCCCGCCGGGCACCCCGAGCGCCGGGCCGTGGCCGCGGCGTCCGACGACGTCGAGGCGCGCGCCGCCGTCGCCGCCCTGCTGGACGACCTGGGCTTCGACCCGGTCGAGCTGCCCTTCGCCGACGGGCGCCACCTGGAGGGAGACGCCCCCGTGTTCGGGCGCTGGGTGGACGCCGACGGCCTGCGGGCCGCGGTCGAACGGTCCCGCGCCCGCGCCGCGTAGCCTGTCGGCATGGACGCGCCCCGCATCGAACGGCTCCCCGACGACTTCACCCGCGTGCTGTGCGTGGTGGCCCACCCCGACGACATGGAGTACGGCGCGTCGGCGGCCGTCCGGCACTGGACCCGCCACGGCATCGAGGTCGCCTACCTGCTGCTGACCTCCGGCGAGGCGGGCATGCAGTCCCCGCCCGAGGTGGTCGGGCCGCTGCGTGCCCGCGAGCAGGCCGATGCCTGCGCGGCGGTCGGCGTCGAGCAGCTGACGATCCTCGACCACCCCGACGGCACGCTGATGCCCACCCTCGAGTTGCGCCGCGACATCGCTCGCGTCATCCGGCAGTTCAAGCCGGACGTCGTCGTCACGGGCTCCTGGGACGTCGAGGCGCCCTGGGGCCTCAACCAGGCCGACCATCGCGCGGCCGGCCTCGCCACGCTGGACGCCTGCCGCGACGCCGACAACACGTGGGTGTTCCCGGAACTGGCCACCGACGAGGGGCTGCCCAAGTGGGGCCCGACCTGGCTGCTGGTCACCGGACCCGCCCAGCCGACGCACGGCGTCGAGGTGGACGCCGAGGACGTGGCCGCCTCGGTGGCGTCCCTGTCGGCCCACAGGGCCTACCTTGCCGACCTGCCCGACCACCCGAAGCCGGCGGAGTTCATCCCGGAGATGCTGCAGGGGCAGGGCCAAGCCCTCGGCGTCCCTCACGGGGTGCTGTTCCGCGCCCACCGCCTGCGCTGACCAGCGCGCGCCGGACGCCTCGGGTGGTGGGGCGCTCGCGTTCGGGCTCGAGGTGCTGATCCTGCTGCTCGCCGTCGCCTTGATGCCGCCCGCGTCATCACGGGCTGACCCGGGTCAGGCCGGCGGCATCGGCCCGAGGCCGCACTCGGGGGCGTCCGCGATCAGGACGCCCATGGCGCGGGCGTGGTCGTCGTCCAGCTCAGGGAGCGCGTCGGCGGTGAAGAAGGCCGCCTCGGTGTTCTCGCCGTCGGCCGGGTGCGGCTCGCCGGAGACCCAGAGGCACCGGAAGGTGTGGTTGATGTACTGCGTCTGGTCGCCGTTGTCGTAGGTGCGCATGTCGGTGACGTCCTGCCACACGAGGCGTTCGACCTCGACGACGACCCCGGCCTCCTCCAGCGCCTCGCGCGCGGCGGCCTCGGCCGGATGCTCGCCCGGGTCGACGATGCCGGTGACGACGGACCACGCACCGGAGTCGGCGCGGCGGACGAGCAGCCACTCGGGGGTGCCGTCCGGGCGGGTGCGGTGGATGCCCGCGGTGGAGCCCGAGAGCCACAGGGGGGCGGTGCCGATTCGCTCCCGCAGCTCCAGGATGAAGTCGGGCGTGCCCATCCAAACCCCCTCCGGGCATGAAGAGAGCCACCTAGCAGATTCGAACTGCTGACCTACGCATTACGAGTGCGTTGCTCTACCAACTGAGCTAAGGTGGCGCGGCCCCGCGGACCGAGGCCACACTCTAGCAACTCGGGCCCGCAGCGTGAAACCGGGGCGGATCAGGCGGCGCGGGCGTCCGCGCGGCGGGCGCGGAAGCCGTGGTCGACCGACCAGCCGCCGCCACCGACCAGCAGGAACAGCAGGCCGACGGCGACCAGCAGCAGCTCCAGCTCGCCGGTGAAGCCGGCCTGTCCGGCCGTGAACGGGCTCCACGGGCCCCAGAGCACGAAGCCCAGCGCGCCGCCGGCCACCAGCATGAGGCCGAGCCCCGCGACGCGGGTGAGCAGGCCGAACACCAGCGCGATGGCGATGGCCACCTCGGCCGCCCCGAGCATGATCGCCATGATGCTCGGCGCGGGGATCACGGTGTTCTGGATCAGCTCGGTCGTGGCCGGCAGGTTGAGCAGGTGGTACAGGCCACGGATGCCGACGATGGCGGCGACGACGAGGCGCAGCAGGAACAGGCCCAGCGAGCCGGCGAACTTGTCGTTGCTGCGCTGGATCACGGTCAGGGTCTCGGTGCGCACGGGCAGCTCGGACACCGCGGTGGCGCCGGCGGCGACCGGGGCAGCCGCGGTGTCCGCGGCAGGGGCCGCGTGGAACTGCGGCTCCGGCTCGGGGGCCGGCGCGAGGGCGGCGAGGCGGGCCTCGCGGCGGGCGGCACGCTCGGCGACCAGGCGCTCGCGCTCGGCGTCGGCCTGGGCGCGGGCGGCGTCGACGCGCTCGTCGGAGGCGTCATGGTAAACGGCGTCGGTGCGCTCAGCCTCGGCGCGCTCGGCCTCGACCTGCGTGGCGGCGGTGGCCCCGGTGCGCTCCTGCGCGGGCTCGGTCGTATCCGCATCCCACGCGTCGCGCGACGACTCGTCGTATCCGTCGGTTCGGTTGTCGACCATGGGGAAGTCCTTTGCTGGCAGGGGCATACGTCCATGCCCATGCTCCCAAAGGCTCCCCCCGATGCCGGGGAGCGACACTCACGCCGCGTGGAGGCTGATCATCAGCGACTCCATGGCCAGCAGCGGGGCGACGTTGGTCTCCAACGCCTCGCGGCAGGTGAGGATCGCGTCGAGCCTGGCGATCGTCTGCTCGGGGTGGGTGCGTCGCGCGACGGTGGTCAGGTCGACCGCCAGGTCGGCGTTGATCAGCCGCTGGGTCGCCTTGGTCTGCAGCGCGAACACGTCCCGGTAGTAGCCGGTGAGCTCGGTCAGCACCCGGTCGAGCGCGTCGCGCTGGAGGCGCTTGGCGCGGGCCTTCTGCTGATCCTCCAGGTCGCGGAGCGCGGCCTGGGCGTGTCGGGGGCGGGCGCCCTTCGCGGTCATGCCGAGCGCCTCGGACAGCGCAGCGCGCTCACGGGCGTCGATCGCCTCCGTCGAGGCCGTGGCCTCCTCGGACGCCGCGGCCACCAGATTGGCGGCCGCCTGGAGGCAGGCCCCGAGCGTGGTCAGCTGGGCGGGGATGTGCAGGATCTCGCTGCGGCGGCGCCGCGCGTCCTCGTTGCGGGCGATGGCGCGGGCGCGGCCCACGTGGCCCTGCGCGACGCGGGCGGCGTGGGCGGCCATCTCGCTGGGGACGCCGTCGCGCTGCTCCAGCAGCTGGGCGATGGCGGTCTCGCTCGGGGTGGCGAGCTCGACGCGGCGGCAGCGCGAGCGGATGGTGACGATGACGTCCTCGGGCGTGGGGGCGCAGAGCACCCAGACGGTGCGCGGCGCGGGCTCCTCGATGGCCTTCAGCAGGGCGTCCGCCCCGCGCTCGGTGACGCGGTCGGCGTCCTCGACGACGAGCACCTGCCGCCCGCCCAGCGTGGGCGCCATGGCCGCGCGGCGGACGAGGTCGCGCACCTCGTCGACGCCGATGGAGAGTTGCTCGGTGCGCACCAGCGTCACGTCGGGGTGGGCCCCCGAGAGCGCGGTGCGGCAGGCGGTGCACGCACCGCAGCCGCCGCGCTCGCACTGCAGGGCGGCCGCGAAGGCCTTGGCGGCGTTCGAGCGGCCCGAGCCTGGCGGGCCGGTGACGAGCCAGGCGTGCGTCATCGCGTGCCGCTCGCCGGTGACGGCCCGGCGCAGCACCTCGACGGCCCGCTCCTGGCCGACGAGCTCGGCCCAGACCCCGGAGCCGGCGGGTGGTGAGGTGGTCACTCGGACAGCCTGCCGGGCTCGTCCGACACTTCTTCCTCGTCGGGGGTGCGCTCGGGGTCGAACAGCGCCGACAGCAGCCCGCGGCGTCCGACCTCGTGACCACGCTCGGGGTGCTCGATGAGCTCGGCCACCCGCTCGCGGATGCGCTCGGCCAGCGCCGTGATCGGGTCGCGGGCGGGCAGGACCAGGTACCGCTCGGGGTGTCGCTCGGCCAGCTCGAGGAAGCCGGCCCGGACGCGCTCGTGGAACGCGGCGCCGGCGGACTCCATCCGGTCGTGCTCGTCGATGCCACCCAGGCCCGTCTCGGGGGCGAGGTCGAGCAGGACGGTGAGGTCGGGGCGCAGGTCGTCGGTGCCCCACCAGTTGATGCGCTCGACCTCGCCCACGTCGAGGATGCGGCCGGCACCCTGGTAGGCGAGCGTCGAGTCGACGTAGCGGTCGCACACGACCACCGCCCCGCGCTCAAGGGCCGGGCGGACGATGGAGTGGACGTGCTGGGCCTTGTCGGCGGCGAAGAGCAGCGCCTCGGCGCGCGGGGCGAGGTTCTCGGTCGCCCGCGACAGCAGGATCTGGCGGATCTGCGCGTTCACCGGGCCGTCGCCGGGTTCGAAGGTCCTGACGACCTCCCGCCCCTGGTCGGAGAGCCAGTCGGCCAGCAGTCCGGCCTGGGTCGACTTGCCGACGCCGTCGCCGCCCTCGAACACCACGAATGCTCCCTGCACGCCGTTCATCCTAGGCGCAGCGCGGTAGGGAATAACGCGTGTGCGAAAGCTGTTGGAGAGGTGGGAGCCTGTCTACGACAAGCCACTGACGTGCACGGAAGGAATCATCATGACCATTTCCCGTACCTCCGGCGGCGCTCCCGTCGAGAGCGACGCGCATTCCCTGAGCATCGGCTCCAACGGGCCGCTCCTGCTGCACGACGTGCACCTGGTCGAGACCTTGGCGCACTTCAACCGCGAGAACGTGGTCGAGCGTCGCCCGCACGCGAAGGGCGCCGGCGCGTTCGGCACCTTCACGGTCACCCAGGACGTGTCGAAGTGGACGAAGGCGGCCGTGTTCCAGCCGGGCACCACCACCAAGACGCTGCTGCGCTTCTCGACCGTCGCCGGTGAGCTGGGCTCCCCCGACACCTGGCGCGACGTCCGTGGCTTCTCGCTGCGCCACTACACGACGGAGGGCAACCTCGACATCGTCGGCAACAACACCCCGATCTTCTTCCTCCGCGACCCGATGAAGTTCCCGCACTTCATCCGCTCGCAGAAGCGGCTCGCCTCCAACGGCCTGCGCGACGCCGACATGCAGTGGGACTTCTGGACCCTCTCCCCCGAGTCGGCCCACCAGGTCACCTACCTCATGGGAGACCGCGGCCTGCCGAAGACGTGGCGCAACATGAACGGCTACGGCTCCCACACCTACCAGTGGGTCAACGAGACCGGCGAGCGCTTCTGGGTGAAGTTCCACTACCACACCCAGCAGGGCATGGAGTTCCTCTCCAACGAGGAGGCCACCAAGCTCGCGGGCGAGGACGCGGAGTTCCACCGTCGCGACCTGTGGGAGGCCATCGAGCGCGGCGACTTCCCGAAGTGGACGCTGTCGGTCCAGGTCATGCCGTACGAGGAGGCCAAGACCTACCGCTTCAACCCGTTCGACCTCACCAAGGTCTGGCCGCACGGGGACTACCCGCTGCACGAGGTCGGCGTCCTGGAGCTCAACAAGAACCCGGACAACTTCTTCGCCCAGATCGAGCAGGCCGCCTTCGCGCCGTCCAACATGGTGCCCGGCATGGGTGTGTCCCCCGACAAGATGCTGCTCGGCCGCGTCTTCGGCTACGCGGACGCCCAGCGCTACCGCATCGGCCCGAACTTCCACCAGCTCCCGGTCAACCAGCCCCAAGGCGTCGAGGGCGGCTTCGAGGCCGTCAACCAGTGGATGTTCGACGGCAACCAGGCGTACCACCACTCCGGTACCGCCCCGGTCTACGCCCCGAACTCCCTCGGCCGTGAGTCGGCCCAGGAGTTCCAGGGGACGGTGCCCGAGGGCTGGGAGGCCGACGGCGAGATGGTGCGCCAGGCCTACGCCCTCCACGCCGAGGACGACGACTTCGGCCAGGCCGGCACGCTCGTGCGCGAGGTCTTCGACGATGCGCAGCGCGACCGCCTCGTGGAGACCCTGACAGGCGCCCTGGGCGGCATCAAGCGCGCCGAGGTCTACGAGCGGGCCATCTGGTATTGGAAGTCGGTCGACGAGACCATCGGAACCCGCGTCGACGAGGCCGTCAAGGCCGGCCGCGACGAGGAGACCGTGCCGGGCATGGGCGTCGAGCGCGAGGCCTGATCCCTCAACCCCCGACGGGGCCGTCCCTCCGGGGCGGCCCCGTCGTCGCGTCTCAGCCCAGCGTGATGCGCTTCGCGTGGGCGTAGAGGTTCATCCGGTCCCCCCGGACGAACCCGGCCAGCGTCACCCCGGACGCCTCCGCCACGTCGACCGCCAGCGACGAGGGCGCCGAGACCCCGGCCAGCACGGGCACGCCCGCCAGCGCCGCCTTCTGGGCGAGCTCGAAGCTCGTCCGCCCCGACACCATCAGCAAGCACCCCCGGGCGGGGCGGCGTCCGTTCATGAGCGCCCAGCCGAGCACCTTGTCGGTGGCGTTGTGGCGTCCGACGTCCTCGCGGGCGACGAGCAGGCTGCCGTCCGCCTCGAACAGCGCGACGCCGTGCAGGCCGCCGGTGGCCGAGAACGTGCGCTGGGCCTCGCGCAGCAGGCCGGGCAGCCGCAGCAGGGTCGCCCCGGACACGCGGACGTCATCGGCGGCGACGTCGAAGGGCAGGTCCTGGCGCAGGGCGTCCAGGGTCGGCGTGCCGCAGACGCCGCAGGACGCCGTGGTCGTGGTCGCCCGCGTCCGCTCGTGCGGGGGCGCGACGCCCTCGGCAAGACGGACCTCCAGCACGTCGAACCGGTTGCGCGGGAAGCGCGCGGTGGCGATGTCCTCGGCTCGGGCGACGATGCCCTCGGCGGCCAGCAGCCCGTGGACGAGCTCGATGTCGTGCCCGGGCGTCCGCATGGTCACCATGAACGGGGCGCCGTTGACGCGAATCTCCAGTGGCTCCTCGACTGCGAGGGCGTCCGACCGGGCCTCGCCGCCGGGGTGGTCGGCGTCGACGGCGACGATGCGGCGGCGGACGTGGCGGCTCACGGGGTGCCCCCGGGGCGGGCGACCTCGCGGTGGCCGGCGTCGATGCGGCGGGTCCAACCGCGGCGGTCGAGTTCGGTGAGCAGCGGGATCACGACTCGGCGCGTGGTGTCGAGCGCCTGCCGGGCCTGGCTGGTGGTGAACGGCTGCGGCAGAGCGGCGAGCCTGCGCCTGGCGAGCGCGGGTGCTGTGGGCAGCACCAGCACGTGCCCGCCGAGGTCGAGCACGCGGCCGAGGCGGACGGCTGCGGCGACCTGCCTGGGGCCGAGCCCCGCGGCCTGAAGGTCGTCGGCCTCGGGCGCGGCGAACGGGCGTTGGGCCAGCCGCTGCTCGAGGGCGTCCAGGCCGGCCTCGGCCGCGCCCAGGTCGGCGCGACGGCCGGGCACCTCCACGTGGCCGGCGACCAGCTGCAGCCCGGCGTCGGACGCCAGAGGACCCACCAGGTCGGCTGTCGGCAACCCGAGGGCGGACGCCGCCGCCCCGGCCGGCATCCGTGCCTGCAGGGGGTCGGCCTCGACCGTCGCGCGCACGACCTCGCCGAGGGCTTGGGTCCAGTCCGCCCACTGCTCGGGCGACACCAGCACCCCGCGGTACTCCCGGACGCCGGCGTCCGCCAGGGCCTCGGCGGTGGCGCCCAGCGCGAGCAGGTCGGACGCCCGCGCCCAGCCGCGACGGTCGACCTCGGCGGCGACGTCGAGCGTCGCCCCCCGGGTGGCGAGGGCGGACGCGCGCTCGCGGGCGGCGCCGCGGCGGCGCAGGGCCGGCGGGTCGGCGTCCAGCACCTGCGCACCGGCGACGATGTGGTGGCGGCCGGGGTCGCGGAGCACGAGGCGATCGCCGACCTGCAGGGGCAGCGGGTGGGGCCAGGTGAGACGGACGGCGTCGCCGCCGAGCGGACGCACGCGGGCAGGCACGGCCACCGTGCCGACGTGGAGAGTGAGGTGCTCGGGCACGTCGTCGGGGGCCAGCAGGCGGGCATCGACGCTGGTGGTGCGGTGCCACGCTCCCGGTGTGAGCAGGGTGTCGCCGCGCGCGAGGTCGCCGGTGGTGACGCCGCGCAGGTTGACAGCCACCCGCGCGACGGCGGGCACCTCGGGGTGCGGGACGCCGAGCGCCTGCAGGCCCCGGACGGTGGCGGTGGTCGCCCCCTCGGCTCGCTGGAGCTGGACGGTGTCGCCGACGGCGATGCGCCCCGACTCGAGGGTGCCGGTCGCGATCGTGCCTGCACCCTTCATCGTGAAGACTCGGTCGACCCACAGCCGCACCCGGCCGGTGGTGACGGGGTCGGGCAGGCGCACGCAGAGCTGGTCGAGGGCGGCGCGCAGGTCGTCCAGTCCCTGCCCGGTGACCGCGGAGACGGCGACGAGCGGCACGTCGCCGAGGCGCTCACGTACCTGCCGGGCCGCCTCGGCCGGGTCGGCCAGGTCGGCGCGGGAGACGGCGACCACGACGTGCTCGATACCGAGCGCGCGCACGGCGGCCAGGTGTTCGGTCGACTGGCGGCGCCACCCCTCGTCGGCGGCCACCACGAACAGGACGCCCGGGGCCGGGCCCAGCCCGGCGAGCATGGTGGCGATGAACCGCTGGTGACCCGGGACGTCCACGAAGGCGACGGTTTCGCCGCCGGGCAGGCTCGTCCAGGCGTAACCGAGGTCGAGGGTGAGTCCGCGGCGGTGCTCCTCGGCCCAGCGGTCGGGGTCGGTGCCGGTGAGCGCACGCACGAGCGTCGACTTGCCGTGGTCGACGTGGCCGGCCGTGGCGATGACCCTCACGGGCGTCCCTCGGTGCCGACGACGACCAGCGCGGCCAGCACGGCCTGCGCGAGGCGGTCGTCGTGGTCGGGGTCGATGCAGCGCAGGTCGACCAGGCAGGCGCCGCCGTCGACGCGGGCGACGACGGCCGGGTCGCCGGCGCGCAGGGCGTTCGCGGTGCGATCGGCGTGGGCGGGCAGGGCGACGGCCACACCCGGCAGTGGGACGCCGGGGGCTCCCCCGCCGCCGACGCGCCCGTCCACGTCGACCACCGAGCCGCCGACCTTCGCGGCGATGGCTTCGGTCCGCGCGCGGTAGGCGTCGGGGGTCAGGCGGCGGTGGAGGGTGACCGGCGGGGTCGGGCCGGTGAGGGTCGCTTCCAGCGCCGCGAGAGCGAGCTTGTCGATGCGGAGCGCGCGGGCCAGCGGGTGTCGGCGCAGGCACTCGACGGCGTCGGCCGTGCCGAGCAGCAGGCCCGCCTGGGGCCCGCCCAGCAGCTTGTCGCCGGACGCCGTCACCACGGTCGCGCCGGCGGCCAGCACCGAGGCGGCGTCGGGTTCGCCGGGCAGGAGCGGGTCGGGCGAGAGGAGGCCCGAGCCGATGTCGACGACCACCGGCACGGCGCTGCCGTCGGGGCGGGTCAGCGCGGCGAGGTGGGGCACGTCCACGCCCGCGGTGAATCCCTCGACCCGGAAGTTGCTGGGGTGCACCTTGAGGATGCAGCCGGTGTCCGGCCCGAGGGCGTCGGCGTAGTCGGCCAGGTGGGTCCGGTTGGTGGTGCCTACTTCGCGCAGGCGCGCGCCCGTGGACGCCACCAGGTCGGGCAGCCGAAACCCGGCGCCGATCTCGACCAGTTCGCCCCGGGAGACGACGACCTCGCGCCCGGCAGCCAGCGCGGTGGTGGCGAGCACCAGCGCGGCGGCGCCGTTGTTCACCGCCAGGGCCGCCTCGGCGTTCGGGACCGCCCCCAGCAGGGCGGCCTCGACCCCAGCGCCCCGGCGCCCGCGGCGTCCGGTGGCGAGGTCGAACTCGAGGTCGACCGCACCCGCGGCGTCCACCACGGCGGCGATGGCGGCCCGAGAGAGGGGCGCGCGGCCGAGGTTGGTGTGCACGACGACGCCGGTGGCGTTCAGCACGGGGCGCAGGGAACTCGGCGGGCGGAGCGCGGCGAGGGCGGCGTCCGGCACGCGCTCGGGGTCGAGGTCGCCGGAGCGGGCGCGCTCCTGGGCGGCGACCACGGCGGCCTTGACGCGAGGGCGTCCGTGCGTGGCGGCGGCTGCGGTCAGGCGCGGGTCGGCCAGGACCGCGTCCGTGCGGGGGATGCGCCGTCGGTCGTCCACCGCGCCCTCCTCGTCGTCGGTCGTGGCGGAGGCGGACGGGAATCGAACCCGCCAGGCCGAGGTACTCGGCCTCACCGGTGTTGAAGACCGGGGAGCCCACCAGGAACTCGTACGCCTCCCTGCGCCGCCGAGACTAGTGCACGGCTTCACTAGGGTGGGCCGCATGACCCCGACCCGGCTCCGGCTCACCCAGTACGCCCACGGTGGAGGGTGCGCGTGCAAGATCCCGCCCGGCGAGCTTGAGGCGATGGTCTCCGGGCTGACCGGACGCCCCCACCCCGACCTGGTCGTGGGGCTGGACGACGGTGACGACGCGGCGGCGGTGCGCGTGGGGGCGGATGGGTCCGTGGTCATCTCGACGGCCGACTTCTTCACGCCGGTGGTCGACGACGCCTACGACTGGGGCCGCATCGCCGCCGCGAACGCGCTGTCGGACATCTACGCCATGGGGGGTGAGCCCGTGTTGGCCATCAACCTGCTGGGCTGGCCCCGGGGGGTCCTGCCGACCGAACTGGCGACCGAAGTGCTGCGCGGCGGACTCGCCGTGTGCGAGGCGGCCGGGATTCCGCTGGCCGGCGGGCACTCGATCGACAACCCCGAGCCGACCTACGGGCTCGCGGTGACGGGCCGGGGGCACGCCGACCGGCTGCTGCGCAACGACGCCGCCCGGGCGGGGCGTCCGATCTCGCTGACCAAGCCGCTGGGGGTCGGGGTGCTGAACAACCGGCACAAGGCCACCGGCGACGCCTTCCCGCACGCGGTCGAGTCGATGGCCTCGTTGAACGCCGATGCCGCCCGCGCCGCGCTGGCCGCCGGCATCGAGGCCGCCACCGACGTCACCGGGTTCGGGCTGCTCGGCCACCTCTACAAGATGGCCCGGGCCTCCGGGGTGACCGCGGTGGTGGACGCCGCCGCGGTGCCCTACCTGGCAGACGCCCGGGAGTCGCTGGCGGCCGGTTTCGTGCCGGGCGGGTCGCGGCGGAACCTCGACTGGGTGCGTCCCCACCTCGAGGCGTCGGTGGACGAGGACGAGTTGGTCCTGCTGGCTGATGCGCAGACCTCCGGCGGGCTGATGCTCGCGGGCGAGGTGCCGGGCGCCCCCGTCATCGGCGAGTTCGTGCCCCGCGGCGACGCGGTCGTGGTGGTGCGGGGCTGAGAGCCGAACGTAGCGCCATCTGGACCACACGCCGCACCCGCGCCTGAGCCTCCGTCGCCGTTCCCCCTTGTCAGACAAGGACGGTGCTCCGGCGGTGACGCGGGGTGTGGTCAAGATGGCGTTACGCGCCGGCGCTCACGGGGCCTGCTCCCTCGCGCGACCGGTGGGCCATTCGCCACCGGGCTGGGTCGCGCCCTGCCCGGCCGCGGCCTTGGCGTCCGCCCGCCGTCGCTGGGGGCGCACCGTGTAGATCGGGTCGGACGCCGACGCCTGCCCCGCCTCGAACACGGCCATGCGCGTGCAGAACGACCCCGCCACGAGCATCGCGCCCGCCAGCGCACCCAGCGCCCGCGACCGCCCGGACAGCAGCGCCCCGACACCACCCCCGGCGGTCAGCAGGCGCGCGGCGGCGTGGTAGCGGTGGGCGTGCCCCTGACGCAGCGGCTGGCCCTCCTCCCCGAGGCGGCGCTCGAGCAGGTGGTCCGCGACGAGTTCGGACGCAGCGGCCACGGCCGCCAGTGCGCGCACCGGCGCGGTCTCGGACGCCGCCGTCGTGACCAGGCTCAGCCCGCACCCGGCGCCCAGGCCCGACGACACGAACAGGAACGGCAGCTCGCGGTGCGACTCGTGCCACAGGGGCGTCGCGGTGTCCGAGAGGAGGACGGCGGTGTAGGCGGCCAGTGGTGGCGCGAAGAAGGCGGAGCCGGCGCTGGCGAGCGGGTCGGCGACGCGGGCAACCCGGCCGAGCACGCCGTCGCGCAGCAGGGGCCGCGCCACCTCGAGCACCGCGGCGGCGCCGGCGAACGTGCCGAACCCGGCCAGGATCCACGACCCGACGCTCATCGGCGACGTCAGCTTGGCGGTCCGCATCATGTTGAGCGCCCGCTCGGGTCGCCCCAGGTCGGCGATGAGCGCCACCCCGCCCAGCCCGACGGACGCCAGCGCCCCCAGCCGGGCGTTGCGGCGCAGGGTGGGGCGCCCGGTCAGGTGCGCCCCGGCGCCGACGAGGCCAGACCCCGCGGCGAGCCCGCCCAGAAACAGGTAGTACGCGATCTCGTGACCCCACGGCGCCTGCTTGACGATGGGGCGCCCGTAGTAGGAGCGGAACTCGGCGTCCGGGACGGTCGCGTTCGGGTCGCCTCGGCGACCGGCCCGGCGACGGCGCCGGCGTCCGTCGCGGGGAGGCTTGGGGGGCCGGTCGGCGTCGAAGGGGCTGGTGGTCACGAGGGCCTCCCGAACGCGGCGAACACGCCGAGGGCGACGCCGATCATGGCGGTGCCCGCCATGCCGGCGAGGGTGAACATGCGGGGCAGATCGCGGGTGGTCACGACGGGGTCGGGCGGCAGCCCGTAGGCCTCGGGCTCGTCCATGAGGAGGAACACCGACCCGGTGCCGCCGACACCGTCGTCGGGGTTGGCGCCGTAGAGGCGAGCCTCCGTGTGGCCCTGCTCATGCAGCGTCGCGAGCCGGGCCCGCGCCTTGGCGACCATGTCGCTGTGGTCGCCGAAGCTGATGGACGTCGTCGGGCACGTCTGCGCGCAGGCCGGGGTCTGGCCGTCGCGCAGGCGGTCGTAGCAGAGCGTGCACTTCTGGGCGACGCCTCCGTTCGGCACCGGCTGCTGCGTGCCGTCGCCGATCTCGACGACGCCTTTCTCGCGGCGCTCGATGACACCGAACGGGCAGGCGGCCACGCAGTAGCCGCACCCGTTGCAGACGTCGGCCTGCACCACGACCGTGCCGTACTCGCTGCGGAACAGCGCGCCCGTCGGGCACACGTCCAGGCACCCCGCGTGCGTGCAGTGCTTGCAGACGTCCGAGCTCATCAGCCAGCGGACGGCGGGCAGGCCGACGGGCTCGGCGGGGGCTTCGACGGGCTCAGCCAGCCGTGTGGGCTCAGCCGTCCGCTTCGGCATCCCCAGCAGGACCGCGCCGGACGCCTTGGCGCGGGCCAGCTGGTCGGGGCCCTGCTCGATGAACGCGACGTGCCGCCAGGTGTTGGCGCCCAGGTGCCCGGAGTTGTCGTAGGACGACCCCTGCCAGGCAGGGCCGTCGGCGTCCGTGCGGGCGGGGACGCGGTTCCACTCCTTGCAGGCGACCTCACAGGCCTTGCAGCCGATGCAGATGGAGGTATCGGTGAAGAACCCCTTGCGGGACTCCCCCTGCGTCCAGTTGGCATCGGCGATCGGGTCGGTGGGACCGCTGAGCTGGTTGCGCCAGAACCCCATCAGGCCTCCTTCGAGGTGTCGGGCGTGAGCCCGGCCCGACGCTGGTACTCGGCCACCAGGTCGAGCACCGCGGGGCCGCGCGGTCGGCGTCCGGGCCTGATGTCGCACGAACCCACCTTGGACTCCTGGATCTGGACGTTCGGGTCGAGCGCGAGCCCCAGTAGGTCGTTGGCGGCGTCGCCCTCCACCACAGCATGCCCGCCCACGCCCCAGTGGTAGGGCAGGCCGATCTGGTGGACGGTCCGGCCCCTGACGGCCAGCGGGCGCATCCGGTCGGTGACGAGCACGCGTGCCTCGATGGCCGCCCGCGGCGACACCAGGGTGGCCCAGCCACCGTTGACCAGGTCGCGCTCGGCCGCCAGCTGTGGCGAGACCTCGCAGAACATCTCCGGTTGGAGCTCGGCCAGGTAGGGCAGCCAGCGCGACATGCCGCCGGCCGTGTGGTGCTCGGTGAGCCGGTAGGTGGTGAACACGTACGGGTACACCTCGACGCCGGGTTGGCCGGCGGAGGCGGCGAACAGGTTGTCCTGGCGGCGGAAGGTGACGCGGGTCGGCGAGGCCTGCACCGGGTACACCGGGTTGGGCACCGGGGATTCCTGCGCCTCGTAGTGCGTCGGCAGCGGCCCGTCCACGAGCCCCTTGGGTGCGAACAGCCACCCCACGCCGTCCGCCTGCATGATGAACGCGTCGGTGCCGTCCAGGGCGTCCGGCCCGCCCGTGCCGGGCGCGGCGCGGTGGTCCGGGGCCAGGCCGATGGGGAAGTCGGGCACGTCGTCGCCCACCCAGCGGCTGGCGTCGGCGTCCCACCAGACGAGCTTCTTGCGCTCGCTCCACGGGCGGCCGTCGGGGTCGGCCGAGGCCCGGTTGTAGAGGATGCGGCGGTTCGCCGGCCACGCCCACCCCCACTCGGACGCCGTGGGCCCGCCCCCGCCGTTCGGCACACGCAGCGCCGAGCGGTTCACCCCGCCGGCGTAGACGCCCGCGTAGATCCAGCAGCCGGACGCCGAGGTGCCATCGGCGCGCAGCTGCGCGAACCCGTCAACCAGCTCGCCGTCGGCGTGGCCGTTGATCTCGCGCAGGACCGCCTCGGGGTCGACCTCGCCGTGCTCGTCGACCGGGTAGTCCCAGGTGAGGTCGAGCAGGGGGCGGTCGCGGGGGTCGTCCGAGCCCGCCAGCCGCTCGCGGATCTTCTGCCCGAGCAGGTGGAAGAAGTCGAGCTCGCTCTGGCAGTCGCCCGGCGGCTCCACGGCCTTGTGCCGCCACTGCAGCAGGCGCTGGGTCTGGGTGAACGTGCCCGACTTCTCGGCATAGGACGCCGCGGGCAGGAAGAACACCTCGGTGCCGATCTGGTCGGTGATCAGTTCTCCGGTCTCGATTTCGGGGGCGTCCTGCCAGAAGGTCGCCGTCTCGATCATCTGCAGGTCGCGGACGACGAGCCAGTCGAGCTTCGCCAGCGCGAGCCGCTGAAGCCGCGAGTGCGCCGACCCGACGGCCGGGTTCTGCCCCAGCACGAAGTAGCCGGACACCCCGCCCTCCAGCATCGAGAGCACCGTCTGGTAGGTGCCGTGGGCCCCCGACAGCGTCGGCAGGTGCCCGAAGCAGTAGTCGTTCTCGGCGGTGGCGGCGTCCCCGAACCACGCCTTGAGCAGGGAGATCGTGTAGGCGTCCGCGTTGGCCCAGAACCCCTTCTGCTTCTTGCTCGCGATGCCGTCCAGGTAGGACGCCAGGGTGTCGGTCTTCCCCGCGACCGGCATGGGCAGGTACCCCGGCAGCAGGTTGTAGAGGGTCGGGATGTCCGTGGAGCCCTGGATGGACGCGTGCCCGCGGAGCGCCATGATGCCGCCGCCCGGGCGTCCCATGTTGCCGAGCAGGAGCTGCAGGATGGCCGCCGTGCGGATCATCTGGGCGCCCGCCGAGTGCTGCGTCCAGCCCACGGCGTAGCAGAAGGCGGTGGTGCGCTCGCGTCCGGAGTTCGCGACGACGGCGGCGGCGAGGTAGGCGAAGTCGTCGACGGAGATGCCGCAGGTCTCGGCCACGAGCTCGGGGGTGTAGCGCGCGTAGTGGCGGCGCAGCAGGTTGAGCACGCAGTGGGGGTCGGTGAGCGTCGGGTCCTTGCGGATGCGGTGGTGCTCCAGCGGCGGGCCGCCCTCGCCGAACGCCTGCCCCTCGGCCGTGTCGGACTCGGTCGCGGTGTCGGCGGTGCCGTCGGAGCCGGGCTCGTCGACCGTGCCGCCGTCGGTCTGGGCGTAGGCCCAACTGGACTGGTCGTAGGTGCGCAGCTCGGGGTCATAGCCGGAGAAGAGGCCTTCGAGGTCCTCGGTGTCGCGAAACTCGGGGCTGATCACGCTGGTGGCGTTGGTGTAGGCCAGCACGTAGTCGCGGAACCACAGGTCGTTGCTCAGCACGTGGTTGATGAGCGCCCCCAGCAGCACGACGTCGGAGCCCGCGCGGATGGGGATGTGCCGGTCTGCCTGCGCCGAGGTGCGGGTGAACCGCGGGTCGACGTGGATCACCTTCGCGCCGCGCAGTTTGGCCTCGGTCACCCACTGGAAGCCCACCGGGTGGCACTCGGCCATGTTGGAGCCCTGGATGACGATGCAGTCAGACTGTGCGAGATCCTGGAGTGACTGGGTGGCGCCTCCCCGCCCGAACGAGGCCCCCAGACCGGGGACCGTGGCGGAGTGTCATATGCGCGCCTGGTTCTCGATCTGGATCGCGCCGGCCGCCGTGAACAGCTTCTTGATGAGGTAGTTCTCCTCGTTGTCCAGCGTCGCGCCGCCGAGGGAGGCGATGCCCATCGTCCGGTCGAGGCGGTTGCCGTCGGCGTCCTGCTCCTGCCAGTAGTCGCGTCGGGCCTGAACGAACCGGTCGGCGATCATGTCGGTGGCCGTGGCGAGGTCGAGATCCTCCCACTGCGTGCCGTACGGACGCCGGTAGCGAACGGTCGTCACCCGGCGCGGCGAGTTCACGAGCTGCTCGGACGCCGCCCCCTTCGGGCACAGCCTGCCGCGGCTGATCGGCGAGTCGGGATCGCCCTCGATCTGGATGATCTTCTCGTCCCGGACGAAGATGCGCTGGCCGCAGCCGACCGCACAGTAGGGGCACACGCTCTGCGCGACGCGGTCGGCCGTAGAGGTACGGGCGCCCGCCTCGGCCGTGGTCGGGGAGGTGACGGACGGCCCGCGGCCCAGCCAGTCGCGCGTGGCAACCTGGCGGAGCACGGGCCAACCGAGGAACGCCATGGCGGCACCCTAGCCCCTGCCGCCGACAGTGCCCAGAGGTCGGGTCACGTTCGCAGCGGGGCCGCGGACAAGGTTGGATGGACGCCGTGGACTCCTCGACCGGCCCGGCGCCCGACTTCTTCGTCGTGTCGTGCACGCTGCTCGACCGGCTCGGCCAGCTGTTGCTGGTGCGCAAGCGCGGCACCTCGCGGTTCATGCTGCCTGGCGGCAAGGTCGAGGCGGGCGAGACGCACCTGGACGCCGTCCTGCGCGAGGTGGCCGAGGAGGTGTCACTGGCCCTCGACCCCGCTGCCGTGTGGCTCCTGGGCCACTGGACGGCCGGGGCGGCCAACGAACCCGGCTTGAGGATCGCGTCCGACGTGTTCGCTGCGCCATTGCCGGGCGAGCCGGTGGCGTCGGCCGAGATCGAGGAGCTGCGCTGGCTGCCGATCGATCCCGCGTGCGACTACGCCGCGGACGCCTCGCTCTCACCCATGCTGGTCGAGCACGTCATCCCGGCCCTGGTGGCGCGTCGGACGCCTCAGGCGTAGGACCCCAGCACCTGCTGCACCGCGTACTGGCGATCGGGGTTGCTCACAGTGGGCTGGGGAGCTGTTTCAGCGTGAGTAGTCACGGATCCACTGCTTCCTCGTCGTTCACAATCTCGGCGCTGCCCGCGAAGACCTGCCAGCGGCCCCCGACGATCGCCCACGAACGGCGATAGGTCATCGTCGCCTCCGCGAAGCGCCCGCGGTCGACAAGGTGAACCCGTGACCGCGACACTGTGCTTCCCCTCCCTTTCTGCTGCTCCGTCGTTCGATGCGTTTCCTCGATCTGCAGGAACCTCAGTGCTCCGGAAGCGTGTGCGTGCAGATCGGCTGCGCGATCAACCACTGAACCGTCGGGCAGGCGAAAGCGCAGATCCTCGGCAAGCAGAGCGCGTAGGGCGTCAACATCGCTCGTGCGCATGGCTTCCAGCAGCGCATCCTCGGTTTCGTCGAGGCTGCGCCCGGTGACGTCTCGCGCGGGTGCGATGAGGAGGCGCCGTCGGAGAGCAAGCATCCCCGCCGCCGCACCCACCCACGCCGCCCAGCCGAGAGCCTTGTACACCCAGAACGCTGAATCGGGAAGTTGCGTCGCGGGTGTGACGAAGGCGGTCGTCGCGAAGACGAGGACGGAATTGACCAGTGCATGGCCCCATGCAGCTGGCCACACGCTCCCGGAAAGCTCGCGCCCGGCGCCGAGGACGAGCGAGGCCATCAGGAGGTCGACCGTCGTTCCGAGCACGGTTCGCCAGGACAGGTCCCCCTGAGCGCCGTATGCGACGAGCAGTGGGAGATGCCAGACGGCCCAGATGGCACCGACAGCGAGGGCGGTCCACCAGAACCCACGATTCCCTCGGACGCGGGTCCAGAGGAATCCCCGCCAGCCGAACTCCTCCCCTGTTGCGGGGAGGAGGGCGAGCAGCGCCACGGGGAGAACGAGCAGAGCAGTCTCGCCGATGGCAGGATCGGGTGACCACGAGACGACGCCCACGGCGACGCCCACAACAATCTGCGCCGCGGCGACACCGAGGATGGCGGCCGTGATGAGCCCGATGACGATCCAGGTGCGCGCCCCGCCGAAGGGTGAGGCGCGCCACGAGCCTCGCAGGGCTCGGCTGCCGCGCACGGGTCTGACCGCAAGAATGACCGCAAGTGCGGGGATCCACTGCGCAAGAGGCGTGGCAACCCCCAGGTAGTCGGCATCGACGCCGAGCAGCGCCGGGAAGCACAGCAGCAGGACAGCGCTGAACGTGATGGCGAGGAACGTGCGCGCTTGTCGTGAGCGGGTCACTGGGGCTCACCCTCACGCGTCCCGGGAGGCTTGGGCCGCAGCGAGGTCTCGCGCTGCGACCAGCGGAGTGTCCTTCCATCGGACCGCGACAGCGATGACCCCTGCGAGGAGCGCGAGCTCGATGCCGCTGGCAACGAGGTAGTAGCTCCACTCGCCGACCGCAGCGCCGATGATCGTGAGGGCGAACACTGCCGCGACCACGATTTGCATCAACCGATTGACCCCCCGCGGGATCAGTACCGACGCGGCAACCATCAGTGAGGGCACTGCGACGTACAGAACGATGCCCAACATGAAGGCTTCGTTGATGGTGAACACGAAAGCGCGTCCTGCCTCGATCTGCTCCCGGAGGTCAGCGCGGTAGAACGCGAAGATGTCGACGAACGCGACGAGAAACATGACGCTCGTCCAGAGCGCGGCGAGCCGGACTCTCGGATCGAGCGGCCGGGACGGGGAAGGGTGGTCGACGGTCATGCGGGCTCCTTGGGATAAAACTTACACATGTAAGGCTTGCCGTCAGATCCTACTCTTACGACCGTAAGTTACGCAATGATGTCACGGTGAGCCGACGAGGGACCCTGACGAGAGAACGCGTGATAGCCGCGGCAGCTGCTGTCGCCGACCGGTCCGGTCTCGCTGGTGTCTCGATGCGAAGCGTGGGCGGCGAACTCGGAGTCGAGGGCATGTCGCTCTATCACCATGTCTCGAGCAAAGATGCTCTCCTCGACGCGCTCGCCGAATGGGCCATCGCCAAGATCGATCTTCCTCCGCCAGATGCGCCGTGGCGAGAGGCCATGGAAACGCGCGCCCGATCCGCCCGCGCCGTATTCGTCGCTCACCCGTGGTCGATCGCGATGATCGAATCACGGCCTGCGCCGAGTGCGGCCTTGCTGACTCATCACGACAGGGTCCTCGGTTGGCTCTTCGCCGCCGGGTTCACTGCTCCCCTGGCGACGCTCGCCTTTTCAACCGTGGATGCCTTCGTTTACGGCTTTGCGCTCAGTGAGACCAATCTCCCGTTCCTGCCCAGCCCGGGCGCAGAAGCTGAGTTCGCGGCAACCGTCTCACCCGACCCGGGCGCCTACCCGAACCTCTCACGGTCGCTGACCGAACTGCTGAGCAGCGGCGACTACACCTACCCGAGCGAATTCGACAACGGCCTCACCCTCATCCTCGACGCCATCCAGGCTCAGCTCGACGCCACCCGAGACGCATAGGACCGCCGGAGAGCGCGCCGCCAGGACGTTCGCGGAGTGAACCGGTGGCTTCAATGCGGATCACGAAGCCGTACGGCCTACTTCTTGGCGGCCGACTTCTTCGCGGGAGCCTTGCGGGTCGTCGTCCGCCGGGTGGGGGTCTTCTTCGGGGCGGGGCCCTTGGCGCGCTTCTCGGCGAGCAGTTCGGCCGCACGCTCGGGCGTGATCTCCTCGATCGAGTCCGCCTTGCGGAGGGTCGCGTTGGTCTCCCCGTCGGTGACGTACGGCCCGAATCGGCCGTCCTTGACGACGATCGGCTTGCCGGACACCGGATCGTTCCCGAGCTCCTTCAGCGGCGCGACGGCGGCGCGGCGTCCGCGCGTCTTCGGCTGGGCGAAGATCGCGGTCGCCTCCTCCAGCGTCACGGTGAAGAGCTGGTCCTCGTTCTCCAGCGAGCGGGAGTCGGTGCCCTTCTTCAGGTACGGGCCGTAGCGGCCGTTCTGGGCGGTGACCTCCTCGCCGTCGATCGCCCCGACGACGCGCGGCAGCGACATGAGCTGCAGCGCCTGGTCGAGGGTGACGGTCTCCAGCGACATGTCCTTGAACAGGGACGCCGTGCGCGGCTTGGCCGACTTGGGCGACCCCTCGGGCAGCACCTCGGTGACGTAGGGGCCGAACCGCCCGTTCTTCGCGACGACCGCGTTGCCGGAGGCCGGGTCGGCGCCGAGCTCGCGCTCCATGCCAGCCGGGGTGGCCAGCAGTTCGCGAGCCTTCTCGACGGTCAGCTCGTCGGGCGGCAGGTCCTCCTCCACGTTGGCGCGGTTGCCGTCGGCGTCCTCGACGTAGGTGCCGTAGCGCCCCACGCGGACCGCGATGCCGGACTCCTCACCCCCGACCGGGTGGAACGTCGACAGCGCCCGCGCGTCGATCTCGCCGAGGTCGTTGACCAGCGAGTCGAGGCCGTCGCGTCCGTCGGAGCCGAAGTAGAAGTTCTTCAGCGTCTGCACGCGGTCGGCGTTGCCCTTGGCGATCTCGTCGAGGATGTCCTCCATGCCGGCGGTGAACTGGTAGTCCACGAGCTCGGTGAAGTGATCCTCCAGCAGGCGCGTGACGGCGAACGCCAGCCACGTCGGCACGAGGGCCGAGCCCTTCTTGAACACGTAGTCGCGCGCCGTGATCGTCCGGATGATGGACGCGTACGTCGACGGCCGGCCGATCTCCAACTCCTCCAGCTTCGCGACCAGGGACGGCTCGGTGTAGCGGGCCGGCGGACGCGTGGCGTGGTCCTCGGCCTCCACCCCGGCGACGGCGAGCTTCTCGCCCTTCTCCACCGCGGGCAGGTTGGCGGTCGCGTCGTCCGCGTCGCCCTCGTCGCGCGCCTCGACGTAGGCCTTCAGGAAGCCCGGGAACGTGATCGTGCGGCCGGACGCCGAGAGCCCGGCACGGTCGAGCGCCCGCACCTCGCCGGTGGTGGCATCCGCCACCTCGACGGCGGCCGACGGCGTGGCGGTCATCGCGATCGTGACGGTCTGGCCCTCGGCGTCCTTCATCTGCGAGGCGACGGTGCGCTTCCAGATCAGGTCGTAGAGGCGGAATTCGTCGCCGCGCAGCCCGGTCTCCTGCGGCGTCCGGAAGTTGTCCCCCGCGGGGCGGATGGCCTCGTGTGCCTCCTGGGCGTTCTTGACCTTGGACGAATACACCCGCGGCTTCTCCGGCAGGTAGGACGCCCCGTACAGCTCCTTGACCTGGGCGCGCGCGGCGGCGACCGCCGACCCGGACAGGGTGACCGAGTCGGTTCGCATGTAGGTGATGAACCCGCCCTCGTACAGCGACTGCGCCACGGACATCGTGCGCTGGGCGGTGAAGCCGAGCTTGCGGCCGGCGTCCTGCTGCAGCGTCGTGGTGCGGAACGGCGGGTACGGACGCCGCGTGTACGGCTTGGCCTCGACCGAGTCGACGATGACCGACGCGCCGGCCAGCGCATCCGCCAGTGCCTGGCCCCCCTCCAGGTCGAGGTGGACGGCCTTGGTGGTGAGCTTGCCGAGGGAGTCGAAGTCGCGGCCCGAGGCGACCTTAAGCCCCGCCGCGGTGGCGACCCGGGCGGTGAAGGAGTCGGGGTCGTGGCCCGCGGCGTCCAGCGTCACCTCGAGGTCGGCGTAGGACGCCGAGCGGAACGCCATGCGCTCGCGCTCCTTGTCGACCACCAGGCGGGTGGCGACCGACTGCACGCGGCCGGCCGAGAGGCGCGGCATGACCTTCTTCCACAGCACGGGGCTGACCTCGTAGCCGTACAGCCGGTCGAGGATGCGGCGGGTCTCCTGCGCATCGACCAGGTCGGTGTCGAGCTCGCGCGGGGCGGCGACGGCGGCGCGGATCGCGTCGGGGGTGATCTCGTGGAACTCCATCCGCTTGACCGGCACCTTGGGCTTGAGCTCCTGCAGCAGGTGCCACGCGATGGCCTCGCCCTCGCGATCACCATCGGTGGCGAGGTAGAGCTCGTCGACGCCCTTGAGCGCGTCCTTCAGCTTGCGGATCGTCGCCTTCTTGTCCGCCTGCACCACGTACAGGGGCTCGAAGTCGTTCTCGACGTTCACGCCGGTGCGCGCCCACTTCTCACCCTTGTACTTGGCCGGCACCTCCGCGGCGCCCGTCGGGAGGTCGCGGACGTGGCCGATCGACGCCTCGACGAGATAACCCTCGCCGAGGTACTGGGCGATGCTGCGCACCTTGCCGGGGGACTCCACGATCACGAGTCGGCGCTTGGTGTCTGTGGCCACGATCTGCTCTCTGGGGTTGCGGACGCCGGGGAAGAGCCCTCGACACGTCCGGATGCTAGCGCCTCCCGTCAAGACAGGACGCCCGGGCGGGTCTTGCCGGGCGCCCTAGACTCGCCCCGTGACCGCACCGTGGCCCCCTCCGAGCCCACGCCCGGTGTCACACCCGCCCTCATTGGTGCTGGTCGTGATCGGCGTGGTGCTGGCCATGGCTTCCCAGCTGGGCACGGCGGTGTCGGTCGCGTCCGCGGCCAACCAGTGGCTGGAGCGGCTGCAGCCCGCTCCCCCGCCGGTCTCCTCCCCCGCGCCGGCCCCGACGTCCCCGGGCCGCACCCCCGAGCCCTCGGCGTCCGCCACGCCTGATCGCCCGCTGCCGGAGCAGTCGGTGGGGCCGGTCGAGGTGACCGACGCACTCAAGCGCGGCGTCGTCCTGATCACGGGCCGCACCCCCGCCGAGGGCGTGGCGGGCACCGGCATGGTGATCACCCCCGACGGCTACGTGCTGACCAACTACCACGTGGTGCGCTCCACCGAGGCGATTACCGTCACCATCGCGGCGACCGGACGCCGACACACCGCCGAACTCGTCGGCCGGGACGCGACCAAGGACGTGGCGCTGCTCAAACTGGACCGGGCAAGCAACCTCGACGTCGTCACCATCGACTCCGACCCGGTGCGCATCGGCGACATCGTGGTGGCCGCGGGCAACGCCAACGGGCAGGGCTACGTGTCGGCCCACCGCGGCAACATCCTCGAGCTCGACCGCCAGATCAACGTCAAGGGCGCCAACGTCAACGACCCGCCCCAGCGGTTGCGCGGCCTCATCGAGACCAACGCCCCGGCCTGGCCCGGGGACTCCGGCGGTCCCATGTACGACGCCGAGAGCGAGGTGCTCGGCATGACCACCGCTGGCAGCAGCACCGGCGACGGCGAGACCGAGGACAAGCAGGTCTACGCCGTCCCGATCCGCGAGGCGCTCGACGTGGTCGACAAGATCAAGCGCGGCGACGAGTCCGGCACGATCGTGATCGGGCCGAAGGCCTATCTGGGCGTCATCGTCCAGGCCGATGACTCGTCGGCGGTGATCGTCTCCGAAGTCCAGGCCAACACCCCGGCAGCCGAGGCCGGCCTGACCACCGGCGACACCATCCTGAACCTCGACGGCCAGGCGGTGCGCACCCGTGCGGAACTGTCCGACGTCCTCGACACCATCGAACCCGGCACCACCGTGCAGATCACCTGGACCACGGCGTCCGGCCGCGAACGCACCGCCCCCATCACGCCGAAGGCGAGCCCGCTCAACTGAGTTCACCGGGGGCGACGACCCCGACCCGACCTCTGATGGGACGGGACGAGACGGTGGTACGACAGGTCCCGCGAGGCGCTCGACGTGGTCGACAAACTCAAGGGGGGCGACTCACCGCCGCCGCACGGCGCTACCACAGGAGACACACAGGCGGCACCGGTCCACTGAGGGCATGAACAAGCGCTCCCTCGCCCTGGTAACCACCACTGCCGCCTGCGTGCTCGCCCTCGGCGTCCCGAAGCTTGCGCCCGCCGCCACGCCGGCCGACCCCGCCGAATCGGTCGTGCTGATCACCGTTCGCTCAGCCAGTGGTGAGGGCGCCGGCACCGGCATGGTGCTCACGGCATCCGGTGAGGTCCTGACCAACTACCACGTGGTCGAGGGCTCCTCGGAGGTGTCGGTCACGATCCCGGCCACCGGCAAGACCTACTCCGCCACCGTCGTCGGCCACGACGCGAGCCGCGACGTCGCCCTGCTGCAGCTGCAGGACGCCGCGGGTCTGGCCACCATCACCCCTGACCGGGACGTCGTCTCCGCCGGCGACACGCTGACCGCCATGGGGAACGCGTCGGGCGGCGGCGAACTCGTCGCGGCGTCCGGACAGGTGACAGCGCTCAACCAGAAGGTCACGGTCGACGACGGCAACGGCGGCACCGAGACGCTGACCGGGGTCATCGAGACAAACGCCGGAGCCGTGCCGGGCGACTCCGGCGGTCCGATGTTCGACAGCGAGGGCGAGGTGACCGGGATGACGACCGCCGGGTCGCAGACCGTCACCCGTGACCCGGGCGGGATGCGCGGAGCGGGCCGGTCGATGCCCATCACGACCGTGAGCTACGCCGTCCCCATCTCCGACGCCCTCGCTGTGGTCGACCAGATCCGGTCGGGCACGGAGACCGCGACCACGCGCATCGGCGCCAAGGCCTACCTCGGCATCACTGTCGCGCCCGCGGCCGGGGTGTGGGTGAACTCGGTGCTGGCGGACGGTCCGGCCGCCGAGGCCGGTCTGGTGGCCGGGTCGACCATCACGTCCCTGGACGGCCAGGCCGTGGTCAGCCAGTCCGATCTCGCGGAACTGCTGGCACAGCTCGAGCCCGGGCAGCAGGTGACGCTCACGTGGGTCGACCCGTCGGGATCGCGCCGGAGCGGCACGATCGCCCTGGGTACGAGCCAGGTGAACTGAGCCAGCTCAGGTGAGGTAGCCCTCCCCGATGAGGTCACGCAGCTTGGGGGTCACCTCGACGGCGAGCGCGTCAGGGTCGACGTCGAGGATGTCGGCGACGGCAGCGATGATCTGCCCTGCCGTGAGGTCGCCGTCACAGGCGCCCAGCACGGCTCCGAGCGCGGTGTCGACCTCGACCGCACGGCCGAACCCGTAGCGCTGGCGGTACACGATGTGTTCGGGGTCCTCAACGCCGGGGCGTCCCAGGGTTTCGACGTCGACGCGTCCGTCGAGTTCCCAGGCCCGACCCAGGAGTGCCTCGTCGGGAAGGGCGGCCAGCGGAACTCCCGCGATGTGCGCCGCGAACGCCTCCCCGAGGGGCTGGTGCACGGCGTGGGGCCAGGGCTCGATCCGGATGTCGGGGGTGGCGCGACCCCCGCGGTGCAGCATCATCCAGCCCATGCCGACGCCGGTGATGCCGAGGGCGGCGAAGTAGTCCAGCCACGCGCGGTAGCGGGCGGCGTACTCGTCGGTGCCGACCAGCCCGGCGTCGTTGAGCCACACCTCGATGTACTCGTACGGGTCGAGGTGCTCGCGCTGCAGGACCAGCGCGTCGCAGCCGGTGGGCTCGACCCAACGGCGCAGGCGGTCGGTCCAGTCCTCGTCGTCGGTGACGGCCCAGTTGCCGAGCACCTGCAGGGTGCCGCCGGGCGCGAGCCGGTCGGCACCCTCGACGACGACCCGCCGCACGAGCTCGTCGGCGCTGAACAGCCCCTCGCGGTAGACCAGCCGCTCGCCGGTAGGCGGGCTCATGACGTAGGGCGGGTTGGTGACGATGAGGTCGAAGGCCTCGTCGGCGACGGGCTCGTAGAGGGACCCCTCCCGGACGTCGAGGTCGAGCCGGTTGAGCCCCGCGGTCAGGCGCGCCATCGCGACCGCGCGCGGGTTGAGGTCGGTGGCGACCACGTGGCTGGCGTGCCCGGCGAGCAGCAGGCTCTGGATGCCACACCCGGTGCCCAGGTCGAGCGCCCGGCCCACGGCCCGGCGGATCGTCATCTGCGCAAGCGTCGTGGACGCCGGCGACGCCCCCAGCACGTAGTCGGGGCGGGATCGGCCCAGCCGCCCGTCGAGGATCGGGATGAGGTCGTTGGCGATCCAGCCGTCGAAGTCGAGGCCGGGGCCGTCCGCCGCGTAGGGGCGGATCTCCAGCGCGGCCCGGACGCCGTCGGCCGTGGCGGCGACGATGCCTGCCTCCTCGAGGGGGGGCGAGGTCGCCGAGCGCCGCGCGGGCCGTGTCGGGGGGCAGGGTGTCGTGCAACAGGAACAGCCGGACCAGCGCGGCCTGCGGGTCGGTCGCCTCACCGAGCGCGTCCCGGGCGGCCAGGGTGGTGTTGCGGCCCAGCGCGTCCGTCGCCTCGGGGCCGAGCCGGTCGGTGGCCTCGGCGAGCGTGTAACCGGCCGCGGCGAGGCGGTCGGCGAGGGCGGCGGCGTGGGTCGGGCTCAACATGCGACCCAGCCTGTCACGAGGAGTGTCGGACCGCCGCCCTAGGCTGTGCGGACACGAGAAGGAGTGGGCGTGGGCGAGTCGTTGCTGGTGCGCGGTGGGCGCGTCGTGGCGTTGGACGAGGACGGGACCGGTGGTGTCCTCGACGTCCGCGTCCGCGACGGGGCGATCGTCGAGGTCGGCCCGGGTCTGGCCCCCGACGGCGAGCCGGTGCTGGACGCCGCAGGCGGGTGGGTCATCCCCGGGTTGTGGGACGCCCACGTCCACTTCACCCAGTACGTGCGCGCCTCGACGTGGGTCGACGTGGCCGGCACGGCCGGGCCCGAGGAGGTGTGCGCCCGCCTGGCCACCGCCGTCGCGGAGCGGCCGGGTGACCGGGCCGTGGTGGGGTTCGGGTACCGCTCCGGGCCGTGGTCGCGGGTCGGCACGGTCGCCGAGCTGGACGCCGTGGCCGCCGGCCGGCCGCTGGTCGTCATCGCCGGCGACGCCCACAACGGCTGGCTGAACAGCGCGGCCCTCGCGGCGTTCGGGCTGCCCCCGCGCACGGGTCCGCTCGTGGAGAACGAATGGTTCGCCGTGTTCGGGCGGCTGGACGACCTGCCGGGCGTCTCCCCCACCCCCGAGCAGGAAGACGCCGTGGTCGCGGAGCTCGCCGCCCGCGGGCTCGTCGGCCTGGTCGACCTGGAGTTCGACGCCCCGTTCCGCGCGTGGCCGGCCCGGGTCGAGCGGGGCCAGCGGAGCCTGCGCGTGCGGGCCGGCGTGTACCCGCACCAGCTCGACGAAGTGCTGGCCGCCGGCTGGCGCACCGGCAAGGCGCTGCCCGGCGGCGACGACCTCGTCGCGATGGGGCCGCTGAAGATCATCGCCGACGGTTCGATGGGCACCCGCACCGCCTGGTGCTGCCGCCCCTACTGCGATGCCGCCCCCGGCGACCCGCACCCGGCCGGTGTCGCCAACCTGTCGGAGGAGGAGCTGCGCGGCCTCTTCGCCCGCGCGGAGGGGGCCGGGCTGGCCGTCGCGGCGCACGCCATCGGCGACCGCGCCAACCAGGCGGTGCTGGACGCCTTCGCCGTCACCGGGGCGTCCGGCTCGGTGGAGCACGCCCAGCTGCTGCGGCACGTGGACGTCCCGCGCTTCGCGGGCCACGGCGTCACCGCCAGCATGCAACCCCACCACCTCGTCGCCGACCGCGACCCGGCCGGCGTCCTGTGGGCGGACCGGACCGACCGCCTCTACCTGGCCCGCTCGATCCTGGACGGCGGCGGCAAGCTGGCGCTCGGGTCGGACGCCCCCGTGTCCCCACCGGATCCATGGCTGGCGATCGCCACCGCCGTGCACCGCTCCGGCGACGGGCGGCCCGGCTGGCACCCCGAGCAGTCGCTGACCCCGCGCGAGGCGCTGGCGGCCTCCGTCGATGGCCAACGTGTCGTGCCGGGGGCGCGGGGCGACCTGGTGGTGCTGGGCGCCGACCCCGTGGCCGAGGACGCCGACCCGGCGACCACCGCCGCCCGCCTGCGCGCCATGGGAGTGCGCGCCACGGTGTGCGCCGGGCGGGTCACCCACCGGGAGTCTTGACGTGCCCCTGCCCGACTGGCTGGCGACCGAGCACAAGGTCGCCCACGTCCACCACCGCCCGAGCCGCCCGGGCGCGACCGTCGGCTGGCCGGACTGGGTGTCCGGGCCCGTCCGGGAAGCCTTCGCCGCCCGCGGCATTGAGCGACCCTGGGCGCACCAGGTCGCGGCGGCCCAGGCGGCGTTCGAGGGGCGGCACGTGGCGATCGCGACGGGCACGGCGTCCGGCAAGTCGCTGGCCTTCCTGCTGCCGGTGCTGGCCGCTGGACTCGACGGGCGCTTCCCGCCGGGCACGCGGGTGCCGCACGCCCGCGGGGCGGGCTCGGGGCTGCGGGTGGCTGCGCGGCCGACCGCGCTGTACCTCGCCCCGACGAAGGCGTTGGCCCACGACCAGGTGCGCTCCGCCGAGGCGCTGGGGTTGGACGGCTGGCGCGTCTCGGCCCTCGACGGCGACTCCGACCCCGACGAGCGCCGGTTCGCCCGCGAGTTCGCCCATTGGGTGCTGACGAACCCCGACATGCTGCACCGGTCGATCCTGCCCAACCACGCCCGGTACGCCCGGCTGCTCGGCGGCCTCACGCACGTCGTGGTCGACGAGGCGCACCGCTACAAGGGCGTCTTCGGGGCGCACGTGTCCGCGGTGCTGCGTCGGCTGCGGCGCCTGGCCCACCACTACGGCGCCGACCCGGTTTTCATCTGCGCCTCGGCCACCATCAGCGAGCCGGACGCCGTGGCCGCCGCCCTCATCGGCGCCGACTCTGTCGTGCCCGTCACCGAGGACGCATCCCCCGCCCCGGCCCTCGACGTGGTCCTGCTGGAGCCCACCCCGCAGCTCACCGAGACGAGCGCGCGGCTCCTGGCCGGGTTCACCCGCGACGGCCAGGCGATCGCGTTCACCACCTCCCGCATCCAGGCCGAGCTGGTGGCCATCAGGGCGCGCGAGCTCGCCGAGCACACCGAAGCCATCGCCGCCTACCGCGGCGGCTACCTCGCCGAGGACAGGCGGGCGCTGGAGGCAGCGCTCTCCCACGGGCGGCTGCGCGGGGTGGCCTCGACCAACGCGCTCGAGCTCGGCATCGACATCGCTGGCATGGACGCCGTCGTCACGGCCGGGTTCCCCGGCACGCTGGCCGCGTTCTGGCAGCAGGTCGGACGGGCCGGCCGGGCCGGGCGCGACGCCATCGCCGTGCTCATCGCCCGCGAAGACCCGCTCGACGCCTACCTCGTCGAGCACCCCGAGCTGGTGTTCGACCGCCCGGTCGAGCGGACGGTCGTGCCGGTGGACAACGCCTACGTGCTCGGCCCCCACCTGTGCGCCGCGGCGCAGGAGCGTGCCCTCACGGCCGAGGACGCCCGCTGGTTCGGACCGACCACGGTGGAGCTGGCCGAGCGGCTCACGGCGCAGGGGGCGCTGCGCCGGCGTCCGCTCGGGTGGTACTGGACGCACGCCGGACGCGCCGTCGACTCGATCGATCTGCGCTCGGCCCAGGGCAAGGCGGTCGAGGTGGTGGACTCCGCGACGGGCCGCGTCATCGGCCAGGTCGACCCGTCGGCCGCCGATCGGACGCTGCACCCGGAGGCCGTCTACGTCCACCAGGGCGAGACATGGTTCGTCGACGAGCTGGACCTGGACGACCGCGTCGCCCTGGTGCATCGCGCGGACCCGCTGTGGTTCACGCAGGCCCAGTCGGCCGGCGGCGTCCGCATCCTGATGACGTCGGCCTCACGCCGGCTGGGGCTGGGCGAGGTGCACGTCGGCACGGTCGAGCTGTCGAACCAGGTCACCTCCTACCTGCGGCGCGATGCCGAGACCGGCGAGGTGTGGGACTCGACCCCGCTGGAGTTCCCCGAGCGGCGCCTCGTCACGCGCGCGACGTGGTGGACGATCCCCGACCGCGTCCTGGCCGCCCTCGACGAACTCGCCTCCGGCCCGGTCTCGGCGCTGGACCTCGCGGGCGCCGTCCACGCCGCCGAGCACTGCGCGATCGGCCTCCTGCCGGCCTTCGTCCCGTCGGACCGCTGGGACATCGGCGGCCTCTCCACGGTGCTGCACCCCGACACCGGGCAGCTCACCGTGTTCGTGCACGACGGCCTGCCCGGCGGATCGGGCATCGCCGACCGCGGCTACGAGCTCGCCGAACAGTGGTGGTCGGCCACCCTCGCGCGGCTGGTCACCTGCCCGTGCGAGGACGGCTGCCCCGCCTGCGTCGTCTCACCCAAGTGCGGCAACGGCAACAACCCGCTCGACAAACACGGCGCGGCCGGCCTGCTGGCCCTGCTCGTCGGGTTGGGCGGCGAGGCGAGCGCGGGGGGCCCGCGGTCCGAGTAGAGTGCCGTGGCATGTCTGAAGGAGGGTCGGGCGGCCCCGGATCGCGCCTACGCCGATGGGCGGCGATCGTCGTCCTCATCCTCCTCACCAGCGGTGTCACGGTGCTCGCCCTGGAGCTGTCCACGGCGCGGGCCTTCGGGTGGGGCATGCGCGCCCAACTCGGCCGCCTCGAGCTGGACACCCTGGCCCTCGGCACGGCCGTCGTCGCCCTGCTGGTGGCCGGCCTGTTCGGGCTGACCGGACGCCTGCGCCGCGGCATCCCGCTGGCCGCGATGGCGGCGATGCTCGTGGTGGCGGTGAACCACGTGAAGATCCGCTTCCGCTCCGAGCCGCTCTACCCGTCCGACGTCGCGTTCCTGCGCGACGCGCACCTGCTCGTCATGGCGGTCGGGGCCGGCCACGGCACCGCCACGGCGTTCTCGGTCCCCGCCCCCTGACCTCACTCCGGCGCCCCCGTCACCATGCCCGCGTGGGCGCGGGCGACGAACCAGTCCGTCGCAGGGCCCATCGTGAACGGGGCCCGCACCTCCACCGAGACCACGAACTCAACCTCGTCGCCGGCGACGCGGCACCCGATGACCTCGACCTCGTTGCGGTCCGCGGACTCCCCCACGGCCGCGCAGGCGTCCGCCCCATCGCCCTGTGCCCGTGCCCCGGCCAACGCGGCCAGGTCGGCCGCACCCCGAACCCGCTCCCCCTCGGCGCGCAGCGCCCCGGCGAGCACGAGCAGCGCGGCGAGGCAGGCCAGCCCCAGAGTGAGCGCGGCCGCCAGGGGCAGGGCCGAACCCCGCTCCCCCCGCCTCATGCCTCCTCCAGTACCTGGGCGCTGGCCGACAGGGGCCACGTGACCGGGCCCAGCGGGGCCTCCCACCTCACCTCCACGACGACGGCGCCGCCGGTGCGACGGGTGGTGACGGTGGCGCCGGCGGGGGCGTCCGCGGACGCCCGGGCCACGGCCGCCGCGTCTCCGCGGGCGGCCTGCCGGGCCACCTCGTTGGCCGTCACCTGGCACTGGCCCTGCACGAGGGCCGCGCCGCCGACCAGCAGGACGCCGCCCAGCACGACGGCCAGGAAGAGGGTGGCGAACGCCGTCTCGACGGTGACCATGCCCCGTTGACCGGGCAGGCCCGTGGGGCGGGGCGCCCCACGCCCCGCCCCACGGCCCCCTCCGCATCGGCTCACGGGTTGCCGAAGAAGCTCGGGATGGGGACGTTGAACGCCCCCGTGATCCACTTGGCGATCGCCCCGATGAGGGCCTCGATCAGCTCGCGGAACGTCCCGGTCTGGATGGCGGTCACGATCACGCCGATCAGGACGATGACGACCACGACGCCCAGGGCGTACTCGACGGTGGTCATGCCGCGCTCGGCCAGGCTGCGGCGCTCGACGGGGGTGATGAGGGTGTCGGACATGGGTTCTTCCTTCCGGTTCGCTGCCGCCCAGCTGCGGCACACACGGACAATGGGCGGAACCACCGCGGCCCTGTCACCCGATTTCGGGCCCTGTGGACAACCCACCCGGGCCCGGCCGAGCCTGTGGATGAACCCTGTGCGGTGGTCACGGCAGCAACTGCACCACGAGCGCCCCGAAGAGCGGCACGACGCCGAGCAGCATGAACGCGGGCAGGAAGCAGAGCATGAGCGGCACGACGCTGCGGACGCCCGCAGCGCGGGCCCGCACGAGCGCGCGGGACGCCCTGTCCGCCCGGGCGTCCGCCGCGTGCTGCCGGAGCAGGTCGCTCAACCCCAGCCCCGACCGCACCGAGCGGGCCAGGTCGCGGCCCACCTCGCGGTAGCCGGCCACGGCAGTCAGCCCGCCCCACGCCTCGGCCTCGTCCACGCCCAGGTCGATCCGGGCTTGCACGGCGCCCAGCGCCTCGGCGGCGGGGCCGTCGACGACGCCCAGCACCACGCGCAGCGCCGTCCGCGGCGGACGCCCCGCGTCCAGGCACACGGACATCAGGTCGCACACGGCGGGGACCGAGGCGCGCAGGGCGTCGTCGCGGACGGCGTCCGCCCGCCCGTCCCAGAGAGCCCGCGCCCACTGAGCGACCGCGCGCAAGGCGTCCGCCCCCGAGCGTTCCGGGGCGGACCGCAACCGCGGCAGGCCGAGCGGCGGCAGTAGCCACCACACCGTCAGGCCGGACGCCAGCGCCGCGAGCCACGCCCATCCCGAGCCCGGGATCATCGCCCGCCCGCCCGCTCGGCGACCACGTCGATCCACCACACGCCCGCGCAGGCGAGCGCCACTCCCACGTCGAGGCAGGCCCACCCCAGCGGCGAGGCCGTCAGGAACGCCAAGGGGTCGCCCCCGAAGCCGTACCCCAGGGCGACGCCCACGGCGGGCAACAGCGCCATCACCCGGCCACCCAACCGCGCGGCCGCCAGTTCGGCGTCCACCACGCGGGCCACGTCATCGTCGGCGGCCAGGCGTGCGGCCGCCGCGTCGACGGCGCCGGTGAGCGAGCCGCCGGTGCGCAGAGCGACGTCCCAGGCTGCGGCCAGGTCGGCCAGGCCCCCGCTCCCCTCCTCGGCGGCGGACCGCCGCAGCGCGGCGGCAGCCTCCCCGCCGGCGCGCAGCTCCGCCGCCGCCTCGCGCAGCACGGGGGCGTCCGCCGCCGCCTCGACCAGCGCGGCCGAGGGCACCCGCCCGACCCGGAGCAGGCCGGCCACCAGCTCTCCGGCGCGCACCACCTCGGTCCGGCCGCGGGCCCTGGCCCGTCGCCGGGCCCTCCTCACCCCGAGCGCGGCCCCGCACCCTGCCAGCTGGCCGATCGCGAGCGCCACGGCGGCCGCGCCCGGGCCCCCGGCGAGCGTGACCACGACCAGACCCGCCGCACCGCAGACTGCGGCCCATGCCCACCACCGCCGTGCGGACGCCGCGCGCGGCTCGGCCGGAACCGCGTCCAGCCGGGCCAGCCCCTCGGCCACGCCCGGCAGCGCCCACCACGCCGCACCCGCGGCGGCGAGCGCGGCCAGCCAGGCCATCACCTCAGCCACCGCCCCAGGGCGGCCCAGCCGGGGCCGCGCTCGTGGGCGCCCGAAGGCGACCAGGTCACCGCGGGCAAGGACTCGACCAAGCCGTCGGCGCGGGGGACCAGCACCGCCACCTGCTCGACGAAGCGCACCCCGTCCCGCTCCCGCCGCACGTGGACGACGGCGTCCAGCCCTGCCGCCGCCTGCGCATGCAGGGCGTGCCGGGAGAGGCCACCAAGCGCACCGAGCGCCTCCAGCCGGGCCGGCACGGACGCCGCACTGTTGGCGTGCACCGTGCCGCACCCGCCCTCGTGGCCCGTGTTCAGGGCCGCGAGCAGGTCGGCCAGCTCCGCCCCGCGCACCTCACCGACGACCAGCCGGTCGGGCCGCATCCGGAGCGCGTTGCGCACGAGGTCGGTCAGCGTGACCGAGCCCACCCGCTCGGCGTTGGCCGTGCGCCCTTCCAGGTGCACGACGTGGGGGTGGTCGGGATCCAGTTCGCGCGAGTCCTCGACGATGACCAGACGCTCGCGGGCGTCCACCTCGGCCAGCAGCGTGGCGAGCAGGGTCGTCTTGCCCGACCCGGTGCCGCCGGAGACCAGCAGGGCCGCTCGCCCCGCCACCAGGGCCGACAGCACGTCCGCTCCACCGGGCGTGAGCGAGCCCCGCTCGACCCACTCGGCCAGCGTGAACCGCACGCGCGCGGGGATGCGCAGCGAGAGGCAGGTGCTGCCGGCGATGCAGTCCAGCACCGCGTGAACGCGGGTGCCGTCCGGCAGCCGCGCGTCCACGAAGGGCGCCCCGTCGTCCAGGCGGCGCCCCACGAGTGCGGCGAGCCGGACCGCCAGCCGCCGCACGGCCTCCTCCGACTCGAACCGCACGCCGGAGCGTTCCAGACCCGCCCCGCGGTCGACCCAGACCTCGTCGGGGCCGTTGACCAGCACGTCGGTCACCCCGGGCAGGCGTAGCAGGTCGTCCAGCGGCCCGGCGCCCTGCGACTCGCGCCGCAGCGCCGCCACGGTCTCCAGCACCGCCGCGTCGCTCACCACGTATCCGAGCCAGGTGAGGGCGTCCGCCACCTCGGCGGGACGCGCCGCCTGCCCTCGCGCGCTCAGCCGGGCCCGCACCTCGTCCAGGTCAATCGACATCGCCGGCCTCCGCCCCCACGCGGGTCAGCACCCGCTCGACCGCGCGGGCCCACGCCGATCGCGGACGCCCGGGTGGCTCCCCGGCCTCGGCGTCGGCGGCCAGGCGCCGGTCGGCGGGCACCTCGCCCCACAGGGGCAGGCCCAACGCGTCCGCCACCACCCCGCCGGGTGGCCCGCCGCGCGTGCCGCGCACCACGAGCCCGAGGCCGGCGGGGCCCAGCCCATCCGCGACCCGGGCGGTCGCCGCCACATCCCGCACCCCAGCGCCGCTCAACACCACGGTGGCATCCACGGCGCGCAGCGCCTGGCGGGCGGAGGCCGCCGGAGTCCGGCCACCGTCGACGAGCACCAGCTCGTGGTGGCGGGTCAGCGACCCCATCACCGCGTGGACGGCCTCGGCGGTCGGCCCCACGGCGTCCGCGCCACGGCCCATCGCCACCACCGTCACCCCGTGCACGCGCGGCAGCACGCCGCGCACGTCCCCCACCTCGCCTCGCGCCCCGACCAGGCGCGGCCAGCGCCACCCGGGCGTCCGCTCGGCGCCCAGCAGCAAGTCGATGCCGCCGCCGAGCGGGTCGAGGTCCACCAGCGCGCAGGACTGCCCGCGGCGGACGGCTGCCAACGCCAGGCCGGCCGCCAGCGTGGACGCCCCGACCCCGCCCGAGCCGCCCACCACCGCCACGCGACGGGAGTCGCGCTCGTCGGTCGCCAGCACGCCAGTCAGCCACGCCACCCCCTGCGGCAGCGGGATCACCTCGGCACCCAGCGGCATGGACCACGTGCCCAGTTCGGCCGCGTCGAACCCGACCAGGTGGACGTGCCGGCGCGCCGGCGGGCCCGACGACGCCACCGCGGCCGCCAGGTCGCCGCCCACCAGCACGACCCGGGCGGACGCCCAGCGCTGCAGGGCCCCCTCGGCCGTCGCGATCGTCGACACCGGCAGCCCCAGGGCGGCCGCGGTCGACTCCACCGCGTCGCGCACCCGGGCCTCGGCGGTCACCAGCACCACATCCCCGTCGGAGTCCATGCCGTGACAGTGGGCGGCGGCCGGGGCGCACGGTCACCCATCCGGTCCCTGTGGACAAGCAGGGACCTCCATCCACAACGCGCCCGGCCCCTTGACCCGCGCGGCTCGGCGTGCTCGCCTACCATCGGCCGCATGACGTCGACCAGCCAGCCGGCCTTCCCGCAGGCCGCCCTCGAGTGGCTGGCCCCCGTCGCCGCCGACGGCCGCCCCGTGCCCACGCCCCGCGTCCTGCTGCTGGGCCGTTCCGTGGCCCCGCTGGCCACCGCGCTCGACCGCCGCGGGGCCAACCTCGTCGCGTGCGACGGAAGCCGAGCGGGCGTACGCGCCCTGCTCAACCGCGCCCCCCGCGCGCTGCCCACCGTGGCCCGGCCCGAGCACCTGCCGTTCGCGCCGATGTCGTTCGACGCCGTCCACGTGCACCAGTCGTTGCACGCCCTGTCCGAGGGCGCGCTGGCCTCAATCGCGCGCGTGCTCGCCCCCGACGGCCACCTGGCGGTCAGCTACACCGTCCGTGACGACTCCGTGCCGTGGGTCCGCCGCCTCACCGCCCTGCTGCGCGACGTCGACCCTGCTGCCATGAAGGGTGCCTACGGCACCGAGAGCGTCGAGCGCCTCGTGGCGTCCCCCCACTACGCCGAGGTGGCCGAACGCAGCCACCGGCTGTGGGTGCCGATCAGCCGGGTCGACCTGCTCGGGATGGTGGCCAAGCGGTTTCCCGACCTGGAGCAGGAGCGCCTCAGCCGCCTGATGAGCGATGTCGGCGAGTTGTACGCGACGTCGGCCCGCGTTCCCGAACCGCTGCTGCTGCCGTACCGGGTGGTGTGCTGGCGCGCCGTCGTCGACCACACCGAGTTCACCTCGCAGCTCGAACCGCCCGAGGACGGCGTGCGCATCCGTCTGTGACGGTTTCCCCGGCCCGCTAGCATGACGCGTAGCCGACGAAGGGAAAGTGGCCATGGCAGAGCCGGAGATCGGGGAGGTCCTCAAGGACATCACCGCCGACGTCCAGACCATCATCAGGGGCGAGGTCGAGCTGGCCAAGGCCGAGCTCATCCCCCAGGTGAAGAGTGCGGGCATCGGTGCGGGCCTGTTCGGGGCCGCCGGCTACCTCGCGGTCCAGGCGGCGACGCTGCTGTTCATCTGCGGCGGCCTGGCCCTCAGTGCCCTGTACCAGGGCGTGGTGCCCCTCATCTGGGCGTTCGTGCTCGGCTTCCTGACCCTGGCCGTGGTGCTGCTCGTCGTGGCGGGCATCCTCGTGCTCATCGGGAAGGGCAAGTTCTCCTTCTCCGGCGCACCGAAGACCGTCGACGAGGCCAACCGGAGCGTCGCCGCCGTCACCGGCGCGGTCGCCCAGGGCAACGCCAACGTCAAGGCGATCGTCGCGGGTGCGCCCCGCCCGGTGCCGGGCGAGGCGAACCCCGCCGTCAGGCCCTGATCCGGTAGACCCGCGCCTCCCAGGGCGCGAGGGTCTGCAGGTCCGTCCCCGGGTAGACCGAGGAGAGGACGAGTTCAGCGTCCTCCAGCGACGGCAGCGCCGAGATCGGCACGCCCGCCAGGTGTGAGGACATGTTCGCCACCACCAGCAGCCTCTGGTCGCCGAGCGTCCGGGTGAAGGCCCACAGCGTCTCGTCGTCGGGCAGCAGCAGCTCGAAGGCACCGTCGCGGACGACGACGTCCTCGCGTCGCAGCGCGATCAGCGCCTTGTAGTGGGCGGCCACCCCGTCCGGGTCGGCCACGTCGTCGGCCACGTTGATGGACGCCGTGTTGGCGTTCAGCGGCAGCCACGGCGTCCCGGTCGTGAAGCCGCCCTCGGGCGTCCACGGCATGGGCGTCCGCGCGTTGTCGCGACTCATGGCGCTCAGCCCGGCCAGCACGGCCTCCTCGGGCACCCCCGCCGCTGTGGCCTGCGCGAACTGGCCGCGGGCCTCGACGTCGGCGTACTGCTCGATGCGGGTGAAGCCGGCGTTCGTCATGCCGATCTCCTGGCCCTGGTAGACGTACGGCGTCCCCTGGTGCAGGTGCAGCACGGTGGCCAGCGCCTTGGCAGAGGCCACCCGGTGCTCCGGGGAGTCATCGCCCCACCGGCTCACCGAGCGCGGCTGGTCGTGGTTCTCGAAGTACAGCGAGTTCCAGCCGTCGTCGGCCAGTCCCTCCTGCCAGCGGGCGAGGTTCTGCTTGAGGTCGGGCAGGTGCAGCTTCTTGGGCGACAGCTTCGAGCCGGACTGGTCGACCGAGACGTGCTCGAAGGTGAACACCATGCCGAGACGGTCGTGGTGGCGGGAGGTGTACTCACGCGCGTGCTCCAGGCCGCAGGCGACCATCTCGCCGACCGTGAACAGCTGCTTGGAGGTGATGCCGACCTCGCGGTTCATCTCCTCGAGGAACTCGATCAGGCGCGGGCCGTTGGCCACCCGCTCGATCTCGAAGCTGTAGGGGTCGCCGGGAGTGAGGACGCCGTCGGCGAGCGGGTACGTCTTGCTGATGAGGTTGATGACGTCCATGCGGAAGCCGTCGACTCCCCGGTCCACCCAGCGGTTCATCATCGCGTACACGGCCTCGCGGACCGCCGGGTTCTCCCAGTTCAGGTCGGGCTGCTTGCGGCTGAACAGGTGCAGGTAGTACTCCCCGGACGCCTCGTCGTACGCCCACGCGGACCCGCCGAAGAAGGAGCCCCAGTTCGTCGGCTCGGCCCCCGGCGTGCCCGGCTCGTGGCCCTCGCGGGCCGGACGCCACACGTACCAGTCGCGCTTGTCCGACCCCGGCTGGCGCGACTCGGTGAACCACGCGTGCTCGTCGGAGGTGTGGTTGACCACGAGGTCCATCACGAGCTTCATGCCGCGGGAGTGCACGGCTGCGACGAGTTCGTCGAAGTCGTCCATCGTGCCGAACATGGGGTCGATGGCCTCGTAGTCGGCGATGTCGTAGCCGTTGTCGTCCTGCGGCGAGACGTAGATCGGGGAGAGCCACAGCACGTCCGCGCCGAGGTCGGCGACGTGGTCGAGGTGGTCGATGATGCCGCGCAGGTCACCGAAACCGTCCCCGTCCGTGTCCGCGAACGACCGCGGGTAGATCTGGTAGACGACGGAACGGGACCACCACGGTGTCTGGGCCATGGGCCCATTCTTGCGTTCCACAACGGAAATAACTACGCCAGAGCCTTGCGAGTTTCCGTGAGAGACTGCGAGGGCACATGTCCCCCTGCAGGAGGTGTACCGCCACGTCCAGGCCGGCTCGACCCCGTCCTCGTCAGATCCAGCCCCGCTCGACGCTGCGCGTCACCGGCGCGCAGTACTTCGCGCCGCTCAACGACCTCGACGCCACCCTCACCCTGGGCCGCGGCATCGTCCGTGAGGCGGCTGGCGCGGGGGCCGACCTCGTGCTGTTCCCTGAGATGTGGTCCACCGGCTACGCGCTGCCCATCGACCTGCGCCACGCGACCCCCATCGACGGCGATTGGGTGGAGGGCTTCCGCGAGATCGCCGCCGAGATGGCCGTGGGCGTCGCGATCACGCTGTTGGCCGAGCACCCGGGCGGCCCCACGAACACCACGCTCGTCATCGGGCGCCTCGGCGAGGTGCTGCTGCGCCATGACAAGGTGCACACGCTCCGCTACGACGCCGAGCAGCACCTCACCGCCGGCACGGGCTTCGAGACGTGCCTCTTCGACGGAGTGAGGATCGGCGTGATGACGTGCTTCGACCGGGAGTTCCCCGAGAGCGCCCGCGAGCTCATGCTCGCTGGCGCCGAGCTGGTGCTCGTGCCGAACGCGACCGCCTGGAACCCCGTACGGGCCCACCAGCTCGAGGCCCGGGCGTTCGAGAACATGATCGCGATCGCGTCGGTGAACTACCCCGGCGACGGCTGGGGGCAGTCCTCGGCCTACACGCCGGTGGTGTTCGACCCCGACGGCCGCCCCCTGGACCCGCTCATCGCCCGAGCCGACGGCCGGCCGCAGCTCGTGCCGTTCCGGTTCGACCTCGACGTGATCCGCGACTGGCGCGAGCGCGAGGTGTGGGGGGCCAGCCACCGGCGACCGGACGCCTACCGGCGCATCGCGCCGCCCCGCCCGACCGACTAGCGAGCCGTCAGCCCGGCGCGGTGCAGGAAACGTTCGGGCACCAGCCGCAGGTCGCGCTCGTCCCATGGGCGGGTCCAGCCCGCGAGGTCAAAGAGCCCATCCAGCAGGTAGCCGGTCAGCCCCCAGATGAACAGCTCGCCGACGATGAAGGCCGGCCCTTGGTGCCCCATCGGCAGGCGCCACGTGGCGCGGTTCACCGGCTCGAGCAGGTCGCCCACGCGCAGGGTGTGCACGGCGCTGATCTCGACCGTGTCGACGACCTCAAGGTCCTGCGGTTCGCGCCACCACGCGACCACCGGGGTGACGTCGTAGCCGGTCGCGGTGACGCTGGCCGCGGGCAGGACGCCCAGCAGGTCGACGGTGGCGGCGTCGATGCCGACCTCCTCGCGCGCCTCGCGCAGGGCCGCCTCCTCGCTGGAGGCGTCGGTCTCCTCGACCCCGCCGCCGGGGAACGCGCACTGGCCCGCGTGCTTGCGCAGGTGCGCGGACTTCTCGACGATCACCAACTCCAGGTCGTCGGCGTCCGCGCCGGGCGGGCCCGAGAACAGCACCAGCACGGCGGCCTTGCGCCCACCGCGTCCCGGACGCCCCCGCACCACCCGGGCGCCCTCGCCAGGATCGGCGAGCTTCGCGGCGAGCGCGGTCAGGACGGGCGGGACGGCGTTCACAGGCGCACCCCGAGGAACGTGTCGGCGTCCTTGACCATCTGCTCGGTCGAGGCGATGCCGCCGATGGCGCGGTAGGCGATCACGCCCTCGGCGTCCACGTACAGCGTGATGGGGATGCCCTGGAAGCGCACCGGCCCGGCCGTCTGCTTGAGCGGGTCGGTGAGGTGCGGGTAGGTCCAGCCGGCCTCCGACGCGAACTCCAGCGCCAGCGCCGGGTCGGGGTCGGCGAAGTCGACGCCCAGGACGAGCACGTCGTCGCCGGCGCGCGCGGCGAACTCCTTCAGGTGCGGCGCCTCCAGGCGGCAGGGGGCGCACCACTGCGCCCAGAAGTTGATGATCATCGGCTTGCCGCGCAGCGCCGCGAGGTTGACCTGGCGGCCCGAGCCGAGGCAGCCGAGCAGCAGGTCGGGAAGGCCGCCTTCGACGGCCGTGGCGGACGCCGGCGTCTCGGGGCAGTCGGGGATGCCGGCCGCCTCGCGCTGGGCGACCAGCGCGGGCTCGACCCGGCGGTCGGGGGCGGGCTCACTCGACGGGGCGCCGGCGGTGCAGCCCGCGAGGAGGAGGGCGAGAGACGCCGCTGCCGCGCCCGCGCTGCTGCCGACGCCCCTCACGCCCGCGGCTCCCGCACGAGCGCGGCGGCCACCTCGGGGTCGGTCGGACCCTCGCCGTAGCTGGGGCACAACCCCTCCAGCGGGCACGCCCCGCAGGCCGGACGCCGTGCGTGGCACCGCCGCCGCCCGTGCCAGATGACGCGGTGGCAGACCATGACCCAGTCTTCGGGGTCGAACAGGTCCCCGACGGCGCGCTCGACGGCGTCCGGGTTCTTGGAGGAGACCCAGCCGAAGCGGTTCGAGAGCCTGATGAAGTGGGTGTCGGGCGTGATGCCCGGCACGCCGAAGGCGTTGCCGAGCACGACGTTGGCGGTCTTGCGGCCCACGCCGGGCAGGGTGACCAGCTCGGACAGCGTGCCGGGCACCTCGCCGCCGTAGTTCTCCACCAAGGCCGCGCCCAGCCCGATCAGGTGGCCGGTCTTGGCGCGGAAGAAGCCCGTGGGCCGGATGAGTTCCTCCATCTCGGCGGGGTCTGCGGCAGCGTAGGCGGCGGCGTCCGGGTACCGCGCGAAGAGGGTGGGCGTGACCGCGTTCACGCGCCGGTCTGTCGACTGGGCCGACAGCACCGTCGCGACGAGCAGCTCCAGCGGCGTGGTGAAGTCCAGCTCGCACCGCGCCTCGGGGTAGAGGTCGGCGAGGGCGGCGTCGATCGCCTGGGGCTGCTCCATGGCCTCAGGCGGGTTCGACCGTCAGCTCGACCTCGACCGGGGCGTCCAGCGGCAGGACGGGGACACCCACGGCGCTGCGGGCGTGTTGGCCCGCCTCGCCGAAGACCTCCACGAACAGCTGCGAGGCGCCGTTGGCGACCTGCGGCTGGCCGGTGAAGTCGGGCGTGGAGGCGACGAAGACGGTCGCCTTGACGATGCGGGCGATGCCGTCCAGCCCGCCGGTCTGGGACGCCGCGGCCGCCAGCGCGTTGAGCGCGGCCGTGCGGGCGGCGTCCGTCGCCTGCTCGGGGGTGACGTCGGCGCCCACCTTGCCGGTGCACACCAGTGAGCCCGCGACCGAGGGCAGCTGGCCCGATGTGAGGACGAGCCCGCCGGCCCGGGTGGCCGGCACGTAGGCGGCCACGGGGGCCGCGACGGGCGGGAGCTCGAGGCCGAGATCGGCCAGGCGCTGCGAGGGGGTCGTCACGAATTCTCCGGCAGGGGGCGCTTGAAGTACGCCACCACGTTCTGCGGGTTGGGGCCGGGCACGATGGAGACGAGCTCCCAGCCGTCGGCGCCCCAGTTGTCGAGGATCTGCTTGGTCGCGTGCACCAGGACGGGTGCGGTGGCGTACTCCCACTTGGTCATGGGCGCAGCCTAGTCGAGGATGCCGTGGTGGCTACGTGCCGTTCCTGCCGCACAGGACGGACTGCCACGAGTTGATGTCGGTGCGCTGGCGGAGGAGCTGGCGGCGTTCCCGCTCGGTCATGCCGCCCCACACGCCCCACTCGATGCGGTTGTCGAGGGCCTCGGCGAGGCACTGGGAGCGAACGGCGCAGCCCATGCAGACGGCGCGGGCCCGCTTCTGGTCGGCACCCTCGGGGAAAAGCTTGTCCTGCATGCCTCGACACTTGGCCTGGAGTGTCCAATCGTCAACTTCGATGAGCGTCATCGCCCAACCTTTCCTGCGTCGGCGGCCGGGGTTCGGGGCCCACCGGCGTAGCCTCATGCTAAACAGCCTTTGCAACTTTCACAATGGCGTTGCCGTCGATTGCAGGCGTCGTGGTCGCGCCTTTCCCGCCGGAGCCGCGCAGGCTTCCACAGGGCCATCACGTACCCTGTCTCCATGCGTGCACCAACCGTGGGTCGCAAGTTGTACTCGGCCTTGATGTTCGTCCTCGTGAGCGTGCTCGGGGGCGTCCTCGTGGCTGGCCTTGCCGTGCCCACCGCCGGGATCGGCGCCGAACTCGCGAAAGTGAGCGCCGTCGCCCTCCAGGCGATCCCCAAGGACATCGAGACGCCCCCGCCCGCCGAGGGCTCCACGGTGCTCATGGCGGACGGTACCGTCCTGACCAACTTCTTCGACGAGAACCGCGCCTACGTGCCGCTCTCGGAGATCTCGCCGGCGATGAAGCAGGCCCAGCTCGCGGTGGAGGACCAGCGGTTCTACGCCCACGGGGCCCTCGACTTCCGCGGCACGCTGCGCGCGCTGGTGCGCACCTCGAGCGGCAACACCCAGGGCGGCTCGACCCTGACCCAGCAGTACGTGAAGCTCGCTCTGATCGACAAGGCCGTCAACGACAACGACAAGGACGCCCTCGCCGCGGCCTACGACCGCAACTTCTCCCGCAAGCTGCTGGAGCTGCGCTACGCGATCGCGCTGGAGGAGCGCCTCAGCAAGGACGAGATCCTTGAGCGCTACCTCAACCTCTCCTACTACGGGGCCGGCGCCTACGGCGTCGAGGCGGCCGCCAAGCGCTACTTCAACGTCTCGGCCAAGGAGCTCACCCTCCCCCAGGCCGCGATGCTCGCCGGCCTGGTCCGCAACCCGGCCACCACCGACCCGATCCGCTACGAGAAGATCGCCCTCGAGCGCCGCAACAACGTGCTCGACGTGATGCTGAGCCAGGCGGGGACGCCCGACGTCTGGCACTTCATGGAACCCGTCACCAAGGCGCAGGTCGCCGAGGCCAAGGCCATCGGCTTCGACCGGTCGCTGGTCACCGACACCCCCCACGGCTGCGTCTCCTCGGAGTTCCAGAACCTGTGCAGCGTGGTGGAGAGCATCCTGCTGACGATGCCGAGCCTCGGCCCCGACGTCGAGTCGCGCCGCAAGGCCGTGTACCGCGGCGGCCTGACCATCCAGACCGAGATCGACCCGCGTACCCAGCGCGCCGCCCAGAAGGCCGTCTCCGACTACGTCTACCCGACCGACCCCGTCGTCGGCCTGATGGTGATGATCGAGCCGGGCACCGGCCTCATCAAGGGCATGGCCCAGAGCCGCCCCAACATCGGCAACAACCCGGGCGAGACGTACCTGAACTACGCGATGGAGAAGTCCATCGGCGGCACCAACGGCTTCTTCGGCGGCTCCACCTACAAGGTCTTCACGCTCGCCGCGGCCATCGCCAAGGGCTTCCCGACCGACCGCACCTACGACGCTCCCAAGACCAAGAACTGGTACGGCGAGACGTTCCGCAACTGTGACGGCCCCTTCCAGCAGCTCGGACTCCAGGCAGGCAAGAAGCAGTGGGTCGTGAACAACGCCGGCAGCGGCGGGGAGTTCGACATGTACTCGGGCACGAAGAGCTCGGTGAACAACTTCTTCGTCGCCCTCCTGCAGGATGTCGGCGTCTGCGAGGCCGTCCAGATGGCCGAGACCCTCGGCCTGAAGCTGCAGGGCAAGACGCTCGAGCAGGCGGCGTCCACGCCGGCGTTCACGCTGGGCACCGCCGAGTCCTCACCCATCTCCCTGGCCAACGCCTACGCCACGCTGGCCGCGCGCGGCATGCGCTGCGACCCGATCCTGCTCAAGAGCGTCGTCAACAAGGCGGGCAAGTCCTTCGAGGTCCCCCCCGCCAACTGCCAGCAGGTGATCCCGCAGGAGGTCGCCGACCGGGTCAACGACGTCATGCGCGGCCCGTTCAACGGCGGCACCGCGTCCACCTCGCGCATCAGCGGGTACAACCTGGCCGGCAAGACCGGCACCGACGGTAGCGACACCAAGGCGATCTGGCTGGTCGGCTACACGCCCAACCTGGCGGGGGCGGCCATGATCGGTGTGGATCGTGACCATGAGCGGTTCAAGGGCATGAAGTATGAAAGCCTGCGCCTGCAGAACCTGCCCATCCGCGACGGCAAGTACCGCCTGCGCGGCAGCTCCGGCCGGGAGGCAGGCCGGGGCATCTGGTACCCCGCGATGAGCGCCGCGCTGGAGGGCATGGAGCGCCTCGACTTCGTGAAGCCCACCAAGGTCGAGCAGCCGATCGTCGACGTGCCGAGCTGCTCTGGAAAGGGTCTCAACGAGTGCCGCCAGACGCTGCAGCAGGCCGGCTTCGGCACCGCGATCACGCGCGTCGAGAACGCCCGCCCCGCGGGCACGTTCCTCGGCATCCGTCCGAGCGGGCGCGCCGAGCGGTTCAGCACGATCCGCCTGCTGGTCTCCAGCGGCCCGGCCCCCAAGCCCGAGCCGAAGCCGGAGCCCAAGCCGAGTTCGGCGCCGCCCACCTCCGCTCCCCCGGCCCAGGCACCGCCGGTGGAGCCGTCGTCCGAGCCCGCCCCCGGCCAGCCGGGCAGGGGCAAGCCTTGATCGGGCGCCTGGCCGCCGGCGTCATGGGCGTCGGCGTGGCCTGCGTCGCCTACGGGATCGGCATCGAGCGGACCGCCTACCAGGTGCGCCGCTTCTCGGCGGCGGTCCTGCCGCCGGGTGCCGCGCCGGTGAAGGTGCTGCACATCTCCGACATCCACCTGCTGCCCCGCCAGGACCGCAAGCGGGACTTCCTGCTCGGGCTGGCCGGCTTGGAGCCCGACCTGGTGGTCAGCACCGGTGACCACATCTCCTCTGCCGGGGCGATCGCCCCGCTGGTCGACTCGCTCGGCCGCCTGGCGGAGGTGCCGGGCGTGTTCGTGTTCGGCTCCAACGACTTCGAGACCCCGACGTTCCGACTGCCGTTCCGATACCTGTTCCGGTCGACCACCGGCGGCACGGGCGAGGAGGCCGTCCCGCTGCCCACCGACGACCTGCGCGCGGCGCTGGAGGGCCTGGGCTGGACGTACCTGGAGGAGCGCCGGGCCGAGCTGGAGATCGGTGGCCGGCCGGTCCGCTTCCGCGGCACCGGGGACGCCCACCACCACCGCGACGACTACGCGGCGGTCGCCGGGCCGGCGTCCGACGACGTGCTCGAGATCGGCGTGACGCACGCCCCTTACACCCGGGTGCTCGACGGCATGACCGCCGACGGCGTCCCGCTGATCCTCGCCGGGCACACGCACGGCGGCCAGGTGGCGATCCCCGGGCGCGGAGCGCTGGTGACCAACTGCGACCTGCCGCCGGAGAAGGCCAAGGGCCTGTTCGAGCACACCGCCGGGGGCCGCACCGCCCAGGTGCACGTGTCGGCGGGCGTCGGCATGTCCCCGTTCGCCCCGTACCGGTTCGCGTGCCCGCCCGAGGTGACCCTGCTCACGCTCACCGAGCGACCGCCGATGTGAACTACACGCCGGAGTGGGTTATGCTCTACCTCGGCTCACAGGCCAATCGGGGTGTGGCGCAGCTTGGTAGCGCGCATCGTTCGGGACGATGAGGTCGCAGGTTCAAATCCTGTCACCCCGACCAGCAGAAACCCGCTCTGGCTAGGGATTATATCCCCGGCCAGAGCGGTTTCTAATGTCGTGCGTCCTAACCGCATCCTAAGCACCGTAAACTCGTGCCGGCTTCTGCGCACTCTGTCACGCCGTCGCAGGGTTCCCGGACTACCCGAGAAATGGTCACGTCGGATGTTCGCCACGCGGGCGACAACCCGTAGGAAGCGATGCTGCAGGCGGAGACTTGAACCATGGTCAAGACTGCCCTCAAGCTGAGGTTCGCCCCGGACGAGTATCTCGTCACTTGGCAGCTGCCGTCGGTCGGTGGCGACGAGACTCTGGCCGCGCATGGAGCGTTGACGGTAGAGGCAGGCAAGCCGCCAAAGGGCATCGCGCACGGCGACCTCGACACGCTGCTGGAGCACCCAGAGCCAGGGGTCACCGAGTTTCCGCAGAGATTGTCCGTGCCTAAGCTCACCGGCGACATGGCCAACGGGGCAAACGTCCTGCTGCTTAACGCCCAGGTCAACTACTGGGTCTCTAGCCAGGCCAGCATCTACGCCGAGGCAGCGGTCATCACCCTGGCTTCGGTCACCGGCGACGGCGCTGATCGCTTCAAGACGTTCGAGATCCAGGTCGGCGGCCTGGACTCCGTCTCAGGCGTTGAGTTGATCAAGTCCACCAGTTTCCCGAAGCAAGGCATGAGTGGCACATGGTCGGCGGAGATCGGGTCCGACCATGCACAGACGTGGGAGGACGAGACCGCGAAACTCACGCTGTCGTACAACGGCACGTTTCGCTCCTTCGACCCGTACGCCTTCCGTATGGGCTTCAGCCCGGTGCTGCGGGGCGAACTGGCGACAGCCGTCCCGCTGCGCGAGCTGCTCGACGACTGGATCAGCCCGATCCGCCGTGTCGTCTCCATCGCCACGGGTCGGGCCGAGGAGCTCACCTACGCCGCGCTGTACCTCTCGTCGACGGGCGGCGACGTGCACGGCCAACTCTTTGGTTCGGCCATCACTCAGGAACCCTACGAATCCAGCCTCGAGGAGGTACGGAAGGTCAGATCACCGCTACGTCTCAAGCCAGACGCGGTGTCGCTGCTGGAGATGACCCGCACCTGGCAGAAGATGGCGAGCGTACATCACCCCCTGCTAGAGACCTACGGGGCGATGCTGCACGCCACCGACCAGCACCCACGGTCGCGCTTTCTGCTGCTGCTTCAGGCTATCGAAGGGACTTATGGATTTGAGACAAAGGCGTCCTTCGCGAAGCGGCTCAAGAAGCACGCGGAAGACCGTGATGCAGTGGTCAAGGCAGCGTCGGGCTCGCTGAACGACAAGCAGCTCACCTTTCTCCAGAAGAACCTGGGCAAGCGTCCACCGGCCGGATTGGAGTCGGCTATCAGCTGGCTGGCGAAGCGGCTGCCGGATGACGTGCTGTCTCGACTGGACGCGACCAGCCTGATCACGTCCGCGAAGGCGCCCACCGGTGAGGCGAAGAACGCTCCGGACGCGCTACGGATCATCCGCAACGACCTTGCTCACGGCAACCGGGGTTACGACGTCTTCGAGTTGTCCGAGGTCGTGAAGATCCTCGAGCTCATGGTGCGAGCACATGCCCTCGAGCTGCTCAATTGTCCGGTGTCGGTAGTCGAGCGAGTACTGACTCAAGGTCGTTAGCGGATCTTTGGCTGGTTCGTGTGAAGGGCGAGTACACCCGCCGGCCATGCGCCGTTGCCGAACGCACCTTCCGCGGTCGTCACTATGGTTAGCGCTGTGATCACCGGGGAGTTGAAGAGCAGGATCGACGGCGTCTGGAACGCGTTCTGGTCGGGCGGCATCAGCAATCCGCTGGAGGTGATCGAGCAGATCACCTACCTGCTGTTCCTGCGTCGCCTGGACGACCTGCAGACCCTGGCGGAGAGCAAGGCTCGTGTCGCCGGCCCCGGAGTGATCGAGAACCCGATGTTCCTGCCCGGCCAAGAACCGCTGCGCTGGAGCCGGTTCAAGAACACGGCGCCGGAGGTGATGTACACAACCGTCGCCGGCCCGGTGTTCGACTACCTGAAAGGGCTGGGGACCCAGCTCGGCGGGGACGGTTCCACCTACTCCGAGCACATGCGAGACGCCCGGTTCACCATCCCCACCCCCGCTCTGCTGAGCAAGGTCGTCGACATGCTCGACGGCATCCCTATGGCCGACCGCGATACCAACGGCGATCTGTACGAGTACCTGCTGAGCAAGATCGCCTCGGCCGGGGTGAACGGCCAGTTCCGCACCCCGCGGCACATCATCAAGCTGATGGTGGACATGACCGCACCCCAGCCCGGCGACGAGATCTGCGACCCGGCCTGTGGTACCGCTGGCTTCTTGGTCGCCGCCAGTGAGTACGTCCGTGCTACCCACGCCGATGCCCTGCTGGACGCCAAACAGCGCAGCCACTTTCACCGCTCGATGTTCCACGGCTTCGACTTCGACGGCACCATGTTGCGGATCGGCAGCATGAACATGCTGCTGCACGGCGTCGAGTCCCCTGACATCCGCTACCGCGACTCGCTCTCGGAGGGCGCCAGCGCCGACGCCGCCCGCTACACCCTGATCCTGGCCAACCCGCCCTTCGCCGGCTCGCTCGACTTCGAGTCCACTGCCAAAGACCTGCAACGCGTGGTCAAGACCAAGAAGACCGAACTGCTGTTCGTCGCCCTGTTCTTGAAACTGCTCAAGCCCGGCGGACGAGCTGCGGTGATCGTCCCCGATGGGGTGCTGTTCGGCTCGTCCAAGGCCCACAAGGACCTGCGCCGCACCCTAGTCGAGGATCAGAAGCTGGACGCGGTGGTAAAGCTGCCGTCAGGGGTCTTCCGGCCCTACGCCGGGGTGTCGACCGCGATCCTGTTCTTCACCCGGACCGACTCCGGAGGCACCGACCAGGTCTGGTTCTACGACGTCCGGGCCGACGGCTTCTCCCTCGACGACAAACGCAACCCGATCGAGGCTGACGACCTGCCCGACGTCCTCGCCCGCTGGCAAGACCTCGTGGGCGAGACCGACCGAGCCCGCAACGACCAGTCCTTCCTGGTGCCCAAGGCCGACATCGTCGCCCAGGGCTACGACCTCTCACTGAACCGCTACAAGGAGGTCGTCCACGACGAGGTCGAGCACCGGGCGCCGCTGGAGATCATCGCCGATATCGAGAAGCTGGAGGACGAGATCGCCCAAGGTCTGGAGGAGTTGAAGGCGATGCTGTCGTGAGGACGGTGACCCTCGGAGACGTCGCGGAGTGGGGTAGCGGTGGGACGCCGGCGCGCGGAGTCCCTTCGTATTTCGGCCAAGGCATGCCTTGGCTATCCATCACGGACCTGAATGACGGAGTTGTCACGAGCGCGAAGGAGTCGCTTACAGCGGCCGGGCTCGCGAACAGTTCCGCCAAGGTTGTACCTCCGGGAACAATCTTCGTCGCGATGTACGGATCGATTGGCAAGCTCGGTATTGCGGCCACCGATATGGCGACGTCTCAGGCAATCGCGTTCGCCAGACCCAATGAGAAGCTCGTCGATCGTCGGTTCCTCTTTCAGTATCTGCTCGCCGAGCGCCGAAACCTGCAGTCGCGCGGCCGAGGCGGGACGCAGATGAACATCAGCCAAGCAGACCTCAAGGCATGGCCGATGCCCCTCCCACCCCTCCCCGAACAGCGCCGCATTGCCGCGATCCTCGACCACGCCGACGCGCTGCACGCCAAGCGCCGCCAAGTCCTCGCTCACCTCGACGCCCTCACCCAGGCGATCTTCCACGACATGTTCAGCAACGAGCCGTCCGCGGCAACAGTGGAGGACGTCGCCACCCAGATTCGAACCGGGCCATTCGGGAGCCAACTACTGCACGGCGAGTTCGTCGATGAGGGTATCGCCGTTCTCGGTCTCGACAACGTCGTCGGCAACGAGTTCCGCTGGGCCGAACGACGCTACATCACAACCGCGAAGTACGAGCAGTTGAAGCGCTATACGGTTCGTTCTGGCGACGTCCTGATCAGCATCATGGGCACAACCGGCCGTTGCGTGGTCGTGCCGGATGGCATTCCTACCGCCATCAACACCAAGCACATCTGCGCGGTCAGCGTTGATGGCGCGCGCCTTGATCCGGCGTTTCTTCGCGCAGCCTTCCTCTGGCACACCGAGGCGCGCGAGCACCTCCGGAGACAGACCAAGGGCTCAATCATGGCTGGTCTCAACATGGGGATCATCAAGGCGATGCCCGTCCCCCAGCCACCCATCGACCGCCAGCGAGAGTTCGCGGAGCGCGCCCGTCAAGTTGCCGCCGCTCGCACGTCCGCTATCGCAACACTGGCCGCCGAAGACGAACTCTTCGCATCCCTGCAGGCCCGCGCATTCGATGGGAGGCTGTGATACATGCCGGTCGAGATGAGAATGTGGCGCATCGACGGTGATGAGCCGCGGGCACTGACTGCCTCAGCGTTGCCGGCGGAGAAGGATCTCCACGAGTTCCTGAAGCGTGACCCGTCACTCTTGGGCGAACGGTTGCTGGTGATCGGCAGCGAGGTGACCACTCCATTCGGGCCACGGCTCGACCTGCTCGCTATTGACGCCGAGGGCAGCCTGCACCTGCTGGAACTCAAGCGCGACAAGACTCCGCGCGAAGTCGTGGCCCAGGTTCTCGACTACGGCTCGTGGGTGTCGACCCTGTCCCGCGAGGACGTCATCGACATCGCCAACCGCCACCTCTCCCAGCCGTTCGAGGCCGCCTTCGAGGACGTCTTCGGCGGCGCGCCCCCCGATGAGCTGAACCACGACCTCCACCTGACACTCGTCGCCGCCGAGCTCGACGCAAGTGCGGAGCGCATCGTCAACTACCTTCGCACGTTCGGCGTGCCAGTCAACGCGGTGTTCTTCTCCTATCTCGAGGACGAGGGCCGCCGGTACCTGGCCCGATCGTGGCTGGCCGCTGACGAGGAGGAACCGTCTGGTGGCGGCAAGCCGGGCAAGCGCGCGACCTGGAACGGCCGCGACTGGTACGTCTCCTTCGGTGGCGGCCGACCGTGGGAGGACGCCCGGCAGTTCAACTTCGTCTCCGCCGGCGGCGGCAAGTTCTACTCCCAGACCATCCGCTCCCTACCCGAGGGCTCCCGGGTCTGGGTCAACGTCCCGGGCAGTGGCTACGTGGCGGTCGGGACAACGCTCGCGCCGGCGTCCCGCTTCGACGAAGCCAAGGTGCTGGTCGACGGAAGCTGGTGTCGGCTGACGGAGCAGAGACTCAGCGGCAACTACCAGCATCGTGGAGACGGCGACGACGAGGCCGAATGGGTCGTGCCAGTGGCATGGGCGAGGTCTGGTCCGGAGAGTCAAGCGTTCTGGCAGAAGGGCATGTTCGCCAGTCAGCACAGTGCCTGCAAGCTTCGCCAGGAGTTCACGCTGAGCCTGCTCGAGGATCTCTTCGGCGTGAGCAACGAGTGACCCGATGGCCAACTTCGACTTCGTACGTCAGACGCTTCCGGCTGTGCACGCCGACTGCGTCCGGGCGGAGTCGTATCTGACCTCCGACCCACGCGCGGCCTGCTTCTACGCCCGCCGCGTGGTCGAAGGGCTGGTGAGCTACCTCTACGACGTGCTCGCATTGCCGCTGCCGTACCGCGACGATCTGGCCGCGAAGGTCAGCGATCCGGGCTTCCAGGCAAGGGTCCCGCACGGGATCACCGCCAAGCTGACCACGATCCGCAAAGTCTCCAACACCGCCGTCCACGACGGTCGACTGATCCGTCCTGACGTGGCACTGGCCGTGCTCCGAGAACTGTTCAACTTGGTGCTCTGGACGTCTTACCACCACTCGCCACACCCGGAGGTCGTGCCGCTGCAGGCCACGTTCGACCCCGAGCTTGCCGCCAGGGCAGCGCCGTTGTCCCGGGCTGAGGTCGCCCGGCTCGCCCAACAGTTCCAGGCACAGGACGAAGCGCACGCCCGCGAACTCGCCGTCCGGGACGAGCAACTCGCCGCCCGCGACGCCGAGCTGGCCGACCTTCGCGCCCAGATCGCGGCAGCGCAGGCCTCCCTGGCCCCCGACACCCGCGACTACGACGAGGCGGGTGCACGGGAGTTCATCGACCTGCTGCTGCACGAGGCCGGCTGGCCGCTCGACCAGACCCGCGACCGCGAATACCCGGTCACCGGAATGCCAAACGCCGAAGGGCAGGGCTACGCCGACTACGTGCTGTGGGGCGCCGACGGGCTGCCGCTGGCCGTGGTCGAGGCCAAGCGAACCTCGAAGTCGCCCGACATGGGCCAGCAGCAAGCCGCGTTGTACGCCGACTGCCTGGGGCACGCGTTCGGACGCCGGCCGGTGATCTTCTACAGCAATGGCTACACCCACCGGATCTGGGACGACGCCGGCGGCTACCCGCCCCGCGAGATCCAGGGCTTCTACACCGCCGACGAACTCGAACTTCTGATCCAGCGACGCACGACCCGGACGCCCCTCGCGTCGGCAGCCGTCAACACCGAGATCGCCGGGCGTCCCTATCAGGTGCGCGCGATCAAGGCCGTTGCTGCCTCGTTCGATCGTCGGCAGCGCGCCGCCCTGCTGGCGATGGCGACCGGCTCGGGCAAGACCCGCACCACGATCGCGCTGGTGGATCTGTTGCAGCGAGCGAACTGGGTCAAGCGCGTCCTGTTCCTCGCCGACCGCACGGCGCTGGTTCGGCAGGCGGCCAACGCGTTCAAGGATCAACTGCCTGGCTCGACCACGGTCAATCTGGTCGAGGAGAAGGCCACCGACGGCCGCGTGTACGTGTCGACCTATCCGACGATGATGAACCTGATCGACGACGTCGACGGCGGCGTCCGCCGGTTCGGGCCCGGCCACTTCGACCTGATCGTGATCGACGAGGCCCACCGCAGCGTCTACGCCAAGTACGGCGCGATCTTCGACTACTTCGACGCGCTGCTGGTCGGCCTGACCGCCACCCCGAAGGACGAGGTCGACCACAACACCTACCGTCTCTTCCACTTGGAGGACGGCGTCCCGACCGACGCCTACACCCTCGACGAAGCGGTCGAGCAGGGCTACCTGGTGCCGCCGAAGGGGCTCAGCGTCGGCACCCGGTTCTTGCGCTCCGGGATCGCCTACGACGACCTCAGCGAGGCCGAGAAGGACGAGTGGGACGCCCTCGACTGGGGCGAGGACGGCCCGCCGGACGAGGTCGGCGCTGAGGAACTGAACCGGTTCCTGTTCAACGAGGACACCGTCGAGAAGGTGCTCGCGACCCTGATGACCGAAGGCCGGCGGGTCGCGGGCGGGGACCGGCTGGGCAAGACGATCATCTTCGCCAAGAACCAACGGCACGCGGAGTTCATCCAGCAGCGGTTCGACCTGGCCTTTCCTGAATACGCTGGCGCGTTCGCCCGCGTCATCACCCACGCCAGCCCGTACGCCCAGTCGCTGATCGACGACTTCTCGACCAAGGACAAGGCTCCGCACATCGCGATCAGCGTCGACATGCTCGACACCGGCGTCGACGTGCCCGAGGTCGTCAACCTCGTGTTCTTCAAAGCCGTGCGCTCCAAGACGAAGTTCTGGCAGATGATCGGACGCGGTACCCGCCTCTGCCCCGACCTCTACGGCCCCGGCCAGGACAAGCCCGACTTCCTCGTCCTCGACTTCTGCGGCAACCTCGAATACTTCGGTCAGAACCTGCCCGGGGCAGAGACGCAGCTCGCCAAACCGCTCTCGCAGCGCTTGTTCGAGGCGAGGCTCGGGCTGATCCTCGCCCTCGGCGACGCCGAACCGGAGCTGCGCCGGGCCACCGGTGCGACGCTTCACGAGGTCGTCAACGGGATGAACCTCGACAACTTCGTGGTGCGTCCACACCGCGCGACCGTGGAGCGCTTCCGCGTCCCCGAGGCATGGGCGTCGTTGTCGCCGTCCGACTCCGAGGCACTGCTGGGGCTGTCCGGCCTCCCGTCGTCCCTGCGTGACGACGACGAGGATGCCAAGCGCTTCGACCTGCTCGTCCTGCACCGACAACTGGCCCAACTCGACGGCGACGCGCTCCTGGCGGAACGGCTGCGCGAAGCAGTACAGGCCATCGCAGGGGCCTTGCTGGGGCGAACTGCCATTCCGAGCGTCGTGGCGCAGGCCGTGCTGCTGGAAGCTGTCGCTGGCGACGAGTGGTGGGTCGACGTCACTCTCCCGATGCTCGAAGAAGCGCGCCGCAAGCTTCGGGGCTTGGTTCGCTTCATCGAGAAGACCCAGCGCAACCCCGTCTACACCGACTTCGCCGACACCCTCGGCGACAGCGTCGAGGTCGACCTGCCCGGGGTCACCCCCGGCACCAACTTCGAGCGCTTCCGCGCCAAGGCAGAGGCCTACCTGCGCGAGCACCTGGACAACCTCGCCCTGCAGCGGCTGCGTCGCAACAAGCAACTCACCCCCGACGATCTCGCTGAACTGGAGGGGCTGCTGGTTGCCTCCGGCGGACAACAGGCCGACCTCGCCTGGGCCAACACCAAGACCGGCGGCCTCGGCATCTTCGTTCGTGGCTTGGTCGGGCTCGACCGAGCGGCCGTGACCGACGCCTTCGAGCGTTACCTCGACCGCACCCGATTCACCGCTGACCAGGTCCGTTTCGTGAACCTGATCGTCGACGAGCTGACCCGCAACGGCGTGATGGAGCCCCAGCGACTGTTCGAATCCCCGTACACCGACCACGCGCCGACCGGCCCGGACTACGTGTTCCCGGAGGCCGAGGTGACGGTGATCGTCGACACTCTGCGCACCATCAGAAAGCACGCCATTCCAGGGGAAGTCGCGTAGTCCCTCCGATTTGCACCGGGTGTATGGGTTGGTGATTTGTTTTGAAGAAGGTGGCTGGTCGGACACCAATGGAACCGTGGCGCTGCCCGGGGGCCCGCTGGATCGAGGGAGGCCGCGGGAGCATCACCAGCGTGGACCACGCCCTGCGCCTGGCGTCCTTGCTGCAGATGGAAGGCACGACCACGGTGTCGGACGCCGCCGCCCACCTCGGCGTCGCCCCCAGCACCGCCCACCGGCTGCTGGCGATGCTCGTCTACCGCGACTTCGCCACCCGCGAGGGGCGCTCCTAACGACTGGGGCCGCTGCTGGGCCAGGTCGAGCAGCTGCCCGGCACGACCGGATCCCTGCGCGACGCCGCGCTGGGGCCGATGGCGCGCCTCAGGGCGACCTTCGAGGAGACCGTCACGCTGAGGGTGCGCACAAGGCGGATGGTCCGGTTGGTGGCCGAGGTCGAGTGCTCGCACTCCCTGCGCGTCGGCCACCGCACCGGCATGGTGTTCCCCGCCCACCGCACCTCGGGCGGGCTCGGGATGCTGGCGGAGTCGGACGACGAGGCCGTCCGCCAGCCCTAGGAGGCGGCCTTCTCCAGCGCCGTGAACAGCTCGGCGATCTCCTTGGTGCGGCGCTCCGAGGGCTTGAACTCGTTGTCGGCCCAGTCGGTGAAGGTGCTGAGGTTCAGCTCGGCGCGGGTCACGACGGCGGAGAAGTTCGCCAGCACCGTCCGCCAGTTCTCGATGGCGCGAACGCCCCCCACCGACCCGTAGCCCACGAGCGAGACGGCCTTGCCGACCCACTCGGAGCCGAGGGAGTCCACGGCGTTCTTCAGCGCGCCCGGGACGCCGTGGTTGTACTCCGGCGTGACGAACACGTAGCCGTCGCAGGAGTCGACAGCGTCGCTCCAGGCCTGCACGCGCTCGTCGTCGTAGGACTTCTTCGCCTGCATCGGGTGCGTCGGGCTGGTGAGCAGCGGCACGTCGAACGCCTTCAGGTCGAGCAGCTCGTAGGTGGCGTCGCGCCCCTGGGCCTGCTCGGCCACCCACTGGCCGACGGCCTCGCCCTTGCGTCCCTCGCGGATCGAGCCGACGATGATTCCGATCTTCATCCGTTGTCCCCCTGGTGCAGGTCATGCCCGGCGTCGCCGGGTCCGTCCCTTTCGACCCTAACGGGTGGCCGAAGAGCCGGGTGTAACACCGGGGCGACATCCGGACAGGATCAGGACGTGGACCAGAAACGAGACACCGACCGGTTCGCCGCGATCTTCGAGGTGACCCACGCCGACGTCGTCCGCTTCGCCCAGCGGAGGACGGCGCCGGAGCGGGGCGAGGACATCGCGGCCGAGGCCTTCCTCGTGGCGTGGCGCCGGGTCGCGGAACTCCCCCGCGACCTCGACTCCGCCAGGGCCTGGTTGTTCGGCATCGCCCGGAACGTGCTGCTCAACGAGCTTCGCAGCCAGCGCCGCGCCGATGCCCTGGCCGTCCGGCTCGCCGATGTGGCGGCGTCCGGCGGCCCCGTGTCGGACGCCGCCGAGGCCGTGGCGTCCCGGCTCGACCTTGCCCAGGCCTGGGGTCGGCTGACCGACGCCGAGTCCGAGGTGCTGGGCCTGGCCGTCTTCGAACGGCTGACGGCGGAGCAGTCCGCCGCCGTCCTCGGCACCACGGCCGGCGCCTACCGCGTCCGCCTGTCCCGCGCCCGGGCCGCGCTCCGCCGGCACCTCGCCGGCGCCGCGGCCGAACCCGACCTGCGAGAGGCTCTGCGATGAACGACTCACCCGACCTGATGACCGACGCCGAACTGGAGGCCGCCCTGCGCGACCTCGATGCCGCCCAGCCGGTACTGACCCACGCCCAGCGCGATCGCGCCGACGCGCTGCTGGCTTCCCTGGTCGGCCCCGCCGCCACCGCCCCGGCGGTCACGGCGACCATGACCCCGATCGAGCGCGCCCCCTCGCCCCGCCGCGTCATGCGTTGGCTGGTGCCGGTGGCGGCGGCGTCCGCGCTCGTGGCCGGCTCGCTGCTCCTGCCGGGCAGCCCGACCGTCCCCAACGCCTACGCCGACTGGACGCCCACGCCCACCCCCGTCGCCGAGCCGCTGCTGTCACGGGCGACCGAGTCCTGCCGCGCCGGCATGGCCCAGTGGAACGACCGCAGCGCAGGCGAGGTCTCGGTGGATCCGGCGAGCGCCCGGGTCGTCCTGGCCGAGCAGCGCGGCTCGCACGTGTTCCTGGCGATGGCCGGCGCCGACGGGGCCGAGGCCCAGTGCCTCGCCTCGGCCGAGAACGGCCGCGTCGACGGGCTCACCGGCAGCGCCCCCGGTGCCGGGGTGGCCCCGGTCGTGGCGCCCGCGAACGGCCTGACCGGCGGCGGGGTGGGGCTCCAGCTCGAGGGCACCTCCGGCTACGCCTACGTGGTCGGCGACGTCGGCGAGCAGGTGCGCGAGGTCGTCGTCCGCTCCGGCGACCAGACGGTCAGCGCGAGCGTCGTCGACGGCCACTACGCGGCCTGGTGGCCGGTCACCGGCGTCACGCCGCAGAGGGCCGCCGGCGTGACCGCCGAGCTCGACGTGACGCTGGCCGACGGGACGGTGCTCACCGACGTCCAGACCGACCTGATGCAGGCGATCGGGCCGAAGCCCGGACCCACGTCCGTCGGGCGCGTCGCGTACGGCGGCGGTTCGGGCCCCACGGGCCTGGTCCGGACGGTCGAGGGCCTGGTCGGCGACCGCGTGACGAAGGTCACCGTGCACCTCGACGGCGTCGACCACGAGGCACGGGTGCGCGACGGGGCCTTCTGGGCCGAGTGGTCCATCGCGTCGTTCGAGCCCGGCCCGGGGGCCGAGGCGACGTTCACCCTCACCCTCGACGACGGGACGGTGCGCGCGGGCGTCCGTGAGAACGACTGAGCCCCGAACCGCCGACGCGGTCAGCCGATCAGGGCGACCGCGTCGGGGTCCGTCCGGACGCCCACGGTCGCCGCCGACACCTTCTCGGGGACGCGCAGCCCGGCCTTCGCCCCGCTGGGCAGCAGCAGCGTCACCTGGACGTAGCCGCGGCGCACCTTCTGCTCCTTCACCCGGAGCTGGACCCCGGCCGGGTCGACGGTGAGGCTCTCGGGGCCGAGCGCGACGACGTGGTCGGCGGTCAGGTGACCCAGGCCGAGGGCGTCCGCGTCGGTCCGGGTGAGGAACGTGGAGTAGCCCAGGAACGTCGCGACCTCCGCCGAGGCGGGGCGGCTCCAGAGGTTCTCGGGGGTGTCGAACTGCAGGAGGCGCCCGTCGGCCAGGATCGCGACCCGGTCGGCCAGCGCGAACGCCTCGTCCTGGTCGTGCGTGACGTGGACGGCCGTGGTGCCGGTGGCCCGCAGCACGTCGCTGAGGACGCCGACCATGTGCTCGCGCAGGCCGCGGTCGAGCGCCGAGAGCGGCTCGTCCAGCAGGAGAAGGCGCGGGGCCGGGGCCAGCGACCGGGCCAGCGCCACGCGTTGGGCCTGCCCGCCCGACAGCTCGGTCGTCTTCCGGCCGGCGAAGCTGGGCAGGCCGACGAGGTCGAGGAACTTCTCGACGGTCTGCGCCCGGCGCGTCCGCGGCTGCTTGTGCAGCCCGTAGGCGACGTTCTTGCCGACGTTCAGGCTGGGGAACAGCGCCGGGTCCTGGAACATCATCCCGAAGTTGCGTTTGTGGGTGGGGGTGCCGGAGAGGTCCTCGCCATCCCAGGTGATGCGGCCGGAAGCCAGCGGCTCCAGCCCGGCGATCGCCCGCAGCAGCGACGACTTGCCCGATCCGGACGCCCCCAGCAGCGCGACCACCTCGCCGGGCGCGACGTCGAGCGACACCCCGTCGACGGCGGTGACGGTGCGGCCGTCGCCGGGTTCGGCCGCCGGGCGCTTCGGCGCCGCCCACGAGAACAGCGGCCGCTTCGCGGGCGTCGTGTAGCCGGGTTGCTGGGTCGAGACCCGGTAGCGCACGACCACGTCGTGCACGCCCAGCCCGGTCCGGTTCGTCACCATGTCATCGCCTCCTGGGGTCTCATCCTCTCAGCCAGGCCCATCACCACGGCGCAGCCGACCGCCAGCAGGACGGCGGCAGCGAAGCCCATGCCCTGGTTCTCCAGCCCGGGGCGTCCGATCAGGCGGAACACCACGACCGGCAGGGTGGGCTGGTCGGGGCGGGCCAGGAACGACGTGGCCCCGAACTCGCCCAGCGCCGTCGCGAACGCGAAGCCGGTCGCCAACCCGAGCCCGCGGCCCAGGAACGCCAGGTCGATGTCGCGCAGCACCTTGCCGGGGCTCGCCCCCAGCACCGCCGCCGCCTCGCGCAGCCGCGGGTCGATGGCGCGGAGCACCGGCAGCAGCACGCGGACCACCAGCGGCAGCGCCACGAGCGCCTGCGCGATCGGCACCAGCACCAGCGAGCTGCGCAGGTCGAGCGGGGGCCGGTTGAGGGTGATCAGGAACCCGAACCCGACGGTGACCGCGCTCACCCCCAGGGGCAGCATGAACGCGGCGTCCAGGAGGCCGAGCGCACGGCGTCCGACCTCGTTGCGGGGGCTGCGGGAGACGACGAGGCTGACGAGCAGGCCCAGCACGAGCGCGAGCACGGTCGCGGCGGACGCCGTGCGCAGCGAGTTGCCGACCGCCTCCCAGACGGGCACGGACAGGGTGCCGCCGCCGGTGGAGGCGAGGTTGGCGTAGTGGTCGAGTCCCAGCCCGGACGCCGTCGTCAGGCTGCGCTGGACGAGCGTCGCGATGGGGAACAGCAGCAGGCCGACGACGACCGTGGCCGTCAGGATCGTGGGGCCGAGGTCGCGGCGGGCCGTCCAGGGCGACTCGACCGACTCGTCGGTGCGCAGCCGCTGGGCGCGGGCCTGGGATGCCTGCAGCCGGCTGGAGACGATCAGCGCCGCGCCGACGACGACGAGCTGGACGATCGACAGCGCTGCGGCGCCGGTCAGGTCGAGCAGCTGCGTGGTGAGGAACCAGATCTCGGTCTCGATGGTGCCGTAGGAGGCGCCGCCCAGCACCATCACGACCCCGTAGGCGGAGGCGCAGAACAGGAAGACCAGCGCGGCCGCGGACGCGATCGCCGGAGCCAGCGCGGGGATGGTGATCGTCCAGAACACGCGGCCGGGCGAGGCGCCCAGCACGGACGCGGCCTGCTCGACACGAGGGTCGAGGGACGCCCACAGCCCCCCGACGGTGCGCACGACGACCGCGTAGTTGAAGAACACCAGGCTCGCCACGATGATCGCGAACGACCGATCCAGGCCGAGGTGACCGAGCGGCCCGGTGGAGATCACCAGGCTCTTGAACGCCACGCCGACCACGACGCTGGGCAGCACGAACGGCACGGTGACGATCGCGCGCACCAGCCAGCGCCCCGGGAAGCGGGTGCGGTAGAGCACCCACGCCCCCGGGATGCCGAGCAGCACGGCCGCGACGGTACCCGCCGCAGCCTGGGCGAGGGTCGTCCGGATCACGCGCCAGGTGCGGGCGTCCGAGAAGACCTGAGCAAAACCGTCGAGCGTGAACGGCCCGTCGGGGAAGAAGCCGCGCCCGACGAGCGTGGCGACGGGCCAGGCGAAGAACACGGCGAGGAACGCCAGCGGGATGGCCCCCGCCAGCGTCCACCCGACGCGCCGTGTCATGCGGTTCCCTGAGCCTGTCGAAGGGTCAGCCGACCACCGTCGACGTCCAGGTCCGGATCCAGCCGTCCCGCTTCTCGGCGATCTCTGTGGCGGGGACGGTGAACGGGGCGTCCGACAGCGGCGCGTACTGCACCCACTCGGCCGGCAGCTCGGTGCTGGTGACGGCCGGGTACATGTACATCTGGCCGGGGATGTCGGCCTGCACCTCGGGGCTGAGCAGGAACTCGATGAACTCCTGCGCGCCCTCGGGGTTGGCGGCGCCCTCGATCACGCCGGCGTACTCGACCTGCCGGAAGCAGGTCTGGAGCAGGGACGCCGTGGGCGGCGCGGCGCCGTCGACGACCTCGAACGCAGGCGACGTCGAGTAGCTCAGGACGAGCGGGCGCGGTCCCTTGCCGCTGCTGCCGGAGAACTGGACCGTGTAGGCCTCGGTCCAGTCCTTGGCGACGAGGACGCCGTTGGCCTTCAGCTGGGTCCAGTAGTCGACCCAGCCCGGGTCTCCCTTGGCGCCGACGGTGGCCACGAGGAACGAGAGCCCGGGCGAGCTGGACGCCGCGTTCGGGACGACGAGCAGGTCGGCGTACTCGGGCTTGACCAGGTCGTCCAGCGTGGCGGGGACGGCCTTGCCGTTGGCCTCGAACCACGCGGTGTCGGCGTTGATGCACACGTCACCGAAGTCGATGGGGACGAGGCGCCCGGAGTCGTCGGCCTTGAGTGCGTCGGCATCCGCAGCCGGGAGACCCTGCGCCGCATAGGGCGCGATGACGCCCTCGGCGAGCGCGCGTCCGGCGAAGGTGTTGTCGATGCCGAAGACGACGTCACCGAGCGGGGAGTCCTTGGTGAGGACGAGCTGGTTGGTGACCGTGCCGGCGTCGCCGGGGGCGACGAACGTGACGTCCAGGCCGGAGTCGGCCTTGAACTTCGCGAGCACCTCCTCGCTCAGGTTGAACGAGTCGTGGGTGACGACAGTGAGCTTCTGGCTGGCCGAGCTCGTCGAAGCCCCGCTCGGGCTGGCTGCCGGCGTCCCACCGCAGGACGCCAGGGCGAGGGCGGTGACGGTGACGAGGGCGGCCACTGCGGCGCGGCGGCCCTTCGGGTTGGTGGACATGCTGCTTCCTCCTGGTGTGGAGGGGACGGCCATTCGCTGGCCGAATGAGAACTCGACTCCCTACGCCGGTGCTAACCGGATCAGGTTCGAGGGTCTGCGGTGCTCCGCACTCTCAGCGCCCCCTCGGGCGCTCCCCTGTCTGTCCGGCCAGCTTACCTCGGATACCCCGTGCGACGAATCTGGCTGACACCTCACGCGCTATAGCGTGCATGGCGTCAGCCAGATCTGTCGCACGGGTGCGAGAGCCGTCGCTCAGGTTTGTCGCCCGTCAGCGGCCGGTGCCGGCGTAGACGACGGCTTCGCCGTCGGCGTCCATGCCGAACGCCGTGTGGCAGGCGCGGACGGCCTTGTCGAGGTCATCGACGTCGACCAGCACGGAGATGCGGATCTCGGAGGTGGAAATCATCTCGATGTTGATGCCCGCCTCGGCCAGTGCGCGGAACGCCGTCGCGGAGACGCCGGGGTGCGAGCGCATGCCGACGCCGATGACCGAGACCTTGCCGATCTTGTCGTTGTAGATCAGCTGGGTGTGGCCGATGCTGCCCTGGGCGGCCTCCAGCGCCTCCCGGGCCTTGGCGCCGTCGGACTGCGGCAGCGTGAACGAGATCGCAGTGGTGCCGCCCTCGACCGAGACGTTCTGGACGATCATGTCGATGTTGATGCCGGCGTCCGCCACGGTGGTGAACACCTCGGCCGCAGCGCCCACGCGGTCGGGCACGCCGACGACGGTGATCTTGGCCTCGTGGCGGTCGTGCGCGATGCCGGTGATGATGGGGTTCTCCACGGAATCCTCCTCGTCGATGTGCTTGACCCAGGTGCCCGGCTTGTCGGAGAACGACGACCGGACGTGCACCGGGACGTTCTCGCGGCGGGCGTACTCAACGCAGCGCAGGTGCAGGATCTTGGCGCCGTTGGCCGCCATCTCCAGCATCTCCTCGTAGCCGATCTCCGGGATGCGGTGCGCCCCCGGGACGATGCGCGGGTCGGCGGTGAACACACCGTCCACGTCGGAGTAGATCTCGCAGTAGCCCGCACCCAGCGCGGCGGCGAGCGCGACCGCGGTGGTGTCGGACGCCCCACGCCCCAGCGTGGTCACATCCTTGGTGGATTGCGAGACACCTTGGAAGCCGGCGACGATGACGACGTCGCCCTCCTCCAGCGCCGACTCGATGCGGCCGGGCGTGATGTCGATGATCCGGGCGTCGCCGTGCTTCTCGGACGTGATGACGCCGGCCTGAGAGCCGGTGAACGACCGGGCGGTGTGGCCCAGGTCGTTGATCGCCATCGCCAGAAGGGCCGCGCTCATCCGCTCGCCAGCGGTCAGCAGCATGTCCATCTCGCGGGCCCGCGGGTTGGGGCTGACCTGCTGGGCGAGGTCGAGCAGTTCGTCGGTGGTGTCGCCCATGGCCGACACGACGACGGTCACCTCGTGCCCCTGCTCCTTGGTCGCGACGATGCGCTGGGCGACACGCTTGATGCTGGCGGCGTCCGCCACCGACGAGCCGCCGAACTTCTGCACCACACGCACGGTCGGGTCCCCTTCCAGTTGAAACCGGCCCCAACTCTGCCACGTCCCACGTCGCGGGAGCGTGCGTCCCAGCGGCCGGTCGCCCCGGTGGCGTGCCAAGATGGGCGCGGACAGGAGGGATTCCCATGAGTTACGACCCGGTCCCCCAACGGCTGTCCGACGCCGAGCGGGACACCGCCGCCCAGATGCTGCGCGAGCACTACGAGGCCGGACGCCTCGACGCCGACGAGTTCGAGGAGCGCCTCTCGGCCGCCCTGTCGGCGCGCATCGCTGCGGACTTCCAGCCCCTGTTCGCGGACCTGCCCGCCCCGCACCCCGGTTCTCCGCTCCAGCCGTACGCGCAGCCCGCCACGTGGGCGCCGACGTACGCCAACACCCCCGCACCGCGTCCGGACTCCGCCCCGCCGGGCACCACGGGCAACACCGATTGGCTCGCCGTCGCCAAGGGCGTCATCTGGCCGGCCGCCATCGTCATGGGCATCGTCACCGGCAACTGGGCCACGTTCATCATCATCGCGATCATCGGCAGCATCGTGCTCAGCCAGATCAGCAACAACCAGCGCAAGCCCCCCACCGTACCTGGAGAGGTAGGAGGCCTACGCTGGCGGTCATGCGTGGCGAGTACAAGGTTCCCGGCGGCAAGTTGGTCGCGGTCGACGTCGAGGTCGCGGACGGGATGATCACCCGGGCGTTCGTGCACGGCGACTTCTTCCTCGAGCCGGACGAGGCGCTGGAGGACATCAACGCCGCCCTGGCGGGCCTCCCCGACACCACCAACGCGGATGGGCTGGCTCGCGCGATCGAGGCCGCCCTGCCTGACGGGGTCGAGATGATTGGCTTCACGCCGACGTCCGTGGGGATCGCCGTCCGCCGCGCGCTCGGCAAAGCGACCGGGTGGGCCGATCACACCTTCGACCTCATCGGCCCGGTCACGCTGCAGCCGGCCATGCACGTCGCCCTCGACGAGGTGCTCACCCGCGAGGTCGCGGCCGGCACGCGGCCGCCGACGCTGCGGTTCTGGGACTGGGACTCCCCGCTGGTGGTGATGGGCTCCTTCCAGAGCTACCGCAACGAGATCGACCCCGAGGGCGCGGCCCGGCACGGCATCGGCGTGGTGCGGCGCATCTCGGGCGGCGGGGCGATGTTCATGGAGCCGGGCAACTGCATCACCTACTCCCTGCACGCCCCGACTTCGCTGGTCGAGGGCCTCAGCTTCGAGCAGAGCTACGCGTTCCTGGATGACTGGGTGATGACGGCCCTGGCCGACGTCGGCATCCAGGCGCGTTACGTGCCGCTGAACGACATCGCCTCGGAGAAGGGCAAGATCGCCGGCGCCGCCCAGAAGCGGTTCGCGGCCGGCGCCGTCCTGCACCACGTGACGATGGCCTACGACATCGACGCCGACAAGATGCTGGAGGTGCTGCGCATCGGCCGGGAGAAGATGTCCGACAAGGGCACCAAATCGGCCAACAAGCGCGTCGACCCGATGCGCTCGCAGACGGGCCTGCCGCGGGACGAGATCATCCGGCGCTTCATGGCGTCCTTCGCCGCGACCCACGACGTGCGCGAGGCGTCCTACACCGACGCCGAACTGGACGCCGCCCGCGCGCTCATGGACTCCAAGTTCCTCACCGACGCCTGGACGCACCGCGTCCCCTGACCCGGGTGGGCCCGGGGCGTCCCGGGGTAGGATGGTGGGTTCCCGACCCCCCGACACCGCGTGAGGAGCCATGCAGCCTTCTGCCGCGGGCTTCCGCCCCGAGATCCACGGACTGCGCGGTGTCGCGATCCTGCTCGTGGTGGCCTACCACCTCTGGACGGCGGGCCGCGTCTCCGGCGGCGTGGACGTGTTCCTGTTCATCTCGGCCTTCCTGATGACGGCCAGCTTCGTCCGCAAGGGCACCGCTTTCCGGCTGCTCGATTTCCTGGTGCAGCGGTTCCGCCGGCTCGTGCCGCTGGCCGCCATCGTGGTGGCGGCGACGACGGCAGTCGGGTGGGTGGTGCTGCCGCCGACGCGCTACGAGGGGCTGCTCAACCACGCGCGGGCGTCCCTGATCTACCGCGAGAACTGGCGACTCATCGCCGACGAGGCGAACTACATGGTCGCCGACCCCCAGCGCCTCAACCCGTTCCAGCACTTCTGGAGCCTGTCGCTGCAGGGGCAGTTGTTCGTCCTCCTGCCGCTGGTGTTCGTGGCCGCCGCGGCCCTGGAGCGCCACCGCGGCATCCCGATCCGGCGGACCCTGGCGGTCGTGCTGGGCCTGGCCACCGTCGCCTCGTTCGCCTGGGCGGTACACCGGGTGGAGGTCGACCCTGCCGCTGCCTACTTCGAGACGTGGGCGCGCGCGTGGGAGTTCACCGCCGCCGGGCTGGTGGCCCTGCTGCCCACGCTCCGAATGCCGGCCGCGCTCGCCCGGGCCCTCTCGTGGGCGGGCGTGGCCCTCCTCTTGGCCACGGGCCTGCTGTGGGGACGCGGTGCGTTCCCGGCCTGGGCGGCCCTGCCGCCGCTGGCGGCCGCGGCGCTGGTCATCCTGTCGGGCCCCCGGTCGGACGACGCCGGGCACGCCGCGTGGTGGCTGTCACGGCGTCCGGTCACCTTCGTGGCCAACCGCGCGTACTCGCTCTATCTGTGGCACTGGCCGGTCTACGTCTTCACCGTCGTCCTGACCTCCAACGGCGACCACCGCACCGGACCGGTCGACTCCCTGACGATCCTGGCCCTGTCGTTCGTGCTGGCCGACCTGTCGACCCGGCTGGTGGAGCGCCGCTTCCACCGCCTCGACCTGCTGCGCTCCAAGCGGTACGCGGCGACGGCGATCGTGGCGTTCACCCTGATGGCGACCTCCGTTCTGGGCGGCGTGGCCGCTCTGGTGGAGGCGGACGACCGCGCCACGGCCGCGCTGGCGCCCGAACAGCGCCCCGGCGCCCGCGCCCTCACCCCGGGCCCGGACGCCGCCGTCACGCCCGCCCCCGCGCTGCCCACCGCTCCGAGCCCCACGCCCGGCCGCGGCATCGCCCCGGGCGACCGGGCCATCGCCCTCGACTGGCCCCAGGACCTGCCGCCCTGCGAGGAGGGCGTCCCGGGCCACCCGGCGCGCCCGGACCTGGGCTGGTGCGGCGTCCTGGAGCCCGAGGGGACCCCGACCCGCGTGGTCGCCGTGGTCGGCGACAGCCACGCCTTCCAGTGGCTGACGACGCTCATCCCGCTGGCCGAGGAACGGGGATGGCGCTTGGCCGCGTACGGCCGGGCGGCCTGCCGGGTGGGCTCCCCCAACCCCGACCCGGGCTGCACCGAGTACACCGACGAGGCCATCGCGTGGCTCCTCGAGACGCGGCCCGACCAGGTGATCAGCACCGGCTCCTCCACCCGCGCCGACGGCGCCGAGCACGACGACTGGGGGTGGGCCGAGGCGATCGCCCCGGTGGCCCACGCCGGCATCGCGGTGGTCAACGTCCGCGACAACCCGCGCTGGGCCTTCGACATGCCTGAGTGCATCCAGCGGTACGGCACCGACGACCCGCGCTGCTCGGCACGCCGCGCCGACAAGCTCGGCGAGGCGTGGCCGACCGGCGGCCTGGCCGACCTGCCGAACCAGTACTACCTCGACTTCTCCGACTGGTTCTGCCCCCCGACCAAGGTGAGCATCTGCCCGGGCGTGATCGGCAACACCTACGTCTACATGGACTCCAACCACCTCTCGCGGGCCTACCTGGAGTCGATGGGCGATGTGTTCGCCCAGGCCTGGGACGAGGCGATGGGCTGATGCGGTGGCGCGTGGCCGTGGCGGCCCTGCTCGCCGCCCCCGTCCTGGCGGCGTGCGCGCAGCACCCGCTGGAGCAGCCGCCCAAGGGCGACCTCGTCCACACCGTGCAGGTCGCCGGGGGCGGCCTCGCCTACTGCGCCTCGGCCCCGATCGAGGGCTGGGGCGCCGACGTCCGCCGCGTCATCGTGGCCGTGCACGGGCTGGACCGCAACGCCTGCGGCATGCGGCAGGCCGTGGTGGACGCGTTGGGTGGCGAGCCGGCGGGCACGGTCGTGCTGGCGCCCCACTTCGCGACGTCGGTGGACGCCCTCCCCGGCGGCCACGTGTGGGGCACGATGACGTGGCCCGAGGGGGCCGAGTCGGACGCGGGCGCCTCCTCGTACGCCGCGCTCGACGAGCTGGTCGCGCGCCTCGACGACCGGGCGGTCACGCTGGTGGGCTTCTCCGGGGGCGGCCAGCTCACGAACCGTTACGCCGCGGTCTCCCCCACCGAACTGGACGCGTACGTGGTGATCAACCCGTCCAGCTACGTGTGGTTCTCCGACGAGCGCCCCGGGCCGACCGCCGACTGCCCGGCCTGGAACGCGTGGCGCTACGGCCTCGACCACCGCAACCGGTACGCCTCGCGGCTGTCCATCGGGCAGATCGAGGAGCAGTACGCACGGCGTTCGGTGCGGTACCTCATCGGCACCGCAGACGACGACCCGCGTTCGGCCTCGCTCGACCGCAGCTGCGGCGCGATGGCCGAGGGCGCCAACCGGGAGGAGCGCGCGGTGAACTACGTCCGGCACATCCGGGAGATGTTCGGCCCCGAGGTCGCCACGCGCCAGCCCCTCATCGTCGTGCCCGGCGTCGGGCACGACCTCGCGGGCATGCTCGGCACGGACGCCGCGCTCGCGGCGCTGGAGCCGGCGCCCGAGGGTTGAGGCTCAGACGCCCGGCTCGGGGCTCTCGGCGACGTCCTCCTCGTCCCCGTGGGCGGCGACGATCAGGCCTTGGCCACCGAGAAGCTCAGGCCCAGCTCCTCGTCGGTCACGACGGTGCCGGTCGGTTCCCCCTCGACGATCGAGGTGGCCAGCACCTCGTCGGCCACCAGGGCGGACGCCCCGCGCAGGGCCTCGCCGAGTTCGCCGCCGGCCGCCCAGGTCAGGGAGATCCGGTCGGAGACCTCGAGCCCGAGGCGCTTGCGGGCGTCCTGCACCATGCGGACGACCTCGCGGACCAGCCCCGCGCGCACCAGCTCGGGGGTCAGCTCGAGGTCGAGCGCGACGGTCTCGCCCTGTTCGTTGACCACCGACCAGCCCTCGCGCGGCCGCTCGGAGACGATGACCTCGTCGGCGGTCACGACCGTGCCGCCGGCCCAGTCGACCGTGGCCTCGCCCGTCGCGGCGAGCGAAGCGGCCAGGGCGGCGGCGTCCGCGTCGGCGATCACCTGGGCAACCTTCGGGGTGTCCTTGCCGAACCGCTTGCCCAGCGCCCGGAAATTGCCCTTGGCGGAGTGGTCGACGAGGTCGCCTGCCGACGCGAACGACTCCACCGCGCCCACATTGAGCTCGGCGGCGATCTCGGCCACCAGCTCGTCGGTCAGCCGTGCGAAGGACGCCGACGGCACCAGCACGCGGCGCAGCGGCTGGCGCGTCTTGACCTGCGCCTCGGAGCGGGCGCCGCGACCGAGCTCGACCAGGCGCCGGGTCAGGCGCATGGACGCCACCAGCTCGGGGTCGGAGGCCTCGGCGTCCACGGTCGGCCACGCGGCCAGGTGCACCGACTCGGGCGCACCCGGCACGGCGGCGACCACGAGGTCCTGCCACACGCGCTCGGTGATGAACGGCGCCATCGGGGCCATGAGGCGGGTGACGGTGTCGATGGTCTCGTGCAGGGTCCACAGCGCGGAGGCCTCGCCGTCCCAGAAGCGGCGGCGCGAGCGCCGCACGTACCAGTTGGAGAGGTCGTCGACGAACTCCGAGAGCAGGGATCCGGCGCGCTGGGTGTCGAAGGCCTCCAGCGCCTCGCTGACGTCGCGGACCAGGTCGTTGCGCACGGCGACGAGCCAGCGGTCCATCACCGGCCGCTCGGCCACGGCCGGGGCCGCGCCGGTGGGCGTCCACCCGTTGGTGCGGGCGTACAGCGACTGGAAGCTGACCGCGTTCCAGAACGTCAGCAGCACCTTGCGGACGGTCTCCTGGATCGTGGTGTGACCCACCCGGCGAGAAGCCCACGGCGAGCCGCCCGCCACCATGAACCAGCGCACCGCGTCAGCGCCGTGCTGGTCCATGAGCGGGATCGGCTCGAGGATGTTGCCCAGGTGCTTGGACATCTTGCGGCCGTCCTCGGCGAGGATGTGGCCCAGGCACAGGACGTTCTTGAAGTCGGACTGGTCGAAGACAAGGGTCGAGACCGCCATCTGCGAGTAGAACCAGCCACGCGTCTGGTCGATGGCCTCGCAGATGAAGTCGGCGGGGAAGGCCTGCTGGAACTGCTCCTCCGAGCCCGGCGCCCACGGGTAGCCCCACTGCGCGAACGGCATCGAGCCCGAGTCGTACCAGGCGTCGATGACCTCGGGCACGCGGTGGCTCGGCTTGCCGCAGGTCGGGCAGCCGAAGGTGATGTCGTCGACGAACGGGCGGTGCGGGTCAAGCTCGTCGAGGTCCTGGCCGGCCAGCTGGCCCAACTCCGCGAGCGAGCCGATGCAGACCTGGTGGTCGTCCTCGCAGCGCCAGATGGGCAGCGGGGTGCCCCAGTACCGCTTGCGGCTCAACGCCCAGTCGACGTTGTTGTTCAGCCAGTCGCCGTAGCGCCCGTGCTTGATGTGCTCGGGGTACCAGTTGGTCTTCTCGTTCTCGCGGACCAGCGCGTCCTTGATCGCGGTGGTGCGGATGTACCAGGACGGCTGCGCGTAGTAGAGCAGCGTGGTGTGGCAGCGCCAGCAGTGCGGGTAGCTGTGGTCGTAGTCGAGCACGCGGAACATCAGCCCGCGCTGCTGCAGGTCGGCGACGAGCGCCTTGTCGGCGGTCTTGAAGAACTGCCCACCCACCATCGGAACGTCGGGCGCGAAGGTGCCGTCGGGGCGGATCGGGTTCACCATCGGCAGCCCGTAGGCGCGGCAGGTGATCATGTCGTCCTCGCCGAAGGCGGGCGCCTGGTGCACGAGGCCGGTGCCGTCCTCAACCGTGACGTACTCGGCGTTGACGACGTAGTGCGTGCCGCCGACGACGTCGGGGAACTCGACCAGCTCGAACGGACGCCCGTAGCGCCAGCCCTCCATCTCCTTCCCCGAGAACGACGGGCCGAGCTTCCAGCCCTCGCCCAGCACCTTCTCGGCCAGCGGCTCGGCGATGACGAGGGTGTCGTCGTCCTTCGAGGCGACCACGTAGGTGACGTCGGGGTGCGCCGCGACGGCGGTGTTGGAGACGAGCGTCCAGGGGGTCGTGGTCCAGACGAGCAGGTCGGCCTTGCCCTCGAGCGGGCCGGAGGTCAGCGGGAAGCGGACGTAGACCGACGGGTCGGTGACGTCCTCGTAGCCCTGGGCGAGCTCGTGGTCGGACAGCGTCGTGCCGCAGCGCGGGCAGTAGGGGGCGACGCGGTAGTCCTCGACGAGCAGGCCGGCGTCATGGATCTGCTTGAGGCTCCACCACACCGACTGCACATAGTCGGTGGACATCGTCCAGTACGCCTCGTCCATGTTGACCCAGTAGCCCATGCGCTCGGTCAGGCCGGTCCAGGCGTCGACGTGGCGGGTGACCGACGCGCGGCAACGCTCGTTGAACGCCTCGACGCCGTAGGCCTCGATGTCGGCCTTGCCGGAGAAGCCCAGCTCCTTCTCGACGGCGAGCTCGACGGGCAGTCCGTGGCAGTCCCACCCGGCCTTCCGGTCGACGCGGAAGCCCTGCATCGTCTTGAAGCGCGGGAACACGTCCTTGAACGCGCGCGCCTCGATGTGGTGGGTGCCCGGCATGCCGTTGGCGGTGGGTGGGCCCTCGTAGAACGTCCAACGGGGGCCGTCGGCGGTCTGCGCCAGCGACTTGCTGAAGGTGTCGTTGTCGCGCCAGAACGCGAGCACGTCGTGCTCCAGCGCCGGCAGGTCGACCTGCGGCGCGACGACGTTGTACCCGGGCTGGGTGGTCATGTGGTCCCTCTTCGTCTTTCGGTTGGCTGAGCCTGTCGAAGCCGAAGGGACGAGGCGAACCCCGCGGTACCACCCTTCTTGGACGCCTCCCGCTGGCTGAGCCTGCCGAAGCCGTCCCACTCTTGCTCGCCGCGGCCGGTTCTAGTGAGGACGCCGTGCGTCCCGTTCTTCCGGCAGCTCCGGGGTGATGGCCCCATCGATGCCCTGCGACGGGGCCCAGTGTAGGCGGACGCCGCGCCGACCGCCATCGGCGCCCACTCCACTAGGGTCGACCGCGATGGATGGATTGCTCTGGTTCCTCATGGGCGTCGGCGTGCTGGTCGTCGTCGGGTCGATCGTGCTGGTGCGCACGCTGCCGCGCGAGATCCGTCCGATCGCGATCGTGCCGCTGGGCGTCGTGCTGGTCGGGTTCGGCGTCGGGTTCCTCGCCCTGGCGGGCGTGTTCGGCTGACGTTCGGGGTCACTCCCGCAGCCGGCCGCGCCCCAACGCGATCTGGGTCGCCAGACGTGCGACGCGCTCGGTGGGCTGCGCCAGGCGGCGTCCGACCGCGGCGCCCACGGAGCTGCCCAGCGCCAGGCCGATGCCGGTGAGGGCGGCGAGCATGAACAGCTCCTCGGCGGTGTCGCGTGGGTGGACCGCGGGCGTCCCCACGACGAGCCGGAACAGCGCCCGGTAGAGGAACATGCCGGGCATGAGCGGCGCGATGCCGACGGTGATGATCGCGACGGCGGGAGGCCCCAGCTTGCGGGCCATCAGGTGCGCGAGCAGGCCCACCACGGCCGCGGCCAGGCCGGCGGCGATCGGGTACTCCCCGCCGACCGGGGTCAGCGCGAGCAGGTAGGCGGCCCAGCCCAACGCACCGAACGCGCCGACGATGACGGCTCCGCGCGGGCCGAGCCCGCTGACCACGCCGAGGGCCACCGTGAAGGCGCCGGCGGCGACGATCTGCACCACCGGGTGGGGAGGTGTGACCGCCTCGGGCGCCAGGTAGGCGGGGGCGCCGATCCGGACGGCGAGCCAGAGGACGCCGGCCACGCCGAGGATCAGCCCGCCCGTGCGCATCAGCAACTCGACGACGCGGGCGCCGGCGGTGATGAAGTAGCCGTCGAGGGCGTCCTGCGCGGCGGCGACGACGCCCATGCCGGCCAGCATCGACACCATTCCGGAGGCGACGACGAGCGCAGGCGACAGCGTCCAGAGCTCGTCGACGCCGAAGCGGCGCAGGTACATGAGCATCACGGCCAGCGCGGTCGGGATCGCACCGGCGGCCACCTGCGTGAAGAAGTAGGAGCCCCGCCGCACCTGCTGCCCCACCGTCACCATCGCGATGAGAACGGTGGCGAGCCCCGCGACCAGCATGTCCAGGGCCACACCGCCGAGCAGCGCGCAGATGCTCGCGCCCTGGGCGAACGCGGCGCCGAAGCGCACCCAGCGGCGGTACTCCATGCCCGAGAGCTCGCGCTCCTTGAGCTGCCGGGAAGCCTCCGCCGGTTCGAGCTCAGCGGCGCAGACGCGGTCCACGATCCCGACGAGGTGGCCCAGCCGGGCGTAATCCCGGGCCAGCGCGGGCACCGTCCGCACCATCGTCACCGGCGCCGAGCCGCCGATGTCTGGCGCGCTGACCATGATCGAGGTGTAGGTGACGTCGACGTGCAGGGGCACCTCCAGCGCGATGCCGAGGCGCAGGATCATTTGGGTCGCCTCCGCCGCGGACGCCCCCGCCACCAGGGCGGCCGCCCCGACGCGGGTGGCCAGCGCCACGATCGGGACCCGCGCCTCGCGGGGATGCGCGGCTTCAGGGTACGTCCGCCGCTGCCGGCGCCGGCGGATCAGGCGCTCCAGCCCGTCGGAGCGCTCGAACAACCGCGGGGCGCGGCCCTCGAAACCCCTCAGGGCTGCAACACCACCTTGCCCAGCACGTCGCCGGCCGTGAGCGCGGCCACGGCGTCCGGCAGGGCGTCGAAGCCGACCACACGGTCGATCCGGGGCCGGACGCCCGCGCGCTCCATGAGCGCCATGACGCCCGCGAGCTCCTCCTTGTTGCCCATGGTCGAGCCGATGACCCGCAACTGCAGGAAGAAGACGCGGTTGAGGTCCGCGGGCGGGTTGGCGCCGGACGTCGCGCCGCACACCACGACGGTGCCGCCGGGGCGCAGCGACTTCAGCGAGTGCGCCCAGGTCGCCTCACCCACGGTCTCCACGACGAGGTCCACCCGCTCGGGCAGGCGCGCGCCCGGCTCGAAGGCCTCGTCGGCACCGAGCGAGCGGGCGAAGTCGCGCTTGGCCTCGGTCCGGGCGGTGGCCCACACCCGATGGCCGAGCGCCTTGGCGAGCTGGATGGCCGCCGAGGCGACCCCTCCCGAGGCGCCCTGGACCAGGACCGTGCCCGGCTTCCACAGCCCGGCGTCGCGCGTGAGCATCCGGAACGCGGTGAGGTAGGCGGTCGGGACGCACGCGGCTTCCTCGAAGGTGAGGGCAGCCGGCTTGTCGACCACGTTGCGCTCGGGCACGACCACCCACTCCGCGAGGGTGCCCTGGTGCACCTCGGAGAGCAGCGACCGCTTGGGGTCGAGCGTCTCGTCCCCCGCCCAGCCGTCCGAGGAGATGACCGGGTGGACGACGACCTCACGCCCCTCGTCCGTGGTGCCCGCGGCGTCCGTGCCGAGGATCATCGGCATGCGCTCGGGCGGCAGGCCCACCCCGCGCAGCGACCACACGTCGTGGTGGTTCAGCGAGGCGGCCCGCACCCGGACGCGTACCCACCCCTGCCGCACCTCGGGGTCTGGTCGCTCCCCCACGACCAGGGCGGCCAGCGGATCGGCCGGGTTGGCAACTTCTACGTATGCAGCGCGCATGGCCCCAGACTAGGCTGGCGCGGTGCCCACCGCCACGATCGACGACGTGCGCCGGGCACGGCGCATCCTGCTGCACGGCGTGGCGGGCTCGGGGAAGTCGACCGCGGCGCTCGCCCTGGGCGCCCGACTGGGCGCCTGCTGGCCGCCCTCTAGCGTGGGGCGCCGGCTCAGAGCCCGAGCAGGCGCTCGATCACGACGGCCACGCCGTCCGCCTCGTGGTGGAGGGTGACCTCGTCGGCCGCCTCCTTGGCCCCGGCGACCGCGTTGCCCATCGCCACGCCCAGACCTGCCCAGCGGAGCATCTCGACGTCGTTGAGGTTGTCGCCGAAGGTGACCACGTCGGCGGGGTCGATGCCCCGGTCGGCGGCGAAGCGGGCCAGGGCGGACGCCTTGGAGACCCCCGCGCGCCCGACCTCCAGGAACGGGGCGCCGGACGTCGTCGGGTGCGTGCCCGGCACGGCCAGGCCCCGGGCCACCTCGAGCATCTGCTCGGGGGCCACCGTCGGGTCAGGGTGCTTCACCACCAGCTTGAGCGAGGGCTCGGCGAGCACGTCGTCGAGGTCGGCGAAGCGGTGCGACACGGGCCACAGGGCGTTCTCCGCGCCCGGGTCCTGCTCGCCGACGTAGCCGTGCTGGGCGACGTACTCGTTGCCCGCCGAGCGCACCGAGACGACCCGCGCCTCGGGGAACTCCGCCAGCATCGCGTGGGCGAGGGTGCGTTGGGCGTCGACGTCGAGGAGTTCCTCGAACAGGACGTGCCGGTTGGCGAGGTCGACCGCGACGGCCCCGTTGGAACCGACGACGAAGCCCTCCAGCGGTGATCCCGCGACGATCGCGCCGATCGAGTAGGGCTGGCGCCCGGAGATGGCGAGCACGTCGATGCCCGCCTGCCTGGCCGCGGCGAACGCGACGCGGTTGCGGGGGCTGATGGTGCGGTGGTCGGAGCGGACGAGCGTGCCGTCCACGTCGGTCGCGATCAGGCGGACGCCCACGTCACACCCCGACCTGGCGGCGGCCGGCGAACGCGCGCCCGAGGGTGACCTCGTCGGCGAACTCCAGATCGCCGCCGACCGGCAGGCCGGACGCCAGCCGCGAGACCGTGATGCCGGTGGGCGCCAGCAGCCGGGTCAGGTACGTGGCGGTGGCCTCGCCCTCGACGTTCGGGTCGGTGGCGAGGATGACCTCGGCGACGACCGGGCCCGACAGGCGGCGCAGCAGCTCGGCGACGTGCAGGTCCTCGGGGCCGACGTGGTCGATGGGGCTGATCGCGCCCCCGAGCACGTGGTACAGCCCGCGGAACTCGCGCGTGCGCTCGATCGCGGCGACATCCTTGGACTCCTCCACGACGCAGATCGTCGACTGGTCGCGGCGCGGGTCGCGGCAGATCCGGCAGGTGGTGTCCTCCGACACGTTGAAGCAGAGGTCGCAGAAGCGCACCTTGTCGGCGACCTCGCGGAGGGCGTCCGCGAGGCGGTCGACCTCCTCGCGGTCGGCGTTCATCAGGTGGAACGCGATGCGCTGGGCGCTCTTGGGGCCCACGCCCGGCAGCCGGCCCAGCTCGTCGATCAGGGCCTGGATGGGGCCTTCGTACACGTCGCCTGCGCCTAGAAGGGCAGGCCGGGGATCTGCGGCATCGCGGCGGCGGCGAGCGCCTGCACCTGGTTGTTGGCGTCGCGGACGGCCAGCACCACCAGGTCGCCGAGGGTCTCGACGTCGTCGGGGTCGACCGCCTTCGGGTCGATGCGCACCGCGGTGAGTTCACCGGCGCCCGTCATCGTCACGGTGACGAGGTCACCGCCCGCCGTGCCGGTGACCGTCCGCGCCGCCAGCTCTGACTGCGCGCTCTGCATCTGCTCCTGCATGGCCTGGGCCTGCGCCAGCAGCGCGTTCATGTCGAACCCGCCCTCGGTGCCGAACATCGACATCGGTGACCTCCTCACGTCGCCCCCATCGTAGGTGATCCGAGGGGTGACCCCTGAGGGCGGTCCGGCGACTACGCTGGCGACAAGGAGGACGCCATGCACCGACCACGCACGTCCCGATCCCTGTCCGCCGCGCTCGCAGCGGGCGTTCTCATGGGCGCGCTGCTCACTGGTTGCGCCACGACCCCGGGAGAACCCGTGACCAGCCCCAGCGAACGCCCCCCGTTGGCGTCCCCCACCAAGCCCCTCCCCGAGCGCACGACCCCCGGCCCGATCTCGCCGCCGGTGTCCACCCCGGCCACGCCCGTGCCGGAGGAGATCGTGACGCGACCCGAGGTGCAGGCCGCGGTGCAGGCCGAGGCTGAGCGCCTGGGCGTGGACCCGGTCAACGTGACGGTCGTCGCCTACGAGTCGATCACCTGGAACGACGGCAGCCTCGGCTGCCCCGAGCCGGGGAAGATGTACACCCAGGCGCTCGTGCCGGGGCACCGGCTCGTCCTCAGCGTCGCGGGCAACCAGGCCAGCTACCACGCCGGCAACGCGGGCACATTCAGCTACTGCCCGAACCCGATCCTGCCGGCGTCCGGCTCCTCGCCGAACGCCTGAGCCCGCGGATCACGCCGGGCCGAAGGCCCCGGGCGATCCGCCAGCCCGGCGCTCACTACCCGGGCTCCTCCTCGCCGAGGAACTCCGCACCGAGGTGTCGGGTGAGCAGTTCGTCGACGTTCGTGACGCCGTCGAGGTCGATGTCGTCGAGCGACTCCTCCGCCTCCTCGCCCTCGTCCACCGGACCCACCTGGGTCGCCTGGATGTTCGCGCGCGCCTGCTCGGCGCCCCGGGCCGCGAGCGCAGCGGCCGCGGCGTCCGGTCCCTGGGTGCTTGGCGGCGGCTCGGGATTGCTGGGCGCGGGCGCGGTGTCGAAGGCCGGGCTCGGCGGGGGCGGCGGCTCGTCGCCGGCGACGGTCTGGATGGTGGCCGCCACGCCCAGCACCTCCAGCACCGCCTCGCGGACGACCTGGTCGCTGCCACCGCGGGAGAAGCTCTCGCGGGCGCCCGGGTTGTTGAACGCCAGCGTCAGGACGCCACCGCTGAAGTCGTGCACCACCGCGTTCTCGCGGACCGTGATCCACGTGACGCGTCGGCGGCCCTTGATCTTCTCCAGCACGTCGGGCCACTGGTTGCGGATCTGGGCGGTGGTGAGCACCGCCGGGTCGCCCCCGGACGCCGCGGGTGCGGCCGGGGTGGCCGGCAGGGCGGACGCCGCGGGCACCTGTTCCCGGCGCGGCTGCTCGGCAGGCGGCTGGGGACGGCGCTCCTGCTGCGGCTCGGGGCGCCGGGCCGGTGCGGACTCCGGCCACGGAGCGGCCCACGGATCGCCCGTCGGTGCTGGCGCCGGGCGGCCCTGCGGCGCGGCCGGGGCCGCCTCCTGCGGGCGCGGGGCGGGGCCGGGCTGCGGGCTCGGCGCCGGGCGCTGGGGCGCCGGGACCTCGGCGGGGCCGTCCGCCCGTTCGGGACGCGGGGCGTGCGAGTCGGCACCGGCCGCCATCTGGAGCCTGCGCTCCAGTCGGTCGAGGCGGGCGTGGACGCCGCGCTCGTCGACGTCGGCGCCCGGCAACAGCACGCGCGCGCACATGAGTTCGAGGTGGAGGCGCGGGGCCGTGGTGCCGCGCATGTCGGTCAGGCCCTTGGCGATGACCTCGGCGGCCCGCGTGAGCTCGCCGCGGCCCATGCCGTTGGCCTGCGTGGTGAGGCGTTCGCCCTGGTCGGCGGCCACGTCGACGAGGCCGGTGGCGAGGGCGTCCGGCACGGCGGAGACGACGATGAGGTCGCGGAGGCGGCGGAGCAGGTCCTCGGCGAAGCGGCGCGGGTCCTGGCCGACCTCGATCACCTTGTCCACGCACGCGAACACCCCGTGGGCGTCACCGGCGGCGAAGGCGTCCATGATCTCGTCGAGCAGGCTGTCGGGGGTGTAGCCCAGCAGCGCGGTGGCCTGGGCGTAGCTGACGCCGCCCTCGGCGGCGCCGCCGAGCAGCTGGTCGAGCACCGACAGCGAGTCACGCACCGAGCCGGCGCCGGCCCGGACCACCAGCGGCAGCACCGTCTGGTCGACCGTGACGCCCTCGGCCTCGCAGAGCTCCGCGAGGTAGGCGCTCAGCGTGCGCGGCGGCACGAGCCGGAAGGGGTAGTGGTGCGTGCGCGACCGGATCGTGCCGATCACCTTCTCGGGCTCGGTCGTGGCAAAGATGAACTTCACGTGGGGCGGCGGCTCCTCCACGACCTTCAGCAGCGCGTTGAAGCCCTGCGGGGTCACCATGTGGGCCTCGTCGATGATGTAGATCTTGTAGCGGCTGTGCACCGGGGCGAAGAACGCCCGTTCGCGCAGGTCGCGCGCCTCGTCGACGCCGCCGTGGGAGGCCGCGTCGATCTCGATCACGTCGATGCTGCCGGTGCCACCGCGCGCCAGGTCGCGGCAGGAGCGGCACGTGCCGCACGGGGTCGGCGTCGGGCCCTGCTCGCAGTTGAGGCAGCGGGCCAGGATGCGCGCCGACGTGGTCTTGCCGCAGCCGCGCGGGCCGCTGAACAGGTAGGCGTGGTTGACCCGGTTGTTGGTGAGCGCGCGCTGCAGCGGCTCGGTCACGTGCTCCTGGCCGATGACCTGGTCGAAGGTGTCCGGCCGGTAGCGGCGGTACAGGGCCAGGGGGGCGTCGCGGCGCGCGGGCGCGGTCGGCGCAGGGGCTGCGGGCGGGGGCGCGAGCCCCGTCGGTCGGGCGGGCTCAGGGGCGGACGCCTCGGGCCCGGCCTCGTCGGTCGGCTCGTCCTCCTCCGGGTCGACGGGGATCTCGTCCATCTCGTCGAGTTCGATCTCCATCTCGGGGTCGTCAACCGGGGTGGGTTCGCTGGGCAGGATGAGCTCGTCCGGCTCGGTGCCGAACAGGTCGGGACCGTCCTGGGCGTAGGCGTCCACGGCCTCGTCGGCGACCACACCCTCGTCGTCGTCGAACAGACCACCCATCGCGTCTCCTGCCACGCTCCGCACCCTACTGGGTCGCGCCGACACCGCCGCGCCGGGACGCAGAAGGGCCCCCGCGCACCTGACAGAGCTCACTGACCCTTGCTGCCTTCCGGCCCTGGGGGAGTTGGGCGAGGTACCACCGCGCGGGGACCCGACGCCCATCATAACCGATGCCGCGGGCCACCCTCCGCGCACGGCCGACGGGGTCAGCCGGCTTCCGGCGGGGAGATCGTGAAACGCGACGTGGCCAGCACGGGGAGCCTCCCGCGGGCGTCCTCAAGACCGGCGGTGTCGATGTCGACCACCAGCAGTTCCGGGGAGGCCCCGCCCTCGGCGAGCACCTCCCCCAAGGGGCTGACCACGACGCTGTGGCCAACCCCCGTCGGGGAGCCGGGCCTGACCTCCACACCGACGGTGGCGGGGTCGGCCTGGCCGGGGGCGACGATGAAGCAGGTGGTGTCCAGGGCGCGGGCGACGCAGAGCGCCCGCCACTGCTCGGCCTTGCCGGGGCCGTTCGCCCAGGACGCCGGCACGAGCACGACCTCGGCGCCGGCGTGGGCCAGGTGCTTGAACAGCTCGGGGAAGCGCACGTCGTAGCAGGTGGCCAGACCGAAGCGGACGCCGCCGAGGGTGACGAGGGTCGGGGCGTCCCCCGGCTCGACGTGGCGGGACTCGACGAAGCCCCACGCGTCGAACGGGTGGATCTTGTCGTAGGTCGCGACCAGCTCCCCGGTCGCGTCAACGACGACGAGGGTGTTGCGGGCGCGGCGACGGTCGGGTTCGTCGGGGCGGGGGCCGCCGGGGGTGAACATGCCGGCCACGATCGCGATGCCGAGCCCGTGCGCCAACTGACGGACGCCGTGCACCCACGGCCCGTCCAGCGGCTCGGCCACGTCGGCGGAGCGGGTCGCGAAACTGGCCATCATCGCCTCGGGGAAGACCACGAGCTCGGCGCCGACGTCCAGCGCCCGGGTGGCGTGGGCGCGCACGAGGCCGAGGTTCGCGGTGGGGTCGGTGCCCGCGACGACCTGGGCCAGGGCGATGCGCATGCCCCCATTCGACGGTGTCGACGGGTGCCGCGTCAATGCCGACACCCGATTGGGCGGACGCTGCGGCATCGGTTAGCATGTCCGACGGAGGATTCGCCTAGAGGCCTATGGCGCTCGGTTGGAAACCGGGTTGGGTTCACGCCCTCACGAGTTCGAATCTCGTATCCTCCGCCACATCGATTCCCGCTCTGACTAGGGCGGGAATCTTCTTTTCGGGATCTATGGTGCTCTGCTTCACGATTCGTGCCCCCGAGCGTGCCCCGAGTTTTCGTGACCTGTTCTCGCCCGAGCACTTGAGCGCCCCGGACGCGGCCGTCGTGGATCCGCGTGACGTGGGGTCGCGCCAGCTCGCAGACGCAGGCATGAAGCGCCGCGCACCATGAGGTGCGCGGCGCCGGTGAGGACGATCAGTGGTTTACCAGGGGCGCTGATTGCGCGCACGGGCCCGTCGTTGAGTGAGGTCATCGCCCGTGGGGATGGGTCGGAACAGCCGGTCGAGATCCTCGACGCGGACTCGGATGAGCCTCACGCCGAACCGTGACGCCCGGAGCTTCCCTGAGGCGATGCGGCGCCGCAGGGTGTCGACACTCACGCCGTGCACCGCGGCCGCCTGCTGCAATGACAGCCATTCGGGCACGTGTTGACCCCAGTTGGTCGAGTCTGCACAAGCTGACCGTCGGGGACGGGTACGAGTACCTGACCCGGCAGGTGGCTGCGATGGACTCCATCGAGAAGGGCCACACCGGGCTGGCGTCCTACTACGCGCAGAAGGGCGAGACCCCCGACGTGTGGGTCGGCTCCGGGATGGCCGGCATCGAGGGCCTGGACGCCGGTGACCCGCTGACCGCCGAGCAGATGCGGCTCCTGTTTGGCTCCGGCCACCATTCCCTCGCCAGTCAGCGCGGCGAGGCGCTGTCGGGGCCCAGCCCGGCGGTCGTCTTCGCGGTCGCCCTCAAGGGCGGCGCGGAATCGTCGCATCGGGCCGGTACGTTGAGCCTATGACGCGGGATCTGAAGCGGGTATTGGTCACTGACCTGGACAACACCTTGTGGGACTGGTTCTCCGCGTGGAACGCGTCCTTCTCGGCGATGCTGGAGGCGCTCGAAGAGGATTCTGGGGTGCCGCGCAGCGTCCTCGAGAGCGAAATCCGAATCCTCCATCAGAAGTACGCCACAACCGAGTACTCGAACCTGCTAAGCGAAGTGCCATCCCTACTTGATGCTGCCGGCGGGGTGGAACCGTGGAGAGCGTTCCCCCGCGCCGTTGAAGCCCTTCGCCGAGAGCGACGTGAACGGACTCGGCCCTACCAGGGCGTCCTCGAGTCGCTCAGCGCGCTGAAGTCCGCGGGGATCAGCGTCATCGCCTACACCGAGTCCTTGGCCTACTGGACCATGTGGCGGATTAAGCGCACCGGCCTAGACGGCATCATCGACGTCCTCTACTCGGCGCCCGACCACGATCTTCCGAAGGGTAAGAGCTTCGAGAGGATGCGCAGTCAACCAGAGGAGGCGTACGCACTCGAACGGACAGAACACCAACACGTACCCAGAGGCATTCTGAAACCCAACGCTCAGGTGCTGCTCACCATCCTCGACTCCGCCGGCTTCAAGCCGCAGGAAGCCGTCTACATCGGGGACAGCCTCATGAAGGACGTCGCGATGGCGCAAGAGGCGCACGTCACTGATGTCCACGCCCTCTACGGCGAAGTGCAACAGCACCCGGGCTACGACCTGCTGAGGCGCGTTACCCACTGGACCGACGAGGACGTCGAGCGGGAACGAAGATACGTTGGCGTCGCGCGACCGATCACGGCGACCCACACCTGCCGAAGCGAGTTCGCCGAGGTCCTGCCCATTCTCGGGCTGGCCTAGGCTCACCTCATGGCCGACAAGAAGCGTCTGCGTCCCGGACGGCGCTGCCGACCCACCCCCGACCCCGTGTGCCTGAGCCCCAACGAGGCGCTGGGGCACTACGTCTCGCTGTGGAAGACGTCAGTGGAGGTTCAGCAGCACTTCAACGACATCGAGTGGCGCATCCGAGGGCTCGCCCTCACGGTCGCCACCTTCGCACTTGGGGCCGCAGGAGTTGCAGCCAAGGACGGTTCGACCCTCGGCCCGATCAGCCTCGGCAGCGCCGTCCTGGTGCTCGGATTGATCCTCTGGTACGCCTTCTATTTCGTAGATCGCCTGTGGTACCACCCCCTGCTGAAGGCAGCCGTCTCGGAAGGTGAGGAGTTCGAGAAGGCCATCGCGCAGTACCTCCCCGAGGCACACATGACCGCAGGCATCACCCAGCGGAGCCCGCAGAGAGTCGGGCGACTTATCGCGTTCCTGGCTGGCCGCACCGGCACCGAGCGGGTCGCCGGGGCCGCGGTGATGCACTCCGACCACAAGCTCCGGTGGTTCTATCGCGTCGGCGCGTTCACCTTCATCATCGGAGCCGTCGCACTGCAGGTTGGCGCCCTGCTGGCAGATCACACCGAAGTACTCGCGCCGACACGTAGCACAGTGTCCACCACGGTGGCTCCCACGACGACAGCAGCCCCCTCCCCGCACGCAACCCCTTGATGCCGGAAAGCGTCGCGGCCCACGACCGGGCAGACGTTGCACGGGGTGTCCCTATGTTCTGTGTCAAGCGGCCGGCGCTGATCCGACGGGTGGCCTCTGGTAGTGGCTTCGTGCCTTGAGCATGGCGTGGAGTACGTCGCAGCGGCGGCGCGCGAGGCAGATGAGTGCAGCGTTGTGCTTCTTGCCCTGGGCCCGCTTGCGGTCGTAGTAGGCGCGGCTGACGGGGTCGGCTCGTAGGGCGGCGAACGCGGAAAGGAACAGTGCCCGCTTGAGGTGCTTGTTGCCGCTGCGGGCGGGGAACTCTCCGCGGATCGAGGTGCCCGAGCGGCGAGTCACCGGCGCGAGTCCGGCGTAGGCAGCGAGGTGGCCGGCGGTGCGGAACGCGCTGCCGTCGCCGACGTCGAGGAGGATGCGGGCTGCGGTCCTGACCCCGACGCCGGGCCTGGAGGTCAGGACCTCGGCAAGAGGGTGTGCATCGAGGACCTGTTCGACCTGGGTGGCGATCTCGGCCCGCTGATCCAGCACGGCGGCCAGGCTGGCCGCGAGTTTGGGCAGGACAGTGTCGGCCGCAGCGGTCCCGGGAACGGTCACTGTTTGTTCACCAAGGGCCTTCACGATGGCGTCGACGGGCTCGGTTGCCGCCGCGGGTTGGCCTTGGTCGCGGTCCGCAGCAGCCGGGTCTTCCCGGCGGTGGCCATGCCTTGGGGGCCGCCGTGGGTCTTGATCAGGGCGAGGACCTGTTTGGTGGCCAATCTTGGTCCGAGTACGCGTTCCAGGGCAGGGTGAACTTGGGTGAGCAGCCCGCGGATTCGGTTCGACAGGCGGGTCGCTTCACCGGCGAGGTCGTCGTCGAACCCGACCAGTACCTTCAGCTCGGCCAGCGTCTCCTCGCCGGCGTCGACTCTGCGCAGGGTGTGTGGCAGCGTTCGGGCGGCGTCGGCGATCACATAGGCGTCGCGGGCGCCGGTCTTCCCGGTGCCCGGGTGGAGGTCGGCGATCCGGCGCATCGCGAGGCCGGGCAGGTAAGCGACCTCGATGCCCATCGATCGGGCGACCGCGATCGGCAACGCGCCGATCGTGCAGTCCGGGGGTTGCGACGTGCACTACGTCGAGCTGGTCCTGTGTCTTTGAGGTCCCGCCAGGGCCCGGAAAAGGGACAGCGCCATGACCACTCGGACCTACGAGTCGTTGCCCACGGCAGCCGCCAGGATCGGGGTCAGCGTGAAGACCATCCGCCGCCGGATCGCAGAGGGCGTATTCCCGTCGTACGCTCCGGCCGCAGCCTCAACCTGGATCCGAAGGCCGTCGAGCCCTGCTCCGTCGCTACCCACAGCGCACGGCGTCATAGTTCAAGTTAAAGGCACTTCGTTCCGTCCCGACGCGCTTCCCAAGCAGGGCCTGGCACCCGAAGGTCAACACCTCGCTCTTATGCCCAGTTGCTCAAGTTGCCTCACACTTGCGAGCTCACCCAGCGCTCCTGGCAAGAGGGTGCATGCACCAACCTGAGACCTACGAATGACCGGCCCTCTGTCGAGCACGTTCATCGCCTTCCCGCCTTACGATGTCAATTGAGGGCCAGGTGCCACGTGCCAGATTCGGGCGCATCAGCTGACGCGACGGGCGAGGACTGGGCAGGTGGGAGGGTAGGACACGCCCGGGACACCCGGCCAGTGAGCTGCATTGCAGTAGGATTGGCGTCATTTCCCCAGGCGACGACGAACCGGAGGACGTCAGTGGACCTGTTAGACCAAGTACTTTCATCAGGAAGCTACAGGGGCCTTCAAACCACGCTTGCTCTTCAGTCGACACCGGTGGTCGCCGTCGTCGGGGCCGGGCTCAGCCAATCAGCCGGGATTCCTGGTTGGGCTGACTTGCGCACGCAACTTGCTACTGCTCTTCTCGACCGGGCGACTCTGGCGGGTGAAGACGATGCGGTCCGCATCCGGCGCACGGTGGACCGGCTCGTGACACAACCGGACCCCTGGTTAGCGTTCGAGGGCTTTAGGGAAGAGCTCGGCGTCGCGGACTACAGGGCAACACTGCGCGACGCTCTAGGAGCCTGCTGAACAAGGCGTCTATCTGACGGCGGGTTGGACGTGGGTGGCGGGTGGGACGCCGCCGCGGCTGTCGAGCCGCGAGTGTGAGTCAGCGCAGTTGAGTGCGACAGCGGGGTCGTCGCGCTTGTCTGAGGGTCGTGGTGGACCCGTGTGGTTGGTGTTCAAGCTCGTTCCGGGGCTGGTCAGGCGATCGCCCAGCCGGTGTTGCCGAAGCTGAGGCCGAGGTTCAGGAGGCGGCGGAGGTTGATCGCCGCGACTCGTTGGTGGAGCCAGTTGTCGTTCTTCGTGACGCCTCGGTAGGGCACTTTGCGGTTGCCTCGGGCCAGCCACGCGATCGTGCGTTCGACCATGGGCCGGTACCGGCGGTAGGTGGCTTGGAAGCCCTCGCCGGCGGCCCGTTGGCGGTGTGCGCGTTGCAGCAGGTCGTGGGGGTGCAGCTGGATGGTGCGGCCTTTCGCGGCGGTCGTGCATCGCTGCCTGAACGGGCAGGCCCGGCAGGCGATGCCGAACACCGCCTTGCGGGTCTTGGTGATGGTCTTCGTTACTCCTGCTGGGCAGGTCAGGGTGCCGGCGGCAGGGTCGTGGGTGAAGTCGTCGATGGTGAACCCGTCCTCGACGGCCGGCCGGATCGGCCAGGGTTTGACCAGCGGCACCCACCTCTTGGCCTCAAGGACGGCGAGCATGTCGCCGGTGGCGTAGGCCGAATCGCCCAGCACCTCGACCGGGCTGTCGATGGTCGGATCAGCCACCACCAGCCTGGCACCGACGGTGGCGTCGCTGTTGTCCGGCCCGGCGGCCTTGGTCAACTCGACCATGGTCGCGAGGCCGGTGTCGGGCTCGATCACCACGTGGGCCTTGAACCCGTCCTGGCGGCGCTCCACGGTCTTGTGCGCATGCCGCGCATCAGGGTCGACCGTTGAGATGACCCGGTCCGGGGCGACCCGGCGGGCGATCCGCCACCGGCCATCCGTGCCGACGGAACCCTCGGCTGGTTCAACATCCTGACCGGCCACCAAGGCGAGCAACGCGACCGCCTCGGCCGGCTTGCCGCCAGCAGCCGTGATCGCTTCGGCGTCCAGGCCGGCGAGCAGGGCGAGCGCGTCGTTGACCAGCGCCGTGACCAGTTCGTCGCGGGCCTGGCGGTCGTCCCACGCGATCCGCGGCTTGCCGGTGCTGTCGTACCCCTGGCCGGTCAGCGCGGCCAGCCGGGTGCAGCGCTGCTCGATTACCTGCTGGGCGCCGGGCACCTCCCGGCCCACCCGGCGCACCTGCGCGATCAGCTGGGTGACCGTGTCCTGCCTTGCCACCGCGTCATCCAGGATCGTCGAGTCCAGGGCACGCCGCGTCCGGCCCTTCACCGCACCCGTGGCGTCAATCACGTCCCGGACCACCTCGAAGATCCGCTGCGGCCGCTCCGACGCTGCCAGCCGAGCCCGCCACACCATCAACGACGACGCATCAAACGCCTTCTTGTCGACCGGGTAGCCACACGCCGCTTTCCACCGCAGGTCGAACGTGAGCGCTTCGACGGCTTCCCGATCGGACAAACCGTTCAACGCCTGCAGCACGATCACCGAGGCGATCACCTCGCCCGGGATCGATGGCCGGCCCCGCCCCGACGGGAACAGGTCGGCGAACAACGCGTCCGGGAACAGGCGGTGCCGGTGCTCGGCCAAGAACCGGAACACGCTGCCAGCCGGCAACAAATGCCCCGCCAGCGACTCCACGTCCAACACATCCCGCTGCGGACTCGACTCACCCTGCACAACCCAACAATTCCAGCCAGCTGCCGGTCAGTCCCGTGGGCACGCGGACAGATTGTTCAGCAGGCTCCTAGCGGCCAGCGACACGGCTCAACCCCCGGAGGCATATCAACTCCTTTGGAGGCTCCCCATACGCGGAATCCTCTCGCTCAATCTTGACTCGTTCGTCAAACGATCTCACTCACTCGTTCATCCTGGCGATGAACTCAAGAGCTTCTTAGGTAGGGATGCTGCCCGACTGTCCCGCTTTGTTCACTCACCACATCACTTCTTATACCAGCTGCACGGCACGAATGATGACTACTCCTCATGGGTTTTTACCAAGACCGACCTGGATAGCTTGTACGAGATATCTGGGTACGCAGAGTTCTTGGAGTTGGTTTTTAACACTTGCACGGTTCTGTACCTTGGAATCTCTGCACACGATCTAGCGATCGGGTCCCCTCTACTGCGCCTGCGAGACCGGGGTAATGATGGGCCGACCCACTACTGGGTGACCGATCGGGACGACGCCGACTCTCGGAAATGGGCCGCCTCGTGTGGTGTGAGACTAGTAAACTACCCATCGGGTCGACACAGCTATGTCCTCGAACTCCTCGATAGACTAGGCGCTGCTGTAGCGCCAGAGATCGAGGCTGAGCCGGTACTTATCGCGAGCCCGAATCCGCCCACCGAGTTGCCTCAAATTGGCACCCTGCTTTCGCTCCCCCTCGACGAACTCCGCCTCATCCTGAACGCGCACGCCTGCCACCTCCTGGCACAGGAAGGCGGAATCGAACTGTTCGAAGAATTCCTCGACGAGTATGAGGAGGCTATCGATCGAGCTTGGTTTATGCCGAGGAAGGTTGAAGGGACGACGCTGTTCGGCTACACGCTCCAGGACAGTAACCTTGCTGGCGCGTTTGGCCGCGTGTTCCCGGCAATTGGTCCCGACGGGAACCTGTGTGCGCTCAAGCTTCTCCGTCGAGAAATTCGAACCAATCTGCCGCTTCTGCGCTCGTACCGGCGAGGCGTCCGTGCCATGCAGGTTCTGGCGGAGAGGGGGGTCCGCGGCATGGTTGCATACCAGCAAGCGAGCGAAATTCCGGCGTTCGTCACGATGGAGTGGATTGACGGTCCGAATCTCGCGGTTGCCAAGTCTGCGCGCCTCCTACAAGATTGGGACGGGATCCTTTGGATCACAGTTGAGTTGTGTTCGATCATCCGTCGCGCTCACGCGCTTCCGGAACGGGTCCTCCATCGAGACCTGAGGCCAGCTAACGTCATGCTGCGTAATGGCTGGAGTTCCCGTGCAGACTGGGAACTGCTTGTGCTCGACTTCGATCTGTCTACCTACAAGGGTGCGGAGGAAAAATCTGTCCTGGCGGAACGGAGCGTTCTCGGTTATCTGGCTCCTGAGCAGGTAGACCCGCGATCGCGTTTTTCCTCTCGTAGCAGCTTGGTGGACTCATTTGGGATAGGTATGACCCTCTATTTCCTCTGCGGCGGCGAAGAGCCGAAGGCGAATTTTGAGCAGAGCGCTCAGTTCGAGAGGAGCGTCCGGTCCGCAACGCGAAGCGTCGACGAACCGTTCTGGCGATCAGTTCCGCGCCGAATCGAACGCTTGATCCTGTCCGCAACTCGCGAACAGCAAAGCCAGCGGCCGGACGTCTCGCAGCTCCTCCACGAGGTCCAGCGTTTGAAGTCGTGCATCGACGACCCGGATGGAGTGATGGAAGCAGATCTCCTCTGCGAGGAACTGTGCGCACGAAGTGAGGTGTTGCATGACAAGTATGAATGGCAGGAGGAGCTAGATTGCGCGACCCGCGAGACCGCGCAGGGGATGTCAATCAAGCTATCCGGACCCCTCGAAGGCGATGATCTAAATCTCGCGATTAGCTGGACGGCAAGGGGCACTGAAGTGTATGGCGCCTTACGCTCTATTCCGGACCGCGTTGATCGTGCTGCCTCGATCCTACGAAAGGCTGGTTGGCAGGCTTCAGCTGCGGGCCGCCCTCAGGGGACGCTGCGCCTAGAAGCTCACATCGCTATCGACAGCGTCGCCGCGAAGCTTGATGATCTAGGCAAGAGCTTGGACCAGGCGGTTAGTGTGATGACGCTTCATTGAGTGTTGCTCGCGCAGCAGTCCCCCCCCATATCGCCCTTCGCATCATTGTATTGCTTGGAGTGCCTCCTGGTGACGGGTGGTGGTCGCTACGGTGGTCGTGGGAGAAGGCTCCGGGTCTCGCCGCTATCCGGCTGAGCGTGATGGCTCGTGAAACCTGACTTAGGCCACTTTCGGGGAATTTGACCTGAGTTGGGTCACCGTTCGGCCTGACCTGACTTGCACACCTCAGGTCAACTTTGTGGATTCGCTGGCTCATCGCGCCTTATCAAAGCGATTTGGCCGCCCCCTTCGGGCCTGACTTGCACACCTCAGGTCAACTTTGTGGATTCGCTGGCTCATCGCGCCTTATCAAAGCGATTTGGCCGCCCCCTTCGGGGCACTAATGCGAGGCTGGAGTTGGCCGCTGAACGCCGTCAGAGCCGGGCAGATGATGACCGCTTCGAAGCCGTGGCCCTCATCAACCTGAGCCGTGACGACCGTTCACGACGCCTTGGAGCGCCGGGTGTCGGCCACCACACGCTGCCAGCAGCCCCCAGGGCGGACTTCAGAGACACGTTGAGACCCTGACGAGGGCCCTGCTGGAGTCGCACCTGGCAAGTTCCGGCCTCTTGGGCCTCAACGACACCGAGGCCAACCTGCGCATGAAGCCCGCTGACGTGGCCTGGCCCCTGCGTGAGCGGAACTCGCTGGAGATATCGACCCGCGTGGAGGGCACTAAACATGTGCAAGTCGGGTTCGGCGATTCTTGCATCGGTAGGGGCCGTGACTTGCGGTGATGCCGTGGCTTGGTGCTTCGTTTAGGCACTAAGCGGGACTCTAGGATCGGGGCATGGCGTGGATTCGGCGGGTGCGGACGGCCTCGGGGGCGACCGCGGTGCAGATCGCTGAGTCGGTGGGTGGTCGACGTCGCATCGTGCGGCACGTGGGGTCGGCGCACGATGAAGCCGAGCTTGGGCTGCTGATGGCCCAGGCCAGCAAGCTGCTCCAGGACGATGCCCAGGGGCAGTTGGATCTGGGGCTGTCGCTGCCAGTTCCTTGGGCCGCGATGGTGCCGGCCCCGGCCGAGACGCTGTTCGGGGAGCAGGTCAAGGGCCCGGCGCGGCGCCCGGTGGTGGCCGCGCCTCGCGTGCTGCGAACGTCCTCGGCGTTGCTGTATGAGGCGTTGGCCGGGGTGTACACCGACCTGGGTTTCGACATCCTGGATGGACGATGAGGTGTTCCGCGACCTGGTCATCGCGCGGGTGGTGGAGCCGACCAGCCTGCTGGACGTGGACCGGGTGCTGGCAGACCTGGGTCGGACCGCGGCCAGCCTGTCGACGCGCAAGCGCACGTTGGGCCGATGCCAGGACGGGGCCTACCGCGACCAGGTCGCCAAACTGTGCTTCGAGCAGGCCCGGGCCAGCGGGGATGTGTCGTTGTGCCTGTACGACGTGACCACGCTGCACTTCGAAGCCGCTGAGGAAGATGCCCTGCGCAAGGTCGGCTACTCCAAGGAACGCCGGGTCGACCCGCAGATCATCGTCGGTCTGCTGGTCGACCGGCACGGTTTCCCGTTGGAGATCGGGTGCTGGGAGGGCAACAAGGCCGAGACGCACACGATCGTGCCGATCATCGAGGCCTTCGCCGCCCGGCACGAGATCGAGGACTTGGTCGTGGTCGCTGACGCCGGGATGCTGTCGGCTGCCAATTTGAAGGCCCTGGATCAGGCCGGGCACACCTTCATTCTCGGGTCCAAGACCACCAAGGCCCCGATCGACCTGGCCTCCCACTTCCGCTGGCACGGGGACGTGTTCACCGACGGCCAGGTCATCGACACCCTGACCCCCAAGGTCGGCAAGAACACCGACAACGACACCGCCAAGCGTCGCGAGCCGGTCTGGGACCCCGAGCAGCACCGCAACTCGTGGCGGGCGGTGTGGTCCTACGCGGCCAAGCGGTTCGCCCGGGACAACAAGACCCTCACCGCCCAGGAGAACCGGGCCCGGGCAGCGATCGAGGGGGACAATCCAGCCCGGACGCCCAGGTTCGTCAAGACACAGACCGACGGACTGGTCCTGGACGAAGCCGCGCTGGCCCGAGCCCGGCGGTTGGCAGGACTCAAAGGCCTGGTCACCAACATCCCGGCCACGGTGCTGCCCGCTGCCGAGGTGATCAGCTCCTATGCCGACCTGTGGCACGTGGAGCACTCCTTCAGGATGTCCAAGAGTGACCTGAGGGCCCGCCCACTGTTCGCCAGACGACGCGACTCCATCGAGGCGCACCTGACCATCGTGTTCACCGCCCTAGCCATCGGCCGCACCGTCCAGGACCGGACCGGCCTGTCGCTACGTCGAGTCCTGCGCCTACTCCGTCCGCTGCGTTCAGCGACGATCCAGGCCAACGGCGCTATCCAGACCCTGCCACCAGCCCTCGGCGACGACGAGCAGACCGTCCTTGACGACCTCAAACAAGCCAGCTCAAGGCACTAAGCCGCTTGACCCAACTCAGGTCGGATTACCGCTCAGGCGGAACCGAACGACGTCAGGTGACCAGCAGCAGCACGGGTTCCGGCGATGACAAGCAACGACCCTATTCTCACCGCAGCCCTTACCCTCGTCGGTGCGCTGATCGGCGTGGCCATCAGGTGGCGGCTCTCCACGCTCGCCTACCGTCAAGGCGATGAAGCGGACCAACCCCCTCCCGGGCCTCGATGGTGGATCCCCCTCGCGGTCGCGGCGCCCAGCGGACTCCTTGCCTGGAGTCTTGGCGTTGACCGGTGGCCGCTGCTGCTGCCCACGCTCCCCATTGCTTGGTTCGGGCCGTGGTTGTCGGCGATCGACCTCGACGTTCGCCGACTCCCGAACCGGCTGCTCGCCGCCCACGCCGCTTTCATCGTTGCGGGGGTGGGCGCCGCCTCCGTCATCACCAACGACTCCGCGATCGCGATCCAAGCCGCCCTGAGCGGTGTGGTCGCCTTCGTCGTGTTCTGGGTTCTCGACCGCGCCCGCCCCGGCGGCTTCGGCTGGGGCGACGGCAAGTACGTCCCGATCCTTGGAGCCGCGACCGCCGCCGTCAGCCCCACCGTCGAGTGGTGGGCGTTCCTGATCGCCTGCGTGGCAGCCGTCGTGGCCGCACCATTCCGACGCCAGCGAACCTCCTTCGCATTCGGACCGTGGCTGGTCGGCGGTGCTCTGCTGGCCCTCGCTTTGCTCGGCTGAGCCGCACACGACCTCACTTGGCGCGAGATGCCCTGGCAGGATGGGCCGCATGCCCGAGGAGATGGTCCCGTTCGCCGCTCTCGCGACCGCGGACCTGGTGCTTGACCGGGTCTACGCCGGCGGCACGCGCGGCCACGCGGGCGATGATGCCATCGGAAGGCTGTTGCCGGTCGGCAACCAGGGAGGCTTCAGGTTCAACGGCAGTGTGGCCAGTCGGACCGTCAAACTCGTGGTGCTCTACACCTCCGGCGCCGAGGTCGACTGGCCCGACCACATCGATCCGACGACGGGCGACTTCACCTACTACGGCGACAACCGCAAGCCCGGCAAGGACCTTCACGACACGCCCCGAAGCGGCAACGAACTCCTCCGGCAGATGTTCGCGGCATCACGAGCCGACGCGATCGAACGCCAGGAGGTACCGCCGGTCTTCCTGTTCGAGCGCGTCAGCGGACGCGACGTCAGGTTCCGGGGGCTGCTGGCGCCGGGTTCACCTCGCCTGACCAGCGATGAGGAACTGGTCGCCATCTGGCGCACCACCCGCCAGTTGAGGTTCCAGAACTACCGCTCGCACTTCACGGTCCTGAAGACACCCCGGATCTCCCGCGCGTGGATCGACGAGATCCTCGCGGGCGATCCCCTCGGACCTGCCTGTCCCCCGGAGTGGCGGGTCTGGGTCAAGGGCAGGATCTACCGGGCCCTGGAAGCGCCGCGGAACGTGTCCGTCCGCAGCAAGGAGGAGCAGCTTCCGAAGCCGGATGACCTGTGGATCGTGCGGGCCGTGCACCAACACTTCGCCGCGGACCCCGTGCAATTCGAGAACTTCGCGGCCGCGATGTGGGTGCAGTCCGACCCGCACGTGGCCTCGATCGAGGTCACCCGACCCAGTCGGGACGGTGGACGCGACGCCGTCGGCGAGTACCGCCTGGGTCCGGACCTGGATCCGATCCGGCTTCAGTTCGCGCTCGAAGCCAAGTGTTACGCCCCGGACGGCGGAGGCGTGGGGGTCCGCATGGTGAGCCGGCTGATCTCCCGCATCAAGCACCGCGAGTTCGGCGTCTTCGTGACCACCGCCTTCATCGCCCAGCAGGCCTATCAGGAGGTGCGCGAGGACAAGCACCCGGTGGTCTTCCTGACCGGACGGGACATCGCAGCCCTCCTCAAACGCATGGGCATGACCGACCCCCAGGCACTGAACACCTACCTCGCGCTTACGTTCCCGGTGAGCACGAGCACCCGCGCGCGCGCCGATCTGGTGACCCCCGACGCCGACATCGTGCTCGGCTCCCCGGAGGAACTGCCACTGGAGGGACCACAGTCACCGGCTATCAGCCCGCTCCCGGGTCGGACCCCTGCGAGGTTCCGGCGAGCCTAGAAGACCTCACCCGTGTCGGGATCGATCAGGCCGCCGCCGTCCAGGAGGGTGAGTTGCCCGCGGGCGGGCTTGAGGTCCTCGTCGTAGGTGAGTGCGAGGAGGTCCGACTCGAACGCTCGGAGCCGCTGGGCGGAGGCCGCTTCGCTCGTGTGCCGGGTGTAGCGGCTCCGGGCGGGCCAGGGTTGGTGGTCGTCGTCGCAGGACTGCTTGAGGCGTTGCCGCATCCGGTCGACGAAGCCGGGCAGGACGTAGCGGTGCCAGTTCTCCAGGACGTCGGAGTTCGGCGCCTGACCGGCCTTGCGGCGCTGATCCGCGACCACCGCCAGTTCGTGGACCAGGTGCGGGTGCAGCGGCCAGCACTCGGGGATGCACCCGCCTCCGGAGGCCTCCCACACGTACTCGGAGTTGATCCATTCGGCCACCTCGTCCAGCCACAGCCACAGCTCCCACCGCAAGCCGCGTTCCAAGCAGGTCGCTGGATCCCACGGACGCGGCAGGTTGGCCGGATTGCCCAGCTTCTTCTTGCGCTCCTCGCTACCGTTCTGGGCCTCCCACAGGTTCTGGTAGGCCTTCTGGACCCGGCTGCCCGGCGCCGGGAATCCCAGCGCCAGAGGCCCGGCCAAGCTCGTCGGGTCACCAGCCATGACGCTGCGCTTCCACCAGCGCTGCGGCGGTGCGGGTCTCGACATCCACGACACCCTGACGGTTCGCGGCGAGCTGCTCCCGGAGCGCGCGCTGTTGCGCGAGAAGCCGTTGGCCGTCGCGTCCTTCGATGCACCGGTGCAGCCGGGCGATGATCGGACGGGCGTTCTCCGCGATCACGAGCGCCTGCTTGTCGGGCAGTTGCCGGAGTTCCTCCGGGCGCAGGATCGGACGCCAACGGCGAGCAGCACTCCACCACCCGCGCCGGTGCCCCGGATGCGGTGGCCAGCGCGAGCGCCACCGCGGACGCACCCACTCCGCCGGCACAGCCCACGACGGCGACCACCCGCTCACCTGGCGCCGGCGTCCAGACGGTCGCAGCTCCGGGGGCCGCGGGCATAGACCGGGGCCCGTGGGCGAACTCGCCCCCCTCGATCGCGCGCCACGCCTCTCGAAGCTCTGCCACACTGTGCGCGGTCACGACGGGTCACCGCCCCGAGGCCTCCGATCCAGCAGCCCGGACAAGAGCATGGCCGGGGGCACCTTGGCCAGTTCACGTCTCGCCTTCTGCACATCCCGGAGCCTGCGCAGACAGCCGTCCAGGTCGTCCAGGGTCTCCGGCTCCATGGCCGCGATCTTCAACAGGGCGGCCACTTCGGCCGGAGTGCTGGTCATCGGCATCACCTCCGCCATCCCTAACGGGCCGCGCCCGTCACCGGTGGACAGTCAGCCGACGGCGCTCAGGTACTCGCCGGCGGCTTCGCTGAGGGCCGCCACGCAGCGAGCAGTGCGACGACGCACGGTGCGGGCGCACACGCCCCACTCCTCCGCCACGACGGCGCTGAGCTGTCGGCTCGACAGGCCGGCAACTCCGCCCTCGCGGGCATGGCCCTCGGCCTGAACGGTCTTCGCGGCTTCGATGAGACTGACCAGCGGCTCGCGATCCTCGTGGGTGATGACGTCCTCGGCGCAAGCCCAGGCGAGCAACTCGGCCAACTCGGCTGCCGGGTCCTCGTCTTCGACGAGCCGATCGTCAGCCGGGTCGACGGGGCCCAGCGAGACGGTCGAGAGCCGGTGGGGCATGTGGTGCGTGGGAGCCCCGCAGTCCAGTAGCACCCCTTCACGCAGCTGACCGGCGACCTTCGCCGCCACCCAGTGCGGACGCCGCCACGGCAGCCCGCGGACCTCCACCCACAACTGCGCGGCCAGCACCTCGTCCACCCGATCGTCGGCCAGCCCCAATCGGCGGCGGACGCGCAGGGCGGTCGGGAGGAGGAGCCACGCCAGTACCAGCGCTGCGTCGCGGTCGTCGGCGCCGTCGAAGGCGGCCAGCCGGGCCAGGCCGAGCAGGACGTCGTTGGCGACCGCAGGATCGGCGGCTCGCCTCCAGGCGTCCAGCCGACACGGGTCGTTGACGAACCCCAACCGGGGCTCGAAGGCGACCCATTCTGCCCAGTGTTCCTTGACGACGGACGCCATCCGCTCGTCCTGCAAACCCAACATCTCGGTGATGTTCATGGCCGTGGTCCTTCCGCGTCGGTATGCAGGAAGATCACCAATCGGACGTTGTTCCTTTCGTAGTCCACAGGGCTTCGCGGCATCGAACCGCGACCCACGACGCGGCCAACACCAACCAAAGCGCCTAGTCGACCCCGTGTTGCCCCGCGTAGCCCCTGACACGCCCGGCCTGAGGCTGGAGATGCGCTAGCGCGTGAGAAGTGGGCCTGGCCCTTTACGGAAGCAACCACGCGGCCACACCGGCCACGTGCGGAAAGGTTCAGCGATAATCAGCGGGTGAAGAACGTGATCGGGCCCGGCGGCGTGCGGTATCCGGTCACGCCAGACATCGAGCGGTTCCTGCGCTCGATGGACCGTGATGCGCTGCAGTCGCTGGTACTCGAGATGGCGGGGTACAGCCCCGAAGCCATGCGATCGCTGCAGCTGCGCGCCACACCCGAGGGCGAACCGACCGCCTCCGAACTCCTGACGGCCGTCGACGCAGCGCTGGCCGGAGTCGACCTCGACTACCACGACCCCTTCTACGAAGACGTCGACGACGGCGTCCAAGGGATCGAGGAGGCCGTCGACGAACTGGAGCGGCACCTCGACGGCGGCGCCCACCCCGTGGTGGTACGAGTGCTCCAGCACCTACTCACCCGGCTCGGCGACCTGGCCCGGGACGCCGACAACGCGGACGCCCTGTTCGAGGTGGCCGAACGAGCGTCGGCACTGTTCGGCCGCGCGGCCGAAGGGCACCCCGACCCGGTCACCCTCGCCCGCTGGGTGGTCGACTTCCGGGTCGAGTACGGCGGCTGGCCATCGCTCGCGCTGGACGCCGTGGCCCACGCGTTCGACGAGCCCGCCTGGGACGCCTACCGCACTAGTGTCGCGACCTTCGGCGGCGGTGGACCGGCAGCCGACCCCTACCGCAGCGAGATCGACCACATGCTGCTGGAACTGGCCGACCACGACGGCGACGTTGACCGGGCCGTCGCCCTGCTGTCCGGAGGGGACCACCCGTACTACCGGGAGATCCTCCAGCGGCTGCGTGACGCCGGACGGCCGGCTGACGTCCTCGCGTGGCTGGACCGAGCAGTCACCCAAGGCTGCGTGGATGTCGCCTGGCGGGCGGGACCCGCCATCGTGCCCGTCGAGGACGCCGTCGACGCCTACCTGGAGGGTGGGCGTCCGGAGGCCGCCCTCGCGATCGCGCGGACGTTGTTCGACCGCGACCTCACCGTGGACGCCTTCCGGTTGCTGAGCCAGGTGGCGGAACGGTGCGGGCGCCAGGACGAACAACGCACCTGGGCATTCGAGCAGGCCACCCAGCGGGCGCGCCGAAGCGGCGGCGCCCACCTCGTCCGGCTCCACCTCGCCGACGGGAACTCCACCCACGCGTGGGAGGCCGCGGACACCTTCGGCGCCGGCCACGCGTGGCGCGAACTCGTCGACGCCTCCGAAGACGCCTTCCCACTCCGGGCAGCCCGCCTATGCCTGGCTCAGGTGCTGGAGTCCCTCACCACACCGGACTCCAAGCGGTACCCGGCCATCGTCGATCTCCTCGTCAAGGCACGCGCCCTCTACGACACGGCAGGCCACCGAGCCGAGGCGGACGCTGAGATCATCCGCTTGCGCGAGGTCTATCGCCGCCGTCCCGCCCTGATGTCGGCCATGAACCGGGCCGGACTTTCCTAGGCACCACCCCGAAGGACGATGTGCGCGAGCAGGATCAGCCGCCAAGCCGCCTCTGGAGTACAGGGCGACTTGACCGTGCCTGTAAAGGGGCGGTGTTTGTGCGACTGGCCCGGTGAACTCTCTCTCCCGGGCTTACGGGGGGCTGACATTCGACGTTCTGCCCGAGGTGGTGGCGACGATTCCGCCTTAGGTTAGTCACTGGGACGGTGTCGTCGAGCACCCATGCGAGCGGGTCGGCGTAGAAGCTACCCCCGGAGAGTTCGTCGATGCCGATCTGCGCGCCCGTGGGAGGCAGTGGCGGGTTCGCGATGAACGGCCACCGCGCAGCGGCCTGGTCGCTGGTCATCCGGTACTGGACGACCGGCGTGCGAGCTGGGTTCCACCCGCGACCGGGACGCCGCCGGCCGTGGCGCGGCGACGCGCGGAACAGGTACGGCTCCTTGCCGGGACGTTCGGGTTCGGGTTTGGTGGGTAGGTCGTGGCCAAAATCGGCGAGCAATTGGGCGGTGGATCGCCCTCGGGGCGGCGTCCTCATTCGTCGGCCTTCCTGGTGAGCCCGAGGCCCAGGGGCAGGGTGGCGGCGGCGAAGCCGGCGTCCTGGGCGAGGTCGAGGCGCAGGGGTGCGAAGCCGGCGCGCCGGATGGACGCGTCGAGGCGGCGGCCGCAGGTGGTCGACGCGCTCCTGCGCCTGGCCGACGCCGACGTCGCGACCAAGAAGGGCATCTCGGGGACGATGCTCAAGACTGCCTACTCCGGCGCCAAGAAGGCCAGTGCGGGCAGCGTGCGCAAGGGCATCGACCGGTTGCTACCGGGGATCGCCCGGGCCCTGGACCCGCACTTCGAGGCCAAAGGTGACCTCGCCTTCGGCACCTTGGCTAGGGTTGATGTATGCACTTTCCCTTCGGTGGCATCTCGACTGAATCGCTTGAGGCTGCGGGCTACACGGTCACGCTCCGAGACCGCCCCGAGGGCACAGCCGGTTATGAAGACGTCCAGTCCCGCTGGCCGATCCTGAAGTTGCCCCACGTCCGTGGCGACCTGCCCGCGACTGTGAAGCATCCCGACGACGCGCTGGACGTCGTCAGCGTGGACTGGAGGGGTGTGGCCATCGGCAACGCGGGCGAGACTCTGCTGGTCCTCGTCGAGGGCGTCACCGGGACCATCGACGCCAGTGCAGCTGACCTCTCCAGGATCGTCCCCGGCAGCGTCGCGGCTCTCCGTACTGACCAGGGGGACCGCGATCCGGATGGCTTCCGGGTGCGCTTCGTCGCCCCATCCATGGAGGCTTATGCCCGCTGCCACGTCCGCGCCCAGATGCTCACGCTGCAGTGGTGGACCTATGCCATCGATGGCGACGTGACGCCCCAGATCGAGATCGAGTCGGCCGTGCGAGCATTCGAGAGTGAGGTGGCGCAGATCGCCGGAGAGACCGACTTCTGGCCCGATCTCGTCGCAGACCTGGAAGACATCGGTCCGACGACGATGGTGATCTGGGACATGGTCGTTGGGCGAGCGGCGCTTCCCGAACGTTGAGAGCACCTGTCCTCAGGCGTCAACCCGCACGGGAGTGCTCAGCGCACGAACCCCTCGAGCGTCGCGCCCAAGCCCGGCAAGGACGCCAACAAGACACGGCTGCACCGCGGCGCCCGCGACGGCCGCTACGAGCGTATCGCCCGCGGCATCTATCGAACCGCCGACGCCGAACCGGCAGACCTCGACATGATCGAGGCGGCCACCCGCCGGCCCGATGCGACGATCTGCCTCATCTCGGCGCTCGCCCACCACGAACTCACCGACGAGATCCCAAGCAGCCTCGACATAGCCATCCCCCGAGGGTCATGGATTCCGGCCACCGAGGGCGCGATCACCTGGCACCTGTTCGACAAGGCCACCTTCGACCTCGGCCGTGACGAGATCGACATCCCCGGCACCGATGCCCTCCAGATCGGCCTGTACAGCCCGGAGCGGTGCATCGCCGACGCCTACCGACTCCGCGGGAAGCTCGGCTACGAGATCGCCACGCAGGCGTTGCGCACCTGGCTGAACCGGGGCGGCATGCCCTCCGACCTGATGAGGATCGCCAACCAGCTCCCCAGGGTCAAGGCCCCCCTCCTTCAAGCGCTCACCGCGCTGACCTGAGCGAGACTGCCCCATGACCCACGCCGCTGCCGCCTCCGCGGGCCACTCCGACCAGGTACCAGGACGGGCCGGCAGGTCTTCAACGAACTGCAGCGTCGCGCCCGCGCGCAAGCCCGGCAGGACGGCGAGTCTGCATCCACCGAGGAGTACCTGACCCGGCACACGCTGGAGTCGTTCCTCCACCGGTTGACGGTCACCGGGCACGCCCGCGGCTTCGTCCTCAAAGGCGGCCTGCTCCTGGGTGCCTACGACGTCCGCCGGCCCACCAAGGACGTCGACAGCAACGCGGTCCGCGCCTGCGTCAGCGACGAGTGGCTCACCCAGGTCGCCCGGGACGTGGCCGGCGCCGACGGGGACGACGGCGTGGCGTTCGACCTGAGCCCCCGAGTCGCCCGCGGGGCAGCCGCCACACCCCGTCCCGCCGTCCGGTGTCGTGGGCGACGCCGATCGGCTCGCCTGACCAGCTCGCTCAAGCTGAGGCCGAGTGACTCCGCACCGTTGTCCGCGGCGTGACGGACTGCCCTCGCAGCCGGGGCCCTGAGCTCAGTGATTCGGATGGCGAGGATGCGCTCGTACGGGGAGTCCACTCATCGCGCTCGATCAGCCGGCGCTCGCGGTCGATCCACCCCCAGGCGTCGCCCTTGGTCTCGAAGGTTTGCGGTGCGGTGAACGGGTGGGGGTTCGCCGTTCGTGATGACATCGTGACAGCCGCCGGGTGGGGACCTGCGCACCGGCTGTTCCCCCTGCGCCAGCAGTTGGGCTAGTTTGACCGTCGACGAACCCCCTGTTTCGAGGACCACCCATGCTCAGCCAGTTCACCTTGCTCGATGGCGACCTCGTCTCCGTCGACGCCCCGGACGTGACCCTCTCACCGCCCGTGGTGATCGGCGTGCTGTACGCCGACAGCACCGAGATCGAGGTCAACGCCGGCACCCAGGAGGCCGCCGACCTCTTCCTCGGGATCACCGGCACGGAGCTCACCAGCCAGCTGACCCTGCGCGGCGGCCGCACGCTGCACGTCGGTCCGCTCGGCGGGGACCGCGCGAACGGGTGGGGCTACGTCGTGGAGATCGGCGACGACCGCGTGTTCGGCCCGACGCCGCCGTCGGTGACCGTCGAGCGCCTCGCCGCCGTGCTGGCCGACACGTCGCCCGCCCGCAACGGCCGGGGCGTCGTCCTGCAGCCGAACGGGTCGGCCACGTGGTCCCCGTTCCGCACCCAGGGCGCCTCCCAGATGGGCACGCGCCCCGACGGCACCAAGCTCATGCTGGACATCCGCCGCGCCGTGCCCGGGCAGAAGCGCAGCAGCAAGGGGCTGCAGGTCCGCGGCGGCTCGCTCACCAAGCAGAATCAGCACGGCCGCGACTACGTCATCCTGGAGAACCCGGACTTCGTGATCTACGGCCTGCCCATCCCCGAGATCGAGCTCAACGACCTGGCCGGCACCGTCGCCGAGGTGCTGGTCGAACGCCGATGACCCCCGCCCTGCTCGCCGCCTGCGCCCTGGTGCTGCTCGCCTCGGCGGGTGCCCACCTGCGGCGTCCCCGCGCGCTGGCGTCCGGCATGGCGGCCCACGGTGTCCTGCCCGCCGGGGTGCGGACGCCGCTGGCCTGGCTCGTGATGACGACCGAGGCCGTCCTCGGCGTGGTCGGCCTGGTGGCCGCGCTCGTCGGGCCGCGCTGGCTGGCGGCGCTGGCCGGCGCGGCGATGGCCGTGCTGTTCGGGCTGATGGCCGCCTACGTGCACGTCGCCCACCGGCGGAGCGCGGGCGCGGTCCCGTGCGCCTGTGGCATCGGCGAGGCCCCGCTGGGCCCGTGGGTGACCCTGCGCGCCGCGCTGCTGGCCGGCCTCGCTGCCGTCGCCGGGGGTGTCGCGGCGTTCAGTTCCGGCGCTTGGGGCTTCGCCGGACGCCCCTGGGACGAGTTGGTCGTCCTCGCCTGCGCCGCCGTGACGCTCGCCGTGTCCACCGCCCTGCTGCCGGTCGCCCGCACCACCCCGACCGGCCTCACGCTCGTGACCCGGGGAGGCGTCCGATGAGCTTCACCACCGCCGCGTTGATCGTGTCCTGGCTCGCGATCGTCCTGCTCGCCTTCGGCTACGCCGGCCTGCTCGCCCAGGTGGGCGAGCTCCGCCGCGCCGTCGGCGACGGCTCGGGGCAGGCCTCCCAACGGCCGGGCGGCCCCGTGGCCGGCCTCGCGCTGCCGGCGTCCGGCGCCCTCGGCCGGATCCGCCCGGCGGGCGGCGGCGTGATCGCCTTCGTCTCCCCCGGTTGCCCCGCGTGCTCGGACGTGCTCGCCGACCTGGCGTCCGGCCCGTCCGTCGGTTCGGTCACGGTCGTCTCCACCGGGGACTGCGCCGAGGTGCCGGACGCCCTGGGCGCGACCTGCCTGGCCGACTCCGGCGACCTCCTGCGCAAGCTGCAGGTGCCCGCCACCCCGTACCTCCTCGCGGTGGACGCCGCGGGGACCATCATCGATTCCCTCCTTCCGATCGATCCCCACGAACTCGAGCACTGGCTGAACCACCACGCCGTGCAGAAGGGTGCACTGCCATGACCGTGCGTTTCGACGACCTGCCCGAGGCTGACGACAAGCACCTGCGGGCGCGCCTGCAGAACTCGCCGAGCCGGCGCGGGCTGTTCCGCGCCGCGGCCCTCGGCGGCGTCGGCGTCGCCTTCGGGGCGTTCGCCCTCGTCAACCGGAGCGCCGACCAGGCCGAGGCCGCCTACTGGCAGGACTACCTGAGCACCTCGACCGGCCCGTGCGAGACCTACGCCAAGGACCACACCGAGCAGGGTTTGAAGTGCGGCCCCTCGGCGATGTGCACCGACCTGTCGTGCTGCTGGCGCTACAAGAGCACCCCCAGCAACGTCCGCGGTTGGCACAAGCAGACCCCGCGCAGCACCGGCACGTACTACCTGTTCCGTCCGGACGCCTGCTGGGGCGGCACGTACGACAGCTGGCGCTGGAGGTTCAGCGACGGCAAGACCTACCGCTGCTCCGACGGCTGGACGTGCAACAACGGCTCCTGCGTCCGCACGATCTGTCCTTGGGCCGTCACCTGATGTCCTCGCCCACCTCGACCCCCACCTGGCGCGGAGCGACGCTGCGCCAGTGGGCGGCCGACCCCCTGTGGTTGCTGTGGGCCGTCGGCGCCCTCGCGCTGGTCGCCGTGGGGCTCGGGTTCGCGGTGGGCTCGCCGACCTGGCTGCCGGTCCTGCTGCTGGCTCTTGCCGCCGCGTCCGCCGGGTTGGCGCTGTCCGGCTCCACTTGAGGCCTGAACAGCGCGTGGGCGCTGTTGGCTTCGGTTCGAGGCCAATCCTCCCCCCTTCCCCTGTGGGTGGCGTTCGCGGTCGGCACAACCCTCGGTGGTGCCGTCACCGGCCTCGGCCTGGCCGTGGCGTCCGGGCTCGCGTCGGTCCTGCCCCTGCCGGTGCGCGCGATGGCCGCGGTCGCGGTCACCCTGGGACTGCTGCTGCTCGACCTCACCCAGGCCAAGCTGCGCCTCCCTCAGCGCGAGACGCTCATCCCCCAGGAGGTGTTCGCGCAGGGCATGGCCCGCGGCATCGCCTGGTTCGGCTTCGAGTACGGCACAGGCGTGCGCACGCTGATCCCCAGCGCGGCGTCCTACATCACCGCGTGGGCGCTCGTGATGTTCCACCTGCCGTGGTGGCAGACGCTGCTGGTCGCCACCGTGTTCGGGTTCTCGCGGTCGTGGGCGGTCGGCCTGGCGATGGCGCTCAGCAAGGGCGCCTGGTCGGTGTTCCTGGGCCGGCACAGCCGCCTGCTCGAGCGCCTCGGCAGCGTCGTGGCGGCGACCCTCGTCCTCGCCGCGGTCGCGTTCGGCCTCAGATGAGCTGGGAGGTGTCGACCCTGGCGTCCGTCGCGGCGACCAGGTCGTCGACGCCCACGCCCGGGGCGAGCTCGCGCAGCACGTAGTGAGTTCCCGCGCAGTCGAGGACGCCGAGGTTGGTGATGACGCGCTTCCTCGAACCTCCCTGGTGACCCGCCCAGCGTCGCACGCAGACCTTGACATGTCCAAGACTTGATCGCCGGTGATTGATAATCTCATCCGACCCAATCGCCATCGATCGCGGCCCAGCCCTGACCGAGCGGCTCGGGCTGGCGCTACCATCAGGCATGGAGCAGTCGGTGAGGGCGACGCGGCAGGCCGCCCGCCCGCATGTGCTGATCATCGTGCAGAACCTGCCCGTCCCCTTCGACCGTCGCGTCTGGCTCGAGTGCCGGGAGCTGGTGTCGCACGGCTACGAGGTCAGCGTCATCTGCCCCGCGGGCCCCGGTGACCCGGTGCGCCAGGTGATTGATGGCGTGCATCTCTACAAGTACGCACCGCCACCGCAGGCCGAGGGGCTGCCGGGGTACGCGCTCGAGTTCGTCTACTGCTGGCTGCGCACCGCGATCCTGAGTATCGCCGTCCGTGCGCGTCGGCCCTTCACCATCCTGCAGGCCTGCAACCCACCCGACACGTACTGGCTGCTCGCACGGCTGTGGCGACCCGCCGGCGTCCGTTTCATCTTCGACCACCACGACCTCAACCCGGAGCTGTACCTGTCCAGGTTCGGGCAGCCCACCGGCGCGAAGGGGAAGGCGCTGTACCGCGGCCTGCTGTGGCTGGAGCGCATGACCTTCCGTGCGGCGGACCGCGTGATCTCCACCAACGAGTCGTACCGGCGTATCGCCATCGAGCGCGGTGGGCTGGCACCACACCTGGTGACGGTCGTGCGGAGCGGCCCCGACACCCACGCCATGCGCCCCCTGCGCGTCGAGGCGACGGGCGACAAGCCCCACGAGCTGGTCTACCTCGGCATCATGGGCCCACAGGACGGGGTCGACCAGTTGCTCCTCGTGATGGACGAGCTGCGCCGCCGCGGACGCCGTGACGTGCAGGCGACACTTATGGGGTTCGGCGACTGCCTCGAGGACCTGCGCAGGCAGTGCACCGACATGGGGCTCGACCCGTGGGTGACCTTCACCGGACGCGTCGACCGTGACGAGATCGCCACCCGGCTCAGCGCCGCGGACATCGGCCTGGGCCCCGACCTGAAGACGCCGCTGAATGACCTCTCCACGATGAACAAGACCATGGAGTACATGGCCTACGGCCTCCCGTCGGTCGCCTTCGACCTGGTCGAGACGCGCGTGTCAGGCAGCGATGCAGTCCTGTACGTGCCCAGTGGGGACATCATCGCCTTCGCGGACGCCGTCGAGCGGCTCCTCGACGACCCCGACCTGCGGGTCGAGTTGGGGCTGCGCGCGCGCCACCGCGTGGCTTCCGAGCTGGACTGGCGCCCCCAGGCACGGGCCTACATCGGCGTGTACGACGAGCTGGTCGGCGGCTCCGGGACAGGAGGCGCTGACGACACCCCGTTCACCGAGCCACCCGCCGGGGTCGACAAGGCCGGACGTCCCTACGTCGACCTGCGCGACGACGCCGAGGTCCGCCACTTCATCGCGTCACGCGGGCGGGGTGCCCTACGGGGCGAGTGAGAACGGCCAACCCGGAGAAGAGGGAGATTCCCATGGCACCGCTGGGAGCACCACGAGCAGACCGCGCGGAGTACAGGCGGCAGTTCATCCTCGGCCCGCACTCCCCTGACCTTCTGCACGGCTGGAGCCGCCACCGGGTGGGCACGGATCTCGTGTTGTCGGTCCATCCCGATCTTGCGTGCATGCGTGCGGACGAGCGATGCCGCAGCCTCATCCTCCTGGGCCATGTACTGGACCCCGCACACCCTTCGCGGGACGACCGGACGGTCGTGATGGACGTCTTGGGGAAGTCACCAACCCTGTCCAGCGTGCTGAAGTCCTTCGATGACCTCACCGGACGCTGGGCGGCCCTCTACTTCGACGACGACGAGGCGGTGGTGTTCCACGATGCGGCCGGGCTGCGCCAGGTTCACTACGGGCGCGACGGAGCCGGGGCGCTGTGGTGCGGATCGCGACCGGAGCTGATCGCCCGCTTGGGGGGGAACAGGCTGGACCTGGAGCACCTGGACGAACTGCGCAGCATCGGGGTCTTTCGCGCGGGGGCCACGGGCTTCTGGCCAGGGAGCGGATCTGCCTTCATCGGGGTCCAACGGCTCCTTCCGAACCACTGCCTCGACCTCACCGTCGGCCAGGCGCGCCGCTACTGGCCCGTCGCGCCCATCGCGGCGGTGGACCAGGACACGGCGATGGCCCGGTCGGGCGGCTCCCTGAGAGGGGCGTTCTCCGCCGCCACCGCGCGGTTCCCCCTCGCCATGGCCCTGACGGCGGGACAGGACTCGCGCTTGCTGCTCGCCGCTGCCCGTGACTACGTCGGGCAGATGACCTACTACACCCTCAAGAAGACCGGCGCGACGCGCCTGACACCCGACATCGCCATCCCCCGACGGATGACGAAGGAACTCGGGCTGTCTCACCGAGTGATACCCGTCCAACCCCTGTCGACGCACCCGCTCGCACGCTCCATCGCCGCATCCTTCACGCCGTTCCACCAGCAGACGGCCGACCAGGCAGCCGCGCTGGCCCAGACACCTCCCCGCCCCGGCGGGCAGTGGGTGACCGTTAACGGGAACGTCTGCGAGATCGCACGGCTTCCCTGGATCGTGCGCCAGGACATGACGACCGAGGGGCTGGCGGAGGCGGTGCACATGCGCGACAGCGCCTTCGCTGTCGCGCAACTCGGTCAGTGGTTCGAGGACGCCGGACCGGCGATCGAGGTGTCCGGAATCCATCCCTGGGCGCTCTTCTACTGGGAACAGAGACTGAGCGCTTGGCTGGGAGCCGTGCGGTCCGAGTTCGACATCGTGGAGGAGGCGGTGAGCCCCTTCAACTCGCGCAGCCTGATCGAGTGCTTCCTGGGCGTTGACCCCTCGCTGCGGCAGCCCGACGACTGGCGGTTCTTCCGAGACCTGACCGGGCAGCTGTGGCCGCGGCTCCTGGACTACCCCATCAATCCGAAGAACCGGTTCACCCACCTGGAGGCCCGCTTCCGCAAGCACTGGAAGTCGGCGCTCTACGCCCGTGCTGCCCGGCACACGTCCTAGTCGCGGTCCTGCGCGCGCTGCGTGATTTCGTTCACCTGACGGAAGAAGTCACTCTGCTCGAGCAGGTCCGCGCGCGACCCGATGGCCGAGATCCGCCCGTCCACCACCACCATGATCCGGTCGCACAGCGACAGGGTGGACAGGCGGTGCGCGACCAGCACGAGGATCATGTCGGGCTTCGCCGCCCCCAGGGACGCCTGGACCAGTTCTTCCGACCGGACGTCGAGCGCGCTGGTGGGTTCATCGAGGATGAGGACGCGCGGACGACCGGCCAGTGCGCGCGCCAGGCAGAGCCGCTGACGCTGCCCCCCGGACACCGCACTCGCGCGTTGCCCGACCACCGTGTCGTAACCCTGCGGCCACGAGACGATCTCGTCGTGGACGTGGGCCAGTCGGGCGGCTGCCACGATGTCACCGTCATCCAACCACTCGCGGTGGAAACGGATGTTGTCCCGCACCGTGCCCCAGATCAGTTGGGAGTGCTGGGGCAGGTACGCGACCTGCTCCCGCCACGGCTCTCGCCGGACCCGTCGGACGTCGCGGCCATCGACGCGCACGGCCCCCGCCGTCGGTTCGCGCAGGCGAAGAAGCAGTTGCACGATCGAGGACTTCCCCGCGCCGGACGGACCGACGATCCCGATCGCCTCCCCGCGGGAGACCTCGAAGGTGATGTCGCGCAGCACGTCACGTCCGGGACGGTAGGCGAAGCTCACCCGGTCCATGCCGAGCGTGGTGATCGACCCGAGGTCCTCCGTGCCGTCCTGGTACGGATGGGTTCGGTACAGCGTCAGGGCGTCCGCGACCTGGTCCATGAACGGGGCGCGCTCGTCGAGGCTGGCCAGCGCCGCCTGCATCTGCTGGGCATACGTGAAGGAGCGGATGAGGAGCAGGACGACGGCCGCGAGCGCCGCGAGCCGGGCAGTACCCGAGACCGAGATGGCCGCCAGCGCCAACACCAACATCAGGAGGGCAGCGCTCTGGTAGAGACCGGGGACCGCAGCGGCGAGGAAACGCGTGCGTTCGTGCGGTCGCCGAACTTCTTCGACCCTGCGGTGGAACCCGGCCCGGTAGCTGTCGGTGGCGCCGAAAGCCTCGACCTCCTCTGCGGACGCCACGATCTCCTGCACGGCCTCCGTGAACTCGACCACTTCACGGCTGAGCACCTGGGCCTGCCGTCGCAGCCCCCTCGACAGCGGTCGCAGGGCGATGTAGAGGACCACGGAGGTGACCACCAGACTCGCGGCGCCGACCACGCTCTGGAGGAAGGCTGCGACGACCATGGTCGTGAACATCACGGCCGCAGTCATGCCGGCCGCCACGTTGATCACGGCTTGCGCGCTCTCGCGGACGGCGACGTTCATCAGGGTCTGGAAGCGCCCCTCCCGCTCGTCGGCCTTCACCGACCAGGAACTGCCGGTGAAGGAGCTGAAGAGCTGAGAGCGGAGCCTGGCCAGCACCTGGGCACTCATCCGCGCCGGCAGATGCGCGAGCCACAGGTGCAGCCCCGCCCGAGCGAGCGCCAACCCGGCCGCGATCCCGAACGCCAGGGGCCGCGACGCGTCCCCGGCCCAGGGCCCGAGCCCGACGCTGATGGTGTCGGCCCCCTCCGACAGGGCGGCAGCGATCGTGGCGATGAGAGCGAGCAGCGCAGCCTCCACGAGCCCCGCGATGACGGCCAGCGCGATCAGCACCGCGATCTGCTTCCGCGCACCTCCGAAGAACGGGCTGAGCCGGCCCCACGCTCGGCGCATCGCCGTGACGGCCGCGATCGGCCCGCGGCGACCTGCCCGGCCGCCAGGGCGGATGTCACTCACGACCGGCTACTCTCGTCGCGCAGCCACACGGTCCGGCCCTGCGCCGCATGGAGACGCCCCCGGGCCTTCGCCCAGACCGCCGTCGCCACGAACACAGCGGACGCCCACAGCCGCCTGGGGTCCTGGGTCACCAGGCGGAGCAGCGAGGCTCCCGACCCAGCCACCCTCCTCCGGCCAGCCGCCACTGCCCGCTCTTGAACAGTCCTGTTGCCGTGCATCGCACGGACCCGTCGGCGCAGCAGGTCCGCATAGGTCTTCGGCGGCCAGATAGTGACGAAGGCGTCCGACACGACGCGGCGTTCCTCCGGCGAGAAGCTGAGGGCCACGTGCAGGTCGTCCGACATCACCTCGGCCCAGTCGGCGATCCGCTGGTGCCCGACCTCGTCGACGGCGATGACCCCTCGCCCGAACAACTCGTCACGCACCGCGTCAAGGTCCTGCCAGACTGAGTAGAACAGGCGCACGGAGCGGGCCACCCCTGTCATGTCGAACCGTCGGGTCGGGCCTACAGCGTGGACACCCGGCTGCGTGAGAGCCGCGCACAAGGCCTGGATGTCGGCCGCACCGATCACGACGTCCCCGTCCACGTAGATGCGAGGGAACGCGGAAACCGCCCGGTCTCCGAGGGCGAGCGCGTGGATCTTGGAGGGGACCGGCGTCTCCAGCACGAGGACCCCGCGTTCCCGGGCGACCGCAGCGGTGCGGTCGGTGCACCCGTTGGCGACCACCACGATCTCGGCGTCCGGGGCCCCGGGTGCGAGCGCATCGAGCAGCCGCCCTATTCCCCGCTCCTCGTTGTGCGCCGGGATGATGATCGCGCTCATGGGTGCAGCCTCCCGGTCTCGGATGGTGAAGGCATCTCAGGCCCGTCCCAGCTCCACCAAGGAAGCGTGCAGGTGCACACACCACGAGGACAGGAGGTCGATGTCGCGGACGTCACCGCGCAGGTAGGTGTTGATCGAATTGAGGAGGGACTGGGTGCACTTCAGCCTCATGCCCAGGTGGAGCGCAGTTCGGTCGATGGGGCGACCCGCAACCTCCTCGTAGGCTCCGACGAACGCGTCGACGTGTTCCGCCCGGGTACCGGCGAGGACCACGGCGGCCGCCCCGACTTCCTGGCTCCAGGGGGCCGGGATGGCGTTGTCGAAGTCGAGCAGGCCGGCCACGCGCAACTCGTCGTCGAACACCAGGTTTTCCCAGTTGATGTCGTTGTGGATCAGCCCGACGTCAGCGGTCGTCAGGCCTCGCCCCAGGGACCGCCCGGCGAGCCACCTCACCGAATCAGCCACCTCCGGCAGCACGTCGATGATCCAGCGGTCGAAGTCGGACTTGTGGCGCTTGAGTCGCAACGAGTGCCAGTGCGAGAGCCCGGTCCGACGCGGGCGTCGGAGCGCCCTCAGCGCGTGTGCCGGACCCTGGAGGCGCCCCGCCGCTTCGACGGCGGAGACACCGCCTGCGCTGGGCTCGAGCCCCGCGCTGATGCGGTGGAGCGTGCCCAACATGGCCCCGAAGGAGACGACCAGCCCGGGATCCTGCGCCAGGGCCGCGTCCCGGTCGGCGATCTCCAACTGCTGCCCGCTGACCCAGGCGTGGAGGGAGTACCGGGCAGGGCCGTCCGGGAACAACGTCTCGCCCTCGAGCGAGCGCCGCAGCGGAGCTGTGGGGAAGCCCTCCGTGGCAAGACGTTCCTCCAAGCGGTGGGACGCCTCGAGCCGCCCGATCTCCGCGGCGGATGTGTGGCGCTTGAGGACCCACGCCTCTCCCCCCGCCCTCACGCGCAGGCTGTTACCGGTCGTCCGGTACCCGCCCAGGGGTTCGATCGACACCGCGCTGGCGTCCTCGAGGCCGAACCCCGCCAGCGCGCGGCGAGCCGCCACTGCCGGTGACTCGCCCACCGAGGCCTGCACGCGGGTCGCCCTCACGATGGCGGCCGGACCACGAGGCGGAGGATCCGGTCGTCCCCGGCCTTCGGCCTGCCGCGTCCGTCCGTGTTCGACGTCATCACCCACAGCGAACCGTCCGGCGCCGGCACCACGTCCCGAAGGCGCCCGATCCCCAGCCGGTGTGGACGGGGCTCGCCCACCTCGCCCCCGGGGCCGAGGGGAATGAACCACAGCGTCTCGCCGCGCAGCGCCGCCATCCAGACACCGTCGTCGGTGACGGTGATGCCCGAGGGCGACGCCTCGTCGGTGGGCCAGGTCACCAGCGGGTCGATGAACCCGGAGCGCCCCGCCCACCCCTCGATGTCCGGCCAGCCGTAGTTCCCGCCCGGCTCGATGAGGTTCAGCTCGTCGAACTCGTTGGTCCCGAACTCGGAGGCGTACATCCGCCCGTCGGACGCCCAGCCGATGCCCTGGACGTTGCGGTGCCCGTAGCTCCACACGGCGTTGCCGAACGGGTTCCCCGGCGCCGGGTCCCCCGTGGGCGTCAAGCGGAGAATCTTCCCCGCCAAGCTGTCCGTGTCCTGCGCTCGGTCCTGTTGGCGGGCGTCCCCGGTGGTCACGTAGAGGTAGCCGTCCGGACCGAACGCCAGCCGGCCCCCGTTGTGGTTCTGGTGCGAGGGGATACCGTCGATGATCACCGTCGGATCGACCAGGTCGTCGCCGTCGAGGTTGTAGCGCACCACCCGGTTGTCGCGGTCCGTCGTCAGGTACAGGTAGATGCCGTGGTCCGGGCCGATGGCGATGCCCAGGAGTCCGTCCTCGCTCTCGTGGTGAACCGCCGGCACCGCACCGCCGGGGCCGTCGGCGCTGAGGCGCGTCTGCCCGCGGTCGTCGACGCGCAGCACCTCAGCCGAGTCGCGCAGGGTCACCAGGGCCGAACCGTCGGGGAGGAACGCGACGCCCCAGGGGGTCTGCAGCCCGGTCGCGACGCTGGCCGTCTCGAGGATGCCTCCCGGCGTGCCGCGATCACTCGGGGTGGTCGTCGGTTCGGGTGTCGTGGAAAGGGACGGCGCGGGGGCCCGTGGCTCGGTCATCGACGGCCGTGGGGCAGGTCCGCTGACACGCTCCGGCTCCGGCGCTCCGCACGCCGTCAGGACGACAGCCGCGCCGACGGCCAGTGAGGTCCACCTGACCCGGCGCCTCCAGGGATACGTCATCGCCACCTCCGAGCAGGCTCTGCCCATGGCACCACCTCCGGGCGGACATGTCAACGGCCGTGCAGGGCCGCCGCCGACCTCAGGCAGGTGCCGGCGGCTCGCAGGCATCGATGAACGCCTGGACGTCGTGTGATGCGAGCAGGGGCAGGTGCTCCATGATCTGCTCGACCGGCCAGTCCCACCATCTGATCCGCAGTAGCGCCTCGATCTGCTCCGGCGGGAATCGGAACCCCAGGACCCGAGCAGGGTTGCCCGCCACGATGGCGTAGGGCGGCACGCTCCGGCGGACCACGCTCCCGGCGCCCACCACCGCGCCGTCGCCCACCTCCACGCCGGACATGATCAACGACTGGTGCCCGATCCAGACATCGTTGCCGATCAGGACGTCGCCCTTGGATGTCGACGTCTCCAGGCCCGGATCGCTGAAGACCTCCCGGAACGGCTCATACGCGGGGAAGCGGTAGGTCGACACGAAGTCGGCCCGATGCTCGCCGCCCAACAGCACGTGGCATCCGTAGGCCAACGAACAGAACTGCCCCATGCTGAAGCGTGCCCCCGGGGACCGGTTGGACACGGTGACGTGGCCCCAGGAGAAGCGTCCGATGTCGTACTGGCGCAGGTCGGGCCTCGCATCCAGTCTGGTGCCGGGCGGGAGGGTCACCTCACGTGCGGGATCGAGCCTTTCCGCGGCTCGCCGCAGCTTGGCGGTTGCCTTCCGCACCCACACCGCGGGACCTCGCGTCCCGTTCAGGAAGGGTGCTCGGTCGGGGGAGGCTCGGAGGTAGCCAGCCATACGGACCATGAGCGAAACCCCCTGCCGTCGGAGCCTCCCCAAGTGCTGGGGCATGTTCCCACATTAGCCCACCGGCGGGGCCAGCCCCGGGCCTGAAGGCAGCCATCCGCCCCGGGTTGCCACCTCCCACACGCAGGATTCTGAGAAACTCACAGGATAAGTTAAGGTATTTGGGTCCGTCTCCCGGGCGCCCGGCCCTCCGTCGAGTTCGCCCACACCTCACCAACTAGAACGAGGGAGTACCCCCATGGCTGACATCTTCGTCCGCCCTCATGCCCCACGGGGCACCATCACGAGACGTTGGCTGGCGATTCCCGCATCGCTGCTTCTCTGCGCCGGCCTGATGACCGGCTTCGCCTCATCCGCCCAGGCTGCCGCCCCCGGCGTTCCTGATCAGATCGCCCTCACCCCCTCGGGGTCTATCACCGTCACCGAGCCCGGTACGGTCATCGACGGCCGCGACGTCCGAGGAGTCATCGCGGTCCAGGCCGATGACGTGACGATTCGCAACACCCGCGTCACCTACGGCGGGAGTTCGCACTCGATCCGCATCTTCGACGGTGCGGAGGGGACGAGGATCGAGAACACGACCGTCGCCTGCACCGGCGACCGGACCAACGGCATCGTGTTCGGCAACTACACCGCCGACTCGGTCGCGGTCAACGGTTGCCGGAACGACTTCATGTTCTCCGAGAGGCGCCCCGCCACCGTCACCAACAGCTCCATCGACGGTGAATCCTTCTCGACGACGTCCGCGCCGACCCCGACGCCGACCCCCACGCCGACGCCCACCCCCACGCCGACGCCGACCCCCACGCCGACGCCCACCCCCACGCCGACGCCGACCCCCACGCCGACGCCCACCCCCACGCCGACGCCGACGCCGACCCCCACGCCGACGACACCTCCTGTCACGGGCTACGGCGAGTGGCCGACGCCTGACACCACCGGTCCGCGCTACCCCGCGGTCACCGAGACCGGGTCCCTGTCCAGCACCGCCGACGGTCAGGTCATCGAGCGCACCACCGTGACCGGACGGCTCACCGTGCGACACGACAACGTGACGGTGCGCGACGTCACCGTCCGGGGCACCGGCACCTACATGGTTCAGGTGCTGGCCAAGGAGGACGGCTCCTGCCCGGCCAACGTCCTGTTCGAGTACGTCGAGGTGGACGGGGCCATGGCGGCCGAGGACGACATCCCGTTGTACTCCCCCGACTGTGGCTACACCTTCGATCGTGGGCATGTCCACAACGTCGGGCGCTCCTCGCGGGTGCGGAACGACACCACGATCAGCAACTCCTACATCTACTCCGACCGGACCGGTGACTCCCGCGCCCATCGTGGGGGCGTGGCCAACAACGGCGGCTCCAACAACGCGCTGATCAACAACGTGATCAAGTGCAGCGGGGTGGGCTGCTCGGCCGCGCTGCCGATGTACGGCGATTTCGCCCCCGTCGAGGACTACCTCATCCAGCACAACCTGCTGTCGACCACCGGCGGCTACTGCGCCTACGGTGGCAGCCTGCCGGGGAAGCCCTACCCGAACGGGTCGAACATCCGCTTCATCGACAACCACTTCTCGACGGAGTTCTTCGACACCTGCGGCAAGTACGGTACCGTCGCCGGCTTCGCCAACAACGTCCGGGGCAACGAGTTCACCGGCAACGTGTGGCACGAGACCGGGCTGCGGCTCACGCGCTGACCTGACCCCTGCAGCGCCAGCCCTGGTGGGCCACGACCAGACCTGGTCGTGGCCCACCTGAGCATCGCCTTGCCCCGGCCGGACTCTTCGCGGATGATGGCTTACACAGCTCTTCCGGGAGGCTCCCCACGATGAACGCCGGACACCGAGGTTCGCGCTGCCGCTCTCCTTCGAGGTCGCCGGGCGGCACGAGCCGGTGGCTGATTGCAGCCGCCACGCTCCTCCTCGCCCTGACCGGTTGTGTGGCCCGCGGCGAGGAGACGCCTCCGCCTGCGAGGTATGGCGAGTGGCCGACGCCTGACACCACCGGTCCGCGCTACCCCGCGGTCACCGAGACCGGGTCCCTGTCCAGCACCGCCGACGGTCAGGTCATCGAGCGCACCACCGTGACCGGACGGCTCACCGTGCGACACGACAACGTGACGGTGCGCGACGTCACCGTCCGGGGCACCGGCACCTACATGGTTCAGGTGCTGGCCAAGGAGGACGGCTCCTGCCCGGCCAACGTCCTGTTCGAGTACGTCGAGGTGGACGGGGCCATGGCGGCCGAGGACGACATCCCGTTGTACTCCCCCGACTGTGGCTACACCTTCGATCGTGGGCATGTCCACAACGTCGGGCGCTCCTCGCGGGTGCGGAACGACACCACGATCAGCAACTCCTACATCTACTCCGACCGGACCGGTGACTCCCGCGCCCATCGTGGGGGCGTGGCCAACAACGGCGGCTCCAACAACGCGCTGATCAACAACGTGATCAAGTGCAGCGGGGTGGGCTGCTCGGCCGCGCTGCCGATGTACGGCGATTTCGCCCCCGTCGAGGACTACCTCATCCAGCACAACCTGCTGTCGACCACCGGCAGCTACTGCGCCTACGGTGGCAGCCTGCCGGGGAAGCCCTACCCGAACGGGTCGAACATCCGCTTCATCGACAACCACTTCTCCACGGAGTTCTTCGACACGTGCGGCAAGTCCGGCGCCGTCGCCGGCTTCGCCAACAACGTCCGGGGCAACGAGTTCACCGGCAACGTGTGGCACGAGACCGGGCTGCCGCTCACCCGCTGATGTTCCCTGCGGCGGGCGTCCGCCTTGTCGCCGCACGCGTCCGCCACGATGATGGGCCTTGCCACGACTCAGCGAGGAAGTGATCGGCCATGTCCCATGAGATCCTGCTCATCGCCGGCCCGGGGGACGACCTGGCTCGTGCGTGGCGGCTCCGCATGCTCGAGCACGCGTGCCCCAGCGTCCCGGGGCACCGTTCCCATGTGGTGCTCGAATCCGCGACGGCCGCGGCCGCGCTGGTGGACACCTCGCCCGCCGGAGGATCTTTCGCCTCGGCCCAGCCGTGCGTCGGTGGGGGGAGCGTGACGGTCGCCACGACCCTGCGTGGTCTGGACGTCCCGGAGCAGCGGCACGCCGCGGACGGCGCCGAGGCCGGCCATGTCACGGCCGCACTGCACCCCGACGGTTCGGTTCACGTCGCGAACGACGGCCTGGGTTCTGTTCCCACGTTCTGGGGCGTCAGCGACGGGACTCTCCTGCTGTCCACCCACCTCGCCTCGTTGGTGAGCCTCGGCATGGCTGCCCAGGCGGATGCCCAGGGCCTGCTCGAGTACCTGACCATGCTGCACCCCCTCGGCGACCGCACACTCCTGAGTGGAGCCTCCCTGCTCCCCGGCGGCACGTCGCTGTCCTGGCGGACGGGCCACGTCGACCGCACCAGGAAGATGCTGTTCCAGCCGTCGGACGAGACGCTGTCCGACGACGACGCGCTGGCCGCGTTCGCCGAGACCTGGTCGGCGGTGATGGCCGACGTGTTGGCGACAAGCGAGAGGACGAGCATCGCCCTCAGCGGCGGTCTGGACAGCAGGGCGATCGCCGAGGCGGCCGTCCAGTTGGGACACAGCCCACTCACGTACACCTACGGCGGTGTCGGGACCTCGGAGGGGCGTGCCGCCTCCCGGGTCGCCCGATCCCTGGGGCTCCCCCACCTGGCTATCCCGGTCAGCGACGACCGACTGCTCGCGCAGGCGCGCTCCTCGCTGGACCTGCTCGATGGAGCCCACAGCGCCAGCGAGATGTACGAGCTGTGGTTCTCCGACCTGCTGCGGAGTTGTGGCGACCTCGTCGTCAACGGACTGAATGGTGACCTCCTGATGGGGAGCGACAAGGCCACCGGCCTGCAGGATCCGGAGGCCGTGAGGTCGGTCGTCTGGAAGCGGTACGCGGGTGAGGTTGCGGCCATGGCTCCTTTCCTCGCCGCGGGACACCGGGGAGATGCCGAACCGGCCGTTCGCCGGTCGCTGTCCGACTCGCTCGGCGAGTGGGATCTCGCGGCCCGTTCGGACATGGTCCTCTTCTGGAGGATGGACAACCGTCAGCAGCGCTGGGGCACGATGCTGACCAGCGCCCTCCGGCGCATCGGAGTGCGCTCCGAGCTTCCCTTCATGGACGCCCGCCTCCTGGCCCTGACGGCTCGCCTGACCCCGGACCAGAGGCGCCACGGCGCGTGGTACCTGCGTGTGCACCGGGAGGTGTTCCCTCGTTCGGCGAAGGTGCCGCGCAGTTCCGATGGGAACGCACCGCGTGCGCTCGACCACGTCTACTGGGCTGCTGACACCCCCTACCTCGCGCAACTGGGGAAGCTCACCCTCCGGCACCCTGTCTCAGGAGTCAGGCGAGGCCTCGGCCTGGCGGCGCAGGTCGCCCTCCCGCACCTTCGCGCCCACAGCCCCCTGAGCGGGCCGGCCGACCGACTCGACGCCCGCCGCACCGTGTTCCCCGCCGACCTCTGGCTGAGGACACGCGCTCCCTACTCGCAGCGCCTCCGCGAGCTGCTGGAGGCGGGACGTGGGGCGACGCCCCTGCTCGACGACGAGGCGATCGACCGGGCCGTCGAAGGGTTGCGCAGGGGAACTCCCACAGCTCCCGCGCTGACGCTCGGCAAGGTCGCCTCGGCGCAACTCTGGTTGCATGACTACCAGCGGCGGGAAGCCGCAAGACGCTCGGCCGAGACCGCCCCACCCGCTTCCAGCATCAACCTTGCCGCGGGTGAGGCCCCACCAGCAGCGCCTTGACGGCGGCTCGGTGCGTGGGCCGGCCCATCGCAGCGCGCACGACCTCGTTGAAGAAGACAACGAGCCAGTAGAACGCACCGAGCACGCGCCCGTGCCGCTTGCGATACAGCCGCGTCCGGTTGACGGCCACCAGGCTCCACAGCCAGGGCGACTGCTCCATCTGTCCGCCCGGGTGCTCGACCTCTGCGCCGGCGACGAAGCGTAACCCCAACCCGGCGTCCCGCACACGCAGGGCGTAGTCGGTCTCCTCGGAGTACAGGAAGAAGGACTCGTCCCACGCCCCGGCTCGCCGGACCGCCTCCGTGGTGATGAACAGGGCGGCGCCGGTGGCCCAGTCGGCCGTCGCCCCGTCCACGTAGTGGCCGGGGTCACGGATCTGGTCCCCCAGCGCCGGGAACCGGGCAGCTCGATGCCCGCCCAGGACGGCCTCCCCCAGTGCCCGGAGGATGGTGGGCTCCCGCCGGAGCGAGAACTTGAGGCGGCCGGCCGAGTCGACCACCCGCGGCACGGCGATCCCCAGTGAGGGGTCCCGTGCCGCAGCGTCGGCCAGGAGGCGGACGCTTCCCACCGAGGGGATCGCATCGGGATTCAGCACGTAGACGCCACGTCGGGAGTGGGTGCCCTCGAGAGCGAGGTTGATGCCCGCGGCGTAGCCGAGGTTCCGCCCCGGTTCCCGCAGGACCACCCACGGTGCGAGGGTGCGGATGAGTTCGGGGGTGCCATCGCTTGACGCGTTGTCCACACAGACCACCAGGCAACTCCCCACGCCGGCGAGCGCGGGGCCCAGCGCCGCCAGGAAGGGCGCGATGGTGTCGGCACTGTTGTACGTCACGACCGCCGTGACCACGTCCGCTTCCGTGGCGCCCGGGGCCACCAGACCCGGCGGTTCCGGCAGCGCCCGGGTCACCATCGGGCCGGGCGCCCCGTCAGCGCCCGGAGCCGGCGCCGGGCGTTGGCAAGGCGGCGACGCCATCCTTGATAGTCCCTGGGATCGAGGGAGGCCGTCTGCAGGACGAGCGCGCTCTGTTCCAACTGCGCGACCCAGTCCGCCACCGTGGTCACGCCGTTGGCCTTCGCCGACAGGGGCATGCGATCGAGGAGGTCAGCGTCGGTCCGGATGAGAGAGTGAGGGGAACGCGGGTCGTCCAGGTGATCCTCGGGAACGAAGGGGTAGTGGTAGCCGTTCACCCAACCGCCCCGTGCGGCGCGGATGCAGTACCCGGTGAAGGACTCGTCGGGGCCGAGGTGTCCTAGCTCCTCGACGACCTGCCTCTTCATCAGGTAGCCGCTGCCCTGGACCCACAGGTTCATCATGAGCTGGTGCCCACCCGCGAAGGACCTGATCTTCTTCCGCGCAAGTTCCTGACGGAAGTCCTGGGGGGGGTGGCGCCAGCTGCAGACGACCCCGAACGTGGGGTTGGCCTCGTGAGCCGCGACGAACGTGTCCAGCCAGCCCGGTGTGACCATGCAGTCGTCGTCCACCTTGGACAGGTACCGGGCGTCGGATTCACGCCACAGCCACGTCGTGGGTTCCCGAAGCTTGACGTTCTCGGGGCTGTGGTGGAACCGGTGCACCCGCGGGTCTTCGGTGTAGGGCCGCAGGGCCGCCAGGGTCGCCTCGTCGTTGCCGTTCTGCCACAGCCAGACACGGTCGTCCGGCCCGAGCGTGTCCAGGAGCCTGGGCAGGGTGAGGTGCAGGTAGCCGGCGCTGCGATGGGTGATCATCAGGATGTCGGCGCGGGCGTTCATCGCCGGACCCCCCGGCGTCCGGGAGCCGGGGGCCAGTCGGACACCTCCCCGACCATGTCGACCAACTGCCGCCGGGCGAGTTCGGTGACGACCGCCACCTTCTCCTGCAGCTCGTCCCGGGTCCGGTCGCGGGCGGCGAAGGATTCCATCATCAGGCGCACCGCCTCCTCCCCGGACACCGCGCGGGCATCCGCCACGTGGGACGACATCCCGCACGTGGCGAAGACCCCCTCGGTCTTGCCGCTGTAGGCGTAACCGAACGTGGGAACCCCCGAGGAGAGGCCCGCGATGGTGGCGTGCATCCGACTGCCCACGAACCAGTCCGTCTGCGCGATGCACCACTTCAGCTGGCTCGCGTGCAACTCGCCGGGAACGACAAGGACACGGCCGCGCTCCCGTTCGTCCAGCTGCGAGAGCAGGGCCTCGATCGCGGCCCGGTCGCTCTCGCCACCACCCCCCGGCACGTGCACGTGCGGAACGAGGGCCACCCGGACCCCCTCCTCACGAACCAGGCGCCGGACCACCTCGACCATCGTGGCGAGGTAGTCATCGTGGACGCCGAACCGGTCGCGCAGGCCCGGTGACAGGAGGAGCCCGCTGACGTTGACACCGACCAGAGCTTCCCCTGCTCCCCGGTCGAGGAGCGCCCGGACACCCTCGTCCGGTGCCGTGGCACCCAGCGCGAACGCCACGTCCACGCCTTGCCGCAGGCGTCCCCGGTCGACATCGGGCCCGGCCAGGGCGAGCAATCGCTCGTGACTGTCCGGATCGCGCGCATAAGCCAGGGCGGCGCGGCGCACGATGTTCGCGGCGACCGCCTTGCCCTGACGCGTCAGGAACGGTCCGATGGTCTGGGGAAGCAGCACCAGCGGCCTGCGCGCGTGCAGGGCCGCGTGCTTGGGCGCGCAGATGGTGCGCAGTCGTGTCGGCCCGTAGGTGTCTGTGAAGCTGTCCCCGCCACTGATGTCGAGGACGGCGTGTGCTCGAAGGAGACGCGTGGCCACCGGGTTGCGCCCCCCGCCCGCCGCGAGGGACCAACGCACCCGTGCCCAGCTCTCGGGTCGGTACCAGCGCCGTGAACGGCGGACGCCGACGAGGTCGGCCCGCACACCCTCCAGCCCGAGCGCGCGATCGGGACGTACTCCCCAGCCGTCGTCCAGGACCGTCACGTGGCTGTCGGGTGCGGCCTCATGGATGCCTTGCACAACCGACAGGCCCAGCGCCTCCACCCCGCGGTTCCCGTTGTCAATCGCGGCACCAGCCAGTACCAGACGGAGACGAGGCCTCATGGGCGCAGCATAGGGGACGGTTTCCCCAACGTCACGGGCCCATGGTGGACACCCGGCGTATGCTGGGAACGACCGGTGTCCCCGGAAACGTGGTGCACGCGAGCGGAAGGAGTCGCATGGACGCCTGGGGGATCACACTCGCCGTACTTCGCCGCTGGTTCGTGGTCTTGCCCGTCCTCCTGGTCACGGCGGCAGGCGTCTACCTCGTCGGGCCGGGGGTCGCACCCGAGTATGTCGTCCGGGCCACGTGGATGCTCGTCCCGGGTTCCACCCCTGTGGAGAGCCGCGTCGACGGGCCGAACCCCTACGGGAACATCAGCGGCGCCGCGGGCGCCGTGGAGGTCGTCCTCTCCAGCCCGCAGACACGTCAGCAACTCGGCGACAGCGGCCTGATCGCGACGTACCAGATCACCGCGGAGTCACGCGCGACGATCATCCACATGACGCTGCGAGCAACGTCTGCCGAGGTGGGGATCAGGACGGGCGAGGCGCTGCACGACCTCGCCGTGGAGGAGCTGTCGTCCCGCCAGTCCGGTGCTGGAGTCCGGCCCGAGGTGCAGTACGGACTGGTGAGCCTCTCCCAGCCGGCCGTCATCGAGGTCGTCACGGACGACCGGACCCAGGTGCGGGCGCTCGTGGCCGCAGGCGGCCTCGTGGCCGCCGTGGTGCTGGCCGCCCTGGTGGACGGTGTCATCCTCAAGCTGCGGGGGCGGCGCGCGGCGCGCCCGGCCGGGCTGGACGACGGCCCGGAGCCGGGCTCCACGGCCGCACCGCCGGAGACCGGCCCCACGGGCAGGGAGACGGAGGTTCCGGATGGGGATCCGGACGACGCCGAGCCGTACGGCGACCCGGCCTCCCGGAACGGCACCAGTTCCCCGTGACCGGGACGACGCAGCGCGTTGGGGGGAGCGCCGCCTCGACCTCCCTGCCGCTGCCCCGAAGAGCCCACCCACCGCGTCGCCGGTGGTGGCTGCCCGTTGGTCCTGGCTCCTGGCGTCCCCAGTTCAGCACACTGCTGTGCCTGCTGGTGCTCCTGCAGTTCGTGATCCCCAGCCGGATGGTCATCAGCGGCCTGGGCGCCGTGGGCCGTCCTGCGGTGTTGGTCGGGGTCCTGCTCCTGCTCCTCTGGTTCCTGGGCTTCCTGAGGCCGCCGGGCCTGCCCTCGCACCCGCAGCCCGTCCGCTGGATCCTGGGGGCGTACATGGCCGTCCAGTACATCGGTTATGCCGTGGGGGTGGATCGGGCGCTTCCCGAGGTCGAGGCCAACGCGGCTGATCGCTGGATGATCCTCAACCTGGCCATGGTGGGGGCCGCGCTCGCCGCGTCCGACGGCCTCCGCACGCGAAAGGACCTCGACCGCCTCCTGAAGGTCCTCGTCGGGGCAGCAGCGGTGATGGCGCTGGTCGGGACGCTCCAGTTCTTCGGGGTGATCGACCTGACCCGGTACATCCGCATTCCCGGCCTCAGCCTGAACGCGAACCTGATCTCCGTCGGTGAGCGAGGCTCCGGCGGTGGTGTCCCGAGAGTCGCCGGCACCGCCAATCACTACATCGAATTCGGGGTGGTGCTCGCCCTCGTCCTGCCGCTGGCCCTCCACTACGCACTCACGGCGGCACGAGGCTGGCGGCGCGTCTACCCCTGGTCGGCCGTGGCGCTGATCGCGGGGAGTGTGCCTTTCGCGATCTCCCGGTCCGGCACGCTCACGTTGCTGGTCGCCGTCGGCATCCTGGCCGTCGTCTGGCCCTGGCGCATGCGCTACAACGCCCTGGCGGTGGCGGCGGTCTCCCTGATCGCCTTCCGGGCGGTGAACCCGGGGGTACTGGGCACCATCAGGGCCCTGTTCGCCAGTGCCGAACACGATCCGAGCGTCCAGAACCGCCTGTCCGACATCGGTTACGTCATGGAGTTGTGGGCGATGCGTCCCTGGTGGGGACGTGGCGCCGGCACCTACGTGACCACCATCGGCTCCTACACGTCGGAGCCGTACCTCCTGCTCGACAACCAGTTGTTCATGACCCTGGTCACCGGGGGGATCGCGGGGCTGGTCGCCCTCGTCCTGCTTTTCGCCGGGCCCTACCTGATGGCACGCAGCCTCCGGCTCCGGGGATCGGACCAGGAGACACGACACCTCGGTCAGGCACTGGCCGCCATCATGCCTGCCGCCTTCCTGGCCACCGCGACCTTCGACTCGTTCTCGTTCGCCACCTTCGTGACCGTCGTGTTCGTGGCCGTCGGCGCCATCGGCGCCCTGTGGCGTCTGGAGGCCATGTCACCCGCCAGGCCCCTCCAGGCTGCTGCACCCGGCGACACGCTCGTCACCACCCCTCTGGGGGCGGGATGGGCGGCGCGTGCGTTCGAGACGGCCACGGCCCTGATCGCCGCCCGTTGGGCTCGGGCTCAGTGCCGCGGCTCCGGCCGGAAGTAGCCCCTGGTCCACACCCGCTTGACCATGCCCGCGAACTCCCTCAGGAACGTGGCGGGCCCCTCCTGCCGGGCGGCGGCCACCAAGTGGAACCCCCGGAACCGGGGCGTCAGCCGCCCGAACGCACGCAGGCCCAGTAGGCGCGCCAACACGAGGCGACGACGCCGGACCAAGCCCTGCCCCCGGACGACGCTCGCCGCGTCACTCGTCGTCGCGGTCAGGTAGCCGTTCCTGATCGCACCGTCCACCACCCGGCGCCCGCGCTCCGTGCGCGCCAGGATGACGGAGATGCCGTCGGTCCCCTCGTCCTTGCGATGCCACGCGTCACCGCCGGTCACGTCGGCCAGTTCCCCCAACCCGTCGGGGCACAGCTGGCAGCGGAGCTGGCGCTGTCGCGACGCCAGGGAGCTCCATGACTCCTCATAGCTGAGGGAGGCCTGGCGTCCCCGCTTGTCGCTTACGAGGAACCGCCCCGGCCAGCCCGCGCCCCGGTACGTGATGGCCTCGATCTGGTCGGGCGCGTCGAACCCGAGGGAGGCCACCAGGTTCAAGGTGGCCGAGGTGGACGGTGTCCCGGCGCAGAAGAAGCTCAGGACGAGGCCGAGGTTCCGGTCGAGCGCGGGGCGCACCGCCCGCAGTTTCGCGACCGCCGCGGCGTCGCAGGGCTTGCCGATGAAGACGCAGGGACGGTCGCTCGCCTCGATGATCTCCAAAGCCTCGACCGGCGACGAGGGGGCGTACCGCGACCCCGCGTGGGCGATCAGGCCGTCCATCCCGGTGCTGGTGGTGGTGCGGTTGGACCACGGCAGGGTGGGGTCCACACCCGTGTGCACCACGAGCGCCATGCCGAGACGCTCCACCGCGTACGCGGCCAGCGCGGAGACGGCCCCGCCGGACGAAGCCGCCCTGCGCACGTCAGGGTCGGTCGCCCAGCCCTCCCAGATGGCGACCGTGGGACCCACGACGAGTTCGGCCGCGTCCCGGGGGCGCGGCAGGGAGGCCGCCGGCGCCTCGATGGCGATGCCGGGGCACGCTGCGACCATGGCGTCCTTGACCGTGCCGGGGAGGTCCTCCCCCCAGGAGGGCCTCCGGCCCACGCTGGCCACGTCGATCATGGTGACCCCGTGCGCAGCGCCGACGAACGCGCAGGCGCCGCAGCCCGAGCACATCCGTCCACGGATGATGCGGTCCAGCTCGTGTGTTTTCTGCACAGTCGTCCTCCGGGGGGTCGGCTCGTGGAGCGATGGCTGTTCAGTCGAGGTCGTCGCTGATCTCGGGCACGGCTGCGCCCAGCACGGGCGGCAGGTGCAGGTACTGGGTGGTCGAGCGCTTCTGGTCGATGTCCCGGTAGACGCGGTAGACCTGCCCGGTCGTCAGGCCCGCCGCCTCGGCAACCTGCTCGACCGGGACGTCGTTGTTCTTGCCGTACAGGCACAGGTCCATCCGCTCGTGCGGGAGCGAGAAGTAGAACTCCTCCTGCGACTGGGGCAGCGAGTAGGTGTCGGTGGTGGACGGCCGTGCCCGGACGTCCGCGGGCACGCCGAGGTGCTCGGCGAGCTGGTACACCTGCGACTTGTACAGGTGCGCGATCGGCTTGACGTCCGCCGCCCCGTCGCCGAGCTTCACGAAGAAGCCCTGGTCGTACTCGAGCCGGTTCGGCGTCCCGGTCGCCACGTAGTTGAGGCGGTCGGCGTGGTGGTACTCCAGCATCTTCCGGACCCGCTGTTTGAAGTTGGTGGCCGCCACGATCCCGAGGTAGGCCTCCGTGGTCAGCCGATGCTTCGTCGTGGTGCCGTCCGGGGCCTCCACGACGACGGAATACAGCCGGAAGGCCTCGGAGTCCACGACGCTGGGAAGCACGATCTTGGAGCGGTACCCCGGCCCGTAGTCGGGGACCACGAGCCGGATCGCGTCGTCGCGCCGCCGGTAGCAGCCGGCCGCGTCCAGGATCGAGGAGATCTCCTCGAGCGCCGAATCGATGCCAAGCGCGTCCGACACCTGGCGGCTGAAGCCGAGGGTGTCGTCGGAAGACTCCTTCTCGGGCATGTGCAGGCCGAACACCCGGTCGGGCCCGAAAGCCCGGACGCAGAGCGCCGCCACGACGCTGGAGTCGATCCCGCCCGACAGCGCCACCACCGCGCCGCGCCGCCGGGTGCGGGCGAGGTAGTGCGTCAGGACGGCCGAGATCCGCGTCACCTCCTGCTCGGCATCGATGCGCAGTGTGGCGGCGCCGAAGCGGTTGTCCTCGGTGGTCATGGCTGTCCTTCCACGGTCAGGTCGATGGCGGTCAGAGGGGTCGCGGGCGCGGCGTCGTCGCCGCCGTCCCCGACCACGAACTGGTGGTGCAGCAGTTGCGTGGACAGGACGGCCAGCACGCGCATGTTGTCGGTGTTGCCCAGGCCGCTCCCCCCGCTGCGGCGCGCCTTGGTGAGCAGGCCCTGCACGAGGCGGGGCTCGAACACGCCCGCGGCCGCGAGGGCGTCCGTCCCTGTAACGTCGCCCACCCAGTCGGGGGCGCCCGGCGCGCAGAAGCTGGCGGCGTCCGGCGCGCGGTAGGGCTGCTTCGGTCGGCGGACGATCTCCGGAGGCAGCAGGTCGGCGAAGGCCCGCTTGAGCAGGTACTTCTCCTCCAGGCCCGAGAGCTTGTGCCGGGCCGGCAGGGCGTCGGCGTACGCGACGACGTCCCGGTCCAGGAACGGGAAGCGTCCCTCGATCGAGTTGGCCATCAGCATCCTGTCGCCCTGGGAGGAGAGGATGTAGCCGGGGAGGAGGGTCGTCATCTCCAGCCATTGGGCGCGGGCGAGCGAGTCCCAGCCCGCACTGTGGGCAGGCAAACGGGCTAGCAGGTCCAGCGGGGCTCCGCTCTCCGCGCACCGCGCGCGCATGTCGGCGGTGAGCAACCCCTTCAGGGCAGCGGTGGACGTCCAGCGTGGCCGGTGTGAGAGCGCGGGGTCGTCCGCAGCGAGGTGCATCCCGAAGAAGCCGCGCGCGAAGGCGGGCGCCTGGCCGGGGGCACGCGCCATCCACGGGTACAGCAACTCGGCCGCTCGTCCGCGCACGTCGGAGGACGGGTCGCGCGTCCAGAACTCCCGGACCCGAGCCTCGCGATAGAGGTCGTACCCGCCGAGGACCTCGTCGGCCCCCTCCCCGGTCACCACCACCTTGTAGCCACTGGCGCGCACGAGGCGCGACAGCAGGAACAGCGGTGCCGGGGCGGCCCGGAGCAGGGGCGCCTCTGCGTGCCGGACGACCTCGGGGAACACCTCGGCGACGTCCTGCGGGCCGACGACCACCTCGTGGTGGCGCGTGCCCAGACGCCGGGCCATGAGCTGTTGGTAGTCGCCCTCGTCGAACTCGTCATCCGCGAAGCGCAGGGAGAACGTGTCGAGCGGGGCGTCGGTGTGGCGGGCCACCACGGCGGCGGTCACCGACGAGTCGATGCCTCCCGACAGGTAGGCCCCGACCGGGACGTCGCTGCGCGTGAAGCGCAGCCGGCTCGCCTCGACGATCCGGTCGCGCAAGGTTTCGGCGTTGGCGCGGGCGTCCTGCCCGGGTTCCTCACCGCGCGGGGGGAAGTCGATCGACCAGTAGGGGTGGCTGCGGAAGCCGTTCGCATCCAGGTAGGCGACGTACCCCGGCTCGAGCTGCCGGACGCCGGCGAAAGGGGTCCGTGGGGCGACGGGGGACCAGTAGGTGAACGTCTCGTCCAGCCCGGCGGGATCGAGGGTTCGCGGCACCGACGGGTCGGCGAACAGGGCCTTGACCTCGGACGCGAACATCAGCCCCCCTCCGGTGTGGGCGTAGTAGAGCGGGCGGACGCCGAGGCGGTCCCGGGAGAGCACCAACTGGCGGCGGGTCCGGTCCCAGAGAGCGAAGGCCCATTGCCCGTTGAACCGGTCCAGCGCCTCTTCCCCCCACTCCTCCCACGCGTGGACGATGACCTCGGTGTCGCTGGCCGTCCGAAACGCGTGGCCGCGCGACCGGAGTTCGTTCCCCAGTTCGACGTAGTTGAAGATCTCCCCGTTGAAGACGATCCACAGGCTGCCATCCTCGTTGGACAGCGGCTGGGCGCCCCCGGCGGTGTCGATGATGGCCAGCCGGGCGTGACCCAGACCCACGCCCTCGTCGCGGAGGTAACCGCTGCCGTCGGGTCCGCGGTGCCGGAGGCGTCCCACCATGCGGAGCAACAGGGCTGCATCGGGCGGGGGCCCGGGTGTCGCGACCCCGCAGATGCCGCACATCAGGCGAGGTGGCGCGTCACGAGGTTTCGGACGGCGTTGCGTCCGGCCAGGTGCGCCGGGTCGATCTCGGCGTCGGAAAGTGTCACCCCGAAGGCGTCCTCGACGAAGATGGCCGTGGCGATGGCGTCCAGGACGGGGTCGCCGGACGGCGTCCGAAGCGCGTAGAACTCGTCGAGGACGGCGTCGACCCGGTGCGGCGCGTGGGGTGCGTCAGACGGCCGGCTCGGCATCGGGACTCCGCTCGAGGACGAAGCGCGTCAGGTTGGCGACGGAGCCGAGATTGTCCGGCACGGTCTCCGAGTCCTTCACCTCCAGGGCGAAGTCGGACTCAAGGAACTGGATCAACTCCAGGATCCCCGTGGAGTCGACGATCCCGCTCTCCAGCAGGGACTCATCGGGCGCCGGAGCGCGCGACACATCCCCGAACAGGTAGTTGGACACGATGAAGTCCATGATGCGGGTCTGCACCTGTTCGACCATGGGACCTCCCCTAGCAGGTGGGTTATGCGTGCTGAGGTTAGCGTGCAATCCTTGCCGGGGTAAGGGGATCGAGCCCCCTCGGGGGCAGGCGCCGAGGAGGCTGACGTGACCGGACGGGCGAGCAAAGCCCCCCGCCAGGGGAGCACCACGGACTTCCTCCTAGCGGCGGGCTCACCGGACGCCCCCGCCGTCGTCGAGGCGAAGCGGGTCGTCACGTACGGGCAGCTGCGGGCCGACGTGGCCCGGATCCTCGCCGCCCTGAACGCCCGGGGGGTGGCGCCCGGGGCCCGCATCGCCGTCCTGGCCGAGAACTCGGCGTTCTGGGTGGCCGCCTACCTCGCCGCCCTGCACGGCCACGTCGCAGTGCCGTTCTCCACCAAGCTGCCGGCCGCCGAGGTGACACGGCTCGCCGACTGGGCGGGCTGTGCCGCCGTACTGATGGACGCCCGGCACGAGCGTGCCTACGGGGACGCCTTCGGGGACCGCCCGCGGGTCACCGACGCGGACCTGGCGGACGCCACCGCACCCGCGTGGCCCGACGCCGAGGTCGACCTCGATCAGGACGCGGCGCTCATGTTCACGTCCGGGACCACGGCGAGCCCCAAGGCCGTCCGGATCACCCACCGCAATCTTTGGGCGAACACCGCGTCCATCATCGAGTACCTGGGTTTGCGTGCCGACGACCGGATGCTGGTCGTGCTGCCCTTCTTCTACTGCTACGGGGCCTCGCTCCTGCACACGCACCTGCGCGTGGGCGGCAGCCTCGCGGTGTGCAACACCTTCACCTTCCCGGAGACGGCGCTGCAGATGATCGAGCGCGAGCGGTGCACCGGGCTGGCCGGGGTGCCCTCGACCTACCAGCTGCTGCTCCGCGCATCGAGCTTCGGGACGCGGCGCCTGCCGTCCCTGCGCCACCTGCAGCAGGCCGGTGGAAAGCTCCCCCCCGTGCTCATCGAGGAACTGGTGGCTGCCCAGCCGCAGGCGCGGGTGTTCGTCATGTACGGGCAGACCGAGGCGACGGCCCGCCTGTCCTACCTCCCCCCCAACCTGCTCAGCACCAAGCTGGGCTCGATCGGGCGCGGCATCCCGGGGGTCACCTTGGCGGTGGTCGACGAGCACGGAGACCCGGTCTCCCCCGGGGTGGCCGGTGAGATTGTCGCGGCCGGTCAGAACATCTCCCCGGGCTACCTGGGTGACGCCGCAGCCACCCGCGAGAAGTTCACCGGAGGACGACTGCGCACGGGTGACCTGGCCGTGCTCGACGAGGACGGGTTTATCTTCATCGTCGATCGCCTGGCGGACTTCATCAAGTCGTGGGGCAACCGGGTGTCCAGCCAAGAGGTCGAGGGGGCGGCCCTGCGCCTCACCGACCTCGTCTCGGCGGCGGCGGTCGGCGTACCCGACCCGGACGCCGGCGAGGCGATCGTGCTGGTGGCCGTCCGGCGGCGGGGTTCGACCCTCTCGGAGGAGGACATCGCGGCCCACCTCCGCGCCACCCTGGCCAAACACATGGTGCCGCGCTCCATCCGGCTCGTGGACGCGCTCCCGCTGAACGAGAACGGCAAGCTGGTCAAGGCCCGCGTCCGGGACATGGTCAGGGAGGCGGGCGAGGCGTAGACTCAGCTTCCACTGCATGGCGCCGCACCCGGCCCACTCGAGGGGAGGACCCAGCATGTCCAGAGCAGTGCGGGTGGGGCTTTCTGCGCTGGCCCTTGTCCTGGTCGCCAGCGTCGGCGCCGGGGCGTTGCTGTGGAGCACCTCATTCCCGGGGGAGCCGCTGCGCATCGGTCCGGTCGAGAACCCTCCGGCGACCCGCGACGACCTCGCCAAGGTTGCGGAGCTGCGGGTGTTCTTCGGGCACCGCTCCGTGGGGAAGAACATCCTCGACGCAGTGCCGGCTGCGTACACCGCCGCCGGCCTGCCGGTCCCGGCGATGGTGGACATCGGCGAGGCATCCGCCCTGCCCGGCGAAGGCCCGATGATCGCCGACACGCGGATCGGAGAGAACGGGGACCCCCTGGGCAAGCTGGGCAACTTCGATGCGCGCCTGCGCGCCGGCCTGGCCGACCAGCTGGACGTGGCGGTCCTGAAGTTCTGCTACGAGGACGTCACCGACGACACCGACGTGCCGGCCCTCTTCGAGCGCTACCGCGTCACCCTGGCGGCGCTCGAGGCCCAGTACCCCGAGGTGACCTTCGTCCACATGACCTCTCCCCTCAGGACAGAGCCGACCGACCTGAAGTGGCGGGTCAAGGAACTGATCAGGCGGCCCAACGACAATGCGGCCCGCGAGCGGTACAACGCGTTGATGCGTGCCGAGTACGGCGACGACCTGCTGCTCGACCTAGCCCTCATCGAGGCGACCGCGCCCGACGGGTCGCTGACCACGGTGCCGCACGCCGGTCGGCAACACCTGGCCCTGGCCCCCGCGAACGCGAAGGATCCCGGCCACCTGAACGCGACAGGCTCCCTGGCCGTCGCAACCCGTCTACTTGGCCTGCTGGGCCGCCCCGAACCGGTCAGCTGAGATGCGTCTGCTGCCGGGTACCGACATTATCGAGATCGAGCGCGTCCACCGCCTCATCGAGGGGGGCGAAGACGCGTTCCTGGCGCGCTGGTTCACCGATGCGGAGCGCGCCTACTGCTCCGGCAAGGCCCATCCCGCCGCGCACTACGCCGCCCGCCTCGCCGCCAAGGAGGCCGTGGCCAAGGCCGTCCGCTGGCAGTGGACCGGGCCTGTGCCCTGGCGCGACATCGAGGTCCTCCACGATGAAGGGGGTGCGCCCCTCGTCCGCCTCACCGGTCAGGTGGCGGATTGGGCAGCGACGCAGTCGGTCACCGTCGTGGAGATCTCCCTGTCACACAGTCGTCAGCACGCGACCGCCGTGGCGATCGCCACCCAAGGCTGACCCGCTGAAGCCCTCCCGCAGGACCTCAGCCGCGGATCAGCCTGTCACCGCGCTCCGGCCTTCGTGACGACGGCGCGGAACGTCTTCCACAGGATCAGCAGGTCCAACGTGATGGACCAGTTCTCCACATAACGCAGATCGAGCCGGACGCCGTCCTCCCCGGGCAGGTCCGATCGCCCACTGATCTGCCACAGGCCCGTCAGCCCCGGCGTCACGAGCGCACGACGTGAGGCCTCGGCCGGCATCTGGGCCACCTCTTCAGCGAGGTGCGGCCGCGGGCCGACCAGCGACATGGAGCCGGCCAACACGTTGAAGAGCTGGGGCAGTTCGTCGATGGAGTAGTCGCGGATGAACTGCCCCAGGGGGGTCACCCGCGGGTCGTCGCGCAGCTTGAACAGCGCCCCGTGGCCCTCGTTGCGTGCCATCAGCGCTCCCTTGCGCGCTTCGGCATCCACCACCATGGATCGGAACTTCAACATCTCGAACGGCTTGCCGTCCCTCCCCACGCGCTTTTGACGGAAGAAGACCTGGCCACCATCCTGCAGCCGGATCGCCAATCCCACTCCCGCCATCAACGGCGCGAGCGCGATCAGCCCCAGTGCGGTCAGGACGACGTCCAACGTCCTCTTGACCGCATGGCGCCACCCCGTGAAGCGGGGCTGCTGGAGCACCAACAGGGGCATTCCCACCAGCGGCCTGATGTCGAGGCGGGGGCCCACAACCTCGGCGAGTCCGGGCGCGACCAGCATTTCCACCTCCGCCCCCTCTAGCGACCACGCGAGGCGCCTCAGGTAGTCCTCGCGCAGGCATTCGCCACCGGCCACGGCCACGGCCTCGAATCCGCCCTGGTCCACCACTGCACGCACCTGCTCCAAGTCACCGGCTACCGGGATGTCCAGACCCGCAGGACCTTCACCGCCCGGCAGGCAGGCCGCCCGGATCTCCATCCCGCAGTGGGGTTCCCGCGCGACCGCCTTCTGCAGGGCGGCCACCGCGTCCGCAGGCCCTACGACCAGCGTCCGGCGAGACCCAATGCCGCGCTCCTGCAGACGATGCAACATTCGTCGTGAGACGAGACGTGCGCCCACGGACAACACCACGCACAACGGAACGGTGAGCGCCGTGATCGTCAGCAGGTGTACCTCACCGATCACCGCCGCCGGATACGCGCCGAGGACCACCATGGCGGGCCCGGCGCGCAGCACCGCGCGCAGCTCGCTCCCACCCAGCCCGATCCGCCGGCGACGGTAGCCACCGGCCGCTCCGACGAGGACAGGCCACATCGCGGCCGCAAGAGCGGCCAGCCGGGAGGGCACCATGTCGCCTGGCAGGACGAGAGCATCGATGACCGCCGCCAACCCGAACGCTGCCAGCCCCAGGCCCAGGTCGGCGAGCGCCAGCCACGCCACGTAGCTGCGGCTGACCGAAGCGAATGTCCTCTGCGCCTGCCGCGAGCGAGCGGCTGGCAGCCGCAGCCCCAGGTCCGCTGGCCTCACCGGGCGGACTTCGTTGTTCCATGTCGTCACGGATCGACCTCCTCTGTTCGCGCACCGATGGTCATCCCTGGCAGCGATCGGTGCGCGACGGGGGGGTGCCGCCAGTGGGGTCGAGGGGATCACGAGGCGCAAATCGGCGTGCCAAAGGCTTGCCGTACCGCGATCCCCCGATCATGCGTCCTTCCGGACGATGATATGGATTGTGCTCGGGCTGGAAACATGGGACAAGGGGGACCACTCCTCCCCACGGGCTCGGATGGAAACACCTCCCCGGAGCAAACGCAGTGACCCCCGCCACCACCCCCTCGAGGCACGCGTGTGGGTCTGGTGACCCCCGCCACCACTCCCTCCGCCGACAGCCCCGGGTTTGCCTGCCGACAGCCCCGGGTTTGCCTGCCGACAGCCCCCGGTTTGCCTGCCGACAGCCCCCGGTTTACCTGCCGACAGCCCCCGGTTTGCCTGCCGACAGCCCCGTTCTGTGCGCAGACACCCCCCAGCTGGGGGCTCTCGGCGCACGAGGCCGGGGCTGTCGGCGGTCAGCTGCGCTCCTCGCCGCAGTCGAGGCCGGCCGCCTAGTAGGCGCGTCGGCGCTCACCGCAGTCGGGGTTGACCTCCACGATGCCGAGGGCCTGCAGGCGCGCGACCATGGCGTCCCCGCGGCTCTTGTCCGCGAGGAAGCGGTGCCACCGGCGCACGCGTCCCTCCGATCCGGCCATGTCCCAGCGTGCGCCGCGCGGGGCGGCCGGGTCAACGCCCGACGTGGCAGGCTTGACCCATGGCTGCCATCGACCTCAACGCCGACCTCGGTGAGGCGCTGGGCGACGACGACGCCATGCTCGGCATCGCCACGAGCGCGCACGACTCCTGCGTGGTGCACGCGGGCGCCCCTCTGACCTCGCCACGGACGGTCGCCACCACAGCCGCGCGTGGCGTGTCAGTCGGGGCCCATCCCAGTGACGACGACCGCGAGCACTTCGGCCGCCGCTCCCTCGACGTCCCGCCCGACCGGCTCACCGCCGAGGTACTCCACCAACTCGGCGCGCTGCAGGCCCACGCGCTGGCGTCCGGCACCCGCGTCGCTTACGTGAAGCCGCACGGCGCCCTGTACAACGTGATCGTGCCCGACAAGGCGCAGGCCGCGGTGGTGGCGGCAGTGGCGGTGTTCTCCCCCGGCCTCCCGGTGCTCGGGCTGCCAGGTTCGCTCGTCTTCCGCCTGGCCGCGGACGCCGGCCTCCGCCCCGTCGCCGAAGCGTTCGCCGACCGCGCCTCCACCGCCGACGGCACGCTCGCAGCGCGTTCCCAGCCCGGATCAGTGCTCCACGACCCGGACGCCGCGGTCGGCCAGGCCCTCTCCATCGCCACCCAGGGCTGGGCGCGCACGGTCGACGCCGGCGTGACCCTCGCCCCCTTCGCGCCATGACCTGGCGGCTGCTGCCGGCCGGGGAACGCGGCGTGCTGGCCGAGCTCGACGACCTGGACGCCGTCCTCACCCTCGACGCGACGCTGACCACGCTCGCCGCCGGCGGGGACCCGCCGTGGCACGCCGTCGAGGACCGCGTCCCCGCGGCCCGCACGCTGCTGCTCACCGTCCGCGACCCGCGCGATCTCGGCGCGGTCACGGACGCGCTCGGGAACGTCCTAGCAGCCCTCGGTGTGCACTTCGAGGCGGCGATCCGCCCGCTGGGGCGTCCGAAACGCCGCCTCGAACCGCACACTGGGGCGGAGGTGGTCGAACTCGCCGTCCACTACGACGGCCCTGACCTGGCCGAGGTGGCCCGGCTGTGCGGGCTCAGCGCAGACGAGGTGGTCGCCGCCCACACCGGACGCCTCTGGCGCGTGGGGTTCGCCGGGTTCGCCCCCGGCTTCGCGTACCTCGTCGACGGCGACCCCCGCCTGCGCACCCCGCGCCGCACCGAGCCGCGCACGGCCGTGCCCGCCGGATCCGTCGGCCTGGCCGGAGCGTTCTCCGGGATCTACCCACGCAGCTCACCCGGCGGCTGGCAGCTGATCGGGCGCACGGACGCCGCCCTGTTCGACGTCGACCGCGACCCCCCTGCTCTTCTGCGGCCCGGTGCATGGGTCCGCTTCGTGGCCGCGCCGTGAGGACGCTCACCGTCCTGGCCCCGGGAACGTTCGCCTCCCTGCAGGATGCCGGACGCCCCGGCTGGGCCCACGTCGGCGTGGGCCACTCGGGCGCCGCCGACCGCGGGGCGCACCACCTCGCCAACCGGCTCGTCGGCAACCCCACGGATTCCGCGACCATCGAGTGCCTCCTCGGCGGCCTGACCGCCCGCGCGGAAGCCGACGTGGTCGTCGCCGTCACCGGCGCACCCTGCCCCGTCAGGGTCAACGGGCGAGACGCCGACCACCACGCCCCCCTCTACCTCCGTGGCGGGGACGAGTTGAGTCTGGGCCTCCCGGAGGCGGGGCTGCGGTGCTACGTCGCGGCGTCGGGCGGGTTCGAGGTCGACCCCGTCCTCGGCTCACGCTCGTGGGACTCGCTGGCGGGCCTCGGACCCGCTCCCCTGCGGGCCGGCGCCGTCCTGCCGCTCGGCGGGGCGGCCGCCGACGGGGCGCGCGTCGACCACGCGCCCGTGCTCCTGCCCACCCTCGAGACGCTGACGGTCACGGTCACCCCGGGCCCCCGCGAGGACTGGGTGGCGGACGGCCTGGCCGCCCTGGGCGAGCGCACCTGGGTGGTGTCGACGCACTCCGATCGCGTGGGCGTCCGCCTCGACGGCGTGCCGCTGTTGCGCGCAGCCGCTTTCGCGGACGCCGAACTCCCCAGCGAGGGCGTCGTCCGGGGCGCGGTACAAGTGCCCGCGGGCGGGCTACCGGTGGTGTTCGGCAGCGATCACCCCGTGACCGGGGGCTACCCGGTCGTGGGGGTCGTCACCGACGCGGACGCAGACCGGCTGGCCCAGGCACGCCCGGGCCAGCAGGTGCGCTTCCGCGCGGCAGGGATCACTCCGCGTCGAGGTCCTTCTCGATGAGCGCTGCGATGGCCTCGACGGCTTCGGCGTTGTCGGAGGTCACGACGACCTCTGCGCCCCTCTCCGCACCCAGGGTCATGATCATGAGGCTGGACGCCGCGTCCACGCCCTCGTCGTCGTCCCCGCCGACCAGCGACAGGAGGATCTCGTCGTCGTAGGCCTCGGCGGCCTCGGCGATGATCGCGGCGGGGCGGGCGTGGAGGCCGACGGCCGAACCCACGACAACGGTCTTGCTGGCCATGTATTTCTCCTTTTGAATCGGTTGTTGCCGGCAGCCGTCAGGCGACGGCTGCCTTGTTCCGGGTACCGATGAACTGCTTCGCGGCGATGACGGCGGCCGCGCCGACGATCATGCCAGCGATGATGGCGATGATGAACCCCACGGGGTTGGTGATCGCGAAGGAAACGAAGATTCCGCCGTGCGGGGCGCGGCTGCCCACCCCCAGCGCCATGACCAGGGCGCCGGTGACGGCACCGCCGGCCATCATGGACGGGATGACGCGCAGCGGGTCGGCCGCGGCGAAGGGGATGGCCCCTTCGGAGATGAAGGCGGCCCCGAGCAGCCAGGCCGTCCGGCCGTTCTCGATCTCGGGCTCGGTGAACAGGCGCTTGCGGACGGTGGTGGCCAGCGCCATCGCCAGCGGCGGAACCATGCCCGCGGCCATCACGGCGGCCATGATCTGGAACGAGGCGTCGGTCTGGGCGGACAGGCCGGCCGTGGCGAACAGGTACGCCGCCTTGTTGACCGGGCCTCCCAGGTCGACGCACATCATCAGGCCGAGCACGACGCCGAGGAGGATCGCGGAGCCACCCGACATCCCGGTCAGGCCGTCGTAGAGGGACGTGGTCAGGGCCGCGAGGGGCTTGCCGAGCAGCATGTACATCAGGCCGCCGGTCAACAGCGTCGCGATCAGGGGGATGATCACCACCGGCATCAGGCCGGCCAACCAGCGCGGGGGCTTGAGCGCGGCGAGCCACATCGCGATGAGGCCGGCGACGAGACCCGTCACCAGGCCGCCGATGAAGCCCGCGCCGAGGGCGACGGAGATGGCGCCGCCGACGAAACCGGGCGCGATGCCGGGGCGTCCGGCCAGCGCGTAGGCGATGTAGCCCGACAGCGCCGGGACGAGGAAGCCGAACGCCGCGCCGCCGATCTTGAACATGATCGCGCCCAGCCAGATCAGCAGGCCCGCGTTCGGTCCGAGGGCCAGGGCCATGTCGGCGTTCGAGCCGTAGGTGGTGCAGGCGTCCGCACCTACGCCGGACGCCCACGCCGGCAGCGCGTCGCAGGTCGGGGCCAGCGCGATGTCGTAGCCGCCCAGGAGGAAGCCCAGGGCGATCAGCAGGCCGCCCGCGGCGACGAACGGGATCATGTAGGACACGCCCGTCATCAGCGCCTGCTGGATGCGCTTGCCCCACCCGAGCTGGGTACCCGACCCCTCGGACGACGCCGCACCCGGGGTGCCGGACACCCGCCGGGCGTTGGGGTTCGCCGAGGCGGCGACCGCCTCCTCGACCATCTTCTTCGGCTCGTTGATCGCACGCTTCACCCCCGACTCGATCACGGGCAGGCCGGCGAACCGCTCACGATCCTTGACGCCGACGTCGGTGGCGAAGATGACGGCGGCGGCCTGGGCGATCGTGGCGGCGGGCAGCGGCGTGACGCCGCCGGACCCCTGCGTCTCGATCTGGACGTCGTAACCGAGCTCCTGGCCTGCGGCGACCAGGGAGTCCGCCGCCATGTAGGTGTGCGCGATGCCGGTCGGGCAAGCGGTGACGCCCACGATCACCGGTCGCGTCACGTCGGCCCCGGACGCCGCGGCCGCGGCAGGTGCCGCCGCCGTCGCAGCGGCAGTGGCGGCCGGAACCTCCGCCGGCGCGGGGTTCAGGACGCCGTCGACCAACTGGACGATCTCGCCGGCGGTCCGTGCGGAGCGCAGCGCAGCGAGGAAGTCCTTCTTGACCAGCGCGCGGGCGAGCTTGGTCAGCAGCTTGAGGTGGTCGGCGTCGCCGTCCGCGGCCGCTGCGATCAGGAAGACGAGGTCGGCCGGGCCGTCCTTGGCGCCGAAGTCGACCGGGTTGGCGAGGCGGGCGAAGGCCAGGGACGCCTCCGAGACGGCCGCCGAGCGGCAGTGCGGTATGGCGAACCCACCGGGCAGGCCGGTTGCGGACTTGCCCTCGCGCTCCATGGCGTCGGCGGTCAGACCGGAGGCGTCGCCACGGCCGGCCGCCGCGACGAGACCGGCGAGGGAGGCGATGACGTCCGCCTTGGTGGAGCCGAGGTCGGCGTCGAGCGCGACCAGTTCTTCGATGATGAGGGGCACCGGCGTTCCTTTCAGGAGTTCGACAGGGAAGAGACGTAAGGATGGGTGAGGGGGAGGTCGGCGGGGGTCGGGAGGCTTGTGCCGGGGAGGGAGGCGGCGGCCGAGCCGTGGTTGACCGCGGAGGCGAGGCAGTCGGCCGGGGATCCCCCGGCGACGTCGGCGAGGATGAAGCCGGCGACCGAGGAGTCACCCGCGCCGACCGTGCTGCGCACCTCGATCCGCGGCGCTGTGGCGTGCCAGGCGCCCTCGGCGTTCACGAGGACGGCACCGGCTCCGCCCAGCGTGACCAGCACGTTCGCGATGCCCCGGTCGCGCAGGCGGGAAGCCGCTTCGACGATGTCGTGGAGGTCGCCCCGCACGGCGGCGTCCTCGAAGGCGGCGGCGTCACCGCCGGTCAGCTGGGCCAGTTCATCGGAGTTGGGCTTGATCAGGTCGAACGACGCCCCGGGCAGCGCGTCCAACACGGCATCGAGGGCGGCGTCCGAGGTGTCGACGGCGACCCGGCACCCGAGGGGCTTGAGGCGGGCCGTGAGCCGGGCGTACCAGTCCGTGGGGGCCCCGGGCGGCAGGGATCCGGACAGGGCGACCCACACTGCACCACGCGCGGCCTCCACGAGAAGGTCCGTGGCCACGGCCAGGTCGTCCACGGACAGGGTCGGCCCCGGCTCGTTGATCTTGGTCGTCGTGCCGTCGGGCTCGGTGATCGTGGTGTTGGTACGGGGGTGGCGGACGGTCGCCGGGGCGATGACCGTGAGGCCCGCCGGCAGGTCGGCGTCCAGCGACGAGCGGTACGCCTCGTCCGCGAACGGCAGGACCGCCTCCGTGGCGACGCCTCCCGCGGCGACCACCTTGGCCACGTTCACGCCCTTACCGGCCGCTTGGGCGGAGGCGGCGGTAGCGCGCTGGACCTCGCCGCGCGCCAGGGCGGAGCCGAGCGCGACCGTCCGGTCGATGCTGGGGTTCGCGGTGAAGGTGACCACGCGGAGGCCATGGTGCGCTGCGCTGCTGTCGGCCATGTCGTTTTCTCCCTCGTTGGAGTGTTGGCACTTTTATAGCGGCCCCAGCCGGACCAGCGCAAGGGTTTTACGTGGATTCATGTTGTTTTGTGTTGGAATCAGGCCACCTCGACCCGCATCCCCGCCGCGCGCAGCTCGGCCACGCTCGCCTCGGGCAGGCCGGAGTCGGTCACGACGGCGTCCACGTCCTCCAGGGAGGCGAACTGGACGAGGTGGTCGACCCCCAGCTTGGCGGAGTCGGTGAGCACGAACGCCTCGCGCGCGCTGGCGACCATCGCCCGTTTGACGGCAGCCTCACTCGGATCCGGGGTCGAGAAGCCGTGCGCGACCGAGAACCCGTTCGTGCCCAGGAAGGCGACGTCGACGCGGAGCCGCGCCAGCGTCTCCAGGGCCGGCGGCCCCACGACCGCCTGGGTGATCCCCCGCACCTGCCCCCCGAGGAGCCAGACCGAGCGCCCCTCCTGCTGGGAGAGGACAGCCGCCGCCGGGACCGAGTTCGTCACCACCAGGCCGACCCAGCTGGGCAGGAGCCCGCAGAGGCGGCCCGTCGTGGTGCCGGCGTCGACGAGGACGGTGAGCCCCTCACGGTGCGGGAGCAGCCCGATCGCCTTCTGGGCGATGGCGAGCTTCTCCTCGGGCGAGGACACCTCACGGGCGGTGACGGACGGCTCGCCCAGCAGCAGCTTGTCGGCCGGCACAGCGCCGCCATGGACCCTGCTCACGAGCCCTCGCCCAGCCAGCGAGTCCAGGTCGCGGCGGATCGTCTCGGGGGTGACGTCGTAGCGGGCGGCGAGGTCGGCGACCGAGACGCGCCCCAACTCGCGGGCGCGGGTCACGATCTCGTGCTGGCGCTCCTCGGCATACATGGGCACTCCTCGTGTCGACCGACGGTGACCAAAAGCCACACGTTCGGACATGTTCCCACCATGTGTATATCCATTTTGCGTTGACGCGGCAAGGGTGGCTTGGAAGAATCAGGGCACGTACCGCAGCACCTCACAGTGGAGGAACCCATGGAGCACCAGACCGTCCGCGGCACCGGCGTGGTCGCCGGTTACGCTTACGCCCCCGTCGCCTGGACGCGCCCGGCGCCCGTGCCCCCCGCGTCCGCGGCGGTCGTCGCCGAGGACGCCCGCGAGGCCGAGGTCGCGCGGTTCAAGGCCGCCGTCGAGACGGTCGCCACCCGCTTCGCTGACCGCGCCAGCGCGGCCACCGGTGTCGCCGCCGAGGTGCTCGGCGCCACCGCCGCCCTCGCCCGCGACCGCGGCTGGAGCCGCGCCGCCATCAGGCTGATCAACAGCGGCACCGCCGCCGAGGGGGCGACCACCGCCGCCATCGAGCAGTTCGTCGCCCAGTTCGAGAAGCTGGGCGGCCTGATGGCCGAGCGGACGACCGACCTGAAGGACATCCGCAACCGCGTCGTCGCCGAGCTCATGGGACTGCCCGAGCCGGGCGTCCCGCAGCCCACCTCGCCGGTCATCCTGTGCGCCGATGACCTCGCCCCCGCCGACACCGCCGGCCTCGACCCCGCGCTCGTCCGCGCGCTCGTCACCCGCCTCGGCGGCCCGACCAGTCACACCGCGATCATCGCGCGCCAGCTCGGTATCCCGTGCATCGTGGCGGCGTCCTCGCTCGACACCGTCCCCGAGGGCACGCAGGTGCTGGTCGACGGCACGTCCGGCATCATCACGCTCAACCCGGACCCCGCGTCCGCCCAGGCGCTCGTCGAGGAGGACGCCCGCCTGCGGGAGGAGATCCGCTCGTGGACCGGCCCGGCGAAGACGGCCGACGGTGTGGGCGTCCAGCTGCTGGCCAACGTGCAGGACGGCAAGGCCGCAGCCAAGGCGTCCGAGAGCGAGGCCGAGGGCGTGGGCTTGTTCCGCACCGAGCTGTGCTTCCTGTCCGCGCAGACCGAGCCGAGCGTGGAAGAGCAGGCGCGCATCTACGGCGAGGTTTTCAGCGCGTTCCGCGGCAAGAAGGTCGTCGTGCGCACGCTGGACGCCGGCTCCGACAAGCCGGTGCCGTTCGCGAACCACGAGCACGAGGAGAACCCGGCCCTGGGCGTCCGGGGCATTCGCCTTGGCTGGACGAACCCGGGTCTGGTGGAGCGGCAGCTGGACGCCATCCAGATGGCCGCCGAGGACAACGGCGTGAGCGAGGCCTGGGTGATGGCGCCGATGGTGGCGACCGTGGACGAGGCGTACGAGTTCGCGCAGAAGTGCCGCGCCCGCGACCTCAAGCCCGGGATCATGGTCGAGGTGCCGTCGGTGGCGCTGCTGGCCGACCAGTTCCTGGCCGAGGTCGACTTCTTCTCGATCGGCACGAACGACCTGACGCAGTACACGATGGCGGCCGACCGGATGTCCTCGCACCTGGCGATGCTGACCGACCCGTGGCAACCCGCCGTGCTGCGCCTGATCGCGCTGACCGCGCAGGCAGGTGAGCGCGCCGGCAAGCCCGTCGGCGTGTGCGGCGAGGCCGCTGCCGACCCGCTGCTCGCGTGCGTGCTGGTGGGCCTGGGCGTCACGTCGCTGTCGATGGCGACCAACGCCATCCCGGCCGTCGGCGTCCAGCTGGGCAAGGTCACGATCGACCAGTGCCGCGAGGCTGCCCTGCAGGTCGCGGCGTCCCGCAACAGCCGCGACGCCAAGGAGCTCGCGGCCGAACTGCTGGGCTGATCAGCGAGCGGTTCCCGTCCAGAGCGCTGGACGGGAACCGCTGCTGTTCGGGGATGGGTTCAGTCTCCTGTCAGCACGGACGGCTGTCGGTGGACCACCAGGTGACGTGCCGGGAGCCGCCGTAGAGGCTGGTTCCCTCGATGGCCACGGCCGTCCGCGCGCCGTAGAAGGTGTTGGGGATCGAGAAGTTGTAGGTGTGCAGGTTCACGATGGTGTTCCGTGGCAGGTCCCGCTTCGCGATCACCTTCAGGTTGCGGTAGTCGATCACCTCGACGCTGATATCGGGATGGTCCGGGATCGTCGTGAGCGCGATCGGCTGGATGTCGGACTTGCTCACCTTCCACGTCGTTCCAGCGGGCACCGGCCCGTTCGGCGCCTTGATCTGCAGCAGCAGCCCACGCCACGCGTTGCACGTGTGCCCAAGGACGGCTGACTTGTACGCCGGCGTCGGCGCCGGAGGCGGAGGCGGAGGAGGCGGGGGCGTCGTGGCCGGGGCGGGAAGAATCCACCCCACGATGCCGTCGGACGGGTTCCCCTCGCAGTCGGCCTGCAGGCTGTCGAAGTGGTCGCCCGCCTCGAAGCCGTCCGGGCGTGACGCCAGCCGGCAACGGTACAGCGGCACGGAATCGGTGGTCGGGCCGGTCAGGACGTGGCCCAGGACGCCGAGGTTGACGCCTGCACCTTCACAGCCGGGGTCCCGGGAGCTCATCTCGTTCCAGCCGTAGAGGAAGCATCGGTAGAGCGGGGCGCTGCCGGGCACCTGGGTCGGGTAGGCCCTTCCGAGGTCCTTCTCCATGCGCCAGCTGAGCTGGCCGTTGTGGTGCGGAGGCGTTCCGTTCAGCGTCCGCTTGTCGGGCTTGGGCTGCTTGCTGAGCAGCGCCCAGCGCTCGAGCTTGGCGGTGGCACCCGCGGGCGCGGCCTGGGTCGGGTCGGGCGGCAACGGGGGCGGCGGAGGCGGAGGCGGCGGAGGCGGTGGGGGGACGGGCGTGGGGGTCGGATCCGGATCGGGCGGCGGCGGCGGTTCGGGCGGGCACGAGTCGTCGATCATCCGCTGGGGGATGCAGCCGAAGATGGGTGGGGGCCGGCGGCCGATCTCGGTGGCCATGGCGGCCGAGGTTCCCAACGTCGGGACGACGAGGGCGGCGACCAACAGGGCCACGGCCTGGCTTCGGGTGGGGGTGGGCATGAGTCCTCCTGAGGGTGTCAGGCGTGCCGGTGCGACACGTGCTCCGATCCTGTCGCGCCGGGGGCACCGGCCGCGTCGGAGCACCCCGGTATCCGCTCGGCCTGCCGGGGGCCCCTGCGGCATCATCCCGGTGCGGTACGCAGCCCTACCCGACGAGGGGTCCCGGCGCTACCCTCGGGGGAGGATGCCCCCGGGGCCCGGCCCGGGCAGGGTGAGGGGTATCTGCACCACCCCCACGAGAGGACCCGCCATGACCCAACGGCCCGTGGTCACCATCGAGCAGGACGACATGGTCGTCGCCACCGGACGCCTCGAGCTGCCGGACACCATCATCCACACCGGGACGGAGCGCCTCACCGCGCCCCTCACGGTGCGGTTCGAGGACGGCTGCCGGTTCGACGTGATCGACGTCCAGCACTCGGTGCACCCGCCCCTGATCACGGCGCTCCTGCTACCCCCGGGCAGCGCGGACGTACCGGACCCCGACCCGGGACCCTTCTGGGACGCCGACGAGGGCGACGTCGTCCGGCCGGACCCGGCCCACAAGCCTCTGTGGTGCTTCCTGCTGCCCCGGCTCCCCTACTGCTGACGCCGTGGCTGCCGGCTCGGCGACCACACCCCCGACGACCGGCCGGCCCCGTCGGGTGACGCCCACCGTCGTGGCCACCCTCGCCTGCGCGGCGCAACTGGCGGCGTGGGGAGGCGCGCCGCTGACCCGCTGGGGTGACACCCTGCCGTGGGAGGCGGTCGTGGCCGTGACGGTCGTCGGGTTCCTCCCCTTGGCCGCCCTTCCGGAACGCCCCCGCATCGGCTTCCTCGGGGTGTGGGTGGTGGGGTGCTGGTGCCTGCTCGTACCGACCTACGATCCCAACGCCGGCCTGCTGCTGGGGCTGTTCCGGGTGGCGCGTACCCAGAGCCGCGCCGCCACCGCCGTCGCGGCTGCTGCCGCTCTCGTCCCCGTCACGGTCTCGTCGGTCAGCACCGCCGCGTTCGTCACCGGCCGCCCCGGCGGCGACCCGGGGGCCGTCGCTTTCATCTTCGGCGTGTGGGTGGTCGTCTACGCGCTGGTCGTCGCCCTGGCGCTGCGGCTGCGCCGGGGCGCCGATCAGGTCGACCGGCTGTCAGCCGAGCTCGCGGCATCCGAGGAGCAGGCGCGCGCCCGCGAGCGGACCCGCATCGCGCGGGAACTGCACGACACCGTCGCGCACTCCCTGTCGGGCATCGCCCTGCAGGCCGCCGGCGCTCGCACCGTGCTCGCCGCGCAACGACCCACCGACCCCCTCGCCGGCGCCCTGACCAGCATCGAGGACGCAGCCTCCCAGGGCATGCGCGAACTGCACCGCCTGCTGGGACTCATCACGGGACCGGGCGACGACGCCGATCCCGGACTGCGTCGCTGGACCGAGGTACCCGCGTTGGTCGCGCTGGCCCAGGACGCCGGCGTCCGCGTCACCTTCGTCGAAACGGGAGCCCGACGCACGCTCGATCCCAGCGTCGAGCACACCGCATTCCGCGTCGTCCAGGAGTGCCTGACGAACGCGATGAAGCACGCCGGGCACGGCGGAAGCGCCGCGGTCGACGTCGCGTGGTCGGCGCCGGCCCTGACCATCGAGGTGAGCACCCGCACCGGCCCCGTCCGCCCGCACGCACTGCCCGGCGGACACGGGCTGAGCGGCCTGGCCGAGCGCGTCAGCACCGTCGGTGGCACCCTCGCTGCCGGACCCACCGCCGACGGGTTCCGCACCCGCGCCCGGCTCCCCCTCGACCCCGCAGGAGGCACCCGATGACCGTCACCGTCGTCCTGGCAGACGACCAGCCCATGGTGCGCGCCGGCGTCCGCATGTTGTTGAGCGTCGACCCGGCGATTCAGGTGGTCGGCGAGGCGTCCGACGGGCACGAGGCGATCGCGGCCGTCGAGCGACTGCGTCCCGACGTCATCGTCATGGACCTGCGGATGCCAGGCACGGACGGAGCCGAGGCCACCCGGCGCATCGTCGCCGAGCAGGAACACACCCCGGACGCCCTCACGCGTGTGCTGGTGCTGACCACCTTCGACGAGGACGCCGACGTCTACGCGGCGCTTCGGGCGGGGGCGAGTGGGTTCCTGCTGAAACACGCCTCGGCGGACGTGCTGGCGACGGCGATCCGGCGGGTGGCCGAGGGCGAGTCGTGGCTCGACCCGGCGGTGGTGGGCCGGGTGATCCGGGCGCTGCGGCTGCCGCCCGGGCCCGACGGGGCGGCGGTGGCCGCGGTGCTGACGCCTCGCGAAAGGGAAGTGCTCACGTTGGTGGCCGAGGGCTTGTCGAACGCCGAGCTCTGCGACCGGCTGTTCCTGAGCGAGGCGACGGTGAAGACCCACGTGGCCCGGGTGCTGATGAAGACCGGGTCCCGCGATCGGGCCGCCGCCGTGGCCTTGGCCTACCGCAGCGGGTTCGTCCGGCCGCCGGCCTAGAGAGATCCGCGACCGCAACCGCTGGGCCACACGGCCACCCGTCCGCCACACGGCCAGCGTTGGGCCACGCGGCCAGCGTTGGGCCGATGGCCCCGTGCGGGAACGATAGCCCGGTGCGGGAAGGATGGCCCGGTGCGGCGAAAACGGGCGCCCCACGTGATGTGGGGCGCCCGTTGGGTTGGGCGGTCAGGGCTCGACGGTGACCTTGATGGCCTCGCCCCTGGCCACGATGTCGAACGCCTCGAGGGCGTTCTCCAGCGGGACGTGACGGGTGATGAGGTCCTTGACCGGGATCGCCCCGGAGGCGATGTACTCCAGGGCCGCCTTGTGGTGGGCCGGGGCCGACCCGTTGGCGCCGTGGATGTGCAACTGCCGGTAGTGCACCAGGTTCGAGTCGCACTCGATCATCGGGTTGGTCTTCGGCAGGCCGCCGAAGAACGAGATCCGACCGTTGCGGGCCGCCATGTTGATGGCCTGCTCCTGATTGATGTTGGCCGGGGTCGCGGTGATGATCACGTCGGCGCCACGGCCGTCGGTGAGCCGCATGACCTCCTCCACCACGTTGACCGACGACGCATCGATCGTCAGGTCCGGGTTCACGGCCTCCGCCGACATCTTCAGCCGCTCGGCGTTGATGTCGACGAGCACGATCCTGCTGGCCTTGTGGACCCCCCGGGCGATGCGGATGTGCATGCACCCGATCGGCCCGGCGCCGAAGACGACGACGAAGTCGCCCTCCTCGATGCCGAGCTGCTCCTGGGCGTTGATCGCGCAGGCGAACGGCTCCACGGCGGACGCCTCGTCGTACCCCACGCCGTCCGGGATGCGGTTCAACCCGTCGACCTTGAGCACCTCCTTGGGCACGATCATGTACTCGGCGAAGCCGCCGTCGTACTGGTAGCCCACCGAGGTCTGGTTGGCGCAGACCTCCATCCAACCCTTCTTGCACTCGTGGCAGTCACCGCACGGGACGGCCGCGATCACCTGGACACGGTCGCCGACGGCGAAGCCGCCCAGGGCGTCCGCCCCGACCTCGACGACCTCGCCGGCGATCTCGTGGCCCATGGTGGTCACGCGGGTGATGTTGACGTGGCCGTTGTTGCGGATCTTGACGTCGGTGCCGCAGGTCGAGCAGTTCTTGACCTTGATCTTGACCTCCTCGGGCCCACAGGTGGGCTCGGGGACGTCCTCCAGCCGGACATCGCCGGGCGCATGGAAACGCAGGGCCTTCATCGACTTCACTCCTCTTCCGGTGCCAGCAGGTCCAGCACCTCGTCAACACTGGTGGTCGTCCGCAGCCGCTCGGCCTTGGACTTGTCGGCGAGCACTGTGGCGAGGGCGCTCAGGATGCCCACGTGCTCGTCGGAGTTGGACGCGATCGGGATCGCCACGTACGCAGTCTTGCCGTTCCAGTCGACGCCGCCGGGGAATTGCAGGAATCCGAGCGCCGCCTTGCGGATGTGGCCGCGCGACTCGTTGGTGCCGTGCGGGATCGCCACGCCGTTGCCCATGAACGTCGACACCTGGTGCTCACGCTCGAGCATGCCGGCGATGTAACCCTCCTCGGCCGCACCGATGGCGACCAGCGTCTGGCCGGCCAGCCGGATGGCCTCCTCCTTGTTGGACGCGCTCAGGCCCAGGCGCACGGCCTCGCGCGGCAGCACGTTCGGGTCAAGCTTCTTAGTGCGCTCCTTCGGGGCGGACGCCGCGGGTGCGGCGGCGGCTGCCGGAGCGGACCCGCTGTTGGCCAGCTTGACCGCTTCCACGACGTCGTCGTAGACGGGGCTGCCCATGAAGTTGTCGACCGTGAACATCGTCGCGGACGGCACCACTGGGGACGAGTCTGCGCCAATACAAAAACGGAGTCAAGAGGCATCGCCACTTTTTGTGTGGGTTTGTGTTGGGTTGTCGCGCCAAGGTGCAGCGGAGCCCGCACCCCGAACGGGAATGCGGGCTCCGGGGAGGGTGGGATCAGAGCGGATTGCGGGGGTCCGCCTTGGCCTGCTCCGCCGACACCTCGGCCTGGGTGCGTACGTCGTCCACGGCCGACCTGGCATCGTCGCGGACGTTCTCACCCGCGGCCGCGGCGACCCCCTTGACCCCCTCGACGGCGTCCTGTGCGGCCGGCTTGAGGTGGTCGGCGGCCTCCTGGGCCATCGCCTTGGCCTCCTCGACCAGCGGCTCCGCCTTGTCCTTGGCGGTGGCGGCGAGGTCCTGCTCGGCCCGCGTGGACGGGATGAGCCCACCGACGAGGGCGCCGAGGCCGAAGGCGATCAGGCCAGCGGCCAGCGGGTTGCCCTGCGCCTGCCGGCGCACCTGGCGGGGGGCGTCCGCCACCGCGATCTTGGCGTCCTCGACCGCGCCGGCGGCACGGTTCTGGACATCACCCACGGCGCCGTCGTCCCACGGGTCGTTCGGGTCGCCGAAGACGCGGTGCTTGAGGCTGGCCGCACCCTCCTTGACCTTGTCGACCTGGCGGCGAGCCACGTTGGCCGGGTTGGCGCCGTCACCGAGCGCGTTCACGTTGTCGCTGAGTTCGGCGCGGGTGCGCTCGATGTCCCGACGGATCTCCTCGGGCGAGTTGTGGACGGTCATCAGTTCTTCTCCTCGTTGCCGGTCACGGCGTTGGGAATCTTGCTCACGGTGTCGGCGGTCTCGGGCAGGCCCTTGACTCGCTTGAGTTCGCCCTTGCCGCTGTTCATCAGCACGAGGGCGACGATGCCGTAGACGACGGCGATGATCAGCCCGGACCAGCCGAGCGCCGGGCGCTCCGCCGCCCCGATGAGGACGGCGATGCCCCACCACGCGGCGAGCGAGGCGAACAGCAGGGCGAAGAAGCCGGCCACGCCGGCCCCACCGAGCAGCCCGGCACCCTTGCCCGCGCGGCTGGCCATCTGGCCAGCCTCCGCCTTGGCGAGGGCGACCTCCTGGCGGATCAGCGTGGAGGCGTTGCCGAGCAGGTCGCTGGCGATCTCACCGAGGGAGCGTGGGTCCTCGGCGAAGCGGTCGACAGGGGGCGGCGATTCCGCCTTGGTCGCGCTCGTTCCCAGCCCGGACGCGGTGGGTTCGGCGAGGGGCGGCGGGCCGTAGGGGTCGTTGGGGGTCTGGGTCATGCGGACCCCCAAGGACGGCCTGCGTTCGGGTCGAAGGTCTCGACCGGCTCGACCGGCACCACCGGATCGACGGGCGCGACGGGGGTCACACGGTCCGTCGACTCGAGCGAGCCGGAGGCCCGATAGCCGCCCTGCAGGGCGGCCGGGTCGTCGGCGTCGCGCAGGCTGCGGGCGAGGCGTCCAGCCAGGAGGCCAGCGCCACCCGCGATCGCGAGGAACGCCCACGGATTGCGCGCGGCGTAACGACGGACACCGGCCAGCGCCTGGTCGAGGTCGTTGTCGCGCAGCCACGCGGCCGCACGGTCGCCGTACTGCTCGCCGGTGTGCGCCAGGTTGGTGAGCGTGCCGTTGGCCTCGGGGGCGGACGCCATGGCGCGCAACTCATCGGTCAGGGCCTCCACCGCGTCTGCGAGGCGGCCCTGGACGGTGGACGCCTGGGTGCGGAGCTCCGAGACCGACTCGTCCAGCAGGCGGCGCCCCTGGACCTTGGCCTCGTCGACGACCTGGGCACCTTCGGCCTTGGCGGTCGCGAGGACGTCCTGACCGGCGGCGACGCCGGCGTCCTTGACGTCGGAGGCGGGGCCGGCGACCGATGCGACGGCCTCCCGCCGCTCACGCGCCGCGGGGTCGGTCGAGACGGGATCGGGGGTCAACCCCTGCCCTGCCGGGCGATAGGGGTCGTTGGGGTACGAAGACATTCAGGTCTCCTCTCGAAGGCACGAAATCCCGGCGGAGAGCCGGGCTGCGCCTCCCACGATTGCAGCATCTGCGCTAGTCAGCAAGCTATTGGCCCGATTTGACCAGCGAGGACGCCTCCGCGATCCGGGGCTTCGGTCCTCGGCAGAGGGATGACCCGGACCCAACCCCCACTCTCCCCCGAACACGTCCGGGCGTGCGTTGCGGCGACGGCCCCCAGGGGGGCTGGCACGGCGGTGGCCGCGGACGGGGGCGACGCGCCCACCGCGGCGACGACGCGACAGGACCCGACCTCGCCTCCCTGAACGCCGTCCTCCACGGGGCGGCGGCACCGACCTGCGCGTGGCCCTGGCTGCGATCGAGGAGCAGCGGCCCCGACCCACGCTCGCCGTGGTCCTCACCGACGGCCCCGCACCGCCTCGCCTCCATCGCTGCTGCCGCCCAGTCGGTGGGCGTCTTGGCACTGCCGGCCCACGCCCAGACAACGCGCCGGCTCCGGCTCGCTCCTGACCCGCGGGTGGTCCGGCTGGCTGGGTCAGCGGGTCCTCCGTCGCTGATGCGCACGACAAATGACGCTCAGCCGCCTCTCGATCTCGTGCTCGACCACCTCCCCCGCTCGGGGGCCGGGTCGCGCGTGGGTCGAGAGGCGGCTGAGCGTCACTTCGCCATCATGGGTGGGTCAGGCAGGCAGCAACCAACCGCGCCCGCCAGCGGGCGTTCTCGACGCCCAGCTCCGTGGCCCGCCGCCGCTGCAGGACGGCCAGCCGGCCGACCGCGACGAGGGCGGCGGCGAGCACCAGCGCGACCAGCCATTCCATAGCGCACCCCCGGCGTCCCTCAGGTGCACCGAGCCTAGGACATGCCCCCGGTCAGGCGTGCTTCGCGTGTCTGGCCCAGAAGAAGCAGTAGATGCCGTAGGCGCCGATGCCGGTGGCCAGTGCCACCAGCAGCCACGTGCCGAACGGCTGATTGAGGACGTGCTGGAGCGCCTTGTCGAGCCCGCCTGCCTTCTGGGCGTCCGCGTCGAGGGCCGCCCACAGGAACAGGACGCCGACGATGCCGATGGCGATGCCCTTGCCGATGAACCCCGCCTGGCCGAGGCGGAGCGCCTTGCCCGTGAGCGTCGTGTCGAGATCCTCGTTGAACGACTCACGGAACGCGCGCACGATCTGGGCGATGCCGTAGCCGAGCACGGCGAGGCCGACCAGGGCCACCAGCACCTGTCCGAACGGCAACGCGAGCAACCCCTCGGACAGCGACTCCTGGGCGTCCCCGCCGTCGTCGGCGTCCGGGCCGGACGCGATCCGCGCCGCCGACAGGCCCAGGTAGCCGTACAGCACCGCGCGCAGCGCGGCGGACACGCGCTTGCGGAGGCGCTTGAACCCGTCGAACTCGTGGAAACCGATCACGGCGGTGACCAGCTGCCAGACGACCAGGGCGAGGAACCCGACGGCCACGACCCACATCAGCCCGGCTCCCAGGGGCGTCTCGGCGAGCGAGCGCAGCGCCCCGGTGTTCGAGGCCTCCTCGCCCACACCCCGCATGCCCAGCGCCAGCCGGATCGCCATGGTCGCCACCAGCAGGTGCACGATGCCGTAGAAGACGAGGCCGACCTTCACCAGCCACTGGTAGGCCGTCGACTGCTCTACCTTCCGCGCCGCGCCCTTCCCCTTGCCAGCGGCTGCTCGGGCCGCCCTCTCCGCATCCCCCATGCCCGGAAGGCTAGCGGTCCAGCAGGCCCTGCTCCACGAGAAGCCGGACGAACCCGTGCAGTTGTTCCTCGGCCTCGGCGGGCGGGTCGTCGAAGACCGCCAGCACCTCGGCCACCACCGCGTCGGGCGTGCGCCGCTCGTCGCCGAACGCGGCGAAGACCGCGTCGCCGGGGGTGGTCAGCGTGAGAACCGGCCCGGCTGGCAGCGGCGCGGCGAGGATCGCCTCCTCGGTCTCCACCCAGCCCACGCGCGGCGAGCGCCGCAGGCCGGACGCCCCGGCCCCGGCCTCCGCGGCCGCCCCGTCGGGGGACGGCCAGCGCCCGGCGTCCCGCGCCAGCCCGGCGACGCCCGCGAACAGCGCCGGGACGGCGTCCGCCACCTCGGCGGCCTTGGGCAGCAGCTGCAACTCGCCCCACAGGGGGTGCGTGAACTGGCCGCGCGCACCGCGCCACCCCATCGTGCCCAGCACCGCGACGAGGGCGTCCGGGCCGCCGATGACGCTGATCCGGGCCCTGTCGCTGTCGGGCCCGCCGCCGTGCACCAGCGTGACGCCAAGGTCGCGCGCGACGACCTCGAGCGCCGCGTGGTGGAGGGCGAGCCGCTGGGCGTCCGTCAACGCGCCCGAGTCCGCGTCCGGGAGCGACGCACCGCGTCCGCCCCACTTCTGGGCGATCCAAGCCTGGTCGGCCGAGGTGTCCATGCGGAAGGACTGGTAGTGGGCGTCGAAGTAGGAGTGCGCGTGCAGGCAAACCATCGCGGGGTCGACGACGCACACGAGGCGCCCGTAGGCGGAGGTGAAGAAGTCGTTGTGGTCGACACGCTTGAGCTTGTCGTCGTAGCCGATCGCCCGCACGGACGCGGTGCGCGCGATGTAGAAGTTGGGCACTTTGTAAGCCACGGGGAGGCCGTCGATGAGCGTGCCGCGGCGCACGCGCGGCTCGCCGTCCTCGGCGTAGAGGGCGGCCGAGGAGTAGTCGGCCGTGCGCCACAGCGGCAGGTGGACGACCCGGCCGCCGACCACGTCGACCTCGGGGTTGCGGTCGAGGTAGTCGAGCACGCGGGCGACGTCGAAGTCGGGCAGCAGCACCATGTCGTCGTCGGTCATGAACACGTACTCGGTCTCCACGGCGGCCAGCAGGGCGTTGCGTCCCGCGCCGATGCCGGTGTCGAACGGCAGCGCCACGACCCGCGTCGCCGGGTCGTGCGGCGCCACCGGCGCACGGCTGTCATCGGCCACGACCACCGGACCCGAGAACACCCTCCGGATGCTGGCGAGCATCCGGCGCAGCACGGCCGGACGCTCGAACGTCTTCACGACCAGCGTGAGGTTGCCCGGGTCGACCGGCCCGCGCCCCCGGCGGCGCGCCCACGCGGACGCCACGGCCGTCTCGGCCCCGATCAGCCCCCCGTAGGCCCACTGCAGCACCGGACGCCGCCCCGTCCCGTGCGCGATCCCGGATACCCGGCGCTTCAGCGCCGCCTGCCACTCCCGACGCCCACCCATGCCCCCATTCGACCACACCCCCTCCGCCGAGAGCCCCGGTGTTGGGCGTCGACAGCCCCTGTCGGATTGTCGGCCCGAGATCGTAGTGTTTCGCGCATGACCACCCCTACCCCCTGCGACCTCGTGATGAAAGGCGGCGTGACGAGCGGCATCGTCTATCCCCGCCTCGTGACGCGCCTGTCCCACCGCCACCGCTTCGTGCGCATCGGCGGCGCGTCCGCGGGCGCGATCGCCGCCGCGTTCACCGCGGCCGCCGAGTTCGACCGCCACCGCCGCGCGGGTGGCCACGTGCCCGACACCGACAGCCCGACGGGTTTCGACCTGCTCCACCTCATGCCGGACGCCCTGGCCCACGGCCTCCCCGCCCTGTTCGCCCCCCGCAACGACCTCCGCCACCACCTCGGCGCGGTCCTCGCCCTCGTCGACAAGCGGGGCGCGGGCAAGGTCCTCCCGGCCCTGCGCCACACCGTCGCCGGCTCGGCCGGACGCCTCGGGCTCGGCCTGGTCGCCTGCCTCGCGTTCGGGGCCGCCCTGGCCTGGTGCACCTGGGCCACGGGCGCGGCCGACCCGTGGGTCGCGGTGCTGACCGGACTCCTCCTTGCGGTGCTGCTGTTCGGCATCGTGGCCCTCTTCTGTCTGGTCTGGTTCGTCAGGGTGGGCTTCGAACGCGCCGTCGACAACGGGTACGGGCTCGTCCGCGGCTTGACCGACCCCGACGCCGGCACCGAGCCCGGCGGAGCCCTGACCGAGTGGATCACCGACAACCTCGATGCCACGGCCGGCCTGCCCCCGGGCCGCCCTCTCACGTTCGGCGACCTCTGGGGGCCCGAGGCTGTCCGCGCCCACCGCCGGCTGCGGCTCGGCACCGGCGAGCGCGCCGTCGACCCGGCGAAGCTGGAGTCGTTCAAGCCGATCATCGACCTGCAGGTCATGACCACCTGCCTGTCGCTGCGGCGTCCGTACACGTTCCCGTTCACGACGCGGGTCTTCCACTGGTGCCCCGACTGCTGGGCCGGCTGGTTCCCCCCACGCGTGATCGACCACCTCGTCGCCACGTCCAGGCCGGCGCGCCCGGAGCGCCAGCGCATCGACGGGGTGCCGACGCTCATCCCCGACCACTGCCTGCACCACACGGGCGTGCCGTTGCGCCGCCTCCCCCACCCCTCCGACATGCCGGTGACGGTGGGCGTCCGGCTGAGCCTGTCGTTCCCGGGCGTGATCAGCGCGGTGCCGATGTGGGTGCTCGACCGGTACCGTGCCGAGGGCCATTGGGGCTGGCGCGAGGTGTGGTTCTCCGACGGGGGCCTCACGTCGAACTTCCCGCTGGAGTTCTTCGACGCCCCGCTGCCCGGCCACCCCACCTTCGGCGTGACACTCGAGGCCCCGCACCCCGACTTCCCCGACCAGCTGGCGTTCCGACCCCTGAGGAACAACTCCGGCATCCTCGGCCGGGTGCGCCCCATCACCGGCGTCGGCTCATTCGTCGAGGCGATCATCGGCGTGCTCGTCGACTGGCGCGACGCCCTCACCGTGCCGGCCGCGGGCAACCGCGACCGGGTCGTCGAGGTGCGCATCCCCGAGGACGCGGGCGGCCTCCACCTCACGATGCCGCCCGAGGTCGTCACCGAGGTGGCCCGCCGCGGAGACGCCGGGGCGGCCGAGCTGGAGTCCTTCGACTGGGACAACCACCGCTGGATCCGCTACCGCACCGCCACCGCCGGCCTGGGCGACCTGCTGCACGACGCCCGCGAGAACTGGGGCCACTACGCCGACCTGCTGGAGCGCGAGAAGCCGCCCAGCTACCCCGTTGACGAGGGCCGCGAGGTCGACGACCGCGCAGCGACGGCGTCCCTGCTGGCCACGGCCGAGCGCATCCGCGAACTCGGCTACCCCGCCCACACCGGCCAGGTGCCCACGCCCCGACGGCCGTTCCGGGCCACCCCGTCGACGTGAGGGGCCTGACCACGCCGTGACCCACCGCACCCGCACCTGGACGCCCGCGTGGCCGTGCCCCGTGGCGTCCATCTGGTCCACTTGGCGCCGCGGCACGGGTGACCCGACCTACCGCGTCGACGAGGCCGGACGCCACTGGCGCGCCCTGCACACTCCCACCGGCCCGGCGACTGTGCGCATCCTGCCCCGCCCCCAGGCGGGCACGGTCGAGGCGGACGCCTGGGGCGACGGCGCCGACTGGGCCCTGGACCAGCTGCCCCAGCTTCTGGGCGCCGACGACGACCCGACCGGCTTCGAGCCACGCCCTGAGCACCCCGTCCTGGCGCGGGCGTGGCACGTCCACCGGCACTGGCGGGTGGGCCGCGGCGGGGTGGTGTGGCAGGCGCTGCCGTCGGCGATCATCGAGCAGAAGGTGACCGGCCAGGAGGCGTTCGGCGCCCAGCGCCGCCTCGCGCGCCGCTTCGGGACGCCCGCGCCCGGCCCGGCCGCAGACCTCGGGCTGCGCCTGACCCCCACCCCGGAGCAGCTCCGCGCGATCCCGTCCTGGGAGTGGCTGCGCCTGCCGGTCGACCACGCCCGCTCGGCGACACTGCTGCGGGCCGCGCGGGTGGCGTCCGGCCTCGAGCGCACCATTGCGCGGCCGGACGCCGATGCCCGCCTGCGTTCGGTGCCCGGTATCGGGGTGTGGACGTCGGCCGAGGTGCGCCAGCGCGCCCACGGGGACGCCGACGCCGTGAGCTTCGGCGACTACCACGTGGCGCGCAGCATCGGGTGGGCGCTCATCGGTGAGCAGACCGACGACGACGCGGTCGCGGAGTTGCTCGAGCCGTACGCGGGGCACCGCTACCGGGTGCAGCGCCTGCTGGAACTGGCCGGCGTCCGGCACCCGCAACACGGCCCACGCATGGCACCGCGGGCCCACCTTCCGAGGTGAGCCCGCGGGCCGTCTTTGCGGGGTGTGTCAGGTCAGCTGAGCACCTTCAGCTGCCAGGGGTAGGTGTAGGACTCGCCGTTCCACGTCTTGATGGCTCCGACGATGCCGAGCACGATCGAGCCGAGCGCGCCGGCGATGATGAGCGGGATGCCGATGACGGCACCGATGACGGTGAACGTCAGCAGCCAGCCGATGATGCTCATCAGCCAGGTGGTCAGCACGAAGTTGAACGCGCCGGCCGAGGCGTTGCGCACGAAGGGCGAGCTGTCCTTCCTCACGAGGTAGACCACGAGGGGGCCGACGATGTTGAGCCAGCCGGCCGACACGATCGTGGCGATCGGCGCGGACAGGTGGGCGATCATCGCCCACAGTCGCTCGTCACCGCTGGCGCGGTGGCCGCCGGAGTGGTTGCGGCTGAGCGGCTGCCCGGCGTAGGGGTTCGAGTTGTAGGCGTCCTGGTAGGACGAGCCCGACGAGTAGGGCTGGCCGGTCTGGGGGAACGGCGGCGGCGCGTCCATCGGGTTGGCCCAGGGCTTTCCGCCCTGGGGGTTCGGCGAGGAGTTCTGGGCCTGCGGATCAGTCATGACTCCATGATCCACCCGATCCCGGTGCGTTTTAAGCCTCTCAAGGGGGTGGTCAGGGGGCGTTCGGGGAACACCCGGCCGACCCGGGGTGGAGAACGGAGGTCGAGCGGGTCAGCCCAGGGAGTTGAGGTGCCGCTGGAGGGCCCGCGTGGTCGCCGGGCCCCAGACGCCGTCGGCCGTCGCGCCGACGACCCGCTGGACGCCGCGCGTGGTCTGCGGCCCGCGGACGCCGTCCACCGCAACACCGACCTTGGCCTGAAGCGCACGGGTGGTCGCCGGGCCCCAGACGCCGTCGGCGTTGGTGCCGACCCACCGCTGCATGGCGGTGATCGTCGGGCGGTCCAAAGTGCCGTTGACAGCCAGGTCGCCGCCGGGGGCGGGCACCGGTGACGGTGCGGGCGCAGGCGTGCTGGGTGCTCCCTTCAACAGGAACGACTGGAGCGCACGTGTCGTGGCGGGGCCCCAGACGCCGTCCGGGCTGGCGCCCACCACGGTCTGGACGCGGACGGTGGTCTGCCGGTCGCGGATTCCGGTGACGGACGCCCCGACCTTGGCCTGCAGGGCGCGCGTGGTGGCCGGGCCCCAGATGCCGTCGGGGGACGCGCCGACCCACTTCTGCATCGCGATGATGGTCGGGCGGTCGAGGTCACCGTTGACGGTGAGGGTGTCGTTGGCGGGGGGCGCGGGCTGCGCGCCGCCGTCGTCGTTCACGGGCTGCGCGTAGCGGTCGGCCCCGCCGTTCTCCTTGGTCAGGCCGGCCTTCACCGAGCAGGTCGGCCACGCGCCTGGGCCCTGGACGTACAGCGTCCGGCGGGCGATCGCGATCTGCTGCGCCTTGGTGGCGTGGTGGGGGTAGTAGGCGTACTCGCGGCCGCCGAACGCGGCCCACGTGCTCAGCGAGAACTGGACGCCGCCGTAATAGCCGTTGCCGGTGTTGATCGACCAGTTGCCGCTGGACTCGCACCGGGCCACGCGGTCCCACACCTCGAACTCGTTCGCGCCGGCCTGGGACATCATCAGGCTGCCGCCCACAAGGGCGCCCCACGAGACCATGGCGGTTGCGACCAGTCCGGTCACGAGGCGGTTGCTGGGCATCACATGTCCTTCCGACGACGAGCGGGCCGGAATCGAGCATGCGGGCGTCCCTGAGGAATCGTCAAAGGATTACCGAGAAACCCTCAGGGAAAGGTCAAAGGTGCGAGGGGGCTCGTCAGCTCTGGTTGTAGAACGAGCCGGTGAGGTGCGCGGCGTCGTCCATGGCGGTCACGCCGGGCGGCGCGAGCACCAGCACGTAGGCGGTCACCTTGTCGATGTTGCCCTGCAGGCCGAACACCATGCCGGAGACGAAGTCGACCAGGCGGTGCATCTCCTCGGCGTCCATGCGGGTGAGGTCGAGCACCACGATGTCGCCGTCGCGCAGGTGCTCGCCGATCACCCGGGACTCCCGGTAGGAGGTCGGATGGAACACGACGATGCTGCGGGCCTGTGGCACGAGGGCTCCCTTCTGGCCGCACCAGTCTCCCAGACTGCGGCAGGACGCCGTGGGCACGACACCCTCCCTAACACACCCGCTGCGTCCGGACGGTTCGGTGCCAACGCCGCGGAACCCCGTGACTTTTCGCCCGATCCGAAAGAGGGTGTTCTCATGGACGCATCCACCGCCGCCATCAACCTCCGACTCGCACTCATCGGCCAGCCCTTGGTGGACGCCGAGGAGTTCGCCTCCGACACCACGATTGCCCCCCTGTTGGCCCGGCAGCGCGAGCTGTCCCGGCGGCTGTCCGACCGGCTCTCCCCCACCGACCAGCGCATCCAGGACTTCCTCGACGACTACCTCGCCGGCACGTCGACCAAGGTGGAGCTGCCCCGCCGCACGCTCGTCCTGGACCAGCCCGGGCTCGCGCGCGAACTGAGCCTGCCTGTCGACTCCGACTCCTTCTCCTCTGACCTGCTCTCGAGCTACCGCCTGGTCAACGGCGTCCTGCACAACCCCGCCAACGACCGCCGCACGACCGCGGGCGTGTTCCACATCGCCGAGGGCGGGCTGCCGATCCCCGACGACAAGGTCGCCGTCGACCGCGACGCCGCCGCGCGCATCTTCGCCGCCGCCTTCACCCCGCCGGCCGAAGCCCGGCGCCTGCCCTGGTCCTCGACCGCCGACGATCCGGCCGAGTGCTTCGTGTCGTTGCTGCTGCGTCCGCTCGTGGTGCCGGGGGTGCACGGCGTCAATCCCGAGCGCAGCCTCGAGGTGCGCTTCATCGTGCCGGGCGGCATGGTCGCCAACCTCGACTTCGTCGAGTCGATCTTCGGCAACGGCGGCGACCCCTACCTGCCCGAGAACGACGCTTCGCTCGACCCCGAGACCTGGACCGGCCACACCGGCCTGGTCGTGCTCGCCCCACACCTCACCGCGCTGACGAAGAAGGAGTTGGGCTTGCCCCACGTCTCCGAGGCCACCGAGCGCCAGAAGCGCGACGGCCAGTGCTGGGAGGCCGAGGACGAGCGCTACAACGGTGGCCAGGCCTTCAAGCTGTGCCTGCGCGACGCCCGCGGCGTCATCGCCACCGTGATCGCCGACAACTACTTCGGCTACTGCAAGAAGGAGGTCAAGACCCAGATCTCCTACTCCGCCAACCTGCTTGGCAACGCCGAGGAGGAGCACGCCGGTGGCGCCGTCGTGTTCCCGGCCTACAACCTCGGCCGCGAGTGGGTCGACGCCCGGACGCCCGCGTCCTACACCGTCGCGGACGCCGTGGCGCGCGACCCCGAGCTGTGGGAGCGGCAGCCCGCCGGTCACGCCGTCCACGCCGCGTGGGACCACCTGACGCTGGTGCCCGCCGGCGCGTCCTTCTCCCTGTCCAACCGCTCGGTGACCTGGGACGGCCCCGACGGCGCCGGCGAGATCCGCCTGGACGCCGGGCACACCTACCTGCTGCCCAACGGCTACCGCGTCCACGCCAAGCACCGCGAGACCGACCGCACGCACTGGCACCTGGTGGGCACCTCGTCGGAGCCGACGCACTGCCACAAACCGGCCACCGTGTCCGGCGGCGGCAAGAGCGAGATCAGCAAGTCGATCCTGGATGCCTTCCAGTTCGGCCCGATCTGGGTGTCGGACTTCGAGTCCGACATGGACCAGGTGCAGCAGCTCATCGACGGTGACTACCAGTGGCGCTTCGCCGACCCCGAGCGGAACGGCTCCGACCACCGCGGCATCCTGTCCGAGGAGCGCTCGCTGGGCTCGGTCATCAAGCTGATGACTCCCTCCAGCCGCTTCAGTGACGGCCACAACGCACACCTGCGCACGATCCCCGACCACGTGAAGGAACTGCTCTTCACGGTGAAGCGGTACCACCGGCCCGAGTGGGGCTCCGACTGGCGCAGCCACTTCAGCGTCCGCACGATCAACGGCCGCGAGGGCAACTCACTGCGCGTGGACGGTGACCCGGTGGTGGCCAACTACCTGCGCGTCGGCTTCGAGACGGACGGCTCGTGGCGCCTGTTCTCGCTGCGCCCCGACTTCTCGGCCGCCGTGAAGGTGCAGTCCGAGGACGACATCACGGCGTCCACCGTCGTGCCCGGCGCCAGCATTCCGCACGCGGATGCCACGGCGTCCGGCCTGTCACGCAAGGTGGTGGCCAACTGCGAGCAGCTCCTGTTCCAGCGCCCCGACGACGCGATCCACCGCGGCTACGACAAGCAGACCGAGATCGACATGAGCCAGCCCGGCACGTTCATCTCCAACTTCGAGCCGCTGACCCACGACGACGCCCGGGAGATGGTCGAGGACGTCCAGGCGTTCTCGCTGTACAGCGAGCCGATGGCCGGCCTCATCGAGTACGTGGCCGAGATGGCCGACGACGAGGGCCCCGCCTACTTCGTCAGCTCCTCGGAGCCGCGCCTGGTCAACGGCAAGCCGTCGAAGAACCCGCGGTACCTGCAGGTGCGCCCCGACCTGTCGAAGCCGGAGGCGACGGCCACGGCCGACATCGCGCTGCACCTGTTCCTGCGCGTTCCGCTCGACCAGCCGTGCCCCGCGCCGGTCGACATCGTCGCCGCCGGGCGCCGCAACAACGCGGCCGAGCCGGGCGTCCCGCCGCTGTGCACCTACAACCCGCTGCACTACATGGAGCTGCCCGAGCTCTTCATGGAGTTCATCAGCTCGATGACCGGCAAGTCCCCGTCGACGACGGGCGCAGGCTCGGAGGGCGCGATGACAAAGGGGCCGTTCAACGCGCTGCCGCCCATCTACGACCTGAACGCCGCCCTGCTCTCGTTCGTGCTGACCGGGTACGACGGCTGGCTGTCGTCGGCGGGCATGATCGGCCCCAAGGTCCGCATCGACCACGACTTCTCGATGCTGGTGCCCGAACTGTTCAGCCGCATGAAGGACGACGAGCGCTCGGCCGCCTCCCTGATCGCGAACGGCTACCTGGAGAAGCTGGCCGACTTCGAGCACGACGGCGCGACCGTCGCGGCGTCCCGGCTCGGCTACCGGATGAACGAGGCGTTCGCGACCACGTTCTTCGGGCGCATCTTCCTGCACCCCGACGTGGTGTTCACCCCCGAGATGCTCAAGCCGGAGCTCCAGGACCTCGACACCTTCGCCGAGTCGATGGCCACGATCGTGAAGACCCACGAGCGGGTCGCTCGGTCCTACTTCGGCGACGGCACGATCGTCGACGCCGTCCCGCCGCTGCGCGGACTGCTGGAGATCATGGCCAACGGCGCGACCAGCGAGGGCTGGACGCTCGACTCGGACGAGTTCCGCTCCCAGTTCGAGCGGGATGCCGTGCTCGCCTCCGACTGGTACGCAGCGCGGCTGGACGCCAAGCGGGCCGAGGAGCTGCGCCAGGCGCACCGTGCGACGTTCGGGCTGGGCGACTTCCTCGCCGAGCCGGCGAACGCCGAGGCCGCCGACCGCCTTGGCATCGCCGACCGTCTGGCGGACGCCGAGGCGTCCGTGGAGCGGCTGGGGTCCGCCGCGTACCGCGCGTCGCTCGTGGGCACGATCGGGCGCCAGCCCCTGGGCTGAACCACTCACGCCTTGGCTGGGCCCGTCGGAGCGGATTCGGCGGACCCAGCCGTGCGGGTGACAAGCGCAAAGGGTTGATCCCCTGCAATCAACCTCATAGCATTGACACATGTTCGCGTTGACGATCGACCAGCGAGGTTCGCGCCGCGGCGAAGACCTCGTGCCGAGGCTCCTCGCCGCGCTGGCCGACGTCCCGGCCGTCCTCCCGTTCGAGCGGACGGTCGGGGACGAGGTCCAGGGTCTGCTCGACGATGCGGACGCCGTGCTGGCCGCCCTGCTCGTGGTGCTGCGCGACGGGCGCTGGTCGGTCGGGCTCGGCATCGGGTCCGTCGAGCACCCCCTCCCCGCCTCGGCCCGGGCCGCCCGCGGGCAGGCCCTCCTGGACGCCCGCGCCGCGGTCGAGCGGGCCAAGGACGCCGGCGAGGTCCGCCTGGCCGTGGCGTCGGCGTCCGACCCCGTGGCGGCACGCGACGTCGAAGCGCTGGCCCGGCTGATCGGCACCCTCGTCCACCGTCGCACCGAGCGGCAGTGGGCCGTGGTGGACGCCGTGGACGCCGCCCCCACCCAGCGCGCCGCCGCCGAGGCCCTCGGCGTCACCCCGCAGAACGTGTCACAGGCCCTGGCCGCCTCGGCCATCGCGGTCGAGCGCGCGGGTTACCCTGTGCTGGTCCGACTGCTGGAGGAGGCGACGTGACCGTCTGGCTGTCCGCCCTCGTGGTCGCCGCCGCCCTCGCGCTCTCGGTGGGGCTGGGTCTGGCCGTGTCCGTCCTCGTGCTGCGCTGGGCACGCGTGCCCGAACTGGTGCTGCCCGAGTACGAGCGGGACGCCTCGGGTCGCCTCGTCCCGATCCTGTCCACCGCGCCGAAGCCCTCGCGGCCCCTGCTGCGGGGCGGCCTGTGGGTCGGCATCCTCGAACGCCTGGCCATCACCGGCGCGATCATCGCCCAGCACCCCGAGTTGATCGCCGTGGTTGTGGCGGTCAAGGGCCTGGGCCGCTACCCCGAACTGCAGCAGGCGGGCGGCGCCAGCGAGCGGTTCATCATCGGCACGCTCGCGTCGTTCACGGTGGCGGTGGCCGTCGGCCTGGCGGCCGGCGCGGTGCTGCCGTTGTTGCCCTGAACCACCGGCGGTTGCCGCCCTGACTGGGGATTGTGGCTGACCGGGTGATAGAACGGCCGGGTGAGCGACCACAACATCGTCCGCGTGGCGGGGACGGACAGGACTTTCCACCGGCTGAAGATCCTGGTCGTCGTCCTGCTGCCGCTGGCCATGGCCCTGATGGCCGTGTCTGCGGTGAACGTGGCGCTGCCGACCATCGAGTTGGGGCTGGGTGCCACCCCCTCGGACGTGCAATGGATCCTCTCGGGCTACGCGCTCGCGCTCGGCGTCTCCCTCATCCCCGCCGGCCGCGCCGGTGACGTGCTGGGTCGCGGCAGCTGGTTCGTCGCCGGCCTGGTGCTGTTCGTGGTCGCCTCGCTCGCGTGCGGTCTCGCGCCCACCCCTCTCCTGCTGAACGTGGCCCGCATCGTGCAGGGTGTGGGCGCCGGCATCTTTTCCCCGCAGGTCACGGGCATGATCCAGCAGTACTTCACCGGCCAGGGCCGGGCGAAGGCCTTCGCGATGTTCGGGCTGGTCATCTCGGCCTCGGTCGCCGTGGGCCCCGTGCTCACCGGCGCGATCATCCAGGCGCTCGGCCCCGAGGACGGCTGGCGCTGGGCGTTCTTCATCTACATCCCCATCGGCCTGCTGGCCCTGGCGCTCGCGCTGGCCTGGTTCCCGTTCGAGACCGAACGCAAGCGCAGGGCTGCACGTGCCGGGGGCGGGCCGGCGTCCGAGCGCCTTGACCTCGACCCGCTCGGCACCGTCCTGCTGACGCTCGCGATCCTCGCGCTGATGTACCCCTTCATGGCCCACCAACCGTGGGCGTGGTGGCTGCTGCCGCTGGCGCCGGTCGTCCTGTGGCTGTGGGTGCGCTGGGAGCGCGGCTACGCCGCCCGCGGCCGCGCGCCGATGGTCGACATGAACCTGTTCGGGTTCCGCTCGTTCCGCAACGGCATGCTCGTCTCGGGCGTGATGTTCCTCGGCGTGGCCTCCACGTTCGCGGTGCTGGCGCTGTTCCTCCAGAACGGCCTGCACGTGCCCGCGATCGCGGTGGGCCTCATCGGGCTGCCCAACGCGGTCATCAGTGCGTTCTCCTCGATCTGGTCGGTGAAGTACGTGCTGAGCCACGGCCGCCGCCTCATCGTCTGGATGCTCGGGCTGATGGTGCTCGGCACGGCCCTGAGCATCGGCGTCGTCCTGCTGCTGCCGTACGGGGTGCCGTGGTGGGCGCTCGGCGCCACGTTGGCGCTGAACGGGTTCGCCATGGGCGCGATCGGCTCGGCCAACCAGACCCTCTCCCTCCAGGACGTCCCGCACGAGCACGGCGGCACGGCCGGCGGCATCAAGCAGACGGTCGAGCGCATCGGCGCGGCCCTGGGCAACGCGATGATCGTCGGCATCTTCTTCGCTTTCGTGTCGACCGGCTATCCCGGCGCGTTCGTCGCCGCGTACGCCGCGGTCACGGCCTGCGTCATCGCCGCCGCGGCGATCGCGGTGTTCGACGAGCGGCAGCACCACTCGATCAGAAGCTGAAGCCCCGGCCTTCGCCGCGGATTCCCCGGTCAGGATCACCCGCGGGCGGCCGAGGCCGGATGGAAGAGGCCGCTGGCTCAGAACCCCGCCACACGGGCCAGCGCCGCGGCGATGGCGCCCACGATGACGACCACCAGGTAGGGCGCCTTGAGCCACAGCGCGATCGCGGCCGCCACGAGGGCCGCGACGCGGGCGTCCATCACGACGGCCGTGCCGGTCACGAACGTGTTGGCGACGACGAGGCTGGTCAGCAGCCCGACCGTCATGCCGGTGCTGACCGTGGCGACCCACGGGCGGTCGAGCACCGAGTCGGGCACGAGGTAGCCCGCCATCTTCGTGGCGTAGGCGATGCCGCAGGCGATGAGCACCCAGGCCCAGAGCTCGGTCATGCGCCCCTCCGGTGCTGGGCAACGGTAACAGCCGCTGAGACGGCAGCCGCGAGGATGATGGGGATGCCCGGCGGCACGAGCGGAACGGCGACGAGCGTGACGAACGCGGCCGCGATGGCGATGGCGTGGGCGTCCCGGTTGGTCAGGCGCGGCCAGAGCAGGCCGAGGAAGGCCGCGACCGCCGCCCCGTCCAGGCCCCAGGCGGCGGGATCGCCGAGCCGCTCGCCCAGCAGCGCGCCGAGCAAGGTGAAGAGGTTCCAGAGCACCCACACCCCGACGCCCGCGGCCCAGAAGCCGCGGCGGCGCTCGTCGGCGCTGACCTGGGCGACCGCGGTGGCGGTCGACTCGTCGATGGTGAGGTGGGCCTGCAGCGGGCGGACGGCCCGGCGGGGCCGCAGCAGGGCGTTGATCTGGACGCCGTACACCGCATTGCGGAGCCCCAACAGCGAGGCGGCCGTGGCGGCGGCGGCGAGCGATCCTCCGCCGGAGAGGACGCCGATGAAGGCGAACTGCGAGCCGCCGGTGAACATCAGGGCGCTGAGCGCGACCGCCTGCCAGACCGACAGCCCGGCCGCGACGGCCAGCGCCCCGAAGGAGATGCCGTAGAGGCCGACCGCGACGGAGATCGACAGCCCCATCCGGACTGCCGGCGTGAGCCGGGCAGTGGTCGGGGCGAGGCTGGTCACCGGGGTGATGCTAGCCCGCCGGTGTGCAGTTCGAGGCGGCGATCCCATCGCTGGAGCGATGGGATCGCCGCCTCGAACCGCACACCCACCCGGGTGTCAGTCCTCAGGCAGCAGGGTCGTCCCGGGAACGGCGTGGGGCGCGGGCTCCGGCGCCTCGGTGGGCTCGGTCAGCACCGCCTCGACCGCGTGACGCTGGATCTCGCCTGACGCGATCCCTTCGGCGAAGTGGCACGCCACCCGGTGCGACCCGGGCAAGCCCTCGATCGTGACCTGGCGCAGCGCCGGCCGCTCGGTCGAGCACCGGGTCTGCTGCGCCCAGGGGCAACGGGTGTGGAACCGGCAGCCCGAGGGCGGGTTCGCCGGCGACGGCAGGTCGCCCGAGAGCAGGATCCGCTCGCGGGTGTCCTCCACCACCGGGTCCGGCACGGGGATGGCCGACAGCAGCGCCCGCGTGTACGGGTGCAGCGGCATGGCGTACAGGTCGTCGGCCTCCGCCTCCTCGACCAGGGCGCCCAGGTACATCACCCCGATGCGGTCGGAGATGTGCCGCACCACGGCCAGGTCGTGCGCGATGACGAGGTAGGTGAGCCCGAACTCCTCCTGGAGATCCTGCAGCAGGTTGATGACCTGGGCCTGCACCGACACGTCCAGCGCCGAGACGGGCTCGTCGGCCACGATCAGCTCCGGGTCCACCGACAGCGCCCGCGCGATGCCGACGCGCTGCCGCTGGCCGCCGGAGAACTCGTGCGGGTACTTCGACAGGGCCGAGGCGGGCAGGCCGACGGCGTCGAGCAGCTCGACCAGCCGGTCACGCGCCCCCTTCTTGTCGGACGCCAACCCGTGCGCCTGCATGCCCTCCAGGAGCAGCTGCTCGACGGTCTGGCGCGGGTCCAGGCTGCCCAGCGGGTCCTGGAACACCATCTGCATGTGGCGGCGCTGGCGGCGCAGGTCCTCGCCCTTGAGTGTGGCCAGGTCGACACCACCCAACGTCACCGACCCCTCGGTGAGCTCCTCCAGCTGCAGCAGCGCGCGCCCGAAGGTCGACTTGCCACAGCCGGACTCGCCCACCAGCCCGTAGGTCTCCCCGCGCCGGATGGTGAGGTCCATGCCGTCCACGGCGTACACGTGGCCGACCGTCCGGTCGATGAGCAGGCCGCTCTTGATGGGGAAGTGCACCTTCACCCCCCGCGCGTCGACGAGCACCTCGCCGGGGGCGATCCCGGACGCGTCCACGACCTCGGTCATGCCCGGCCCTCCTCGATGCGTTGGCGGTCGGCGGCGGTCAGCGGGTAGTGGCAGCGCAGCAGCCGCAGCCCGCCGTCGGTTCGCGCCTCTTCGTCGGGCAGCAGGTCCGGTGCCACCGTGCGACACTTCTCGCCCTCCTGGTGGCAGCGCGGCGCGAACGCGCACGCGTGGTCCCAGGGGATGTTGTCGGCCACCGACCCGCGGATCGGGAACAGCCGGGCGTCCCGGTCGCCGTCCAGCCGGGGGATCGACCCCAGCAGCCCGCCGGTGTAGGGGTGGCGCGGCTCGGCGAACAGCGGGTGCCGCTTGGCGCGCTCGACGATGCGCCCGCCGTAGAGCACGTTGACGCCGTCGCACAGGCCGGCGACCACGCCGAGGTCGTGGGTGATCATGATCAGCGCCGTGCCCGACTGCTCGACCAGGTCGGTCAACAGCGCGAGGATCTGGGCCTGGATCGTCACGTCCAGCGCGGTGGTCGGCTCGTCGGCGATCAGCAGGCGCGGCTCGCAGGCCAGCGCCATGGCGATCAGCGCACGCTGGCGCATGCCGCCCGAGAGCTGGTGCGGGTACTCCTTCAGGCGCCGGGTGGGGTCGGGAATGCCGACCTTGTCGAGCATCTCGGCCGCCTGCCTGGCCGCCACCGCCCGGTTCTCGCCGCGGTGCCGCGTGATCACCTCGGAGACCTGCACCCCGATCGGGACGACCGGGTTCAGCGACGACAGCGGGTCCTGGAAGATCATCGCCAGTTCCGCGCCGCGCTTGTCGCGCATGGCGGCGTCCGGCAGGGTCAACAGCTCGGTGCCGGCGAAGCGGACCGACCCCGTCACCTGGTTGCCGCGTCGGGCGAGCAGCCGCATGATCGCCAGCGACGTCACCGACTTGCCGCAGCCGGACTCGCCCACCAGCCCGACGACCTCGCCGGGAGCGACGTTGAACGTGACCTTGTCGACGGCCGTGAACGGCTCTTGGCCTTGGCGGGTGAACCGCACCGAAAGGTCGTCGACCTCGAGCAGGGGCGTGCTCATCGCCTCACCTCCTGGACTTCGGGTCGAGCGACTCGCGCAATGACTCACCGACGAGGGTGAAGCCGAGCGCCACCACGATGATGCACAGGGCCGGGTAGACGGCCAGGTGCGGGTGGGAGTCGAAGTACGGTTGGGCGTTGCCGAGCATCTGGCCCCACTCCGGCGAGCGGTCGTCGGGGTTGCCCAGGCCGAGGAACGACAGGGCGGCCGCGTCGATGATCGCCGTGGCCAGCACCAGGGTGGCCTGGACGATCACGGGCCCCATCGCGTTGGGCAACATGTGCCGGAATACGATGGGCCCCTTCCGGACGCCCAGGGCCCGGGCCGCCAGCACGTGGTCGGAGTGGCGTTGCGCCAGCATCGAGCCGCGCAGGAGCCGCGCGAACACGGGGACCTGCACGATCGCGATGGCGAGGATGACGGTCCACTGAGACGGCGAGCGGAACATCGCCGCGATGGAGAAGGCCATCAGCAGCGACGGGATCGACAGCAGCACGTCGACCACGCGCATGACCACGGAGTCGACCCAGCCGCCGAACGCCCCGGCGAGCGTGCCCAGGGTCATGCCGCCGAGCAGGCCGCCGAGCGTGGCCAGAACGCCGACGAGCAACGTCTGGCGCGCGCCCACCATCAGGCGCGACAGCACGTCACGGCCCTGGTAGTCGGCGCCGAGCGGGTGGCCCGGCTGGGGGCCGGGCACGGGGTTGGTCTGGCGGTTCACCTGGTCGATCAGGACGCGGGTGGCCGGGTCGTGTGGCGCGATGAGCGGCGCGACGACGGCCAGGACGATGAACAGCACCACGATGGCGGCCCCGAAGAGGAATACCCAGTCACGGCGCAGGCGGCGCCAGGCCGACATCCACAGGCTGACGCCCTCACCGGACGCCACGCGCCCGGCGTCGCTGACGGCGGTGGCCACGCCACCGCCCGCCGAACCGCCCGAGGAACCGGACGGCGCCGCGGTCGAGGCCAGCGCGTCGAGGCGTGCCTTCTTGTGCGACGGGGTGCCCGGCATCGGGCGACGAGGAGAATCGGTCATGTCAGCCCCTTACCGCACCCGGACGCGCGGGTCGATGGCCGCGTACGCGATGTCGACGACCATGTTGACGAGGATGTAGATGAGGGCGGCCATCATGATCAGCACCTGCAGCACCGCGTAGTCGCGGGTCTCGAAGCCGTAGGCCAGCGCGTGCCCGACGCCCCGGAAGGTGAACACGCGCTCGGTCAGGACGGCGCCCGCGAGCAGCGCGCCGGTCTGCAGGCCGATGGTGGTCACGACGGGGATAAGCGCGTTGCGCAGCACGTGCCGCCCGCGGATCGTCGCGGCGCGCAGGCCCTTGGCCTGGGCGGTGCGGACGTAGTCCTCGTCCAGCACCTCGAGCACCGAGGCGCGCGTGATGCGCAGGATCACCGCGAACGGGATCGAGCTGAGGGCCACGGCGGGCAGGATCAGGTGGCGCAGGGCGTCCCAGGCAGCGTCCCACTCGCGGGTCAGCAGTCCGTCGAGCACGTACATGCCGGTGATGTGGGTGGCGTTGATGCCGACGCTCTGGCGTCCGGAAGGCGGCAGGACGCCGAGCTGAATCGCGAACACGTACTTCAGCGCGAACGCCAGGAAGAACACGGGGACCGCGATGCCGACCAGCGAGAAGAGTACCGACCCGGTGTCGAGGAAGGTGCCGCGGTGGCGGGCGGCGAGGTAGCCCAGCGGGATGCCGAGCAGGATCGCCAGGGTCAGGGCGAAGAAGCTGAGCTCGATGGTCGCCGGGAACCTGGACAGGAAGATCTCGAGCGCGTCGCGTCCGGGCAGGACGCCGGTGGAGACCCCGAACTGGCCCTGCGCGGCCCGCTCGAGGAAGCGCAGGTACTGGATGAAGATCGGCTGGTCGAGGCCGAGCGCCTGCTCCAGTGCGGCGCGGTCCTCGGGGGTGCTGCGCTCGCCGAGGAGCGCGGACACGGGGCCGCCCGGCAGCGAGCGCAGCCAGGCGAACAAGAGGAGGGACAGGACGAAGAGGGTCACGATGGCTTGGAGGAGCCGCCGGACGATGTATCTGCTCACAGGCTCACCAGGAGGAGGAGGAGGCGAGGGCGGGGGCCGTGGGTGCGTGCACCCACGGCCCCCGGGACCTCACTCGGTGATCGTGACCGTGGAGAAGTCCTCCGCGGCCAGCGGGCTGGTCACCAGACCGTTCACGCCGGCGGCCACGACGATGGCCGGCGGGCTGTGGGAGATCGGGAGACCGGGCAGGTACTCCTCGGCGATCTTCTTGTTCAGGTCGGAGACCATCTGGTCGCGCTTGGCGGCGTCCGGCTCGGAGTCGGCGGCCACCAGGGCGTCGGTCAGCTCCTGCGCAAACGGGTAGTTCTTCGTCGCGAAGGCGTTGTCCTGCTTGGTGAAGAAGGTGCCGATGAAGTTGTCGGCCGAGTCGTAGTCACCGGTCCAGCCCAGCAGGAAGGCCGGGGCCTCACCCTGCTCGGTGCCGTCGAGGTAGCCACCGGTCCAGGGCTTGGCGACCGGGTTGATGGTGACACCCACGGCCTCCCAGTCGGAGCGGATGGCCTCGTAGATGGACGCCGGGTCCGGCATGTACGGACGGGTCACCTCGGTGGGCTGCCAGAACTCGAGGGTCAGGTCGGAGTGACCGGCCTCGGCCAGGAGGGCCTTGGCCTTCTCGGGGTCGTGCGGGTACGGCTGCAGCGAGGTGTTGTAGCCGGACACGGCCTTCGGGAAGAACTGGCTCGCGGCCTCGGCGCCCTCGGGCAGCTGCGACTGGACGAGCTGGTCACGGTTGATCGCGTAGGACAGGGCCTGGCGGACGCGGACGTCCTTGAGGGCCTCGTTCTTGGTGGCGTTCAGGCCGACGTAGAGGATGTTGAACGCGGGGCGGATCTCCACCTTCGCGCCGCCGTCCTCGAGTGCCTTCCAGTCAACCGGGTTGGGCAGGTCGTAGCCGTGGATCGTGCCGGCCTGCAGCTCCTGGCGGCGGGTCGACTCGTCGGGGATCGTGCGGATGACCATCTTGGCCACGCCCGCCTTGGTGCCCCAGTAGTCCTCGTTGCGGTTCAGCGTGACCTCGCCTGCGGCGTCGTCGTATCCGCCGAAGGTGAACGCGCCGGTACCGGTCGGGTGCTCGAGGGCGTAGGCCGGGTAGGTGAAGCCGCTGCCCTGCGCCTGGACATTGTTGGCGTCGTACTTCTCGTGCGCCGTCGGGCTCTGGATGGCGTACGCGCCGTGGGCGAGGATGTCGGGGAACTTCGAGGTGACGCGGGTGACCTTGACCGTGGCGGTCATGCCGTCGGCGGTGCAGGACTCGAACAGCGAGTCCTTGTCGGTCTGGTCGGCGAAGCCACCGAAGTTGTTGTTCCAGTAGTAGGTCACCGCGGAGCTCTGGGCGGCGCCGGTCTGGTTGTACCAGCGGTCGAAGTTCGCGCACACCGCCGCGGCGTCGAGGTCGGTGCCGTCGTGGAACGTGACGCCCTCGCGGATCTTGAACGTCCAGGTGAGGCCGTCCTCGGAGCCCTCGTAGGACTCCGCGAGCCCGGGGCCCGTCTTCGCCTCGCCGGGGAGGAAGTCGAGCAGCTGCTCGTAGATCTGGCGGGTGACGCGGAACGTCTCACCGTCGGAGGCGTAGAAGGGGTCGAACAGCTTGGGGGCGCCAGCGGCGCCGAAGATGAAGGTGGCGTCGGCATTGGCGTTGCCAGAGTCGGACCGGGCGGCCGTGGCACCCGTCGTACCTTGCGGTGCCGACGTCGTCGGGGTCCGCTGCGACTCCGCGCAGGCGGACAGGCCGACTGCGAGGGCCAGCGCGCCAGCGACGGCGACCAGCTTGCGGTTGGGCATCGGTGATGTCCTCTCGTTCGGGGGGCCGGCCCGGGTCCGGCCCAGCGATTGGGGTCAACCCAAGCAGAGTGGTTGAACAGCCCTCCACCAACCGCGCCATCTCGTGACCCAATTGAAACGCAGCTAGGCTCGCTTCGTGCTCCTGTCTGACCGCGACATCGCTGCCCAGATCGAGGCCGGGCGCGTCCGGCTCGACCCGTTCGACGCGGACCTCGTCCAGCCCTCCAGCATCGACGTGCGACTGGACCGCTACTTCCGGCTGTTCGACAACCACAAGTACCCCTTCATCGACCCCGCCGAGGAGCAGCCCGAGCTGACCCGGTTGGTCGAGGTCGACGCCGACGAGCCGTTCATTCTGCACCCCGGGGAGTTCGTGCTCGCCAGCACGCTGGAGCAGGTGACGCTGCCCGACGACATCGCCGCGCGCGTGGAGGGCAAGTCCTCCCTCGGGCGCCTCGGGCTGCTGACCCACGCGACCGCCGGGTTCGTCGACCCCGGCTTCACCGGCCACGTCACCCTCGAGCTCAGCAACGTCGCCACGCTGCCGATCAAGCTGTGGCCGGGCATGAAGATCGGGCAGCTGTGCTTCTTCCGGCTCAGCTCGGCCGCCGAGCACCCGTACGGGACGAGCCGGCGCGGCTCCCACTACCAGGGTCAGCGCGGGCCGACGGCCTCGCGTTCGTTCGAGGGCTTCAGGCGGACGCCTCCGGCGTGAGCTGGGCGGCCAGCACCGCCAGCATGCCGGGGGTCAGCAGGCCCTCGGCCAACTGCTGCTGGGTCAGCGCGTAGTAGTAATCGGCCTCCTCGGAGCCGTGCGGCCAGCGGTTCAGCTCGAACAACGTGAAGCCGTGCAGCGACGTCCAGACCGTGATGATGAGCGCGGTCGGGTCGGTACGCCGCAGGACGCCCTGGGCCATGAGTGACTCCACCAACGCGATGACCCGGGCCATGTCCTCCTCGCCGAGGGCGATCGGGCCGCCGTCCTCGAAGGTCAGCCGGTAGAGGTCGGGATGGCGGCGCGCCCAGGCGCGGTAGCGGCGCCCTGCCGCGCCGAAGGCGTCCAGGCTCTCGTCGGGCTCGTCGAACAGGACGACGTGGGCGAGCAGCTCGGCCCGGGCCAGCTCGATGACCGCCTCCATCAGGGCGTCCTTGCCGCCGAAGATCGAGTAGATGGCGTTCGTCGAGGTGCCGCACCGGGCGGCGAGCTCACGCAGGGAGACGTGCTCGGAGGCATGGGTGCGCAGACGCTCCAGCGCCGCCGCGACGAGTCGGTCGCGGAGGTCCTCCGGGTAGGTCTTGGTCCGAGGCACGGCGAAACTGTACGACGGTCAGTCGGACTCGCTCGCCACGCCGTTCAGGGCGTGACGGCCGATGGCGGTGAGCCACGGGTGGTCGTCGCTCATCGTGGTGAGGATGAGGCCCAGGTGCAGCGCCCAGGCCTTGGCTCGGGTCCACGTGGCCGAGTCCACGGCCCCGCCCTCGTCGATCTGGCCGCGGAACGCGGCGCGTCCGGCATCGTCGAAGGTGAGCCAGGCTGTGGCGAGGTCGCAGGCGGGGTCGCCAGCGGTCATGTCACCCCAGTCGATGACGCCCGCGAGCTGGCCGTCGTCGCCGCGCAGCATGTTGTGGGGGTGGAGGTCGCCGTGGACCCAGGCGTCCACGCCGTCGAAGTCGGGGGCCGCGACCCAGGCCTCCCACCGCGGCTGCAGCGCGTCGGCCAGGTCACGCGAGCCGGCCTCGGTCAGCTGGGCGAGGCGGTCGCGGACGCGTTCGGCCGTGGCCGGCGTGGCCAGCGAGCCGCCGCGCGCCGGGTTGACCGGGGCGGACGCCGGCGCGGGCACGTGCAGCGACCAGAGGAAGTCGGCCAGTTGGGGCGCGAACGACGTGCGCTCGGCGACGGGGACCGACGAGACCGGCGTGCCCTGGATGAACTCGACCACCGCCCAAGGGCGACCGAACGCCTGCGAGGGGGTGCCGACGACGATCGGCTGGGGCGTCCGGAGCGTGACGAACTGCCCCAGCACCGGGAGCCAGCGCACCTCGTTCGCGATCAACGGCACTGCGGCTTCCCGGCGCGGCAGCCGGACGGCCAGCGTCTCGCCGAGGCGGTAGGTGTCGTTGTCCCAGCCACTGGCGTGCGGGCGGATGGGGAGGTCGGCGAGTGCCGGGGCCTGGGCGGCCAACAGGGTCGCCACGAGGTCGACGGACGTGGCGAGGTCGGCAGAGGGTGCGAGGGCCATGCATCCATTGGACGCCCCGGGGGCCCCGTGCCCCAAGAACTTGCGGTGGGTTGCAGCGGGAGGCGGCCCCCGGGCCGGTTCGCCGGGTGCGGCATGATGGGCGGTATGAGCGTCCTGGAGGCGGCCGTGCGCGCCAACCGCATCGTGGTCGAAGTGCCGCGCACCGGCGTCGAGGACTGGGTGGTGGCCGCCGAGGTGCTCCTCCAGGAGGGGCTGGGCGCCTGGGCCTTTCCCGTGGAGCTGGTGCACCTCCTGCCCGAGGTGCTGGCCCTGCACGGCCATCGCGCGCGCGTGGGGGTGTGCGGTGTGACGGACGCCGAGGGCGTCCGGACGGCTGTGGCGGCGGGGGCGCACTTCGTGCTCGCCCCCGTCTCCGGCAGCGACCTGCTGGCGGGGGCGGGGGAAGTGCCGCTCCTGACCGGCGGGTTGACCCCGCAGGAGGTGGCGGACGTGCTCCGGACCGGCGCCGATACCGCCCTCGTGGCGCCGGCGGACGCTCTGGGTGCCGCCTACGCCCGCTCCCTGCCGCCGCTGTTCCCTGCGGCCTCCCTGGTGCCGTGGGGGAGGCTCGAGCGCTACCAGTGCGACATGTGGTTCCAGGCCGGGGCGTCGGCGGCCGTGGTGTCCGAGGTGATCCTCCGTCCCGAGGACGGCGCGGGGGCCAACGCGCCCGACGAGGTGGCCCGGCGGGCGGCTTCGTTCCGACCATTGAATGTCAACTGAGCGAATCCTGAGCATCCCCGATTTGACCCTGAGAAAATCTCAGCTAAGTTAGTGCTGTCTCAGTCTCAAGCAATCGGAGTCACACGATGTACGAAGCCCGACGTGCCGCGGATCCCCAGGCCGCCCCGTCCGACGCTGCCGCTGCCTTCGTGGTGCCCGCGCGCCGCGCGGCCCGCTCCCGCGGAGACTTCCTCCGCACCCGCGTCGCCCCGACGGCCGTCTCCGTGGCGCTGCTCGCGACGTCCGGCGCCTTCGCGCTGAACCTCCGCGCCACCGAGGAGGCCACCGCCACCCCCGCCCCCGTGCGTGCCGCCGACCCCGTCAGCCGCGACACCGCCCGCACCCTCGTCGAGACGACCGAGGAGGCCCCGGCTGAGGAGGCCCCCGCCGAGGAGGCCCCGGCCGAGGCCGTCGAGGTCGTGGCGACCGAGGGCGCCGAGGCGTTCATCGGTGGCCAGTGGGCCGCCGCGATCGGCGCCCCCGCCGGCACCAAGTTCACGCAGACCGACGTCGTCGTCCGCGCCCAGGCCTCCGGCGACGCCGCCAAGCTCGGCACCGTCTCCGAGGGCGACAAGGTTGCGATCCTGGACAGGACCGCCAACGGCTTCCGCCAGATCAAGTTCGGCAGCACTGTCGGCTACGTGCTCGACTCGAAGCTTGGCAACAAGGCCCCGGTGAAGAAGGAGGCCCCGAAGACCGAGGCCGCCGCCCCCAAGGAATCGACCAAGGAATCGACCACGGCCGCCCCCGCCAAGGAGAGCGCCTCCAAGAAGGAGGCCGCGGCTCCCCAGGAGACGAACCTGCCGGCGCCCGGCAAGTCGGTCCTGGGGCTGAAGCCCCGCGCCATGGTCGTCTACAACGCCGTCACCGCCCGCTGGTCGTTCGCGGCCATCGGTGGCTACCGCGCCACCAACAACCGCTCGAACCACGGCTCCGGCGGCGCGATCGACTTCATGACCTACAAGGACTCCGCCAAGGGCTGGGCCGTCGCCAAGTACGTGGCCGCCAACGCCGATGCGTTCAAGGTCGACCACATCATCTTCGAGCAGAAGATCTGGACGCCCTACAAGCCCTATTGGCGCCCCATGGCTGACCGTGGTTCCATCACGGCGAACCACTACGACCACGTGCACGTCTCCGTGAAGCTCTGACCTTCCGGCCCTGAACTGCCCGGCCCCCGACGCGAACACGCGACGGGGGTCGGAGCATGTCCACCCCCATCCGCCGAGAGCCCCGTGTTTACCCGCCGAGAGCCCCGGGTTTACCCGCCGAGAGCCCCGCGTTTTTCGGTCGAGAGCCCCAGTTCTGTCCGCCGACAGCCCCTCCCTTGGGCGAGACCCCGGCAGGTCGACGTGCCGAGCCCTAGGCTGGCGTCCATGAGTGATGTCACCAAGACCGATGCCTGGGGCAAGCTCGCCCAGATCAAGGACACCTTCACCCCCGACCTGCGCGGCTGGTTCGAGGCGGACCCGAACCGCGCCGAGACGTACACGCGCACTGCGGGCGACCTGCACGTGGACCTGTCGAAGAACCTCGTGAACCAGGCCGTCCTCGAGGCGCTGGTCGAACTCGCCGACGAGGTCGACCTTGCCGGCAAGCGCGACGCGATGCTGTCGGGTGTCCACATCAACAACACCGAGGACCGCGCGGTCCTGCACACCGCTCTGCGGCGTCCGCGCACCGACCAGCTCACCGTCGACGGCCAGGACGTGGTGGCCGACGTCCACGCCACCTTCGACAAGGTCTACGCGTGGGCCGACAAGGTGCGCTCGGGGGAGTGGAAGGGCGTCACGGGTCAGCCGATCAAGACCGTCGTGAACATCGGCATCGGCGGTTCCGACCTGGGGCCGGTCATGGTGTACGAGGCGCTCAAGCCGTACAAGCAGGAGGGCCTGGAGTGCCGCTTCGTCTCCAACATCGACCCCAGTGACGTCTACGAGAAGACCGTCGACCTCGACCCCACGACCACGCTGTTCATCGTGGCGTCCAAGACCTTCACGACGCTGGAGACCATCACGAACGCCAACATGGCGCGCGCGTGGCTGCTGGACGCCCTCGAGCAGGGCGGCGCGATCGACGGGTCGGACGCCTCGCGCACCGACGCCATCGCCAAGCACTTCGTGGCGGTCTCCACCGCTCTGGACAAGGTCGCGGACTTCGGCATCGACCCCGAGAACGCCTTCGGCTTCTGGGACTGGGTCGGCGGGCGCTACTCGGTCGACTCGGCCGTCGGGGCGGCCGTGGTGGTCGCCATTGGCAAGGAGAACTTCGAGGACTTCCTCGCCGGCTTCCACGCCATCGACACCCACTTCGCCGAGACGCCGTGGCGCGACAACGTGCCTGCGCTGATGGGCCTGCTGAACGTGTGGTACGTCAACTTCTTCAAGGCGCAGAGCCACGCCGTGCTCCCTTACGCGCAGTACCTGCACCGCTTCGCGGCCTACCTGCAGCAGTTGACGATGGAGTCCAACGGCAAGGGCGTGAAGGCGGACGGCACTCCGGTCACCACCGAGACCGGCGAGGTCTTCTGGGGCGAGCCGGGCACCAACGGCCAGCACGCGTTCTACCAGCTGATCCACCAGGGGACGCAGCTGATCCCCGCCGACTTCATCGCCGTGGCCACCCCGCACCGCCCGCTCAAGGACGGCGGCCAGGACGTCCACGAGCTGTTCCTGGCGAACTTCTTCGCCCAGACCAAGGCGCTCGCGTTCGGCAAGACCGCCGACGAGGTGCGCGCCGACGGCGTGGCTGAGGAGCTCGTGTCCGCCAAGGTGTTCCAGGGCAACCGCCCGACGACCTCCATCATGGCGCCGGCGCTGACGCCGTCTGTGGTCGGCCAGCTGATCGCGCTGTACGAGCACATCACGTTCACCCAGGGCGTGGTGTGGGGCATCAACAGCTTCGACCAGTGGGGCGTCGAGCTGGGCAAGGTCCTCGCCAAGCAGATCACCCCGGCCATCGGCGGCGACGCCGAGGCCCTTGAGGCCCAGGACCCGTCCACCAAGGCCCTCATCGAGTACTACCGGGCGAACCGGGCCTGATCGCGGGTGCCCGACTACCTGGAGGTCAACCGAGCGAACTGGGACGCCCGCGCCGACGTCCACGTGGGCCCGGGCGGATACCGGCTGGATGCGATCGAGGACCCGGCCTGGATCTCCCAGGCGGTCGCCTTCGACCGCCCGCTGTTGGGGGACCTGACCGGGGCCCACGGCGTCCACCTGCAGTGCCACATCGGCACCGACACGATCAGTCTCGCCCGACTCGGCGCGCACATGACCGGCGTCGACCTGTCGCCGCGCTCGCTTCACCACGCCCGCACGATCGCGGCGCGGGCGCGGGTGGCGGTCGACTACGTCGAAGCTGACCTCTACTCCGCCCCCGAGGCCCTCGACGGACGCACCTTCGACCTCGTCTACACCGGCATCGGCGCCCTGTGCTGGCTACCCGACATCGGGCGCTGGGGCACCACGGTCGCGCGGCTCCTGCGCCCCGGCGGACGACTCTTCGTCCGCGACGCCCATCCCGTCCTCAACGCGCTCGGTGCCGTCCGGGTGGGGGAGCAGCACGAGTACTGGGCCGAGGCGTCCGACCGCCTCACCCCCCTCGGTGACTGGACGCCGTCGCTCGAGTTGCCCTACTGGACACCCGCCGAGGGCACCGTGTGGCACGACGGGGTCTCCTACACCGGCGAGGGCACGGTCGCGAGCCCGGCCTCGGTGGAGTGGAACCACGCGTTGTCGGAGATCGTCATGGCGGTGATCGACGCCGGCCTCGCCCTGGAGTTGCTGGCCGAGCACGACTCGCTGCCCTGGGATGCCCTCCCCGGCCTCATGGTCGCCGACGAGCGGGGCGAGTACAGCCTTGCCGACCGGCCCGAACGACTGCCGGCGTCGTTCACCCTCATCGCTGCGCGCGCGGCTTGTAACAGCTGAGGGGGTTCCTCCCGCGTCGTCGTCGTGACAACGGTGAGTGTCGCGCACTCAGGTGAGTGACACGCCCCTGCGGCACCCGGGCCACCGCGACGCCCGGGTAACCTCGACGCCGTGAGCACCCGCCAGCGCCCCCGTCGCCCCGTCCTGCGGGCGGTGGGGGCGCTGGTCGCCCTCGCCGGACTCGGCGCGCTCGCCATCGGCGGTCCGGCTCTCTGGACCCGCGCCATGGCCCACGACCGCAACCTCACGGCGTCCCAGGCGCCGGCGCGCGACGTGGCGATCATCTTCGGCGCCGAGATGTACCCCTCGGGGCGGCCCAGCCCCTACCTCAAGGCGCGACTCGACCTCGGCGTCCGGCTCTACCAGGAGGGCAAGGCGAAGGTGCTCATGGTGTCGGGCGACAACGCCCCCGAGCACCACCGCGAGTCGACCAACATGAAGCGGTACCTGGTGGCGCAGGGCGTCCCGGCCGAGCGCGTCGTCGAGGACGAGCACGGCTACGACACCTACGACACCTGCGTGCGCGCCCGTGACGTCTTCGGCGTCACCGAGGCGTTGCTGGTGAGCCAGCGCTACCACCTGCACCGTGCGGTCGCGACCTGCCGGGCCGTCGGCGTGGACGCCGTGGGCGTCGGCGACGTCTCGGTCAAGCGCACCTCCAAGCGCTGGGACGAGTTCGCGCAGCGCGAGCTCGGCGCCAACCTCAAGATGGTCTGGGACCTCACGACCCGCCGCACCCCCAACCTCGAGGGTGACCCCGAGGCCGTCAGCGCGGCGCTGGGTCGCTGACCGTCGACCGCGTGAAGGCGTCCTTCGGCACGCCCACCAGCAGCAGCAGAGCGCACACCGCGGCCGTCAGGCCGCACAGGCCCCAGACCACGAGGTAGCCCGACAACGGAGCTGCGGTGCGGCCGGCCTCCACCGCCGCCTCCGACACCCCGTGGAACAGCGCCACCCCGAACACCGCCGACGCGATCCGCCGAGGGCTCGGGTTGGATACGCCCAAGGCGCCGGTCCCGTGCGTCGAGGGCGTGGGCGCCCAAGCCGTCGGCGGGGGTCCGACCGCAAACAGGGCTCCAACTTTGGTGCGAACTCACCCGCGTGGCTTGGGTCGAGGGCTTCATCCCTTCGTGCCGGGTAGCGGATTCTCAGGAAATGTGGCGACCGAGCGGGTTGGATGGGGCCATGGAACCACCCCCGTAACCCCCTCACCCGCCGTCGACTCCTCACCCTCACCGGTGTGGCCGCCGCCGGTGCCGTGCTGTCATCCTGCTCGTCAGCCACCCCCACGACCACCGCCCCAGCCACGACACCCGCCATGAGCCCCACGGCCGCAGGTGCGCCGCCCACGTCCGACGTTCCCGACAGCCCGACCCCCGACCAGGCGCTGGCCCTGCTCAAGGAGGGCAACGCTCGGTTCGCCGCAGCGCAATCCCAGCCCATCAACGAGTCTGTGGGCCGCCGGGCCGAGGTCGCGACGGGACAGTCCCCGTTCGCGACGATCGTGTCCTGCGTCGACTCCCGGGTGCCCCCGGAGCTCGTCTTCGACCACGGCCTCGGTGACCTGTTCGTCGTGCGCTCGGCCGGGCAGGTGCTCGACAAGGCCATCGTCGGTAGCGTCGAGTACGGGATGGACCACCTGCACGTCCCCCTCATCGTCGTGGCCGGCCACTCGGCGTGCGGTGCGGTCACCGCAGCAGTCGAGGCGGCCGGATCCGGGGGCCATGCCCCGGGCGACATCGCCTACCTCGTCGAGGAGATCACACCTGCCGTCGAGGCGGTGAAGGGGCAGGGGGGTGACACGGTGTCCCTGGCCATCGCCGAGCAAGCCCGCTCGGTCGCCCGGGAACTCTCCGAGAACACAATCATCGCCAAGGCGATCGCCGACGGCAAGGTGAAGGTGGTCAGCGCCGTCTACGACCTGAACTCCGGCAAGGTCGACTTCCACTCCTGACCCCCGCCGACAGCCCAAAACACGGGCTGTCGGCGCCCGGAACGCAGGCTCTCGGCGCGTCGGCGGTGTGGGAGAATGTTGAGCATGCAATCGCTCGCCTCCCTGCTCACGTCGCGGGTCGAGGCCGCCGCCGGTGTCGACCCGGAGATGCGGCCCGCCACGAAGCCCCAGTTCGGCCACTTCCAGAGCAACGTGGCGCTGCGCCTGGCCAAGGCAGAGGGGCGCCCCCCGCGTGACGTCGCCGCCGACCTGATCACCCGCATCGACGTCGCCGACCTGTGCGAGCCGCTCGAGGTCGCCGGGCCCGGGTTCATCAACTTCCGCATTCGCTCCGAGGTGCTGGCGCGGGCGGCGTCCGACCTGCTCGCGGATCCCCACACCGGCATCGACCAGGCGGACGCCCCGCAGAAGATCGTCATCGACTACAGCTCGCCGAACGTGGCCAAGCAGATGCACGTCGGCCACCTGCGCACGACGATCATCGGCGACTGCTTCAACCGCGTCCTGACCGCGACGGGCCACAGCGTCCTGCCGCAGAACCACATCGGCGACTGGGGGCGCCAGTTCGGCATGCTCATCGAGCAGACCCTGGACGAGGGCCTCGACCTCAGCACCCTCGACCTTGCAGGCGCCGAGGAGCTCTACAAGCGCGCCAACGAGCGCCTCAAGGCCGACGAGTCCTTCGCCGACCGTGCCCGCAACCGGGTGGTCGCGCTGCAGGCCGGAGACGAGCAGACCCGCGCGATCTGGCAGCGCCTCATCGACGTCTCCAAGGTGGGCTTCAACGAGACCTACCACCGCCTTGGCGTGCTCCTGACCGACGAGCACATCGCGGGCGAGTCGTCCTACAACCACCTGCTGGAGGACGTCTGCACCGACCTCGAGCAGCGCGGCATCGCCGTGGTCGACGACGGTGCGCTCGTGGTGTTCGTCGACGGCTTCGACGCCCCGGCGATCCTGCGCAACCGGCACGGCGGTTACGGCTACGACGTCACCGACGTCGCCGCGCTGAAGTACCGCGCCGAGACGCTGGGGGCCGACCGCCTGATCTACGTCACGGACGCCCGCCAGCGCAACCACTTCGAACTCGTGTTCGCGGTGGCGCGCAAGGCCGGCTACATCCCCGACTCGTTGGTCACCGAGCACGTCGGCTACGGCATGGTGCTCGGACGCGACGGGCGTCCGTTCTCCACCCGTGAGGGCACGGCCGCCTACCTCATCGACCTGCTGGACGCCGCGGAGGAGCATGTCACCCGGCCGGTCGCGCTGGCGGCGATCAAGTACGCCGACCTGTCCAACCAGCTGCAGAAGGACTACGTCTTCGACGCCGAGCGGATGACCGCGACGACCGGCGACACCGGGCCCTACCTGCAGTACGCCCACGCGCGCGCCAACCAGATCCTGCGCCGCGCCGAGGCGGACGGCATCGCCTGGTCGACCATCACGGTGCTGGACGAGCCCGCCGAGCAGGCGCTGGCGCTGCTGCTGTCGCGGTTCGGGGAGATCGTCGCGCTCGTCGCCGAGGACCTCCAGCCGCACAAGCTGTGCACCTACCTGTTCGACCTGGCCACGGCCATGAGCTCGTTCTACGAGCAGTGTCCGGTGCTGAAGTCGGAAGGCGAGGTGCGGGCGTCCCGCCTCGCGCTGTGCGCGACGACGAAGAAGGTGCTGGCCACGGGCCTCGGCCTGCTCGGCATCGAAGCCCCCGACCAGATGTGACGCCTACTTTTTCTTGTCCTTCTTCGCCTTCTTGGCCTCGCTCTTGATCTTCTCGGGGGCCATGCGCTTCATGTCCTCGGGCGTCAGGTCCTTGAGCTCGTCGGGGTTGGCGAGGCGGTCGACCGCCAGCCAGGCAGCGCCGACGATGCCGGCCGCGTTGCGCAGGTGGGCGGGCACGATCGGGGTCTTGAGCTTCAGCAGCGGCAGGAACTTCTGGGCGTTCTTCGATACCCCGCCCCCGACCACGATCAGGTCGGGCCAGGTCAGGAACTCGAGGCGCTCGTAGTAGGGCTGGAGGCGCTCGGTCGCCCAGGTTTCGTAGGAGAGCTCCTCGCGGTCCTTGACGGACGCCGCGGCCTGCGGCTCGGCGTCGGCGCCGTTCATCTCGATGTGGCCGAGCTCCTGGTTCGGGATGAGAACGCCCTTGTGGATCACTGCGGTGCCGATGCCCGTGCCGAGCGTGGTGACGATGACCAGGCCAGGGTGGTCCTTGGCCGCGCCCCAGCGTACCTCGGCGATGCCCGCGGCGTCCGCGTCATTGACGAGCGTGATCGGACGGCCGAGGGCTTCTTCGAAGATGCGCTCGGCCGGGGCGTCCACCCACGAGGGGTCGATGTTGGCGGCCGAACGGGTGATGCCGTGGGTGACGACCGCGGGCACGGTGATGCCGATGGGGGCGTCTCCCAGCTCGGCGGAGAAGTGGTCGGCGATCTGCTTCACGATGGCGGCGACGGCCTCGGGCGTGGCCGGCCGAGGCGTCGGGATGCGCAGGCGGTCGACGGCGAACTCGCCCTTCTTGAGGTCAACGATGGCCCCCTTGATGCCGGAGCCGCCGATGTCGATGCCGAGTGCGTACCGCGTGTTCATGGGGGCAACCCTACTGGTGCGGGCGGTCACTCTGTCGAGGGCGCGGACCCGGTCGGGACCGGTGCCGGGAGCAGGGCGGGCAGGGGAGCGGTGGTGGGCGTCCAGATGTCCGGCGCGCCGGCCAGGACGACGCCGGCCGGGTCGGCCTCCACCACGGCGTCCCGCAGGCCCGGCGGGTCGAGCAGCTCGGCGACCCGTGAGGTGCGAGCACGGTCCATCTCGGCGAACGCGAGCGCGCGGGCGTGTGTCTCCCCGAGGTGGTTGACCGAGTTCGCGTCGAACATGTCGGTGGTCGTCGTGAGCACGCTCGCCAGGCCGAGGCGGCGCTCGAAGGGGCCCTGGCTGATCGTCACCGACTGCAGGCGGGCGTGCGGCACGATGAACTGGCGGCGGTGCAGCCACCCCGACCGGCCGACCAGCACGCGGTCGTCGGCGGCGTACCCCTGCCACTCCCACTGCAGCGGGTCGAGCCAACGGGCGCGCTCGGGCGTCCGGGTGAACTGGAGCTGGTCGAGCTCCAGGCCGGGCCACAGCGCCGCCAGGGCGACCTGCACCTGGGCGGGCGTGCCGAACGGCAGGTAGATCAGCGAGGTGCCGAGTTCGTCGCTGTCCTCGTCGCCCACGCCGAGGATCGTCACGTCGAGGCGCGCCCGGCCGAGCCAGCGCCAGATCAGCGGCTGTTGCGTCTGGACGGCCTGCACCCGGTGGGTGGGAATCGTCTGCGAGCGCAGCGTGAAAAGGCCGCGGGTGATGCGCAGGCCGGCGGGCGTCCGGGCCAGGGTGTAGTTGAACTGCTCGAACAGTCGCTTTGACAGGTAGCTGAACAGGGCGAACGCCAGGCCCACCATGCCGCCGCCCAACGCCAGCGTCGACCAGTCGAACACCGCGCCGAGGATCCACGGCAGCGTGAAGCCGAGAGCGATCAGCGGCATGTCGAGGGTCGCGAATGCGCTCAGGATGATCTCGCCCGGCGTCAGGCGCACCAGCACGTGGTCGCCGGTGGCCGAGTCGTCCCAGGCGGACGCGCCACGCCCCGGCTCGGCGGTCGTCGCCGTGCGCCCGTGCGCCCGGGCCATCAGATAGTCGCGGATCTCGGTCGCCCGGGCCCGCTTCAGGTACTTCAGGGACGCGCCGCCCTCGGCGCCCACGTCGATCTGCACCTGCGCCAGCCCCAGCAGGCGGGCCGCGAAGGGCTGGGTGACGTCGACCGACTGGATGCGGCTGAACGCGATGCGTTGGCTCTCCTGGAAGGCGCCGGTGTTCTCGAGCCGAAACTCGCGGTCGTCGATGACGAACCGGTTCGTCCACCATGACCAGTAGCCGAACCCGAGGCCGACCGCGACGCCGGCGGCGGCGACGTAGACCCACCACGGCGCCGACGTCAGCAACTCCTCGAGCTTGTCGACGTCCTCCCAGAGTGGGTCGCCCTGCAGGAACGACGTGACCACGTACCAGCCGAGGGCCACCACGCCGATCCACAGTCTGACCAGCGGGCTGAGCGGGTGCATCCGCTCCTCGATGACGGGCACGGACGCCCCGGGCGCGGCCTCGGCGCCGGGCGGCCCGGGCGGGGGCAGGAAGTCGCTCACAGCCCCGACCCCTCGGCGTCGCTGAGCTCGATGATGAGGTCGCGCAGTGCCTTGGCCTCGTCGGAGGGAAGCCCCGGCACGGTGGCGCTCGCGCCGGCCGTGACGAGCTCGACCGTCGACAGCCCGAAGGCCTGCATGAGGGGGCCGGAGCTGACCTTGGCCACCTGCATGCGGCCGAAGGGGATGACCTCCAGGCGGCGGAACATCAGGCCGCTGACCACGCAGAGGTCCTTCTCGCGGCGGGCCCAGCCGAGCGCGGCCACGTACCGGCGCGAGCGGAAGAACAGCCACAGCCACCAGGCCAGCCCCAGCGCGAGCCACGCGACGGCGACCCAGCGGACGGGCTCCTCGGGCGGGACGAGGAACCAGATGGCGACCGACGCAGGGATGAACAGGATCGCCAGCCAGATCGACGAGGTGATGCGCTTGACGGCGGTCAGCTTGGGGGAGACGCGACGCCAGGCGTCCGACGGGGGAGCGAAGGGCTCGACCGCGCGGTCGGGGAGGCCGTCCAGGCTGGGGTCGGGGACAAACGGCGTCCTTGCCGGTTCGGCTGCGAGCGGCGCTGGCACGGGCTGGGCGAGCGGGGGTTCCGGGGTGGGGGACGCCGCGGGGGTGGGCGCCGTGAACTCGGGCTGCTGGGACTGCATGCCCCACACCCTAGGAGGTCGGGCCGACGTTCCGACCCGTCATCCGGCGCGACCAAGGTCGATCGCCTGTCAGCGGCGGCGCTGCTTGCCCTTGGCGTCGATGCCACCGAACATCACGAACCCCTTGAGCACGATCGTGGGCGCCCCGGGTGCGGGGTTGATGTTCTTCACGTCCGTGCCGCCGAAGATGGCGACCGTCTCGTTGCGGACGTTCACGCCCTCGGGAACGATCACTTCCACGCCCCCGAAGGCGCAGAAGACGTTGAGCGTGGTGACGTCCGAGGCGTAGGTGGCGTCGCGGAAGTCGAACGACGACCCACCGAACAGGGTGACGTTGGAGATGTTGCGGCGCGCGCGCCACGAGCCGGCCCGCTCCATGCCGCCGAAGATCGCGAACGTGGTCTCCGCCTCGTTGGTGTCGCCCGAGCGGTCCACGGTGGGGGCGCCGGCGGAAGAGAAGGCGCCGACGGCACGTCCGGGGTTGGAGCCGGGGATGAGGTCGGCGGTGAGCCCTCGGAGGTCGTCGAAGGTCTTGGCCTCCATCGCCTGGGCAAGGCGGGCGTCGTGCTCGTCGCGGCTGAGGCGTCCCTCGGCGTAGGCGGCCGACAGCAGGTCGGTCACGATGGCGCGGTCGGAATCCGCAGCACGCATGTGGCCGGGGAAGCGGTGGGGCTCGGGGTAGGCGTCGCTCATGGGGCCAACCTAACCCCGTTGTTCGGCCCAATCGATGGCGCCCAACCGCTTCGGGGGAGACACCGGGGTGACCCCTGAGCGGTGATGTGCGACGTTGGGTGCCGGATGGCTATGATGGCGGGGTTGCGCGAGAAACACGCGGGCGTAGCTCAATGGTAGAGCGCCAGCTTCCCAAGCTGGACACGCGGGTTCGATTCCCGTCGCCCGCTCCAAACGAACAGTGGTTGTCACGGTGCAGTTCATGCCAGGTCCGATCCACGACTCACACCCTCGCCCTCGTCGTCGTGCCCTCTACGTGCCCAATCGGTGCCCAATTGGGCCTCCGCGAGCGCGTCCATGCCCTCCGCAATGGCGCGGTCCCGGTCCGCTGTCCGATGCTGGTGGACCAGCGCAGCATGGAGGTGTACTGTCGCCGGCTGAGCAGGCGGACCTGGCTGATGGGGACAGCTTCGACACGGAGGCCTTGTTCGCGGCCACGATGACGCAACGCGAATCCACGGAGAACATTTCCTACCTGGCGTTCACCGCCACTCCGAAGCCGAAGACGATGGAGTTGTTCGGAACAGCCGATCCAGACGACTTTGCTGACGATGGCACGCCCAAGCCGAAGGCGTTCCGTCTCTACTCGATGCGGCAGGCAATCTGAACCGCCCCAGATTCAGTGGAGGTGCGTGTTGTCCCGGGACCAGCTGGTTCTGGGCGGTTCACATGTCCGATCCGCCCCACGAATCCGCTCAGGGAAGTTCCACCCAGCGTTCGAAGCCACGATCGGCTTTGGCTGATGCCTCTCAGGGCTGCGCCTACGACTTCGCGACGAACCGCACGAGGGGAAATTCCGGCATCCTGCGCCTCCGCGACTGGCGCTCGGGTTGCCCCGTCATTACCTCGGCGGTGCATTCATGCATGGTGAGGCCCCGGCGCACCCCTCAGGATTTCCCCGTATCTGCCGGCTACAAGGCCAGATGCTATTCGCGATGAGAAGGTGAGGGGTGGAGGACTCCATGAGTTCATCAGGGGCCAGTGCCCTGTTCTGCCGTCCTCCTTCTCCGGTTCGTTCCCAGGGTCCAGCGTCAGGTTGATTGCCTGGTGGGGTCGGATCCGAGCAGAACATCGATGACGGTGGGTGCCGCGAAGCGTCGGTTGTACTCGGTCGGGCCCCAATGACCGAGGACCCCGAGTTCCACGAGTGAGTCGACAAGCTTGTTTGTCCGCCCGTAGGACAGGTTGAGGGCAGCTGCGGCCTCCCTGACGGTGAAGGTGGGCTGACCGACGGCGAAGTCGACAAGTTGTCGCGCCGACCCTGCGCGCAAGGTCGAGGCGGCGACCTGCTGCGTAAGGTCGGCCTGGACGCGGGCGAGCTGTTCCATGCGGTGCCGGGTCTGGTCGGCGGAGGCTTGCAGGCCCCGGGCGAAGAAGCCCACCCAGCTATCCCAATCGCCGTGCGTGGAGACGCCCATGAGGCATCCGAAATAGTCGGCGCGGTGGCCCTCGAACCAGGGCGAGACCGACAAGGTCGGTTCCGACAGGACGCCAGAGTGGTGCAACTGGACGACGATGAGGAGGCGCCCCAAGCGTCCGTTGCCATCATGGAACGGATGCAGCGCCTCGAACTGGTAGTGGGCCAACGCAGCGGCAACCACCGGGTCGAAGCGGCCACGGTGGTCGCCAGACATCCAGATCAGGAGGTCGCTGAGGCGCGCAGCCAGGTCCGGACCCGGGGGAGCGGGGACGAACTGGGCCGCCTTGATCGGCGGCTCGGTCAGGTCGGCGTCCTGCCTGCGGCCGATGACCACCTGGACGTCACGAACACGGCCCGTCTGCGAGCTGCGGTGCCGGGTGCCCTCCATCAGACGCTCCTGCAATTGGCCCAGCATTGACACCGTGAGCGCTCGGCGTTCCTGAGACCATCCGAAGGCGGCTTCGGCGACGACCAGGTAGTTGAGAACTTCGCGCAAGGACGGGTCCTTCTCCGCGTCGTCATCGGCGGCCAGCACCTTCATGAGCGGCTCGTAAGTGCCCTCCAAGGCGGCCGTTGACTGGGCTTCCACGCGAAGCGTCGCCTGCCGGAACAGCCGGGGGTTCGGCAACGAACGAGCGGTGCTATCGAGCGCCGCGAGCGAGGCGCGTGCGTCCGCGACTGCCCGATAGGTGGCCCCAGACAGCTCAGGGGACTCCCCGGGCAGCGGATCGGGAACGAACGCAGCATGTGTCCACTTGCCGCGCGCGGGGTCGACGCCGGCGATCGGAACAAGTTGCCTTACGGCGCTGTTGGCGAACAGATCAAGTCTCACAATGTCACTCTACGCGGCCAAGAGGAATGAAGCGACGCGAGAATGTTCCATTTGGGACACTCCCAGACTAGATGTGTCGTCATCGTGGCCGTCACGACACTTCGCGGGGTTCTGCCCCCCTTCGGCACGCACGCTGTGTCATCCCGGTGGTAGCCGCCGCCCACGCCGATCCAGCGGCCGTCGGCGAACCGGTCGGCGATGTCGATGACGAGGCGTTGGGCCAGGGCCATGGCGTCCACGGACAACGACAGGTCGGCGAGGGGGCGGAGCGGTGGGGGTCGGCGCCGTGCTGGGCGACGATCACCTAGGGTCGGAACGCCTCGATGAGCGGCGGGACGATCGCGGCGAAGGAGTGCAGCCACACGCGGTCGGCCGTGCGGGGCAGGAGGGCCACACACGTTGACGGCCGTGCCCCGGGCGTCCGCCCCGCCCACCTCGCGCGGGAAGCCGGTGTGGGGGAAGAGGTGCAGCCCCGATTCGTGCAGGGAGATGGTGAGGACACGCGGGTCGTCCCAGAAGACGCGCTCGACGGCGTCTGTGTGATTGGCGTCGAGGTCGACGTAGGCGACGCGGTCGGCCCCGTGGTCGAGCAGCCACCTGGTCGCCGACGGCACCATTGAGATCGAGGGTCAGGAGCGCCCGGCCGTCGTGGCGACGTTCCCTAACCGCTTCTACGCCTGACCCCTCTTCGCCGAGAGCCCCGGGTTTCACTGCCGAGAGCCCCGGTTGCGTCCGCCGACAGCCCGCAGCGGGGGCTTTCGGTGCAGAACGCCAGGGCTGTCGGCGCAGAATGCCGGGGCTGTCGGCGCAGAACGCCGGGGCTGTCGGCGCAGAACGCAGGGGCTGTCGGCGCAGAACGCCGGGGCACTGGTCGTGCCTCCCGCTTCGCCGCGGCGAAGGGCAGTGGGACTGGCCGCCGAGCAGCGTGAATAGCGGAAACGGTCCCCGGCTGACAACATTCGCACCGTGGCGGAGATGTGGGAGCACCAAGCGGGCTTCAGGTGGTCCCTGGAGCAGTTGGCCAACGAGGTGCTCGACCGCGCCGGCGCCAACGTCGACCCCCGCGCCTACCTGATCGGGTTCCGCGACAACGGACAGGTCACCGTCGAACCGGCCCGTGGGCACTTCGACCGCGACATCCTCGCCGACGCGCTCGACCGCGCGCAGCAGCGCTTCGCCCGCTCCAAGGCGCGCCGTGAGGCCGGCGACGACGAGAACGCCCTCGCCGCGGCCGAGTCGTACGTCCGCCGCGAGGTGCTGGCCGAGAAGCTAGGCGAGGCCGCGCGCACCGTCGGGCGCCAGCACTTCGCGGGCATCGGCGTCCCGATCGGGGAGTGGTTCATCGTTCCCGTGCTGGCCATCCACGCCGACCCGTGGAACGACCTCGCCCGCCTCCGCCGCACGCCCGCCGGCGACTCTTCGCCCCGCAGCTTCCCCGAGGCCGCCGTCACCGCCGTCCTCGACGCGGCCAGCCGCGAGCTGGATCGTCGCGTCCCGGGCGTCCGCCTGCACGTCGACCCGGACGCCGTCCTCCGCTCGGCCGCGGACGTGTTCGTCTCCACCCTCGTCCAGCGGGCCGGCCAGGACCTCGCCCACGGCGTCCGGCACGCACTCGACGCCGTGTCCGCCCAGCCGTACGAGGGACGCGCGGGCACGGGGTCGGTCCTGCTGGCCCAGCAGGGGCACCCCGACCTGACCGTCGAGGTCGCCCTCGAGCACCCGGTGCCCGTGGCGCTGGCGCGGTCGTTCCGCAAGGTGCTCGAGATGTCGGACGCCGACCTGCACCTCCTCTGCGACGGGCGCGAGGTGTTCGGGCTCGGCACGCTCGCCGACACCTACAACGCCGACTCCGAGTACGTGTTCACCGCCACGATCAGCGGCAACGGGTCGTGGGAGCTGTGGCACCAGTCCACGCCGCTGCTGCGCATGGACAACGGCCTGCCGCAGCTGCCCCGCGAGCGCCTCGACGAGGACGAGTTCTCGCACACGGTCGACCTCGTCTTTCCCGAGGCGTCCGCACGTAACGCGCGCCAGCTGTGGGAGATGGCCGTCGCCTGCGCGCGCCAGTCGCACGGCACGATGCTGGTCGTCCACCCGGACGCCGCCGCCGAGTCCGACCGCCTGCTGCCGCAGGTGCACGCGATCACGCCGGCGCGCCTCACCGGGCGTGTCCTGACCGCTGCAACGTCGATCGACGGCGCCGTGCTCGTCAGCCCGGACGGCCGCGTCCACGCCGTCGGCGTCATCCTCGACGGCGTGGCCACCGGCACCGGCGACTCCGGGCGCGGTGCGCGCTACAACTCGGCGATCCGTTACCTGGCCGGCGCCGGGCGGGGCGCCATGGTCATCATCGTCAGCGAGGACGGCAAGATCGACCTGCTGCCCAAGCTCAAGCGCCGGATGCGGCGCGAGACCGTGCAGCGGGCCGTCGACCGGCTCGTCGCGCGCTCCGCCGAGGGCGAGGAGCTCGAGGCGTTCGACCGCGCCAACCGGGCCGTGGTGGCGATCGAGTTCTACCTCAACCAGGAGCAGTGCGACCAGGTCAACGCCGCCCGCGACGCCGTTCAGGGCCGCGAGTGGGCGGCCGAGCACCTGCGCCGCCAGTTCGTCCCCGTTGCGCCCGACCCGGCGATGGACGACAGCTACTTCGTCGACCGCCGGACGGGCGCGTCCGAGGGCTGAGGTCAGCCGATCGGTTGCTGGAGGTCGACCACCCAGCCCTCGCCGTCGAACGGCGTGGACAGGTACACCTCGCGGCAGGTGCCCTGGGCCGTGAGCCCCCGGCGCTCCACCTCGCTGACGAGGCCCTGCCACGCGGCTTGGATGCCCTCCAGGTCGGGCGCCACGTACTGCGTGGTCAGCGCCCGATCGACGGCCTCCACCGTCACTTCCTCCAGGCCGGCGGGGGTGGGGGCGTCCCCGATCGGCTCGGCGGCGGAGGCGATCATGGCGTCCCTGTCGGGGGCGTAGAGGGCGACGCCGGGGCCGACCGGGTGGACGCCGGACGCCGTCAGCGCCGACCCGACGGAGTCGAACAGCGGGCCCATCTCGGTCTCGAACGACGTCATGTCGGTGATGCGCACCGATCGGGCGGCCAGGGTCAGGGCGGGCAGGGCGGTCTCGTGGTACGTGGACATGGGGATCTCCTTCGCAATCAGGCGGATACGCGCCTGGACCTGCGCGAGACGGCGTGCGTCGGCCCGGAGCTGGTGGGTCAGCTCGTCGGAGCGCTGCCGCAACAGCGCCAGGACCTCACCCTCGGACGCCCCGTCGGCCAGCAGGTGGCCGACCTGGTCGAGGGAGAAGCCGAGGTCCTTCAGCGCGACCAGGCGGTTGGCTCGGTCGAGCTGGGCGGTGGAGTACGAGCGGTAACCCGTGTACTCGTCGACGCGAGCCGGCTCGAGCAGGCCCAGCCGGTCGTAGTGCCGCAGCATGCGCACCGACACCCCGACCAGACGGGCGAACTCTCCGATACTCAACATGTCTGCACTCCACCGCCTGACACCGTGTCAGGTTCAAGCCCCGCTACGAGGCCGACCAGTACGGGTCGCGTCCGATGAACGACATGAGCCGGTCGGTGGCGTCCGCGTCCGCGCGCAGCGGGCCGCGCTCGGAACCGAACTGGCCGGACGCCCTCAGCATGGGCTCGATCGGCTCCATGCCGGCGAGCATCTCGGTGGCGACGGCCTCGTCGAGGCGGTCGTCCTGCCCCGTGGCGCGGGCCAGGTCCCACGTGTGCATGAACACGTCGGCGGTGTAGAAGTTCTGGATCATCACCGCCAGTGGCATGTCGCCGGTCATCGGGTTGGAGAAGGTCTTGGTCTGGGTGGCCGGGTCCTCCAGCACCGCTTGGACGGCATCGCGCTGGTGCTCCCACGCGGCGAGCAGGTCGACCTTCGGGTCGGGGCCGTCGGGCAGCGCGACGTCGGAGCCCGCGGCGAGCATGCCCGGGAACCACTCCAGCAGGTGCTCGACGACCGAGCGGGCCTTCCACCCGGCGACGGGGGCGGGGGCGTCCCAATCGGCGACGCCCTTGATGCGGTCGGTGAACGTGGCGGAAGCCGAGCGGTGGGCCTCGGCGAACTGGTTGCTCATGGTCAAACGCTAGCCGCGGCGTCCGACAGAATGCGCCGGACGCGGTGGATCCGCGGTTGCTTCACAGGTACCGGCGCATCCCGGCGACGACCTGGTCGAAGCGGTCCCGCGGCAGCGAGACCGAGACGCGGCGCACGGCGTCCGGGTCGACGCGGATGACGCGGTTCACCCGCACCTCCGACTCGCGGCCGCGGTTGTCCCACGCGCCGGCGCCGATGTCGACCCAGAAGCGGCCCGCGCGGGCCTCCTGCTGCTCGTCGAAGTCGTGGTCCTTGCTGGTCATCTGCAGGCCGAGCAGCCACGGGCCGTCGCGCCCGACGAGCACGACGGGGCGGTCCTTGCCGCGGGAGTGGTCCTCCTCGTAGGGCACCCACGTCCACACGACCTCGCCGGGGTCGGGGCGGTTGCCGCGCACCGGCGCGTAGTCCACCTGCGGCATGCCCCGGAAGTCGCCGGGGTAGCTCTGACGGCCGGACGCCGCGGGCTCGCTGCGCTGCCGCTGCCGCGGCTGTTGCTGCTCCTGGCGTGGACGGCGGGTGGCCTCGCGCAGGCCGGTGCGCAGGAGGTCCCGGGCGATGCGGCCGAGGGCGGAGAGGAGGCGGTTGTCCATTCGGGGGAGCCTAGCGATAGCGGGGCAGGGGGCCGTAGTGGACCTCGTCCGGCCGGACCACGGCGGGGGCCGCGGGGTGGCGGCGGAGGTGCCAGCGCTCGGCGAAGGAGCGGGCGGCGGGCGTCCACAGCAGGGCGGCGCCGAGCGCGATGAGGGGGATGCCGATCCAGGCCACCCAGTTGATGAGCAGGGCCAGCAGGGAGACGGCCGTGGCGATGAGGCCGGCCCTGCGCGCCCAGCCGAACCCGCGCCAGCCGTAGTGGCCGGCGATGATCGCGCCCGCCCCGATGAGGAGGGTGACGACGAACAGCGCGGTGACCATGAGGACGCGCAGCAGGCTGCCCGGCTCGGTGGCGACGACGCCGTTCAGCCATGCGGCGTCACCGAACTCACGGACGCTGCGCCAGAAGGCCCACAACAAGCCCGCGACGACGAACGCGATGCCGGTGAAGAACGCGGCGGCGGACGCCCACACCACGGCCGGACGCCTGGGTTCGCCGGTGTTCTGGTCGACGGAGGTGTCGACCGTCCGTGCAGCCGTGCCGATGCTCGGCTGCGCGGTGTTCTCGGAAGCGCTGGACACGGCGCCCAGCCTAGACGCTGCGCGGAGAGCCCCTGTTCCGACCGCCCAAGGCCCCCAGCAGGGGCTGTCGGCAGACAAACACGGGGCTCTCGGCGGCTGGGGGCGCGCACGCGAACGGGGCGCCGGCTGGAAGCCGGGGCCCCGCTGGTGCAGGAGAAGGTCAGCCCTTCATCGAGCCCGTCTCGAGGAAGCGGCGGTGCCACTCGTGCGAGGTGGCCAGGTCGTGCGGGGTGTGCGCCCCGTTGGCGACCTTGGCGGCGCGGGCGACGTACTCGAGGAGAGCCTCGCGGTAGTCCGGGTGGGCGCAGTTCTCGATGATGACCTTGGCGCGCTGCTTCGGCGACAGGCCACGCAGGTCGGCCAGACCCTGCTCTGTGATGATGACCTGCACGTCGTGCTCGGTGTGGTCGTGGTGCGACACCATCGGCACGATCGCGGAGATGTCACCGTTCTTGGCCAGCGACGGGGACACGAAGCACGAGATGTAGGCGTTGCGGGTGAAGTCGCCCGAGCCGCCGATGCCGTTCTGCATGCGGGAGCCCATGATGTGGGTCGAGTTCACGTTGCCGTAGATGTCGGCCTCGATCATGCCGTTGCAGGAGACGACGCCGAGTCGACGGATGACCTCGGGGTTGTTCGAAACCTCCTGCGGGCGCAGCACGATGTGCTCGCGGTACTTCTTGGCGTTGTCGTTCATCCTCGCCGCAGCCTCGGGCGACAGCGAGAAGGCGGTGGCGGAGGCGACCAGCAGCTTGCCGGAGTCGATCATGTCGACCATGCCGTCCTGGATGACCTCGGTGTAGGAGGTCAGCTGCTCGAACGGACCCTCGTTGAGGCCCACGAGCACCGCGTTGGCGATGTTGCCCACGCCGGACTGCATCGGGAGCAGGTTCTTGGGCATGCGGCCCTGCTTCACCTCGTTGCCGAGGAAGTCGAGCAGGTTTTCCGCGATGGTCTTCGACTCCTGGTCGAGCGGCTTGAACGGCGAGTTGCGATCCTCGGCGTCCGTCTCGATGACCGCGGCGACGCGGCTCCAGTCGATGTCGTAGTACTTCGAGCCGATGCGGTCGCCGGCGGCGTTGATCGGGATGGCGACGTTCTCGCCCGGCAGCTTCATCGAGTAGATGTCGTGCATGCCCTCCAGATCGATGGACTGCCACGCGTTCACCTCGAGGATGATCTTCTTGGCGGTCTCGAGGTACACGTTGTTGTTGCCGACCGAGGAGGAGGGGATCGCGGTGCCGTCGGCGTTGATGGCCGCGACCTCGACGACGGCGACGTCCAGGTCGCCCCAGAAGCCCTGGCGAACCTGCGGGCCGGAGTGGGAGAGGTGCACGTCGTAGTACTCGGACGTGCCGGCGTTGATCTTGTTCCGCATCACGGGGTCGGACTGGTACGGCATGCGCATGGAGATGCCGTCGACCGCGGCGAGGGCACCGTCGTGCTCGGGCGCGGTGGACGCGCCGGTGTAGGACGCGATCTGGAACTCATCACCCCTGTCGTGGGCGGCCTTGATCTCGGCGGCCAGCGCCTCGGGCAAGACCTTCGGGTAGCCGGAACCGGTGAAGCCGGAGAACCCGACCCGGTCGCCGTTCTTGATCAGCTTGGCGGCCTCCTCGGCCGACATCACCTTGGAGCGGTACGTGTCAGAAGCGATGCGGGACATCCATTTCCTCCCTGAAATGACGTTCTTGGGCGACACCTTAGCCAAACTCCCGCCTCGCGTGCTCACCCGCATTGCCGCCCGTGAGCGGCCGGACGCCGCCGGCTCGGCCCGGCCGGGTCTGTGTGGCCCGGACGCGCTGGGCGGCGCCCTAGACTGACGGTGAAAGGGGTAGTCGTGAGTGGTGAGCAGGAGGCCGTGCCGACTGGCACGACGCTGCCCGCACGCAAGCCGACGCCCCTGTGGCTGGTCGTCCTCGGCAACGTCGTCGTCGCCCTGGCCATCGTGTCCCTGGTGCAGACGTTCGTCGTCCGGGTCCACAACGTCGCCTCGGGTTCGATGCAGGAGACCCTCGGCGTCCGTGACCGCGTGCTGTCGTCCAACCTGCCCTACCTGAACTCGGGGCCCCAGCGCGGCGACATCGTGATCTTCGGGCACGGTGCGTCCTGGGAGGACCCGGTCCGCACCCCCGACCCCAACCCTGTGATCGCGGCCGTCCGCATCTTCGGCGACGTCACCGGCATCGGCATCTCCAACCGGACTTACACCGTCAAGCGCGTGCTCGGCATACCGGGGGACACCGTCGAATGCTGCGACGCGCAGGGCCGACTCGTGGTGAACGGGCAGTCGATCGACGAGCCGTACATCCACCGCGACCTGCCCTTCATCGCAGGAGGCCTCGACTGCGCGAGCACGCCGCGGTCCGCGCGCTGCTTCCCGCCCATCACGGTGCCCGAGGGGAGTTACCTCGTCCTGGGCGACCACCGCTCGAACTCGGCCGATTCGGTCTCGGGGTGTCGCGGGGCGAGGGACGCCGTTGGGTGCGCCCGCCTCGTCCCGGGCGCCCGCATCACCGGCAAGGTGATTGCGAAGGCCTGGCCGCCCGGCCCGGTCGGCTGATCCCGCCGAGGGCTTGGGTCCAGACCGCCGAGGGCTCCGGTTCGATGCGCCGAGGGCTCCGGTTCGATGCGTCGAGTGCTCCGGTTCGCTGATCTGCGTGCGGATTTCCCTACAGAACTCAAGCCCTCGGCGGTCTGAAGGCAAGCCCTCGGCGGTCTGAAGGCAAGCCCTCGGCGGTCTGAAGGCAAGCCCTCGGCGGTCTGAAGGCAAGCCCTCGGCGGCCTGAAGGCAAGCCCTCGGCGCTTCTAACCCAAGCCCTCGGCGGTCAGCAGACCGAGGCTCACCAGCTCGTCCACCAGCCGCTGGACGCCCTCGCTCGCGTCCCCCTCGGGCGGGGAACCGAACAGTCCCACCAACACCTCGGTGAGTTCCGGCACCGTCAGGGGTTCGGACACCGCGTCGTAGGCGGCCAGCCCGAGCGGGCTGAGCTCCACGACTCGGCGTTCCAGCAGCAGCAGGGTGCGGCCGTCCCGCTCGAGGCGGTCGACGACGGGTACGGCGTGGACCGTCATGTTTCCTCCAGCGCCTCGATCAGCACGTCACGGGCGCTCTCGGCCTCGGCGTACGTCACCAGCAGGGTGGGCGGACGGGCGTCCAGGAACGCGGCCAGGCTGTGCAGCGGCGTCCCGAGGGAGCTGAGCGACGAGCTCTCGCTCGTGAGCTGGACGATGGCGTCCAACACCCCCAGCGGCTCCACCGTGGGTGTCGTCAGCGACTCGTCGCGCCGGATCAGCACGAACCTCCGCAAGCGCGCATCGGGGTGCACGCGCGCCAGGCCCAGCTCGTCCGGTGACGTCTCGATCTTCACCCCGGTGAAGTCCGGCGGGCGGATCGACAGGGGCTTCTCGTAGGGCATGATCCGGCCGTCCAGGTTGAACCCGACCGTCTCGTCGGTCACGTAGCCGTGCGTGCGACCCAGCACGCCCGACAGCGTGGTCTTGCCCGTGCCGCCCGGCGCCACGTAGGCCAGCGCCGCACCCGTACGAGGGTCCGTCACCGCCCCTGCGTGGAACATGAACAGGCGCCCGCGCTGGGCCTGGATGGCCGTCTGGGTGACGTCCTGGGTCAACCGCTGGAGGCGAGGGGCCAGGTCCTCGTCCGCCTCCAGCGACACTGTCAAGGGAGGCGCATCGATCTCGCTGCCCCGCGGCACGAGGCACCGCGACCAGGCCGTGCGGAGGGCGTCCGTCAGCTCGTCGACCCGAGACCCGCTCACGGTGACGTGGACGCGCACGCCCAGCCCGTGGAGGTCCAAAGAGGTCACGCCCGCCACCCTAGCGGGATGGCGGGCGTGGACGACTTCGTCAGGCGAGGGTGATGCGCTGCTTGAGCGTGTGCGTCTCGCCGGGACGCAGGGTGAGCTGGTCCGCCAGCGCGTTCGCGGCCTCGATGCAGATCATGCCCTGCCACTCGTCGTCGCCGAAGTCCGGCGCGGCGGCGGACTTGTCGACCCACGGGTTCCAGATGACCGTGTTGGCCGAACCCGACTTGGCGATGACCAGCTTGCGGCCGAGCACCGGGTCGTCGAGGACGACCTCGCCGGTGGAGCGGTACACGCGATCGGTCTCGCCCGTGATCGTCACGTCGCCGGACTGGGTCTCGGTCTGGCCGGTCACCTTGTCGTAGTACTCGGCGCCGTCGAGGCCGGACACCGACACCTTGCGGACGTCGCCCACCGCCAGGTAGGTGTGCAGCGCGCCGTCGAGCGGCACATGGCTCTGGCCGGTGTTGGTGACCTCGAGGGTCATGCCCAGGTACTCGGGGGTGAACTTCGCGACGAAGCGCGCCTCGTACCGGTACGGCCAGTCGGGCTGCTGCCCGGTCATGGCGTTGTCCAGGGTGTACTCGACCAGCAGGCGGCCGTCGCGATCGAGGGTGTCCTTGATGTCGCTGAGGTGCCAGGTGTGCAGGCGGGCGAAGCCGTGGCCGGGCTCCTGGTCACCCGCGCGTCCGTTGCCGAACCACGGGAAGCAGATCGGGACGCCACCGCGGATGGGCTGCCCGTCGGCGAACCAGGACTTGGCGCTCATCCACAGCACGGGGGCCGCGCCGTCGGGCTGCCAGGACCACACGTGCGCGCCCTGGTCGAACACGCCGTAGTGCCCGGACCCGATCGTGGCCTCGACGCCCCGAAGTGGGTTTTCGGTGATCTCATGCTCCATTGGAAAGACCTCCTCGTTGGTGGTGCTCTGGTGAACCGAGCCTAGTCCGACTCACTGTCGTATACGACCCCGGACGGGAGAAAGGTCACGACCCGGACGAAGTCGTCCGGGTCGTGGTCGTCGGGGCTCGGTGAGGGCGATCAGCGGATGGCGCGGGCCTCCAGGTAGAACCGCTTGTCCTGGGCGTGACCCATGGAGAATGTCTTGCGCGGCAGGGGACCGTCGACGGCGATCGAACGGAAGAACGCGTCCTTGCCGATGCCGGGCAGGAGGAACGCCACGTTCCCCGGACGCGAGCCCAGGCCGGCGGCCACGTCCTCGCCGTGGACGTAGTCGATCTCGGCTTCGGCGTGCTCGGCCAGCCACGTGTCCAGGAACGACTGGAGTGTCCCGACCGCGAGCTGGTGCGTGGGGGAGGGCACCTCCACCACGCTCACACCGGACGCCCGTGCCACGGCGAACCGCTGCGCGTGGCCGGCGGTCACGGCATCCAGCGCCTCCTGCAGCGAGCCGACGGGGCGCTCCGACGCACCCAGGGCCGCGACCAGGTCGTCGGCGGCGTCCGCCCCGTCGAACACGACCCGGTGGATCGGCTCGAACGACAGCGAGTCGTCGTGAAGGTTGACCAGCTCGACCAACGCCCAGCGCGCGGGGTGGTCGGACGCCGCGCCCGCGGCCTTGTGCTCGTTCCAGATGGCCTTCGCCGTGGCCAGCGAGTGGTTGCCGTCGCCCATCGCGAACTGCATCGGGTGATCCGACGACAGCCCGTAGCGGGCCTGGTAGGCCTCCGTCGCGACGAGCCCGTCCAGGGCGGCGAACACGGACGCCTGCAGGCCCGGGTCGGCGACGAGGCGTCCGGTCACGTGGCCAGAGCCGAGCATGAGGTCGGTGTCGTACGCCGTCGCCAAGGACTCGCGCGCAGCCAGCACCGGCGCCAGCACGGCCCCCTCGGGGTCGTCGTAGAGCACCATGATGTGCGGCAGCTCGAGGGGGGCGTCGCGGCGCACGGCCATGCGCGGGGGCAGTCGGTCGAGCACCGTCCCCTCGGTGGAGCGGATCGGCGACACGGCCGTCGAGGAGTAGTCGTACGCTTCGAGGTCCACCTCGACGACCAGGCCCCGCTGGACGCCGCCGCTGTGCGTGCGTTCCACGTACACGATCGCCTCGTACGGCTCGAGCAACCCACGGCCGAGGTAGTCGTGCATGGCCGCCTTGCAGGCGTGGACGCGCTGCGCCACGTCCGGGGCACCGAGGTGCAGCTCGGGCAGGACCAGCCGCAGCGTGGAGGGGGCGTCGCCGACGAGCTCCTCCACCTGGGCCCAGTACTCGGGCTGGGAGGTGTACTGGTCACACGCGATGACGGCCCAGCGGTGCACGTCGACGGACGCGGTGGGCAGCAGCACGCGTGGGACGCGCACGCAGGCAGCGGTCTGGACGGACATGCCGGCCAGTCTGCCACCCCGCAGGCGGGCGGGGTGGCCCGGTCCGCAGCCTGCTCAGGCGTCCTGGCTGAAGACCAGCACGGAGTAGGGGCCGACCGACACGTTGCCGTGCCACTGCATGCCGTCGGCGTCCTCCTCGTAGGCCTCGAGTTCGAACGACTCGTAGTTGCCGAACAAGGAGCTGTAGAGGGTGGCGTCCGAGTTGAAGCGCAGCTTCCACAGCCCTCCCGAGGGCAGCCCGATGCGGCGGTACTCGACGGGTTCGGCCGACAGGTTGACCACCACGACGACGTCGTCGCCGGGGCCGTGGTCGAGCCAGCGGTGGAACACCAGCAGGTTGTCGTCCTCGTTCACGTGGTGCACGGTCAGGCCGCGCCCCGTCAGGCCGCGGGTCACGCCACCCCGGTTGAGGCGGAGGTCGATCAGGTCGCTGTAGAGGCGGGCGATGCCGGAGAAGTCCTCATTGCGCTTCCAGTCCAGCGGGACGTCGTCGCGGAACCAGCCGCCCTCGAGGAACTCCTGCCCCTGGAAGATCATCGGGATGCCCGGCGACGTCATCACCAGTGCGGCCCCGATCGTGGAGCGCTTCTGGGCGGGCCAGCCCGTGGCGTTGTCCGCCTCGATCTCCTCCGGGACGCGGGCCTGCCCGTTGGCCACCTCGTCGTGGGACTCGGTGTAGATCACGCGCTCCAGGGGGTCGCCATAGTGGTGGGCGATGGCCTCGGCGAGAGTCCCGATCGAGCGGCTGTTGTCGTCGGGGGTGATCAGCTCGGCCCGGACGGGGTGCACGAACGCGGCGTCCCACTGGGCGTGGAAGCCGGCGCCGTCCTGGTTCTCCTCGGTGATGAGCGGGTTCTTGTGCAGATCCTCGGCGATCGTGATGCGGCCGGGGAACTCGTCGCGCACCGAGTCGGTGATCCACCGCATGAGCGACCAGCCCTCGTCGAGGTAGTTGCCCTGGTGGGAGTACATGTGGGGCACCATGTCCAGGCGCAGGCCGTCCACGTGGTAGTCGCGCAGCCACATCAGCGCGTTGTCGCGGATGAAGCGGCGCACCTCCTCGCGGCCGTAATCCGGGCGGGTGTCGCCCCACGGGGTCTCCGAACGGTCGTCGTTGTAGAAGTAGATGCCGCCCTTGCCGTTCTCACTCCACCCGTCGAACTGCCACAGGTCGAGGTCGGAGGGGCCGAAGTGGTTGTAGACGACGTCCTGGATGACGGCCAGCCCGCGACGGTGGCACTCCTTGACGAACTGCTTGTAGGCGTCCGGGCCGCCGTAGGCGCTCTCGACCGCGAACACGTGGGCGGGGTTGTAGCCCCAGCTCATGTCGCCGGCGAACTCGGCCATCGGCATGACCTCGATCGCGTTGACGCCGAGGTCGACGAGGTGGTCCAGCTTCGCGATGGCGTCGTCGAGGTGGCCGACCGAACCCTCGGAGTCCTGACCGCCGAACGAGCCGATGTGCATCTCGTAGATGACCAGTTCGTGGTGGGGCGGGCAGTTGGCCGAGTCGCCCTCCCAGTCGAAGGCGGCGTGGTCGTAGATGACGCCGTTGCCGACCGAGTTGGTCACCTGCATGGCGTAGGGGTCGACGCGGGAGAGTGAGTTCTCGCCGTTGGTGATCTGGTACTTGTACTCGTGCCCCGGCTCGGCGCCCGCGACGAAGCCGTACCAGTAGCCGTTGCCCTCGGACTGTAGCGGTGAGACGTCGTCGCGCCACTCGTTGAAGTCACCGAGGACCGTCACCGCGTCCGCGTGCGGGGCCCACACCCGGAAGGCGGTTCCGCCCTCGGTCGGGAGGGCCCCCATGCCCTGGATCGGCTCGGTCGGTGCGCTCATCGGTTCTCCTTCGCTTGGTCCGGCGCCAGCGTAGCGGCCTGCCAACTGCTTGCAAGCCTGCTCGCACTCTGATCGCGTTGTCCGGGGCAGGTCAGGGTCGGGATCCGGGGGCTCGGGGGTTGTCGGCGCTAACTTCAGCTAGCAGACTGGTGGGCATGGAACGCAACGAGGTCATCGAGCAGCATGAGCGGCTGCCACTCGGCGACTTCATCGCGGCCCAGCGTCGTGCGGCAGAGATGTCGCTGCGGCAGCTCGCCGAGAGGGCGGGCATCTCCAACCCTTACGTGAGCCAGATCGAACGTGGGCTGCGCAAGCCGTCCGCGGAGGTGCTGAACCAGATCGCCACCGCCCTGTCGGTGTCTGCTGAGTCCCTGTACGTCCGCGCCGGAATCATCGACCCGGACGAGCCCCGTCCGACGTCGGTGCAGCGCGCCGTCCAGACCGACCCGGCCCTGACCGCCGCCCAGAAGCAGGCCCTCATCTCCGTGTACCTGGCGTTCGTCCAGCCCGGGGGGGCCGATTTCGCACCCCAACCCATGCCGGGCCAACCGGCGACCACCGAGGAGTGAACATGTCCGATCAGTACAACGAGCAGACCAAGCCCGAGGGCGAGTTCGTCGAGGAGTTCGAGGTCGAGGCCGACAAGGTCCACCTCACCGCCGGCGAGAAGTTCACGCCCGAGCAGCTGGGCGACGCCGTCATCAAGTTCGCCACCGAGACCGCCTACGCGGCCGCCGGCCTCGCGAACGTCCTGGCCGAGAAGGCCAAGGTCTTCTACGAGCAGCAGCGCAAGCAGATCGCCGAGCAGACCCCTGAGGGCGTCGACCCGAACTTCCGCCAGTTCGTCGACACCATGCCCGACCAGTTCAAGGGCTTCCTGGACGAGGCCACCAAGGCCTTCCACGACATGGCCGAGCGCGGTCGCCATTCCGTGGCCGACTTCCAGGGCCAGGTCGCGGCCGCCCGTGACGCCGCCAAGGACGCCCGCAAGGACAGCCCCGAGGCGTTCGACCTCAAGGACGACGCCGCCGCCGACGCGGAGGCCGCCGACGCGGTCGCGCCCGAGGACGCCCAGGACGTCGTGACCGACGCCTACCCGGGCGAGTCCAAGGACGAGTTCCGCGGCTGACCCGCAGAGAACGAACGGGCCCCCGACCTCCAGGTCGGGGGCCCGTCCGCGTCCGTGGGCTCAGCGGCAGGTCACGCCGGTGGCGTGGATGGGGCAGTAGCCGTGCGGCACCTTGAACAGATACTGCTGGTGGCCCGGCTCGGCCGGGTAGAAGGGCGTCGGCTCGGTCACCAGCTCCGTGGTGACGGACCCGAAGCCCGCCTTGTCGAAGGCCTCGCCGTACTGCTCCAGCACGGACGCCGCGGTAGCGGCTTGCTCGGGGGTCGCGGCGAAGATGGCCGAGCGGTACTGGGTGCCCACGTCGTTGCCCTGGCGCATGCCCTGCGTCGGGTCGTGGTTCTCGAAGAAGATGCGCAGCAGCTGCTCGTAGGAGACCTTCGTCGGGTCGAAGGTGACGCGCACCGTTTCGGTGTGCCCGGTTCGCCCCGAGCAGGTCTCCTCGTAGGTCGGGTTGAGAGTGGTGCCGCCCATGTAGCCGACAGCCGTGTTCGTCACGCCGGGCGTCGTCCAGTACAGCTTCTCGGCGCCCCAGAAACACCCCAGCGCGAGGTACGCGACCTCTGAGCCCTCGGGTGTGTCGAGCACATTGATCCCGAAGATGTCGTGCACCGCGCCTCCGGGAAGGATCGACGCCTCGCGGCCGGCCAGTGCCAGCCTCGGGTCGACCATCCGTGGCTGCATCATCCCCCAACTACCGAACATGCCCTCAACCCTAGCTCGCACTACGCTGGACGCCATGACTGCCGCCTTCGCACCGGGCTTCTACACGACCGAGACCGACGCCGCCTCCGTCTCCGGGGACTGGCGCTTGGGCGGGTGGACGCCGAAGGTGCTGCAGCTGCCCGAGGACCTGGGCAACGACGCGCGCCGCATCGTGTTGGTCGAACTCGGGCGCGCGCTGGGGCTGGGGGACGTCGCCTCGGTCGACGGGCTGGCGTCCGCCCTCGCCGGGACCGCACCCCAGACGGTGCTCGTGTGGGCCCGCGGGACTGAGTTCGCCGACCAGCAGGCCGGCGTCTGGAAGGCGCTCGCCGAGGTGCTGGAGGCCCGGGCGAAGGCCTCCCCGGCGTTCGCCGTGGTGCTGGCCGGCCGCGACAAGAAGTCCAAGGAACGCGACCGCTGAGCCCCTGATCGGGTGAGACGGGGCCGGGCCCGTCGGTTCGGCGGGGGAGAATGCTGCCATGCCTTCGTTCACCCGCCGTTCCCTGGTCGCCCTCCTGGCCGCAGGCTCGTTGGGGCTTGCCGCGTGCTCGGGAACCCCCTCCGCGACGCCGGCGACGCCGGCGGCGACGGCGTCCGACGGCGCGCTCAAGGTGGGGATCGCGCAGATCGTCAACCACCCCTCGCTCAACGACCTGCGTGACGGGTTCAAGGAGGGCATGGCCGCCGCCGGGTACGTCGAGGGCTCCGACGTGGTCTACGAGGAGCGCAACGCCGCCGGCGACCAGACGACGCTGACCGCCATCGCCTCCTCGTACGCCACCAAGGACCTCGTGGTGGCGATCGCGACCCCGACCGCCCAAGCCATGATCCAGGCGCTGCCCGACACGCCGATCTTCTTCGCCGGCGTGACCGACCCCGTCGGCGCGCAACTGGTTCTCTCGCTCGAGGATCCCGGTGGCAACGTGACAGGCACGTCCGACTTCCCGCCGGTGGCCGACCAGCTGGCGCTGATCAAGGAGATCCTGCCCGAGGCGAAGACGATCGGGCTCCTGTACAGCTCGGCGGAGACGAACAGCCACATCCATGCCGATTTGGTGAAGGAGGCCGCCCCTGCCCTCGGTCTCTCGGTGCAGGAGGCCACGGTGTCGAACTCGTCCGAGGTCGCCCAGGCCGCCGAGTCGCTGGCCGACGTGGACGCCTTCTTCATCGGCACCGACAACACCTTCGTGTCCGCGATCGAGTCCGTCGTCCAGGTGGCCGAGGCTCGCCAGATCCCGCTGGTGGTGTCCGACCCTGACTCGGTGGCCCGTGGCGCGCTCGCCGCGTATGCGGTCGACTACCGCGCACAGGGCGTCCAGACCGGAACCATGGCCGCCGCGATGCTCACGTCGGGCGGCAAGGCGGGCGACATCCCCGTCGAACGCGCCAAGGACCTGGAGCTGTCCGTCAACCCGGGTGCTGCGCAGCGGATGGGCGTGACCCTGCCGCAGGCCGTGCTCGACCGGGCCGAGCACACCATCGGCTGACCGGACCGCGACCGCGGGCGGTCGCTACGCTGGTGTGAACCCGATCAACTCAGGAGAAGATCCATGGCGAAGGCAGGCAAGCAGCCGAACAAAGCTGCGCAGGAATCCGCGCGGGCCAGGCTCGCCGCTGAGCGCCAGAAGGCCGAGGCGACGGCGCGTCGCAACAAGATGTTCGGCATCGCTGCGGCCGCGGCGGCGCTGCTGCTCGTCGTCGTCGGCGTGATCATCGCCATCGGCATGAACCGCCCGCAGGCCGCCGAGGGCACGGACGGGTACGTGGCGACACTGCAGAACATCCCGGCCGCCTCGCTGGACGCCGTCGGCCCGGGCTCGCTGACCGTGTCACCGGCCCAGCCGATCCCCGGCGGCCAGGTGCAGATGGTGGACGGCAAGCCCCGCCTGCTCTACATCGGCGCCGAGTACTGCTCCTACTGCGGCTTCACCCGCTGGCCTCTGACCATCGCGCTCGAGCGGTTCGGTGACTTCGAGGGCCTCAAGGCCACGCGCACCCCGGCCGGCGGCGCGCTCGGCGACATCCCGACCTTGTCGTACCTGGGGTCGACCTACACCTCCGACTACCTGGTGTTCAAGGGGTACGAGATGAAGGACGCCCAGGGCCGCGACCTCGAGCCGCTCAGCACCGAGGACGAGCAGATCGCCCAGCAGCACGGCATGACCGGCTACCCGTGGCTCTACTGGGGTACCCACACCAGCGGGACGCCGTTCTTGCAGCCCTTCACCCAGGGCGGCTACCTGCCCGGCAAGACCGGCGACTCGGTCGCGGCGAAGTTGGCCGACCCCAACTCCCCGGAGGCCCAGGGCATCCTCGGTGCGGCCAACGTGACGACCGCCCAGATCTGCGCGTTGACCGGCGACCAGCCGTCCGACGTGTGCTCGGCGCCGGGTGTGGTCGCCGCCAAGGCGGTCCTGGGATGACCTTGGGCCGCGGTGGGTCGGCTGTGGCGGACGGCGTCCGCGCGGCCGACCCGAGCCCGCTCTGCATCAAGCTGCTCTGGATCGCGGCGCTGGCCGTGTCCGCCTACCTGACGTGGGCGCACTACGCCGCTGACGGAACACTGGCGTGCGCCGAGGGCTCCTTCGTGAACTGCGAGTCGGTGACCTCGAGCCAGTGGGCCTACCTGTTCGGCATCCCCGTCGCGCTGCTGGGTCTGCTGTACAACGTGGTCGGCGTTGGTTTCGCGTTCGTGGGTCGGCGGCTGGGTTTGGCGCGCGGGCGCTTGGTCGGCCTGGCGCTCACCGGTGTCGGCATGCTGTTCGTGCTGTACCTGGTGTGGGCCGAGTTCGTCATGATCGGCCAGATCTGCTCGTGGTGCACCGTCGTGCACGTCATCACCGCCGTGCTGTTCGTGTTCTACCTGACGACCTACTTCGCCGGTGCGCCGGAGGACGCCTCCGTCTGAAACCGCGGCGTCCGTCAGGAGAACAGCGCGCTGATCGCGTCGACGACGTCCGGGGCCAGGCGCGTGCGGCCGGCCTCGGCGTTGGCGGCGACCTGCTCGGGCGTGGTCGCGCCGGCGATGACGCTGGCGACGGGATCCTGAGCGAGCAGCCACGCGAACGTGGCCTGCAGCATGGTCACGCCCGCGCCCTCGCAGATCTGGCGGTAGGCGTCGAGCTGGTCCCAGTCGGTGCTCTCCAGGACCTCGGGCCGGACCTGGCGCAGGCGTCCCTCGCCGGAGGTGGGCGTGTACTTGCCGGTCAGCAGCCCGTTGTGGAGCGGGAAGTACGGCAGGAACCCCAGCCCGTGCTCGCGTGCGGCCGGCAACACGTCGGACTCGACGCCGCGGGCCAGCAGCGAGTAGTGGTTCTGTGCGGAGACGAAGCGCGGCAGGCCGAGGTCGGCGGCCACGGCGTCCGCCTCGACGATCTGCTCGGCGGTGAAGTTCGAGTGCCCGATGAACCGCACGGGACCCGCTTCGACGTGCCGCGCCAGGGCCTGGAGGGTGTCGCCGATCGGGGTGTCCTCGTCGGGGGTGTGCAGCTGGAGCAGGTCGATGTGGTCGGTCTGCAGGCGCTGCAGGGCCCCCTCCACGGCCTTGTCGATGTAGCCGGACGCCCCACGCGGGCCCCAGGCGTCCGCCCCCTCGGGACCGCCACCCCGGTGGCCGAACTTGGTTGCGAGCACAACCCGGTCACGGCGCCCGCGCAGCGCCTCGCCCATCAGGGACTCGCTGGTGCCGGCCGGGCTGCCGTACAGCGCCGCTGTGTCGAGGAACGTGACCCCGTGCTCGAGCGCAGCGTCCAGCACCGACTTCGTCGCGGGGAGGGTCTCGGTGACGAAGCCCGGGCGTCCGAAGTTGTTACAGCCGAGGCCGACGGCGCTGACGAGGAGGTCCGGGGTGCCCAGCGGGCGCAGGTCTGTCATGGGCCGCATCCTAGGTGGGCCCCTCCACCCGCCGAGGACTCGTGCAACTACCGCCGAGGACTCGTGGTCGTCAGGACCACCACGAGTCCTGGGCGGTAGTTAGGAGAGTCCTGGGCGGTAGTTAGGGGAGTCCTCGGCGGTAGTTAGGTGAGTCCTGGGCGGAGGGGCGGGATTGTGAAGAGGTAACCCCTCCGCCGGTGCGGGGTCGGGGGCGCCCGGATGCGAGGATGCCGCGCATGGATGTCCCCCTGCTCGTGCGTGCGTTCGGCGCGTTCTTCGCGATCATGAACCCGTTCGTGGTGCTGCCGATGTTCCTGGTGCTGACGCAGGCCCAGGACCTGACGCACCAGCGGCGCACGGGCATGCGCATCGTGCTCTACTGCCTCGTCATGGCGGCCATCGTCATGGTGAGCGGCACGGCGATCCTCGGGTTCTTCGGCATCTCGGTCGACCACTTCCGCGTCGCCGGCGGCATCGTCTTGCTGATGATCGGCCTCACCATGCTCAACGGCGGCAGCCCCGCCCACGAGGGGACGCCGCAGGAGAAGGCCCGCATGCGCGCCCGCGCGCTCCAACCCAGCGGCGGCCTCCACGACGAGCCGGGCGGGCGTCCGGTCGCTGTCGCCGAACCCGAGACGGACGCCAACGCCGACGTCGCGTTCTACCCGCTGACCTTCCCGATGCTGCTGGGCCCCGGCACCATCGCGTCGCTCATCGTGTTCACCGGCCAGGCGGGGAGCGTCTCCGGCTTCCTCGCCATCGTCACCGCCGTGGTGGCCGTGCTGGCGATCCTGGCGGTCGTGCTCTGGTTCGCCCCCGCGATCGGCAACCGGATGTCCCAGACGTTGCGCGTCATCATGACCCGCCTGATGGGCATGATCATCGCCTCCATCGCGGTCGCGATGGTCATCGAGGGGCTGTTGTCCCTTTTGCCCGCGCTGCGCGGCTGACCGCGTCCCAGACCTCGGGGCTCCGCGCCGCGAGCACCTTCTCGGGGGACGCCGAGGCCGTGGCGTACGGCGTCCCGTCGAGGAAGCGCACGACCCCGCCCAGTTCCTCCAGCATCAGGACGCCCGGCCAGTGGTCCCACGGGTGTCGCCCGTTGTGGATCAGGTAGTCGCGCTCACCGAGCGCGATGGCGGGGTAGTCGCCGGTGCAGCTGCCGGTCATGGGCCACGGCTCGGCCAGCCCGGCGCCGCGCAAGTGGGCGTACTCGCGGGTGACGCCGCCCACAAGCAGGTCCCGCCCGGGCCGGGGCGGTGCCAGGGGCTCCCCGTCCACCCGGACGCCCGCGCCCCGTTCGGCGACGAGCATCTGGCGGACGCCGGCGCGCCACGTCCACGACCGCACCGGCACGCCGTCGACCAGCTCGGCCAGCAGCATGCCGAACTCGGGGATGCCGGCGACGAAGTTGCCCGTTCCGTCCACGGGGTCGACAAGCCAGACGTGCCCGAGGTCGATTCGCGCGGCCAGGCCGGGGTCGGCCGCGACGGCCTCCTCGCCGATGACGGTGGCGTCCGGGAACCACGCGCGCAGCGCGTCCGTCAGTACCACCTCGGCCCGCTGGTCGGCGACCGTGACGAGGTCGCCCGGGGACTTCTCGGCGACCTGGTCAGCGCGCAGGCGGTTGAAGAGCGGAATAACCACCTCGTCGCACGTGTTCACCATCAGGCGGGAGATCTCGTCGGAACGGGGCACGCGGGCAGTCTGCCACGCGGCTGAGGACGCAAGGAGCAGGTGGGTAACCGATGGGTGATCGCACGATCAAGCTGGCCGTGGTGGGCGTGGGCAACTGCGCGAGTTCGCTGATCCAGGGAATCGAGTACTACAAGGACGCCGCGGACGACGCTTTCATCCCCGGCCTGATGCACGCCAACTTCGGCGGCTACCACGTGCGGGACATCGAGGTCGTCGCCGCGTTCGACGTGCACTCCGGCAAGGTCGGCCGAGACGTCGCCGAAGCCATCTACGCCGAGCCCAACAACACCACCGTCTTCGCCCAGGTTCCGACCACCGGCGTGCTCGTGCAGCGCGGCCCCGTGCTGGACGGCGTCAACAAGTACACCGCGGACGTCGTGCCCGTGGACGCGTCCGCCGAGCCGGTCGACGTGGTGGCCGCGCTCAAGGCGTCCGGCGCCGAGGTGGTCGTCAACTACCTGCCGGTGGGCTCGCAGGAGGCGACCGAGTTCTACGCCAACGCCGCGATCGAGGCCGGGTGTGCGTTCGTGAACTGCATCCCGGTGTTCATCGCGTCGAACGAGGAGTGGGCGCAGAAGTTCGCGGACGCCGGCCTGCCGGTCGTCGGGGACGACATCAAGGCCCAGGTGGGCGCGACCATCGTGCACCGGACACTGACGAACCTGTTCCTGGACCGGGGCATGAAGATCAAGCACACCTACCAGCTGAACACCGGCGGCAACACCGACTTCCTGAACATGCTCGAGCGCGAGCGCCTCGCCGACAAGAAGACCTCCAAGACCGAGGCCGTCACGTCGATGATCGAGGCCCGTGGTCAGTCCATCGACCCGTACGACATCCACGTCGGCCCGTCGGACTACGTGCCGTGGCAGAAGGACAACAAGGTCTGCTTCCTGCGCATCGAGTCGACGCACTTCGGCGACGTCCCGATGAACCTCGAGCTGCGCCTGTCGGTGGAGGACTCGCCGAACTCGGCCGGCGTCGCCATCGACTCCATCCGCTGCGCCAAGCTCGCCCTGGACGCCGGCCTGTCGGGCGCCATCATCGAGCCGGCCGCCTACTTCAGCAAGCACCCGCCGGTGCAGATCGAGGACCGCGAGGCCCGCGAGCTCGTCGAGAAGTTCATCGACACCTACGGCCAGAAGGCCTGACCCCTCTCGCCGACAGCCCCGGCCTTTTGTGCCGAGAGCCCCGGTTCCGTCCGCCGACAGCCCCTCCGCCGCGTCGGCCGACGGGGCCGGGGCTGTCGGCGCGGAAAGCCGGGGCTCTCGGCGCGGGAAGCCGGGGCTCTCGGCGCGGAAAGCCGGGGCTCTCGGCGCGGAAAGCCGGAGCTGTCGGCGTGGGAATACCCTGATCCGCCCCGGAGTTGAGTCAGATGAACTCAACTTCTCAGTTGAGCCTGCTAGGCTCAATCGCGAAGTTCCCCGAACTACTGGAGGTAACCCACCATGGCCCGTGCAGTCGGTATCGACCTCGGCACCACCAACTCTGTCGTCGCCGTCCTCGAGGGCGGCGAGCCCACCGTCATCCCCAACGCCGAGGGCGCCCGCACCACGCCGTCGGTCGTCGCCTTCGCCAAGAACGGCGAGGTCCTGGTCGGCGAGGTCGCCAAGCGCCAGGCTGTCACCAACGTGGATCGTACGATCCGCTCCGTCAAGCGCCACATGGGCACGAACTGGGGCATCGACATCGACGGCAAGAAGTACACGCCGCAGGAGATCTCCGCGCGCGTGCTGCAGAAGCTGAAGCGGGACGCCGAGGCCTACCTCGGCGAGCCCGTCACCAACGCGGTCATCACCGTCCCGGCCTACTTCGGCGACGCCGAGCGCCAGGCGACCAAGGAGGCCGGCGAGATCGCGGGCCTGACCGTCGACCGCATCATCAACGAGCCGACCGCCGCCGCGCTGGCCTACGGCCTCGACAAGGGCGACGTCGAGCAGTCGATCCTCGTCTTCGACCTCGGTGGTGGCACCTTCGACGTGTCGCTGATGGAGATCGCCGACGGCGTCTTCGAGGTCAAGGCCACCAAGGGCGACAACCGCCTCGGCGGCGACGACTGGGACCAGCGCGTCGTCGACTGGCTGGTCACGCAGTTCAAGAACGCGAACGGCATCGACCTGTCCAAGGACAAGATGGCCAAGCAGCGCCTTCAGGAGGCCGCCGAGCGCGCCAAGATCGAGTTGTCCAGCGCCCAGGAGACGCACATCAACCTGCCGTACATCACGGCCGGCGCCGATGGCCCCCTCCACCTGGACGAGAAGCTGACCCGCGCCGAGTTCCAGCGCCTGACCCAGGACCTGCTGGACCGCTGCCGTGCGCCGTTCAACAACGTCATCAAGGACGCCAACACCACCGTCGGCAAGATCGACCACGTCATCCTGGTGGGCGGCTCGACCCGCATGCCCGCCGTCGTCGACCTGGTCAAGGAGCTGACGGGCGGCAAGGAGCCCCACAAGGGCGTCAACCCCGACGAGGTCGTGGCCCTGGGCGCGTCCCTGCAGGCCGGCGTCCTGAAGGGTGAGGTCAAGGACGTCCTGCTGCTCGACGTCACCCCGCTGTCGCTCGGCATCGAGACCAAGGGCGGCGTGATGACCAAGATCATCGAGCGCAACACGACGATCCCGACCAAGCGCTCCGAGGTGTTCACCACGGCCGAGGACAACCAGCCGTCGGTGATGATCCAGGTGTACCAGGGTGAACGTGAGTTCGCCCGCGACAACAAGTCGCTGGGCAACTTCGAGCTGACCGGTCTGATGCCTGCCCCGCGCGGGGTTCCGCAGGTCGAGGTCACCTTCGACATCGACGCCAACGGCATCGTGCACGTCAACGCCAAGGACAAGGCCACTGGCAAGGAGCAGTCCATGACCGTGACCGGCGGCTCGGCGCTTGGCAAGGATGACATCGACCGGATGGTGAAGGACGCCGAGGCGCACGCCGAGGAGGACAGGAAGCGTCGCGAGTCCGTCGAGATGCGCAACGAGGCGGACGCTCTGGCGTTCCGCACCGAGAAGCTCCTCAAGGACAACGAGGAGACCATCGGCGACGACGTCAAGGCGCCCGTCCAGGAGTCGCTCGACAAGTTGAAGGAGGCCCTGAAGGGCACCGACAACGACGACGAGGTCAAGGACGCCATGAACGACCTCAACGAGAAGGCATCCGCGATGGGGCAGGCCATGTACGCCGCCGCCCAGGCCCAGCAGGGCTCGGGCGACGACCAGGCCTACACCAGCGAGGACGCCCCGCAGGGCGAGTCGGCCGAAGCCGGTGACGACGACGTCGTGGACGCCGAGATCATCGACGACGAGACCGACAACAAGTGACCCGCAGGCCGGCTGGGTAGGCTCCGACACGGGCCCTGAGCCTGTCGAGGGGCCTGCCCAGCCGGCCACCCGGTTCTTGAAGGAGAAGACGTGACCCAGAATCCCAAAGACGAGTTCGTCCCCGACGGCCAAGCCGGCGGCGACGGTCCCGAGGAGCCCATCATCCCCGACGACGCGTCGCAGCTGATCGACATCGACTCGCCGGTGGACGCCCCCGTCGAGGGGACGGCCGAGGAGCGCTCGGCCGAGCCCGCGGCGTCCGCCCGTGAAGAAGACCTGGAGGCAGCCCTCGCCGAGCGCACCGCCGACTTGCAGCGCCTGCACGCCGAGTACGTGAACTACAAGAAGCGGGTCGACCGCGACCGTGACGTGGCGCGCCTCAAGGGCGTCGAGTCGGTCGTCAACGACCTGCTGCCCGTGGTGGACGCCATCGAGGCGGCGAGGCAGCACGACCAGGTCGACGGCGGCTTCAAGCTCGTGGTCGAGGCCCTGCAGAAGGTGTTCGGCAAGCACGGCCTGGTCGTCTACGGCGAGGTCGGCGAGGAGTTCGACCCGCACCTGCACGAGGCCCTGATGCAGGTGCCGCTGGAGGGCGACCACACCACGACGGTCATCTCGGCCGTCATGCAGAAGGGTATCCAGATGGGCGACCGCATCGTCCGTCCCGCCCGCGTCGGCGTCGCCGACCCGAACTGAATGGTTTCGACCACGCTCACCGTCCACACACCGAGAGGAGGCGCCGATGAGCACCAAGGACTGGCTTGAAAAGGACTACTACAAGATCCTGGGCGTCTCCAAGGACGCCAAGCCCGAGGAGATCAAGAAGGCGTTCCGCAAGATCGCCCGCGAGAACCACCCGGACCAGAACCCCGGTAACAAGAAGGCCGAGGCGAGGTTCAAGGAGGCGTCCGAGGCCAACTCGGTGCTGTCCGACCCGAAGAAGCGCAAGGAGTACGACGAGCAGCGCTCGCTGTTCGGCGGCGGCTTCAAGTTCCCGGGCGCGGGCGGCGCCCGCCCCGGGGGCTACGGCTCGAGCGGTCCCTCGATGGACGACCTGTTCCGCAATGCCACGTCGGGCAACCAGGACATCTCCGACCTGTTCGGGGGCCTGTTCGGCGGCACCACCACGCGCCGCACGACCCGCAGCCCGCGCCGCGGCACCGACATCGAGGGTGAGGTCACGATCGACTTCACCCAGGCTGTCGAGGGCACCACGGTGTCCCTGCAGACGGTGTCGGACGCCCCGTGCGCCTCGTGCCGGGGCACCGGCGCGAAGGCGGGCTCCGTGCCGAAGGTGTGCACCACCTGCCAAGGCTCGGGCATGAAGGAGACGCAGACCGCCGGTGGGTTCGCCATGGCCGAGCCGTGCCCCGAGTGCCGCGGCCGTGGCCTCGTGGTCGAGGACCCGTGCCCCGACTGCTCCGGCTCCGGGCGCGCCCGGTCGACCAACACCATGCAGGTCCGCGTGCCGGCCGGCGTGACCGACGGCCAACGCATCCGCATCAAGGGCAAGGGTGGGGCCGGCGAGAACGGCGGCCCCCCCGGCGACCTGTACGTGCTCGTCAACGTCCGCCCGCACCCGGTGTTCGGGCGCAAGGGAGACAACCTGACACTCGAGGTGCCGGTGACCTTCACCGAGGCCGCCCTGGGGGCCGACATCGAGGTGCCGACGCTGAACGGGCCGCCCGTCCGCCTGCGCGTTCCGGCGGGGACGCCCAACGGCCGCACGTTCCGCGTGCGCGGCAAGGGCGTCCGCAAGGCCAACGGCGACTACGGCGACCTGCTCGTGACCGTCAACGTTCAGGTGCCCTCGTCGCTTTCGGCCGAGGCCGAGGCCGCCCTGAGGAACTACGCGGACGTCGTGGGCTCCGGCAACCCGCGCGCCTGACTGTTCGGGTGACGTGATGTCGGACTTCCTGCCCGCACGGATGGACGTGGACGCGCCGCTGTTCACGGTGACCATGGCGGCGCGGCTCGCCGAGATGCACCCCCAGACCCTGCGCGGTTATGACCGTCTGGGCCTGGTGGTGCCGTCGCGCGCCAAGGGGCGCGGACGCCGCTACACGCTCCGCGACGTCGCCCGCCTGCGGCACATCCAGGTGCTGTCGCAGGAGGAGGGCATCAACCTCGAGGGCATCCGCCGCATCCTGGAGCTGGAGGCCCAGCTCGAGGATGCTCACGGCCAGGTCTCTCGCCTGGTCGAGATCATCCAGGCCCACCAGGTCGGCGACGACACCTCGGGGCGGACCTTCACCGCCGGCCACGGCACCGTCCACCTGGGCCGCACCGTCCGCTCGCGCTCCCCGCGCGCGCTGCCGTCGGGCCGCTGAGCCCCCGCCCCCTTCGCCGAGGACTCGCCTAACTACCGCCGAGGACTCGTCCTAGCTCGCGCGGCGCCGCGGCGGGCGCTTGTAGTCCATCGCTTCCGGGCACAGGCCGTGGTCGACCACCGCGTCGCCGATCTGCGCCCGGATGCTGCTCACGAAAGGGCCCACGGCGTGGATGTCGTCGGCGACCCACCGAAGGACCGTCTGACCGATGCCGCGCAGGCGCTTGTCTCGTGCCGCCCGCGCCGCGAACTCGGCCTCGGGCGTCCGCCCCCTCAGCATCGCCTCGGTCAGCTTGACCGCCCCGTCGAACTCGCCCACGACCTTGAAGAGGCGCCACCAGAAGTCCACGCGGCCGATGAAGCCCGCGGCGTCCGACATCTCCACCTGCAGTTCGGGCAGCGGGATGCCCTGCTGAAGCATCACCCCGCGGCACACCGATTCGTAGGCCGACTCGCTTCGTGGGTCGGCCCGTCGCGCTGCCTCGGTGGCGAGTCGGCATCCGCGGCCGCCGCTGACCTCGGCGATCAACTCCGCGCGGTCGGCGCCCAACCGCAGGGCGGCGTCCGCCACGGCCAGGGCTGGGCCGAACCGGTAGCGGCGCATGAGGTCGGCGGCAGTGCGCGCGAGTGTGGTCGTGCGCTGCCCGTCGACCTCGGTCACGTTCGGAAGCACCTTCGGTCGCCGGTAACCGTGAGCGAGGTCGTTCTTCTGGCCGTGTCCACCGAAGAGCCACAGTGTGTGGACGCGTTTCAGGTCGGCGCCCCAGAGCGGGAGGCCGTGCAGAACGGCGGCGGAGTCCTGGTTGAAGTAGGTGCCCAAGCCGTGGGTGGGAAGTGCGGCGAGCATGCGCTCGCGGTGGAGTTCGCGCTCGTCGAGCGGGGCGAAGTCGAGCAGGACGCCGCGACGCAGGCGGACGCGTTCGGGGAGGGGATCGTCGGAGTGCATGCCCGGACAATGGGCGACACCTGCCGCCTCCGGTCAGTGAATCACGAGCCTGTGGATGGGCGTGCTCCGTTGAGGGGGTTGTCCACAGTCAGGAGAGGTGGCGCAGGAAGCGCTGCGGGTCGGCCAGAAAGTAGCGCTCGTTGACCACGAGGTCGAGATCCTCCCAAGCCCGCTGGTCAAGGCCGTCGGACGACAGTTGCAGGATGCGCGCCCCCGGCAATGCCGACAGCACGGGGGAGTGGGTGGCCATGAGCACTTGGACGCCCGGGTCGGCCAGCAGGTCGGTCAGAACGGCGAGGGCGTGGAGAGACGAGGTGAACGACAGGGCCGACTCGGGCTCGTCCAGCACGTACAGTCCGGGGCGGACGCGGCCGCGTCCGTCGTGCGTCTTGTCCTCGAGCATCGCGCGGAATGATTCGCCGTGGCTGAGGTGGTGGAAGGACGCCCCGTTGCTGGCCAGGTACGTGAACAGCCCGTGCATGGTTTCCGCGCGGAAGAAGTAGCCACCCTTGCTTGCGCCGGCGCCGCGCACCAGCTGAAGAGCCCCGGAGAGGGGCGATTCAGTGTGCGCCGTCGCGAACCGGGCGCCGGTCGAACCGCCTTCGGGATTGAGCCCGTACGCCTCTGCGACGGCCTCGATGATGGTCGACTTGCCCGAGCCGTTCTCCCCGACCAGCACGGTGGCCTGCGACAGGTCGAGCCCGTCGCGGAGCAGCGCGGCGACCGCGGGCACCTTGTACGGCCACAGCTTGGGTTCGATCGACGCGCCGGCCCGCATCGCCACCCGGCGCACGGGACGCCCGAGGCCGGGGATGGTCTGACGAGGCATGCGGACAGCTTAGGAACACCCACCGACACTTCCCTGGCGATGATCCCCAGGTGCGGCCATGAGTCCTCGCCGGAAGTTAGGGGAGTCCTCGGCGGTAGTTAGGGGAGTCCTGGGCGGTCCACGTCCGGAAGATCTGTCGTGTGGACGTGTCCGGTACGGGTGGGGGGTGATGAACTCGCCCGCCCGCGTGTGGTTGAATCGGCGGGCAAGACCCCGATATGGGGGTGACGTGTAGGGAGAGGTTGTCCATGAGTGGAACCGCGGCGTCCACAAAGGTGTGGCGACGCATCGGCGTCCATGCACGTGAAGCCCTGCTGCGTTCGCTGAATTCGGTCGAGCTCCGCACGATCCTGGCCGACGTGGCCCGGACGCGGGCGTCCGACGAGACGTACGCCGACCTGATCAAGCGCTGGCGCGAGGATCGCCTGCTCATGCCGAGCCTCCTCGACCCGCGCGAGGCCATTCCCGTCACTGCGCGGTTGTGGGAGGCCGTGCCCCGGGAGTTCGTCGGGGTCACGCTGTCCCAGCTGACGTCGCTGGGCTCAGGCATCCATCTCGGCGGGCTCGGGCAGAACCGCGTCGTCACCACGATGCGCGGCACCGAGGTGCTCGCCGACCCGGCACACGGGCTGGCGCTCGAGGCGTCCCGCCGGCGGCGCAACGGGCACTCGCGCGTCCACCTGGCCACGCACGCGCGCTGCACCCACGCCTGGGACCAGGCCGAAGAGTCGGCGCACGAGTTGCGTTTCTCCCTCGTGTCCAGCTGCCCCGACGGCGGCGGGCTCAGCACCGAGGCCGATCTGCTCGACCTGCACCTGGACTACTGGCGCGAGATCATCGGCAGCCTCGTGCCGCAGGGCCGCATCGAGCTCACCGTGTGGGACCACACGCTGGCCGGGCTGATCGAATCGCGGGGCACGCGCGACGACGTGATCGTCGTGGCCGGCAAGGACGACGACCGGCGCCCCTGGCGCAACCCGTACACGACGGCGGCGTTCCGCTTCGTCGTGCAGGGTGAGGAGCCGGTGGAGCTCGGGGACGGCGGCTTCGTCACGTGGACCCAGGCGCTCACCCGCAACCGCAAGGACCGCTGCCTCGTCTCCGGCATCAGCGTCGACGCGGTCGTGCCCCACACCTGGGGCGCTGCCGACCAGTGAGGTGAGGGCTTCGCTCATCCGACGCGGAGCTGCAGGGTGGTCGGCGGCTCCGAACCCGAGCACGAAGGAGTGCCCATGTCCGCGCAGCACGACCGACTCGACTCCGAATCCCGCACCTCCCTCGAGGCCTTTCTCGGCGCCCTGCCGGGCGGCTTCAACGGCATCCCCGACATCGTCGCGCGGCGTGAGGCGTCCGCCGCGTTGAACGCCGCCGGCGTCGAGGCGGCCGGCGGGCCCGACCCGTCCGTGACCCGCGACGACCGCACGGTGCCCGGCCTCGACGGCGACCCTGAAGTCCCCGTGCGCGTCTACCGTCCCGTGGACGCCCTCGCCGACGCGAGGCTGCCCGGCATCTTCTTCATCCACGGCGGCGGCATGATCATGGGCAGCATCGAGGGCGAGGACGGCATGGCCACCGCCTACGCGCGTGAGGTCGGGGCCGTGGTCGTCTCCACCGGCTACCGCAAGGCCCCCGAGGACCCGCACCCCGCGCAGTCGCGCGACTGCTGGGCCGGCCTGCAGTGGATGGCCGCGAACGCCGAGGAGCTGGGCTACGACCCCGAGCGCCTCGTCATCGTCGGCGGCTCGGCCGGCGGTAACCTCGCGCTGGCCACCGCCCTGCGCGCCCGCGACGAGGGTGGCCCCGCCTTCGCGCTGATCCTCGCGGCCTACCCGATGCTCGACCCGTCGAACACGACCCCGGCGAGCCATTCCATCACCGAGGTCGGCCTCTGGGACCGCGCGGGCAACATCGAGGCCTGGGAGTGGTTCCTGGGCGGCAGCGAGCCCGACAAGTATGCCTCGCCGCTGCTCGAGACCGACTGGTCGGGGCTCGCGCCGATCTTCATCGACGTCGGCACCGAGGACATGTTCCGCGACGAGGACATCACGCTCGTCGGCGAGCTGGTCCGGCAGGGCAACCTGGTCGAGTTCCACCTCTACCCGGGCGCCTTCCACGCCTCCGAGGTGCTCGCACCCGAGGCGTCCCTGTCGAAGCGGATCATGGCCAACCGGATGGACGCCGTGAAGCGCGCCGTCGCGGCTGGCCAGCCAGGGGCGGTGGACGCGGCGGCCGTGTGAAGGCAAGCCCTCGGCGGAGGGAACCCAAGCCCTCGGCGCCGAGCGCCTACTCGGCCAGCCAGGCGGCGTAGGCGTCGAAGTCGTACGGCCGGCCCAGAAACTCCTCGACGAGATCCGCGGCGTCCTTGGTGCCGCCCTGGGCGAGCACAACATCGCGGTAGCGGGTCGCAACGGCCGGGTCGAACAGGTCGTCGGCGTCGAAGGCCGAGAACATGTCCTTGGCGATGACGAGGCTCCACATGTAGGTGTAGTAGCCCGAGTTGTAGCCGTCCAGGTGGCCGAAGGACGTCGGCATGCACGTGCCCTCGACCCACGGGAACAGCGAGTACTGCTCCTGCAGCTCACGGGTGCGTGCGACCAGGTCCTCGGGGTTCTCCAGGTGCAGGCGGTAGGCGAGAGCGGCGTAGAACATCTGCGTGCGGGCGAAGTAGCCCTTGCCGAAGTCGTCAGCCTTCCGCATGCGCTCGACCAGGGCGGCCGGGATGGCCTCGCCCGCCTCGTTGGTCGCGAACGAGCCGAGGACGTCGGCGTCCCACGCCCACTCCTCGAGCATCTGGCTGGGCGCCTCCACGAAGTCCCATTCGGTGGCGACGCCGGAGAACTCCGCCCAGCGCTGGTGCCCGCCGACGAGGTGGTGCACGAGGTGGCCGAACTCGTGGAACAGGGTCACGACGTCGTCGTGCTCCATCAACCCGGTCGGGAAGTTGCACACCAGGGTGCCCTCGGGCAGCTGGCGTCCGGCGACGCCGTTGGTGAGCGTGAATTGGGCGGCGTGCTTGAACTTGCCTTCGCGCGGGTGCAGGTCGAGGTAGATGCGGCCCTGGGCAGCGCCGTCGTCGGTGCGGGTGACGTCGTAGGCCGTCACGCTCGGGTGCCAGACGGGCACGTCGGCCGGGGTGTAGGTGAGCCCGAACAGGCGTCCGGTGACCGCCAGCAGGCCGTCGCGGACCTTACCGAAGTCGAAGTAGGTGCGGACGAGTTGGGCGTCCACGTCGTGCTGCTCCTTGCGGACCAGCTCGGCGTAGTAGGCCGAGTCCCACGACTGGACGCGGTCGGCGTCCGGGCGGTCCTGGCGGAGGCGCTCCAGCAGGATCGCGACGTCACGCTGGGCGGGCTCCAGGGCCGCGTCGGCGATCTTGTCGATGAACTCGCCGATCGCCGCCCCGGACTTGATCATCTTCACCTCGGCGTCGAAGTCGGGGAAGGTGTCGTAGCCCAGCAGCGTCGCCAGCTCGGCGCGCAGGCCGAACATCTCACGCAGCACGTCGACGTTGTCGGGGTAGCCGATCGTGAGGGAGGCCACCAGCAGGTCGTGGCGGGCGGTCTCGTCGTGGGCGAACGTGCGGAACGGGATGGCGTCCGGGTAGTCGGTGGTGACGGTGACCAGGCCGTCCTCGCCGGCGGGGTGGGCCTCGATCCAGTCGGCGGGGAGGCCGGCCAGCTGGTCGGGGGTGACCTTGATCGAGCGCGTGCCCTCGCGGATCGTGCGGGCGAACGTCTGGCCGAGCACCGTCAGCCGGTCGCGGATCTCCTTGATGCGCGCGCGGGTGGTCTCGTCGGCGGCCACGCCGGAGCGGCGGAAGCTGCGCAGCGTCTTCTCCAGCAGGCGGGTGGCCTGGGCGTCGAGGCCGTCGGCGTCGAGGCCGGCGAACACGGCGTACAGCTCGGTGTCCAGGCCCAGCTCCGTGGAGAGCTTGCGCGCCTCCAGCGCGGCCTGCTCAGCGGCCTCGCGGACGCCGGCGTCGGGGTGGACCTCGCTGAACAGCTCACCGCGCGCGGACAGGTTGCCCAACGCGATGTCCAGCTCGTTCCAGGCCTCCAGCGTGGCCAGGGCGGTGGCGGGCGGGCTCGTCTTGATCGCCTCGGCCTTCGCGCGGGCGTCCGCCAGCAAGGACTCGGTGGACGCCGTCACCCACGGCAGGTAGGCGTCGGCGGCGGGCAGGGTCAGCGGTGCGGGATCAGTCACCGGACCAGCGTAGTCACCCCCCGGGGGTGCAGTTCGAGGCGGCGTTTCCATCGCTGCAGCGATGAAAACGCCGCCTCGAACTGCACACCTAACGCCCCTCGGGTCAGCCCGTGATGTCGAACGCGGCCAGGCGGCGCTTGTCACGCTTGGTGCCCGACTCCTGCAGGGCGAGCAGTTCGGCGTAGATCCCGTCGGTCTCGGCGAGCTCGGCGGGGGAGCCCACCTCGTCGATGCGGCCGTCTCGCAGGGTGATGATGCGGTCCACGGTGCTGATGGTGGAGAGGCGGTGCGCGATGATGATGCTCGTCCGGTCGGCCATCAGCTCCTCCAGGCCCGCCTGCACGAGGCGTTCCGAGCGCGAGTCGAGCGCGGAGGTGGCCTCGTCCAAGACCAGCAGCGGGGCGTCCTTGACCATGGCCCGCGCGACCGCGATGCGCTGCTTCTGGCCGCCCGAGAGCCGGACGCCGCGCTCGCCGATCACCGTGTCGTAGCCGTCGGAGAGCTTGGCGATGAAGTCGTGCGCGTTGGCGCGGCGGGCGGCCTGCTCGAGCTCGGCGTCGGTCGCGCCAGGGCGTCCGTAGGAGAGGTTCTCCCGCACCGTGCCCGAGAACAGTGAGGCGTCCTGGAACACGACGCCGATCTGGCTGCGCACCTGGGCCAGCGACACCGACGCCGTGTCGGTGCCGGCGATGCTGATCGTTCCGGCGGACGGGCTGTAGAGGCCGAGCAGGAGGTTCACCAGCGTCGTCTTGCCGCCGCCGGACTCGCTCACCAGCGCGAGCCGCTCGCCGCGGGCTACGTCGAAGGTGATGTCGTGCAGCACCTCGGCGTGCGAGTCGTAGCCGAAGCTGACACCGTCGAACGCGATCGTGGGGGCGTCCGGCACGACCGGCCAGGCGGACGCCGCGGGTGCGGCCCCGCCGGTGGTGGCGGTCGGGGACAGGTCGGGGGAGCGGATCTCGCCGACGGCGGCGAAGGGTTCCGGTGTCTCGTCCATGACCTCGAAGTAGCTCTTGGAGCCGGCGATGGCGTGCTGCGAGGAGTCGACGAGGAAGCTCATCATCATGACCGGCGTCCGCGCCATCGCGACCAGCTGGATGAGCAGCACCATGTCGCCCAGGGTGAAGATCCCGGATGCGGTCTGGGCGAAGATGATCAGGTAGATGCCGAAGAAGATGATGTTGAGGGAGCCGCGGCGCGCGACGTCCATGCGGTGCCACCACGAGGACTGGGTGTTGGTGGTCGCGACGGCGCGGCGGTAGTGGCCGTCGAAGGTGTCCAGCTCGGTGCGCTCGCGGACGAAGCTTTTGGTCACCTTGATCTGGCCTATCACCTCGGCGAAGCGGCCGCCCGCGGCGTCCAGCTCGTCGTTCTTCTCGCCCTCCAGCACCTGCCAGCGCTTCGACGTGAGCGCGGTCAGCCACGTGAAGAGCGGGTAGATGATCAGCAGGAGAAGGGCCAGCGGCCACGAGTAGTAGAGGGAGATGCCCAGGACCGCGAACACCGTGATCAGCGTCGGGAAGAAGCTGTTGCTGAACATCTGGAGGAACTGCGTGACCTCCGTGATCGAGCGGTGCAGCTTGTTGATGACCGTGCCCGTGAGCTGGTTTTCGAAGTACCGCTGGGGCAGCGAGAGCAGCTTCGCGTAGTAGCGCGAGGAGAGGATCGCGCGCAGCCGCATGGTCATCGTGTCGCCGAGGTAGCCGCCGACGTTGGTCAGAACGGTGTTGAGGAGTTCGGCGACCAGCAGAGCGCCGGCCAGCGCCACCAACACCATCAGCCCGCCACCCCCGCCGGACGCCTGCGCCACAACCTCGTCGGTCGCGCGGGCGATGATGAACGGCGTGGCCAGGGCCGTCGCCGCGACGAAGACCGAGGTGGCGATGATGCCGGCGTACCAGGGCCAGAGTTCACGGGCGGTGCTCAGCACGCGCAGGAGGGTGCGCATGGCGCGTCCTTTCGGTGGTGCAGGTCGATCAGTGTACCCCAGGGGGTATCAGGAGAGGTGCTGGGAAGCGGCTCGGGCCGGACCGGCGAGCCGGTGAGGGTGATGGGATCGCGGGAGGTCGCGGTCAGCCAGCTTACGCCGTTCGGGGCGGGGGCTGTCGGCGGACGAAGCCGGGGCTGTCGGCGGACGAAGCCGGGGCTGTCGGCGGACGAAGCCGGGGCTGTCGGCGCGAGGTGGGAGAATGTCCGTTCACGAGAAAGGTCCGCCATGCTGCAGCGCTCCCGCGCGGCCGACACCGGCCAGCGCATCCTCACGTTCTCCCTCCCGCTCGATTGGGCCGGCCGGGCCAGCGTGGTGGGCAACTTCAACGACTGGACGCCGGGGGCCCTCCCGCTCGTCGCGGTCGGAGACGTCGCCGAGGCGTCCGTGGTGCTGCCGGACGACTACATCGCCGTGTTCCGCTACCTGGGTGAGGGCGACCACTGGTTCGACGAGCCGGACGCCGACTACGTGGACGCCGGCGCGAGCGTCGTGCTGGGCGTCGAGCCGATGGGTCCCGACCCGGACGTTGCCGTGGCCGTCGCGGGCGGCGCCGCTGAGGAGGCCGAGTGGGTCGCCACTCCCGACCCCGGCGCGTCCGCCCTGCAGTCGCCGGCCGAGCGCGCCGTCGGCGTCACGGACAAAAAGCGACGCAAGGCCGACGAGAAGGTCGCGCGGGCCGTCGACCGGAAGCGCCGGAAGGCGACCGACCTGACCGCCAAGGTGAAGAAGGCCGACGAGAAGCAGCGCAAGGCCGCCGAGCGCGTCGCCAAGGAGCAGGCCAAGCAGGACCGCAAGCTCGCCGAGAAGGCGGAGAAGAAGACCAGGAAGAAGTGAGCCGGCCTTGATGCGGTCGCAGACGCGCCTGTGGTGGGGCGCGGTCGGGGTCGTCCTGTTGGCGATCAACTTGAGGCCCGGTGCTGCGTCGCTCGGGCCGGTCCTGGCCGAGGTCCAAGACGGGCTCGGCATGGACGCCGCGCTGGGCGGCGCGCTGACCGCTCTCCCCGGGTTGGGGTTCGCCGTGTTCGGGGCCGTCGCGGTCGCCGTCGGGCTGCGGCTCGGCCTGGCAGGTGGGCTGTTCCTGGCGGCCGTGGCGTCCGCCGTCGGCCTGCTCGGGCGCTCCTTCGTGGACTCCGTGCCGCTGTTCTTCGCGCTCACGATCCTCGCCTTCGCAGGGATGGCGATCGGCAACGTCCTCGTCCCGGCCTACATCAAGAGCCACTACCCGAACCGCACCGCGAGCCTGATGTCGGCCTACACGATCAGCCTGGCGATCGGCGCGACGGCGTCCACCCTGATCTCCGCGCCGCTGTCGGACGCCGCGCCCGGCGGCTGGCGCGCCTCGCTCGGCATCTGGGGGCTCGCGGCGCTGCTGGCCGCGGTCCCGTGGGCGGTGCTGGCGGCGTCCGAGCGGCGCCGGCGGCTGGCGGAGGTCGCGGTCACCGCGCGGCCGTCGTCGTCGGTGTTCGGCGTGGTCGGGTCGCGGCACGCGGTCGCGCTGGCGCTGTTCTTCGGCATGCAGTCGATGCAGGCCTACGTGCAGTTCGGCTGGGTGGCGCAGATGCTGCGTGACGGGGGGCTCTCGGCGACGGCGGCGGGTGGGGCGGCGTCCCTGCTGGCCGCATTCGGCCTCGCCGGGGGGCTCGTCATGCCGCTGGTGGTGGCCCGGCTGCGCGACCCCCGCTGGGTCGTGGTGGTACTGGGCGTCCTGCTGCTGGCTGGATGGCTCGGCGTCTGGCGGGCGCCCACCGCCGCACCGTGGCTGTGGGCGAGCCTGTTGGGGCTCTCCGGGTTCGCGTTCCCCATGGCGCTGGCGCTCGTCACGGCCCGGACCCACGACCCCCACGTCACCACGCAGGTGTCCGGCTTCATCCAGTCCATCGGCTACCTCTTCTCGGCGATCGGGCCGCTGCTGGTCGGCGTCCTGTTCGAGGTCACCGGCGGCTGGGACGTGCCGCTGTGGTTCCTCCTGGGCTCGGTGCTGGTCTTCGTCGCCTCGGGTGTCGTGGCCTCCGCGCCCGGGCTGGTCGACGACGAGTTGGCCGCCCGCCGTGGCTGACGGGCCGGACGCCGTCGCGCGCGTCCTGCTCGCGGTTGCGCAGGTGCCGCCGGGGCGGGTGGCGTCCTACGGCGACATCGGCGCCATCGCCGGCGTGGGGCCCCGCCAGGTGGGCGCCATCCTGCGCGACCACGGAGATGCCGTGCCCTGGTGGCGGATCGTCTCCCGCGACGGCGTCCTCGTGCCGCTGGCCAAGGCGCGGCCGCGCTGGGAGGCGGAGGGCATCGAGATCCGGCCCGACGGGCGCGGCTGCCGAATGCGCGAGTTCCGCGCCGACCTCGCCCAGCTCGCGCTCGACTACCGGGTCGCGTCGGTCGAGTCGGGGGCTTGAGGTTCGAGGCTCGCTGGCGTGCGGGCCGCCGAGGCCGCACCTCAGGCACCCGACTGGTTGATACTTCAACAAAGTGGGCGTAGGCTGGTCTCCTCGCACCACGGAGGGACCACCATGATCGAGCGCCAGCCCGTCCTCTTCCTCAGTCACGGCGCGCCGCCGCTCGCCGACGACGCCACGTGGACCGGCCAGCTGCACGCCTGGTCCGACCGTCTGGAGAAGCCCACGAGCATCCTGATGGTGTCGGCGCATTGGGAGAACCAACCCGTCACCGTGTCCTCCACCCGGCCCGGGACGCCGCTGGTGTACGACTTCTGGGGCTTCCCGCAGAAGTACTACGACGTGACCTACGACGCCCCCGTCGCGCCCGAGCTCGCCCAGCGGGTGGCCGGGCTCGTCGACGGTCCCGTCTACCAGGACCAGGCCCGCGGCCTCGACCACGGCGCCTACGTGCCGCTGGTCGAACTGTTCCCCGAGGCCGACGTGCCCGTGGTGCAGATGTCGCTGCCCACCCTCGACCCGAAGGGCCTCTACGAGCTCGGACGCCGCCTCGCGCCCCTGCGCGACGAAGGGACGCTGGTCGTCGGCTCCGGCTTCACGACCCACAACCTGCGCTGGTTCAACCCCGCGGGCGGCGCGGACGTGGCCGCGCCCACGGCGTCCGCCGAGTTCGACCACTGGGCCGCCGATGCACTCGCCCGTCGCGACATCGACGCGATCCTCGACTTCGAGTCCCAAGCCCCGGCCGCGCACGAGGCGCACCCGCGCACCGAGCACTGGGCGCCGCTGTACGTCGCGCTGGGTGCGGCCGAGGCGTCCGGCCACGAGAACGAGGTGGCCGTCGACGGGTTCTGGTACGGGCTGTCGAAGCGGTCCTGGCAGTTCGCCTGAGGCTCGTGCGGCCGGGCGACGTAGAACGCCCCGCTGTTCCGCGGTGGCTGGTGTGTGTACTTCGTCCCCGCGCGCGGTGACATCGAAACCCCCACGAACGAAGTTAAACCCTTGCAGGGCGCCGGTGTGTGGTTTGTGTGCCGGATCGAGCAGCGGTCACCCCATCGGGGATTCGGTCGGGCCGGCAGTGTGGGGGCCCTTGCCCGGATGATGTGGTGCGGCGGCGGCACTGAGCGCTGCGGACACTGGAAAGGCGATGATCCAGAAGAACTCCGTCGAGAGATCGTCGAGCAACTCGATGAGGTTGGTGGAATCCGTCAGATGCACGCTGACACTGAGCGTGCCTGCGAACGCAGTAAAGAGAGCGCACACGAGCCCTGCCGTACGAACTCGGGAAACCCCGCGTGGGCTGAAGAGGAGTGGAGTGATTCCGAGCGCTACCAAGCTCAGGCCCAGCAGTCCCGCCTTGACAGGTCCCGTCGCCAGGGTGGCCGCCGCAGTGACGTCGATCGCTATCAAGCTCAGGACGCTCCACCGAATCACCTCCCCGGTCTCGACCAGGCGCCTTCGGAACCTGCGTCCAAGCAGAAGGGCGAGCGCCAGTGCCGGCAGAACGAGGAGGTTCACTGGGGCAACTCCGGCGCGCTCGTGCGTGACCACATGCGCAAGTGGGCCAGCGGCGACCGCAATCACCAACACAGGAAAGCCCAACTGCCGGTCCCGCAGTGCGAGGAAGACCTGCACGACGACAGCGCCAAGGAAGACCACGATGATCGCCACCACGGCGATGTTGAGGGGATCGAACGTCGTGGGCGCCAGGCCGATCGTGGGGCCCACTGCCCAGGCCCAGCTCGCGACAACGCCGGCGCCCGTCACTGTGATGATCCGGCTCGCCCCGTGGGCGAAGAGTTCCGGTGTGAACATGACCGCCAGAGCTACCAGAAGGAGCCCCGCCAGTGTGAGGGGCCGAAGAAGCGCCATCAGGAGGAGGTAGGCAACGACCAATACGCCAACAGCAGCCATGGCCACTGTGATGCTCACACGAAGCCGCCCTCCAACTCCCGTCCCGTGACGCAAGTCGCCGAACGAGACGAAGGGTTCCAGCGCTAAGAGCACCAGCACGAGCAGGGCCACGATCGCCGACTGTCCCCACCCGGCCAGTGCGATTCCCTGGCTCCCCAGGTAGATGACCAGCGCAATTGTGGCTGTAGTCTTGACAGTAAGCGCCGCCCACGCTCGACGCTCGCTCTCTGGGGTCAGCCAACGTCCGATCCACCCCTCCGCGCTGAATGCGTCGACCAACTCCGTCACGAGGATCGCGGGAACCACCACGATTCCACCTACGACAACAGCCAACTGCGCGGGCAAGAGCCAGGGCACGACCTCGTGCGGTGAGCCGGTTGCGGCAAGATACCCGACACCCAACGCCGCCAGCAGCCAGCTTGGCAAACCGAGGGCCACCGCCCGTAGGGTCCAGCGCACTCTCTGGGTTGACGCGGTTCTCAGAGCAAGAAGACTGACGACTATCGCGCCCCAGGTGGCCGATCCCATGATCACCGCGCCAACCCCGGCTGGAGGCCCCACGAGCAGCAACACCAGGACGGGGGGCGCAAGGGAAACCACCGGTGGTAGGCGGCGACCGAGCTTCGTCCGGGCGTGCACCGTGGCGCTGGCCCCCAGTGATCCGACGGCCGCTCCATACCCGACAAGCATGAGGAGCGCCAGAGCGGTGGATCCCCACCAACTCCGCAACACACCTTGGGCGGAAGGGAGTGAGACGAGGGCCGCCACAAGCACTACGAGGAGAACAGCAATGCCGAACGTCGGGAAGGCCACCCAACGGTTGGACCGAATCTGGGTGGTTTGGCGTCCGCCTTCGCGCTCCTTCCCAGGCTGCATGAGGATCCTCCAGCTCCACGGCACTTTCGCTCAGCGAACCGTTCGCTCGCCAAGCCTGTGGGATCACCCTGCCCGAACAGGCCCCCAGCGGGTAGCCCCTTGGTGAGTGCATGGGGAGACTGCCGAAACTCGGGTTCAGCACTCTGGACAGGCGCCCGCCGGTGCGCCATCATCCGCTGATGAGCAGCTCCAAGCTAGTGAAGGTACTGAGCATCGATGGTGGCGGAATTCGAGGGTATCTTCCCGCCGTATTCCTCGCAGAAGTGGAACGCCGTGCCGCACGTCCGATTTCTGGACTCTTCGATCTCGTCGTCGGCACCTCCACCGGAGGGATCATCGGTCTCGGGCTCGCAGCAGGCAAGAGCGCGGCCGAACTCGCGGAGTTCTACCCGATGTATGGCCGGCGCATCTTCGGCGGCGTGGACAACAGGAGCGAATGGGACAAGCGCCTCTGGGGATCTGGCGGCAACATCATGCAAAGTGTGAATCTTGCCGCGAAACGCATCGGCGGCCCCTTCGGCGGAAACGCCCTTTTCGGCGGAAATGCCCGGCACACTGCCGAAGGACTCGAATCGGCTCTCAAGGAGGTCTTCGGCGAGATGAAACTGTCCGAAGTGCCCACCGAACTGGCGATCACCACGTTCGACCGGCTCACCTCAAGTCCATGCGTTCTGTCCAGTCGGGACGCTCGCCTCGATTCCTCCTACGACCTTCTTGTGCGCGAGGTCGCGAGGGCCACGTCCGCCGCACCGACCTACTTCCCACCAGCGAAGCTCGCGTGGGCTGGCCAAGCACGCGAGTTCATCGATGGCGGTGTCTGGGCCAACAACCCAGCAGGAGTGGCAGTGAACGAATCCATCGCCATCACCGCCCGGAGGGGGCTCCAAGGTTCCGCAGTCCTGCTGGTGTCCTTGGGCACCGGAGTCATCCCCGGCGAATCCGTACTCGAGGGGACTCAATCCTGGCTGGGCTCCGCCCGAGATCTCATCGGTTTGGCCACGAGTGTTGGGGCGGGCGAACTCCTCGCTCAGCGAGCAGTCGGAAATGCCCAGTACCGGCGGTTCCAAGTCGTCGACTCGCGCGTGGCGGGCGCAATGAACGATCCATCGGTCGAGCGGCTCAAGGTGCTACGGGAAGCGGCCGACGCCCTGGTGGCTCGCGAGTCAGCCGACATCGATGCCCTGATCGCGGATCTTTCCGACTAAGGGAGCATTCGGTGACCGAAGGGACGCTGCAACAGAGTCGTGCTGGGCGTATGAGTTCGGTCCCGGGCGTCGCCATTGAGCACCCCTCTAACTCGAAGAAGTTGCCGGGAGGTCGCAACGCCCTTCCTCCCTCGCAACGCTGATCGCATCCGCGTTGCGAGGGAGGATCCGCGTTGCGACGACGTGGCCCTCAGGCAACACAGCGGCGCGCCCCATCGACCGCGCTGCACCGGTGTGACCGGCCTCTGCCACCCAGGGTTTTCGCAGATCGAGCGGGCCGGCCACCTCGGGCGGTCAGCTCACCACAGCAGGTCGTCGTCGCGGCCGCGTGAGCGGGCGCGCAGGTACTCGTCCACCACCGTGCCGCCGAGGTCGTCCAGGTCCGGGGCGACCGCGCGGCCGCCGACCCGGCGGGCCATCTGCTCGATGAACCGCTGCAGGCCGGGGTCGTCGCCCAGCCGCACGAACGTGGCTTGTGCGCCCCGGCGTCCGAGCTTGTCGAGCTCGACCACGGTGGCGCTGATGGTTTCGGGGTCGGGCGGGTAGCTGAACCAGGCGTAGCCGTCGGGCAGCAGGTGCGCCGTCGGCTCGCCGTCGGTCACCACCAGCAGGACCGGCTGCATGGTGGGGTGCTTCCGGAAGAACTGCCCCGCCAGCAGCAGCCCGTGGTGCAGGTTCGTGCCCTGCTCGCGCCAGGGGCCCAACGCGGTGAGCTCCTCGACGTCCATGACGCCGGCGTGGCGGCCGAAGGTGATCAGCTGGAGCTGGTCGCCCCGGAAGCGCGTCGAGACGAGGTGGTGCAGGGCCAGCGCGGTGCGCTTCATCGGTACCCAGCGCCCCTCGGCCGCCATCGAGAACGACACGTCGACCAGCAGCGCGACCGCGGACTGCGTGCGCGTCTCGGTCTCGGCCACCTCGATGTCGGCAACGTCGATGCGGAGCGTGCCGGGGTCGAGGCCCTCGCCGACCGTGCGGTGGATCGCGTTGGTGAGGGTGCGGGTGGTGTCCCAGGGCTCGGTGTCGCCGAACCGCCACGGGCGGGTGGCGCCGGTCTGCTCGCCGGCCGCCCCCGCCTGCCGCGTGTCGCGCTGGCCCTGGCGTCCTGAGAGCCGGGACGCCGCGTCCGCCAGCAGTGTCTTGCCCAGGCGCCGCATCGCGCGCGGGGAGAGCCGCAGTGAGCCGTCGGTGCCGCGGCGCAGGTAGCCGCTGTCGCGCATCGCCCGCTCCAGCTCGGCCAGCGTGCGGGCGCTGACCGCGGCCTCGGGCCCGAGCTGGCGGGCGAGGGCCTCGAGGTCCAGGTCGTCCATCCGGGCGCCCCCGTAGTCCTGGCCGATCTGCTGGCCCAGCGCGTCCAGCTCGGCCAGGTCCTGCACGACGCCGGTCCCGTCGCCGAGCCCCAGGCCCTCCGAGCCGCGGAACGACTCGGCGCCGCCCCAGTCCAGCCCGGGGCGCAGGGCCTGCAGGTTGGCGTCCAGCTGACCGAGCTGGGCCATCAGTCCGGGCGACCCGAAGGCCTGGGCCGAGAGGTCCATGAGCTCGCGGCGCTGCTCGGCGGTCATCGAATTGAGCAGCCGCTGGGCGGCCGCCGACCGCTGGGCGAGGGCGTCGATGAGCTCCTCGACGTTGCGGGGGTTCTCCGGGAAGTGGTGGCCGTGCTTCGCCATGAAGTCGTCGAAGTCGACGTCGGTGTCCTCTCCGCGGCGGTGCTTGTCAAGCAGCCCGTTCAGGTCGGACAGCATCTGGTTGACCGCCTCGCGGTCGGCGTCGTCGGCGCTCTCCAGGGCGCGCTTCATGCCCGCGAAGCGCTGGTCGAGCAGCTCGCGGCCGAGCAGGTCCTTGATGCGGTCGAAGGACGCCGCCGCCTCGCGGCTCTGCCAGTCGTAGGAAGCCAGCTCGTTCACCGCCGCCGCTGTCGACGTCGGCAGGTTCTGCAGCCGCATCTCGCGGAAGGCGCGGTCGTCATCGTCCATCGCGGCGTCGCGGGCCAGTTGCTTGCGCTCGTCCAGGACGGCGGCGTCCAGCAACTTCCTGACCTCGTCCAAGGTGCCGCCCAGGTTGTGCCGCCTCAGCAGGTCGCGGCGCCGCTGCTGGACGCGGCGGGCCAGGTCGTCCAGCCCCTCGCGCCCGCGCCCACCCCGGCGTAGGAACTCCCGCAGTGCGTTCTCGGGGGAGTAGCCCGCCATGACGTCCTCGGCGATGGCGTCCAGCGCCTCGGCCAGGTCGACCGGGGGCGCGAGAGGATCCGGGCCGCCGTGGTAGCGGCCGTAGCGGGAAGGCCTGCGCTCGGGCATCTGATCACCTCACCCGTAGATCGTCTCGCCGTCGTCGGAGTCCTTCGAGATGCGGCGCAGGAGGTACAGGCCCTCGAGCGCCAGTTCGATGGCGCTCGCGCGGCGTCCGTCGTCGGTGGCCCCGAACCGCTCGGCGATCTCGTCGTAGAGCGGCGCCTCGTCCAGCGGCGGCAGGCCGTCGAGGAACTCGCGCGCGGTCACCTGTTCGCCGGTCGTCACGGTCGTGCGGCCGTCGAGGGCGGAAACCAGCGGACCGAGGTCGATGCCGCGGAAGTGCTCGCGGACCGTCTCGGCCGTCGCCGTGCGGAGCAGGTGGCCCAGCACCTCGGCCTCGCGGCCCTCCTCGCCGGACTCGAACTCGATCTTGCCGCCGAGCACGTCGACGGCGGTCTCGAGGTCGACGACGCGGGCCACCGCGTGCTCCTCGCGGCGCGACGTGGCGCGGTGCAGGGCGGACGCCGCGACGGTCTCCGCGCCGGCGATCGAGAAGCGCGCCGAGACGCCTGAGCGCTGATTGATGGCCGGCGAGTCGCGCAGCAGGCGGGTGTAGCGGGCCAGCACCTCCAGGATGCTGTCCGGCACGTCGGCGACCAGGTGCGCCTCCTGGCGGATGACGGCCACCTCGTCGGCCAGGTCGATGGGGTAGTGGGTGCGGATCTCGGCGCCGAAGCGGTCCTTCAGCGGGGTGATGATGCGGCCACGGTTGGTGTAGTCCTCGGGGTTGGCGGAGGCCACGACGAGCACGTCCAGCGGCAGGCGGAGCACGTAGCCGCGGATCTGGATGTCCCGCTCCTCCATCACGTTGAGCATGGCCACCTGGATGCGCTCGGCCAGGTCGGGCAGCTCGTTGATCGCGACGATGCCGCGGTGGCTGCGGGGGATGAGCCCGAAGTGAATCGTGTCGGGGTCGCCCAGGCGGCGCCCCTCGGCCACGCGCATCGGGTCGACGTCGCCGATCAGGTCGGCCACCGAGGTGTCGGGGGTGGCCAGCTTCTCGGCGTAGCGCTCGGAGCGGTGGCGCCACGTGATCGGCAGTTCGTCACCGAGGGCGGACGCCCTGCGCTGCGACTCCGGCGTGATGGGCTCGTACGGGTGCTCGCCCAGCTCGGAGCCCTCGATGGCCGGGGACCACTCGTCCAGCAGGCCGGACAGCGTGCGCAGCAGCCGCGTCTTGCCCTGCCCGCGCTCGCCCAGCAGCACCACGTCGTGGCCGGCGATGAGGGCGCGCTCCAGCTGAGGGATGACCGTCCGCCCGAACCCGTGCAGGCCCGGCCACGGGTCACGGCCGGACGCCAGCGCGCCCAGCAGGTTCTCACGGATCTCCTCGCGCAGGGTGCGGTGGACGTGGCCACTGGCGCGCAGCTCGCCGAGGGTGCTGATTCGGGGCGTTTCGCTCACGTGGACACGGTAACCCGGCCGACAAGGTCTGGACGAGGGTCGTAGGCTCGCCGTGATGGCGACGAAGAGGAAGACGGTCGTGCTGCTCGTGCGGCACGGGTTCACCCCGACGACCGGCCGGGTGCTGCCTGGGCGGGCCCCCGGGCTGCACCTCTCCGACCAGGGGCGGACCCAGTCCGAGGGGCTGGTGGAGCGGCTCGCGGGCGTCCGGCCGGATGCGCTCTACACCTCCCCGCTGGAGCGGACGCGGGAGACCGCCGCACCGCTGGCGGCGGCGTCCGGGTTGGTGGCGACCGTCGAGGACGGGCTGGTCGAGTGCGACTTCGGTGAGTGGACGGGTCGGGAGCTCGCGGAGCTCGCCCGGCTGAAGTCGTGGCGCACCGTCCAGCAGGCGCCCTCGACGTTCCGCTTCCCGGGCGGGGAGAGCTTCGTCGAGCTCCAGGCGCGGATGGTCGGGACGCTGGACCGCCTCCGGTCGGCCCACCCGGGTGGCACGGTCGTCTGCTTCTCGCACGCCGACCCGATCAAGGTGGCGCTCGCGCACGCGCTGGGCACGCCGCTCGATCTCTTCCAGCGGATCGCCGTCGACCCCGCGTCGGTGTCGGTACTCGCCCACGAGCCGGGGCGTCCGCCGACCGTCCGCACCGTCAACGCGACCGGCCCGCTGTCGTGGACCAGCTGACGCTGCTGAGCACCGGCGAGGTCGGCCTCGTCGCGCAGGTGATGGACAGCAGCAACGCCACCTTCGTCGCCGACGTGACCGCCGGCGACGCCTACAGCTGGGCCATCTACAAGCCGCAGGCGGGGGAGCGCCCGCTGTGGGACTTCGAACCCGGCCTGCACGCCCGCGAACGCGCCGCGCACGTGCTCAGCGAGTGGCTCGGGTGGGGGCTCGTCCCGACCACGGTCGTCCGCGAGGACGCCCCGATGGGCGTCGGCTCGCTGCAGTGGTTCGTGGACGGCGACCAGCGCCAGCACTACTTCACGATCGCCCGGGACCGCCCGGACCTGCACGACCAGCTCCGCCGGTTGGCCGTGTTCGACGTGGTCACCAACAACACCGACCGGAAATCCGGACACGTGTTGCTGGACGCCGCGGGTCGCGTGTGGGGGATCGACCATGGGCTCTGCTTCGCGGCCGAGCCGAAGCTTCGGACGGTGATCTGGGACTTCGCGGGCGAGCCGCTGCCCGAGGACACGCTCGAAGGACTGGACCGGCTGACGCGTGACGGGCCCGACGAGCTGGCCGAGCTGCTGTCGGTGTCCGAGCTGGTGGCGTTGCGCGGGCGGGCCCGTCGCCTCGTGGCCCACGGCGTCCTGCCGTTCGACCAGACGGGGCACGGCTACCCGTGGCCTCTGGTGTGAGGCTCAGGCATCCGGTGCAAGGGATTTGGGTCGGATGCACTAGTATGGGTCCCGCGACCCGCACCAGTCTTGCCTCGGGTCGCAGGTGATGCGGCTGATCAGCCGCTGGCCGCGCCGCACCGATCACTCGGATCGGGCCCAGCACGAGCGCGCCGGGCGAGACGCCCACGAAAGAACCAACGTGACCTCAGATTTCGCACGCCTCGGCGTGCCCTCCTCGCTCGTCTCCGTCCTGAACGAGCGTGGCATCCAGACCCCCACCCCGATCCAGGCGGCCACGCTGCCCGACTCGCTGGCCGGACGCGACGTCCTCGGCCGCGGGCGCACCGGATCGGGCAAGACCTTCGCCTTCGCGCTGCCCGTCGTGACGCGCCTGGCCGACCCGACCAACCCGACCTCGCGCAAGCGGCCCTCCTCGGGGCGTCCGCGCGCGCTGATCCTGGCCCCCACCCGCGAGCTCGCCGCCCAGATCGCCGAATCCTTCGAGGGGCTGACCAAGGCGTCCCGGCTGTCGCTGCTGACGATCTTCGGCGGCGTGAACCAGAACCCGCAGGTCCGCGCGCTGCAGGCCGGCGTCGACGTGCTGGTCGCCACCCCGGGCCGCCTGCTCGACCTGCGTGACCAGGGTCACCTGCGCCTCGACGCGGTCGAGGTGACCGTCATCGACGAGGCCGACCACATGAGCGACATGGGCTTCCTGCCCGGGGTCAAGAAGATCCTCTCCGCCACGCCGGCGCGGTCGCAGCGCCTGCTGTTCTCGGCGACCCTCGACAACGCGGTGAACGTGCTCGTCAAGCAGTTCCTGCACGACCCGGTCGTCCACGAGGCCGACTCCGCGCAGTCCCCGGTGGCGACCATGGAGCACCACGTGCTCACCGTCAGCGCCGCCGAGCGCTCGGACGTCATCGCCGATCTCGCCGCCGCCCCGGGGCGGACGATCCTGTTCACCCGCACCAAGCACGGTGCCAAGAAGCTGGCGAAGCAGCTCAACGGTCGCGGCATCCCCGCCGTCGACCTGCACGGCAACCTCTCCCAGAACGCCCGCGTGCGGAACCTGGAGGCCTTCGACTCCGGCCGCGTCGAGACGCTGGTCGCTACCGACATCGCCGCCCGCGGCATCCACGTCGACGACGTGGCGCTGGTCGTCCACGCCGACCCGCCCACCGAGCACAAGGCCTACCTGCACCGTTCGGGCCGCACGGCACGCGCCGGCTCGTCCGGCACCGTGATCACGATCGCCACGCCCGACCAGCGCGGTGACGTGCAGGGGCTCATGCGCGCGGCGAAGATCAGCCCGACCGTGACCGCGGCGTCCGATGCGATCCTGCGTGAGCTCGCGCCGGGGGAGCGCCTGGTGTTCTCGGCGGCCGAGGTCGCCGACAGGACGCCTGCACCCGCCCAGCCGACACCGCCGAAGCGCGCCTCGGGGCGCGGAGGGCGTGGAGGCGCGTCGGCGCCCACGTCGTCCCGTCCGCAGGCCTCGCGCGGTCACCAGGCCCCCCGGGCGCAGCAGGCCCCGCGCGGGCAGCGAGGTGGGGGCACGGCCTCCGGCGCCGCGCCGAGCGGCTCGAACCGCGGTGCGGCCACCTTCTCCGCGTCGGCCGGGAGGGCCACCCGCCGCTCTCGCTGAGTGGGAGCGGGCTTCGGGTAACGAAGTGACGGTCAGCCGCCTCTGGAGTCGCGACCTGCCCTTCCGTTGGGCGGGAGGTCGGCGCAGTCACGAGATTGAGAGGCGGCTGAGCGTCACTTTCGTCTGGGCCGTCGTCCGGGCCCATGCGTGGCTGCCGGGCGCCGCTTTGCGCGCGACCGGGCGGGGCTTGGAGATCGTGAGCACGACCGCTGCAGCGCCCAGGCAGAGGGCTGCGGCGAGCAGCCACGCGTCCTGGTAGCCGCCGGTCGACGACCGGATCAGGCCGGCGACCGTGGCGCCGGCCCCCGCACCGATCATGTGTGAGGCGAACATCCTGCCGGAGCGCTCGAGGCCGAAGTGCTGGCGGCACAGTGCGACGGTCGGAGGACCGTCGCGACCCAGTCGAGCCCGTAGAAGACGCTGAAGAACCACAGGCCCAGCCCGATGTCGGCGGCCATCACGACCGGCAGGGCGAACATGCCGAAGTCGTCGGCGGCCGGGATGAAGTGGGTCTGGATCAGCCCGTTGGTGCGCCAGCCGCACACGAGGAGGACACGACCACGGGCCAGAACGGCCAGCGGCCCAGGGCGTCCCTGAGCGTGCCAAGCGCCAGCGCCACCGGTCCCGGCGTGGGCCCCTCGGCGGGCTCGCTGCGCGGGTCGGGCGGGAGCGGGGCGTCGAGCGTGAGGTCGGCCGCGCCGTAGGGGCGCAGCCCCACGTCGGCGGGCCGGTCGCCCAGTAGCCAGTGCACGAACGGCACGAGGGCTAACGAGGCGACCGCGACGGCGCCCGCCGCCCAGCGTCAGCCCGGCCGGTCGGCGAGCACCGCGATGAGCGGCAGGAAGCTGAGCTGGCCCGTCGCGTTCGCCGCCGAGAAGATGTCCGTCTCAAAGCCGCGGTGGGTGTCGAACCAGCGGTTCGCCACGATCGCGCCGAGCACGAGCGCCATCGCGCCGGTGCCGACGCCGATGAAGACGCCCCAGAGGATCCACAGCTGCCAGGCGCTGGTCATCACCGTGGTCAGGAGGCTCGCGACGCCAACGATGGTGAGGGGCGCCGCGACCGTCCGTCGGGCGCCCCAGCTCCATGATCGCGGCGGCGAACGGTGCGGTGAGCCCGCAGAGGACGAGGTTGACCGACACGGCCCCGGACGTGACGGTCCGCGACCAGCCGAACTCGGTTTCGATGGGCAGAAACAGCACCCGGTGGACGAGCGGGGGGCGTCAGTGTTCTGGGCGGGACGCGAGGCGCACATGCCCGCGCGCAAAATCGAGGTGGTCGACGTGATCGGTGCCGGCGACGCCCTGTGCGCCGGCTACCTGTCCGCACGCTTGGACGGGCTCGACCCCGGAGCCGCGCTGGCGCGGGGCGTTGATGTCGCCGCGGCGTGCGTGGGGAGTGCGGGGGACTGGGAGGGTCTGTCCCACCGACACGTGGATTAGGGGCCAACAAGTGGAGTACTGGGGGCGCACTAAAGTTGAGTCTGATGTACTCAACTTATGTTCTCCACAGGAGGAACGCCCCGCATGGACACCGCGAAACTCACCACGAAGAGCCGAGACGCCGTCAGCGCCGCCCTGCGCAACGCTCTGACCGCCGGCAGCCCGAACGCCGAGCCGAGCCACCTGCTGCACGCGCTGCTGATGGTGCCCGACAACACCGTCGGGGCGCTGCTGTCGGCCGTCGGCGCAGACCCGGCCGCCATCGACGCCGCCGCGCAGGCGGCCATCAAGAAGCTGCCGAGCTCTACCGGCTCCTCGGTCCAGCAGCCGCAGCTGTCGGGTTCGTTCGCCCGCGTGCTCGCCGACGCGGAGACCCGCGCCGAGCAGATGGGCGACGGCTTCGTCGCGACCGAACACCTGCTCATCGCGCTGGCGTCCGTCGCCTCGGACGCCCAGCCGATCCTGGCGAAGGTCACCACGCCCGAGAAGCTCACCGAGGCGTTCAACGCCGCCCGCGGCGGCAAGCGCGTCACCTCGGCCGAGTCCGAGGGCGGCGAGTCGGCCCTGGAGAAGTACTCGGTCGACCTCACCGAGCGCGCCCGCGAGGGCAAGCTCGACCCGGTGATCGGGCGCGACTCCGAGATCCGTCGCGTCGTGCAGGTGCTCAGCCGCCGCACGAAGAACAACCCCGTCCTGATCGGCGAGCCCGGCGTCGGCAAGACCGCCGTCGTCGAGGGCCTCGCCCAGCGCGTCGTCGCCGGCGATGTGCCGGACTCGCTGAAGGGCCGCCGGGTTGTCTCACTCGACCTGGCCAGCATGGTCGCGGGCGCCAAGTACCGTGGCGAGTTCGAGGAGCGGCTCAAGGCCGTCCTCAACGAGATCAAGGAGTCCGAGGGCCAGGTCGTCACCTTCATCGACGAGCTGCACACCGTCGTCGGCGCGGGCGCGTCCGGCGAGGGGGCCATGGACGCCGGCAACATGCTCAAGCCCATGCTCGCCCGCGGGGAGCTGCGCCTGATCGGCGCCACCACTCTGGACGAGTACCGCGAGCGCATCGAGAAGGACCCGGCGCTGGAGCGTCGCTTCCAGCAGGTGTTCGTGGGGGGGCCGTCGGTGGAGGACACCATCGCGATCCTGCGTGGCCTGCGCGAACGTTACGAGGCGCACCACAAGGTGCGGATCACCGACGGCGCGCTGGTGGCCGCCGCCCAGCTGTCGAACCGCTACATCACCTCCCGCCAGCTGCCCGACAAGGCCATCGACCTGATCGACGAGGCCGCCTCGCGCCTGCGGATGGAGATCGACTCCAGCCCGGAGGAGATCGACCAGCTGCGCCGCACCATCGACCGCATGACGATGGAGCAGTTCGCGCTCGACAAGGAGCAGGACGCCGCGAGCACGGAGCGGCGCGAGCGGCTGGCGTCCGAGCTGGCCGACGCGCAGGAGACGCTACGCGGTCTGGAAGCTCGCTGGGAGTCGGAGAAGCAGGGCCTCAACCGGGTCGGCGACATCAAGACCGAGATCGACCACCTGCGCGCCGAGGCCGAGCGGGCCCAGCGCGAGGGCGACCTGACCACGGCGTCCGAGATCCTCTACGGCCGCATCCCCGGCCTGGAGGCCGAGCTGGAGAAGGCGTCCGAGGAGGACGCCAGCCGCGTGCCGATGGTGGCCGAAGAGGTCTCGGCCAACGACATCGCCGAGGTCGTCTCGGCGTGGACCGGCATCCCCGTCGGCAAGATGCTGCAGGGAGACGCCGAGAAGCTGCTGTCGATGGAATCCCACCTGGGACAGCGCCTCATCGGGCAGCGCGAGGCCGTGCGGGCCGTCTCGGACGCCGTGCGCCGCTCGCGCGCCGGCATCAGCGACCCCAACCGGCCGACCGGATCGTTCCTCTTCCTGGGCCCGACCGGCGTGGGCAAGACCGAGCTGGCCAAGTCGCTGGCGGACTTCCTGTTCGACGACGAGCGCGCCATGGTGCGCATCGACATGAGCGAGTACGGCGAGAAGCACACCGTCTCCCGTCTCGTGGGTGCCCCTCCGGGCTACGTGGGGTACGAGGAAGGCGGCTAGCTCACCGAGGCCGTGCGTCGGCGTCCGTACTCGGTGGTGCTGCTCGACGAGGTCGAGAAGGCCCACCCGGACGTGTTCAACATCCTGCTGCAGGTGCTCGACGACGGACGCCTGACCGACGGGCAGGGACGCACGGTCGACTTCCGCAACGTCATCCTGATCATGACCTCCAACCTCGGCTCGCAGTTCCTCGCCGACCCGAACCTGCAGCCCGAGACCAAGCACGAGGCCGTGATGGGCGTCGTGCGCCAGGCCTTCAAGCCCGAGTTCCTCAACCGGCTCGACGACGTGGTCATGTTCGACCCGCTGAGCCAGGACGACCTGACGCACATCGTGGGCATCCAGCTCGCGCGCGTCGCGGCCCGGCTCGCCGACCGCAGGATCACCCTCGAGGTCACCGACGCCGGCAAGGCGTGGCTCGCCGCGACCGGCTTCGACCCGGTGTACGGGGCGCGCCCGCTCAAGCGGCTCATCCAGACGACCATCGAGGACGCCCTCGCTCGCCGCATGCTGGCCGGTGAACTCCTCGACGGCCAGACGGTGACGTTCGACGTGGACGCCGACGGCACGGGCCTGGTCGTGCGCGACTGATCCGGTCGACCCGCAGGGCCGACACTCGACCCCTCCCGGAGGTGCTCCGGGAGGGGTCGAGTGTCGTTCGTGCGGTTGTCCACAGGGGTGGGCTGCGGGTTCTTCCGGGTCGCGGCGCGTCCTGCTGGGATGGATCCATGCACCTCACCGGGCGCGCTGCGGCCGAGATCGGGGGCTGGACCGACCTCGGCCGCCCCACGGCGCTCGACGTCGCCACGCCGCGGGTGCACGACGCCTGCCGAGGCGTGTGTCTCGAGCGGCGCCGGATTCCGCGCAGCCTGGTCCGGACGGTGGACGGGGTGCGCATCACCACCTTCCCGCTGACGGCGCTCGACCTCGTGCGCGACCGGCCGTGGTCGCGGCTGGAGTGCGCGGCCCACGTCCTCCTGCGGGACGCCGCGATCACGGGCTGGCGCGCGAACAGGGCGATCTCCGCGGGCCCCGGGGACCGGATCGGGTATGGCGACCTGGTGTTCGAGGACCTGTGGCTCGTCGTCGAACTCGACGGTGTCGGCCACCACTCCGCCGACGGGGACGCCGCGCGCGACCGGGCGCGTGACCTGCGGATGGCGCGGCTGGGGTGGGAGGTGTTGCGCCTGGGGAGCGCGGTCGTGTTCAAGACGCCCCAGGAGTTCGTCGCGATCGTGCGTGACGTGCTGCGGACGCGGGAGCGACGGCGACCGAAACCCGCAGGACCGACACTCGACGGCCCCCGGGAGGCATCCGGGGGCCGTCGAGTGTAGGCGCTGCGGGTATCAGGCCACGGCGACGACCTCCGCGGGACGTGAGGCCTGCTGCTCAGCCGGGGTCGCGGGGCGGCGGGCGGCCCGCAGGAGGCGCATGCCGTTCAGGATCACGACGATGACGGACGCCTCGTGCACCAGCATGCCGATGGCCATGGTCACGCCACCGAGCAGGACGCCGGCGAGGAGCGTGCCGACCGTGATCATGGCGATCCAGATGTTCTGGCGCATCACCGAGATGGTGCGGCGAGCCAGGCCGATGGCGTGCGCCACCTTGTCGAGCCGGCTGGTCATCAGGGCGATGTCGGCGGTCTCGACGGCGAGCGGTGAACCGGCCGCGCCCATCGCGATGCCCACGTCGGCCAGCGCCAGGGCGGGGGCGTCGTTGACGCCGTCGCCGACCATCGCGACCTTGAGCCCCTCGGCCTGAAGGGCGCGCACGGCGTCCAGCTTGTCCTCGGGGAGGAGCCCGGCACGGACCTCGTCGATGCCGACCTGGGCGGCCACGGCGTTCGCGATCTCGGCGGTGTCGCCGGTCAGCATGACGACCCGCTTCACGCCGGCGGCGTGGAGAGCGGCGACGACGTCGCGCGCCTCGTCGCGGAGGCGGTCGGCCACACCGATGGCGCCGATGGGCTGCCCGTCGAGGGCCACCAGCAGGGGCGTCCGGCCGTTGCCGGCCAACCCGGTGGCCGAGGCGTCGGCGTCTGGGGTGAGGCTGCCGCCCAGCAGGGCGCGGTTGCCGACGGTGACCGTGCGGCCGCCTGCCACGGCGATGATCCCTTGCCCGGGGACGGTGGTGACTTGGTCGGGCACCGCCGGCACCGGCAGGCCACGCTCGGCCGCGGCGGCGAGCACGGGGGCGGCCAGTGGGTGGCTGGAGCCGGCCTCGGCGCGGGCGGCCCAGGTGAGCACCTCGGCGTCCGTCCAGCCGTCGAAGGCGATGAGGTCGGTCAGCTCGGGGCGTCCCTCGGTGAGGGTGCCGGTCTTGTCGAACCCCACGGCGTCCACCTTGGCGGCGGTCTCGAGGAACTCCCCACCCTTGATCAGGACACCGTCACGGGCGGCGCGACCGATGCCGGCGACCAGCGCGACGGGCACCGAGATCACCAGGGCGCCGGGGCAGCCGATGACCAGCAGCGTGAGCGCGAGGGCGACGTCGCGGCTGATGAGGCCGGCGACCACGGCGAGCACGATGATGCCCGGGGTGTACCACGTGGAGAACTTCTCCATGAACTGTTGGGTGCGGGCCTTGGCCTCCTGCGCCTCCTCGACGCGGTGGATGATGCGGGCCAGCGTGGTGTCGGCACCCGCGCCGGTCGTGCTGACCTGCAGGAAGCCGTCCGTGACGATCGTGCCGGCGAAGACCTTGTCGCCCTCGACGCGCTCGGCGGGCATCGACTCGCCCGTGATGGACGCCTCGTCGATGGCCGCGTGGCCGGTCGCGATGGTGCCGTCGACCGGGACGGTCTCGCCGTGCTTGATGACGACGACCTCGCCGACCCCGACCTGGTGGGCCGGCACCTCGACCTGCTCGCCGTGCCGCAGGACGGTGGCGGTGGTCGGCGCCGACTCGATGAGACCGGCCAGGGCCGAGCGGGTGCGGGCCAAGGTGGCGTCCTCGAGTGCGTGGCCGATGGCGAACAGGAAGGTGACTGCGGCGGCCTCCCAGTACTCGCCGATGACGAGCGCGCCGATCATGGCGATCGAGACCAGCAGGTCGATGCCGATCGTGCGGGCCCGCAGTGAGCGGTACGCGCCGCGCAGGACGGGGATGCCGGCCACGACGGCGGCGGCGATCATCAGGGGGTCGGCGGCGACGGGGGCGACCTGGCCGGCCAGCCAGGAGGCGGCGATCAGCGTCCCGGACAGCGCCGGAACGGCCCAGCGATGGACGCGGGACATGGGGGTTTCCTCTCGGATCGTGGGATCAGAACGCGGAAGGGCGGGCGGTGTAGCCGGCCTTCTTGATGGCGGAGACCAGCCCGTCGACCGAGGTGGCCGACTCGTCGTGGTCGACCTCGATGCGCGAGGTGGCGAAGTGGACGGTCGCATCGCTCACGCCCGGCAGCTTCGTCAGGATCTTCTCGATCTTGGAGACGCAGGAGGGGCAGGTGAAGCCCTCGGCGCGGAGGAGCGTGCGGGTGGGGGTTGCGGTCATGGTCTCGTTCCCTTCGTGTGGGCCGCGGTGGTGTCGGCCGATGTCTTGAAGGTAAGAAGATTCGGGGTTACGGTCCTTGACGTGGATCAAGTTTCCGAGCACGAGGACACCTGCGTCGCGCGGGTGCCGATCTTCCGCGGCCTGACACCCGCGCAGCAGCACGAGGTGGCCGGTTTCGCCCGCCCGGTGCGCGCGCCGAAAGGGTCGCTGCTGCAGGCGGCCGGGGCCGAGCAGAAGCGCCTGGTGGTGCTGCACTCGGGCCGCATCCGGCTGGTGCACGTCCTGGAGAACGGGCGCGAGCAGGTCGTCCGGGTCGCCGAGCCCGGGGACGCGGTGGGGGAGACGTCGTTCCTGCTGGGGCGGCGTCCGGAGCACTTCGCCTACGCGGACGCCGACGTGACGCTCTGCACGTTCGACCACGCCGACCTGGCCAGGCTCGTGGCGTCCTACCCGCCGATCGCCGTCCGCATGCTGCAGGTCGCCACCGAGCGCCTGCTGTCGGCCGAGCGCATGCTGGCCGCCTTCGCCAGCACCGACGTCGGGACGCGCGTGGCCGCCTACCTGCTCGACCAGCCCTCGGCGGTCGTGGACAGGCGCACCGTGGTCCGCCTGCCGATGGCGAAGAAGGACGTGGCGTCCTACCTCGGCACCACGCCCGAGACCCTCAGCCGCCGCCTCGCCGACCTCGTCGCCGACGGCGTCGTCGAGCTGTCCGGACGCCGCGAGGTGGTCATCCTGGACGCCGACCGGCTCGTGGAGCGGGCGACGCCGTAGCCCCCGGCGTCCGTCAGGGGATCAGTGGCGGGCGTGCGGGCGGTAGGTGAGCAGCAGGTCTCCGCGCTCGGTGACCTCGTGGTCGACCAGCTCGAGGCGCTGCACGTCGTCGTGGCCGTGCATGAGGTCGCGGCCCATGGCGCCGTCGACCGAACTGAATAGGTGGGCGGTGAGCGTGCGGGGCATGGGTCTACCTCCTGACGACATTCTGGGGTCGGACGCCCCGGGTGCGCCATGGGGGGTCCCGCAGCGCGGCTCGGCTGGCTAGGGTCGTGAAGGTAGACGCCCGACGACGAGGAGGCCGCAGCATGCCGTACGTGACGATCCCCGACGACACCCCGATCCAGCTGTACTACGAGGACTCCGGAGGTGACGGCCGTCCGGTCGTGCTGATCCACGGGTGGCCGCTGTCGACGGAGGCGTGGGCGGGGCAGGTCCCGACGCTGGTGGACGCGGGCTACCGCGCCATCGCCTACGACCGCCGCGGGTTCGGGCGTTCGGACAAGGCGCCGGACGGCTACGAGTACGACACGCTGGCGTCCGACCTGCAGCACCTGGTGACCGAGCTCGACCTGACCGGCGCGGTGTTGGTCGGGTTCTCGATGGGTGGTGGCGAGGTCGCGCGGTACATCGGCCGCTACGGCGAGTCGCGGCTGGCCGGCGCGGTGCTGGCCTCGGCGATCACCCCGGCGCTGTGCATCACCGACGACAACCCCGACGGCGCCATGCCGATGTCCGGGTTCGGCGGGCTGCGCGACGAGTGCCGGGGCGACCGGGACGCGTTCGTGGAGAAGTTCATGACCTGGTTCTTCTCGAACCCGTCGGAGATGACGATCGGTGACGACCAATTCCGCGACGTGCTGCGTGTGGCCGCCCAGGGCTCCGACAAGGCGCTGCGGGACACGATCATCGCGTGGGCCACGGACTTCCGCGAGGACGTCGCGAAGTTCACCGTGCCGACGCTCGTGATCCACGGGGACGCGGACAACAACGTCCCGTTCCCGGCGTCCGGCCAGCGCGCGGCGCAGCTGATCGAGGGCTCCCGCCTGCACGTGGTGGCCGGCGGGCCGCACGGCGTGAACGTCTCGCACGCCGACGAGTTCAACGCCGTCCTGCTGGATTTCCTCGGCTCGCTCTGACCGCCGAGGGCTTGGGTTCGGTGGGCCGAGGGCTTGGGTTCGCCCGATCGCGGTAGCGTCGGGGCCATGCCTGCTTACGTGGAGCCGGACCCGTTCCATCCGGGGGCCTTCCGCGTGGTGGCGGGCGACACCGCCCAGTCCTGGGTGGACCCCGCCGACCCGTTGCGGATCGAGTTCGAGTACGTCCAGCGCGTCGTCGAGGCGCTGGACGCCACGGTGCTGGCCCGTCCGTCCGACGAGCGCGTCCGGGTTGTGCACCTCGGCGGCGGCGGCCTGACCATCCCGCGGTACGTGGCGGCACGGCGTCCGGGCACCGCGCAGGTGGTGTGCGAGCCGGACGCCGACCTCGTCGAGCAGGTGCGCCGTGTGATGCCGCTGCCCGCGCGGTCGGGCATCAAGGTGCGGACGGTGGCCGGTCGCGAGGGGCTCGAGGCGATGCCGCCGGACCACATCGACGCTCTGGTGCTGGACGCCTTCGACGGGCCGCGCGTGCCCGCGTCGCTGGCCACGGGCGAGTTCCTCGCCGAGGTGGCGGCGCGCCGGCGCCGGGGCGGTGTGTTCATCGCCAACATCACCGACCGGGCCCCGTTCACCTGGTCGCGACGCTTCGCGGCGGCGGTGCGTGACGTGCACCGGTCGATGCTGGTCAGCGCCGAGACGGCGGTCTGGAAGGGACGCCGCTTCGGTAACCTGGTCGTGGTCGCGGCGGACGGCCCCCTGCCGGCCACCGAGCTCTCCCGGCAGGCCGCCCGGGCGGCCTTCCCCTACCGTTACCTGGCCGGCCGCGACGTCGTCGACTGGATCGGGGCCGCCACACCCTTCACCGACGAAGACCAGCAGTCCTCACCGGTCCCGAAACGGGGCACTTGGTTCAGCTGAAGGCAAGCCCTCGGCGGATCGAACCCAAGCCCTCGGCGGATCACGGGCCCTCGTGAGGTCGGGACGGTTCGTGCCCGCGTGTCCTGACATACTGGGCGGCATGTCCGCCGGCACCGCCCCCCGACGCGCTGCGACCGAACCGCGGCCGCGCAAGGGGCGCGGCCTGACGATCGCGGGGGTCGTCCTGCTCGTGCTCGGGCTGGGCGCGCTCGCCTGGTCCAGTTACGACCTGTTCTGGAACCCGCTGGTCGACCCGCAGGTCGCCTCCGCGCAGGCGGCCGACCTGCGGCAGCAGTGGGAGGCCGAGCCCGAGGCGTCCGAGAGCGCCGGCCCGGTGGAGCCCGCGCGGCCGCTGCCCGGGGACGCGGTGGCACTCCTGCGCATCCCGACGTTCGGGGACGCCTTCGAGCAGCCGGTGCTGGCCGGCACCGACCAGCCCACCCTGAAGAAGGGCCTGGGCTGGTACGACGGCACGGCCGCACCGGGCGAGGTGGGCAACTTCGCCGTGGCGGGCCACCGCGGTGCGACCGGCCCGTTCGCGCCGATCATGGATCTCGGCGCGGGCGACCAGGTCGTCGTCGAGACACGCGATGCGGTGTACACCTACGAGCTCACCAACAACCCCGCCGAGATGACGGTCAAGGACACCGACACGTGGGTGATCCAGCCCGTGCCCGGCCAGCCCGAGGTGCGGCCGACCGAGGCGCTGATCACGCTGACGACGTGTCAGGACCTGTTCCGCTCGCCCGACCGCACCATCGCGTTCGGCAAGCTGGTCGACACCCGGTCCAAGTGAACGGACGCCGTGGGTGCGGCGCCCTGCCCCTAGGCTTCGGGTCATGGCCGACCGCGAAGACCTCATCCAGCACATCCTCGACCTCGCCGTGGTGCACGGGAAGGTCACGCTGGCGTCCGGCAAGGAGGCCGACTACTACGTCGACCTGCGCCGCGTCACGTTGGACGGCGCCGCAGCCCCGGTGGTCGGACGCGTGATGCGCGACCTGACCGCCGACTGGGACTTCGAGGCCGCAGGCGGGCTGACGCTCGGGGCGGACCCGGTGGCGGTGGCCATGCTGCACGCGGCCGCCGCGGAGGGGCAGCGGCTGGACGCGTTCGTGGTGCGCAAGGAATCGAAGGCCCACGGCCTGCAGCGTCGCATCGAGGGCACCGAGGTGGCCGGTCTCCGGGTGCTCGTCGTCGAGGACACCTCGACGACCGGAGGCTCCGTGATGCAGGCCGTCGAGGCCGTGCAGGAGGCCGGCGGGATCGTCGCCGGGGTGGTCACGATCGTGGACCGCAACACGGGCGTCCGCGAGCGGATCGAGGCCGCAGGGCTGCCGTACCGCTACGCCGTCGGCCTCGGTGATCTCGGTTTGTCTTGATCGCCCGCTAGGGTTGGCGCCATGGAATGGATCGCCATCCCCCTCATCATCGTCCTGCTCGTCGTCGTCGGCGGCGTCGCCTGGGCGGTCGGCGCCTACAACGGCTTCGTGAAGCAACGCAACCTCATCCAGGAGTCCTGGCGCCAGGTTGATGTCGAGCTCAACCGTCGTTACGAGCTCATCCCCAACCTCGTCGAGACCGTGCGTGCCTTCGCGGGCCACGAGCGCAACACGCTCGAGGGCATCGTCCGTCTGCGCCAGCAGGCCCAGCAGCTCTCGTCTGCCGAGCGGGGGGACGCCCCGACCGCCGAGCGCGCCGCGGTTGAGGAGCAGCTGACCCAGCAGGTCCGCGGCCTCATGGTGCAGGTGGAGGCGTACCCCGAGCTCAAGAGCAACCAGAACTTCCTGGAGCTCCAGCGCCAGCTGGCCGAGACCGAGGACCGGATCGCCGCCGGCCGCCGCTACTACAACGCGAACGTGCGCAACTACAACACGCGCATCGAGTCGGTGCCGACGAACTTCATCGCGAGCTCGTTCAACTTCCAGAAGGCGACCTACTTCGAGGTCAACGACGCCGAGGTGCGTCGTGCGCCCGACGTGAGCTTCGGCGAGATCTCGTACCGCGGCGACGCCCCCGAGCAGCCGCGCTCCGCGGCGCCGGTCGAGTCGTCGAGCCCGAACGAGCTGCCCAACCCGCAGGCCGGCCGCGAGTCGGCACCCGGGCTGTCGTTCGACCAGCGGCCCGAGGCCCAGCCCGTCGATCGCCCCGAAGGCGAGGGCTACCAGCCGCCGAACTACAACCGTCCCTGATCCGCTCGCGAACGCCCGGCCCCTGTGGGCCGGGCGTTCTGCTTTGGTCGGACGCGGTGCGTGCCGGGTCGGGCTCTGGGCCCGGGGGGCCGGGGCTCGACGAGGTCGTCGGGCAGGTCGCCCGAGCCGGACGTCATCTCCGAGAGGTCGATCTCCTCCATCTGGAGGTAGCTGGTCTCGAACGCCGGGACAGCGGCGCGCCCACGCCCGAGGCCAGGCCGCACAGCAGCGAGAGGGCCAGCGCGATGCCCCAACGCGGGTGGAGGTGGTGCTCCTGCTAACGGGGTGAGGCCAGCACGACGTTTCAGTGGCTGAAGTATTCGCCCGTTGTGCTGGTCGGGCTCGGCGGGGCCTCGTGGATCAGTCCCCGGTGGAAGTGGTCCAGCGACGCGTTCACGTCGTGCAGGAAGCGCAGACAGGTGGCCAGGTCGTCCTCCGAGTAGGACGCCATCGCCTCGGCGTGGGCCTGGCCCAGCGGGCCGAAAAAGGCACCGGCGACTTCGCGCCCGTGGTCGCCGAACCGCAGCAGGACGCGGCGGCGGTCGGTCGGGTCCGTGTCCCGGTGCACGTGGCCGGACGCCGTGAGCCGGTCGACCAGGTAGGTCACGGCGGCGGGGGAGACCTGCAGCTGGTCGGCCAGCTGGCGGGCGGTCAGGGGCTGCCCGGCGCGCTCGGCGCGGTGGATCGCCGTCAGCGCCCGGAAGTCGGTGGTGTGGAGGTCGTGCTGGCTGGCGAAGGCCGTCCCGATGCGGTCGGACGCCAGCGCCAACACCTGCACCTGCGACACGAGGGCCGCGATCAACTGCGCGCGTGCGGGGGCCTCGGTCATGGGCGCATCGTACCCCGGGCCCCTTCGGGAGCTGTCCCCGGCGGGGAGTATGGTCCGCTACGTGACGCAAGCCCCCGAGGAGTTCGACTTCGCGAAGATCCGCTGGATCTACTTCGGCCTGATGATCGGCATGTTCACGTCCTCGATCAGCCAGACGATCGTCAGCCCCGCGATCCCGCGCATCATCGCCGACCTCGGCGGCGTCGAGTACTACTCGTGGCTCTCCACCATCGTCATGCTGGTCATGACCATCGTGACGCCCATCAGCGGCAAGTTGGCCGACATGTTCGGCCGCAAGCGGTTCTATGCGCTGGGGCTCATCATCTTCATGCTGGGCAACGTCCTGTCGGGCATCGCGCAGAGCTTCACGTGGCTGGTGGCGGCGCGCGCCGTCCAGGGCATGGGCATGGGCATCCTGATGCCGCTGTCGCAGACGATCCTCGGCGACATCATCCCGCCCCGCCAGCGCGGCAAGTACGCCGGCTACATGGGCGCCCTGATGGGCGCCTCGCAGGTGGCGGGCCCCCTCATCGGCGGCTTCATCACCGACGTGTCGACGTGGCGGTGGCTCTTCTACGTCAACCTGCCCGTCGGCTTCCTCGCGCTGTTCCTCGTCGTCCGGTTCATGAATATCCCCGAACTGGACATCCCGCGCCGCGTCGACCACGCCGGCATCGCCACCATGACCATCGGCGTGAGCGCCGGGCTGCTCGGCATCAGCCTGGGCGGCACCCGCGGCTGGCTCGATCCGCTGGTGCTGGTCCTGCTCGGGGTGGGGGTGGTGTTCCTCGTCGCGTTCGTCCTCGTCGAGCGCAGGGCGCCCGAGCCGATCGTGCCGCTGTCGCTGTTCCGCAACTCGATCTTCACGTGGTCGGTCATCGCCGGCAGCCTCATGAACATGGCCCTGATGATGCTCATCATCTACACGCCGGTGTACGCCCAGGGCGTGCTGGGGGTGTCTGCCACGGCGTCCGGCGCGATCCTGATCCCGATGAACGTGGGCCTGTTCGCCATGGGCATCGTCATCGGGAACCTCACCACCCGGACGGGGCGGTACAAGTCCTTCGCGGTGGCGGGCGTCGTGCTGATGACGATCGCATCCGTCCTGCTACTGCGGCTGGACGCCCGCTCGACCCCGCTCGAGCTCACGCTCTACACGACCCTGATGGGGCTCGGCGTGGGCATGTCGTTCCAGATCTACACGCTGACCGTGCAGAACGCCGTCCAGCGCCGCGACCTCGGCCCCGCGACGTCCTCGCTGCAGTTCTTCCGCAGCATCGCCAACACCATGGGCACCGCGATTGCCGGCACCCTGATGACCTCCCAGCTGGTCACGAGCATGAAGTGGCGGATGACGCCGGAGGCGATCCGCGACACCCCGGCCGGCGGGCTCGACCCCAACGCGGTGCTCAACCCCGCGGCGATGCAGGGGCTGCCCGAGGCGGTGGCGCTCGTGCTGCGGCTGTCGCTGGCCGACGCCATGCAGGCGATCTACGCCGTCCTGCCGTGGCTGAGCCTGGCGGTGCTGGCGACCACGCTGGCGATCCGGGCGATCCCGCTGCGCGACTCGTTCACCCCCGACGAGCCGGCGCACTCCACCAGCCTCAGCGTCGCGGACCCGTCCATGCTCACGCTTTCACCGGAGGAGCACCACGCCCGCAACAAGGAGCGGATGGTTGCGGCCCACCTCGTCCTGCTCGCCGACCAGGTGGACCGGCCCGAGAACGAGATCCTGCGCGCCGCCCTGGCCGAGTTCGGTGGGGGAGACCTCGAGCGGGGCCGTCAGTTGCTGCGCTCGACGTCCACGATGCTGCTCGCGGAAGACCCGGCCGTCATCGACGAGCACGAGTCGTTTGCTGTCGAGCTCTCCAAGCGCGGCCAGCCGCAGAAGATGCTGAGCGACGGTCTGACCGCCCGCCTGCACCGCGTGGCCGAGCGGGTCGCGGAGCAGGCCGAGCAGGCGCCGTCGGAGAACCCGACCAGGCCGCGCATCGGGTTGGTCGACGGTCTGGACGCCCAGGCCCTGCAGCGGGCGATGTGGATGCTCGACTCGGCGCTGGTGGCCGACTTCGCCTCCCGCCGGTGGGCGGGCGAGACCGAGCCTGAAGGCTGATCAGCCCGCGTCGATGGCGTCGCGCTCGGAGGCGTAGCGGTCCTCGACCTTGGAGAACAGCCACGAGGCCAGCACACCGAGGGCCAACATGACCGCGCAGGACGCGAGGAAGGCGCCCATGCCGAGACCGGACTTCTCGATGGCGTCCGGGGCGAACACGACGGTCGGGAAGATTGCGAGCGACGAGCCGGCGACCATGCCCAAGATGAAGTGGTACATGCCCGCGTAGTGCCGTTCGAACCCCCAGTTGGCCGCCTTGGCGAACAGCACGACGCACAGCACGAGGCCGATGCCGAGCGGGATGAAGACGGACGGGTCGAAGTCCTTGATGCCCTCGGCCATCTTGTCGTAGAGGCCGAAGTAGATGAGGAAGTTGGACGGGCTCATGCCGGGCACGATCACGCCGAGGCCGATCAGGGCGCCGGAGCCGAGCCACACCGGGATGCTGGGCGGCACCTGCAGGTTCAGGCCGCCGCCGGCCAGCATGATCGCGAAGATGACCGCGACCGAGACGGCGAGGATGACCCAGTGTTTGGCGGCGCGACCCTTCTTGCCGGCCTGGCGCCACAGGCTGGGGAACGTGCCGATGACGAAGCCGATGAACAGGCAGACGAACGCCGCCTCGTAGCGTCCGAACGCGGCGGCGACCACGATCGAGAACAGGACGACGCCGATGATGCCGCCGATGCCGACGGGCAGAAAGTACTTCACCTGGCGCACGAAGTTCTTGAGGGGGTTGGCCAGGAACTTGATCAGCGGGTCGTAGATCTTGAAGATCACGGCCAGCACGCCGCCGGACAGGCCGGGGAGGATGAAGCCGACGCCCACGGCGATGCCCTTGAGCAGCCGGACCAGCCACGCGCCCACGCTGTCGGGGGCGTGGAGATCGGTCGCGTCGGGGGCGTCGGGGCGGATCGGGGTGTCGTCGGTCGTCATGCTTCTCTCCCGGTGGGGGGCGTGGTCCGCCGTTCAGGCTACCGTGGGCGGGTGGATGCCTCCGAACCGGTTGCCGCGGGCGACGCCCCGGACGATCCAACCGCCCCGTCGGTGGGGGTGGGCCCCCACCCACAGCCCTGGCCGGACGATCCGCGGCTCGACCCCGAACTGCTCGCCGCCGGCGACCGCCGCAACGTGCTCGACGAGTACCGCTACTGGCGCCTCGAGGCGATCGTGGCCGACCTCGACACCCGGCGCGCGCCGCTGCACGTGGCGATCCAGAACTGGGAGCACGACTTCAACATCGGCTCGGTCGTGCGCACGGCGAACGCCTTCAACGTGGCCGGGGTGCACATCCTCGGACGCCGGCGCTGGAACCGGCGCGGGGCGATGGTCACCGACCGGTACCTGCACGTCCACCACCACGAGACCGTCGCGGGCTTCGTCTCGTGGCTGGCCGGGCGGGGGATCACGCCCGTCGGCGTGGACAACCTGCCGGGGTCGGTTCCGCTCGAGACTGCCGCGCTCCCGCGTGACTGCTGCGTCGTGTTCGGCTCCGAGGGGCCGGGCCTCACCGACGAGGTCGTCGCCGCCTGCGAGAGCGTTGTCGCCATCACCCAGTACGGCTCGACCCGCTCGATGAACGCCGGCGCCGCTGCTGCGATCGCGATGTACCACTGGGCGCTGCAGCACGCCGGGGGTAAGCCCTAGTCCTGCCTCCTATTGCGTCGCGACGGCCTGAACCCAAGCCCTCGGCGGGAGGGGGGCGACCAAGGTACGAGGGGCGACGACCCGGCATCCATAGCGGCGGACGCCGCGCTGCTGATGGACGCCCCCGCCATGCTGACCTCGCCCTCACCTTCGTCGTGGGCCACCCCTGTCAAGCGCTGACCTTGGAGGTGGGGCATCACGCAGGCCGCGCCCATCCTCGACCGGCGCGCCCGGCACGTCGGGCTGGACATGGTGACCGTGGGGCCGCGGGTAGAATCGCGCCATGACCCAGCCGCCCGCCCACGCGCTCGCGCCCGAGGCGTCCCGCGGCTGGTCGCCCCCGCCCCGCGAGGCGCTCGACTACCCGGTCTTCTTCAATCCCGAGCCGGCGGTGGCCCGGTACCAGCAGTTCCGCAGCGCCATCAAGGGCCGCCTCTTCGGGCTCGTGCTGTCGCTGGTCATCTGGGCCGTCATCGGTTGGTTCAACCGCGACAACCTCGACACCCTGTTCTGGACGATCTTCGGCATCAGCCTTGCCATCTCCATCGCGCTGCTGGTGCGCATCATCGTGCAGTCGGTGCTCGCGAAGCGTGCGATCGGTCGCTTGCACGAGGGACTGGCCCTCGGCATCGGCCGGGGCGGGCTCTACCTCGACGACTACCTGTCCTGGGAGGACGTCGACCACCTCGTCGCCGTCCCCGGCGGGTCGCGCGGCTCGGGGCGCCTCGTCGTGGTCGCGACCAACGGCGCCTGGCGAGAGGTGCCCGTCGATTGGCTCAGCCACACCCCGTCCGCGGTCGACAACGCCGTGCGTGCGCTGTCGGGCGACCGGCACCACGTCGACCTGCGGCCGCTCGACAACTGACCCTGCCGGCTGTCGAGGGAGCAGGGTGTCCAACACTTGAACCTCCGCGTCCATGAGGTGGCCAGGGTCCCCGTGGGGGGAGCGTCCGCGGCAGATATGCGGTTGAATGGTGGTGTTCGAGGAAGCACCCACCAAGGAGTGACAGATGCCCATTGCAACGCCCGACGTGTACGCCGAGATGATCGACCGTGCGAAGTCGAAGGGCTTCGCCTACCCGGCCATCAATGTGACCTCGTCGCAGACCCTGAATGCGGCCCTCAAGGGCTTCGCGGACGCCGGTAGCGACGGCATCATCCAGTTCTCGACCGGTGGGGCCGAGTACGCCTCCGGTCAAGGCGTCAAGGACATGGTGACCGGCGCCGTCGCGCTCGCCGAGTTCGCGCACGTGGTCGCCGCCAAGTACCCGATCAACGTGGCCATCCACACCGACCACTGCCCCAAGGACAAGCTGGACACCTACGTCCGCCCCCTGCTGGAGATCTCCCGCCAGCGCGTGGCGAACGGCCAGGACCCGCTGTTCCAGTCCCACATGTGGGACGGCTCCGCCGTTCCGATGGAGGAGAACCTCCAGATCGCCGAGGAGCTGCTGGCGCTGACCCAGTACAACAAGCAGATCCTCGAGATCGAGATCGGTGTCGTCGGTGGCGAGGAGGACGGCGTCGCCAACGAGATCAACGAGAAGCTCTACACCACCCCCGAGGACGGCCTCCGCACTGCCGAGGCCCTCGGCCTGGGCGAGAAGGGCCGCTACATGGCCGCCTTCACCTTCGGCAACGTGCACGGCGTGTACAAGCCGGGTGCGGTCAAGCTGCGCCCCGAGGTCCTCAAGGACATCCAGGACGCCGTGGCCGCCAAGTACGGCAAGGACAAGCCGTTCGACCTCGTCTTCCACGGTGGCTCGGGCTCCTCGGCGCAGGACATCGCTGACGCGGTGTCCTACGGCGTCATCAAGATGAACGTCGACACCGACACCCAGTACGCGTTCACCCGCCCGGTGGCCGGCTGGATGCTCAGCAACTACGCCGGGGTCCTGAAGATCGACGGCGACGTCGGCAACAAGAAGCAGTACGACCCCCGCGCCTGGGGCAAGGAGGCCGAGAACGCGATGTCCGCGCGCATCGTCCAGGCCTGCCAGGACCTCGGCTCGGTCGGCACGCACGCCTGACGGTCTCTCGCCGCGTCCGCCCAGGACTCGCTCAACTACCGCCGAGGACTCGTGGTCTCCCCGACCACGAGTCCTCGGCGTTCGTCGTGGTGGTTAGGGTGAGGCCATGTCAGGCCCTCGACGGTTGTCCTTCACTGGTCCGCGCTTCGCGACCGCGGACGACCTGACCCGGCTCCGCGCCGACCTGCCCGGCGACCCCCACGGTCCGGGCGCCTTCACCCTCGCCATCGGCCGACCCGCCGTCGGGTTCGCGCACGCGGTCGCCGTCGCGCCCGGGCACTGGCACCTCGCCCACCTCCACGTCGAGCGCGACGCCCGCCGCCGCGGCCTGGGCCGCTACCTGCTCGACTGCGCGCTCGGCACGGCGCTCGACCGCGGGGCCCTCCGCCTCACCGTGTCACCACCGTCCAGGGCGCCCTGGCGCGCGCTGTGCGCCAGGGCCGGGTTCGCCCCCGAGGAGTATGGCGACGGCACCCTGGCGGTGGCCCTCGCTGACGAGCCGCCGCCGCGCCCGGCGGTGAGCGTGATCCCCGTACGGCAGGGCGCGGACGGGCTGGAGGTGTTCATCCAGCACCGCGTGCGCACGATGGACGCCTTCGCCGGGGTCGTCGTGTTCCCCGGCGGCCGCGTCGACCCGGCTGACGAGGCGTCCGGCCGGGCCCTGACGCTGGCGTCCGCCGTGCTGGACGCGCACGCCCGCAGCTGGTCGGCCACCGGCCACGACCCGCGCACGCTGCTCGCGACCGGCGTCCGCGAGCTGGCCGAGGAGACAGGGGCGGTTGTCGACCCCGCGCGCCTGCTGCCCTGGGACAACTGGATCACCCCGCTCGGCTACGCCCGCCGGTTCGACGTCGCGTTCTTCCTGCTGCCGGACGACGCCGACACCCACGTGCACAGCACGACCGAGGCGACGGCGTCCGAATGGCTGGCGGTCGACGAGCTGGTGGCGCGCACCGAGGCGGGCGTCCTGGCGATGGTGCCGCCGACGCGGACGCTGGTGGACGAGCTTCAGCGGCTGGGGTCGCTGGATGCCGTCCTCGGTCTGGCGCGTGGGATGGGCACGGTCGTACCCGTCCGCCACGACGTTGCCTCCCCGCGGCCGCGGAGCATGAGTCCTCGCCGGTAGTTGCACGAGTCCTCGGCGGTCAGGCGTCCTGTCGGTCGGCGATACCGAACGCCGTGGCCGCCATGGAGTACAGCAGGCCCCACGCGCTCATCCTGTCCACCACCGGACGGATCAGCCGGCCGAGCAGGCCGAACGTGCGGCGTCCGGACGTGCGCGTCACATCGGCGCCGCCAGGGGCGGGCCGGACCTCGAAGCGGTCGTAGGTGATGGGCTGGCCGGCGTGGGCGCTGTCCTCGGCGGTGGTCACCCAGGTGATGACCTCGGCGTCGCCCTCGCGCTCGCGGGTGCAGGCCAAGCTCACCGTGAGCGACTTCGAACCCTTGCGGAGCTGGTTGCGCAGGCCATCCGCGGACACCGTCGTCTTGTCGGGGTCGTACGCCCACACGCGCAGGAAGGTGGGGTCGGCGAGGGTGTCGGCCACCAACTCGGGGGGCGAGGAGACGAACGTCCCGACGCGGAACGCGTGGGCCGGATCGGGGAGGAGGCCCGGCACGACCGGGACCTGCTCGGCCGAGTAGGCCTCGTCGGATCCCGCCTTCAGTTCCGGCACCAGGTCCTGCGGGACGACGCCGTCGGCCGCCACGAGCCGGCGCACGGTGCCCGACGGTTCCTGCAGGAGGGCGACGAGGATCGCGAAGGTGTCCGGGGCGCGGCCGGCCTGGTCGATGAGGGCCCTGGCGCGGGGGGTGGCCTTCCAATCGCCCTCGCCGAGCTCGTGGAGCGTGCGGGGCGGTGGCAGCGTCGCGGTGGCGTCCGGGAGCCCGAGGGAGGCGAGGTCGGCGTCCATCGCCTCGCGGGCCCGGGCACGGGCCGAGGAGAGGGAGATGCCGTGACGCCCGAGCACGCGGCCGGCCGAGCCGCCGATGGAGAGCAAGCCGAGGTAGAGGTGGTCGAGGTCGACCTCGGTCGCACGGACGCGGGCGGCCTCGCGCCAGGCGGCATGGGCCCAGAGGGCGGTCAGGGTCAGGCTCATCGGTGGTTCCTCTCGCGGAGTTCGGGGGTGATGCGGCGCACGTACTTCTTGTGGACGGCCTGGCGGGTGACGCCGAGGGCGGCCGCGATCTCGGGCCAGCCGTGGCCTGCGCTCAGGGCGTTCTCGACCTGCGTGAACTCGAGGGTGTCGGCCAGCTTGCGCAGGGACGCCACGGCCCGCAGCGCCGCCAGCGGGTCTCCGGGGTCGGCCGCCGCCCGCGCGACGTCCTGGGGTCGGGGCGCGGGGTCAGGGTCCATGGGAGCAACTTTGGTTGACAACGGCCGCGGCTGTCAACCCGGGTTGCTCTCGCGTGGTTGTACGGTGTTGGCCATGACCATCGGACCCGCCGAGACCGTCGCACTCCTCGCCGTGTTCGGGGCGATCTTCCTCATCATGATGCGCGGGCCCCGCACCGCGACTGCCGGCGAGAACCTGGCGAGCATCTTCGAGGAGCCCTCGCGGCCTCTGCCCGGCCAGAAGGCCCGCGTGTGGGCGCTGGCCACGCTGTACGACGCCGGCGTGGACGCCGACTCCGACCCGGTCTACGCGATGAAGGTGCTGCGGCAGGCCGAGCCGCGGCTGTCTCTGGTGGCGGCCAAGGCGCTGGTGGACACGATCAACCGCTACTGAGGGGCTGTCGGCGGGAAGGGGTGCCTGAGGTGCGGGCCCCAGCGAGCCTCGAAGGGCCCCGGGGCCTTCCACCACTAGGCTGACGTCCATGTCGAGTGACGCGCGCACCCTGCTGCTGGCCGCCCCCGTGGGGCGCACGGAACTGCCGGTCGACGAGGCGCTCGACGACATCGTCGCGCTGGGGGAGGGATCCTTCCTCGACGTCGTGGCCAAGCACCCCGCCTCGTCGCTGGCGTGGGCGCTGTTGGCCGAGGGCTCGCTGAGCGCGCGCACGACGCAGGGCAACCTGTCGGCGTACGCGTTCGCCCGCACCGGGTACCACCGCGGGTTGGACGCCCTCCGTCGCGCCGGCTGGCGGGGCAAGGGCCCGATCCCGTGGGCCCACGAGCCGAACCAGGGTTTCCTGCGCGCGCTGTGGGCGTTGGCGTCCGCGGCGTATCGCATCGGGGAGCAGGCCGAGTACGAACGCTGCGTGTTGTTCCTGCTGGAGGCGTCCGAGGAGGGCTACGTCGAGCTGGCCCGCACGCGTCCGCTCGCGCTCTGAGCCGCGCCCGGGGCGTCCGGAAGGCGGACCCACGGCGTCGGAACGGTGTTTCGGATAGGATGCTGTGGTAAGAGCCCGGCCAGCCTTGCGCCGGGCTTTCGCTTTGCAGAAGGGGCAACGGATGCCTGGGATCGTCGTGATCGGCACGCAGTGGGGAGACGAGGGCAAGGGGAAGGCCACCGACCAGCTCGGCGACTCCGTCGACTACACGGTGCGCTACTCGGGCGGCAACAACGCCGGCCACACCCTCGTCGTCAACGGTGAGAAGTACGCCTTGCACCTGCTCCCCAGCGGCATCCTGAACCCGGGCATCCCGGTGATCGGCAACGGGGTGGTGGTCGACCTCGAGGTGCTGTTCAGCGAGATCGACGCCCTCAACGCCCGCGGCATCGACACGTCGCGGCTCATCCTGAGCGCCAACGCGCACATCATCGCGCCGTACCACAAGACCCTCGACAAGGTCACCGAGCGGTTCCTCGGCAAGCGCAAGATCGGCACCACCGGCCGCGGCGTCGGGCCCGCGTACGCCGACAAGATCAACCGCGTGGGCCTCCGCATCCAGGACCTGCTGGACGAGCAGTTGCTGCGCGACAAGGTCGCCGCCTCGCTGATCCAGAAGAACCAGCTTCTGGTGAAGGTCTACAACCAGATGGCGGTGGACGCCGACGAGGTGGCCGACCACCTGCTGAGCTTCGCCGACCGCGTCCGCCCCATGGTCCGCGACGTCGCCCGCGAGTTGAACGACGCCCTCGAGGCCGGCAAGCTCGTCGTCTTCGAGGGTGCCCAGGCGCACCACCTCGACGTCGACCACGGCACCTACCCGTACGTGACGTCGTCCAACCCGATCGCGGCCGGCGCGTGCACCGGTTCGGGCGTGGGCCCGAACCGCCTCGACCGCATCGTCGGTATCGCGAAGGCGTACACCACTCGCGTGGGTGAGGGGCCGTTCCCGACCGAGCTGCTCGACGCGGACGGCGACCGGCTGCGCCACGACGGCGGCGAGTTCGGCACCACGACCGGACGCCCGCGCCGCTGTGGCTGGTTCGACCCGCTGGTGGTCGAGGCCGCGTGCACCTACAACGGCGTGACCGACGTGTTCCTGACGAAGCTGGACATCCTGACCGGCTGGGAGAAGATCCCGGTCTGCGTGGCGTACGAGGTCGACGGCGAGCGCGTGGAGCACTACCCGGTGATGATGGACGACATCGTCAAGGCCAAGCCGGTCTATGAGTACCTCGACGGCTGGACCGAGGACATCTCCGGCTGCCGCAGCTTCGACGAGCTGCCGGCCACCTGCCAGGCCTACGTGAAGCGCCTCGAGGAGCTCATCCGCTGCCGCATCTCCGGCATCGGCGTGGGCCCGGGCCGCGAGCAGGCGGTCATGATCCACGACCTGGTCTGATGCACCTCCTCTACGACGCCGACTGCGGGTTCTGCTCGCGTTCGGCGTCGTGGCTTGCTGCGTCGGGAGTCCCGGGGGTGCGGTCGATGCAGTCGCTCGACCTAGGGCGCGTTGGGGGTGGACGCCGTGCGTGCGGGTCGCGAGATCCCGGCCGTGCTGGCGGACGGTCGTGTGGTGTACGGCGCCCGCGCGATCGGGGAGGCGCTGCGGTTCGGGCCCTGGTGGCTGCGTGGCGCGGGGTGGCTGATCCGACGTCCCCTCGCGTGGCCTGCTGATCTGGTCTACCGCTTCGTGTCGCGGTTCCGGCACCGCCTCCCCGGCGGTACCGGGGAGTGCCGGCTGGGCTGATCGACGCGTAATTCTCGGGCCCCGATGGGGGTCAGGGGTGTTCGCCTGGACCTTGGCCGAATGTCGGGCCGGAACCATCAAAGATCCGGGGTCCGATGGGCACTAGGGTGGACGCACCGACGAGGGAGGGCATCATGCGCGCGGTCAGGCGCCACGGGGTGGGCGATCTCAGAATCACCGCCGACCCCATGCCCCAGAAGATCGAGGGGTTCACCCGGGTGCGGATCGGCGCGGTCGGGCTGTGCGGGTCTGACCTGCACTGGCTTTCCGAAGGGGGCATCGGTGACGTGCGCATCGAGCACCCGATCATCCCGGGCCACGAGCAGGGCGGCGTGGCCCTCGACGGCCCGTTCGCCGGCCGCGTGGTCGCGATCGACCCGGCTCTGCCGTGCCGTTAGTGCGCGCGCTGCCTGGAGGGGAACCCGAACCTCTGCCCGCGAATCGCCTTCTCCGGCAACGCTGGCCTCGACGGGGGCCTGTGCGAGGTGATGAGCTGGCCGACGCACGCGGTGGTGCCGCTGCCCGAGGGTATGACCGCCGAGGACGCCGCGATGCTCGAGCCGCTTGGGGTCGCGATCCATGCCTGGGACCTCGGCCACGTGAGGCTCGGTGACCGGGTCGCCGTGGTGGGTGCGGGGCCCATCGGGCTCTTCCTGGTCCAGTTGGCGGCGCGCAGCCTGACCGATGAGGTCGTCGCCGTCGAACCGCTGGAACATCGCGCGGCGTCCGTTCATCTTCGTGGGGGCGCTGTTGCTCGTGCGGGTGATGGCGTGGTTGTGGCTGCCGCAGCCGCCGCCCGCCTCGCAGGCCGGGCTGGCCGTCTGGGCGGCGCTCACCTACATCGCCTACAACACCGTGCAGACGATCGTGTCGGTGCCTTACTCGAGCCTGTCCACCGAGGTGAGCGCCGACTTCGATCAGCGCAACAAGGTCAACGTGCTGAGGCTGCTGTTCTCGACGGTCGCCAGCGCCGGCACCACCCTGCTCGCGGCGCGGCTCTTCGAGGACTACCGCCACGGACGCCTCGAACTCGGCGCGCTCTACCTGGTCATCGTCTCGGCTTCGGCGGCGTGTTCGCGCTGATCATGCTCGGGGTCGCGCTCTTCACCCGCGAGCGCGTGCCCGCGCCGGCGCGAGCCGAGCCGTTCACGCTGGCTGGATTCCTGGCCCCGCTCCGGCTGAGCCCCTACCGGCGGCTGCTGGGCATGTACCTGTGCCAGGCGCTGGCGTTCGACGTGATCACCACGACCGTCATGTACTACACGCTCTACGTCGTCACCGGGGTCAGCTCGCAGGTGCTGCTGGGCATCTTCATCGCCGTCAACGTCGTGGTGTTCCCGGTGGTCAACGTGCTGGTCGGGCGGGTCGACAAGCACCGGATCTACCGCACGCTGCTGCCGATCGCCGTCGCGATGGTGTTCGTGGTGGCGCTGTTCCCGCGCGGCGCGAACCCCGTGCTGCTGTACGCGGCGACCGGCGTGATGGCGGTCGGGTTCGTGGGCGCGCAGCTGATGAGCTGGGTCATGTTCCCCGACGTGCTGGACGCCGCCGAGCTCGCCACCGGCCAGCGCAACGCCGGCGGCTTCACGGGACTGATGACGTTCATCCGGGGGATGGCCGCAGCGCTGACAATCCAGCTCGTCGCGATGGTGCTGCAGTTCACCGGCTACCGCGCCCCTGTCGGAGCCGAGGTGGTCGCGCAGCCCGACGACGTGCAGTGGGGGATCCGGCTCACCCTGCTGGGCGCCGTCGCCGTGCTGCTGTCGTTGGGCTGGTGGATCTCCCGGCGCTACCCACTCACCTTGGCCCGCTGCCGCCAGATGCAGGACGAACTGCTCGAACTCAGGCGACGTACTCGAGGTTGACCTCCGACTGGGGGTCGAAGAAGGTGCACTCGCCGACGCGTGGCTTGATGTGCAGGACGTCCTCGGCCTGGAAGTTGTGCCGCTTGTCTTCTCGGATGATGACGCGCTGTCCCCGGACCGTGACCGGCGAGTCGTCGGTCAAGATCGGGTCGCAGTACAGGAACAACTCCGAGCCCAAGTGCTCGACCAGGTTGACGCGGGCCGGCACGCTGCCCGCCGGGGCCGCCGCGCCGCTGCCGACCACCTCCCACGACTCGGGGCGGACGCCAACCGTCACCCTGCTTCCCCCACGGCCCACCAGCTCCCGGGGCATGCCGAGGTCGGAGGCTCGGTCCCCTCCGAGGGTGGCATATCCATCGCGGATCGTGATGCCGTCCATCAGCGTGACCGCCGGGGAGCCGATGAAGCCGGCCACGAACGTGTTGATCGGCTTCTCGTAGAGGGTGGTCGGGGTGTCCACCTGCTGGACGACGCCATCCTTGAGCACACACACCCGGTCGCCCATTGTCATAGCCTCGGTCTGGTCGTGGGTGACGTAGACGGTGGTGACGCCGAGCTCGCGCTGCAACTGAGCGATTTGGCTGCGCGTGGAGACGCGCAGCTTGGCGTCCAGGTTGGACAGGGGCTCGTCCATGCAGAACACCTTCGGGTCGCGCACGATCGCGCGGCCCATCGCGACGCGTTGCCGCTGGCCACCCGACATGGTGCCGGGCTTGGTGTCGAGGAGGGGCTCCAGCTCGAGCATCTTGGCCGCCGCGGCGACCTTTTCGGCGATGATGCCAGCCGGCACCTTCGCGTTCTCGAGGGCGAACGCCATGTTCTGACGAGCCGTCATGTTGGGGTAGAGCGCGTAGCTCTGGAACACCATGGCCGTGTCGCGGTTGCGGGCAGGCACCTCCGAGACGTCCACGCCGTCGATGAAGATCCACCCCTCGTCGACGGGCTCGAGCCCAGCCAGCATCCGCAGGGTCGTGGACTTGCCACAGCCCGAGGGGCCGACGAGCACGAGGAACTCCCCGTCGTCGATGGTGAGGTCGATCCGGTTGACGGCCGGAGGGCGGTTCGGGTCGTAGATGCGGGACGCCTGTCGGAACTCGACTCTGGCCATGGTGTCCTCCTTGCTGGGTGCGGTCAGGTCAGAGCAGCGGCTCGATGTCGCGCTTGTAGACGGTGGCCGTCTCGGACTGCAGCTGCTCGAAGACCTGCTCGACGTCCTGGCCGCCGATCGTGATCTTGTCCAGGCCGCCACCGATCCGTGCGCCACCACCGGGGATGAATACGCGGGCGTAGTCCTGCGGGGCCGTGTTCTCGGCGAGCTGTTTGATCGCGGTCATCGCGTTCGGGGTCTTCTCGAGGTACGCCTTCTCCTCGGGGTCGTCCACGGCGTCCTTGCGCACGGGCATGTAGCCGGTCGCCTGCGTGAAGGTGATCGTGTTCTTCGTGTTGGTGACGAAGTCGATGAACTTGGTGGCGTTGAGCTTGCGCTCGTCGCTGATGCCGTTCGGGATCGCGAGGCCCGCGCCACCCGTGCAGGCGCCGGGCTTGGGACCGGGCAGGTAGGTGGTGATGAACGGGAACTGCGCTGCCTTGGTCAGGCCACCCAGCGAACCGGTCGACTGCAGCAGGCCGGCCGAGCCACCGATGCCGAAGGTGTTGTTGGCGTCCTTGGCGATGCCGATGTGGCCGGCCTTGAACTGCTCGGCGAGGAACGTTCCCGCCTCGATCGACTTGGGATCGGTGAAGTTCGGCGTCCACTCCTTGCTGTAGGAGCCGCCGAAGGTCCAGATCATGCCCTGGAAGTACCAGTCGAGGTAGTTGGAGCCGTCGGGCACCATCAGCGCGGGCTTGCCGCCGTTGGCTTCGACAAGCTTGGGGGCCCACTCGGCGAACTCGGCCCAGGACTGTGGACCCTTGTCCGCGGCCAAACCGGCCTTGGCCAGGATGTCCTGGTTCCAGTACATCAGGGTGGTCGAGCGCGCAAACGGGACGCCGTAGTGCTTGCCGTCGTAGGCGTAGTCCTCGCGGAGCGTGTCGACGTAGCTGCTCGCGTCGACGCCAGCCTCCTTCCACAGGTCGTCCAGGGGGGCGGTCGCCTCGTTCAGGGCAAAGTTGAACCAGGTCACGTCAGAGGCCACGATCACGTCGGGGAGGTCTCCCCCCGCGAGGGCGGCGTTGAACTTCTGGCCCAGTTCCTCGTAGTTCGCACCGCCGTCGACGAGCTGCACCGGCAAGTTCGGGTTCTCTGCGTTCCAGGCGTCGATGATCTTCTGCTCGACCTCCTTGGATGAACCGGGGTGGTTGGACCACCACTGGATGGTGCCGCTGCCCTTCTGGCCACCGCCGGACGAAGCGGCAGCGCCGCCGGTACTGCCGCCGGTGCATCCGGCGATCGCGGTGGCCGCGAGGCCGGCTCCCGCGAGGCCGAGCAGATTGCGACGAGAGATCATGACGTGCTCCATTTCCTTGGTTACCTTGTGTCGTGGGTGGGGTGGATCGGGGGAGGGGCGGAGACGCCCGGGGCTCAGCCCTTGACAGCGCCCGCAGTGAGACCCTTGATCATGCGCTTTTGCAGGATCAGGTAGACGATGAGGATGGGGACGGTGGTGAGGACGGTGCCTGCCATCACCGGTCCCCAGTTGGTGAGGCCCTCGTTCTGCTGCAGCCGAGTGAGGCCCACCGGCAAGGGCGTGACCACGTCCGTGTCAGCGATGAGGAACGGCCAGAGGTACTGGTTCCACTCATTCACGAGCGTGATGAGGGTGAACGCGACGACCGTCGGCCAGGACATGGGCAGGACGACCCGCCACAGGGTGCGGAGGAAGCTGGTGCCATCCATGCGGGCGGCCTCCATGATCTCCTTGGGCAGGCTCAGGAAGTGGTTGCGCATCAGGAAGGCTCCGAAGGCCACCCCGGCCAGCGGGACGATGATGCCCACGAAGGTGTTGCGCCACCCGAGGCTCGCGACGAGGGCGTAGTTGGAGATGATCGTGATCTGGTTGGGCACCATGAGTGCGGCGACCACGACCAGGAACAGCGCGTTGCGGAACGGGAAGCGCAGGAACGCGAACGCATAGGCACTCATCACGCCCAGCGCCACCTGCACGACCGTGAGGATGACGGTGATGATGATTGAGTTGCGCAGGTACGTGCCGAAGTTCACCGTTTCCATCACGTAGGAGTAGTTCCCCGGCTGCAACGGGTTCGGGATCCACGTGAGCGGGTCGGAATAGATGTCGGGCTGGGTCTTCAGCGACGTGACCACGATGAAGTACACCGGCACGAGGATCATGGCGACTACCAGGGCGAGGCCCAGGTAGCCGATGACCTTCATCCAGGGCCTGGCCTCGGGTGCGGCCGATCTGGTACGCCTGACAGGTGCCTCGGTCCCGGTCCGCCTCGCGGTGGGGTTCGTCATGCGTCGTTCCCGTCTTGGAGGCGGACCTGGATCAGCGTGATGACCAGCACGATGGTGAACATGATCGTCGCGACGGTCGCGCCGTAGCCTGCCCGTGAGTTCACGAAGGTCTCCTGGTACACCTGGAACACGATGGTGGTGGTGCCGATGCCCAGCGGGCCGCCTTGGGTCATCGCTTGGATGATGTCGAAGACCTGGAACGAGCTGAGCAGCACCGTCACCGAGAGGAAGAAGGTGGTGGGCCGCAGCTGGGGGAGGACCACGCGGAAGAAGTGCCGTGTGGGCGAAGTGCCGTCGATCTCGGACGCCTCGTCGAGGTCCTTGCGCCGGCCCTGCAGGGCAGCGAGGTAGATGACGAAGACGTAGCCGAGGTTCTTCCAGATGTAGGTCGCGGTCACCATGAACAACGCCCAACCCGAGTTCTGGTAGAAGTTCGGGGCTGTGACGCCGACCTTGTCGAGGAGGTCCTGAATCAGGCCGAAGTTGGGGTCGAACACGAACTGGAAGGCGACGCCGATGGCTGCCCCGGAGATCACGTACGGTGCGAAGACCAGGGAGCGGACGGCGCCGCGGCCGAACAGCTTCTGGTCCAACAGCAGCGCGAGGGCCAGGCCCAGCACCATCGAACCCGCGACGGCGGCGACCGTGAAGATGACCGTGTTGGCCATGATGGTCCACGAGTCCGACGAGGTGAACCACTCGACGTAGTTGCCCAGACCGACGAACCGCATGCGCGGCGACGAGATGTTCCAGTTGTAGAACGACAACCGGATGTTGTCGACGAGCGGCCGATAGGTGAAGACGACCAGCAACGCGAGGTTCGGCGCCAGCAACAGGGCAGCCAAACCGATCTCGCGCCAGTTCCAGCCCCGCTTCCTGCGGGGTGGCTCCGCGTGGAGGGGGCCGGCCCCGGCAGCTGCCATGTGGGTCGTGGTCACGTGGCTGAAGCTAGGTCGCCCGAGCGACGCGTTGTGGTGTGTTTGGTTACGCGTTGACAAACACCGGGCAACTGGTTGCTGCAACACGCCGCGCCGCGTCGCTCGATAGGGTGTCGGCGTGGCTCGTGAACTGACCGTCCTCGTCCTCGGCAACGGGGGCCGCGAGCATGCGCTCGCGCTCGCCCTTCACCGTGATCCCTCCGTCGTCGGCCTCCACGTCGCCCCGGGCAACCCCGGCACCGCGGCCGTCGCGACGAATCACGCCGTCGACGCCTCGGACTCCGGCGCCGTCGTGGCGCTCGCCCGCGAGATCGGCGCGAACCTGGTGGTCGTCGGGCCTGAGGCGCCACTGGTCGCCGGGGTCGCCGACGCCGTGCGCGCTGCCGGCATCGCCTGCTTCGGCCCGTCGGCTGAGGCCGCACAGATCGAGGGGTCCAAGCAATTCGCCAAGCAGATCATGGAGGCCGCCGGCGTCCCCACCGCGGCGTCGGTCTACTGCACCACCGTCGACGAGGTCGCCGCGGCGATCGACCGCTTCGGCCCTCCCTACGTCGTGAAGCAGGACGGCCTGGCCGCGGGCAAGGGCGTCATCGTCACCCCCGACCGGGACGCCGCGCTCGAGCACGCCGCCGACGCCCTGCCCGCCATCGTCGAGGAGTACCTCGACGGTCCTGAGGTGTCCCTGTTCGCGATCACCGACGGGGTGACCGCGCTTCCGTTGCAGCCGGCCCAGGACTTCAAGCGCGTCGGCGACGGCGACGCGGGCCCCAACACCGGCGGCATGGGCGCGTACACGCCGCTGCCGTGGGCGCCCGACGGCCTGGTCGAGGCGATCATGCGCGACGTCGTGCAGCCGACCGTCGACGAGATGGCCCGCCGCGGCACCCCGTTCACCGGCCTGCTCTACGCCGGCCTGGCCCTCACCTCGCGCGGGCTGCGGGTGGTCGAGTTCAACTGCCGCTTCGGCGACCCCGAGACCCAGGCGGTGCTGTCGCTGCTGGAGTCCCCGCTTGGTGAAGTGCTGGACGCCGCCTCCACCGGCCGGCTCGCCGAGGTGGGGGAGCTGGCGTGGTCGCCCGACTCCGCCGTCATCGTCGTGCTGGCCGCCGACGGATACCCGGGCGTCCCGGCCAAGGGCGGGTCCATCGCCGGGCCGCGCCTGTTCGGCTCCGACGACGCGGTCCACATCGCGCACGCGGGCACGGCAGGGGGCGAGGCCGCGCTCACGGCGTCCGGCGGTCGGGTGCTGGGCGTGGTCGGGCGCGGCGCCGACCTGAGTGCTGCCCGCGCGGCCGCCTACGCCGCCATCGACGAACTGGACGCCCCCACCCTCTTCTGCCGTCGCGACATTGCCGAGCGCGCGGCGTCAGGGAAGATCTCGACGCCCGCGCTCTGATGGGGGTCACCGAGGAGCGCATCCGCAACCTGGTCGTCGGGTTGGTGGTCCGCGACGGGCACGTGCTCCTCGAGGAGTACCCCGGCGACGCGTGGCAGGGCTCCTTCCTGCGGGCGCTCGGCGGCGGGCTCGAGTTCGGCGAGCGGGTGGTTGAGGGGCTGTCCCGGGAGTTCCGGGAGGAGCTCGACGTCGAGGTGGAGGCCGTCCGTTCGCTGGGCTGCCTCGACAACATCTTCACGTGGCAGGGCCGGCCCGCCCACGAGGTCGTGCACGTCTTCGAGGTGGCCTCGCCCGGCTTCGACGCGTGGCCGGTCGAGCGCCGCGTCCGGGTGCCCGACGCCCCCACCCAGGCCGGCTGGTGGCCGATCGCAGAACTGGACGGGCGGGATGTCTACCCCGACGGCATCACCGACATCATCCGCTCGCTCGAGGACGACCGATGACCCACCGGCTCTTGTTCAGCTTGCGGCGTCCCTGACCTGAGCGCCGTGGGAGAATGCTCGGGCCACCACTCGCCCTGAACCGAGGAGCACCATGACCGTCCCCAACGTGCTGGCCACCCGCTACGCGTCGCCCGCGATGCGCGACCTGTGGAGCCCCGAGCACAAGATCGTCGCCGAGCGCCGGCTCTGGCTGGCCGTCATCGAGGCGCAGCGCGACCTGGGTGTCGACTTCGGTGGGGCGGACGCCGACGCAGTGCTCGCCGACTACAACCGCGTGCTGGAGCAGGTCGACCTCGACTCGATCGCCGCGCGTGAGCGCGTCACCCGCCACGACGTGAAGGCCCGCATCGAGGAGTTCAACGACCTCGCGGGGCACGAGCACGTCCACAAGGGCATGACGTCGCGCGACCTGACCGAGAACGTCGAGCAGTACCAGGTGCTCGCCGCGTTGAAGCTGGTCCGCGAGCGCGTGGTGACGGTGCTGGTGGCGCTGTCCCGCTTGGCCGTCCAGTACCGCGACACGGCGATGGCCGGTCGGTCGCACAACGTGGCCGCCCAGATGACCACGCTGGGCAAGCGCTTCGCGACCGCCATCGACGAGCTGCTGGTCGCCTACGACCGCCTCGACAACCTGATCGAGCGCTACCCGGCGCGCGGCATCAAGGGCCCGGTCGGCACCGCCCAGGACATGCTCGACCTGCTCGGTGGTGACTCCGCCAGGCTCGCCGACCTGGAGCAGCGGGTCGCCAAGCACCTCGGCTTCGAGCGCGTGCTCACCTCGACGGGCCAGGTCTACCCGCGCTCCCTCGACGTCGACGTGCTGTCGGCGCTCACCCAGGTCGCGGCCGCGCCGTCCAACGTGGCGACGTCGATCCGCCTCATGGCAGGCGCCGAGCTGGTCACCGAAGGGTTCAAGGAGGGCCAGGTCGGCTCGTCGGCGATGCCGCACAAGATGAACACCCGCTCGTGCGAGCGCGTCAACGGCCTCGCGGTCGTGCTGCGCGGCTACCTGTCGATGGTGGGCGAGCTGGCCGGCGACCAGTGGAACGAGGGCGACGTCTCCTGCTCGGTGGTTCGCCGCGTCGCGCTGCCCGACGCCTTCTACGCCATCGACGGCCTCTTCGAGACCTTCCTCACCGTGCTCGGCGAGTTCGGCGCCTTCCCGGCGGTCATCGAGGCCGAGCTGCAGCGCTACCTGCCCTTCCTGACCACCACGAAGGTGCTGATGGCCGCCGTCCAGCACGGTGTCGGCCGCGAGGTCGCGCACGAGGTCATCAAGGAGCACGCCGTCGCCGTCGCGCTGGAGATGCGCCAGAAGGGCCTCAAGGAGAACGACCTGCTCGACCGCCTCGCGGGCGACGAGCGGCTGGGCGTCGACCGGGAGGTGCTGGACGCCGCCGTGGCCAACCCGCTCGAGCTCACCGGCTCGGCCGCCGCCCAGGTGCACGCCGTCGTCGAGCGCGTCCGCGAGCTGGCGGCCAAGCACCCCGAGGGCGCCGCCTACGCGCCGGGCGAGGTCCTCTGACCCTCACAACGCGCTTCCTCCCTCGAAACGCTGATTGTTTCCGCGTTGCGAGGGGGGAACCACGTTGAGAGCCGAGGGCTCCACTTCCGTCCGCCGAGGGCTCCACTTCCGTCCGCCGAGGGCTCCACTTCCGTCCGCCGAGGGCTTGGGTTTCATCGAAACCCAAGCCCTCGGCGGATGAAACCCAAGCCCTCGGCGCAACAGGATTGTGATCGCATGGTTACCGGCCCCCGCGCCGTTGGGGGCAGACATCTCCGGCACTGACTGGGTAGGTTGCACCCCATGCCAGAGCCGTTGGTCGTCATGAAGGACGTGAACAAGCACTACGGGGACATGCAGGCCCTCAAGCAGATCAACATGACCGTGGGTAAGGGTGAGGTCGTCGTCCTCATCGGCCCGTCGGGTTCGGGCAAGTCCACGCTCATCCGGACGATCAACCGCCTCGAGACCATCACCGACGGCACGATCACCATCGACGGCGTCCTCCTGCCCGAGGAGGGTGCTGGCCTGGCCAAGCTCCGCTCCGACGTCGGCATGGTCTTCCAGTCGTTCAACCTGTTCGCCCACAAGACGATCCTCGAGAACGTCACGCTGGGGCCGATCAAGGTGCGCGGCATGAAGAAGGCGGACGCCGACGCCAAGGCCATGGAGCTGCTCAAGCGCGTCGGCGTCGACCACCAGGCCAACAAGTACCCTGCCCAGCTCTCCGGCGGCCAGCAGCAGCGCGTCGCAATCGCCCGCGCCCTGGCCATGGAGCCCAAGGTGATGCTCTTCGACGAGCCGACCTCCGCGCTGGACCCCGAGATGATCAACGAGGTGCTCGACGTCATGATCCAGCTCGCGAAGTCGGGCATGACCATGGTCGTCGTCACCCACGAGATGGGGTTCGCCCGCAAGGCCGCGAACCGCGTGGTGTTCCTCGCCGACGGCCAGATCGTCGAGGAGAACACTCCCGAGGAGTTCTTCACCAACCCGCAGTCGGACCGTGCCAAGGACTTCCTCGGCAAGATCCTGACGCACTGACACCACAGCCTGTCCGCGTCGCCTCGACGCAGCCCACGGGAAAAACACGAAGGAGAACCACATGTTCACACGACGACTGATCGCCACCGCGGCTGCCGCGGGTATGGCCCTCACCCTCGCCGCGTGCGGCGGCGGGGCGGCGACCCCGGCCGCCACCGGGGGCCCCGCCGGCGGAGACGGCATCAAGATCGGCATCAAGTTCGACCAGCCCGGCCTGGGCCTGCGCGAGGGCGACAGCTACACGGGCTTCGACGTCGAGGTCGCCAAGTTCGTGGCCAAGGAGCTCGGCCACGAGGAGGGTGACATCGAGTGGATCGAGTCCCCGAGCGCCCAGCGCGAGACCCTCATCGAGACCGACCAGGTCGACCTGATCTTCGCCACCTACTCGATCACCGACAAGCGCAAGGAGCGTGTCTCCTTCGCAGGGCCGTACTTCATCGCCGGCCAGGGCCTGCTGGTGCGCGCCGACGACAGCTCGATCACCGGCCAGGACACCCTGGGCGGCAAGAAGCTGTGCTCCGTGACCGGTTCGACCCCGGCCCAGAAGATCAAGGACGCCTACCCCGACGTCGAGCTCCAGGAGTTCGGCACCTACTCCGAGTGCCTGCCGGCCTTGCTGAACGGCACGATCGACGCCGTCACCACCGACGACACGATCCTCGCCGGCTTCGCAGCCCAGTCCCAGTACGCGGGCAAGCTGAAGCTCGTCGGTGAGCCCTTCACCACGGAGAACTACGGTGTCGGCCTCAAGAAGGGCGACACCGCGCTCTGCGAGCAGGTCAACGCCGCCATCACCAAGATGGTCTCCGAGGGTGCCTGGGAGGCTGCGATCGAGAAGACCCTCGGCGCGGCCGACTACACCGCCGGCCCCGGCAACCCGCCGACCCCGGCCGCCTGCTCCTGATCCGCTGACCGGCTTCCCTGAGGTGTGACGGACGGGCCTTCGAGGCTCGCTCCGCTCGCACCTCAGGGACCTCAGGACGCTATTCCCTACTACCCGGAGGGCGCATGCTCGACATCCTCACCCGGTACGACATCCTCGGCGCCTTCTGGATGACCATTCAGTTGTCCTTCTGGGCCGCGCTGGGGTCGCTCGCACTCGGCACGATCCTGGCCATCATGCGCGTGTCTCCGGTGGCCGTGCTGCAGAAGCTCGGCGCGCTCTACGTCAACGTCGCCCGGAACACGCCCCTGACCCTGATCCTGGTCTTCTGCGTGCTGGGCGCCTTCTACATCCTCCAGTTGTCGCTGGCGCCGGCGAGCGCCCCGCTGCGGACGCAGATCTTCTTGTGGGCCATCGTCGGGCTCTCGCTCTACCACGCGGCCTTCGTGTGCGAGGCGCTGCGCTCCGGCGTCAACACGGTGCCGGTCGGGCAGGCCGAGGCGGCGCGGGCGATCGGGCTCACCTTCACCCAGTCGCTGTCGCAGGTGATCCTGCCCCAGGCGTTCCGCGGCGCCATCGCCCCCCTGGGCTCGGTGCTGATCGCGCTCATCAAGAACACGACGGTCGCCTCGATCATCGGCAGCCAAGAGGCTTCGGCGATGATGAAGACGATCGTCGAGAACGAGACCGGATCCCTGCTGGTGTTCTTCATCTTCGCCCTTGGCTTCGTCATCCTGACCCTCCCGATCGGCGTCGGCTTCACCGAGATGTCGCGCCGCCTGGCGGTGAAGCGATGAGCGCACAAGCCGTCCTGTTCGACGCGCCCGGCCCCAAGGCCCGCCGTCGCCACGCCATCCTCACGGTGCTCGGCCTCCTGCTGGCCGCCGGCATTTTCGGCGCCTTCATCTGGCGCCTGTACGAGACCGCCCAGCTCGAGCCCCAGCTTTGGACGCCCTTCCTCGAGGGTCAGACCTGGACGCAGTACCTGCTGCCCGGCCTCTGGAGGACCCTCCAGGCCGCGCTGGTGTCGGTCGTGTTCGCGATCGTGTTCGGACTCATCTTCGGCATGGGTCGCCTGTCGCAGGCCAGGCCCCTGCGCTGGGCATGCGGCGTCATCGTGGAGTTCTTCCGGTCCGTGCCCGTCCTGCTGATGATGACGTTCCTGTTCTTCTTCATGGCACGCAACTTCGGCATGCCCGGCCAGACGGCGTCCTTCTGGGCCGTCATCGTCGGCTTGACGCTCTACAACGGCTCGGTCATCGCCGAGCTGGTGCGCTCGGGCGTCCACCAGCTGCCCAAGGGGCAGCGTGAGGCCGGCCTTGCCATCGGCCTGACCTCGGCGAAGACCCTGCGCTCGATCGAGCTGCCGCAGGCGCTGACCGCGATGCTGCCGGCGCTGATGAGCCAGCTCGTCGTCATCCTGAAGGACAGCGCGCTCGGCACCGCGATCACCTACCCCGAGCTGATCGCCGCCGCCCGCCAGCTGGGCTCGCGCCACGGCAACGTGATCGCCGCCTACATCGTGGTGGGCATCATCTTCGTGCTGATCAACTGGCTCCTCACCGTCGCCGCCGGCCGCGTCGAGCGGTTCATCAACCGCCGCGGCCACACCGCGGCCCCGGCCAAGACCGCGGCGTCCACCCTCGTGCAGGGTGGCGGAGCGCCAGGCGAGTTCGGCGCCAACATCGCCGACGCGGTCGAGGAGGAGGTCGACGACTGGCGCGACCGCAACCAACGCGGGAGGCGCGTCGCCGACGAGTGATCGGCTACGGCCAGTCCAGCGGTGCCCGGGAGGTGAACTCCCGGGCATCGCCGTCGAGGGGGTCGGTGAACGCGAGCGTGCGCGCGACCAGGCGCAGCGGGGGCCCCGGCTCTTCGGGGGGCTCCGTCACGACCGGGTAGAGCGGGTCGCCGATGATGGGCGCGCCGAGCCCGTTCAGGTGGACGCGCAGTTGGTGCGTGCGCCCCGTGGTCGGCTCCAGTCGGTAGCGGCCCACGTCGCCGCGCGACTCCACCAGCGTCACCACGGTGCGGGCGTTCGGCTCGGCGTCCGGCACCTCGACGGCCTGCAGCGAGCCGCGCCGCTTCACGATGTGGCTCTCCACGACGGTCGGCGCGGCCAGGGCGGGCAGCGCGGCCGCGAGGGCCTCGTACGTCTTGGCAGCCCGCCGCTCGGCGAACAACCCCTGGTAGGCGGCCCGGTGCTCCCGACGCACGGTGAACAGCAGGATGCCCGCGGTGAGCCGGTCCAGCCGGTGGGCGGGCGCGAGGTCGGGCAGGCCGAGCTGGCGGCGCAGCTTCACCAGCGCTGAGGAGTTGACGTGCTCCCCGCGCGGGATGGTCGCCAGCAAGTGCGGCTTGTCGACCACCACGATCCGGTCGTCGCGGTGCAGCACGGCGAGGTCGTCCGGCTCGGGGTCCTCAGGCGGGTCCTTGTGGAACCAGACGAACGTGGCCGAGGTGTAGGGCGTGCCCGGCGCGATCGGGTGGCCCGCGGCGTCCACGAACCGACCCTCGGCCAGCCAGGCGTCGACCGGGACGCGCCCAGGCAGCCGGTCGCGCAGGAAGGCGTCCAGCGTGGCCCACGGCGCGGGCTCGTCGCCGACCCGGGCGGGCGTCCGCACCCGGACGGCGTCCAGTCCGTCCCGCTGCGGCAGGGGCGGACGCGCGCGGCGGCGTCCCACGGCCTCAGGCGGCGCCGGTGGCCGCGTCGCGCAGCAGGTAGGTGACGGCCTCGGTGCCCGTCCACCCCGCGGGGTGCTCGGCGAGCAGGCCGCGGGCGCCGGTCAGGTCGGAGCCCAGGGTGATGGCCGGGTCCTCGACGTAGCCGTCCTTGCGGCGCTGGGGCATGCCGATGTTGGCGAACAGGGCGTTGCACAGGCACTTGCGGCCGACCGTCTCCGCGATGTCGCCGCCCTTCTTGACGTACATGTGCACCGGCTCGGAGGCGCACCGGTAGACGACCTTGCCGTCGGGGGTCTCGGCGGGCTGGCGCAGGTAGCCGAGGTCGCAGATGCGGTTGCGGGCCTCGTAGACCTCTTGCTCCGACAGCGTGCCGTCCAGGCGGGCCACCTTGAACGGGAAGCCCGTCGGGGAGGCGAGCGCGTCGTTCTTCACCTGCAGCGTGCCGGCGCGCAGCTCTTCCAGCAGCTGGCCCCGGATCGCGTCGGTGAGGCCCGACTCGGACGCCAGCGCGAAGATCGTGCCGCACTGGACGCCCTGGGCGCCGGCCTTGATCGCCTCGGCGACCCGCTCGGGTGTGGACCAGGCGCCGGCCATCCAGAACGGCAGCCCGAGGGCGACCATCTTGGCGATGTCGGCGTCGTCCTTGGGGGAGTAGATGGGCTGGCCCAGCTCGTCAAGGATCAGCTTGCCGCGCGGTGGGGCGCTGTGGCCGCCGGCGACGGGGCCCTCGACGACGAACCCGTCGGGGCGGATCTCGGGGTCGCGGGCGAGGTAGCCGCCCAGCACGTGCAGGGAGATGATCGCGAGGAACTCGGGGCGCTTCATCGGGGGCAGCGGCTCGCCGAGGAAGGTCACCGGGTCGAGTACGGCGGTGTGGATCTTGGTCTGGTTGTCGACCTCGATGGTCATCCGCCCGGGGCGTCCGGCCGCGAACTCGGTGAGCACGCGCGGCATCTCCTTGGGGATGCCCGCGCCCATCAGCACGTAGTCCACCCCGGCGAGCATGCCGCCCAAGGTGGCCGACAGCGTGGCGGTCTGGATCTTCTGCAGGAAGTTGATGCCCACGACGCCGTCGTGGCCCTCCTTGGCCAGCCACACCTCGGCGAAGTTGCCCACGAGGCTCAGCTCGATGGCCGCACGCGTGGGGGCGATGGTGAGCGTGGGGTGCGGGCGGTAGGGCTGGCCCTCGGCCCGGCCCTCGGGGAGGTAGTACGCGTTCATGACCCGCTCGGCGATCTCCGGAACGGGGAAGTGGGCGAGCGCGCGGCGGACGTGGCCGCCGGGGTCGCCGTCCTGCAGCACGCGGGCGACGACGCCGTCGAGCCCGGTGCCGGACACGACGCCCAGCTGGCCGGCGCGCGCGACAGCGTTGGCCAGGCGCCACGACGACACGGCGACGCCCATGCCGCCCTGGATGATGGTCGGGTGCTGGGGCATGGTGACTCCTCGCGGTGGGATGAACCTACGGTAGCGTAGGTTGCGCGGTACTGCGAGTCGGTTCTGCCCGCCGCCGGGGTGGACGCGCGGCGATTGCGCGAAATCCACCCGACGGTGCACGGGCGTGAGCCGCGGGATCGGGGCCACGAGGGCGTGCAGATGATGTGGGCGACCAGGGCCGTCAATCTCGTTTGGGTCGCATGCCGGCAACCCCTGGTCGGGGGCTGGTGTGCACTTCGAGGCGGCAGGCCCCGATCTCGGCGAACGGCAGCAGGCGGACGCGGTCGTGGCCGAGGGTGCCCTGGACGAGCCCTTGGTGGATCGCGCACATCACCTCGGGATGCTCGCGGGCCGAGGCGAGGATGGGGCAGGACAGCAGCCGGGTGGTGCCGGGGGTGTCCGGGTCGGGCTCGGGCGCGAACCCCAGCTCGTCCAGCACGTCGAACAGCGCGCGACCGCGGCGGCGCTCACCCCACGCGCGGCCGATCGCGTGGGCCTCGGCGCGGGCGTCCGGCAGGCCGGCGAGCCGGTCGGCGATGGCGTCGACGAGCTCGGCGTAGGCGGTGTCGGCGGCGTCCCCGGCGAGCGCGCGGCGTCCGGACGCCGTCAGCGACCAGCCCTGGGCCGGACGCCCGCGCCCGCCCGCGGCGAGGGGTGTGGAGGTGGCGTGCCCGTCGGCGGCCAGGCCGTCGAGGTGCTGGCGGGTCGCGTTGGGGTGGCCGCCCAGGCGCGCGGCCAGCGTGGACAGCGTGGCGTCGGGGCCGAGTTCGTCCAGCGCGGACGCGACGCGCGCGCGGGAGGGACTGAGTGGCTCCTGCGTGCTGGCGGGAGCCGGTCCGAGTCGGTGGCGGTCCACGTGGCCAGTGTACTCGTATTTCTACAGCCGAAGGTGTATAAATAGCGTGAGGGTGGCCCCTCACCGGACTCAAGGGGCCGCCCTCCACCTGTCCGGACCTCCACCGCCAGCATGAGGAGAACGATGAACGACCTGCCCATCACCGAGAAGAAGGCCACCTGCGGCTGCGCGCACCACGACGAGGAGCTGCCCGTCCTCGACGCCCGCGCCATCCCGCATGCGATCCGCCACGCGGCCATCCTCGGCTCGGTCGCGTCCCTGACGCCCGGCCGCGCGCTGGCCCTCGTCGCGCCCCACGACCCGCTGCCGCTGCTCGCGCAGGTCCGCGAGGCGCACGGCGATGCCATCGAGGTCACCTACCTCGAGGAGGGCCCGGACGTCTGGACCCTCAAGCTCGCCCGCGTCTGATCGCGCCGCAGTGACGACCACGCAGGCGCCCGCCGAGCCGCGACCCACGGCGTCCCGACCGCGCGCGGCGCGGGGCCGGATCGCCCTGCTCGGGCTCGGCGGTGCCTGCCTGCTGGCCGGGCTGGACGCCGCGCTGCTCGCCGTCGGCGTGTGGGCGCCGGTCGGGGCGACGCACCTGCCCGACGTTCACGGCATGGTGATGGTGCTCGGCTTCATGGGCACCCTCATCGCGCTCGAGCGCGCCCAGGCCCTGCGGCAGCCGTGGGCGTACCTGGCCCCGGGCGTGCTGGGCGCCGGCGGGGTCGCGCTGGTGCTCGGCCAGCACCTCATCGGGCAGCTGCTGCTCGTGCAGGGCTGCCTGCTCTTCCTGGCGGTCCTCCTCGGCCTGTGGCGCCGCGCGCCGCTGCCGCTGGTCGCCGTGCAGGCGCTGTCGGTCGTGCTCGCCGCGGCGGCCGCCGCGCTGTGGCTGGTCGTCGACGTCGCCGCCCTCATCGGGCTGCTGACCGGCTTCCTCGTGCTCACCATCGCCGCCGAGCGCGCCGAGCTGGCGCAGTTGGCGATGGGGCGCCGGGCCGTCCCGACGCTGGTGGTGCTGGGGTCGTGGGTGGCGCTCGCGGCGTCCGCCACCGTCGTGTGGCCGGACGCCGGCGCCCGCGCGCTGGGACTCGGCCTCGTCGTGGTCGCCGCCTGGTTGCTGCGCGACGACGTGGCGCGGCGCATGGTCCGCGCCGACGGGCTGCGCCGCTACAACGGGGCCGCCCTGCTCGGCGGCTACGGCTGGCTCGCGGTGGCCGGCCTGACCTGGCTGGTCGGCGGCGTCCCGGCGACCGACGCGGCGTACGACATCGCCATCCACGCCACCTTCCTCGGATTCGGAATGTCCATGATCATGGCCCACGCGCCGATCATCTTCCCCACCGTCCTCGGCCGGCCGCTGCCGTACCGGCCGGCGCTCTGGCTGCCGCTCGTCGTGCTGAACACCGCGCTGGCGGCCCGCGTGGTGGGCGACCTCACCGGCCGCGGCCCCCTCTGGGAGGTCGGCTCGGTCGGCACCGTCGTCGCGCTGCTGCTGTTCGTTGTCACGGCCGTCGGGGTGGTGGTCCGCGGTGAGTGAGGCCGGACGCCCCGCCGGCCGCACCCGCCGTCTGCGCGACCACGTCGCCCTCGGCTGGCTCTTCGCCGCGCTCGTGCTGACCGTCGTGCACCGCTGGGTGCCGTCGTCGAGCTGGCTGATGGTGCACCTGGTCCTGCTCGGCGCCCTGTCGCACTCGGCGCTGGTGTGGAGCGAGCACTTCGCGCACACCCTGCTGCGCTCGCCGCCCGACGAGGCCGGACGCCGCCGCCAGGGCGTCCGGATCGGGCTGCTCGGCGTCGGCTCGCTGCTGGTGTTCGTGGGCGTGCCCTGGGAGCGGTGGTGGCTCGTCGTGGTAGGGGCCTCGCTGGCGTCGGCGGCGGTGCTGTGGCACGCCGCCCACCTGGTGCACACCATGCGCGGTGCGTTGCCGAACAGGTTCCGCGTCGTCACCCACTACTACATTGCCGCCGCCCTCTGCCTGCCGGTCGGCGCCGGGTTGGGCGCCACGCTGGCGTCCGGCCTGTCCGAGGACGCCCACGGCCGATTGCTGACCGCCCACATGGCCCTCAACCTGCTCGGGTGGGTCGGGTTCACCGTCACGGGCACCCTCGTCACCTTCTGGCCCACAATGCTGCGCACCCGCATGGACGACCGCGCCGAGGCGCTGGCACGCCAGGCGCTGCCGCTGCTGGCCTGCGGCCTCGCGGTGCTCGTCGCCGGGGCGCTGCTCGGCTGGCGCCCGCTCGCGCTGACCGGCCTGGCCGCCTACGTCGGCGGGCTGGCGTGGTGGGGCCGGGCGCTCGCGGTGCCGCTGCGGGCCAAGGGGCTCCGGGAGTTCGCGCCGGCGTCCGTGCTCGCCGCGCTCGTGTGGGCCGTCGTGGGCCTGAGCTGGGTCGGGTGCCTGCTGGCCACCACCGGGGAGTGGGCCGCCGTGACGGACGCCTCCCTGACGTTGGCGGCCGTGTTCGCCGTCGGCTTCGCCGCGCAGCTGTTGTCCGGGGCGCTGTCGTACCTGATCCCGAGCGTGCTGGGCGGCGGGCCCTCCGTCGTCCGCGCCGGGCAGGCGTGGTTCGACCGCTGGGCCCTGTGGCGGCTCGTCGTCGTCAACGCCGGGCTGCTGCTCTGGCTGCTGCCTGCCCCGTCGTGGGTGCGGGTCACCGTCTCCTCGCTGGTGGTGCTGGCGTTGGCGCTGTTCTTGCCCCTGCTGGTGCAGGGGGCCAAGGCGTCCGCGAAGGCGCGGCGGGAGCTGGCCGCCGACGGCCCGCGGCCCGCCGGGCGCCCGGCCGAGCCGGAGCGGCGCCTCTGGTCGGGCGGCCAGGCCATCGCGGCCGTGACGGCGCTCGTCCTCGCGCTGACGGTCGGCGTCGGCGTCGACCCGTCCGCCGCCGGCCTGTCCACCGCTGTGGCCGCGCCCACGGCGTCCGAGGTGGCGCCGACGGGCAACACCACCCGGGTCGAGGTCGTCGCGGAGGGCATGTCCTACACGCCCAGCCGCATCACGGTGCCGCGCGGCGACCGGCTCGTCGTGGTGCTGCGCAACGCGGACGCGACCACCGCCCACGACCTCCTCGTCGGCGCCGCTCGGACGCCCCGGCTGCAGCCCGGCGAGACCGCCGAGCTGGACGCCGGCGTCATCGGCGCCCCGACGCGGGGCTGGTGCAGCGTCGCCGGGCACCGTCAGATGGGCATGGTGCTCGACATCGTCGTCGAGGGCGAGGCGCCGGCCGTCACACCCGCGGACGCCGCGGGTGGCCACGCGGGGCACGGCACGGCGCATGCGGGAGCGATCCCGGCGGTGCCGGACGCCACGCTGTCCCGCGTCGTCGACCCCGCCTTGGCGCCGCTGGGCGAGGAGAGGGTGCACCGGGTCACGTTCACGGTGACCGAGGTGCCCCTGGAGGTAGCGCCCGGCCTGTGGCAGACCCGCTGGACGTTCAACGGCGGCTCCGTCGGGCCGACCCTGCACGGCCGCGTCGGCGACGTGTTCGAAGTCACGCTGGTCAACGACGGCACCATCGGGCATTCGATCGACTTCCACGCCGGGGCGCTCGCGCCCGACCGGCCCATGCGGACGATCCCGCCGGGGGAGTCGCTCGTCTACCGGTTCACCGCCACCCGCGCCGGCATCTGGATGTACCACTGCTCGACCATGCCGATGTCGACGCACATCGCCGCCGGCATGCACGGGGCGGTCGTCATCGAGCCCGAGGGATTGCCCGCGGTCGACCACAGCTACGTGCTGGTGCAGTCGGAGGTGTTCCTCGCCAACGCGGCGCACACCCCCGAGGAGGCCCTCGAGGTCGACGTCGACAAGATCAACGCCGAGCGCCCCGACCGGGTCGTCTTCAACGGCGTCGCCAACCAGTACGACCAGCAGCCCTTCCGCGTGCGGGTGGGCGAGCGGGTGCGGTTCTGGGTGCTGGACGCCGGGCCCAACCGGCCGAGCTCGTTCCACGTCGTGGGGGGCCAGTTCGACACGTCCTGGACCGAGGGCACCTACACGCTGCGCCGCGGCGAGGGCGCGTTCGGGGCGTCCGACGGCGGCGCGCAGGTGCTGCCGCTGCTGCCCGCCCAGGGCGGGTTCGTGGAGCTGACGTTCCCCGAGCCGGGCCACTACCCGGTGGTTTCCCACGTGATGGTGGACGCCGAACGTGGTGCCCACGCGGTCGTCGAGGTCAGCCGCTGAGCGTCCCCGGCGGGCGTGATCAGGGGGCGGTCAGCTGCAGCAGACGGCCACCGGGGGCGTCCTCCAGCAGCCAGATCGAGCCGTCGGGGGCCTCGGTCACCGCGCGGATGCGCTGGCCCATCTCCCACAGGTCGCCCTGGGTGGCGTCCTCGCCGTCGAGGTCGACCCGGATCAGGGCCTGGCCCGACAGGGCTCCCACGAACGCGTCGCCGGCCCACTGCGGGAACTGCTCGCCGGAGTGGATCATCAACGAGCCCGGCGAGATCGACGGCGTCCACCACACCTTGGGGGCGGTGAAGCCGTCGCCCTCGACGTGGTCGGGGATGTCCCCGCCGCCGTAGTGCGACCCGTTGGACGCCCGCGGCCAGCCGTAGTTCGCGCCCTGCTCGATGAGGTTGACCTCGTCGCCGCCCTGGGCGCCCATCTCGCTGGACCACAGGCGGCCCTCGGCGTCGAAGGCCAGCCCCAGCGGGTTGCGGTGGCCGTAGCTCCAGATCTCGTCCGAGGGGGAGCCCCGGTCGGCGAACGGGTTGCCGGGGGCGGGGGCGCCGTCGGGCGTGAGGCGCATGATCTTGCCCAGGCCGCTGCCGAGGTCCTGGGCGGGCTCCATCTTCTGGCGGTCACCCGAGCTGACGAACAGGTACTGCCCGTCGGGGGAGAACGCCAGGCGGTGGCTGAAGTGCCCGTTGCCGGAGGTCTTGGGGGTCTGCCGCCAGATGACCTCGAGCCCGTCGAGGCGGGGGGCGTCCCCCTCCACGAGGAGGCGGGCCCGGCCGACGACGGCTCCGGTGCCCCCGTCGCCCCGCTCGATCCAGCTGAGGTAAACGGTGGCGTCCGACCCGTAGGTCGGGCCGGGGACGATGTCACCCAACCCGCCCTGACCCGCGTCGACGACGTCGGGAACCCCGGCCACCTCCAGCAGCCGGCCGCTGGCCTGGTCACGCAGGTGCATCGTGCCGGAGCGCTCGGTGATCGCCAGCCAGTCCGTGCCGGGCAGGAACGCCATCGCCCAGGGCTCGGCGAAGTCGGCGACCTCGGTGACGACGAACGGGCGCCCGTCCGGCCCCAGCCGTGGCTCGGACGCGGGCGTCCCGGCCGCGCTGGGCGTGGCCGGGACGGGGGTTGTTCCGGGGGTGGAGGTGGTGGGGGCCACGGGCGCGCTCGGGGTCTGGGTCGCAGGCGCGGAGCAGCCGGCCAGCAGGGCCGCGGAGGCGAGGGCGGCGGCCAGGTTGCGTGGTCGTGCCATGTCACGAGGCTACCGGGCGCCCTGGGTGTGCAGTTCGAGGCGGCGATCCCATCGCTGTGGCGCTGGGGTCGCCGCCGCGCACACCC